>CAWDCP010000019.1:0-384733 GCA_963800815.1 uncultured Solirubrobacteraceae bacterium
CTACTCATGACCACCCCCGATCCGATCTGCGGCCGCCACGGGTGCAGCGGCTCTGCTCAAGAACCGCGCGGCAGGGGGCCGCGCCGTTCGCTGGACCGGTGGAGGGACCAATTGCCACGACGAAGTGTGGCTACCTGGGTCTGCGGCCTTCGTCGGTCTTGTTGGCCTCGGCGCGGTAGCCGGGACTGTCCTCGACACCTGGGCGGATCAGGAAGTTCAGGGTCTCCCGCTCGGCATTGGTCAGGGTGGCGAATACCTCATCGTCGATGTCGCAAAGTGCCCGGTCGAGGTCCGCGAGCAGGCGCTCGCCGCTTTTCGAGAGGACGATGATCGCGCGGCGACGATCCGACCGGTCGCGGCTTCGCTCGACCAGGCCAGCATCCTCAAGCCTGTTGAGGACCGCGACAAGATTGGTGGCGTCGATGCCGAGCCACGGACTCGGCGAGGGTCTGCTGTGCCGACGGACCCCGCTCGCGAAGGTGTTGAAGCGCATGGAGCTCTCGCGGGCGCAGGCCCAGCGGCCCGACTGCCTGCTCGATGCGCCGGCGCATTCCGCGCGCCAGCTGCGAGACGAGCACGCAGGACGCCGCACTCGTTCGGGCATCGGATCCGATCGCGCTCATCGATCGATTCTAGCCCGGCAATTGCTTTGTGGTATATAAATGATTGGCAGATGACAATCGAAGTCACCAGGAGCCGCGAGCATGTCCATCACTCTCCCCGATCCGGTGGCCGGCCGAATCTCGAGCGATCGCCGTGGCGCTGGCGAACGGGGTTCAAGGCCCAGGTCGCCGATCGCGCCGAACCCGCCTGGCGCTCGTTCTGCATTCGATCCCTGAAGGCGCGGAGGTTCACGGCGGCCTCTCCGAGACGCTGCGGGCGCTCGGGATCTCGCAGGAAATCGAGGAGTCGGGACGCTTCGAATCGGTCCGGGCCAGGCTGGGCACCCTCGATCGCGCGACGCAGGGGCGCGAGATGCGCAAGCTCGGCGGCGCGCCCGATTACATGGTCGGGAGTGCAGACGCGGTCACCGATGACGGGCAGATCGTCGTCGGATCCGGCTCGGGCAGCCAGCTCGGCGCGTACGCTACGCCGGAGGTAAGGTGATCCTCGTCGTCGGCGACCAGAAGATCGTCCGCAGCCTCGAAGCGGGCCTGCGCCGTGTGCGCGAATACAGCCTGCCGCAAGAGAGTACGTCCGTATGCAAGAAGTCGGCTTCCCGGGAAGCCTGCTCGCCAAGACTCTGATAATCCACAACGAGCCATCGGGGCGCATCAGCGTGATCCTGATTCCCGAAAGACTTGGCTTCTAGAAGCGCCGCACCCGAGCCGCGTGGCGTGCGCGGCTCGGCGACACGTCGCTGGCGACGCTCGTCGAGCGTTTTCTACGTCGTTGCTCGGAGTTCCTCAGCCGACGGCACGATGATCGGTCCTTCAGGCGGCTGCGTGAAGCGGATCGGATTGCCGAACGGGTCGCGCAGCGCGCAGTCGGTGCCGTAGAAGCGCTCGACCGGCTCCTGGGTGAACTCGACCCCGGCGGACCTCAGCCTCTCGTAGGTGGCCCGGCAGTCGTCGGTCTCGAAGATCAGTCCTCCGCCCGCGCCGCCCTTGGCGACCAGCTCCCGGATCTGCTCGGCCGTCGCGTCGTCGTGGACAGGCGAGCCCGGTCGCATCAGGGCAAGCTGGAGGTCGGGCTGGTCAGGCAGGGTGACGGTGAGCCAGCGCATGGCGCCAAGATCCGCGTCGGTGTGGACGACCATGCCGAGCTTGCCGACGTAGAAGTCGAGCGCCTCGTCCTGGTCGAGAACGTAGATGAAGGTGTGGGAGATCCGTGTGAGCATGGCGTCACGGTAGACCCCATCAGACCTCACCGCTTCTCCAAAACTGCTCTCTGTGGCGACACTAGCCCGCGGGTCGCATCCAGGCCATCGCCCAGCACGCCGGCACGCGTAACGCCGCGCCGCCGTCCGTGAACCGCAACCGGTATGCGCTTGGTGACTCCCCGACGACATCCCGAAACGTGCGGCTGAAGGTGCCGAGGCTGTTGAAGCCGACGTCGAGGCAGATCTCGGTCACCGAATACTCCGTGTCTCGCAGCAGCTCCATCGCCCGCTCCACCCGGCGACGCTGGAGGTACCTGTGCGGCGTCTCCCCGAACGTGTCCCGGAACTGGCGGCTGAAGTGGGAAGGCGAGACGTGGGCGACCCGCGCCAGCGCCGGCACGTCGAGAGGCCGCGCGAACGCGCGGTCCATCGTGTCGCGCGCGCGCAGCATCCGGCGGTTGCGGTCCTCGACGGCCCGAGACATCGACTCACAGCCTAAGCCGTGCCCTGACTCCCAGAGCGCCAGGTCAAGGGGGGGGGGGGGGGGGGGTGGGCGCAAAGCGCGACGGGGGTCGGAGCTCAGCTACTTGCCAGCTCCTCATCCAACAGTACCTCGTACATCTCCACCGAGGTTCGGGCGCCGCGTCCGGCCGCGGGCGTGATCTCATTCATTGCAGCGTCGACCCGCCGCAGGTCGTCTTCGGTCTCACAGAGGATCAGGTTCGCGCCCCGGTTGCCATCGCGATCGACAAGCAGCATCATCCTCTTGGCCGCATCGCCCGCTCTCTCGAACGGCGTGCCCTGTCCGCCGCTGCGAATCGTTTCGCGAACGTTTGCGGCGAAGTCGTCCCAATCGCGGTCGCCGCCTTCGAACCGCGCGATCCGTACATACATGCTGCGCCCTCCTCTCCTGGCCGATTTGGTTCGTCAGCGGGACTGTATGCGACGGATGACTGTCTATATCACCAAGTCCGTAGCGTGAGGCCGACTTCTGGTCAGAAGCTAGGCGCGTCCTGGCAGGCGAACCAGCCCACCGCGGAGGGGAGCAGCGACGCCGGCACGTGACGATCGCGTGGCCCGGTGCGACTCAACCAGGTCCGCGCGGGCGGAGCGACGCAGCGTTGGGCAACCGATCGCCGTATAGGGCAATTGCCCGATGTGCCTCGAGCGCCCCGAGCGCATACTCGCGCCAACCTCGGCGTCGCTCGGAGACGCCGGAAACGTAAGGAGGACCAGGATGCTCCTGGCGACGACCACGGTCGAGGACTTCGACCGCTTCACGAGTGTCTTCTCCACCAAGGGTGCCGAGAAGCGCAAGCAGCACGGCTCGAAGGGCGCGCTCGTGTTCCGCGACCCCAACCAGGACGACCGGGTCTGGGTGATCTTCGACTGGGATCTCGACGGCTGGCAGAGCTTCGCCTCCGACCCTGAGGTCCCGCCGATCATGCAGGAGGCCGGGCACAAGAGCCGGCCGCAGGTGCCGGAGCTCAGCGGCCGCTACGAGGCGTAGGAGCGACGTCATGCGAGACGCAATCAAGATCGGCGTGATCGCCGACCAGACGGGCGCCCTCTCCGTCATGGGCGGCGCCCAGGCCAACGTCGCGACGCTGGTCGTGGACGAAATCAATGCGTCCGGCGGCCTGCTCGGCCGTCGCGTCGAACTGCTCATCGAGGACAGCGCAACCGACGACGCGCAGGCGGCGGCCGCCGCCACCAAGCTCGTCCAGGATGACCACGTCGACGTGCTCCTGGGCGGCATCTTCAGCTCGACCAGGCAGGCCATCAAGAGCCCGGCGGTGGTGGAGGGCGAGACGCTCTACATCTACCCCGAGCAGTACGAGGGGCAGGAGTACCACCCGCTCCTGTTCTGCACCGGCGCCGTTCCCGCACAGCAGGTCGAGCCGCTCATCCCGTGGGTGATGCAGCAAACCGGAGCACGGACGTTCTACCTGCCCTCGGCGGACTACATCTGGCCGCACGTGATGAACCGGAAGGTCCACGAAGTCGCCTCGGCCAACGGCGGCGAGATCGTCGGGGAGGAGTACTTCCCCATCGATCACGCCGACTGGGGCGAGACGGTCGACAGGATCAACTCCAGCGGCGCGGACGTCGTGTTCAACACGACCGTGCCTCCCGGGTGCTTCCCGTTCCTCGAGGCGCTCTGCGAGTCCGGCTTCACCAAGCGTGGCGGGCGTATCGTCACGACGTACTTCGACGAGAACCTCGTCGCCGCGCTGCCGACCGAGCACGTCGAGGGGCTGTACGGGTGCATCGACTACTACCAGTCGGTGAGCGACCCGTTCAGCAAGGAGCTGCTCGGCCGCTACAACGCGCGCTTCCCGGACGGCCCCCATTTCAGCGCCGGAAGCGGGTGCACGGGCATGTACCGCGGCCTCAAGCTCTGGGAGGCCGCCGTCACGGAAGCCGGCTCGCTCGACCAGGCTGCCGTCGTCGCGGCGCTCGACCACGCGAAGATCGCCGAGGGCCCGGGCGGCCCGGCCGAGATGGTGCCCGGCCAGCACCACGTGCGGATGAACATGTACATCGCCCAGGTGCGTAACGGCACCCTCGACGTCGTCGAGAGCCTCGGGGCGATCGACCCCCACGAGCACCTGCAGGCAGTGGCGTAGATACGGACGCCGCCGATGGAGGGGAAGCCGCCCGCGTGGGCGGCTTCCCTCTTGCAGGCGGCGGCGACGCGACATTCGGGGCGTCGCGGGCATAGGATCTGCCCCATGGCATCCGACGGCCGCAGCCCGTCTGCAGCGCGACCGCCTGGGGGCCAGGCGCCCGTCCGCGCCGCGGAGGTGATCGGCGCGATGTCGATCGCGACCGATCTGGGCACCGGTCAGCCGCTCGAGCACGCGCTCAGGACGGCGATCCTCGCGGTCCGCCTCGGCGAGCTCGCGGAGCTCTCGCCGCCGGAGCTCGTGGACGCCTACTACATCTCCCTGCTGCACTCCTTCGGCTGCACGTCGGACGCGACCGAGCAGACGGAGCTGTTCGGGGACGACATCGAGCCGCGCGCCAAGTTCGCACTCGTCGACGGAGGCAACCCCGAAGAGGTCGGCGCGTTCCTCATGGACGTGGTCGGACAAGGACGACCGCCTGAGGTTCGTGAGGCAATGGTCGCCCACGCGCTCGAGAACGCGCTCGAGATCGCGCGCTCGACGTTCGCCCTGCACTGCGAGGTCGCGCAGCGCTTCGCCGGCTGGCTCGGCTTCGGCCCCGGCGTTGTCTCGAACCTGGCGTACGTCTTCGAGCGCTGGGACGGGAACGGGTTCCCGGGCGCGGCCGCGGGGGAGGCGATCGCGCCGCCGGCGCGGGTGCTCCATGTCGCGCGCGACATCTCGGTCTTCCTGTCGGCCGCGGGCCCCGATCGGGCGGGCGACGTGATCGAGCAGCGCGCGGGCGGCGCCTACGACCCGCATCTGGCCGCCCTCGCGACCGACCACCTCGACGAGCTGCTCGACGGGCTCGACGACGCGCTGATCTGGGAGCAGGCGATCGCCGCCGAGCCGCCGCCCCAGCGGTGGATGACCGGCGACGAGATCGACGCCGCGTTCCGCGTGGTCGGGACGTTCACCGACCTCAAGTCCTACTGGCTGCGCGGACACGCCGAGGGCACGTCCCAGCTCGCCGAGGCGGCCGCCTGGCGCCTCGGTCTCCCGGAGGACGAGGTGACAATGGTGCGGCGCGCCGCGCTCGCGCTCGACCTCGGCCGAGTCGCGGTATCGAACGCAATCTGGGAGAAGCCCGGGCCCTTCGGTCTCACCGACTGGGAGCGCGTGCAGCTGCACCCATACTTCACCGAGCGCTCGTTCGCCCACGCGCCCGCACTTGCGTCGATCGGCGAGCTGGCGGGTGCCCATCACGAGCGGCTCGACGGCGCCGGCTACCACCGCAAGACGCCTGCGCCGGCGCTCGGCCGAGCGGCGCGCATCCTCGCCGCCGCCGACTCCTACCAGGCGATGCGAGAGCGGCGCCCGCACCGACCCGCGCTCGACGCTGCCGGCGCCGAGGCCGAGCTGCTGCGCGACGCGCGCGAGGGCCGTCTGTGCCCGGAGGCGGTCGACGCCGTGCTCGCCGCGGCCGGACACCGCGTGGCGAAACGGCCACGCGAGCTGCCCGCGGGCCTGACGGACCGCGAGCTCGAGGTCCTGCTCGCGCTCGCCGCCGGAAAGACCAACAAGGAGATCGCCGAGACCCTCGGCATCTCCGCCAAGACGGCGGGCCACCACGTCCAGCACATCTTCGACAAGACGGGCGTGCGAACCCGGACCGCCGCGACGGTCTGGGCGTTCGAACGCCACCTCGTGCAGTCCGCTTAGGGAATCGTTTCTCATGGGCCTTCGGCTGCAGCGGCAATCTCCTTACGCGGGTCGGGTCCCGGCCGGTCACGGATGGGGATCGCAACGCCGCCGATGCGGTTGACGGCGAGCGTCTGCCGCCCGGAAGGTTCGATTACTCCGCCGCGTAGTTGGCGGCGAAGTAGCGGTTGTGCAGCGGTTCTTGGTTGTGTCCGGTTGGTCGTCAATCGTGGGGGTCGGCGTGAGCCCAAGCGGGGTCCTGTTCAGATGCGCGGGGCGCGCCGGGCGGTCAACAGGCAGGCGACGATGCTCGCGCGGATCGGCCGACCGAGCCGCTGGTGGAGAGCGTGGTTCTGCGGCCGTGAGAGCGTCGCGCTGTGGGCGTGACATCCGCGCCCAGAACGACATCGTGCCGAGCAGGGCGTTGAGCTCCTCGGCCGTCTGCTCGACGAGATCTCGCGACCGCGGCGACGTGCACGTCGTCGAACAGGCCTGCGGCATACGCGCGCGCGACCTCGTAACTTCCGAGCCACGCCCATACCTCTGACACGTTGTCGCGCCGCTGAGCGACGCCCGCGACCGTGCTGTCGAGGTCGCGATAGGTCGGCCAGTCGGCGGCGAGCTCGGGTGCGATCCCTGCCATGGCGGCCCGGAGGGCCTGCTGATCGTCGGCGCTGCGCGGCTCCTTCAACCCGAAGTAGGAGATAAGCGCGAGGGTTCCGCCGTCGACGAGCGCGTCGGCCACCTTGTGCCAGCTCACATCCGGATCGATCCAGTGGATCGCCGACGCCGAGAACACGGCCAAATAGTGCGCGTCAGGGAGCGACGCGTCCTCCAGGCGTGCGTTCACGAACTCCACGTCCCCGATGCCGCCTAACTGAGCGCGTGCCTGCGCGACCAACCGTTCACCAGGTTCGACCGCTGTCACCCGCAGGCCCCGCTCGAGCAGGCTGCGCGTCAGCTGGCCGGTGCCACAGCCGATCTCGAGCACGGTAGCGCCGGGGCCAATGCCAGCTGCCTCGCAGGCCCGGTCGATGAGCTCGTCGGGGTAGGTCGGACGGTAACGGTCATACTCGCCGGCGACCGCGTTGAAGACCCGGCCATAGCTTCGCGCGTCAGCACCCCCCCGCATGCTCGGAAGGTAGTCGACGCCGGGGACGCACCGCCCGAATCTCGGAGATCATCCTTGGCCGCACCCGCGGCTCCGGATGATCGCTTCCGCTCTCACGCAACCACCGTGGCGCGATCGCGTTGGCGACCGACCAGTCACGCGAGAGCTTCAGCGCGGCGTGGCCGGATCTGGGAGCGCGGTAACTGTCCGCGAGAGCCCTGCGCTGGTTCGCCACAAGTATCTGGCGCGGACGCGACGAGAGTGGCTTCTGGCTGCCCGCCGTCCGGCTCGCCGCTGGTCCGGATCCATGAGCATCCGCAGGAGGATCTCAAGGTCCGGTCGACGGTCGCATGTCGTCCCGATGTCTCTGTTTGCGTGTCCGCTTTCGAGCGTGAGGCTTGCCGCCGCCCCCTTCGCACTCCCTCTATAGGCTTGAGGCGGTGTCGAGCGATGGGTTGAGGCCGGTTGATCACGAGGTCGCCGTGGTGGGGGCCGGGCTCACCGGGATCTGCGCGGGGATCAAGCTCGGCGAGGCCGGGATCGACTTCGCAATGATCGAGCGGGCCGACGACATCGGCGGGACGTGGCGGGATTGCACCTATCCGGGCATCGCCGTCGACGTGCCCTCAGCGCACTATTCGCTGTCGTTCGAGCCCAACCCGGACTGGTCGCGAACATACGCTCCCGGGCATGAGTTGAAGGCGTATGCCGATCGGCTCGTCGACAAGTACAGGCTGCGCCCCAGGATCCGCCTGAACACGAACGTGGAGCGCGCGGTCTGGGACGAGGAGCACCACGTGTGGGAACTGCAGACCGACCGTGGGGTCATTCGTGCGCGCTTCATCCTCAGCTGCAGCGGCGCCCTGACCGACCCGAGAGTGCCGGACATCGAGGGCGTGGAGGAGTTCACCGGCAGGATCCTGCACACCGCGCGCTGGGACCACGACCACGAGCTCACGGGCGAGCGAGTCGCGCTGATCGGGACCGGCGCCTCAGCGGTCCAGGTGCTGCCATCGATCGCTCCGATCGTGGAGCAGATCAGCGTCTTTCAGCGCACGCCGATCTGGATCTTCCCGCGCGCGGATTACGAGATCCCGCCCAAGGTCAGGACGCTTTTCCGGCGCGTGCCGGTCACTCAGCTTGCGCTCAGGGCGATCGCCGCCGCGATCTCCGACGGCGTCCTGTGGTTCGGCGTGGTGCACAACAAGCGGCTGCCGTTCCTCACCCAGCGCGCCGAGCGCAACGGCCGGGCCTTCATCCGGCAGCAGGTTGAGGACCCTGAGCTGGCGGACCGGCTGACACCGCGCTACGGCCTCGGCTGCAAGCGCCCCGGGGTCTCCAATGAGTACCTGCGGACCTTCAACCGCGAGAACGTCGAACTCGTCACCGCCACGATCGAGCGCGTGACCCCGACTGGGATCCAGACCGTCGACGGCACGCATCGCGAGATCGACACGCTGGTCCTCGCCACCGGCTACAAGGTGTTCGACTACGGGAACATCCCCGGCTTCCCGCTGCACGGCGTCGAGGGGATCGAGCTCAGCGAGTTCTGGAGGGAGAACCGCCACCAGGCGTACGAAGGAACTTCGATCCCTGGCTTCCCGAACTTCTTCCTCACGTTCGGCCCGTACTCGACCACGAGTCTGTCCTTCCTCGCGGGGTCGGAAGCCGGCGTCCGACACGCCGTCCGCGCGATCACGGAGGCGCGCAAGCGCGGCGCCACCTGCGTGGAGGTCTCCAAGGAGGCAAACGATCGCTACTTCCAGCGCGTGCTCAGCCGCATGGGTGGCACCGGGTTTTTCAACAACCACTGCGAGAGCGCCAACAGCTACTACTTCGATGCTCGCGGCGACGCGCCGGGGCTGCGGCCCAACACGAGCGTCGAGACCTGGTGGCGCAGCGGGCACTACCCGTTGGCGCACTACGACTTCCGGACCGTCCGCGCAGCGATGCCCTCGCGGATCGCCGAACGCGCCTAGCTTCTCACGATCACCGGCGTTCACGCGATCGTGTCCTCGAACCGCGCCGCCCGCACCACGAGCCCCAGGCGCGAACGTCAGCTTGCCGGTGTCCACACAATCGCTCTTGCCGTCCCGCGGGCCCGCGACTGGCGAGCGCTTTGGCGACATTGCGACGTCCCAATCGGTCAGCCGCCAGCCGCGGCGCGCCTGCGGAATCGTCCCGCGCAAGGCACGGCGGTGGCCGCTTCTTCCACGAGTCGACGGCTGCCAATTTCAGGGTTGTCGGCGGTGCCGGTGGATGGAGTGGACCGCTGCCGCTACATACATCGTCACGGTGACCACGAACACGGTAACGGCGGCGGCAACCGACCACCAGATCCGGGCTGCGATGACCGGAAGCCCGACGAGCAGCCAGGCACCGACCGCGCGCGTGAGCACCCCCCTGGCGCTCCGTTCGGCGAACCAATCGGCGAGTCGCATCAGGTGGAACATCGTCCCGCACCTGTCGAGCTATGCGACACGCGCGCCGATCCGGGGCAGGCCGGCGCACACGACGGGCCACTCTTGCTTTGCGCGACACGCGACACGTGCTGCGGCTCAGTTGCTCGGTTCGGACCCCACCGCCACGAGCCATCGGTACGCTCAGGCCATGACTGAGAACCTCCGCATCGAGCGCGGTTGGATCTTCGTCAACGGCACCCGGCAGGACGATGGCACGATCGAGCTCGGGACCGGCGGCGAGATGCGATTCAGCCCGTTCGAGGCGATGTCACAGCGCCAGGACACGCAGATCACCTGGGGCGACATCCTCACGGCTTCGGTGCAGCGGCTGGCTTTCTGGCGCCGCTAGACGGGAGCGGTGGGCGTGGCTCGCGCAAGCGGCTCCTCAGGAGAGCGAGCGGTTGCGGTTCCACTCGACCCAGGCCACGCCCGTGCGGCCGTCGGGGCGTGACTGGGCACATCGCTCGCGGGAACTCAGAGATGCGACCGTCCGGAGCCTCGAGCCGCAGCGGCCCGAATGCCACGGCTCGAGCTGAGCTCGAGTCGCCCGAGGTGGATCCGTGCGCAGGTGATCAGTCCGTCCGCGCCGATCTCCTCGGAGGTCGTGACCTCGTCGAGCTCGATGACTCCGCCCTCGGGCGGCTGGAGGTAGCCGAGGCCGATGGGCGGGTGCCCGGCAGCCGGAACTCGACCCCGTGGAAGCGTGTGCCGTCGTCGAGATGGCCGGCGGACCACATCCACTCCGCGGACCACCAGTCGCGGGCCCCCCACGAGTGTCGCGTGGCCCGGTGCTGAGAGCGGCAGCTCTCCCTGGCCGATCCGGAGCGTTCCGCTGAGGGGCAGGGGATCTCGTAGCGCGTCGCGACGCGGTAGGCGTAGGGCTCCCCGAAGGTCTCCCAGACGAGTCGAGCCCTACAGGACGGGCACGCCTTATCGCCTCGCAGCAGCGCCGCGGCATCGGCGTGGGACTCCCTTCGCGTGAGCGGACGCGGAAGCGTCGAGTGCGGACTCGCACAGGTCAGCTGAATCCGGTCTCTCGATGGCCACGGTCAGTCATCGCCCTCCGGCAGGGGCGCCGCGAAGTCGACGATCGCCACCGTGGGGGCGTCGGGCCGCACACCAATGCGGTGAGCCAGGAGACGCCAAGGTTCGGATAAAGCCCGAGACGCGCGTAGCGCCCGGCGCGCGCGTCGTCCGAGACCGCGTCGAAGTACCAGCTCTCGTTCCACAGCTCTTCGCGGGCCGGCGGCGTGACGCCCTCGTCGCCGGGACCCGGCGCGGCGCCGGACGGGCCGATCCGGGTGCCGGCAGCAGCTCGAGCGCATCGAGGTCGAGGACCTGCTGGGCGTAGCGCGCGAGCGCTCGTCAGGAACATGTCGTCGCCGCGCTCCGTCCGCTCGACGATGACCGCCGGTCCGACGGTCATGAGGAGTCCGAGAAAGCTCTGACGCCGGTACCCCCTCCAGCAATCCTCCCAGTCGAAGCCGCGGACGCCGTGGGCGTAGAGCTGCTCGAAGTACTCGCGGACAAGCATCTCCTGCTCAGCGCGCGCCGGTCCTCGAGGCGCAGTGAGCTCCCAGGAAATACGAGGCGTCGGTCATCGCCGCGCCCCAGCTGACGGTCTGCCAGTCGACAACGATAAATCGCCGCGGCGCCTCCGTCGCGCCGAACAGCATGTTGTCGAGCCGGTAGTCGCCATGCACCAGCCCCAGCGGGGGCCGACGGTCGGCGACCCAACCGTCGAGGCACGCTACGAACCGCCGGCACACCTCCTGGTGCTCGGGGCTGACGCGATCGCCGAAGCGCTCCAAGAACGCGCCGAGCAGCGGCGCCATGATCGCCTGATTGAGCGGGTTGGGCTGGTTGAGCCACGGGGTGGCACCCAGCTCCGGGTCGCCGAACACCGGGGCGTGAAGCTTGGCCAGCTCATGGAGGCGAGCCGCGCCTGATCGATGCTGCAACCGGCAATCTGATCCCCCTGCATAGCCGGCGCCGCATCTTCGAGCAACAACGTGAACCAGCCGCCCTCCGGCTCGAACACGGCGACATGGCACCCGGCCAGCGGTCCACCCAGCCGCGGCGCCAGCTCGCGGTAGAAGCGCACCTCGCGCTCGTAGACGCCGAGCCCGATGCCGGAGGAGCGGCTGTTCTCGTCCGGCGACGCGGTCTTGAGGACGACAGTCCGGGGCCCGCTGTCGACCTCGGCGGCGTAGTCGATGATGACGCGATAGTTGCGGCTCATCTGGCCGTGCCGATCTCCTCCGCGCGGAACCCGTCGATCGAACCAATACCCAGCGCCTCTTCCAGCCACCCCGCCGTGAGGTCTGCTGCTGTCCGCACGACATTCATCTGGTTCGGCATACGGAGCAGACTATTTGACGGTCCTGGACCTTTCGCGGCGCGGACCGCTCGAGGTGCGGAACACCAACTCGCGGTTTAGCGCGGCCCGAACGCAGCGCCCGCGGCTGCGGGACGCTCGTAATCCACGGAAAGGGGTGCGGGCGTCAGCAACGACCGCGCTTCCTTCCGCTCAAAGGCGAGCGCCTGGGCCCCGTTGGCCGAGTGCTGCGTCGGCCTATTGATCGCGGGCCGGAATCGGCTCAGCTAGCGCAGCGCGCCCGGGAGACGCGGGGAAGGGGTCGGCGAAGTACTGGGTCTCGTGTGTTACGAGACCGTCGGTGATCTCCATGACGCTGAGCGAGTATGTGGGCACGCCGTCGTAGGAAATCACGCACTCGCTCACCCAAAGGTCGCCGTCGCCCAGGATCCGGCGGATGGTGAAGTGGCGTTCGGCCGGGTGCCCGCCTCGTTGCGCTTGGATCCTTGACCGACCTCTGAAGCGCTCGCCGGACTGCGGGTAGTCCAGGATCGCGTCCGCAGCGTAGATCGCGTGCTCAGCGTCGACGTCCCCGCGTTCGGAGGCCTCCCAGTGCTGCTGGATCCGAGCCCGGGTATCGGCTTCACGATCAATTGCGCTGCTCACGCCTCAGACCCTCATGACCAGTAAGGAATGTCGCTGCCTCGCACGACAGATGGTACTCGAGGGTTCTCGTGCAGCTTGGGACCTCGGCAGCGGTGCCGGATCGCCGCGACCCCGTTGCGAGGACCGGAGAACTGGAAGTCTCCACGCCATGGTCTCCTGGCCGTCGTCGAGGTCCGCCGGCCGCGCAAGGCTGGTGCTCTGGGCGCTGCTCCTAGCGCCCTCGGATTGCGTGCAGGACGCTGGAGGATGTCCGGCGGGCGTAGGCTCAGGTCTGTGGTAACCCAGCGGCTGCTCATCGTCGGGGCCAGCGCCCTGATGGTGCTGGGCGCAGGCTGCTCGGCCAGCGCTCCTGCCCGGCACGTCCCGGAGGCGGCGGCCGGCCGGGCCAGCCCGGTGGTTATGCACCGCCCCCTGGTGGCGACCTCCGGTGACGTCGTGCTGGCCTTCGCCGGAGATGTGCACTTCGCCGGGCGCGTCGCGCGGCTGCTGCAGGATCCGACCACGACGTTCGGTCCGATCACGTCCGTGCTCAAGTCGGCCGACTTCACGGCGGCGAACCTGGAGACCACGGTCACCAGCCGAGGCCAGCCGCAGCCGAAGACCTACCACTTCGCCGACCACGCCGGGCGCTTTCACCGCGCTCCGCGACGCCGGCGTGGACCTGGTCACGATGGCCAACAACCACATCCTGGACTACGGGCACACCGGGCTGGCGAACACGCTCGCGGCGGCGGAGGCTGCGCATTTCCCTTTCGTGGGCGCGGGAGTCAACGCGGCGGCGGCCTGGGCGCCCTACGTAACGACGATCAACGGCACGAAGATCGCGATCATCGGCGTATCCCAGGTGGCCGAGCTGGCCTCGTCCTGGGTGGCCACGGCATACCGGCCCGGCGAGGCCAACGCGATCAACCTGGGCCAGACGCTCGCGGCTGTCCGGGCCGCGAAACGGCTCGCCCGGATCGTCGTCGTGTTCATGCACTGGGGCACGGAAGGGATGGCCTGCCCGGACCAGAACCAGCTGTCGCTGGCGCCGAAGCTGGCCGCCGCGGGGGCGAGCATCATCATCGGCGCGCACGCGCACATGCTCCAGGGCTCGGGCTGGCTCGGCCACACGTTCGTCGCCTACGGTATGGGTAACTTCCTGTGGTGGGAGAACTCCTTCAGCACGGCCACTGGGGTGCTGAAGCTCACCTTGCACCCGCACGCGCCGCTGACCGCGCGGTTCATCCCCGCGGTCGTCTCCGGCACTGGCCAGCCGATCGTGGACCATGGCGCCGCCGCCCGCCGGGCCCAGGCGCACTACGCCAGCTTACGCACCTGCGCCGGACTGTCCGCGCGGCCGCCCGCCGGGGCGATCACGCCGACGTCGGCCGGTTGATCGCGGAGCGGCGAGAGCTTCGAGATCGGCGGAACGTCGCTGGCCTCGTCGGCCCGAGGCAATGTCGCAGCGTCCGGGCCACGCGGGCAAAGTCCTGCCGGACGACGAACGCGGTCATCGGACGCAATCGGCTGGCGACGCGCGCGACGGAAGTCCGCGGGGATCTCGCCTCCGGAGCCGACGCGTGCCGTCACGCGAAGCGCGATGGTGCGATGGCCCTGGCACGGCGACGCATGCGCCGGAAACACTCGGGGCACGTCGGCCACCACGCCGCCGCACCAAGGCGATGGTCTGGCCCTGGTCGAACTGACAAGTGCGACTCGTGGCAGAGCACTAGTCCGGCGCGCCGACAGCGGACCGCTCCTACGTCGCCATAGGCATCGTGAGCTCTGCGACGGCGGGGCGAGAAACCACTCGGCAGCTTCCGGGCCAACGCCTGCCTTCTGGTGGGCGAAGCACGGCTCCGTAGGCGAGAAGGCATCGTCTCGACACGGCGCCTGCGGGCGACCCGCTGGAGGGTGACCTGCGAGGTCCGTGGCAGATCTTGGCCGCCAGGCGTCACTCCTCATTGGACTGACTAGTTGACGCCGAGGAGGTACGCCGTCCGCTCGGCGGCGGTCAGCCCCCGGGTCAGGCGTGACGTCGCGATCCGTGTGATCGCGGGGAGGCCCTGCGCGAGTTCGGTCGACCAGACCGAGGCTGCGCCCGCGGCGATCAGCAGCGATCTGCCGTCGGGTGCGAAAGCGAGGTCCGAGATGTTCCTGCCGGCGTCGAGCTCGGCCAGCTGCTGGCCGCTGGTCGCGTCCCAGATACGAGCGCTCCCGTCCTGGCTGCCGGTCGCGATCAGCCGTCCGGTCCGGTCGAACGCCGCGGTCGTCAACGCGGCGCCGCCGGGCTCGGCGAACACGCGGATCTGGGTATCGGTGGTCGCGTTCCACAGCCGCGCGGTGCCGTCCTGGCTCGCCGTCAGCACCAGCCGCCCGTCGGGGCTGAACGAGGCGCTCGTGATCGCGCCTGCACCCGGCTCGCTCAGGACCCCGATCGGCGCGCCGTCGGAGAGCCGCCAGAGCCGCGCGGTGCCATCGTCGCCGGCTCCAACGATGCGCCCGGAGGCCGGATCGAACGCGATCTCGATCAGGCCGGTGTTCGGCGCAGGGATGAACAGGCCGGGGGTGAGGGTCCGGGCGCTCCAGAGCTGGAGGCCTCCGGCCCCCCCGGCGGCGAGCAGCGCCCCGTTCGGGCTGATTGCGCCCGAGCCGAAGGCGACGTCGGGATGGGGGTTCACCAAGGTCGTCGACACCCGGCTTTGGCCGAGCGACCACGCATGGGCGCGGCCATGTCGGTCGACGGTCAGCGCTGAGCGTCCGCTCGGGCTGAGCCCGAGTGCGACAACGGCAGGTGAGCCCGGCAGCGCCAGCGAGGCGACCAGGCGGCCTGTCGCCGACCAGATCCGCGTCACCCCGTCGGTTCCGCCGCCCGCGATGACGCTGCCGTCGGCGCTGACCCCGATGCGGACGACGGAGTGGACCGGACTTGGGAGGACCGCCAGTTGCTCGCGCGGCCGCCCGTCCCAAAGCTTCGCCGTGCCGTCCGCGCCGGCGGTGACGACAGACGTGCCGTCGGGGCTGAACCGAGCGTCGTCGACGGCGTGCGCGTGCCCGATCAGGGTGAGCAGCTGCCGGTAGGTCGCGGCGTCCCAGACCCGGGCGGTGCCGTCGGTGCTCGCGGTGAGGATGCTGCCGCCGTCCGGGCTGAAGGTGGCCGACGTGATCTCTGCGCCGCCGGGCTCGGCGATCGTGAACAGGGGCTTGCCCGTGTCCGCGCTCCACGTGCGTGCGGTGCCGTCCGCGCCGGCCGTGAGGATCGTGCGGCCGGTGGAGCTGAACTGCGCTTGGTTGAGGCCTGAGATGCCCGCAATCACCGCCACCGGCGCGCCGGTCGCGGTCCGCCAGACACGGGCGGTGCCGTCGATGCTCGCGGTCACGAACTCGCGTCCGTTAGGGCTGAACTGCGCGTCGTTGATGATGCCCCCGCCCGGTTCGCGGACGGTCAGCAGCCGCCGGCCGCCGGCGCTGTCCCAGATCTGAGCGACGCCGCCGTCGGTCGCCGTCACGACGAGCCGGCCGTCAGGGCTGAATGCTGCGCTCTCGACCGGCGAGCCGCCGGTGGGAAGGGCTCGCGCGGCGCCGTGCGCCGCCACCTTCCAGATCCGCGCATCACCGTCCTCGCCGGCGGTGACGAGTAGCCGCCCATCGGGGCTGAACGCCGCGTCGTGCTGGGCGCTCGGGAACGGGTCCACACGTTCACCGACGAGCGCGCCCGTGGCCCGCGAGTAGATCCGTACCGTGCCGTCTTTCCCGGCCGTGGCGACCAGCGTTCCGTCGGGGCTGAACGCCGCGGTATTCACGGGGCTGCCGCTGCCCTCGGTTATCACGACCAACTGCGCGCCGGTGCTCGCGTCCCAGATCCGAGCCGTGCCGTCGAGGCTCGCGGTGACGAGACGCGACCCATCGGGCCCGAACGCGGCGCCCTCCAAGGGGGCGCCTGCCGGCTCTCTGATCACACCAAGCAGCGAGCCGTTGGATGCGTCCCACATCCGGGCGGTACCGGCGTAGGAGGCGGTCACGATCCGCGCGCCGGAAGCGCTGAACACCGCGTTGTAGACAAACGCCGCACCCGGCTCACGCAGACTGAAGCGGAGCGCGCCGGTAGCCGGGTTCCACACCCGTGAGACCCCGTCGCCACTGGCTGTGACCAGCTCGCTCCCGTCGGGACTGAACTGGACGCTGTAGAGCGCGGACCGGTCCGGTGGCGTGAGCAGCCGCAGGAGGCGACGGGCGCCTGCGTCCCAGATCTCGGTCACGCCCGTGTCGAGCGCCGTGGCGATCAGACGCCCGTCGTGGCTGAAGGCGACCGCGTAGATATCGCCGTTCGTGGACAGCGCCGGACCGAGTCGAGCGCCCGATGCTGCATTCCAGATGTACGCTCGCCCGTCGACGCCGGCGGTCACGATCTCCTGACCGTCGCCGCTGAACGCCGCGCCGTTGATTCCGGCGCCGCCGGGCTCCGCGAGCGTTCCCAGCCGCCGCCCAGAGTCCACCGCGAGGATCGCGACCGTCCCTGAGTCGCTCGCGGCGAGGACCTGGTTCCCGGAGGGGCTGAACAGCGTCTGTTCGAGCCCTGTCCCGGAGGGCGCCGTGAGCGTGCGCAGGAGCAGCCCGGTCGATGCGTCCCATAACTCGGCTGCTCCGTCGGCGCTCGCCGTCAGCACCAGTCTCCCGTCAGGGCTGAAGCTCGGGCTGTACAACGGCGCTGCCGGCCGCAGCGTCCGCTGCAGCTGGAGCCGTGGGAGGGCGTCGCGAAGCGCGGCCTCCGCCTGGCCGGTCGGACGAATACGCAGGCCCCGCAGCGCAAGCAGCGTGCTCAGCTCCGGATCCACTCCGAGCACGGACTCCGCGTCGGCGGCCAGCAGCCGCGACTCCGCGACGTGCTGATTGGACACTGCCGTCGCTCGTTCGATCAGGGCCAGGACGGACAGGGCGATCGCGACCACGAGCGCTACCGAAACCCCAGCGCGGGTCACGCGCAGCCGGCGCGTCGCTCGCTGGCGCGACAACAGCAGGTAGGTGGCCTGGAGTTCGGTCGGCGCGGGCTCCTCGCCGGACCGGCGCGCGATCCAGGCCTCGGCCTCTTCGAGCTCGGAGCCGGACAACAGGAAGCTCGCGTCGCGATCGTGCACCTCCCACTCGCGCGCCTTGGCGCCCCAGGCGGTGTGCGCCCTGACCCACTCGAGGTCGGTCTCGATCGCCGCGACCAGCGTGTCGAGCGACCGGTCGAAATCATCGGCGAACACCCCCCGCTGCGGCACGAACTGGCGCGAGCCGAGGCCCTCCGGCAGCGCCGAGACGTCGGTCGCTCGGACATGAACCGGTATCACCCGCTTGTTGAGCTCCTCAGCGCGGGACAGCTCGAGCGCACACTCGCGCGAGGCCGCCGAATCAGGGCTGATCAGGAAGATGAACGAGTCCGCCGCCTCGATCGCCGCCCGCAGCTCCTCGCGCCAACGGGCTGTCGGCGGAATGTCCTCCTCGTCGACCCAGACGTCCTTGCCACGGGCGACAAGCGCGGCATGGAGGCGGAGCGCAAACTCGCGATCGAGCCTCGAGTAGGAAAGGAAGACGTCGGACACGACGCGCAGAATCGCAGCCTACGGCGGAAAAAGTCGCGGCTGCAAAGACCGCAGGAGCTCGAGGAGCGTCTCCGCGGAGCGGCGAACGACCCTGGGTCGTGGCTGACCATCAACAGAGCCGGTTCGTGGAAGCAACGCGGAGCGGGAGCGACGGGACTCGAACCCGCGACCTCCGGCGTGACAGGCCGGCGCTCTAACCAACTGAGCTACGCCCCCCTTGCGGGGAGACGCAAGTATGGCAAGAGTCGCGCGATCTGCGCTCGCGCGGAGGTCGGCGTCAACGCGAACTGCTCGGACAGGACAGCGCAACTCCGGCTCGATCGCCGTGTTCTAGTCGGTCGTAACAGACTCCCGGAGGTAGCGCCCGACCCGGCCGCGGGCGCCTCTGAAGGGAATAGCGACGGGGACCCTGGAAGCGGGTCCCCGTCGTCGTTAAGGGGACGTGTGCGGGACGAATCGCAGGACAGGCTGCGGGTGGCCTTACTGCCCGGTCTGCACGGAGGGCCCGCGCGCCGGCGCCAGGCGCATGAAGCGCCGCACCCCGTCGGGGAGGTACCAGTTCCAGTCGCCGAGCAGCTTCATCGTGGCCGGCACGAGCAGCGCTCGGACGATCGTGGCGTCGAGCAGGATGGCCGCCGAGAGGCCGATCCCGAACTCCTGCAGGCCGACGAAGCTCCCGGCGCTGAAGCCGAGGAAGGCGGCGATCATGATGATCGCGGCCGCGGTGATGATCCGGCCCGTGTGCTCGAGCCCGAAGGCGATCGAGTGCTCGTTCTCGTGGGTGCGGTCCCACTCCTCGCGCATACGGGAGAGCATGAACACCTCGTAGTCCATCGAGAGACCGAACAGCACGGCGAACAGGAAGATCGGAATCCAGCCTTCGATCTGCGGTGAGGTCTTGAGGCCGAGCAGCGTGTGGCCGAGGCCGTCCTGGAAGAACAGGACCAGCACGCCGTAGGCGGCCGCCACCGACAGGAGGTTCATCAGCACCGCCTTGATCGGCAGCACGACCGAGCGGAACGCGCGCAGGAGGAGGAAGTAGCTGATCACGAGCACCGCCAGGATCAGCCACGGGAACGCGCCGTAGGCCTTGGCGAGGAAGTCGACGCCGAATGCGGGCGCGCCGGTGAGCACGACCACTCCGGTCGGGAAAGCGGCCCCGGGTATGTACTGGTTGCGAATCCTGTGCACGAGGTCGATCGCCGCCTTCGTCCCGGAGTCGCTGAAGCCGGCGGCGCGGATCTGGGCGATCTGGTTGGTGGGATCGAGCAGGCTCGCCTGGTGCGCCTTCGCCACCGACACGAGCACCGGCGCGACCACCGTCTTGGCGTCGATGGCGCGGTCAGCCCGCAGCTCCGCCATCAGGCGCAGCTCGGCCGCCGTCATCGCGGGGCTGAGCGCGCCGCCGGGCTTGCCGGAGTCGGCCACGATCTGCTGGGGGGCCAGCGACCCGGGGCCGAGCGTCCGCTCGAGCACGAACAGGCCGTCGGTGGCCTGCGTCCCGGCGGGCACGCCGCGGTTGTCGCCGCCGGTCACCGCGAGATGCAGGGCCGGGAACGCGAGCGCGAGCATCGCCGCCAGCGCGCACACGAACACCGGGACCGGGTGGCGCATGATGCCCCGCGCGAGCCGGGTCCAGAAGCCCGTGTCGCTGGCGGTCCGGCGCTCGATGATCCGCTTGGGGATCACGCGCAGCGCGTTGATGCGCCGGCCCATCAGCGACAGCAGCGCGGGCAGCAACGTGGCCGAGGCGATCACGCTGACCACCGGCACCAGCAGTCCCCCGATCCCCATCGAGCGCATGAACGGCAGCGGCATGAATGCCAGCAGGGCGAGCCCGACGGCCACCGTCATTCCGGAGAAGATCGTGGCTCGCCCGGCCGTCTCCATCGTCTTGAGCAGCGCCTCGTGCGTGTCCTCGGTCTTCTCGAGCTCTTCGCGGAAGCGGAACACGACCAGCATCGAATAGTCGATCGCGATCGCGATCCCGATCAGCGAGACGACGTTGGTCACGTAGGTGACCATGCTGATCGCGTGGGCGACCAGCCAGACTCCCAGGAGCGTGGTCGGGATCGTCACCGCGGCGAAGAGCAACGGCACGATCACGCCGCCGAGGGTCGCGAACATGAAGATGAGCACGATCAGCGCGATCGGGATCGCGATCGATTCGCCACGGGCGAGGTCGTTGTTGTACAGCGGCTGCGTGTCGTGGTTGATCGCCGGGAAGCCGGTGATGTACAACCGCGCTCCGGGGATCGTTCCCACCGCGTGGCGCAGCGCCGGTGTGCGATCCGATGCCTTGGCGTTCTCGAGCGAGGTGTTGATCTGTGCGTAGGCGACGCCCGGGGCGGCGATGAGCACCGGGCCGGCCTTGCCGTTGGCCAGCGCGCCGGCGCCACGCTGAGCAGCGAGCGCGACGGCGGCGGGGTTCAGCTGCGAGCCGGGCGTCGCCTGCGCCACCAGCGTGAAGGCGCCGTCGCTGCGCTCGTGGAACTTGTCGCGCAGCAGCGTCAGGCCTTTCTGGGAATCCGAGCCGGGCACGCTGAACTGGTTCGAGAGCAGCGAGCCCACGTTGCTCGCTGCCGCCACGCCGAGGACGAACAGCACGAACCAGGTGAGCAACACCAGGCGGCGGTGACGAAGAACAACCTCGGTCGAGCGACGCATCGGCGTCGATCTTACGGCCTCGCCCGCGGGTACCAAGTGTGAGACTGGTGACGTCAGGTCCGGTACGCGGACCGGGGCCGGGCAGTCGGTGAGCCGGTCAACGCGATCGCGCAGGAGCGTCAGGCCCAGACCAGCTTGACCACGCTCGAGACGAACTGCTCGTAACGCTCGGCGGAGTAACTCTGGGGATCGCGCAGCAGGGTGCGGCCGGCCTCCTCGCCGAGGCTGCGGATCGCGCGGGCGGTCAGCTCGGCGTCGAGTCCGGCCGGGAGCCCGGAGCGCCCGATCGCCCAGCGCACCAGCGCCTCGATCCGCGCCAGCACGTCGGCGCGGTTGGACTCGACGTAGTCGCGCACGATCGCCGGCGTGCCGTCGAGCGGGAGCAGGATGATCCGCCAGGTTGCCGGCCGGCCGGCCACGGCCTCGAGGAACCGCCTCACTCCCTGCGGTAGCAGCTCGGCCGGATCCCGGTCGCCCGGGTCGCGGGGGATGAGCGCCTCGAGCTGCTCGAGCGCGTAGCGCTCCTCACGCTCGACGAGCGCGTGCAGCAGTCGGGCGAGGTTCGGAAAGTGGTCGTAGACGACCGGCCGGGTCACGCCCGCGGCCTTGGCCACGGCCTCCATCGACACGCCGCTGTAGCCCTGTTCGAGAATCACGCCGAGCGCAGCGTCGATCAGCTGCTCGCGGCGCTGCTCGGGTGGCATCCGCGGGGCGTAGCGACGACGCGGCGCGAGCGGAACATCCGGTCTGGGAGGACTCGGGCCGGTCGGCATCCGGTTTTCAGCCTACCATCCGGCCATCAGACCTACGCGGGCGTAGTTTGGCTACCGGGCCGGCATCGCGGCGATGACAAACTGGGAGGGCAGACGGCCGGCTTCACTCTGACGGCGACCGCGCCGCGCGGATCGACACCGTCTTCGACGTGCTCACCGAGCTTGCCGCGATACTTCCGAGTCGTGTCGATCCAGCGCTCGACGGGCCTGCCCCACCTCGATGCCCAGGCGGATTTCGCCCGGGCACGCCGCCAGGGCCAGCTGGCGCGGCTGGCGGGCTGGCTGCATCGCGAGCCTGATGACGTGGGTGTGATCCTGCCGTTCGAGGAGGTCGTGCGCGAGCTCGGCTTTGTCAGCGAGCGCGAGCTCGGGCGCCAGGTGGTGGCGCTCGACACGATCGTCGGCACCGTCGACCGGGTGCGCGACTTCGACCGCAGTTTCCGTCCCACCTCGCCGCGCACGCGCGGGCGGTGGGAGGCGATCGCCACCGCGATGCGCCGTGGGCAGGCGATGCCGCCGATCTCGCTCTACCGGATCGGGGAGATTCATTTCGTGCGCGACGGCCATCACCGGGTCTCGGTCTCGCGGGCGCTCGGCCGCGCGGACATCGACGCGAACGTGACCGAGGTGCAGACCCGCGTCGGCGCCGGTCGGGCGATCGAGCTCGCCGATCTGCCCCAGAAGGGACACGAGCGACTGTTCTGGGAGCGCGTGCCGCTGCCGCCCGTGGCGCGGGGCGAGATCGACCTCACCGATCCGTGGCAGTACGCGGAGCTCGCCGAGGGCGTTGAGGCGTGGGGATTCCGGACGATGCAGAGCCGTGACGAGCTGCTCGACCGCGAGACCGTGGCGCGCATCTGGCTCGAGGAGGAGTACCGGCCGGTCGTTGCGATGCTGCGCGGGATCGGCCTGATCAGCGGGTCCGGCGGCGAGCACCGCCGCCTACATGCGTCTGTCCACCGAGCGTTATCGCCTCCTGCGCACCCACACCTGGAGCGACGAGGTCCTCGACCGCCTGCGCCGGGAGCGGTGAGGGCCGCCTTCCGCGCCGGTCCCGCAAGCGCGCGCGCCTGGGGCGCTCAGTTCCCGTTACGGGCCTGGATCAGGCTGCGACCGTCCTCGGGGTCGAACAGCTGCAGGCGACGCGAGTCGAACCACAGCTCACCGCGCTCGCCCTGTCGGACCTTGCTCGCCGCGTCGAGCCGCGCGACCATCTGCGTGCGCGAGCCGGCGTGGGGGATGTCACCGGCGCCCGAGTCCTCGGCCAGCTCGTCGAGCTCGCGGGAGGCGACCCGGTCGGATTCCACGTCGAAGTACGCGTAGTACTCCGATCCCATCGATTCGAGCACATTGATCGTGGTCGAGAAGTGCGTGCCCTCGGAGCGGTCGCGAACCAGGGCGGCGTCCTCGAAGTGCTCCGGCCGCAGGCCCGCGATCACGTTGCGGCCGTTGCCCGGTCCGGATCCGGCCTCCAGCGCCCGGCGGACCTCGTCGGACAGCTTCAGGTCCCCGATCGGGAGCTTGACCACGCCCTCGGCGAGCTCACCGGGGAGGAAGTTCATGCTCGGCGAGCCGACGAAGCCGGCCACGAACAGGTTGGTCGGGGCGGCATAGAGCTCGGCCGGGGAGCCAACCTGCTGCAGCACGCCGGAGCGCATCACGGCGATCCGGTCGCCCAGCGTCAGCGCCTCGGTCTGGTCGTGGGTGACGTAGATCATCGTCGTGCCGAGCTGATCCTGCAGACGCGCGATCTCGGTCCGCATCTGCACGCGCAGCCTGGCGTCGAGATTGGAGAGCGGCTCGTCCATCAGGAACGCCTTCGGGTCACGGACGATCGCCCGGCCCATCGCCACGCGCTGGCGCTGGCCGCCGGACAGGTTGGCGGGCTTGCGACCGAGGTGCTGCTCGAGGTCGAGCACCTTGGCCACCTCGTCGACCTTGCGGTCGATCTCGGTCTGCGGCGTCTTGGCCAGCTTGAGCGCGAAGCCCATGTTCTCGCGCACCGTCATGTGGGGATAGAGCGCGTAGTTCTGGAACACCATCGCGATGTCGCGGTCCTTGGGCGCGCGATCGTTGACCAGCTCACCGCCGATCTTCAGCTCTCCGTCGGAGATGTCCTCGAGTCCGGCGACCATGCGCAGTGCGGTCGACTTCCCGCAGCCCGAGGGGCCGACGAGGATCATGAATTCGCCGTCGGCGATCTCGAGGTTCAGGTCCTTGACGGCCTCGTAGCCGTCGCCGTAGCGCTTGGTGATGTGCTCCAGGGTGATGTCGGCCATGCTCGGCTCTCCTTCCTCGGGGCCGTTCAGCCCTTGACTGCGCCCGCCGTCAGCCCGGCGACGATCCGCCGCTGGAACAGGAGCACGATGACGATGATCGGGATGGTCACGACGACGGCGGCCGCGGCGATCGAGCCGATCGGCGCCGTGAACTGTGAGGCGCCCGGGAACGACGCGATCGCCGCGGGCACGGTCTCGGCCCGGGAGGTCGAGGTGAGCGAGATCGCGAACACGAAGTCGTTCCAGCAGAACAGGAACACGAGGATCGCGGTCGTGAACACGCCCGGTGCGGCCAGCGGCGCGATCACCTTGAAGAAGGCCTGGAACGGCGTCGCGCCGTCGACCTGGGCCGCCTGCTCGAGCTCCCAGGGAATCTCCCGGAAGAACGCCGACAGCGTGAAGATGGACAGCGGCAGCGCGAACGTCATGTAGGGGATGATCAGCCCGGGCCAGGTGTCGTACAGGCCGATGTTGCGCCACACGTTGTACAGCGGCCCGACGATCGAGATCGGCGGGAACATCGCGATCGCCAGCGCGAACACCAGGACCAGTCGCTTGCCCGGGAAGTCGAGTCGCGCGATCGCGTAGGCCGCGAAGCACGCGAGCACGACCGCGATCAGCGTCGAGATCAGGGCAATGCCGATCGAGTTGCGCAGTGCGTCGGTGAACAGGCTCTGCTTGAAGATCCCGCTGTAGTTGGCCCATGTCCACTTGGTCGGCAGGAAGCTACCGTCGGCGATCGTCGACGGGTCCTTGAACGACAGCGACATGATCCATACGACCGGGACCAGCGACCCGATGATCACGATCACGATCGCCGCCGACCAGCCGGTGATCTCCCGCGGGCTGCGCTTCACCGAGTCTCACCTCCTCCTGGCGCCGCCGCGGCGCCGAAGCCCTTGATGAACACGAACGCGATCAGCGCGACAAGCAGGAAGATCAGCACCGACACCGCCGATCCGAGACCGAGGTTGAGCCGGTTGAGCAGCTGGTTGTAGGCGAGGATCGAGACGGTCTCGGTGCCGTGCGCGCCCTGGTTGAAGATGTAGACGGTGTCGAAGATCCGGAACGCATCGAGCGTGCGGAACAGCAGCGCGACGAGGATCGCCGGCTTCATCAGCGGAATCGTGATCCGCCAGAAGCGCTGCCACGCCGAGGCGCCGTCGACCTTCGCCGCCTCGTGCAGCTCATCGGGCACGAGCGCCAGTCCGCCGAGCAGCAGCAACGCCATGAACGGCGTCGTCTTCCACACCTCGGAGATGATGATCGCCGTGTAGCTGCCGAACGTCGTGGTCAGCGGATCGCTCGAGAGGCCGAGCAGGTGGGGAATCCAGCCCGAGTCCGCCTCCCACGCGTAGCGCCACGAGAACGCGGCCACGACGGTGACGATGCCGTAGGGGATCAGCGCGATCGCGCGGACCGGCCCGCGGCCGAAGATCAGCCGATGCATGATCAGCGCGAGTCCCATTCCCAGCACGAGCTCGATCGAGACCGGGATCACGGTCAGGATCACCGTGTGCCAGACGTCCTGCCACCACAGCGCCGAGGTCAGGACCGTCTTGTAGTTGTCGAAGCCGATGAACTTGTTGGCGGCCGGGAAGCGCAGGTCCGCGCGCTGCAGCGAGAGCACGAACGCGTAGATGATCGGGTAGGCGCTGACCGCGGCCATCACGATCGCCGCCGGCGCCACGAGCGTCCATCCGAGTCGGCGCTCGGCGCGCGCCCGTTCGGTGCGATGGCGGCGCCGGGACGGTGCCGGTGCTGCCGTGCGGCCGGGCGTCGCGGTGGTGGCGCTCACAGCAGCGCTCCGGACGAGAGGGCATTCTTGATCTGCGATTTCAGTGTGCTCACGATCGACTTGGGGTCGATCGCGTTCGGCGGCGAGAGCCCCTTCTGGATCGCCAGCGAGACGTCTGAGTAGGCCGGCGTCTGGGGCCGGAGCGCCGGAGCCTCGAGCGACTGCTTGATCAGCGCATGGAACGGATACGCCTTGGCCAGTGCCGGGTCGTCATACAGCGACGCCAGCGTCGGCGGCAGGCCGCCCTTGACCGCGTCGACCAGCTGATTCTGCTTGCCGACGAGGCAGGTGATCGCGGCGAAGTCCTGCGCCGGGTGCTGGGAGAACGCCGACACCGCCAGGTTGGTGCCGCCGATCGTCACCTTCGCCGGACGCCCCGCGACGACCGATGGGTAGGGCGCATACCCCATCACCTTGGCCAGCTTCGGCGTATCCGCCTGCGCGCTCGGATACACAAACGGATAGTTGACCTCGAACGCCGCCACGCCCTTCTCGAACGCGAGCCGTCCCTGATCCTCCTGGGCGTTGGAGAGTCCCGGGTCGGCGCCGGGCGAGGTGGCGACGTCGTGGATGGCCGCGGCGGCCTGCCCGACCGGGGGGCCGATCGCGATCGTGCTCGGCCCGCTGAGGATCCGGCCACCGGCCGAGGCGACGAGCGAGTTGAACCACACGGTGAGACCCTCGTACTGGCGTCCCTGGACCTCGATGTAGTGCGGCTTGCCCTGCTTGGCCAGGGCGGTGGCGTCTTGGATCATCTGGGCCCAGGTCGTCGGTGGTGTGGGCACCAGGTCCTTGCGGTACCAGAGCAGCTGCGTGTTGGAGTTGGCCGGGGCGCCGTAGAGCTGCCGCTTCCAGGTTGCTGTCGCGATCGGCCCGGCCAGGACACCGTTGGTCACTGCGGTCTTGCTCGCGCCGGTCCACGGCTTGATCCAGCCGGCCTCGGCGAACTCGGCCGTCCAGTTGACGTCCATGCCGATGATGTCGATGCCGCTGTCCTTGGCGGCGAGCCGGCGCACGAGCTGTGTGCGCTGCCCGTCGGAGTCGCTCGGCAGCGAGTTCAGCACGATGGTGTACTTGCCTCCCGAGGCGGCGGAGCACGCCTTCGCCGCGGCGGCGAACGAACCCGACGGCTCGGGAAAGCTGTACCACTGAATGGTGGCCGGTCCGCCACTCGCGCTGCCGCAGCCCGCGATCAGTGCGCCGGTGGCGAGCACGGCTGCCACCAGGGCGGCCCGTCCCCGTCTCCGCGCTGCTCCATCAGCACTGGCGACGATCTTCACAACGGTCTCTGCGTACCCGCCCGGCGGCGGCGTAAACCGTCGTCAACGAATGTTCAGGCCGATCCAGCCGCCGTGAGGTGGGACCACTCCCGGGTCGGCGCCGTCGCCCGCCCGGGCCTCGATCACGATGCGCTGCACTCGGGGCGCGGGCCGCGGGTGCTCGCCGAGGTTGACGGCAACCACGTGGGTCCCACGGTCCAGCACGATCGTGTCGGGGTCGGATTCGCGCAGCTGTACGTCGACGCCGAGCTCGCGGCGCAGCGCGATCAGCTTCCGGTGCAGCGCGAGCTCGGAGCCGGGGTCGGCGTCCTGGTCGGCCACGTTGCGCTCCGCCGGGTCGAACAGCGGCAGCCACGGGGTGCCGGTGGTGAAGCCGCCGCCGGCCGAGCGGTCCCAGGGCATCGGCGTGCGGAACGCGTCGCGGCCCGCGCGGTCGAGCGGCGGATCCGGGGCGGGACCGTCTGTGAGGCCGATCTCATCACCCTGGAGCATGAACGCGAGACCCGGGAGCGAGAGCATCAGCAGAGTCACGGCGCGGGTGTTCTCGAGTCCCGCCCGGTTCGGGAGGCGGCTGAAGTCGTGGTTCGAGAGCACCCACCCCGGTTTGCCCGCGGCCAGCGCGCCGGCGATGCTCCTGCGCAGCTCCGGGGCGTCGCCGACCGCGTGCAGGACCTCGAACGCGAAGGCCACGTCGAGCAGCTCCAGGTACGGCCCGAGGCGGCTCGCGGGCAGGTACACCTCGCCGGTCAGGAAAGCGTCGCCGACCGCGTCGCGGATCGCCCCTAGGGCCAGGGCGATGTCGGGGGCGTCGCGCGAATGCGTGTGCTCCAGCAGCGCGTCGTCGGGATCGCCCGGCAGTGCCGGCGGCCCGCTGGCGGGCGGATCGTCGCGCAGCCCCGGGTCCTTGAGCAGGCGGTCGAGGGCGTCAAGTCGAAAGCCGTCGACGCCGCGCTCGAGCCAGAAGCCCATCGTCTCGGACATCACCCGCCGGACGTCGGGCCGGCGCCAGTCGAGGTCTGCCTGCTCGGGGTAGAACGAGTGCAGGTAGTCGCGCCCGGTGACCGGGTCGCGCTCCCAGGCCGGGCCGCCGAACGCCGCGCGCCAGTTGTTGAGGGGCGGGTCGGCCCACACGTAGTAGTCCGGCCGCTCGCGGAACCAGCGGTGTTCGATCGAGGTGTGGCAGGGCACGAAGTCGAGCACCACACGCAGGCCGAGCCCGTGCGCGGTCCGCACGAGCTCGTCGAAATCCTCGAGCGTGCCCAGCGAGGGATCCACGGCGAGGAAGTCCGACACGTCGTAGCCATAGTCGACGTTCGGGGAGCGATAGATCGGCGACAGCCACACCGCGCTCGCGCCGAGCCGTGCGATGTGCTCGAGCCGCGAGGTGACGCCGGGCAGGTCCCCGATCCCGTCGCCGTTGCTGTCCTGAAAGGACCGGATGTAGACCTGGTAGACGACGGCGTTCTCCCACCACATGGTCTGCACCCTATGCGCTCGGCCTTCTTGGGAGTAGCCTCGGCAGCACGCAGAAGGAGGTGTTTGCCATGTACGCAAGGGTCACCACGTTCCCGGGCCTCGCGCCCGAGCGCGTCAAGGCCACGCTGGAGGAATTCCGGGAGCAGCATCTCCCGCTCCTCGAGCAGCAGCCGGGCTACCGGGGGATGTGGGCGGGCGTCGACTTTGCCGGTGGGCGAGCGATCGCCGTCACCTACTGGGAGTCGATGGAGGACCTGCGGGCGACGGACAAGCTCGCCGCCGACGTGCGGGCGGCCGCGGTCTCGGCCTCCGGGCTCGACCGCAACCGCCCGCCGGTCATCGACCGCTACGAGATGGTCATCCAGAAGCAGCCCGCTCACGTCTGAAGCCGGCGAGCGTGCGGCGCGCACTCGGTGCGCGCCGCCCGGCGGGGCGGTCTGCGCCGGCGTCAGCCGTCCGGCGCGGCGTTGTGCACGGCGCAGCGGTGCCAGTCGAACGGGCGCACGAGGCCGCGCAGGCGCCGGTCGTTGTAGCGCCACTCCCGGTTCAGATGACGGCCGATCACGACCGCCGCGATCCGGCCGGCGCCACCGTGCCGCAGTGCGGCCGCCGCGCTCTGGGCATTCGCGCCCGTCGTCCACGTGTCGTCGATCAGCAGCACGGAGTCACCCTCCAGCGGTCGGATCGGCTCGAACTTCTCCGCGCTGAACGCGCGCTCGGGCGCCGCCGCAGCAGAGCGTCGCAGCAGCCGCTCGTGCCGGTCGCGCGTGGCCCCGCACAGCTCGCCCACGACCCGGCGCAGTGGATGGCGCTCGTCACGGGCGCGGTCCGATGACGGCACCGTCGTGACCAGCTCGAACCGCTCGCCGCCTGAGGCTCGGGCGACGCAGCGTTCGTGGGCCGCGAGGTAGCGCCACAGGACGGCGGCGAGCTCGACCTGGAGCCGGCGGGCGACCTCGCCGTCGAGTCGCTTGTAGCCGGCGAGGGCGTGATGGAGCTGCTCCCGGGCGACGCTGTAGGAGATCGGCACGATCGTGTCGACCCACGACTCGCCGTTGGTGCAGGCGTAGCAGCGCGGGAATCCGTCGGTGAAGTTGAAGCACTGCGTACACACGTCGGGCGCCGGCCTCGGACCCATCATGAAGTTGCTGTACACACCGCTGAGCTCGGCGACAGTCGGCATGGCTCCCCCGCCTCGGACCCGCGGCGCGCGCTCAGGCCACCAGCTCGCCGGTGGAGGTGAGGCGCTCGACGATCGCGGTGATCTCCTCCGCGCGTGTGACCACATGGGTGCCGGGACGCTGGGAGAACTCGCGTGCCCACGCGTGCTCGAGCAGCGGGGCCATCAGGAACACCGGGCGGCCGTGCTCGAGTGCGAGCCGCGCCTGCATCCGCGAGCCGCTCGTGTGCGCGGCCTCCACGACCACGGTGGCGAGCGTGAGTCCTGACATCACCGCGTTGCGCATCGGGAAGCTGCGACGGCTCGGCGGCGCATCGGGCCAGAACTGCGAGAGGACGGCACACTCGGCAGCGATGCGTCGCTGCAGCGCCGCGTTCTCGGGCGGGTAGGAGCGTCTGAGGCCGGTGCCGATGACCGCCAGCGTGCGGCCACCGCAGGCCAGGGCGCGCGTGTGCGCCGCGGTATCGATCCCCGCCGCCAGACCACTGACCACCGTGAAGCCGCGGGCGACGAGCTGCTCGGCGATCGACCGTGCGGCGGCGCGCCCGCGCGCGGACGCCGTGCGCGCGCCGACCACGGCGACCGAGCGGGCGTCACGCGGGTCGAGCCGGCCGGCGGCGAACACGAGCGGCGGCCGGTCGTGGACGCCGCGGAGATTCTCCGGGTAGCCGGGGTCGAGCACTGTGAGCACACGCATCCCCTCGGCGCTCCAGGCCTCGATCTCGGCGGCCGCGCGAGCGATCTGCTCCCGCACCGGGTCGCCGAACAGGCTTGCCTGACCCGCCCGCTCGGCGCACTCCTGCTCCAGCACCGCGATTGCACTCCCGGCCTCCTCGACCAGATCCGCGTACACCTGCCACGCGCGGCGCCCGCCCCTCAGCAGGGCGACGAGCGCGGCGCTCTCGTCCTGAACTGGCATCCGCCCACCCTACCGCCCCGAACAGACGTTCGATGCAGGTGACGCAACGACTCCTAACAGATCTTCTACGTGGGCACGGCCGAGTGCCCGCTACGTTTGGGCGCGTCCAATCTCATCCCCGGGAGCACCGGGCTCCGGCGGGGAGAAGGGAGTCTGTTACATGCTGCGACGTCCTGCAGTGCTGCTGGCCGTGATCGCGAGCATCGCGGCGCTCGGCGTGGCCGGGTGCGGCTCGAGCTCCAGCTCGAGCTCCAGTGCGTCCTCATCGGCGTCGAGCGGGGGCGCGGCGGTGAGCTCGACCGCGACCGGCACGACGAGCACCGCATCGACTACGAGCTTCGCCAAGACGAAGTTCATCCTCCACGTCGGCCTGGCCGGCGGCGCCTTCCACCGCTGGATCTACAAGCCGTTCAGGGCCGGGGCGTTCTCGAAGCCGCTGTCACACAAGCTGGCGATCGTCAAGGCCGCGCTCTCGTCACTGTTCATCTACCACGAGCTGAAGCTCGCGACCGCCGACGCGAAGAGCAGCAAGCTCCTCTCGACCCTGCTGCTTCCGGTCACCGCTGCGGCCGCGGCTGTGTCGTCGCTGCGCAGCAAGCTGGTCAAGGGGCAATATGACGGAGCCGATATCGACCAGGTCCAGCAGCTCGGCGGACAGGTCGTCTCCCAGGCCTCGGCCCAGGGGATCCAGATCCCCGACATCCCGGTCACCAATCCGGCCGGCGCCGGCGCCCCGACCGGTTAACGCCTGCGCCCAGCGGCGAGCGCGCCCAGCACGAGCAGGCTGAGCGCGCTCGCCAGCGCCGGCAGGGCGAGCAGCAGGCACAGATCGCGGACGACGTCGGTCAGCCGGGGCTGACCGCCTCCGATCAGGATCACGGCGATCGTCGCTGCGCCCAGACCGGCCAGCGCGACGGCGCCGAGGATGCCGATGCGATCGCCCGCGGAGGGGAACGCGGCCTGGCCGCACGAGAACGCGATGTAGGCGAGCGCCACGAGCTTCCAGACGGGCAGCTCGGGCAGCACGTGCCGAAGCTGTGCGGGGTCAAGGGTGCCCCCCACGAGCAGCACGATCGCCAGCAGCAGCGGCGGGACGAGCAGGAGCGGAGCGATCGCGATGAGCGCGCCGCGCAGCGGATCGGTGCGGGCGTGGGGCACCATGCCGAGCGTCACCGAGCCGCTGACCCGGTCGCGCTGGGGGTGGAACAGCCGCACGCGAGCACGGCCTCCGGCACGGGTGCGCAGCTGCCTTCCGACCGGCACCCGCAGGATCACGCACGCCAGGTAGTGCGCGCTCTCGTGCAGCACCGTGCCGGGCATCGCCAGCACGTAGCCGAGCAGTCGCGATCCGGTTGCGTCCACCGCGAGCCAGAACAGCCGCCGCTGTCCGAGAAACAGCGCCACACCCTCGGCCACGAGCACGATGGCCAGCGGCGTGAGGGTCACGGTCGCCCGTCCGTGTACGGTGCCGCGATCAGCTCACCGGACGCGCGGCCGCGGCGATCGCCAGCATCTCGCGATTGGTGAGGATGTTCTGCAGCGTGTTGACCAGCCAATACGCGGCCCGGCCGTCGTGCCAGGCGACCATTCGCAGCCGGTGGCCCTCGAAGTACAGCTGCACCGTGCGCCCACCGAGCTCGATCGTCTGGTTCGGGTTGTTGAGGATCGGCGGGTTGGTCCAGTCGGTGCCCTGCAGGTCGTAGTACTGGCCCAATCCGCCCTGGGCCACCACGACCACGTAGGCGTGACCCCCATGCAGCGCGTAGGAGCGAACCGAGTCGGGGTCCGCGCCCGCGGCCGTCACCTCGCGCACGGGGTAGTAGAGCTTGAACGGCACGCTCGGAGCGATCGCGCCGGCGGCCGCGAGAGCGCTCGGGCTCGCGGGGGTGAGCGGCACGGCGGGGACCGGGGCCGCGCGCGCGCTTCCCTTCTTCACGGCCGGCAGGTTGATGTGCCCGGGCGCCGTTCCGCCGTTCAGGAACTCGGACACCGTCTGGTGGATCTGAGCCGGCGAGGCGGTGACGTAGGACGGCCCCAGGTCGGCGTTGAAGACCACCTGGCGAACCGGGTGCGAGGCCGACTGCACGAGCAGCTCGAGCAGCTTCAGCACATCGTCGCTGGAGCGGATGTCGGTGCTGGCGTACTTGCCGAAGATGTTCTCCAGCCCATAGCGGCGGGAGATCAGCCCGGAGGCGCCGACCTGGTTCTTGATCTGGCGCAGGAAGTCCTGCTGGCGCGCGTTGCGCACGAGGTCCGTGTCGGTGTGCCGGTACCGGACGTAGGCGAGTGCGTCGTCGCCGCACAGCCGCTGGTAGCCCGGCTGGATGTCGATCTCGGCGTAGGTCTGGCCGGCCCCGAGGCCGGCGTTCGAGTGGTAGTAGCGCCGATCGACCTGGACGAACACGCACCCGAGGTAGTTCACGACGTCGCGGAAGCCGGAGAAGTTGATGTCGATCACGTGGTTGATCGAGATGCCCAGCACCTGTTTGACGGTCTTGACGGCCAGCTTCGCGCCGCCGATCGAATACGCCGCGTTGATCTTCTGCGTGCTCGACGCGCCGTGGTCGGGATGGATCGTCACCTTGAGATCGCGCGGCACCGACAGCATTGTCGTGTCGGGCTGGTTGGGATCCAGCCGCACCAGCAGCATCGTGTCCGAGTGCGGCGGTCCGCCGTAGTCGACCGCGCCCTTGGCCCGCTTGTCGGAGCCGATCAGCAGCAGCGTCTGGGGGCCGCCGGCGTCGGCGTTCGCCAGCTCGTTGCCGAGCTGCAGCTTCGGACTCTGCTTGAGCGCGTCAGTGAATGCCTTGACCTCGAGCAGCGTGCCGGTCGCCACCGTGGCGGCGACCGCCGCCACCACCAGCAGACATCCGATCAGCATCTTCACCCACAGCCGCAGACGACGCCTGCCGTCGCGGGCGCTCGGAATCACAAGCTGTTCGTCAAGGCTCGACATGCGCGGCGGCGGGGTGGATCGGCGCTCGCGGTTGACGGACCGAGCCGGTCAGAGGCCACCGCGATTGATCGCCCGCCAGTGTACGCGGTCGTCGACCCGGGAATCCGCAGGGGACGTCAGCCGGCGTGCTCGTGCTCGGCCGACGAGCCGACCGGCGCCGGTGTCGGCTCCGCAGCGGGCTCGGGCGCGACCGGCGCCGCGGGTTGCGGCGGCACCTGGACGGCGGGCTCGGGCGCGACCTGCGCCGCGGGTTGCGGCGGCACCTGGACCATCGCCGGCGTTCCCAACTCCTCGGGTCGCGGATGCTCTTCGCCGCCGATCGCTTCCTTGAAGTCCCGCAGGCCCTTGCCGAGCGAGCGCCCGACCTCCGGGAGCCGCTTCGGCCCCAGCACCAGCAGCGCGATCGCCAGCACGAAGATCAAATGCGTGGGTTGAAGGATGTCGCCAACCACTTGCCACAGAGTAGCGCTCCCGCCGCTTGCGGCGGGGAGCTCGACGTCTTCAGGCCGACAGCGCCCGAACCAGTTGCGACACGACCGCACGCATCTGATCGCGTGCGAGTGCCGGGTCCTCTGCGCGCACGACGTACAGCGCGGCCTCGTCGAGGGAGCCGATCAGCACGTGGGCCAGCGGTTTGACCGGCTGGTCCCGGATCCGTCCCACGGCGATGGCCTGGGCGATCATCTCCTCGACGAGGCCGAGGCCGTACTTCATGCCGAGCTCGCGCCAGCGCTCCCAACCCAGGACGGCGGGTGCGTCGAGCAGCACGATCCGTTGCACCTCGGGTTCGGCGCACACGTCGAGCCAGGCGTGCGCGCCGAACTCCATGAGCGCGACCGGGTCGGTCTCCGCGGCCTCCGCGACGGTCGCGGCCAGGCGAGTGGTGACGTCTTGTTCAACGGCCTCGAAGACCGCCTCGAACAGCGCGGTCTTGTCCTTGAACTGGTGATACATCGCCCCACGGCTGACGCCCGCGGCGCGCACGATCGCCTCGGTGCTGACCGCACCGAATCCTTCCTGCGCGAACAGGGGCCGAGCGGCGCGCACGAGGACGTCCTTCGTGGCGGCAGAGCGATCGGCTTGAGTGCGCAGGCGCTTGACTTCCATACAGGCAGTCCGTATGTTGCAGACAGTCTGTACGAAATCTACCCTGAGGAGCAGACATGCCCAGCGTCGCATTGCCTGGTGGCACCCTCAACTACCGCGTCGCCGGCCCCGACGATGCGCCGCGTCCGGTCGTGTTCGTCCACGGCTTCCTGGTCAACGGCGAGCTGTGGACCGGCGTCGCCGAGGCGCTCGCCGCCCGCGGCGTGCGGTCCTACGCGCCGGATCTCCCGCTCGGCTCGCACACGACCGCGATGAACTCGGGCGCCGACCAGACGCCCCGCGGCGTGGCCCGGCTGATCATCAGCTTCCTCGAGGCGCTCGAGCTCGAGGATGTGACCCTCGTGGGCAACGACTCCGGCGGTGCGCTCTCGCAGTTCCTGATCGACACCGACCCCACGCGGATCGGACGGCTCGTGCTCACCAACTGCGACGCATTCGACAAGTTCCCCCCGCCGCCGTTCGACCAGATGTTCAAGCTCGGGCGAAGCGCCGCCGGGCTGAAAGCGATGCTGACGCCGATGCGCGCGACCGCGCTGCGCCACTCTCCGCTCGGGTACGGGATGCTCGTCTCAGAGCCGCTGGACCCGGATCTGACGCGCCGCTGGGTCGAGCCGTGCCTGAGCGACCCTGGCGTCCTGCGCGATACGGTCGCGTTCCTCAACGGCGTCGACAAACAGCAGCTCCTCGACGTCTCCACGCGCCTGGGCCAGTTCGACAAGCCCGCGTTGCTCCTCTGGGGCGACGCGGACCGGTTCTTCAAACTCGACTTCGCCCGCCGTCTCGGCCGCATCTTCCCCGACGCGCGTCTGGTCGAGATCCCCGGCGGCCGGACCTTCCACCCCCTCGACGACCCCCCGCGCGTGGCCGCGGAGATCGAAAGCGCGTTCTACGCCACTACGGACTCACGTCGACCGTGACCTGCGAGCTCATCGACGGCGTGTACGGATAGTCGGACTCCCGCACGGTCTCGGCCGAGAACGGGTACGCGGCCGTCCCGGTGCCGGGCAGGAACGTGTACACGTACCGGAACCGCCCATCGCCCAGCGCGGTCACGTGGGCAAAGTCATGGGGCCGGCCGCCGAAGTGCACCGACAGGATGACCGTCTCACCCGCCCCCGGCAGGTAGCCGCCGGCCAGACGGCCACTGAGCACGATCCGCCCACCCCAGTGGGTGTGCCGCGGCTGGACGTCCAGGGACAGGGAGGCGGGCGTGCTGACCCGTGCCTGCCCCGACGACGGCTCGACCGTCTGCGAGCCGTCGTAGACGGCGTCGACGATCCGGGAGGGGCCCGCCGGAAGCCGCACGGTCCAGCTGCCGTTGGCGGCTGTGGTCGCGGCGGCGACCTGCCGGAACGCCTGCTGCCCGTTGTCAGGCGCGGTGAGAATGCGCACGGGCTGATGTCCGAGGGCGACTCCCTGGTCGGTGCCGAGCCAGCCACTGACCGTCGTCGAAGCCCCGAAGGGGACACGTTTGGTGCTCGCGCGGGCGGTGTGGGGCAGAAGTGGCACGCGCACCGTGCGCCATTGGCCACCGATCCGCACGCGGACAGTCACGTAGCGAGGATGGCAGTGCACCAGAGCGAGCGTTCGCGTCTGAGCCGGCAGCTTGACCCGGACTCGCTGGCCGCTGACGGTCACGGTCACCCAGTGCGCCGGGATCCGGACGCGCGTGCGCGTGCGCGCGCAACGCAGCGCGTCGACGAGACGAGAGAAAGAGATGCTGCTGATCGACGGCTGACGGATGCTCAGCCGCCAGCTCACCGGTGCGGACCAGCCCGGCCTGCCGGAGCCATCGCGTGCGTTGTTGGCACTCGAGCAGGTCACGGTGTGCACGCCGAGCCCCTGCACCGGCATCGTCGCCATAGCGCCCGAATGCCATTGCGCCGGCGCACCATCGAGCGAGCACGACGTACCCGCAATTCCCGACGGCCCAGCGGTCGCAGTCGCGGTGATGTCCTGGACACCGGCGGTGGTCGGGGCGTCCGTCGGTCCCGAGAGAGCGATCGATGGCGGGGTGTTGTCGATGTCGATGGTCCGGGAGAGAGCGCCCGGCACGCCGGCAGCATCGACGCCGGCAAGGGTAAGCGGCACTGCCCCCTGGCCGTACGCACCGGTGCTGATGGTCTGAGCGAATGCTGGCGCTGCGCACTGATGCCACGTCGCCGGGTTCTGCGGAGACGTCGGGCCGGTGAGCGCAGATGTGTTGAGGACGGCATTGAACGCACAGACGCCGCTCGGTGAGTCGCCGGAAAAGATGAGCGGCCAGTTGCCGCGCACCCAACCGACAGACCGCCACAGCCCGCCTGAGGCGGCAAGCGTGGGCCCTTGACTCTCCGTCGCCTGCAGGTTGACGGACTCGACCGTCAGTTGTGCCGGGTTCACCGAGCCGTCGCAGGTGCTTGCTCCGCAGACGATCTGGAAGCCGAAGTAGGACGAGTTGAGTGGCGGGGACGCGAAGTCGAAGTGCTGTTGTCGTGCGTTTGGGCTCCACCGCCGGCCCAGTAGAAGCCGCCACCCCAGCCCTTGCCGTCGTTGACGTCCGTTGCTGTACATGTCGTTCGGCGGGATCGACACGCCGACGATTGAGAGGCCGGCGGGGGCGGTCGCAAGCCAGGTTGCCCGTCGGCCGGCCGGTACCTTGTTCGGGCCCGTGAGGATGCTGACCCCGGTCGGCGGGTTGGCGACGGGCGGGCAGTTCATCGTCGTGTTGATGCCGAAGCTCGACGCGTGTGCGAAGACACCGGCGCCGCAGGTTGTCACGGTCAAGCTCCCGGCGCCGAATGCCGCCGGTGGAAGCGCAACGATCGTGATCGCGATGGCGACCAGGGACATGGCCGCTGCGGTGAGCCCTCGCCGTCCGAACTTCATTCCCTACCTCCAATTACCTCGTTCTGTTCCCCGACGCCCACCTCTTCTAAGGTCTCGTCCAGCAACCGATGGGAAGGGAGCCTCGATGTTCATCAGTCTGCTCGGGCACGCTCGGGCCAACGCGGTCGCCTACCTCGCCCTCCTCTTGGCAGGGCTTGCACTCGCCGGCGGCGCCTACGCCGCGCTCGCAGTCCCCGACAACAGCGTCGGCGCGCGGCAGATCCGCAACCACAGCATCGGCCCGGTCAAGCTCGACCCGCGCGCGATCGGCGGCTCGGTCCGTCACTGGGCGCGTGTGGATGCAACGGGTCAGCATCGTCGCCTCGGGGAGTCGGGCCCGCGAGTCTCGCGGCGGACCTCCTCCCAAGGCGTCTACCTGATCACCTGGTCGGACTCCTTCTCCGCCCGGTGCGCTGCGATTGCGACGGTGCTCGGTCCAGTCGCCGGTCTCGGCGCGTCGTCGGGATACGCCAACGCCCGCGTCACCGGCGTGCATCCGACCGGCGTATTCGTCAGCACCTACGGCCCTGACGGCAAGCAGGCGCCGGCACCGTTCTCCGTGGTGGTGGTCTGTTGAGCGGTTGCGAGGCAGCACCATTTCAATACCCAGGTCCAAACGCGGCCGCCGGTCCGGTCGGCCCGGACTGACTCGGGGTCGCCTCGCTTGCGCCGGCCTCGGTCGCGCTGCTCGGGGCGGCGGATCCCGATGACGCGCTGACTGACTGTGTGGAGGCGGGCGTGGCGGGCGGGCTGACCGGCGGCGGCTGCACGGAGGCGGGGCTGGGCGCGGTGGCCGCCGGTGCGGTGCGGCGGCGCGGGGTCGACATGGGGTGGGCGCGGACAGGCACGTGCGAGGGCGCGCGGCGGGAGGCGTGCCGGGCTGCCTCGAGCACGGACGCCGCCAAGATCGTGCCCTCGCGTCGTGCTGCGCTCCTGACCGCACCGCTGGTGTCCTGGCGAGTGTGCGGAGAGCGCGACCCATCGGCGTGGTTCGGCCGCGTGGTGAGGAAGACCGAGGCCGCGATCAGGGTCAGCGCGAGCGCGACCGCCGCGGGAACGCCGAGCGCTCGGTGGGCCGACCGGCCGAGCCCGCCGACGCGGGCACGCCGGTGCGGGCCGGTTGGCCGGAGCGGCGGGGGCGGTGGTGCCTGCAACGCATCGTGAACGGTCGCCGACTCCTCGCCCCAGAAGTCGGCGGCAGTGCGGGTGCGGGCGGGAGGCGGCTGGGGGTCGCGGTTGCCGGGGGTGAGCGGGACGAGCACTCCGTCGTCCGCCCAACCGGTCCAGTCGTTCGTGTCCGTCGGGTCGCGCTCGGGGGGCCCCGGCGGGGATCGCTGGGGCGGAGGGGCCGACCGGCCGATCGGCACGAGCTCGTCGGGGGGCCCGAACCAATCGCGCGGGAAGGGCACCACGTTGCCGGCGCGGTCGGCATCGTTCCTGCCGTCTCCGGTGTGCGGACCTTCCCGTTCCACAACCTTCCCCTCGCGCCAGTGCGGCGATGGCGTCCTACGAGCGCGCTAGTATAGCCACCTGAATTGGTTCCAGTTTGTCTCAATTGGAGAATCTGACATTGGAACGCGGTGGGCTTGACGAATCGTTCCTGACGGTCGCGGAAGTGGCGGAGCTGCTGAAGCTGAACCAGCAGACGGTCCGGAACTGGATCGATGCAGGGTCTTTGCCAGCTCTCCGGGTGGGTCGGCGCGTGCGTATCAAGCGCTCGGATCTGGAACGCCTGCTCGAGCAGGGCTACAGCGCCGGCGGGGCCGCTCGCAAGGCTGCGGGGCCGAGCGCCGAGGACTTCTGGGGCGGCGAGCCTGTCGGCGTGGCCGAGCCCGACCCGGCGGCGCCGCCCGCGGGCTGACGCGACACCTTCGGGACGATGAGCTTCAGCGACGACCCCGACCAGCAGCGCGAGGAAGTCGTGCGCGCGGTGCACGAGGCCGGCAGCGGCTGGGCCCAGGCGATGCGCGCGCACAAGCTCGCGCCCCCGGACGCCGGCTTCGCAGCACGGCTGCGGGCGCTGGCGGACGCTGCGTCGACCGAACGGCTCGCCTGGGAGCAGGCCCACGCGGCGGGGATGCTGTGGCGCCCGGTCCCGGACGCCGAGAACTCCGAGCCCCCATACGAGCTGCGACCGGGAACCGGACGCCGCGGCCCCGAGCCGCTGTGGGCGCAATTCGATGCAGCCGTGAGCGGCCTCAACCGTGCGATCGCCGGCTCGGATGCCGCCGTCGTCGCCGGCGCCTTCGACACGCTCGCGCAGATCACGGCGGAGCTCGCCGACGCGATCACGCGCGAGGACGACGCCGGCGTCGCCCAGCGCGCCCGCGGCGCGGCGTAGCGACGCACCCGCCGCGCCTGAGAAGTCGTGCCGGTCTGATGGGCCCAACCCGGCGCGGCGGTCGGCGCGTACAGCGAGACGTAACAAAGGCCCGCTCCGAACATCCATTTCGTTCCATTTCGACCGTCTCCCGCGTCGGGACGGAACTTAATGGCTGTGGTGCAGCCATTAAGTTCCGCGGCACCCGCGGTGGTCGGCGAGATGCCACGAAATGGACGCTGCCGTGAAGCCGGCGCCGGCGCCCCGGTTTCGTCTGCCAGCCGACCATCCGCGAAGACGCCGGCAACGAGACCGGGCCAGCAACAGCCCCACCCTCCCCGGCGTCGTTGACGTTCAACCCGCGCGACCCGCTCAACGCGCTCGCGAACCCGCGCGACCCGCTCAACGCGCTCAACCCGCGCGACCAGCTCAACCCGCGCGACCCGCTCAACGCGCTCAACCCGCGCGACCAGCTCACCCGCGCGACCCGCAGCGACCCGCTCAACTCGCTCAGCCCGCCCGCAGCGACCCGCCCGACGACCCCGGACCCGCACCCACCCCCACTCCCACCCCCGCACCCAGGCCGCACCCCTCGCGCGCCGGCGAGCTGCTCGCGCTGGCCGTTCCCGCGTCCGAGCCCGCGTCACCACGTGGCCCGCGGATCGCCGCCGACCTCGAATCCGCGGTCAGAAGCAACGAGATGTTTACGAGCCCTGAAGGCGGCCCTGCCACTGTTGCAACTGCACCAAATCCGAAGGGAGAGAGCCGTGCCCCAGATCATCGTGACCGCTGATCGCAGAAACGATCGCGGTGAGAGCGCAGTGACGCTCAAGGAGCGGATCAGTCCCGCCGACCTCGAAAGCCCGCATTTCCAGACCCAGCTCGTCGAGCGCCTCGGCTGGGCGGTCAGCGACGCCAAGCAGGTGGAGCAGGACGCGGAGTAGATCCCCGGGCTTCGGCCCGGGGCACCCGCTCCCACCCCGGCTCGCACCCCGCCCAGCCCCCACGCGGCCGACCCGGCAGCCCGCCGACCAGCCGCCACGCGGCCAACCCGGCAGCCCGCCGACCAGCCCCCACGCAGCCGCCCCAGCCCCCACGCGGCCGGCCCGGCAGCCCGCCGACCCTCTCGGTACCACCGGTTTCTGAATCAGCCCGCTATCGGTCCCCCGCCAGCGTGCTCACCACAGCTTCATAGACGCCGGCGCCGTAGGCCTCCGACGCCACCCGCACTCCCGCCCGGCCGGCGATGTCGGCCGTGAGGGTGGGGTCGCGCTCGAGCGCGTTGGCGACCAGCCAGAACGTCCCGACCACGCTCGCGGCGTCCATATCCTCGCGTGAGTCGCCGGCCGCGATGCAGTCCTCCGGCCGGTAGCCGCGGGCCTGCATGTGGCGGGCGACGGCGCGGGCCTTCGACGCTCCGGCCGGGATCAGGTGATAGGCATGCACGATCGGCAGCCCCGGCATCGACCTGGCGTGCTCGAGGATGACGCCGTTGTCGACCAGCCGCAGCCAGCCGAGTCCGCGCTCCTCGAGCAGGGCGTGAACCTCGGACAACTCGACCGAGCCGCGGAACAGGTGTGAGACCTCGCGGCCCTCGGACCACGGCGTGTGGTACTCGAGCGCGCCGGCATAGCGCTCGAGCAGCAGTGTCGGCGCGCCCGAGGCCTCGATCTGATCGAACACGGAGCCCCGATCGTCGGACGGCTCGATCCCGTCGGTCAGCCACTCCAGCTCGCCGTCGATGACGAGGCCGCAGCCGAGCTCGAAGATGTAGGACGTCGAGCCGATCAGCCGCGTGTCCTCGTGCACGCTGCCCTGCCGGCGCCCCGAGAACAGCACCACCTCGGCGCCGGCCCGATGGCACGCCTCGAGCGCGCGCACGCCGAGCAGGGAGAAGCGCTCGTCGGCACCGCGCAGGAGGGAGGCGCGGGGCCCGAGCAGGGTCCCGTCGAGATCGACGTACAGGCAGCGCATGCGCAGCGCGCGACCGTAGCAGCCCCCGGGACGAGCCCGCCATACTGGGCACGTGGCGACGACGCACTCAGTGGAGCCGTGGGCGCCGCTCCTGCAGGACGACCGCGTCGTTCACGAGGATGTCTATGAGGCGCGCTCCGCGCGCCTTGTTTCCGTCCCGGAGGAGCTGAACCCCGCGGTCAGATCGGCGCTGGCAACGGCGGGGATCGACACGCTCTACGCGCACCAGGCGGCGGCGCTGGAGGCGGCCTTCGCGGGTCCGACGATCGTCACCACCGGCACGGCCTCGGGCAAGTCGCTGTGCTTTCAGCTGCCGACGCTCGAGGTCCTGAGCGCTGACCGCACCGCCCGCGCGCTGTACCTCTACCCGACCAAGGCGCTGGCCCAGGACCAGGCCCGGGCGTTGCACGCGTTCGGCATGCACAAGGCGATCCGGCCCGCGATCTACGACGGCGACACGCCCCGCGGGGAGCGGGCGGCGATCCGCAAACGGAGCAACCTGATCATCACCAACCCGGACATGCTGCACGTCGGGATCCTGCCCCACCATGCCGCCTGGGGCGACCTGCTGGCCAACCTCGCGTTCGTCGTCATCGACGAGGCACACGTGTACCGCGGGGTGTTCGGCTCGCATGTGGGCAACGTGCTGCGGCGCCTGCGCCGCCTCGCCGCCGGGTACGGAACCGCGCCGCGCTTCCTGCTCACGAGCGCGACGATCGCCAACCCGGTCGAGCTCGCCGAGAGCCTGACCGGACTGGCTCCGTTCACGCTGATCGACGACGATGCGGCCCCGCGGGCCCGGCGTCAGGTCGCGATGTGGAATCCGCCCCTGCTGGACGAGCGGCTCGGGCTGCGGGCCTCGGCGCTCGCCGAGGCGGCGGAGCTGCTGGCCGAGCTGGTGTCGAAGGGGGCTCGGACGATCTGCTTCATGAAGTCGCGCAAGGGCGTCGAGCTGATCCTCCGCAACACCGTGCAGCGTCTCGGCGACAGCGAACTGGCCGACCGGATCGCGCCCTACCGGGCCGGCTACACGCCCGCCCAGCGCCGCGAGATCGAGCGCCGGCTGGTCGAGGGCGAGCTGCTCGGGGTGGTCGCGACCGACGCGCTCGAGCTCGGGATCGACATCGGCGAGCTCGACGCCGCCATCTGCGTCACCTTCCCCGGCACGGTCGCGAGCCTGCGGCAGATGTGGGGCCGCGCGGGCCGGCGCGGCCGCGGCCTGGCGGTCTACGTCGCCGGGGAGGACGCGCTCGATCAATTCTTCTGCCGCCACCCCGACGAGTTCCTGCGCCGGCCGGTCGAGGCGGCAATCCTTGACCCGGGCAGCTCCGAGATCTACGCCGAGCACCTCGTCTGCGCCGCCCACGAGGCGCCGCTGACCGATGACGACGCCGAGATTCTCGGTGAAGCCTGGCGGCCCCACGCCGAGGAGCTCGCCTCGGCCGGATTCCTGCGGGAACGCGCGACGGGGTTCGTGCCCGCGCGGGCCGATGACTACCCGGCGGCGCGGGTGGCGCTGCGCTCGGCCTCGGCCGACAGCTTCGCGCTCGTCGATGTGAGCTCCGGTGAGCTGCTCGGTTCCGTCGAGGCCGCCCGGGCCTACTCGACCGTGCACGAAGGCGCCGTGTACCTCCACCTCGGTCGCTCCTATCACGTGGTCGCGCTCGACATCGGCGGCCGCCGGGCGCTGCTCGAGCCGTTCGAGGGCGACTATTTCACCCAGGCCAAGCGCGAGATCGCCACCGACATCGTGCGGCTGTACGAGCGCCGGGAGGCGATGGGCGTGACCCTCTCCTTCGGTGCCGTCGTCTACTCCGAGACGGTCCTCGGCTATCAGCGCAAGGGTCTGCAGGACCACGAGGTGATCGACTTCCAGTCGCTCGAGCTGCCCACGGTGGAGTTCCCGACCCGGGCGCTCTGGTACGAGCTCGACGAGCTGATCGGCGCCGAGCCCTTCCCGCCCGAGCTACTGCTCGGGGCGCTGCACGCGCTCGAGCACGGCCAGATCGCCGTCCTGCCGCTGATCGCCATGTGCGACCGCTGGGACATCGGCGGCTTGTCGACCAACGCCCATCCGCAGACGGGCGGCCCGACCATCTTCATCTACGACGGACACCCGGGTGGGGTGGGGATCACGCGCCGCGGTTACGACGAGTTCGAGCGCCTGGCCGGCGACGCCCGCCGGTTGATCGGGGAGTGCCCGTGCCGCTCCGGCTGTCCGTCCTGCGTGCAGTCGCCCAAGTGCGGCAACCTGAACGAGCCGCTGTCGAAGGCCGGCGCGCTCGAGCTGCTGGCGCGCATGTCGCGCTGAGCGGGCGTCGTCGCATTCGCCGCTCAGGCCTGATGTTTCGCCGGCGGGGAGGAGGAGGGTGGGTTCGCGAACAGGCCGATCAGCGCGCCGCCCGCGGCGGATGCCAGCGCGATCAGCTGATTGGAGATGTGGATCAGCGGCAGATCGCAGACCGGAATCCGTGCGCCCCCGGTCAACGTGCATCCCGACGGGTGGATGCCACCCCAGGCAATCGCCAGGCCCAACCCGAGCGAGACGATGAACACGAACGCCGGCAGGGCCACCTTGAGCGTCTCCTTGAGCTTGCTCACGGCAGTGCTGAAACCGCCCGCCCGCGCGATCTCGTCGGCCTGGGAACGGACGCCGTTGGCCGCGTTGACGGCGGCCTGGTGCACGGAGGCACCGGCCTGGGCAGCGCGGACGTCGGGGGTCGCGACCGCCTGTCCGCCGCCCGGCGCCGCGGCGGCTCTTTCGGCGCGACCCACGGCGTTCGTGGCCTCGGTCAGCCCATCGTCGTGCACCGTGATCGCCGCGTCGACGATGCCAGTGGGGAGCTGTCCCGATCCGATCGCGCCGATCGCCGCCTTCGCGACATCGGCGCCCGAGCTGCGAACGGCCGCGGCGGCGGCAGCCGCGGCCCGCTTGACGGCCGCGGTCGCGCCGGGGTCGGCGGCGACCTCGGCAGCGCGATCGACGGCGGCCTTGGTGGCCGCGCTGTGTGTGATCGCTGCGGCGACGGTCGCCGAGCTCTGCGCGTCCTTCTTGGTCTTGGGCGGCGGGATCAGGATCCCGACCAACGCGCCACTGAGCGCCGCCGCGGCGGACCACAGCTCCTTCGGAACCTCATGTCCGACCGCGGCGATCACACCGGCACCGGCGAACAGGACGACCAGGGCGGCTCCGACCGACACGACGGCCAGGGAGTAGCCGCTGCGGTTCTCAGGTGACATCGCCGTCTCCCCGTCCATAGTGGACCTGCTGACGGCGCCGGCAGTCGGCGTCGCTGATGCCCAGCTCCTCCAGCGTGGTGTAGTGATCGAGGCTCGCCAGCGTTGCGCCGTCGATGAACGTGCGGAACCGGCGCCCGCTCACGTCGCCCGAGAGCTGTCGGCGTGCGCGATCGAGGCGGCAGAAGCTGTCACGCATGATCTGGAGATCGGTCTCGGTGGGCCGGCCGCGAGCGCCATGACGGCGCTGGATCAGGTACTCCATCCACCCCTGGGCGTTGGCGACGTCCTCGGAGGGTTCGTCATCGAGCTCGCCGAGCAGGGTCTTGCGGTCCTCGACGCTGGTCTGGGTCTTGAGCAGCGCGGAGTCCTGCCACCACGCGCCGTCGGCGAGGGCCCGCACGAGCGTGCTCTGCCACCGCAGGAAGTCGTCGTAGGTGAGCCGGGCGATCGAGTGGCGCGAGGCACGGTTGGAGGTGCGCTGCTGGTAGACCGTCGCGACGAAATTGATCACGCCGCCGATGATGACTCCGATCAGCCCGAAGACAGCTGCCGCCACGCCGCCGACTGTAACTCGCGATCAGAGGCCGGAGGAGACCTGCAAGCCGCCCTGCACGCCGGCAAACCAGGCCGGCGGAGCCGGCCTCATCTACTTGATTGAGACCGACAGCGCGCCGTGCAGGCCGCTCGGGTCGTTGGCCGCCCACCCGGTGGCGTCACTGAACATGCCGAGCACCGTCTGCACCGCCGGGTTGCTCGCCGCGCCGCTGTTGCGGCCGGCCATGGCGAGCGCGATGATCGGCTCGAGCGCGACCCGGAACGCGACCGGTCCCTGCGCGCCCGCGAGCGGGCTGGTGGGGGCCCGGGCGAACGCGCTCAGCGCGGCCGCGGACACGGTTCCGAGAACGAAGTGGCGGCCGACGAGCCCGAAGGTCACCGTCTTGGTCCCGTCCCTCGTGACGTAGAAGCCGTTGCCGACGGGCGACACCTGCTTGGCATGGCGGAAGACGAGGCCCGCCGAGGTGCCGAGCTTGGCGAGCGTGCGGGCCGCCGCGGCCGGGTCGCGAACCTCGGCGCGTGCCATCACGCCGGCTGGGGCGTAGTCGATCTCGAGATTCCCGGAGAACTGCGAGAACACATCGTTCGTGATGTCCACGCCGGTCTTCGCCCTGACGCTCGCCTGGCGGGCCAGGAACGCGCTGTAGCCGGCGGGGCTGGTCGCTCGCTCGGCGGCGAGTCCGAAGCTCAGCACGTGGGCCAGGTCGCTGACACCGACCGCGACCGGAGCGCCCGCGGCGACGCCCGGCGCCAAGGAGCCGGACGGCAGCGGCAGCTGATCGGTGGTGAGCGTGGCGCCCGAGGTGTCGATCCGGTAGCTGACCGTGATGCCGGCAGCGGTGGCGCCGACGGTCGCGGCGTAGGAGCGGATCGCGGCCACCCACGGAACCAGTCGCGCGTTCGCCGTCTTCTGGGTGGAGAGCAGTCCGGTGAGGTTGCCGTACAGCGTCAACAGAGCGCTCTGGGGGAGCCCGGTCAGCGCGCGGGTGTACTCGGCAGCTGTGATCCCGCTGCTGTGCGCGTGGCGGTCGAGCGCCGCCCTGAGGTCGCCGACCGAGGGCGTCAGCACCGCTGTGGACCCGTTGATCGCCAGCGCGTAGGTGCCGCCCTGGTAGAGCTTGGCTCCATCGTAGGAGCCCTCGCTCTGAGGCGCCGGGGAGCGCGTCGTCAGCGCGGCGAGCTTGCTCGCGTCCTTGGCCACGAACACGAGCAGGAACTTGCTCCCGCTCAGCGAGCCGGCACTGGCCGCGCCGAGCGCGACCGGGTTGCCCAGCAGCGGCTTGATGTCGCGCTGGTAGTCGAGGCCGCTCCGGGCCAGGTTGTTCTCGGCCGCCGAGATCCCGAGCTTGGCGAACGCGAACCGGCCGAGGAACGCGTTGGCATTCTGGATGGCGGCACCGCCCGGATCGGTCTGGAGCACCATGACCAGCGGCGCGCTGGGGTCGAAATACGACAGCTCCCGGCTCAGGGTTCCATTCGCCGACGAGGACGAGCTCGACCCGCACGCCGCCGGAACGAGGGCGAGAAGGACGACGGTGAGGAGCGAGAACAGGCGCCGCATGGTCAGAAGTACCTTCCGGTAAACGACCACGCCGCTGCAACCTTGAGGTCGATTCGTGCGCGGACGGCGGTGACGGCACCGATCTCGAAGCCCGTCACGCCGGTAGATCCTTCGGACGCACGTACGCCGTCAACTCGGCACCGTCGGCCTGCAGATCGCGCCAGCCTGCCCGCAGGCTGAGCGTGGCCAGCGCGGCGGTCGGGAACTTGTTGGCGATGGCGGCGAGATCCGGATCCTCGCGGGCGCGGGTGCGATCGCCGGCAAGGGCGAGCACCAGCATCTGCAGCCCTGGGTTGTGTCCGATCAGCATCACCGAGGTGGTCGCGTCGGGGACCTGGCGCAGTCGGGCCAGCAGTTCGGACGCCGATGCCGCGTAGAGGGCGGGCTCGATCAGCGTCTCGCCGCCCGGAGCGGCGGCCTCGAGCGTCTGCACGGTGCGCCGAGACGTGGAGCAGAGCACGAGCGCCGGCGAGATCTCGTGCTTGCGCAGGTATGCGGCGATCTGGAGCGCCGCCCGGCGCCCACGCGGTGCGAGCGGCCGCTCGTGGTCGCCGAGCCCCGGGTCATCCCAGCTCGACTTGGCATGGCGCAGGACGAACAGGGTCCGTGGGGTTGCGAGCGCGGGCGGGGTCACGGCGCGATTCTCCCGCTCCGCCCGGACTGGAGCCCTTCTGAATCGCTAGCATCGCCGGTCCACGGCGAGATAGCTCAGCTGGTAGAGCACACGACTGAAAATCGTGGTGTCCCCGGTTCGAGTCCGGGTCTCGCCATTCGCTTAAGCCGCGGTCCACTGGGGCTTCGTCGTCCCGGGACAGACGCTCCACTCTCGCGGGGCGGGTCCCTGGTGGTGACGAGCCGTGCGGAATCTCTCAGACCGGCGGAGCGGGCGTTGCGGTTTGCGGGCCGCCCACCGGCCGTCGGATGCCTACGTCATCGAGCGCGGCGGTGACGAGCGGGTCGTAACGTGCCGCGGCGAGGTCGCCGAGCGGGTCGCGCGTGTAGCCGAGGAGCGTCAGGTAGGAGAGCCCGAATGCGGCACGCATCGCGAGCAGCCGACGCCGCTCGGGGTCATCCATGTCGACGAGGGCGGCGTTCGCGGCTGCCAACTGCCGGATCTGGCGGACGCGGGGTGGCACCATGATCAGGAGCACGATCACTGTCGGGAGCGCGAACACGATCACCCCGAGCAGCAGGGCCAGCTCGTGCGTCTTGTCCACGCCCGATTGCCCGAACGCCGCCACGTTGCCTCCGCTGCCCTGGCCAGCGCTCTGGAGCGCAGCAGAGAGCTTGCCGCCGATGAGCGGAATGCCTCCTACTGCCCCGGCCGCGGAGTTGAAGCCGCTCTGAACCGAGAGACCGGCATGCTTCACGCCGGAGCCGAGCACCGCCAGGCTGTTGACCGCGTCGTGCACCTTGAAGCCCATCCACGCGAAGACCACAACGAGGCCGAGCAGCAACAGGTCTCGCAGGATCGTCGATCTGCGCTTGGCCGGAACGTCGGGATAGAGCTTCAGGTGGCTCGCCAACCGGGCGCGGACGATACCCCACCCGGGTGGTCAACAGGCGAAACGTTGCCCCGAGGGTCGTAGGCGTAGTGGACGCAGAATCGGTCGAGCAAGGCCCTGCCGTCATTGAAGTTCGAGCGAGAGGCTCGTGGCAGGCTGAGATCCACCGCCGCGGCCGGGTCTAACCGATTGGACTGTGCGCCGCACCATTACTTCCGGCAGGGAGGCGATCTGCGCTCACGCCGGAGCTGGCAGGGCAGCTGGTCGATCCGTCAGAACAGGCGAAGATGCAGAGGTACATCAACTCGGGCTCGTCCCGACGTTCTTGATGATGAGCCGCATGTTCTTCCTCGCGTGAATCACGACGCACGACGCCTGGGCTGGGGACGACGCGACGACGGTGCACACGTCCGCCCCGAACCGGCAGACCTTCGACAGCGCCGACGCGAGGTCCTCGAGGCAGATCTGGTCAGGCTGAGGGTCGTCCAGGTCGAGCTTACGCCCGGACGCAGTGTCGAGAATGGGCATCAGCGCAGGCCACGACCCGGGACACCGGCGCGCGCACCGGCGCCCGGCGAGGGCCACGACGCGGCCCTCCGCGAATCTGGAGCGGCCGAATAGCTACTCCGATGTCCGTGAGATCCCTCTGACCCGACGGAAAACAACGGGGAGCCCTCGGGACTATGTTCCGTGCTGACGGCCGAGCTCGCCGCGGATGCTCAGCGAGCGCGATTCCTGCGGTCAGGACCCCGGGTCACAGGCAGAAGTGGAACGCTGGCTCCGGCGCCTTGACCGTGAAATACACGTGGTAGCAGAGATACATCCGGCGCCCGCGGAGGCGGCCACGGTTGTACAGAGTCAAGTGGGTCGCGACCCGGACGATATGGCCCTGCGCACAGTTCGGCCGACAGTTGTCCACGTGATCCGTTCCGGTCGCGCGAGCCTTTGAGCTCCCCCACGCGTGCCAGCGTAGGCCGGTGACCGTGTTGTTCCCGTCGGCGTTGAAAGTGATCTGGGAAGGTTGAACGCGGGGGAACTGCAATACCGCCGGGTTCTCGAAGAAGTAGATCTGGGCGCTCGCGGTCTCGGCAGAGCCTTTGGCGGCGGCTGAGGAGAGTGCCAGTGCCGCACACAGCACGCTTGCGGCGGAGAGGATGGTCAGGCAGGCCCGGCCCGGCAGGCGGTCGATCAACGGAGCCCTCGAAATGCCGCGACCAGAGATGAATTGTCGCGCCGGACAGGCTCCTCGCGTGGATGCAGTGCGGGACCGAACACGCAGCCGGCACCATAGCGCTCACACGCCCGGGCGGCCACCATTGGAAGCAACTCCAACCCTCCTGTCCCCGGGGAGCAACACGCTGAGTCAGCTGCAAATACTGCGGGTTGACTTCGCCAACTCCAATGCCCTGCCGGAGCTGGTTGTTAGAGGCTCCGGAAGTAGTCCTTGGCCTGCGTCGCCGTGGTCGAGCTCGACGCGGTCGAGTCCAGGCAGGACTGGAAGATGATTGCGACGCTTCCGTAGTTGTCGCCATCAGGGGCTGGTGCCTCAGCGCTTGACCTCCTGCACCATCCAGCTGTTCCCGTCCGGATCGGAGAACGACGCGAACGACCCGTAGTTGCGCCGATCGGGGTCAACGCCCGGCGTCTGGCCCTGGGGGCCGAAGTGGAACGGCTCGCTGATCTCGACGTCTCTGGATGCGAGATCGGCTCGCGCAGCTTCGATGTCCTCGACGATGAGGTGCAGGCCCTTGACGGACCCCGCCCGCTCGGGGCTGCGCATCAACGTGATCGAGCACGCCGAGCCCGGTGGCGTGAGCTGAATGACGCGGAAATCCCCGTCGCCGCGATGATCGACGTCGACATGGAATCCGACCCGCTCACTGTAGAAGGCCTTGGCGCGATCCATATCGGTGATCGGCACGACGATGAGCTCCAGCTTGTAGTCCACGACCGCTCCCTTGCTCGATGTGTGCAGCGTGAGACCGCGCGTGCGGTCGATTCTCATCGCCGGCGGCCGAACGCCGTCGGCTGCGGTGTTGTTTACCGCCGGCGCCGGCGCGCGCGCCGTGACGTCGACTGGGGATGGTTGTCGTTCCTTGGGCCGCGGACCGCCATTTTGTAGCACTTCGCCCGTTCCAGGCTCACGCGGGGAACATTTGGGCTGTGGTGCAGCCATTTTGTTCCGCCGCGCCCCGGCGAACGGGCGAGAGGCTACGAAATGGCGGTTCCCATGGCCCGTGGATCACGCGGTTATTTCCGCCGGCGCGGATGCCAGCGCCGCCTCGATCGCCGCCACGAGCTCCCGGGCGGAGGCGGCCGTCAACTCCACCGCGACACGCGCCGACGGTCCCTGCGCGGGGTTGGCGAAGTCGATGTTCAGCGTGTGCTCGGCCATGGCGTGGACGGGATGGTCGAAGTAGACGGTGCCATCCGTGATGTGGAACCAGGTGCCGCCCGGGCCCTTGGCGCTGCCTTCGACGGTCGTCTTCACGGTCGCGTAGGTGCACATCGTCAGCCTCCGAGATGGGTGTCGTAGAACGCCGCGATGCGCTCCCAGCCGTCGTTCGCGGCGGCGACGCGATACGAGGGCCGGTCGGTCGAGAAGAAGGCGTGGCCGGCGTCGTGGTAGCGGTGGAACTCGTGCGGCTTGTCGTGGTCGGTGAGGATCTGGTCGAGCTCGTCGACCTGTTCCGGACTGGGGTAGGAGTCCTCGTTGCCAAACAGCCCGAGCAGCGGCGGGCGCAGGTTGGGGAGCTGGTCGACGAGGTTCGTGACCTGGAGCGGGAAGCCCTCGGGCGGGGTGCCGACGACGAACGCGCCGTAGCAGTCGACCGCGGCATCGAGGTCGAGGTTGCACGCGGCGAGCACCGACTGGCGACCGCCCGAGCAGTAGCCGATCACACCGACCTTCCCGTTGGACGTCGGCAGCCCGCGCAGGTACGCGGCGGCGCCGCCGACGTCGCCGATCAGCCGCTCGTCCGGGACACCGCCCTGCGCGCGTGCCGTTGCCGCGGCGTCGTCGGGGGCGGCGCCCGGAGCCTCGCGCCAGTACAGGTTCGGGCAGACCGCGTCGTAGCCAAGCTCGGCGAACCGGCGCACGATCTCCTTCGTGGCGCGGTCATATCCGGGCATGTGATGGATCACGACCACGCCGCCTCGTGGTCCATCCTCGGTTGGTGTGGCGAGGTACGCCTCGATCTCGTCGCCGCCATGGCCGGCGAGCCGAACCGTCCCTGCCTGCATGGAGTCGCTCATGGGCGCAAGTCTTTCAGGCCGGGACTGCCGGCTCCGGACGTCGCCTCTGCCGGCGCGCACGGCGGTTGCCACCAATCGTGCCGGGAGCGCTGCTGAGCCCCGGGACGGTCCCCGCTTGACGAGGCGATCTGCCTGTTTGAAGATTCTGGGAATGGGTATGTGACCAGCGATGCGCTCAGCGCCAACGCTGATCGACTGGGGGATCGGATGATGCAGACCGCCGCACGGGTCGACTCGAACGAACTGTTCCTCCGCTGGCAGAAGCATGGAGATCAGCGTGCGCGCGAGGAGCTGGTGACGCGGTATCTGCCGCTGGCCCGCAAGCTTGCCCGCAGGTACACGGGCGCACGGGAGCCGTTCGCCGACCTGATGCAGGTGGCGAGCCTCGGCCTCGTCAAGGCGGTGGACCGCTTCGACCCCGAGCGCGGGACCGGCTTCTCGTCGTATGCCGTGCCCACCATCATCGGGGAGCTGAAGCGCTATTTCCGGGACCTGGGCTGGTCGGTCCACGTTCCGCGCGGCGCCCAGGAGATGGCCCTCAAGGTCGAGGAGGCCCGGCAGGAGCTGGTGTCGCGATCCGGCCGCCCACCGACGATCAACGAGCTCGCCGAGTTCATGGAGCTGAGCATCGAGGATGTGCTCGACGCTCTCGAGACGGCCGCCGCACACCATTCCGTGTCGCTCGATGCGCCCCGCACGGACGACGAGGGGGACAGCACCTCGTTGGTCGATCTGCTCGGCGAGGAGGACGAGCGCTACGAATTGGTGGACGACGCCCTCACGATCGAGTCGGCGATGCGATTCCTCAGCGCCCGCGAGCGTCGCGTCGTCACGCTGCGATTCGTCGAGGACCTCACGCAGTCCGAGATCGCCGAGGAGGTCGGCGTCTCCCAGATGCAGGTGTCCCGCATCCTACGCGGCGCCCTCGAGCGGCTGAGAGAGCTCACGCGGCCCAGGCCGCAATGTGAGCGACGCCGTGCATTCTCCGGCTGAGCGGGCAGCGCTCCAGCCGCCGTTGCTGACTCCGCGGCTCCGATAGCGTGGCCTCGGGACGATGAGCGACGCCTTCCCGACGATCCGCCTGCAGCTGCAGAGCCGGCCGGAATCGCTGACCCTGGTACGCGCCATGCTGGCGGGCCTGGCCGTCCCCCTCGCCCTCGAGCCCGAGTTGCTCGGAGATGTCAAGACCGCCGTCAGCGAAGCCTGCAACAACGTCGTCATTCACGCCTACCCGGATCAGCCAGGGCCGCTGCGGGTCGACCTGGCTCTGGAACACGAGGAAGTGGCGGTCGTCGTTCGCGACCACGGCGGCGGGATCGGGCACACCCCCCCAGCCGAGGGCCGGATGAGCGTCGGGCTGGCGCTGATCCGGACGCTCGCCGAGCGGGCGGAGTTCCGCGACGCTCCCGACGGGGGCACCGAGGTGCGCATGACGTTCGTGCGCCGGGACTCCGTCGCTCCGCCCCGGCCCCCCGCTCGCGCCGGCGCTGTCGGCCAGAGGCCGCAGCTCGACGGCGATGCCGTCGTGACGCTGTATCCGGTCTCATTGCTGTCCGGACTGCTCGGGCGTGTGGCCAGAGCCGCGGCCGCGCGCGCCCGCTTCTCGGTTGACCGCTTCTCGGACCTGCACCTGATCTCGGACGCGATCGCGGCCTACGCGGAGGGCGCCGCCGCGACCGGGGAGCTCAGCTTTGCCGTCCGCGCCGTCGACCGGCGGTTGGAGCTGTCGGTGGGACCGTTCCGGGCCGGGAGCGGCGCCCGGCTGGAGCCCGATGCGGGCGCCGACCCGCCGGTCTTCGCGCCGCTCGCCCTGCTCGCTGACGAGCTGATGTCCGAGCCGGTGGCCGGCGGCGAGATGCTGCGGGTCCTCGTGGTCGATCCTCGCCCTGCCTCAGCCCAGTAGCTCCTCGGGTGAGTCGACGATGGTCAGCCGCTCGCCAACCCCGGTCAGGCTGAGCAGGCGCTGCACCTGTGGGCCCCCCTTGACCAGCGCGAAGCGCCGGCCGGACTCCTGCGCCCGCTTATTGGTGCTCACCAGCAATCCGAGGCCCGTCGAGTCCATGAACTCGAGCTCTCTGAGGTCCAGGATCACGAGTCCGCCCTCCGACCCCGCCGCCCGGGCCAGCTCCTCCTCGAGCACGGGGGTCGAGGCCAGATCGAGCTCTCCACGGACCGCGACCACCGTGGCGCCGTCCTGGCTGCGCACCGCTATCTTGAAGTGCCCGTTCACGGTGTCCGCGAGCCTACTGATCTTCGCCCGCCCCCGTTCCCGCCGGGAGAGCGATCGCGCTGTCGGAACCGGTCGCCGGCGGCCCGGCCACGTCACGGTCCGCGGATCGTCGCCAGGCGGAGCGGCGCCGGTGCTCGGAGACGCTTGAGACGACCCCGAGCGTCTCAACCATCCGTGTCAGCTCGATCAGCCGTCGCACCGGACCGGGCGCACAGACGACGGCGAGGCACCGCGACTCGCGCGTCAGCCGGCGCTGGGCGTTGAGCAGCACGTGCAGGGCCGCCGAGTCGATGAACCCCGTCCGGCTCAGGTCCACCACGACGTCGCCCGTTCCGTCGCGCGCGATGGCGTCGAGGCGGGCGCCCAGCTCCGGAGACGTGAGCAGGTCGAGATCGCCGCTCACCCGCAGGACCGTCAGGTCGTTGTCGTGCCCCTGTGAGATCTTCATCCCGAACGCATGAGCGGTCGCGCGATCAACCGATTCGCATGTGCACGCGCACGATGTTGAGTCCGGGGCCTGTCCGCACCTGCACCAGGTCACACAGCCCGTTGGCCAACCACAGGCCGTAGCCGCTGCTGTTCTCGCCGGATGGGCGCCGGCGGCCGGCCAGTGGGTCCTCGATCGTGCCGCGGTCGCGGACCTCGCAGATCATCTCGTGCGGCTCGGTCCAGACGCGCACAGTGCCCTCGCCGCCACCGTGACGCACGCTGTTCGTCGTCAGCTCGTTGACGGCCATCACGAGGTCCTCGGATCGGGCCGAGTCGAGCCCTGCCCTGGCCGCGGCGGACTGGACGACGCTGCGGACCATGCCGAGTTCGCCGAGTCCGAAGCGGATCGCTTCCGGCTGTGGCGTGGGCTCGGGCAACGGCGCCGCGAGCAGGGCATTGCTGCTGTGCGCGCCGGCATAGTCGTCGCAGGTGTGCTCTCCGTGCTCACCGGCGATCAGCGGATGGCTGTGGTTGGCCTCCGCGATGACGGCGGGCGGCAGTGCCGTGGTGTCGTAGGGGCAGACCAGGAACAGCTTCGAGTCGGCCAGCGCGAGGTTGAGGAGGCGCTCGTGGTGCTGGCACTCGATCATCTCCGCGGCGTCGCGCTCCGGGTAGATCGGCTCGCCGATGCCGCGCAGCTGCCGTCCCGGGTATGCGTCGATGAACTCCTGCCAGGCGGGGATGATCCGGGCGGGGTTGCTGCCGACGTCGGTCATATCGGCGAACCGCACGGAGGCGCCGTCCGGGCCCAGCTCGCGACGCAGTAGGTCGATCTTTTCGCTCGAGACGACGATCAGCGTCGGCTCGCGGCCCGGTAGGCCCGCGCGGATGAATCGCGCCGTGCGGCGCACGAACTCCTCCCGGCCGGCGTAGAAGAGGGCGGCGTGCCGGTAGTCGGGCGAGCTGGCCCCGGAGCGATCTGGTGCCGACTGGATCACGGGAGCTATAGCTATCCCGCTGTCTCGACGGCTAATCATGGATCAGCGCTTGGGGGATGGTCCGCACGAGGCTCCGGGCCGCAGCGTGGCTCGAAACCTCGCGGGCCGTGCCTCTGGGAGGGTCAGCGTCGAGACACCGGGCGCGATCGCTATGCGATCAGGCCCGAGCGGATCCCCACCGCCACCGCGGCGGCGCGATCGGAGACGCCGAGGCGCTGATAGATGTGCGTCATATGCGTCCCGACCGTGGCGACGGTGATCTCGAGCTGATCGGCGATCTGGGGTCCGGAGAACCCGTCGGCCGCCAGCCGCAGGAATCTGCATCTCCCGCGGCGTCAGCGAGGGCGGGCGCAACTGGCCGCGGCGGTGGGATAGGAACTCACCCAGCTCGTGTCCGATCGCGCCCATCGTCTGGCTCAGTCGGGCGGCCGGGCGCAGCTCGTCGCGGCAGTAGAGCTCGACGACGGCGAGCACCTCGCCGGCGTGAACCGCCGGGACCACCATGGCTCCGTGGAGGCCGTCGGCAGCGGCGGGCCGGGCGCGGCGAAACCCGGGGTCGGTGAGCACATCGGCGATGTTCAGGGAAGCTCGGTGCTCCCAGGCGATCCCGGGCGCCCCGACACCTCGCGGCAGTCGGAGCGCGAGCGTCGCGGCTTCGAATGCGCTCGTGTCGCGGTCCGGGTCGCTCCAGCACAGCCGTGCGCTGAGCACGTCTCCGCTCGGCAGCCACAGCGCTGCGAACGCGCACTCCATCGCCTCGGCCAGCCGCTGCAGCAGGCGGAGCCCGCTGTGCTGGAGGCTCTGCCACGCGGCCAGCTCGCTGGAGACGGCGATGTGGGCGGCGAGCTCGCGTCCGGCCAAGCGGTGATCGGTGACATCCACCACCGAGCCGATGATGCGCTTGGTTCCGCGCCCGGCGGACTCGACGGCGGTGATCGTCGAGCGCAGATAACGGACGCCGCGGTGGGCCGTCGTGATGCGGTATTCGATCGGGGGTGCGGCCACGACATGGCGCGTCATGTCGACATGCCGGGCTACGCGCTCGCGATCCTCGGGATGGATCTGCTCCTGCACGAACGCTCGGGTCGGCGTGATCTCCTGCGGACGCAGATCGAAGATCCGGTACAGGTTGTCCGTCCATCGCAGCCGGTCAGGACCGGGCATCCATTCCCAGCTGCCCACCCCCGCGACGTGCTCGCCGGATTCGAGCAGGCGAGCACGGTCCAGCGGGCCGACGTCATCCATCCCGTCGCCCCGCGCTCGCCGAGGTGAGCGTTCGGTCACCTCAGTCTCCTCGCGCAGGCCGACAACGCGAAACCACACAAAGTTGCCCAGGCCCGACGTGCACGGTCGCGCCTCCGTTGCTGTCAGATCCGCCCGGCGCGTGGCCGGCCACGATCGTTGCGAGTGATACTACTCGTGATCCGAACGGCCGCCGACGGATGGTTCAGATGACCAAAATCCGGCTGTTCGGCGGTCATGCGAACCGGCCGCTCCGGCCCCGACTCGCCGACGCGCGCGGCGCGCCGGCTTGTGCACCCGTCCGGATCGTGGTAAGAACGCTCCGCGCGTGTGGGAGGGCACGGTCGCTCACGATTCGGCTGCCCAGGTTCCTCCGATGCGTGCGCCGCAGGGAGAGACGACCGCAGCAACGAGAGGAGTGCTTCGGCATGAGAGAGCAAGGGCGTTTCCACATCAGTGGCCGTGGCCGGATGACCGCCGCCGTATTGGCGGCCGCAGCGTTGGTGGTGATCGGTCTGCTCGCCGTGTCCGGCAGCGCGACAGCCAAGCGCGAGCGCAGTCGGCAGGCGGTCACGAACGGCAGCAGGGTCCATGTGATCGAGCACGCGGTGACCGACACGACCGTGTTTCCGGGCGGAGGATCGGAGGACAGGACCGGCAACCTGTTGACCTTCCACAATCAGGTCTTCAACCCGACCGACACCACCCCGGTCGGCCGCGATCAGGGTAGTTGCATCCGGATCAATCCGAAGGACGGGAGCTGGGAGTGCAGCTGGACCACGTTCCTGCCCTTGGGTCAGGTCACGGTCGAGGGGGCGTACTACGACAGCAGGAACAGCGTGCTGGCCATCACGGGTGGCACCGGTGCCTACAGCACCGCTCGTGGCCAGATGGAGCTCAACTCGCGTGACGGTGGCAAGGAGTACGACTTCATCTTCGACTTCAGCCACTAGTAGGGGCGCGAGCAGGTACGGTTCCCGATCCGCGCTCTCCCCCCGGACCAGGGCCGGGGAGCGCGGGCGGGCGCCGTACCATGCGCGGCGGGGCGAACGGAATCGGATGCGAGCGTGACCTTCAGATATGAGCTCTCGGCCCATTTCCTGGACGGCCGCGAGCAGCGCGCCGGATTCGTGCTGCTGGCCGCGTTCCTGGTCACGTTTCTGTTCATTCGCACCAGCGCCCGGCTGATGCGCAGCCCGAAGGTCACCTGGTGGCCGGGCAGCGTCACGACCAGCGGAGGCCTCCATCTGCACCACCTCGTGTGGGGGATCGTGCTGCTGATGCTGACCGGCTTCCTCGGGTTCGTCACCCGACCGGTGAGTCCGTGGACGGAGATCTTGGCCGCGCTGTTCGGCGTCGGTGCTGGACTGACCCTGGACGAGTTCGCGTTATGGATCCACCTGCGCGACGTCTACTGGGCGGAGGAGGGCCGCTCGTCGCTCGATGCGGTGATCGTCGCGGCGCTGATCGGCGGCCTGCTCGTCCTCGGCATCGCCCCGTTCGACCTCCACAACGGCACCGCGTCGGTGGACACGCTGGTGCTCTCCGTCGCCGTCGACATCCTGCTGGCGTCGATCACGATCGTCAAGGGCAAGCTGTTCCTCGGCCTGGTCGGCATCTTCATCCCACCCGTCTCGCTCGTCGGGGCAATCCGCCTCGCGGCGCCCAACTCGGCCTGGGCGCGGCGCTTCTACAAGCCCGGCGGGCGCAAGCTCGAACGCTCGCAGGCGCGCTTCGCCCGGCTCCGAGCGCGCCGGCGCCGCATGGCCGACGCGGTCGCGGGAGCGCCGGGGGTCCCGGTGCCGGCGGCGCTCCAGGCGCCGGTCGGTGTGGAGACACCTGCGGGAGACAGCCGCCCGGGCCACGCCGGCGACGATGAGTGAGGCGGCGGTGAGCAGCGTCGAGCCGCGCCGGACGAGGCGCGGACGGGTGAGCGGACGCGGCGCTCTCAGCGTCGTCCTGATCGCGCTGGCCACCGTCGCCGCGGTCGCCGGTGGCGTGACGCTCTACCTCCGTGAGGAGATCGTCGACTCCGGCGCGTTCGCCGACCGCACGGTGACGGCGCTGCAGGAGCCCGCGGTGCGGCGGGTCGTGGCCCGCGAGATCGTGGTCCAGCTGATCGAGCGCAGCTCGCAGGATCTCGTCGCCGCGCGGCCGGTGCTCCAGTCCGTGGTCGACTCGATCGTCGCCTCGGAGTCGTTCGCGGCGGTGGGGCGGATCGCCGCCGAGCATGGACACCGGTTGCTGTTCGAACGCGCCGCCACGAACGCCGCGTTCGACATCGCCGACGCGGGCACCGTCGTCACCTCCGCGTTGCGCAAGCTGGCCCCGAACCTGGTCAAGTACATACCGCCTCAGACCCAGACCGTGCTCCTGACGCTCCGACGCCGGAGCTTCGCCACCGAAACGCTGAGGTTCGCCGACCGGGTCCGGGTGCTGGGGATCGTCCTGCCGCTGCTCGTCGTGCTGCTGGTGGCCGCTGCGATCCTCGTGGCGCCGCGCCGGCGGACGGCGGTCACGCGCCTGGGGATCGCGTTCGGGACCGCCGCCGTGATGGCGGCGATCGTGCTCGAGCTGCTGCGGCTCTACGTCGGCTCGCACGTCTACGGGACGCAGGAGCTGTCCAACGCCGACGTGCGGGGGGCGGTGGGCGGGCTGTGGAGCGCCTACCTGGCGGACCTGATGACCTGGATCCTCGCCGTCGGAGCTCTTTCCTGGACCGTGGCCGCCGCGTCCGCGTCGCTCCTGGCCCCCTATTCGGGCACCGTCGGACTGGCGCGGCTGCGGCGGCTGGCGCGAGCGCCCTCGACTCCGGCGCAGCGTGCCGTCCGCGGCGGGGCGGGGATCGTGGCCGGACTCGTGCTGATCCTCGAGCCGATGTGGATGCTCCGAGTGGCCGTCATCGCCGGCGGCGTCCTGCTCCTGTACGTGGCCATCGGAGAGCTGCTGACCGGGATCGAGCCCGCGACCCCGCGAGTCGCGGGCCTGCGCTCGGGGCGCCGGCGCCGCCGCCTCGTGGCGGCGGTGGCGGCCGTGGCCGCGCTGACGATCGGGTTGGGACTCGTGTTCGCGCTCGGCGGGCGTGCGCCGACCGTGCGCGCCAGCGCGATCCAGACCTGCAACGGGTACGTTCAGCTCTGCTCGCGCCGGCTGGACCAGGTGGTGTTCGCCGGCACGCACAACGCGATGTCGGCAGCCGATTCGCCGGGCTGGTACATCGCCAATCAGGACCGGGCGATCGGGCAGCAGCTCGAGGACGGGATCCGGGCGTTCAAAATCTCCACCCACTACGGCATCCAGGACGCCGCCGGGCATGTCAGGACCGACATCAAGGCCGAGGGGGCGCGCGTCAACCGGGTCGCGGAGAAGCTCACCCCGCAGGCCCGCGAGGCCCTGCAACGACTCGGCCAGGCGGTCGGCCTGGGATCGCTCAACGGCACGCATGACATCTGGCTCTGCCACACGCTGTGCGAGCTCGGCGGGACCAAGATGGTCGACTTCCTCGGCGTGATCCGCACCTTCATGGAGCTGAACCCGGGCCAGGTGGTGATCCTGTTCGATGAGGACTACGTCGACGAGCGCGACCTGCAGAACGTGTTCAAGCGGGCCGGCCTGTTCTCCCATCTGGAGACGCTGCAGCCGGGTCGTCCGCTGCCCACGCTCGGCGAGCTGATCCGCTCGGGCCACAACGTCCTCGTGTTCGCCCAGAACCCGGTCAGCGGCTCCTACACCTGGGACATGCCCGGATTCTCGTGGATCCAGGACACGCCGCTCGGCGCGGTCAAGCCCGCCCAGTTCACCTGCAAGCTCTACCGGGGCGCGAAGACGAACCCGCTCCTGATGATGAACAACTGGGCCGACATCTTCCCGCCGCGCCCGAAGCCGAACAAGCCGCTGGTCCAGCGCGACTTCATCCTCGCCCGCGCCCGGCAGTGCCTGGCCCAGCGCGGCAAGGTTCCGAACATCATCCTGACCGACTACTACAACCGGGGCGACGTCGTCGGCGCGGCGCAGGCGCTGAACGGGCTCGCTGGTGTCCCGCCGGCGCCGGTGACCCCAGTGAACCCGGCGCCCTGACTGGTGCGGCCGCCTACGAGCCGACCGTCTCGCGGGCGGCCGCGAGCAGCTCCTCGAAGCCGGCCAGCTTGACCCGCGGACGGCCGTGGGGCTCTCCCGCCGCACGCTCCACAGCGTCGATCGCCTGCCACCCGGAGTAGGTCACGTGGTCCGGGCGACGCTCGGCGAGCAGGGCCTCGACGGACTCCGGCGCGGGGTCGGCGGGCTCGAGCCGGGCTCCGGCGGCGACGTCCTCGAGCAGCCGGTCGACGGTCTCGTTGGCGTCCTTCTTGTTGGTGCCGATCACGCCGCTCGGCCCGCGCTTGATCCAGCCCACCGTGTACTCGCCGCGCACGGGCGAGCCGTCCGGGCGCAGGACGCGGCCCTCGCAGTTGGGGATCGTGGCGCGCTGCTCGTCGAATGGGACGCCGGGGAGGGGTACGCCGCGATAGCCGATGGAGCGGAACACGATCCCCGCCTCGATCATCTCCCTGCGGTCGGTCGCCCGCGCCCGCAGGCCGCCGCTCTCGTGGGGATGGAGCTGGTTGTGGACCACCTCGACGCCCCGCACGCGATCCTCGCCGTGCACGGCCACCGGGGAGACGAGAAAGCGGAGCACGATCCGGCGGCGCTTGCCCGCCGCCCGGGCGGCCGCGTAGCGGGTCAGGATCTCGACGTTCTTGCGCGCGGTGAGGTCACCGTCGCCCTCGATCGAGGCGGCGCTGTGCTCGTCGAGGACGACGTCGCGCGGATCCACGAGCACGTCGGCGTCGACCATCTCGCCGAGCTCGAGCAGCTCGGGGTTGGTGAACGCCGCCTGGGCCGGACCGCGGCGCCCGAGCAGCAGGACCTCCTCGATCGCCGACTCGCGCAGCACCTCGAGCGCGTGATTGGCGACATCGGTGCGCTCGAGCTCGTCCGGAGTGAGTGCGAGCATCCGCGCCACGTCCATCGCCACGTTCCCGTTCCCGACCACCACCGCCCGCCGGACCGACAGGTCGAACTCGAGGTGGCGGTAGTCAGGATGGCCGTTGTACCAGGCCACGAACGCCGTCGCCGCCACGCTCCCGGGGAGGTCCTCGCCGGGGATGCCCATCCGCTTGTCGGCCTCGGCGCCGACGGCATAGATGACCGCGTGGTAGCGGGATACGAGGTCCTCGTGGAAGATGTCGCGCCCGAACTCCACGTTGCCGAAGAACCGGAAGCCCGGTCGGGCCGCAGTCTTCTCGAACACGCGCGAGACGGCCTTGATGTTCGGATGGTCCGGGGCCACGCCTCCGCGCACCAGTCCCCAGGGGGTCGGCAGGCGATCGAACATGTCGACCTCGGCGGCGAGTCCGGGGTGAGCCTTGGGGCTCAGGATGTGTCCGGCGGCGTAGAAACCGGACGGCCCGGAGCCGATGATCGCGACGCGGAGCGGGTTCTGTTCGGTGCCGACACGAGAGGCCATGGATGGCCCTTAATAAAGCATGTCGGCCCCGTCAGGAGCCCTCCACCGTCTGCTTGAGCTCACCCGCTCGGGCGCCGGCCAGCATGTCGCGGATCGCGCCCTCCACAGGTCCGCGGACGAGCGCGCCGAGGATCCGGCCGAGGTCGGCCTCGATGCGGTACGTCGCCCGTGTCCGGCCGTCGCCGAGGTCCTCGAGCTCCCAGCTGCCGTCGACCGACTTCAGATCGCCCTTCTCCTGCGACCAGCTCAGCGTCGTCGGAGCTGCGCCGTAGTCGAAGGCCACGATCGTCTTGACCGTGCGGACCTTCATGTCGGTGGAGACCTCGCAGCGAACCGCGCGACCCTGACCGTCGCGGTCGAGCGCGGTCAAGCCCTTCATCCCGCCCTGCCAATCGGGGGCCCGCTCCACGTCCTCGACGACGGCCCAGACGGTGTCGAGTGGAGCGTCGATCTCGGCGGTCGAGGTGCCGATCAGATTGCTCATGAGTGTCTCCTTCGGTTTGGCGGCCGGTCGGCGCTAGCGTAGTGCTATTCCGCCTTGCTGCGCCGGGCCTGTCGGTTGCCGACGAAGTTGCCGATCAGCAGGCCGATCACCGTGACGAGGTACAGCTGTCCGGTGAGCTCCTCGATCACCGCCAGCGCGTGGCCGATCGGCTGCGCGGCCGAGTAGTCGCCGAAACCGGTCGTGGTCAGCACCGTGAAGCTGTAATAGACCCAGATGCTCGAGTTGCCGCTCGTGTGCTGGGCGAAGTAGTACGTGCCCGTGTCCACCTGAGCGATGAAGGCGATCGTCCACGCGAACAGCAGGCCGACCGAGAGGTAGATGGCCAGCGCACCGGCCACCGCCTGAATGGTCACGCCACGCGAGCTCATCAGGCGCACGGTGCCGCTGCTGATGGCGATCGGAATCGCCGCGGTGGTCAGAGCGATCGTGGCGGCGCTGACGTACTTGGGGATGTCCCCGACCGCGATGCCGATGATGACCAGGACGACGATGACGAGCACGCCGATGGCCTCGCGACGACGGGTCGTCTCCTTCTGCTCGCGCGCGGTGGCTACGGCGACGATCAGGGCGGCGCCCTCAATGGAGAGCGCGACCGCGCGCGACCAGTCGGCCGCCGGCGCGGCGATCGTGAACACGACCAGCGCGAACGTGAGCATGAACACGATGCCGTATCGGAAGCTGCCCGTCGCGTCCGCGCCGGCGTCGGCTGCGGCCTCCGCGGCGTCGGGGCCGTCGACCGTGTCGGGGCTGTCGACCGTCACGAGGCGATCCTAAGACTCGGGTCGGCCAGGCTCATGAACCACTCTCGCCGCAACCGGGGCGGCGGGGCATCACCTCAATCGGATGACGACCCGCGATCGCCCGTGTGAAAGATTTGTGCGCCATGCCCGACGCTGAGCTGCCACAGCCCCTCGTTCACGACCCCCAGCGGGCCAGTCACATGCTGATGCTGGAGTTCGGTGATCGGAAGGATTTCGATGATCCGAAGCTCGAGTACCGGCGGTTGTTCTCCGAGTTGCTCGGGACGTTCCTCCTGGTGCTGGTCGCGGCCGGCGGCGGGATCCTGCACGCCAAGGGGCAGATCAGCCTCGCGGCGGCGGTCGTCGCTCCGGGACTGATGGTCCTCGGGGTCATTCTGTTCATGGGCGCCGTCTCGGGTGCGCATCTGAACCCGGCCGTGTCGCTGGCGTTCGCGGTCCGGGGCGATTTCCCGTGGAAGCGGGTGCCCGGGTACATCATCGTGCAGCTCGTCGGCGCGACGCTGGCCTGCCTGTTCCTGCTGGCGGTGTTCGGCAACATCGAGCACCTGGGTGCGACGTTGCCCGGTCCGGGCTACAAGGACTGGCAGGCGTTCCTGATGGAGATCGTGCTCACCGCCGGGTTGTTGAGCGTGATCCTGGGGACGGCGTCGGCGGCGCAGAACGTCGGGACGATCGGGGCGCTCGGGGTCGGCGGTTACATCGCGCTGGCCGGCCTGTGGTCGGCGCCAGTCAGCGGCACCTCGATGAATCCCGCCCGCTCGTTCGGGCCCGCACTGGTCAGCGGCGACTGGACCGCCTACTGGGTGTACGTCGCCGGGCCCCTACTCGGCGCCGCGATCGCCGTCGGCTGCGCGATCATGCTGCGCGGCCGGGGCGGGGACGCGATTTCCCGTGCGGCCGGCTCCGGTGTGCTCGATCCCGGCGACCTCACGGAGAAGGCCAAGCTCGCCAAGGACATAGACGCGGGCGCCGTCGTTCCGCCGGGACTCGACAAGACCTGAGGATCGGATGGCCCAGAGGACGGCGACGCCGGAGCACGAGCCGCGCTCGAGCAACGCCGCCCCGGCGGCGATCCCCGGCCTGCGGCCCCGCCCGACACCAGACCAGCGCAACGCGGTGGGGAAGGCTGCGCGCAACCAGGTCAGCCGTTCCTCACAGGCCAGCTGGCAGGCGCCGCTGGACCGCGCCGATCCGGTCGACATCCTCGCTGCACAGGCTGCGTCCCGCGTCCAGGACCTGATCCCCATCCGGTACGGGCGCATGCTCGTCTCGCCGTTCACCTTCTTCCGCGGCGCCGCCGCGGTGATGGCCGCCGACCTCGCGGCGACGCCCACCAGCGGGCTGCGCGTCCAGCTCTGCGGGGATGCGCACCTGTCGAACTTCGGTGGCTTCGCATCGCCCGAGCGCGACCTCGTGTTCGACATCAACGACTTCGACGAGACGGCGCCGGGGTCATTCGAATGGGACGTCAAGCGGCTGGCGGCGAGCGTCGAGATCGCGGGCCGCGAGCGGGGATTCGACGATCGCCGGCGCCAGGCGGCGGTGATCGCCACCGTGAGCGAGTATCGCGGCGCCATGCGGCGCTTCGCCCACATGCGCGATCTCGACGTCTGGTACGCCAAGCTCGACATCGAGGGGCTGATCCGGGCGCTGCAGGCCGAGGGGAGGACCGGCAGGAAGGTCCAGAAGGTGGCGGGGAGGGCCAAGACCAAGGACAGCCTCAAGGCGCTCTCGCGCCTGACGCATGAAGTCGACGGCACGCTGCAGATCACCAGCGATCCGCCGCTCGTGGTGTCCGTCTCGGACCTGCTCGGGCCCGCGGTCGGCGAGTTCACGCAGGAGATGCGCAAGCTGATCGACGCCTACAAGCGCACGCTGACCGGGGCGGCCAAGCGCCTCATGGACGAGTACCACTTCGTCGACATGGCCCGCAAGGTCGTCGGGGTCGGAAGCGTCGGCACGCGCTGCTGGATCGTCCTGATGCTCGGGCGCGACTCCGATGACCCGCTGTTCCTGCAGGTCAAGGAGGCGACCGAGTCGGTGCTCGAGCCGTTCGCGGGCAAGAGTCGCTTCGCCAACCATGGGCGTCGCGTCGTCGAGGGCCAGTGGCTGATGCAGTCGGCCAGCGACATCATGCTCGGCTGGGTCCGGGCGGTCGGGCTCGACGGGCAGGCCCGCGACTTCTACGTCCGGCAGTTGTGGGACTGGAAGCGCTCGGCCGACATCGAGACGTTCACCCCGGACATGCTCGTCAACTACGGGCGGATGTGCGGCTGGTCGCTGGCGCTGGGCCACGCGCGCTCGGGCGACCGCATCGCGATCTCCGGCTACCTCGGGCGCGGCGCAACATTCGACCTTGCCATCGCGGCCTTCGCGGACGCGTACGCGAACCAGAATCAGCGCGACTTCGAGCGCCTGACCGCGGCCTGGCAGGCGGACGAGATCACCGTCCAGACCGGGGTCTGACCGGTTTTCACCCCATCAGGATGATGCTCCCGCCGCGCCGGGGACGGATGCTGGGCGCGAGTGTCCACTGAAACAGAGCGAGAGGAAGGCCATGGCAATAGGACCGGTACAGCTGATTGTGATCGGCTTCAAGCACCCGGATTTCCACGGCGAGATCATCGAGGAGCTCGAGCGGCTGCGCGCCTCCGACCAGGTCCGCGTGATCGACGCGCTGGCCGTGCACAAGGACGCCGACGGTGAGATCGAGGTCGCGCACCTGAGCAACCTGACCACCGAAGAGGCGATCGAGCTCGGCAGCAAGGTCGGGGCGCTGATCGGGCTCGGGTTCGACGGCGAGGAGGGCATGGAGGCCGGTGCCGTGGCCGGCGCCGAGAGTGCCGCCGAGGGCGCCTCGATCCTCACCGACGAGGAGGCCTGGGACGTCGTCGAGGAGATCCCCAACGACTCCGCCGCAGCAGTGATCCTCCTCGAGCATCACTGGGCCGTTCCGCTGCGCGACGCGGTGGCCAAGGCCGGCGGCTTCCGCATCGGCGATGCCTTCATCAGCCCGCTCGACCTGGTCGAGATCGGACTGGCCACGGCCGAGGAGGCCGCGGAGCTCGACGCCGTTTCCGGCGCCTCCGACTGAGCACCCCCACACCGCAACCAAGGAGAACCCCCATGTTCGCCACTCGCAGAGTCGCCCGTCGCACCAGCCGGCGCGTCGCCCGGCGGCGCTAGCCCGCGCTGTCCATCCGTCAGACCAACGAGGAGCATCAGATGAGCGACGAAGCAGACACCCTGTACGTGGTCGCGGCCTCGTACGAGAACGTCGACGATGCGATCGCCGACTACGAGGCCATCAAACAGCTCTACTACGCCGTCAAGACCTCCGACGACTTCGACGCCGCGGTGATCGAGAAGGACAACGACGGCCAGGTCCACATCGTCAAGAAGCACGAGCAGCCGACCCGGCATGGCGCCGCCGTCGGGCTGGGCTGGGGCCTCGCCGCCGGTGTCGTGGCGGCGCTGTTCCCGCCCGTCGGGATCCTCGGCGCGCTCGCCGTGGGTGGAGGCGCCGGAGCGGCGATCGGAGCCGTCTCGGGCCACGCCAGCGGTGGCATGGAGCGCGAGGACCTCAAGGAGGTCGGTCAGGTTCTCGACGATGGCCAGGCCGGCCTGATCGCCGTCTACGCGACCAACATGGCCGATCAGATCGCGCAGAACATCAAGACGGCCAACCGGATCGTCTCCAAGGCCACCGACATGCAGGCCGACGCTCTGGCCGAGGAGCTCAAGAACGCCGAGAAGTCGGTGTCCTCCTCCTGATCGCCCTCACGCCGCCGCCCCCGGCGGGGCGGCGGCGGCGTGGGCCGCCGGTCCCCGCGCCCGCAGCCCGGGCGCCGGCGCGCCCTCCATCGACGCCGGCGCTCCGGCCGACAGGTGCCCGTACCAGCGCACGTAGCGGTCGACCGCCGGCGCAGCCGACAGTCCGTGCACGAGAACCGACATGCCGACAGCGACATACGTGGTCGCGACGATCGGCGCCACGTTGCCCAGCTCGGAGTCCTGCACGATCACTGCGAACACGATCGAGGCCAGCCCGCGGGGACCGAACCAGCCCAACAGCGCCACCGTCGGGGCACGGGCATGGGTCCCCAGCAGCGCGAGCGCGACCGGGATCATGCGCACGACCGTCAGGCTGAGCGCTGCGTACAGCACCATCTGCCAGCTCGCGTGCTCCAGCGTGGGGCCGAGCAGCACGGCTCCGAAGATGAGGAACGTGACCCCGTCGAGGAGCCCGCCCGTCTCCTCCGCGAAGATCGTCACCTCGCCCGTGTCGCCGTGCAGCAGGTTGCCGAACAGCATGCCGGCCACGAAGGCAGCGATGAAGCCCGACCCGTCGAGCGCGTCGGCGGTGCCGAACGCGAGCCCGGCGGCGGCGACCGGGATCACCTGTAGCCACGCGCCTCCGATCAGGTTCCGGCGACGGGCCAGGTTCGTGAGGAGCGCGCAGAGCACGCCGGCGGCGACGCCGACCGCGATCCCCCACCCGATCTCATCAGCGACGACCGTGCGTGCGTGGGCCGACGCACCCGACGCGGCGGCTAGGGCGATCAGCAGCAACGGCACGCAGACACCGTCGTTGAGCCCACTTTCGACGTTCAGCGACTGGCGCACGCGCTCGGGCAGTCGCGGATCGGTGACCACCGCCTGGCCGAGGCCCGCGTCGGTTGGGGCCAGCACGACGCCGAGGATCAGTGCCTCGCTCAGCGACAAGGTCCCGAACAGGACCAGCGCAAGCAGCGTTCCCAACACGATCGTCAACGGCAGCCCGATCCCGAGCAGCCGGAGCGGCACCGAGGCCTGGTGGCGAAGCGCCCGCAGATTGATCCGGGCGGCGTCGGAGAACAGCACCACCGCGAGCGTGGCCTCGGCCAGCGTGCGCACGGTGTGGCCCTGGGCGGGCGTGGTGATGTCGTCGAGCACAAGCGGTCCGGCGAGCACTCCGATGGCCACGAACACCATCGCCGGCGTGATCGGCGTGCCCGAAAGCCGACGTGATACGAAGGCGACGCCCAGCACCGCCAGGGCCGTGATGCTCAGCGCCCAGGTCATGGGCTCGCGTCCGCTGCTACGCGGATCCTCGAACCGCCACCCGCAGCATGGCCAGGAAGCCGTGCCAGGGATCCTCGGGCATGGCCGCCGACGGCGAGGCTCCGGGATGCTGTGGGGCGATGCGGACGTGGAGGACTCCGGGCCGCGTGACGAAGCGCAGCGGCGGGTCGAGCCGCGCCGCCTCGCCATCGATCCCGGCGGCGATCGGCTGCTCGGAGGAGACCTCGAAGGTCGGCGCGGACCATTCCTCGATCCGGCGGGCCCGCTGACCTGACGCGTCGCTCGCGCCGACCACGGCGATCCCGAGCACGCCGGCGTCGAGCCGCGGCCGCGTGCCCGACCCGAGCGCGCGGCCCAACCGGTAGGGGTCGTTCGACACCAGCACGACGGCGTTGGTCGACTGGGTGTTCCCATCCGGGCCCTTCCAGTGCAGGTCCAGGCCCTCGCCCTGCGGCCCGAGCACGTTCGGCACCGTCTCGGCAATCGTCCTCAGCTTGGCGTCGCGGTAGCCCGCGCTCTGGACGGCCTCCGCGTAGACGCCGAGCGAGACGTTGTTGACGAAGACGCGGCCGTTGACCTCGGCGAGGTCGACGACGCGCTCGCGGCCCTGCGTGAACGCATCGAGCGCCCCGACCACATCGTCGCGGTCGACGCCGAGGTCGAGCGCGAAGTGATTGCGGGTTCCGGCCGGGATGCAGACATAGGGCAAACCGCGCTCCGCCGCGACCGTGGCCACCACCGCCTGCGACCCGTCGCCGCCGGCCATCCCGACAGCATCGGCGCCACGTTCGATCGCGGCGCGCACGAGCGTCTCCAGATCCTCGCCGAGTTGGAGCTCGATCGGCTCGACTCCGCGCGCGCGGGCCTCGTCGGCGACCTTGAACCGCTCGGCCTTGCCGCCCCCGGACTTGGGGTTGTAGAACAGGACGGCGTGCTTCGGTGCCGGCGCGGCCGGGAGTTCGGCCCTGATTGTGAACGCTTGGGCCGCCGCGGCGAGCGAGAGCACGAAGGCGGCGAGGACCACGACGTTGGCCAGCACACGGCCCTCCACGATGACCAGCAGGATCGCACCGACGACCAGCGCCGCGGCGACCACGAATGCGACCGCGCGCGCCGCGCCGCGCCGCAGGAAGCCCCACCAGGCCCCGACGACCCCGAGGATCATGCATGCCAGCACGGTCACGCCCCGCGGGAAGCTCTCGACCCCGATGATCACGGCCAATACCAGCGCTGCCGCCATCAGCAGGATCGAGGCGACGGCTGCGAGTCGGCGGTTCATCGTGAGCTCCTTTGCAGCGTCAACTGCACTTTGAGCTGCTGGCGTCGGTGAAGGTCTTGACCGAGCTGACGACGTTGCCGGCGTCCGCGGCAATCGCCGCGATCTGAGCCGCGGACGGGCTCGAGGTCAGGCCCTTGACCGCGCTCGACAGCGAGTCGATTGAGGATTTGACCGCGCTCGTCTCGGTCGGGAAGTCGCTCTTGGCCGAGTTGACCAGCGTGGTGGCGTCGGTCTCGATCTTCTTCAGCTGCGCCTCCAGACCGCTCACGCCGCTGGAGACGTTGAGGCTGGTCAGGCCCTTGATCGAGTTTTCGAGATTCGTGCGATCGGTGCAGTAGCCCGGCTTGCTGCTGCCGCAGCCGGCCAGGGCGATCACCACGATCGCGGCCACCGCGGACAGGGCCGGCGTTCCGCGTCGCGCTCCCGGGCGCCGGTCGGATCGCGGGCTCATGGCACCAACTCGCGGGCCGGCACCGCGCCGCTGACCGTCGTCCCGCGGCCGGGGAAGGAATCGATCCAGAGAACGCCGCCGATCGCGGCGATCCGGTCGCGCATGTTCTGCAGGCCGATGCCCGCAAATTGAGCGGAGGGATCGAAGCCCGGGCCGGTGTCGGCCACCTCGAAGCGCAGCACGCTCTCCTCGGACCACAGACGGATCGCCACCAGGGCGCCGTCGCCGGCGTGGCGGCAGGCGTTCTGCAGCGCTTCGTGGCAGCAATAGTGGACCGCCGTCTCGAGCTCCGCGGGATAGCGCCCGATCCGCTTGGCGCTGACCGTGGTCGGTAGCGTCGCCCGTCGTGCGTCGGCGCGCAGCGCCCCCGGCAATCCCACGTCGCCGAGCAGGTGAGGGTGCAGGCCGTGGGCGAGCAGACGCAGGTCGTCGATCGCCGCCTCGAGGTCGGCGTCGAGCTCGTCGAGCATTCGCGCCCCGTGCGGGCACTCGTCGATGATCGCGTCTTGCGCCTCGCCGAGCTTGACTCTGAGTGCGACCAGCATCTGCTGGGCGCCGTCGTGAAGGTTGCGCTCGATCCGCTGGCGCTCGCGGTCGGCGGCGGCGATCGCCCGCCGGCGCGAGGAGAGCAGTTCCGTTTCCATCCGGTGCCGCTCGCTGGCCATCTCGGCCGCTGCGGTGACGATGCGGCTGAACCCGTTGTCGGCGGCCAGATGCGGATCGAACACGACTGCGGCGATGGCGTCGTCCGCCTCGTCAACCTCGATCAGTCGCCAGCGCTTGCCGCCGAAGGACAGCACGTGAGGCGTCCTCTGGACGGGGCCGTCCCCGTCCCCGTCCTCGTCGGAGCGCACGAGCCTGAGGTTCTCTTCCGGTGCCGGGTCGACCATCGGCCCGGAGCCTCGTCGATCGCGCCCGGCCGCGCATCATGCAGATCGGGTGAAAGAGCGGGTGAATTTTCTGTGAACATCCGGTCCGTAGTTTTCCCCTGACCGGCAGACCGTAGTTTCCACGGCGTCCGATTCGTCACGCCGGCGGATGTCTGCGCGCGTTTACAGATCGATACTCAAGCGGTCAAGTAAACCGGTATGGTGCGGCCGGGGTATCTCGGGAATTCAAGTCCGCTTCGGGGCTCGGATTTATGGCGGGAGGCACTAACAAACCGTGGAGGTGCCGGATCGCATGACGTTGACGGAGCTAGAGCGGGAGGTTGTCCCGGGGCCCATCGGGCCCGTGACGGTCGTCATCGCCGAGGACTCATACCTGATCCGCGAGAGCCTGCTGCACATGCTCGGCCACGACGATCGCGTAAACATCGTCGCTGTCTGTGCCGATTGGCCGACGCTGGAGTCGGCGATCGAGGAGCAGCAACCGCGCGTAATCCTGACCGAGATCCGGATGCCGTATTGCGAGGGCCCCGAAGGTCTGCGCGTCGCGTCACGGCTGCGGCGCACGCATCCGGGCATCGGTGTCCTGGTCCTGAGCCAGTACTCCGACCCGGCGTACGCCGAGCAGCTGCTGGAGTCGGGCTCCAGCCGTCGCGGCTACCTGCTCAAGGAGCGGATCCGCCACCGCGGTGAGCTGATCGCCGCGATCGAGGCGATCGATCGCGGGGAGTCGGTGCTCGACCCGAAGATCGTCGACGTGCTGATGCGCGCCCGAACCCGCGCGGCGCATTCGCCGCTCGAGGGTCTCACGCCCCGGGAGCACGAGCTGCTGGCGATGATCGCGCAGGGCAAGAGCAACACCGCGATCGCCGAGTCGCTCGTGCTCACCAAGCGCGCGGTGGAGAAGCACGTCAACTCGATCTTCTACAAGCTCGGGCTGCCGGCCGCGGAGTCCGAGCACGTCAGCCGACGGGTCAAAGCTGCGCTGATCTTCCTGTCCGAGCAGGACGTCTGAATGCCGGCTTTCACCCGATCCGGGCGATGCGGCCAGCGGCGGCCGCCGGTCTAATCGTGTGATGGCCGACGCCACTGCAGCCGACACACCGACCGCCGCCGCCCCGGCGGCCGAGTCGTCCTCCACGAAGCATCCTCGCCGCTGGCTCGTGGCCGCGCTGCTCACGCTGGCCGTCATCACCGGACTGATCGGGATCTTCTCGGTGTATGTCAATCGCCAGGCGCTGAACACCGACAACTGGACCAACACCAGCTCGCAGCTGCTCGAGAACAAACAGGTCCAGACGGCGCTGTCGGCCTACCTGGTGCACACGCTGTTCACGAACGTCGACGTCTCCACCGAGCTGAAGACGATCCTGCCCAAGCAGCTGCAGCCGCTCGCCGGTCCGGCGGCGGCGGGCCTTCAGCAGCTCGCCGGGCAGGTCGCGCCGCGGCTGCTCACGTTGCCGCAGGTTCAGGACGCCTGGCGTCAGGCCAACCGCGCCGCCCACAAGGAGTTGCTGACGATCATCAACGGCGGCACCAAGGTGGTCTCGACCAGCAACGGCACCGTGACCCTGAACCTGCGCACGCTGGTCGACCAGCTCGCCGCTCAGGTCGGCCTCAGCTCCCAGGTCAACGCCGCCCGTGCCCAGGTCCAGGGCGCCCTCCCGCAGATCCAGTCTGCCGCGCAGTCGAAGCTGGGCCTCACGCTCCCGACGAATACCGGCCAGATCGTGATCATGCGCTCCAACCAGCTCAAGCAGGTCCAGGATATCGCTGGCGCGATCCGCCATCTCGCCGTCTGGTTCACGATCATCCCGCTGCTGCTGTTTGCGATCGCCATCTACGTGGCCCACGGATGGCGGCGCCTCGTCCTCCGGCGGACGGGCTGGTGCTTCATCGGCCTCGGCCTGGTCGTTCTCCTCGCCCGCCGCATCGTCGAGAACCGGGTCGTCGACTCGCTGGTGTCGAACGAGGCCAACAAGCCGGCCGCGCAGCAGGTCTGGCTGATCGGCACCGGTCTGCTGCGGGACATCGCGGTGGCGATGGTGGCCTACGGGATCATCATCCTGATCGCGGCCTGGGTCGCCGGATCGACCCGCTCGGCGACCGCGCTGCGCCGCATGATGGCCTTCGACCTGCGTGAGCGCCCCGGCGTCGCCTACGGCGTCCTGGCCGGCGTGATGCTGCTCGTCCTGCTGTGGGGGCCGACGCCCGCCTTCCGCAACGTCGTCCCGGTCCTCTTCATCATCGCCGTGGCGATCCTCGGCATCGAGCTGCTCCGTCGCCAAACTCGGCTGGAGTTCCCCAACGCCCAGGCCGGTGACGCCTCGACGGAGATCAAGGGCTGGTTCGGGCGGGGGAAGCGCAAGCACGTCGACGAACCCTCCGCGGCGGTGGTGTCCGAGGCCGCGGTGCAGAATGGACCCGAGCACCCGGCGACGCCGGTCGCGGCTCCGGCTCCGGCTCCGGCTGCGGCTGCGGCTGCGGCGCCGGCTGCGGCTGTGGCTCCGGGGTCGGCGCCGGCGTCGGCTCCCGCTGCGGCTCCGGGCGAGGAGCCGCCGCCGGCGACTGAGGTGCTGCCGGCGAAGCCTCCGGAGTAGGGCCGGTCGCAGTCCGGGCTGTGGTGCCGCCCGGATCGTGGACGTCGCCGGCTTGGCTGGGGAAGAGAGCGTGGTTGGCCCCTGGTGAGCGGCGACTGCGTGCACCCCCGGGGTGATCGGGTGCATAAGTCGACAAAGTGCAGGCCCTTAGAAGGTCCTCGGCGACCTAAGCGCCGCTGCGGCGCTTAGACGCACAAAGTCGATCCGCGGCGGACCGTTTGTCGACATAAGCACCCCCAGGAATGCGGCGCTCCGGGCCACCCCGCGGCCACGGAACCCGCTCGTCTTCGTCAGCGCCTTGGCTGCTACGAATCGCTACCGGTCGCCACAGCGCCGCCGGTCGTCTTCCCGACCGTCCGTCGCTCGACCCGCCGGTCCAACGCCCGCGCCGTCACCTGCGCTGTCGCGCCGCCGAGCAGCGCGCCGGCGACCACGTCGCCGGGGAAGTGGACGCCGGTGTGCACGCGCGAGTAGGCGACGAGCGCGCCGAGCGCGCGCAGCGGGACCGCGGTCCACGGCAGGACGTGGCCGACGCCGGTGGCGAAGGCGAAGGCGGCGGCCGAGTGTCCCGAGGGGAACGAGGCCGAGGTGGGCATCGGCACGCGCCGGGCCTCGAGCACGAGCTCGCCGCGCTCGGGGCGGCGGCGGCGCACCACCGGTTTCACCGCCAGGTTCATCACCGCGGAGGTGACGGCGACCGACGCCATTCCGGTCACTGCGGCCCGGCGTCCGCTGCGGCCTCCGGCCAGCGCCAGCACGGCTGCCGCGGCGATCGACAGGCGTGAGTGGTCTGCCGCCCCCGACAGGCGGCGCAGCGCGGCGTCGAGTCCCGGCGTGGGTGTTGCGGCGACGGCCGCGTACACGGCGTGATCGACCTGCACGACCTCTGTGCCCCAGTGGCTGCCGCGAGCGCTCATCGAGCAAAGCTTGGCACGAATGCGGGAAGCCTAGGTGCCCAGCAGTCCGGCACGCGAGGCGTTCACGACCGCCTCCGAGCGCGAGGAGGCGTCCAACTTGCGATAGACGGCGTGCACCTGGGTCTTGACGGTGTTGGAGGAGACATGCAGTCGCTGGGCGATCTCGCGGAAGGAGTAGTGCGTGGGGAGGAAGCGCAGCACGCGCAGCTCGGCCGTGGTCAGCGAGGACGGCCCGATCAGCGCCGTCTCGGCGCGAGTGTCGGCCTCGTCCCAGGCGGCGTCGAACCACTGGCGGAAGATGACCACGTCGGGCGTGCGGCGGGCCAGGCGCGAGGCCTCCGCGAGCCGGGCGCGGGCGTCCTGGACATCGGCCAGCGCCATCGCCGCGCGGGCGAGCAGGATCCGCGTCTCGGCTCCGTACCAGGGCGCGAAGCGGTCGAGCTCGCGCAGCAGATCCCCGCAGTGGCGCAGGTCGCGTTTGGCCTCGACGATCAGGCCCTCGTGCGCTCCCACCGCGGCCGCGACCGCGTATACCAGCGCGGATGTCGGGCCGTCATCCAGGTGATGGCGCTCGGTCATCTTCAGCGCACGCTCGGCGAGGTCCTCGGCGCTCTCCCATTCCTCGTTGTCGATCGCGATGCTCGCGAGCTGCGCCAGGCACCGTGCGGCGACGTCGGGAGCGGCGACCGCGCCGCGGTCGACACCCTCCTCGAGGTGGCGACGCGCGTCGACCCGGTTGCCCCGCAGCAGGTCCGCGCTCCCGCACAGGAAGCAGCAGGTGGCGCGCCATGGGCTGTGATCCGGCAGCAGCTCGGCGGCTCGGGCGGCGTCCTTGGCCATCGTGACGGCACCCGTTCGCGCCGCCCAGGCCTCGATGATCGTGACGCCGGCGGCCAGCGACCCGGAGCGGGCCCGAGCCGGCGAACGCTCGATCGCAGCGCCGGCGACCCGGCTCCACTGGCGAGCGGTGTCCACGTCCCCGGCGGCCAGGTGACTGTGGGCCGTGACCAGAGCCAGCGCGGCGCAGCCCTCGATCTGCTCGACCATGAAACAGGCCAGCCAGCGCTGAACGGCCGCGTTGCGCCCGGCGCCCAGGTAGCGGGGCAGGTGCGCCCACAGAAGCTCACCGGCCCGCCGGGCGTCGCGGGCGGCGACCGCGTGCTCGATCGCCAGGTCGATCTGGTCGTGTTTGGCATACCAGGCACTGGCGCGGCGGTGCAGGCGCTGCGAGAGCCGCGGGTCGCTACGTCGCAACTCGGTCTGCAGCGACTCGCGCAGGAGCCCGTGGAGCCGGTAGGCGCCATGCTCGGTGTCAAGCGCGGTCAGCGGGAGATTCGAGCGCGCCAGCTCGGCCAGCAGCGCGTCGGATCCCTCGCGCTCGAGGACGTCGTCGCACACCGGGCCGGCGAGATGCTCGAGCACCGACCCTCGGGTCAGCAGTGCCCGGCCGTCAGCCGAGAGGTCGGTCAGGAATTCCTCCTGGAGGTACTCGGCGACGAGGTGGTCGTCGCCGCCGAAGCGCGCCAGCGCCTCGGCCTTGTCGTCCTGGCCGAGCAGCGACAGCGCGGCCAGGTACAGGCCGGCGGGCCAGCCCTCGGTGGTACGCAGGAGACGCTGCACGGTCGCGAACTCCAGCTCGAGTCCCGTGGCGCGCAGTAGCGCCGCAGCCTCGCCGGGGGACATCGTCAACTCGCCGGCTCCGAGCTCGATCAGCTGCCGGCGGGCCCGGAGCCGGCCCAGTGCCAACGGCGGCTCACGCCGCCCCGACAACACCACCTGCGCGCCCGGGGGCAATCCCGGGAGCAGTCCGTCGATCGTGTCGTGAAGCATGCGCGGGCGAAGCGCGTGCGCGTCGTCGAGGACGAGCACATACGGCGTGGACCGCACCCGGGGGCCGGTTGCGCTCGCGATCTGCTGTGCGAGCGCTCCCGTCGCTCGGCGGCGCTCGAGCGAGAACCACACGAAGGGGCGCGCGTCCTGCTCAGCCCATTCGGCCAGCAGCGTCGTCTTTCCGTAGCCCGCCGGAGCCGTGATCACGACCAGGGGGCGGTCCCCTGCGCCCGTCAGCCGGCCGATCAGGGACGGCCGGCGCACCAGATCGGCGCTGAACGGAGGCACCGGGTCGCCCGCGGCCTGCCCCGGCGGATCGACGCCAACCGGGTCCGCGGCGCCGGCCGGCAGACGCTCGCGCAGGTTGGTCAACTTGGCCACGCCCACAAGCTTGCTCGCCTGGGCGAGAGCGGGCAAGGTGGTACGCCACTATATGGTCGGGAGGCGCACACCACCTTTTGGCGCACAACTCGGAGGCATGGTCGTCCGCTCGGATCATCCGGTTCGGGTGATGCTGGGGGTGTTGTCGCGACCTACCGTCGCATCAGATCGGCCCGCAGAGGGCGCGCCGAGCCACCGACAGGAGATCCGGATGGCTGACCTGATTGCGATCGGGTACGACGACACCACAACCGCCGCAGCCGCCGCCGAGGAGGTTGCGCGCCTCACGGACGACCTGATCATCCAGCCCGACGCGGTCGCCGTGATCGTCCGCGATCAGGACGGTCAGTACCAAGTCACCACGAGTCACCATCCGGTTGGTGCCGGAGCCACATGGGGCATGTTCTGGGGCTTCCTGTTCGGCCTCCTGTTCTTCGTGCCGGTGTTCGGACTGGCGATCGGCGCCGGCCTCGGCGCCCTGATGGGCAAGGTCGAGAAGGCGGGCATCGACAAGGAGTTCCAGGAGCAGGTGCGCGGCATGGTCAAGCCCGGCACCTCCGCGCTGTTCTTGGTCGTCGAGAAGGTCACACCCGACAAGGCGATCGACGCGCTGAGCGAGTTCGGCGGCACGGTGCTCAAGTCGTCGCTGTCGAAGGACGCGGAGAAGGAGCTTCAGACCGCGCTGCACGGCGAGCCGGCAGCGGCGTAGCCGAATCGAGCCGAACGTGAGACCCGCGCCCGCGGACTGACCGACGCCCCGGCTTCTTGCCCGCACCGATGGCACCAGAACCTGAATCCAGCTACGCCGAGCCCGTGAAGTGGTCGCCTCAGGCGCCGCGCTTCCAGCCGCTGCGGCTCGGGATGGGGCTGCTGGTCGGCGCCGTCGCGGTGCTCGTGGCGGCGGCGATCGTGCCGGGGGTCACGGTCAAGACGTTCCTCGGCGCACTCGAGGCCGCGGTCCTGATCGGCATCCTCAACGCCGTCCTGCCGCCGCTGGTGGCGGCGCTGCGCCTGCCGCTGACGCTGATCATCGGGTTCTTCGCCGTCCTGATCGTCGACGCGCTGATTCTGCTGCTCGTCTCCGCCCTGGCGCCGAATGACTTCAAGGTGGACTCGTTCGGATGGGCGCTGTTGGCCGCGCTGGTGATGTCGGCCGCCGGCATGGTGCTCCAGGTGTTCCTGGGCGTGGACGACGACGACGTGTACTCGCTGCGCGTGATCCAGCGGGTGGCCAAGCGCCAGGGCGAGCGCGTCGCCACCGACGTGCCCGGCATCATCTTCCTCGAGATCGACGGCCTCGCCGCGCCGGTGCTGCGGCGCGCGATGCGCGACGGCAACACGCCCGTGCTGGCCCGGTGGCTGGCCGACGGCAGCCACGGCATGCTCGAGTGGGAGACCGACCTCTCGTCGCAGACGGGTGCCAGCCAGGCGGGGATCCTGCTCGGCTCCAACGAGGACATCCCGGCCTTCCGCTGGGTCGAGAAGGAGACCGGGAAGATGATGACGTGCTCGGCGCCCGACGACTGCGCCGAGATCGAGCGCCGTCTGGCCACGGGCGCGGGGCTGCTCGTCGGCGGTGGGGCCAGCCGCGGCAATCTGCTCTCGGGCGAGGCCGACGAGGTGATCCTGACCGTCAGCCGGATGGACGCCGACAAGAAGGCGAACCCGGGCTACCGCGCCTTCCTCGCCAACGGCTTCAACGTGACGCGAGAACTCGTCCTGTTCTTCTGGGAGGTGCTGATCGAATACTCCGCAGCGGCCCGGCAGCGGCGCCGCGACGTCATCCCACGTGGCCATCGCGGCGGCCGCTACCCGTACCTGAGGGCCGTGCTGTGCGTGCTCGTGCGCGACCTGATCGTGTTCGGCGTCGTGACCGACATGATGCGCGGCCGGCCGGCCGTCTACGCGACCTTCTCCAGCTACGACGAGGTCGCTCACCACTCGGGTCTCGAGCGCGTGGACACGCTCGAGGCCCTGCGCAAGCTCGACAAGCAGTTCGGGCGGATCGAGAAGGCAGCCCGCTTCGCGTCCCGGCCGTACAAGCTCGTGGTGCTCTCCGATCACGGCCAGACTCAGGGGATGACGTTCCTGCAGCGCAACGGCTATGGGCTCGACGATCTCGTCCAGCGATCGCTCTCACGCGGCGACGTGATGGGCCTGGGCGCCGGCGACGAGCACGACAAGGCGGTCAGCCAGGCCTTCAACGAGGCGACGGGACGCAGCGGATCGAGCGATGAGGACGGCGCCGAGAAGTCCCACGCCATCGTCCTCGGCTCGGGCAACCTCGGCCTCGTCTACCTGATGGAGGAGAACCGGCGCCTGAGCGCCGAGGAGATCAAGGAGCGCCACCCGGACCTGATCGGAGCGCTCAGTGCCCATCCCCACATCGGTCTGCTGCTGATGCACTCCTCCGAGCACGGCCCGATCGCCGTCGGCGCCTCCGGCACCCATTATCTGGCCGACGGGCGCGTCGAGGGCGAGGACCCGCTGGCCGTCTTCTCACCCCATGCGGCGGATCACCTGCGGCGCACGGACGGGTTCCCGCACGTCGCCGACATCATGATCAACAGCTTCTACGACCCTGACCTCGACCAGGGCTGCGCATTCGAGGAGCTGATCTCGTTCCACGGTGGGCTCGGCGGCCCGCAGACGCGGCCGTTCGTGCTCTACCCGGTTGAGTTGCCGGTGCCCGAGGAGCCGATCGTCGGCGCCGCGGGCGTGCACGGACTGCTCACGGGCTGGCGACGGCTGCTGCAGGGAGAGTGGCGTGCTCTCCCGGGCGACTCCGTCAAGGAGCTGGGTGCTGCTCCGGATTCGCCCGTTGCTCCTGCAGCAGAGCCTCAGCGGCCGCCTGTGCGGCCAGGTCCGCCGCCGTCCCATTAGCGTGTGCGGACAGCGTGGTGGCCACGTCCGCTCCGGCCAGGCGCGGCGCGAGGGTCTTGGTGGGATCCGGCGGGGGCTCGGTGAGCACCACGACCGACCCGCCGAAACGGTCCTGAAACCCGCGCCGGCGGTCGGTGAAGAGGATCGGCACGAACCCGAGTCCGAGCGGGAGGGCCGCGAGGAACAGGCCGAGGAGCCGCCGCGCCGCCTGCACAAAATGCATCCGGCGCAGGTCGGAGCGCAGCAGCTCGATGTGCATCACCCGGGCACCGGGCGTCTGGCCGGTCGAGGACCAGAACAGCACGAAGTAGGCGATGATCCAGATCACCCAGACGACCCCTCCGATCGCCGCCAGCGCACCGTGCTGCTTGGGCGTGATCGAGAGGATCGACAATCCGAGCGCCACCGCGCCGGCCACGCAGATCGCGACCACGTTGATGACGACCGCGTCGATCGTGAATGCGATCGTGCGCGTGACCAGACCGGCGTAGGCCGGCGCCGGTCGCTCCGGGTCCATGTGCATAGGCTCCACCGGCGCACCGTTCTCGGGCGCTCCGAGCGGTGCGTCCTGCAGGCGATCGTCCATCACGTCCCCGGCGGAGTCTTGGCGGCGGGAAGTGGCTCGTCGGCGGCCGGGAGCGGCCAGTCGGCCACGGAGGGCAGCTGCGCTGCGCCGGAGTGCGGCTGCGCTGTACCGGAGGGCGGCTGCGCTGCGCCGGAGGGCGGGTGCGCTGTGCCGGTGGCGGGCTGGCCCCCGCCGGCCGGGGCCGCGCTCTCCGCGGGAACCGCACCGGCGGCAGGCAGATCGCCACCGGCCTCGGCGGCCTGCGCCGCAATCCGTGGGCTGCGGCGGGTAAGCCTCCGCGCGACCGTCTCGACGCGGTCGTCGGCGACCGACGATCGCGCTCGGAACACGTCCACGATCTGTCCGGCGAAGCTCGTCCCCTGGCTGCTGATGGCCTGGGTGACCGAAGGGCTGCGCGCGATCTCGTCGACCAGCAGCCACAGGTCGTCGCTCTCCAGCAGCCGTTGGATCACCTCATCGACCAGGGGGCTAGCGATCACCTTGGCGATAAGGTGCTTGATGCCCTCACTGTCGAGGATCTTGTCGACCAGCTCGTTGAAGCGGGGGCTGTCGAGTGTCCGGCTGATCAGGTCCTCGGTGCTGGGTGCGAATACCGTTGCGTCGACGACTGCCACGGCCGTGTCCTCGCCAAGCGCCAGCAGCCTGCGGCTCGTCGCCCGCTGGACCTCGAGCGCTCCGTTGACCGCGGGCCGCAGGACCGGCTTGGCCACGCCGGCCACCGGCCGTAGCGCCGTTCCCACCAGCGACCGCGTGGCGCCGAGCGCCTCGTGCCACGGCGCCCGTCGCCCGGCAGAGGGCGGATCCAGGCGGTCTTCCACACGCGTATTCAACCGCTTCCGGGGCAGGGGCGCATCACGCGGATCGGGTGATGCAGGGAGGACGGGAGCGCGGTCGAATCGGAGCCTCTTGGTCATCGAGGCGGACGAGCGCGCGGGATCGGACGGGTTGACCTACGTCGGGCACGCGACCGTCCTGATCGAGCTGGGCGGAATCCGCGTGCTCACCGACCCGCTGCTGCGCGCCGGCATCCTCCACGTGCGCCGGCGGGTGCCGGCGCCGGTACCGTCCACGCTCGAGTCGCTGGACGCGATCCTGATCTCGCACGCGCATCACGACCACCTCGATCCGGGCTCGCTGCGGGAGCTGGCCGGCGCGTGTCCGGTGATCGTGCCGCGCGGTTGCGCTGCGGCCGCGCGGGACGCCGGCGCGCCCGAGGTCCGCGAGCTCGACGTGGGCGAGCGCGTGGCGATCGGCGGCGTGATCATCGAGGCGCTCCACGCCGAGCACGACGGACGGCGCTACCCGTGGGGGCCGCAGATGCCCGCGCTCGGCTACCTGCTCGATGGCCCCACCCGCGTCTACTTCGCCGGCGACACCGACCTGTTCGACGGCATGTCGGCGCTGGCCGGACGGATCGACGTCGCCGCCCTGCCGATCTGGGGCTGGGGCCCGCGTGTGCCGGCGGGGCACCTTGACCCCGAACGTGCCGCGGAGGCGGTCAGGCGGATTGCACCCCGCGTCGCGGTCCCGATCCACTGGGGGACACTGCGGGCGCTCGGAGCTCAGCGTGGCCTGCACCCCCACGCGCCCGCGCAGGCGTTCGCGGAGCGCGTGGCCGCGGTGGCGCCGGCGACGAGCGTGCGCATCCTCGCGCCGGGGATGAGGATGGCGTTCGCCGAGGGCTGAGGCGGCGGCTACCGGGCCAGCTGCGCGATGCCGTACGCCGTCACGCCGAGACCGATCACGAACGCCAGCGGACCGACGATGAACGGCCAGCGAGCGCGGACCCAGTCGTTGACGGGCTGCAGCACCTCATCGGCACGGGGTCCCATCGCCACGCAGACGACGGCGATTCCAATCAGCGGCAACGTGTACACGACGCAGTAGAGGACGAGCAGGGACAGCTTCGCGGCCGCCGACACCTCCGAGCCCCCGATCAAGGTGATCGCGGCGAAATACGGGAACGCCGTGAGCACCTCGAGCCCGGCGATCCCGGCGCCCATCACGGCGCCGGATTGGTGCGATTCCCGCACGTGCTCCGCTCGCGGACGATCGCGATGGGCGAGCGTCCGGCGCCGCAGCCATACGATCGCGCCGCCGATCACGAGCACCGCGCCGCCGATGACGACCGCTGAGTACTTCAGCGTCCGGCCCGGCTTGGGCAGCGCCGAGACGATGATGTCGGCCAGGCCCGCGGTGAGTGCGATGCCGACGACCAGCGTGACCGTGAAGGCCGCCAGCGTGAACGCGACCGTCCGCCGCCCGGCATGCGGCTGCGCGGCCAGGAACAGCTCCGCCCCGATCAGCGATGGGTTGAGGCTGTCCGGCAGGGCGATTGCCATCACCGCGACGGCCAGGCTCAGCACCGGAGTTCGCTCGCGCCCTGCCCGCCGTCGCGTGTGGGCTCAGGCCAGCAGCTTCTCCTTCTGGGCGGCGAACTCCTCATCGGTGAGCACCCCCGAGTTGTGCAGATCGCCAAGCTGCTTGAGCTTGTTGATCGTGTCCTCGGACATGCCGCCGGCCGCCGGTGCCGGCGCGGCCGCCGGGGCCGGCGCGGCCGCCGGGGCCTGCTGCTGCTCGAGCGAGCTGATGCGCTGATCCTGCTCGTTCTGGTAGGCCGCCTGCTCGGCCTGAGACCGCGCATGGTGCTTTCCGACCATGTACGCGCCGCCGCCGACCGCGGCGGCTCGGAGCAATGGCCTGCGTCGCATGAATGGCATCTGGCATCTGCCTCCTTACTCGACACCCTCGGGCAGCGCCAGGCCCAGGGCCAGCATGATCTCGGGAGCGGCCGAGACGACCCGCGGGCCGCCGACCTGCGGTGCGACCGCGCGCAGCACCCCGAGGATGTCCTCCGGGGTGGCCCCTTCCTCGAGCGCGTTGGCGATCTGCCACGCATACGAGGCCGGCGGCGACTCGATCGCGATCAGGGCGGCGATCTTCACCAGCGCGAAGGTGCGGGAGTCGAGCCCTGTGCCTGCCTGGTACTCCTCGCGGATGCCGATCATCGCGGCGAGCGCGTTGCCGTCGCCGATCGAGAGTGCGGACAGCGCCTCGTGAGTGCTCGGTTCGACTGCGGCCATGTCCTGCTCCTTTCGCGTAGCCGTGCGTTGTGAGCAGGATTTCAACTCAGGCCGAGCGGCGCCACATCACCCGGTTGGGATGATTGCCGGGCTTGCCGTCGCCGCTTGTTGGGATGATTGCCCCGGGCTTGCCGTCGCCGCCTGACGACGAGCACGGAGCGTCAGGAGAAGGCGACCCCGCCCCTCGCCTCGTCGATCGGCACGACGGTGTGCCCGAACGGGAACAGCGACAGCGGGATCAGCTTCAGGTTGGCCCACGCCAGCGGGAGGCCGATGATCGTGATCGCCAGCGCAGCCGCCGTCACGATATGAGCCAGGGCCAGCTCCCAGCCCACGAGCACAATCCAGATGATGTTCCCGATCAGCGACCCGGCGCCGGCGCTCTGCTTGCGGACGGCCGTGCGACCGAACGGCCACAGCACGAAGCCCGCGAGCTTGAACGCCTGGAGGCCGAACGGGATCGTGATGATCAGGATGCACATGATGATCCCGGCGAGCGTGTAGAGGATCGCCATCCAGAAGCCGCAAAGCACGAGCCAGATGATGTTGAGCAGCGTCTTCATGCCCTGGACGATGCTCGTGGCTCGAGCTCCGGGCATCGCCCGGATCGGGTGACGGTCGCACTCAGAACGCGGCCAGCACGGTGAGCAGCGTACCCACGGCGAGCGCGATCCCGGCCGCGGTCAGCCAGCTCACTATGGGCGTCTGGAGCTCTTCGAACTCCCCCCGGCGCAGCGCATCGGACGCACGGCGCTGTCGGTGCGCGCCGATCAGCAGGAGGGCGACGGACAGCAGCCCATATCCCAGGCCGAGGAGACGGTAGGGCCAGCGCGCGCCGCTGACCACGTTGGGCAACAGACGGCCCACGGCGAGCGCGATTCCCCCGGTCGCGATGCCGGTGCGCCACCAGGCCAGCCAGGTCCGCTCGGCCGCCAGCCACGTTCGCCGGGTCACATCGGATGCCGGCGCGCGACCGGGAGTCTGTCCGCTGGGATCTGGCGCCGGGACCACGCGGTCATCGTATGCGCTCACGGCGGGCGGACACGGCGATCAGAGCCCGCCGGAGAGACCGCCGGCCGACGCCACGAGCGGACCCGTGCGCGGCGGTACCGGGCACGACAGCACGATGTAGCTCGTGCAGCGCCGGATCGCCGGGGTTCGCAGCAGGTCGTTGACCACCTGTTGCAGATGCTCGGTGTCCCGAGCGACGACGCGGCAGATCAGATCCTGCGGTCCGCTGACCCCGTCGGCCTCGAGGATCTCGGGGATCGGCTCGAGCACCTTGACCGCCTCGGCCAGCTGTCCCTGCGCGAGCTCGATCAGCACCACGGCGCTGATCGGATAACCAAGCGCGCGCGGATCGACCTCGGGGCCGTGCCCTGTGATCACTCCGGTGGACTCGAGCTTGGCGAGCCGGGCCTGCACGGTTCCCCGGGCGACGCCGAGCTGACGCGCGACCTCGAGCAGGCCCACGCGTGGGTTGCGGCGCAGGTTCGCGATCAGGCGCGCGTCGAGCTGGTCGATGGCCATGTTCTTCCTCCGTGCGAGTTGATGATGACTCGACTGGTCGTTTTGACCAGTCTCCTGCGCGAAGATCTATCAAATTGAGCAGATTGACCCCCAAATCTGCGCAGACTTGTAACGGATCGGTCTGAGTGCTGCACTGGGTGGTCGATCGAGCCTGGAGAGGGAGATGTACGAAGAGGCACAGCTGTATTCGCCGGTGACGACGGATGCGGCGGGCGATGTGACCGTTCACCTCGCCCACGACCACCCCGGCGCCAACGACCCGGACTATCGCGCTCGGCGCAGCGAGATCGCGGCGGCAGCGCTGGCCTGGCGTCCGGGCGAGCCCGCGCCGGTGATCGGATACACCGAGGCCGAGCACGAGGTGTGGCGGACGGTCTGCCGCGAGCTTGCGCCCAAGCACGAGCGCTATGCGGTGACGGAGTACCGCGAGGCCAAGGAACGCCTGGGACTGCCCACCGGCCGCGTGCCGGGACTCGACGAGGTGAGCGGGCTGCTGCGACCTCTCGGCGGCTGGAGCTACCTGCCCGCGGCCGGGCTGGTGGCGCTCGATGTGTTCTACGGCGCGCTGGCCGAGCGTTGCTTTCACTCCACGCAGTACGTGCGCCACCCCGACGTGCCGCTGTACACGCCTGAGCCCGACATCGTCCACGAGGTGATCGGCCACGGTCAGCTGTTGGCCACCCCGACCTTCGGCGAGCTGCATCGTCTCGCCGGTGTCGCCTCGCGCCGACTCGCCGACCCCGACAACCTCCGCTTCCTCTCACGCGTGTTCTGGTTCACGCTCGAATTCGGGGCCGTGGTGCAGGACGGTGAGGTCCGCGCGTACGGCGCCGGGATCCTCTCGAGCTACGGCGAGATCGAGGAGTTCCGCGCGATCGCGCACCGGCCGCTCGACCTGGTGGACATGGGCACCGCCGACTACGACATCACCGCCTATCAGCCCGTCATCTACGTGGCGGACTGTGTGGAGCAGGTGGTGGAGCTCGTCGGCGGCTTCTTCGCCGGCTGCGACGACGAATCGATCGTCGCGATGCGCTCCGGAACGCGCACCGCGGCCTGACCCCAACCGACACCGACTCAAGCGAACAGGAGCACATGCGATGGCCACGACCCAACCGACCGCGGTAGCAGAGCAGCACCAGGACTTCATGCCCCTCAACGGCATCGACCACGTCGAGCTCTGGGTGGGCAATGCCGCCCAGGCCGCCTACTACCTCTGCCACGCCTACGGCTTCACCGAGATCGCCTACAGCGGGCTCGAGACCGGCGGGCGGGAGCGCACGTCGCACGTGCTTGCGCAGGGCGAGGTGCGGATCGTGCTGACCGGCGCGCTGCGGTCGGGGAGCGAGGTCTCCGCCCATCACGCCCGTCACGGCGACGGAGTCAAGGTGATCGCGCTGTCGGTGCCGGATGTCGATCACGCCTACCGCGAGGCCACGGCGCGGGGAGCCAGGAGCGTGGCGGCGCCGCGCACCGCTGAGGACGACCACGGTCAGGTGCGGACGGCGGACATCGCCGCCTACGGGGAGACGATCCACCGCTTCGTCGACCGCTCCGGCTACGACGGTCCGTTCATGCCCGGCTTCGTCGCCGTGCCTGCGCCGGCCGACGGCGGCCGCGGGACGCCCCTCGTGTCGGGAATCGACCACATCGTCGGCAACGTCGAGCTCGGCGCGATGGGCGATTGGGTCTCCTACTACGAGCGCGTGTTCGGGATGACCGAGATGATCCACTTCACCGATGAGGCGATCTCGACCGAGTACTCGGCGCTGATGTCAAAGGTCGTCTCCAGCGGCGACGGGCGGGTCAAGTTCCCGATCAACGAGCCCGCCGAGGGCCGGCGCAAATCCCAGATCGACGAGTACCTCGAGTTCTACGAAGGGCCGGGCGCCCAGCACATCGCGCTCACCACCGACGACATCGTGCGCACGGTCGGCGAGTTGCGCGCCCGCGGGATCCGATTCCTGCAGACGCCTGACAGCTACTACGAGGAGGTCCCCGATCGGGTGGGCGAGATCGAGGAGTCGCTCGAGGACTTGCGGCGGCACGGCATCCTGGTCGACCGAGACGACGAGGGTTATCTGCTGCAGACGTTCACCGCACCGCTCGGCGACCGTCCGACGATCTTCTTCGAGATCATCGAGCGCCACGGCGCCCGTGGCTTCGGCGAGGGCAACTTCAAGGCTCTCTTCCAGGCCATCGAGCGCGAGCAGGACAAGCGGGGGAACCTCTGATGCGCTACGTCTCGCTGGGCCGGATCCCGGCCAAGCGCCACTCCCAGTTCCGTGACGACGGCCGGCTCCTGGTCGAGGAGGTGATGGGCTACGAGGGCTTTTCCGGCAACGAGTCGATCCTCTACCACCTGAGCTCCCCCTGCCGGATCTCCGGCGTCGGCGAGCTGCGCCGGCAGGTGCGCGAGGAGTGGACACCGGAGGCCCACGTCCACCGCCTGGCCGACGCGAACGCGATCGAGCCCGGCGGCGATCCGATCGGCGGGCGCCGCGTGCTGATGTTCAACGACGAGCTCGAGGTGTCGATCGCCAAGCCGACCGAGTCCGCGTCCGGCTTCTATCGCAACGGCGAGGGCGATGAGGTGGTCTACGTGCACCGCGGTGGCGGTGTGCTGCGCACGATCTTCGGCAACGTGCCGTTCGGCGCCAAGGACTACCTCGTGATCCCGCGCGGCACCACCCACACCTTCGAGCTCGACGGCTCCGAGCAGTTCTGGATCTGCTTCCACACGCCGGGCGAGATCGAGACGCCGTCGCGCTACCGCAACCGCTACGGCCAGTTGCTCGAGCACGCGCCGTACTCCCAGCGTGACTTCCGGCCGCCGGTGGAGCTCGAGACCCGCGACGAGGCCGGGGAGTATCGGCTCAGCGTGCGGATCCGCGGTGCGGTGCAGGAGTACGCGCTCGACCGGCATCCGTTCGACGTCGTCGGTTGGGACGGCTACGTGTATCCATACGCGTTCAATGCCGCTGACTTCGAGCCGCGGGTCGGCCGCTTCCACCTGCCCCCGCCGGTCCACCAGACATTCCAGGGGCAGGGCTTCGTGATCTGCACGTTCGCGCCGCGGCCGCTGGACTTCGATCCGGAGGCGGTGCCGCTGCCCTACCACCACTCGAACATCCAGTCCGAGGAGGTCATGTTCTACGCCGAGGGCGATTACGCCGCCCGCAAGGGCGTCGACGTCGGCTGCATCACCCTGCACCCCTCGGGGCTACCCCACGGTCCCCAGCCGGGCGCGGTCGAGAAGTCACTCGGCGCCGCCCGGACCGACGAGCTCGCGGTCATGTGGGACACCTTCCGGCCGTTGCGGCTGACGCCTCTGTGGCGTGCGCACGACCGGCCCGACTATGCCTACTCCTGGAACCCGGACCACGCTGCGGACGGCACCACGCGGCCGGTCAGCTCCCCGAACGAGATCCTCGCCGCGTCGCAGTAGCCCCGCACCGCGACGGTGTCGCCGTCCTCGAGGAACGTTCGCGTGGAGCCGTCCTCGAGCACGAGCTGATCGCGGCCGCCGCGGGTGCGCTCGAGCAGACAGCCCAGGCTGTCCGGTGTCGCGCCCGAGATGGTGCCCGAGGCGAACAGGTCGCCCGCGGCGATGCTCGCCCCGGCGACGGTCGCGTGCGCGAGCTGCTGCGGAGCGCTCCAATACAGCCCGCGGGAATTGGTCGCGGTGACCCGCGTCTCCACGCCCGAGGCGTCGGGTGTGATCGTCACCTCGAGTTCGATGTCGAGTGCCCACGGCTCATGGCCGCGAAGGTAGGCCGGCGGCGCCGGCCGCTGCTCGACGCCGGCGACGCGGGCGGGGCCGAGCGCCTCGAGCGGCACGATCCAGGGGCTGATCGAGGTTGCGAACGACTTCCCCAGGTTCGGGCCGAGGGGCGTTGACTCCCAGCGCTGGATCTCGCGCGCGCTCCAGTCGTTGACCAGCACCACGCCGAAGATGTGCTCCGCCGCGCGGGTGACCGGGATCGGCTCGCCGCGCGCCGGGCCCGGACCGGTCAGGAAGCCGAGCTCGAGCTCGAAATCCAGCCGCCGCTCGGGCCCGAAGCTGGGCGGCCCGCCCGGCCCGGTGGGGGCGCGCTGGCCCCACGGCCTCGGCACCTCCGACCCCGACGGGATCACGGTCCCCGCGCGACCGTGGTAGGCGATCGGCAGATGACGCCAGTTCGGCGTCAGCGGATCGGCGTCGGGCCGGAACAGGCGCCCGACGTTGGTGGCGTGCTCGATCGAGGCGTAACCGTCGACGTAGTCACCGATCCGCACCGGGAGCAGCGGCGTGAGGTGCGCGAGCGGAATCAGCGCCCGCTCGAGCGGCTCGCGCCATGTTCGCCGCTCGGTCCCGCTCGCGGCCAGCAGCTCGCTCAGTCGCGCTCGCGTCGCCGACCAGGCCCGCGCGCCCAGGCCCAGGAACGCGTTCAGGGTCGGCTCGGAGAAGACGCCCGGATCGAGCTCCGGAACGGTCAGCAGGCCGGCGCCGGCCACCACCGCGAGATCGAGCGCGAACGCCCCGATCCTGATCGCCGTCAGCGGCGGCCCGCCGCTCCGGCGCACCACGCCGTAAGGGATGTTCTCGATCCCGAATCCGGATCCGTCGGCCCCCGGGACCCAGCTCCCGGCACGGGCCTCAGCCACCGAGGCGGGCCTGCTCCTCGACTGTCCGCTCGGCCCACGGGACCGCCTCGAGGCGGGCGTCCGGGATCGGCTCGCCGCTCTGCACCGACATGCCGTAGGTGCCGTCCTTCAGTCGTTGCTCGGCGCGCTCGACGGCGGCGAGCTGCTCGCGCAGCTGCTCGACGATGCCCTCGTCGAGCTCGTCCTCGTAGAGGTTGGTGGCGTCGTCGGCCATGTGCTGGTCGACGTCGGAGAGCTCGCTGTCCTCGGAGCGGCCGAGGTGATGCTTGATCTCGGCCTCGATGCGGGTGCGCTCGCGCGTCAGCAGCTCGCGTGCTCGGGCTTCGTCCACGGGCGCAGCCTACCGCGCCGGCCGCGCGCGCGCTCGCGGCCGGCCCCGCCGCGGGCGCCCTCGCGCTCGCGGCCGGACCCGCCTCGGGCGTGCGGCCCTGCCGCGGGCGTGCGGCCGCGGGCCCGCGCGCGCGGCCGTACCCGCCCCGGGCGCGCGCGCACGGATAAGCTCGCTCCATGAGCTCCGTCGCCGGCCCCGTGCGCCTACCCGCCGAGTGGGAGCCGCACGAGCGGACCGTGATGGGGTGGCCGTGCCGGCTGGCGCTGTGGCGGGACACGCTCCCGCAGGCGCGCTCGGACTACGCCGCCGTCGCCAATGCCATCGCGGCGTTCGAGCCCGTGACGATGATCGCCAACGCGGGCGCCGATGCCGCCGCGGCGCGATCAGCCTGCGGCGAGGGGGTCGAGGTGGTCGAGCTTCCGCTCGATGACTCGTGGCTGCGCGACAGCGGGCCGATCTACGTCCGCGACGGCGAGGGGCAGCGATCGGCGGTCCATTTCCGCTTCAACGCGTGGGGGGAGAAGTTCTCGCCCTGGGACCGCGATGCCGCGGTCGGCGCCCTGATCGCCGAGCACCTCGGCGACTCGGTCGTGGAAGCGCCGCTGGTGCTCGAGGGTGGATCGATCTGTGCCGACGGGGCCGGCGTCCTGCTGACCACCGAGCAGTGCCTGCTCCATCCCAGCCGCAATCCCGAGCTCTCGCGCGGGCAGATTGAGGATGCGCTCGTGACCCACCTCGGCGTGGAGCAGGTGGTGTGGCTCGGGCAGGGGCTGATCGAGGACCGCGACACCGACGGCCACGTTGACCTGATCGCGGCGTTCACCCGTCCCGGCCAGGCGCTGCTGCAGATTGTCGAGCCCGAGAACCCCAACTACGACCACTGCTTCGAGAACCGCCGGCGCCTGGAGGCGGCCGGGATCGACGTGCTCGAGCTCCCCCATTTGCCCTACATCGTTCTCGCCGGCGAGACCGTCGCCGCCGGCTACCTCAACCTCTACATCTGCAACGGCGCCGTGATCGTTCCGGTGGCCGGGGCGGACTGCGACGCTGATGCGCTGCGGATCATCGCCGGCGCCTACCCGGATCGAGAGGTGGTGCCCGTGCCCGGCGCCGTGCTCGCCTACGGCGGCGGCGGGCCGCATTGCATCACCCAGCAGGTACCGACCAGATCCGAGGAGGCCCACGATGGCTGAGCGACCGGCCCTGCTGACCGCGTTCCCCCCGCCCGTCTCACCCGCGCGGACCCGTCCGAGCATGCGGGCGCCGCTGCGCGTCGGGGCGGTGCAGGAACGCTGGCACGCCGATCCCGACGCGCACGAGCAGGCGCTCGCCGCCGGGATCCGGCTGGCCGCAGGCGAGGGGGCGCAGCTCGTGTGCCTCCAGGAGCTGACGCTGTCGCCCTACTTCGCGATCACGCCCGATGGCCCGGCCGCGGTGGGGGCGGCGCCGGAAGCGCTCGAGACCGGGCGCACCGCGACGTTCGCGCGGCGACTCGCCGCCGAGACCGAGGTGTACGTGCACGCATCACTGTACGAGCGCGCCGACGGGCCCGATGGGCTCGGCTACAACACGGCGATCGTGGTCGCGCCGGACGGACGGCTCCTGTCGCGGACCCGCAAGCTGCACATTCCCGTCACCGCCGGCTACTACGAGGATCGCTACTTCCGGCCCGGACCGGCCGACACGGAGCCGTTCCCGCTCACCGTGCTGCCGGCGGACGGCGGCGAGGCGCAGATCGGGTGCCCGACCTGTTGGGACCAGTGGTTCCCGGAGCTGGCCCGCGGCTACTCGCTGGCGGGCGCCGAGGTGCTCATCTATCCGACGGCGATCGGATCCGAGCCCGACCATCCTGACTTCGACACTCAGCCGCTGTGGCAGCAGGTGATCGTCGGCAACGGGGTGGCGAACGGCACGTTCATGGTCGCGGTGAACCGGATCGGCGTCGAGGGCCCGCTGACCTTCTACGGGTCGAGCTTCATCTCCGATCCCTACGGCCGGGTGCTTGTCCAGGCCCCCCGCGATCAACCCGCGGTGCTGGTCGCCGACCTCGACCTCGACCAGCGCCGCGACTGGCTCGAGTTGTTCCCGTTCCTGCGTACGCGTCGCCCCGACGCGTACGGGAGCCTGACGCGCCCCTAGATAGCCCGACGACGCCGATCCGGCGTCGTGGAATCAACCATCTGGAGGCACCGTAGGCGCAAGCGCTCCGGTCAGGACCGGGCCGGCGTGCCGGCGAGCTCGGCGAAGCGGCGGACCGCGTTGATGTCATCGGCCTCGTAGACGTCGATGCTCACGATCAGTCCGTGTTCGACGGCGAGCACGGCCGCCATCTCGATGTTCAGCTCCGCTTCGCCGCTGGCCCTGCCGCTGCCGCCACGAGCCCGGCGCAGGAGTAGCGAGCCGTGGCAGGCCAGCGTCCGCTCGTCGCAGGCCAGCACCTTCGCGACCCGGAATCGGAGCTCCCCGCCGTCCCGCGAGGCGGACTCGAGCAGGGCAATCGCATCGTCCCGTCCATCGGCCAGCGGCGTTCCGAGTGAGCGGTGGTCGCTGACCATGATGTCGTCGGCCAGGACCTGCCGGACCGCTTCGACGTCACGGATCTCGACCAGCCGAAGCCACGCTGCCGCCTGTCGCTCGAGCGGAAGGTCGCCGAGCACCCCGGCGCCGCCGCCGAGCTCCGCGTAGCGCGCGACCATCGCGGCGCGGTCGCCCGGTTCGTAGATGTCGACGCTCGCGACGCGTCCCGATTCGAGCGCCCACACCATCCCCACCCGCAGGCCGGCGGGGCCAGTGGCCGCGTCGGCCCCGTCGCGCCACGTGCCTCGCAGCGCGATCACGTTGTCATCGCACGAGATGACCTCGTCGACTGTGAACGACAGCTTGGGCCAGGACGCGAAGATCGAGGCGGCGAGCGCCCGGGCGTCCTCTTCGCTGCCGAGGCGCTCCCAGCCGAGCTCGCCGTGGTCGACGATCCGGCACGCGTCGGCCGGAAGATCGAGCAGCGCGCCGACGTCGTGGCCGGCGATCGCCCGCATGAACGCGGCCACGAGCCGCTCGGGCGGCCGCTCGCCGAGCGTTCGCGTGTGGCCGCCGAGCTCGGCATAGCGCGCCAGCATCGCCTGGTCGTCGTCGGGCTCGTAGAGATCGAGGCTGACCCACAGGCCATTCTCGATCACCGTCACGGCGCCGACCGAGAGCGCGACCTCGCCGGCCTTGAGCCCGCGACCGCGCCAGGTGTAGCGCATCGCGATCACATGCTCGTCGCACGCGAGCACGTCATCGACCTCGAGCCTGAGGTTGGGGGAGGTGGAGAGCACCGAGCGCAGCAGCGCCTCGGCGTGCTTGCGTCCGCGTGCGTTCCCCCATCCGAGTGCGCGATGGTCCGTCACGACCCAGTCCTCCACGTACATCTCGAGCAGCGCATCGACGTCATGGGCGCCGTAGAGCCGCTGATATTCAGCCCAGTAGCGCTCCGGTGGGCGATCACCGAGGATCACTGGCGTGCGGTCAGTCTCGGCCGGCCGGGGACGTGGCTGCTCGCCGGCCAGTCGGGTTGCGCGGTCGGCGCCCACCGAGTGGCCCTTGGCCTCGTAGAGCTCGAGTGCGGCGTGGGCCGCATCCGTCGCCTGGTCGGTCATCCCGCAGGCCTGCAGCACGCTCGCCAGGGCCATCGCCGCATCCGCCTTGTCGGCCAGCGCGTCCGTGGGCTCGGCCAGCTCGACCGCCCGCCGGGCCAACTCCAGCGCCTCGTGGTTGTGCCCCCGGCGAGCCAGCGCGGCGGCGCGCACGCCGCACCAGGTAATGGTCGTCTTCAGTTCGCCGCCGGCGTGCAGCTCGGCGTACTCGGTCTGCTCGATGGCCTCTTCGTCGCGTCCCTGCTCGACCAGCGCCCGCGCCAGCAGCGCGGCCGCCAGAGCGGCACGGGTGCCGGCGCCGAGGGCCGCGAAGCCGTCGCGCCCCTCGCGTAGGAGTGCCTCGGCCGCCGCCGGCTCCCCGGCCAGCAGCTCGACCATGCCGCCATGGGCGGAGAGCTCCTGCAGCTCCAGCGAGAGCCCCAGCTCGTCGACCGTCGCCCGCGCCGCGGCCAGGATCGCCCGCGCCGCGTCGGCGCGGCCGCGCATCGCCTCCAACACGGCCTGGCAGCGCAGCGCGTTGCTCTCCAGGTGGCGCTTGCCGGGCTCCATACGCAGAATCCTCACCACGTCCAGGCAGCGGCCGCTCGCGATGACGACCGGCGACGGTCCCCACAGCGCAGCCCGCGGAGCGGCGGCCAGGACGGCGGTGATGCGGCGGCCGTCCTGGGCCTTGCGCGCGGCCAGCAGGGCATCGTCGAGCGCGGACTCGACGGCTCCAACCTGACCCAGATGCCCCAGCGCCTCCGCGACGACGTGGTGCGCCTTGGCCTCGCCGTGGAGGTCTCCGGCAGCGGCGAGCGTGTCCGCGGACGCCGCCACACTGGCGATCACCGCGTCGGGGCCGCCGGTTCCGGTGAGCAGCTCGAGCTGACCTCCGATCACCGCGCCCCGCGCCTTCATCACCGCGTCCTCACCGGCGCCGGCGCGGAAGCGCTCGACGATCTCGGCGGCCGCGGCCGTGTCGCCGGCCGACAGCAGTGCCTCGGCCAGATCCCACAGGATCTCGCGTTCCTCGCCCGTGTCCCGGTCGAGTGCCCGTCGGAGCAGGTTGGCGGCTGCGGACAGGTCCTCCCGCGCGAGCGCGCGGGCGCCGGCCGAGTACAGGCTCGTGGCCGCCCGCGCGCCCAGCTCGCGGCCGCGGCCGTCCAGCGGACCGAGCTGGCGACGGTACTCGTGCGCCTGCTCGAGGTGGTACGCGATCACCTCCTCGTGCTCGCCCACGAGATCACCCGCCTTGGCATGGAGCCAATCGGCGAAGCGCTCGTGCAGGTCCGCCCGCAACTCCTTCAGCAGCAGGTGATAGGCCGCGTCCCGGATCAGGGCGTGATGGAAGCGGTACACCGGCTCGTCGATCCAGTACGTGCCCTCGGGCTCGACCATGTCCTTGCGACGCAGCATCTCGAGGTGGGCGTCGAGCCCGTTGCTCACGGGCCCGGGCGAAAGTGCGGCCACGGCGCCGCGGTAGAACTGCTGGCCGATCACGGCGGCCCGCTCCACGACCGTGCGCTCATCCGAGTGCAGATGCTCGATGCGGGCCGACAGCAGGGCCTGGATCGTGGGCGGGACGGTGACCGAGTCGACCCCCTGCACCGCCACCCAGACGTCGCCGGCGCGTTGCAGCGAGCCCTCGTCGATCAGCATCCGCACCAGCTCTCCGATGTACAGCGGATTGCCCTCGGTCGTATCGAGGATCCTGCGGATCAGCGGGGTGGGGAGATCGGAGACGCCGAGCACCAGGTCGAGCAGTGCGCGGCTCTCCTGCGGCCGCAGCGGCGCCAGCTCGATCACGTCGATCGGGCGCCGGCCCGTCGAGGTGAACGCGTCGCGCAGCTCGCGCATCTCGGGCCGGGCCATCGCCACGAGCAGCATCGGAGCGTCTCGGACCCAGTCGATCAGATGCTCGGCGAGGTCGAGGAACATCGGCTGGCCCCATTGCACGTCGTCGAGTACGACGACGAGCGGGCGACGGCGGGCAACGGCCTCGAGCGTGCGCCGCAAGGCCCAGAAGGATTCCTCGACCGACGCCGGAGCCGCGGCGCCCAGGATCGATCCGACCACGGCCACGAGCCGGTCGCGGTCGGGGTCCTCCGCGACGAGCGCCGACAGCTTGCGCAGGACCGCGTCGGGGGTGTCGCTCTCCTCGATCCCGGCCACCGCGCGCAGCACCTCGGCGATGGGGAGGAACGTGATCCCCTCGCCGCTCAGCTCGCAGTGACCGGCCACCACGACCGCCTGCTCGCTCGCCTCGCGCGCGAACTCGGCCACGATCCGCGACTTGCCCACCCCGGGCGACCCGATCACGGTCACCAGCCGGCACGCCCGTTCGGCGATCGCCGCCGACAGCGCCCCGTGCAGCCTGAGCAGCTCGCTGCCACGGCCGACGAACGGGGCGTTGGCCGGCAGATCGGCCTCGTCCTCAGGCCCGGAGGCCGCCGACAACACGCGCCAGGCCCGCAGCGGCTCGGCCTTGCCCTTGGCCTGCACCGGGGTCACCGGCTCGAGCCTCACGTGATGGCGCACGAGCCGCTGGGTGGCCTCGCCGATCAGCAGCTCGGATGACGGCGCCGCCTGCTCGAGACGCGCCGCGGTGTTGACCGTGTCGCCGACGATCAGGCCCTCGTCGCTGATCACGAGCTCGCCGGTGTTGACCCCCACGCGCATCCGCAGCCGGACGCCCCACCGGTCCTCCAGCTCGTCGTTGAGCTCATCCAGGTCCGCGATCATCGCCGCGCCGCAGCGAACCGCACGCAGCGCATCGTCCTCGCCGACCGTCGGCGCACCGAACAGGGCGACCACAGCGTCCCCGATGAACTTCTCGACCGTGCCGCCGTGGCGTAGCACGGTCGAGCGCATCACGGCGTAGAACCGCGTCATCACGCTCCGCGTGGACTCGGGATCGAGCTCCTCCTGCAGCTCCGTGGAGCCGGTGAGATCGGCCAGGAGCACCGAGACGACCTTGCGCACGGCCGTGGTCGGCCGGCGCTCATTCCCGCCTACGGCTGTCCCGCACGCGTCGCAGAAGCGGGCGTCGGCAGGCAGGCCCGCGCCGCACACGGTGCAGGTTGACTGCAGCGGCTGGCCGCAGCCGGCACAGAAGATCGCGCCCTCTCGGTTCGCGTGTCCACATTCCGTGCAGATCACCGGGCACATACTTGCGCCCGGCGGGTCCCCTGTCCACTACTCCGTTCAGCGGGGTAGTTTCTTACCCGGGTTCAGGAGGCCTTTCGGGTCGAAGGTCCGCTTGACCGCCTCGTGCATGGCGATCGCCGCGGGCTCCCATTGCCGCGCCAGCGCACCGCGCTTGACCAGACCGACGCCGTGCTCGCCGGAGACCGAGCCGCCGAGCCTGCCGGCCAGCGCGAACAGCTCCTCGGCGGCGTGCTCGGCCCGCTCCACCTCCTCGGGCTCGGCCGGATCGATCAGGAAGGTCGAGTGCAGGTTGCCGTCGCCGGCGTGGCCCCAGCTGCAGGCCTCGAGCCCGTGGCGCGCGCCGATCTCGAGGGTGCCGCCGATCGCCTCGGCGAGCCGGTCGACGGGGACCACGATGTCCTCGCTGACCTTGCCGCCGCGCTGGGCCGTGACGGCGATCGAGACTCCGTCGCGCCAGCGCCACAGGTCGGCGACCGCCCGAGGCTCGGTCGGCGCATGGACGGCGACCGAACCCTCGCCGAGCACCTCGAGCAGCTCGGCTCTGACCCGGCCGGCCTCCTCGGCTGAGCCGTCGGCCTCGGCGATCACCAGGAACTTCGCGCCGGCGGGCGCGTCGCCGGGGAACGCTCCGGCCGCTGCCCGCACCGACCCCTCGTCGAGATACTCGAGCGCGGCTGCCACGAGTCCGCTCGCGAAGACGCTGCGGACCGCGGCGCAGCCGGACTCGATGCTGTCGTGGAAGGCGGCGACCGGGTAAGCCGCCTCGGGCGCCGGGGTCAGTTTCAGCCACGCCCCGGTGACGACGCCCAGCGTTCCCTCTGATCCGATCAGCAGCGACTTGAGGTCGTATCCGGCCACGTCCTTGCGCACGGGGCCGCCGATCGACACGAGCTCGCCGGGGGCCAGCACGACCTCGAGCCCGGTGACCCACGCGCCGGTGACGCCGTACTTGAAGGCATGTGGCCCGCCGGCATTGGTGGCGATGTTGCCGCCGATCTGAGACTGCTCGGCCGCGCCGGGGTCGGGTCCGAACAGCAGGCCGCTCTCCCGCGCCCGGCGCCGGAGCACCGCCGTGGGGAGGCCGGCGTCGACCGCCGCGCGCCACAGCCCCGGCTCGAGGCTGCGCACGGCGCGCATCCGCTCGAGGCCGAGGACCACGCCGCCGTCGGGCACGGCGCCGCCGGTGAACCCGGTGCCGCCGCCGCGGGGGACGACGGCCACGTCGTGGTCGTAGCACCACCGCACGACCTGCGCCACGCCGGCGGGGTCGGCCGGGAGCGCGACCGCGTCGGCGCGGCCGCGCACGTTGCGGCTCTCGGTCGCGTCGGAAAGGTACTCGCGCGTGGACCCGGGCAGGACCGCCGCGGCGCCGAGCAGCGTGACCAGCTCGCGCTCGATCGCGGTCGGGGTCGAGGGGTGCGTCGACGTGGTCACGGGGTGGTGGCCCACGATACCGGCGGGGGTGGGGCGGGCTGGGGTGGGGTGGCGGGGCGCCGGCGATGGGGTGGCGGGCGGGGTGGTGGGGTGACGGTCGGGCGGTGGGTGGCGGTCGGGTGGTGGGTGGCGGTCGGGTGGTGGGTGGCGGGGCCGGCGAACATCCATTTCGTGGCCTCTCGCCCGCTCCGACCGCCGCCGCGGAACGTTAGGGCTGCACCACAGCCATTAAGTTCCGCGCCGACTCGATCCGCGGCCGAGATACCACGAAATGGACGTGCGAGGCGGGGCACGAGCCCGCCCGGGCACCAGTCGCCAGGCGGGGCGCGAGCCCGCCCGGGCACAGTCGCCAGGCGGCGCACGAGCGGCTCCCTGCCCGGCCCCGAGCCGCCCGCCCGCCCGGGCACCAGCCGCCCGCCCGGGCACGAGCCGCCCGCCCCCCGCCCGGCTCCGAGCCGCCCCCCGCCACCCCACGAGCCGCCCGCCCGGCCACGCGCCCCGAACACCTCCAGAGCCCGGCGTCCTACGCCACCCGCAACCCCACCCCGACCCCGCCGGCCAGGGCCGCGCCGTACCCCGCTGCCAGCCGCTCCAGCGACGCCTCCCACGTCCGCTCGCGTACGGCCGCCAGCGCCCCTCGCCGCAGCCGCGAGCGCAGCAGCTCAGACTCGGCCACCGCCACCACCGCGTCGGCGAGCTCCCGAGCATCGGCCGGCCGCAACAGCCCCGTCTCGCCGTCGTCCACGAGCCCCACAGGCCCCCCTTCCGCCACGGCCACCACCGGCAGGCCGCTGGCCTGCGCCTCGAGCACGACCTGTCCGAACGTGTCGGTGCGGCTGGCGAACAGGAACAGGTCGGCGCTCGCGTATGCCCGCGCCAGCGCGTCGCCCTCGAGCCAGCCCAGGAACGTGGCGCGCTCGCCGAGCCGCGCGCGCAGCTCGTGCTCCTCCGGGCCGCCGCCGGCGAGCACGAGATGCAGCCGCGGGTCGCGGGCGTGGGCGGCCAGGAACGCGTCGGCCAGCAGCTCGACGCCCTTCTCCTTGGTCAGCCGGCCCGCATACAGGACATTGACCGCCCCGGGCAGGAGGCCCGGGACCCGCCGCGCCGGATCGAAACGCTCCACATCGACGCCGCGGTCCCAGCGGGCGATCCGCTCCGGCGCGATCCCGAGCTCAGTCAGGCGCTCGTCGCTCGCGGCGCTCGGCGACAGGACCACGCGGCAGCCGCCGTAGAACGACCCCAGCGCCGCGCCGGCCAGCAGCTCGAGCTGCGCCTGCCCCGAGCGGATGCCGGCATACGCCGCCAGCTCGGTGTGGTAGCTGCCGATCAGCGGCAGCTCCAGGGCCCGCGCCAGCAGCGAGGCGCCGATGCCCGCGGGCCCCGGGGAGCACAGGTGGACGAGGTCGTAGCGGCCCTCGGCCAGCGCGTCGACGATCGCCAATAGGCTCGGCACTCCGATCTCCAGGCCGGCGTAGAAAGGGATCTCGATCTCGGCGACCGCGCTCAGGCGCCGATCGACGTCGGCGTCGGTGCCGATCACCTCGACCTCGAACCCGGGCACGCCGCGGTCGCGGATCTGCCGGAGCGTGTGGGTGACGCCGTGGACGCCGCCGATGCCGTCGGCGACGATCGCCACCCGCGGCCGGTCGCCGTCGGTGCGGGCCAGCTTGGCCTTCTCGCGCCCGAGGAACGCACCCGCGGCCGCGTACGGGATCGCCGGGACGCAGGCGTCGAAGCACGTGAGTGCCGCCCGGCGCACATCCAGCTCGACCTCGCCGGCGGCCATCGCGACGATCTGCGCCACCCCGGCGGCCAGCCGCCGCTCGTGGATGTGCCGTGCCCGCCGGGACAGAGCCGAGTGGCTGAGCTCGCGGTCCTGCAGCAGCACGAGCAACTCGCGCTCGTCGAGGTCGAGGTCCATCGACTGCAGCCAGGCGCGCAGCAGCGCCCGTGCGTCCTCGGGTCCGAGATCGGCGCCGATCTCGCCGTGACGGGCGTTGCCCTCGCTCATCACGCGCTCGACGATCTTCAGCACCGCGAGCGGATCCGGCCGATCGGCGCCGGCGCCGGTGCCCAGGGCGCGGACCGCGAGCGCCATCGCGGCGTGGGTCCACTTGGCGGCGCTGCCCTGTTCGCCGTGGGCCGCCGTGTGCCCGGCGCGTATGTGGGCGAGGAACTCCGCCGGCGTCGCGGCGCGCGGTGTCTCGGTGAAGGTCCGCCCGATGTCGATTCCGGCGTGATCGTCCGAGCCCCCGATCGGCGTGCCCCCGTGGGTCTCGATGTAGACGAACGCCGGCAGGTTCAGTTCCTTGGCCCGCGAACCGTTCCGTGTCTCCCAGATCGGGAACAGCTGGGCCAGGCGGCGCCGGTGGCGCGCGGTCAGCGGCGCTGCGACAGCGTAGAACGGATGGGCCAGCGCAGCGGTGATCCGCTCGCGCTCCAGGTACGCGGCGCAGGCTTCCACGTCGTCGTTGTGGTCCTGAAGCCATGCGTGGTCGTCGGGCGTGATCCCGTAGCAGAGGACATGCACGGCCTGGGGCTCGCCCTTGAACCACACGGTCAGCTCCTCGGAGATGAACGTGTCCGGCAGGTGGTCGAGGGTCAACGCCCCGTCGATCGTGTCGTGGTCGGTGATCGTCACGAAGTCCATCCCGCGACGCTTCGCGAGCTCATAGACCTCGTGGGGGCTGGTGGCGCATTCGGGCAGGTGCAGCGAGCGCTGGATCCCCAGCTTCGACAGCTGCGAGGCGGTCGAGTGAACATGCATGTCGGCGCGGCTCATGAGGGTCATATCGCAAGGATTGACCTGCATACGTTGCGCTTCGTGAACAAGATGCAGTCAGCCTGTGACCTTCTCGTGAACGGCGGCACGGGCCCGGCCGCGGTTGCCGAACATGCACGGGGTGACTGCGACCGCCGCCCCCCGCGGGACCTCGATCCTCCTCAGCGCCGAGCAGGTCGTGCTCGAACGCGGCGCCCTGCGGGTCGAGGTCGCGCTGCGCCCGTTCTCGTTCACCGTCCGCCGCTCCGGGCGCCGGCTGCTGAGGGCCGGCGGCGTCTGGGTCGCGGACGGAATCGTGCAGGACCACTTCGTGCAGTTCACCGAGGGCGTCGTCGCCGGCGAGGAGCTCACGCCCTCCGAGCCGGCGCGCCGCGGCCGCGTTGTGACGCTCGGCGCGGACGGGATCGAGCTCGCGCTCACGCTCGAGGGGGGCCGTGCGGCGCGTCTCGGACTGAGCCTCGGTGCTGACGACGAGCTCGACCTCGAGTGCACGAGCGAGGGCGAGCCGCTGCGACTGGCGATCGACTGGGACCGTCGCGCCGAGGAGCACTTCGCCGGTCTCGGTGCCCGGCACAGCGCCCGGTTCGACCAGGCGGGCCGCGCGATCCAGCTCGGCGCCGACCGTCGCTACACCGGGCCAGACTGCCCGCCGGAGATGCTCGCCGCCGGTGGCATCCCCCAGGGCGACTGCGCCCCCGTGCCCTGGCTGCTCTCGAGCCGCGGCTACGCGGTCTGGGTCCAGACGGACGCCAACGGCACCCGCTTCGACCTCGAGGGCGAACGCGTCTCGATCTCCATCCGTGCGCAGGCGGGCCCCCTCCGCGCCAAGGTCGTCTGCGCGCCCACTCCCGCAGCGCGGCTGCGCGCGTTCTGTCGCCTCACCGGCTTCCCCGCCGTGCTGCCGGAGTGGGGGTACGGGTTCTGGAAGAGCCGCGACGTGCACGAGCACCAGGACGACGTGCTCGACGACTTCCACGGCTTCCGGCGCCACCACATCCCACTCGACGCGATCGTGATCGACTCGCCGTGGGCGACCCAATACAACACGTGGGAGTTCAACCCGTATCAGTTCCCCGACGCCGCCGGGATGGTCGCGATGATGCGCGCCGCCGGCGTCCGGACCGTCGTCTGGGTGACGCCGTGGGTGAACCTCGACTCCAGCGACGGGCAGATCCCTCCCCAGCCCGAGTCAGAGCGCCTGCACCATGATCCGGCCCCGAACTACGCTCCCGCCGCCGAGGCCGGCCATTTCGTCACCGAGCCCGGCGGCGAGCCGTTTGTGACCCAGTGGTGGATGGGATCGGGCTCACCCGTCGATCTGACCAGTGCGGCGGCCGAGGAGTGGTGGCGATCGCTGGCCAAGGCCGTGCTCGAGCTCGGCGTCGAGGGCATCAAGGCCGACGACGGCGACGGTTTCTACATCCCCGATCACGTGCGTCTCGCCGATGGGCGCAGCGGCGGGCAGGCTGCCTGGGACCTCGGAGGCCTGCACCGGGCGAGCCTTCAGCGCGCGCTCGACGAGGTTCATCCCGGCACCGGGGTCCTGTTCGGTCGCAGCGGCTGGACCGGCCAGCAGGCGACCGGGTTCACGTGGGCCGGAGACCAGGCGTCGGACTTCTGGTCGCTGCGGGTGCTCGTGGTCGCGACGCTGACAGCGGCCGCGACTGGCTTCTCGAACTGGTCCCACGACGTCGGCGGCTACCTCGGCCACCGGCTCGTCGAGCGCTGCCCCCCTGAGCTGCTCGTGCGCTGGCTGCAGTTCGGCTGCTTCACGCCGTTGATGCAGGCGCACGCGCGCATGCCCCAGGAGCCATGGCACTACGGCGAGCGCGTGGTCGACATCTACCGCTCCTACGTGCTCCTGCACGAGCAGCTGGTGCCATACGTGCGTGCGGCCGCGGCCACCGCGGCGCGCACCGGGCTGCCGATCATCCGCCCGCTGTGCCTCACCGATCCCGCCGATCCGCGTGGATGGACGCTCAGTGACACGTATGGATACGGGCCGGCTCTGTGGATCGCGCCGGTGCTCGACGAGGGTGCCCGCGAGCGTGAGGTATCGCTCCCGCGCGGCGACTGGATCGAGACCTGGTCGGGACGTCGCGTGCGCGGCGGCGGTGAGGCGACGGTGCCTGCGCCGCTGCGCCAGATCCCCGTCTGGGTCCGCGCGGGTTCGATCGTCGTCACATATCCGGCCGCACACGTCGCGGCCGGCCTGGGCGACGTCCCCGAGTCAGCTCGCCCGCTCGAGGCGACGCTGTGGGGGGAGCCGCGGCTCGGGCGCACGGCGACCCGGTTGGCCGACGGGACGCGGATCGCCTGGCGCGACGGAGTCTGGTCGGTGGAGGGCGAGCGGGAGATCCGCTTCAGCCTGCGCGTCCCGGAACGCTGAATCAGCCCGTCAGCCGGGCCGGCGCCTTGCGCTCCCACGCGTCGGCGAGCAGCTCGGCCAACAGCTCCTCGCCGGCGTCGGCGAGGCGCACGCGGACGGCCGCCAGGCGCGTGCCCCACCACACCTCGGCGCACACCTCGGGATGGCCCTGCGCGGCCGTCCGGACGCCATCCGCGTCGACCATCACATTCATGTGGCCCTCGTCCCAGAGGGTGGCGAAGATGCGCCCGCCGACCCGGAACGACGGGCGTCCGTGATGATCCTGCTCGGTCGCTTCAGGTAGCGCGAGCGCCAGTCGGCGAGCCTGTTCGATGGAGAGCACGACGCCAACGATATGTCGGCCGCGCGGTCGGCGCCCCGGCTATTCTCGCGCCGTGCACTTCGACCATCTCACGCCGCCCGAGCAGCGCGTGCTCGGGTGCCTGATCGAGAAGCGCTGGACGACGCCGGATCAGTACCCGTTGTCGCTCAACGCGCTGCGGCTGGCCTGCAACCAGTCCACCAACCGCGACCCCGTCACCGGCTACGACGAGGCGACGGTCCGCGAGGCCGCGCAGCGCCTGACCCGCTACGGCCTTGCGCGGCTGGCCAGCGGCGCCGGGAGCCGCGCGGTCAAGTACCGCCACCTCGCCGAGGAGGCGCTGGGGCTCGACCGGCCGGCGCTCGCGGTGCTGAGCGTGCTTCTGCTGAGGGGTCCGCAGACGCCGGGTGAGCTCAAGGGCCGGACCGGTCGGATGGCGCAGTTCGGCTCGCCCGCGGAGGTGGAGGCGGTGCTGGGGCAGCTCGGCGAACGCGGCTACGCCCGACGTCTCAAGCGGCGCCCAGGGCACAAGGAGGATCGGTTCGTCCAGCTGCTCGGTGGGGAGGTCGCGGAGGAAGCCGAGCCGTTTGCCGCGACCCCGCCGTACGAGCGCGTGCCGCCGACCGCGACCCCGCCGTACGAGCGCGTGCCGGCCGCCCCCACTCCGGCGCCTGAGGATCACCGCCTCGAGCAGCTCGAGGCCGAGGTGGCCGCACTGCGGGCCGAGCTCGCGACGCTGCGCTCGGACCTCGGCGCGCTGCGGTCAGACCTCGGGGCCTGACCGCAGCGCTGCGCTCAGACCTCGGGGCCTGACCGCCGCCCCCCTCAGCGCTCGCACCCTGCCGGCGTCAGAGCTTCACCACGAGCTTTCCGGTGTTCCTTCCGTCGAACAGCATGTTGATCGCCACGGGCAGCTGCTCGAACCCCTCGACGACGGTCTCCTTTGCCGTGAGCTTGCCCTCGGCCATCCAGCGCGCCAGTTGCGGGACGATCTCGCTCGCACGGCCGAAATGGTCGAGCACGATGAACCCCTCGAGGTGAACGCGCTGGATCAGGAGGTTCGCGAAGTTGCGCGGGCCGGCCGGAACGGCCGCGGCGTCGTTGTAGCCGGAGATCAGCCCGCACAGCGCGACGCGCGCGCGTACATTGAGACGCCCGAACACGGCCTCCATGATCTCGCCGCCGACGTTCTCGAAGTCGACGTCGATCCCGTCGGGCGTCGCGGCCTTCAGCTGGGCCCGCCAATCGGGGGCCTTGTAGTCAACCGCCGCGTCGAAGCCGAGCTCGTTCGTCAGCAGCGCGCACTTCTCCGAGCCGCCGGCGATGCCGACGACACGGGCGCCCTGGATCTTCGCGAGCTGGCCGGCCACGGAGCCGACGGCCCCAGCGGCCGCCGACACCACGACCGTCTCGTCCGGGTTTGGCTTGCCGATATCGAGCATGCCGACATATGCGGTCAGCCCGGTCATCCCGAGCGCGCCGAGGAAGGAGCTCGGTGACACGCCGGGGATCACGGGTACGGCCATCAGTGGGGCGGACGCCGTGGCGACCACGTAGTCCTGCCAGCCCGTGAGGCCCTGGACGAGCTGACCGACCTGGTAGTCGGGCGAGTGTGACGCGACGACCTCGCCCAGGCCGCCCGCCCGCATGACCTCCCCGATCGCGACGGGCGGCAGGTAGGTCGGCGTCTCGCCGATCCAGGTCCGGTTCGTCGGGTCCAGCGAGATCCAGCGGGTGCGCACGAGCGCCTCGCCCTCCCCGATCTCGGGGACCGCCTCTTCGACGAGCTCGAACGTCTGATCATCGATGCGCCCGGCGGGGCGCTCGCGAAGCAGGAAACGGCGATTGACATCGGACATGCCTGGAGCCTCACAGTCGGGGATGACGAGTTCCAGAACCTATACCGGCGGCGCCGGGCGCGCCAGGACCCCCTCGTCGCGAATCTTCCGGTGTGGTCGTAGACGCGGGATGATGCGGGGGTGCCATCCGGCAGTGAGGACGATCGCGCCGCGGCTGAAGCTGCTGCCATCTTTGATGCCGTGCTCGATCCAGAGCGCGGCGAGCGCACGATCTCGCCCGCCCAGATCGAGGCCGACGGCGGACTCACGGTCGATGAGACACGACTCGTCGTCTTGAACTTCGGCCTGTCGCCCCCGGGCCCGCAGGAGGCCTACTTCACAGCTGCCGAGGCCGACGTGCTCGTGCACTTTGGCCGCCTGCGCGAGATCTGGCCGCCGGAGGTCTACCTGCAGATCGTCCGCGTGTATGGCCAGGCGCTCGCCCACATCGCTCGGACTGAGGTCAATCTGTTTCGGCTCCATGTCGAGTCGAAGCTGCGGAGCGTGAGCGGCGGGGCGCTGGACGACGTCCCCCAGACGGTGCAGCAGGCCTTCGGTGAGCTCCTGCCGCTCGCCGACCCGATGCTGCTCGGCGTACACAGGCGGCGCGTCGAGCACGAGGTCACCCAGGCCGTCGTGCGCGAGGCTGAGATCAGGACCTTGGAAGGCGTGCTGCCAGGCGCTATCGAGGTGACGTTCCTGTTCTGTGACCTCAAGGACTTCAGCGGATACGCGGAGGCCAACGGTGACGGCGCCGCGGTCGACCTCGTTGAGCGCCTGGCGGTGGTGGTCACAGGCGAGCTTGGGCAGCACGGCCATGTGGTCAAAGCCCTCGGCGACGGGTTCATGCTCAGCTATCCGGAGCCCGGCGAAGCCGTCGCGTGCTGCGTTCGCATCATTGAGCAGATGCGCGGCGGCGGCTCGCCAGGGGTGCACGCCGGCGTCCACCACGGCGTCGTTCTGTACCGCCAGGGAGACTACTTCGGCGGTGCTGTCAACCTGGCGGCGCGGCTGCTCGGCCTCGCCGCGCGCGACGAGCTGTTGGCGTCGGAGGCCGTCGTGCGCGCGACCTCAGCCCGCTTCGACTGGGAGTCGCGCGGCGCTCAGGACATCCGTGGTTTCAGCGAGCCGGTCGCCGTGTACCGCCTGCGCTCGGCCTTGCGGGCGTGACAGAGTCCTCCAGGGCCGATGGCGGGCAGCGGGCCGGACTCGACGGCTCAGGTCGGCAACGCCAGTCCGACCAGGGTGCGCAGCGCGACATCGAGACGAGAATAGAGGCGTTGGGCTCGGTGCCGGCCCGGACACGAGGCAGCAGGAACCTCCATATCCACTGCGGCGGCGTGAACGGGCGCAGCACGAACCTGCACGCGCCGCTGCCTCCCTTCGCCGGCCGCGATGATCGGCGGGAACCGTACTGGGCGCGCGCTAGCCTTGCCGACCTATGCCAGTCGCCGCCCGCGCGCTGCCCGCGCTCGTCGCCCTCGCGCTGCTCGTCACCGGTTGCGGATCGAGCTCCTCGACCTCCTCGACCACCACCACGCCCACCGCCACGACGAATCGCGCCCGGACCACCGCCCCGGCTCCCAGCCGCTCGGTTCCGAAGCTGATCCCGCCCCCGGGCGCCCCCGAGCGGAGCGTCCACGTCCCCGTGCTCACCTTCCACCGAGTCGCGCCGCTGAAGCCCGACGCGCCCGCGATCACCGTCGATCTCACCGTCGACCCAGCCAACTTCGTGGCCGAGCTCGCGGCGATGCACGATGCGGGGTACCACACGATCAGCCAGGCGCAGCTGTTCGACGCGCTCTACCACGGCGCCGCCCTGCCGTCCAAGCCGGTGCTGATCTCGGTCGACGACGGCTACGTCGACGACGTCACGCGCATCCTGCCGGCGCTGCAGCGCTACCACATGGTGGCTACGTTCTTCGTGATCACCGGGCGCTTCACGATGCCCGGATTCCTGAACGCCGCCCAGGTCCGCCGGCTCGACCGCGCCGGGATGGATATCGGCGACCACACCGCGCACCACGTCGACCTGCGTCTGCTCACGGCGGCTCAGCTGCGGGCGGAAACACTCGGATCACGTCGCGTCATGCAGCGGACCCTCGGCCATTTCGCGTACGCGTTCGCATATCCGTTCGGGGCCGAGGACGACACCGTCCTCGCCGCCGTGCACGCGGCCGGCTTCACGATGGCCTACACGACCGCCGGCGGGAGCACCGAGAGCACCTCGGCGCCGTTGCTGATGCCCCGGTTGCACATCGGCCGAGCGGTGACTCCGAGCGGCCTGTTGGCGCTGCTCGGCGGAGCATGATTGGGCGCGCTCCGCGCGCCTGTTTGTGTGGATGTGGGCACAGAGTGTGTTCGCCTGTCCACATACCGCGCCCTGAACACGTGATCGTGCACCATAATCCATGCCCGAATGCGGGTATGGCTCTGCGGCCGCTTTCGCGTCAGCGATGGCGGCATGTGCATCGAAGATCGTCTGGAGCGCAGGCAAGCACGGTCGCTGGCCGCCTTCCTGGTGCTCAATCGCGCCCGGCCGGTCAGCCGGGAACAGCTGATCGCGGCGCTGTGGCCGGAGGCTGGGGAGGGTCAGCGCGACGCCGCCCTGAGGGTGCTGCTGAGCTCCGTGCGCCGCGTGTTCGGCGCCGATTCTCTGCAGGGGCGTATCGAGGTCAGGCTCGAGTTGCCCCAGGACACCTGGATCGACGTCGAGGCCGCCGAGGCCGATGTGCACGCCGCCGAGCACGCGCTGGCGCGCGGCGAGCATCGTAAGGCCGCGTCCCGCTCGCGCGCGGCCGCGGCTCTGCTGGAGGATCCCCTGCTGGCCGGCGAGAGCGCGCCGTGGATCGACGAGTCCCGTCGCGAGCTCGATGATCTCGCCGTGCGGGCGCTCGAGCTCGAGGCCGAGGCCGAGCTGGCGGCCGGGAATCCGCGTGACGCCGAGCGGGCCGCACGAGCACTCGTGGCGCGGGTGCCGTTCCGCGAAGCCGGCCACGTGCTGATGATGCAGGCGCTCGAGGCGCAGGGCAACACGGCTCAGGCGCTGCTGGCCTACGAGCAGATCCGGGCGCTGCTGCGTGACGAGCTCGGAACGACGCCCTCACGGGCCCTGAGTGACCTGCACGTGCGGCTCCTGGGGGGCGACGCCAAGCTCGCTGCGTCGCCGGCCTTCGCCGAGCCGCCGCGGCCCGTCTCGGTGCAGCCGTCCCTGCCGGTTGCGCTGGCGTCTGGCGACGGTGTCCACTTCGTCGGACGGGAGCCCGAGCTCGAGGCCCTGAGGCAGGCCTGGCGGACCGCCAGGCGCGGATCCCGTCGCATCGCCCTGGTCGCCGGCGAGCCCGGAATCGGCAAGACGAGCCTGGTGCGGGAGCTCGCGGCCGAGGCCCACGCGGAGGGCGCTGTCGTGCTCTACGGCCGCTGCGACGAGGATGTCGGGTTCGCCTTCCAGCCCTTCGTCGAAGCGCTCCGCGCCTATGTGGCCGCGTGCCCGCCCGAGCTGGTGCGCGCACAGGCCGGACGGGGTGCCGCTGAGCTGGCCCGCGTCCTGCCCGAGCTGGCCGAGCTGATGCCCGACGCGGTCCCGCCGGCCCGTCCCGACGCGGCCCTCGACCAGTACCTGATGTTCGAGGCCGTCGTCAGCTTCCTGGCCGAGGTCTCGCGGACCGCCCCGCTGCTGCTGGTGCTCGACGACCTCCATTGGGCCGCGCGGCCGACGCTGCTGCTGCTCCGTCACCTCGTGCGCTCTCCGCCGGCGATGCAGATCTGCGTCGTCGGCACGTTCCGCGACACCGAGCTGCCGCGCTCGCATCCGCTGGTCGAGATGCTCGCCGACCTGCGGCGTGAACCCGGGATCGAGCGGTACGCGCTCGCCGGCCTGAGCGCGGAGCAGGTCGAGGACCTGCTGGCGCTCGAGGTTGACGTGGACCTTGATCCCAAGAGCCGCACCCTGGCGCGCACCGTCCACGAGGAGACGCGCGGGAACCCGTTCTTCGTGGGCGAGATCCTGCGTCAGGTCGCCGATTCGCGCAAGCGGCTCGCCTCCGCCGGCGAGCTCTCACTGGAGCAGCTCGGGATACCGGAGGGCGTGCGCGAGGTCGTCAGCCGCCGCCTGATGCGCCTGTCCGAGGACGCGACCCAGGTGCTGACCGTCGCCGCGGTGGCCGGTGCCAGCGTCACCCTGCCGCTGCTCGAGCGCGTGCCCGACGCCAGCCGCAGTCCCGACGCGCTGCTCGATGCCCTCGACGAGGCCGTCCGCGCCCGCGTGCTGGTCGAGTCCGACCGGCTCCCTGGGCGCTACGCGTTCACGCACGCCCTGGTTCGCCAGGCGGTCTACATCGACCTCACGGCGGCGCGGCGGGGCCGGCTGCACCGTCAGGTCGCGGGCGCGCTCGAGGATCTCTACCGCGACGAGATCGACCAGCACCTGCACGAGCTGGCCCACCACTTCGCCCAGGCGGCGCCGGGCGAGGAGGACAAGGCGATCGAGTACCTGATGCGCGCGGGCAACCAGGCACAGGCCAAGCTCGCCTACGACCAGGCGCTCACGCACTATCGGCAGGCATTCGAGCTACTCGAGACGTTCGCGGACACCGCTCATTTGCGCCGCCGCTGCGAGGTCACGATCGCGCTCGGCGAGGCCCAGCGCCGCGCCGGCTACCGCACCTTCCGCGACACGTTGCTCGACGGCGCGCGGCTGGCCGCCGAGCTCGGCGACGCCGAGCTGCTCTCCCGAGCTGCGCTGGCCAACAACCGGGGCTTCTTCAGCTCCACAGGCGAGGTCGACACCGAGCGGGTGCGCTGCCTCGAGGAGGCGCTCGCGGCGTATGACCCGGCCCCCAGCGCGACCCGCGCTCGGCTGCTCGCCCAGCTCGGCGTGGAGCTGATCTTCGGCGGCGACTGGGAGCTTCGCTGTCGCTACAGCGAAGAGGCCGTGGCGATGGCCAGGAGCATCGAGGACCCGGGCACGCTGGCGGTGGTCCTGATGCAGCGGGTGGCGACGATCTGGCACGCCGGCACGTTGCAGGACCGGATCGAGTGTGCCGCCGAGGCGGCGGAGATCGCCCGCGAGCTCGACGATCCGTTGCTCACCTACTACGCCGCCGCGTATGCCGCGCTGGCCGCACTCGAGGACGGCGACGTCGCCGCCGCCGACCTGTCGCTCGAGCGCCAGAACCGGCTCGCCACGACCCTCCGCCAGCCGATCCTGCGCTGGTATGACCTCGTCACCCGTGCCAAGCGTGAGTTGATCGCCGGTTCCGTCGCCGAAGCCGACCGGCTCGCGACCAAGGGCTTTGAGGCCGGTCAGGAGGCGGGGCAGCCAGACGCCTTCCTGCTCTTCGCGGCCCAGCTGCTGGTGATCAGGATGCATCAGGGGCGGCTCGGTGAGCTGGCCGACGCGCTCGCCGCGGCACCGCGCCGCACGGGCCGCAGCCGCACCGTGCCGCTGCTCACGCAGGCCTATCTGACCACGATCTACTGTGAGCTCGGGCGCCTCGACGAGGCCCGGGCTCCGTATGAGCGGATGATGGCCCACGGCCTCGAGGACCTGCCGTACGACTTCTCGTGGCTCGCGGTGATCGCGCTGGCCGGGGCCGCGTGCGCGACACTCGAGGACACCGACCGCGCCGAGCTGCTGATCGAACGTCTCGAGCCCTATCGCGACGGCTTCGTGGACATGGGCTCGTCCTGGCTCGGCCCGGTGTCTCGCTACCTCGGACTGCTCTATGGCAGCCTAGGCCGAACCAGCGACGCCGAAGAGTGCTTTCGGAGTGCGATTGCCTCCCAGCGGGCGCTGGGCGCCCGGCCGTGGCTGGCGCAGACGCAGCTCGACTACGCCCGCATGGTCAGAGCGCGCGGGCGGCCCGAGGACCTCGTTCGCGCCTCGGAGCTCCGTGGTGAAGCGGTCGAACTCGGTCGCGCGCTCGGACTCGACTCGATCCTCCGCCACGCCGACGTCGGTGCGTGAGCCGAGGGTGGATCGGGAAGCGCCTCGATCAGCTGCCGCCGGGTGTCGGGTATCGCTTCGCACAGCCGGGCGATCCCCAGCGCGCTGAACCCCAGCAGCCGCATCCGCGAGCACGCGACCACGGTGAACCGGCTCGACCGGTCGTCCGCCGGATCGATCGCGCCAAAGCAGTCGCCGACCACGAGCGGCCGCAGCCGCCGGCCCTCACGCCACAGCTCCGCCCGCCCCTCCGCGATGACGAAGAACGTCTCGGTCAACTCACCCTCGCGCACGATGTGCGCCCGCTCGGGCACGTCGACCTCAACCGCCGTGCCCGCCAGCGCCCGCACATCCCGCGGGTTCAACGGCGTGAACACCCGCATCGCGTCCGCATGCGTCCCGAACCCCACATGCTCGCCGGCCCGGGCGTCGGCCAGCTGCAGCCTGCGGCCGGTCCCGAGCGCCCCCGTGGCCCGGAACCGACCGCTCGTGGCTGCATCGACTACGCCCCCTACATCATCCGTGCCCCCGGCAGCACCGGTCCCGTCTTCCCTGATGCTTGTGCTGTCGAGCCCCACGCCGGGCAGTCTCCGCATCGCCCGTAACTGCCCCGTTACGCCAGCGTTGCAGGAGGGGCGGGGCGTGGTGGCCGTCGGCGCGTGGCGGGGGTGTGCCGGCGGCGGGGTGGCGGGTGGCGTGGTGGCGTGGTGGCTGTCGGCGGGTGGCGGGGTGTGAGGCAAACGGCTGTCTGGGGAACGGGGTCGGGGTGTTCTCGGTGTGGGCGCCGGGGCCGGCCTTGCTGCGCGTGGTGGCAGGTGGCGGTTGGCGCGGGGTGGCGGTGTGTGAGGCAAACGGCTGTCTGGGGAACGGGGTCGGGGCGTTATCGGTGTGGGCGCCGGGGCCGGGCTTGCTGCGCGTGGATATCGGCGGGGAAAGATCCGAGCGCACTGGATTTCGGGCGTGCTTATCTCGACAAATTGCCTGCTAAGCGGCGACTTTGGCCATCTAAGCGCCTCGGAGGCGCTTAGATGGCCGAGGAGCGGAACCGGGAGGGTGGTTTGTCGAGATAAGCACCATCAGAATCCGGTGCATCAGAGGGCACGCGAGACCACGCGGGTCATCGTCACCCCCGCCGGCGCCGGACCATGCGGGTCATCGTCACCCCCGCCGGCGCCAGACCACGCACCCTCTTTCCCAGCAAGCTGTTTACGCCTGTCCCACGCCGACCACACACTCGCAACTCCACCCACCCGCCGCCCCGCAGCCCGCGCCGCGGCCCCGCAGCCCGCGCCGCGCCCCGCAGCCCGCGCCGCGCCCCGCAGCCCGCGCCGCCGCCCCGCAGCCCGCGCCCCGGCCCCCGCCCCGCCCCCGCGGCTACAGAATCCCGATCTCCGAGTTGTCCCCCACCAGGAACCGGTAGGCCCGGGGCTGGCGGTGGTCGCGGCCGATGGTGACGTTGCGGCCGAGCAACGAGGATTCCATCCGGCCGGCGAGGTTGTTCACCGAGGAGCCCGCGAGCAGGATCGAGTGTTCGACCTCGGCGTTCTGGATCGAGCAGCCGTCGCCGATCGCGGTGTAGGGCCCGATGTAGCAGTCGGTGAGTCGTGCCGAGGCGCCGATGATCGCGGGACCGCGGACGGTGGTCCGCTCGAGGTGGGCGGTGGGCTCGATGACCACGCGCCCGTCGACCTGGGAGTCGACCAGCTCGCCCTCGACGTGCGCCTCGATGGTGTCGAGAACGAGGCGGTTGGCCGCCAGCATGTCCTCGAGCCGACCGGTGTCCTTCCACCAGCCCTTGACGATGTGCGGCTCAACGCGACGGCCCGAGTCGACGAGATGCTGGATCGCGTCGGTGATCTCGAGCTCGCCACGGCCCGAGGGCTCGATCGCACGCGCGGCGGCGTGGACTCCGGCGTTGAACATGTAGACGCCGACGAGAGCGAGGTTCGTGTGCGGCTCGGCCGGCTTCTCGATCAGCCGCACAACCGCCCCGTCGCGCAGCTCGGCGACGCCGTAGTGCTCGGGATCGGCGACCGGCGTGAGGAGGATCAGCGCGTCGGGCTCGTTCTCGCGAAAGGCCGTGACGAGGTCCTCGATCCCGCCCTGAAGCAGGTTGTCGCCCAGGTACATGACGAACGGCGAGTCGCCGAGGAACGGCTCGGCGGTCAGCACGGCGTGGGCGAGCCCGAGTGGCTCGTCCTGGACGATGTAGGTGATCCGCACTCCGAACCGGCTGCCGTCGCCGGCCGCGGCCCGGATCTCCTCGCCGGTCTCCGGCGCGATGATGATGCCGACGTCGTCGATTCCCGCTGCGGCCATCGCCTCGATCCCGTAGAACAGGACCGGCTTGTTGGCCACGGGGACGAGCTGCTTGGCGCTCGTGTGGGTGATCGGCCGCAGCCGCGTGCCCTTGCCGCCCGACAGGATCAGGCCTTTGAGCTCGCGCACCATCATCACTAGTACCCGCCCCCGAGCTTGCCGTGGTCCCAGCTCGCGGTCCGCTCGGGCGTGAACTGGAGCGCGACCCGCTTGGAGGCCTGCGCTCGCACCGCCGCGAGGAACTCCTCGCCGGTCGCGCCGGAGTAGCGCCCGAACAGCTCGACTCCGAACTCGGTCACCAGCTCGAGCTCGCGGTGAATCGTCGTGGTCGTCTCGAACATCACGCCGCGCAGCTCCTGGTACTCCTCGCCCGCTTCGATCTGCAGCGTCGCCCTGGCGTCGCGCTCGAGATTCTTGACCTTCTGGGACTTGGCGTACGTCCAGGCCCAGATCTCGCTGTCGCGGACCGTGTACCAGAGGGGCATCAGGTGGGGCCAGCCCCGGGGCCCGTTGGTTGCGCAGATGACCACGCGCTGCTGGTCCAGAAACGCCGCCACCTGCGCGTCGCTCATCGCGATCTGGTCGCGCCGGCTCATGCCTGGCGGACCGACGCGGCGGCTGCGCGCACCGCCTCGCGCGCGTCGGCGGGCTCGAGCACGGTCGCGTCCCCGGCCTCCTTCAGCACCTCGCGCACCAGCCAGTCGACGCCGGCAAATCCGAGCTCGACGATCACAGAGCCGTCCTCGAGCTCTCCGGCCACGGTCCGCTCCTCGCGAGCCCAGCGCGCGCGTTCGGGCGAGATCCACAGCTGCGCGCGGCGCGAGGCCGGCACCTCGCCGGTCCGGGGCCAGCCGTCGACGTCGGCGGCCGGATCCACGTCCGGGCGCGGTTCGAATGCATCGCCGGTGACGGTGGCTGACTTGATCCGGTCCAGGCGGAAATGACGGACGTCTTCCCGGGTGGGGTCGTAACTGGCGAGGTACCACCCTTCGCGGCCGTTGATCAGCGCGTAGGGCTCGACCAGCCGGGAGGAGAACTCATCCTCGTTCTCCTTGTAGTACTCGAACGAGAGCAGGTGGCGCTGCGAGATCGCGCGCGAGACGACCGCGGCGATCTCGTCGTCGCCGCCCGCCGTGGCGACCTGCAGGCCCTCCTGCATCGTGTTGTCGCCGAGCGCACCGACGAGCTTGTGGCGTACCGACGCGAGCGAGCCCTCGGGGATGTGCTCGCCGATCAGGTCGATCGCGGCCATCAGCGCCTTGGCCTCGACCGGGAGCAGACGGGCCGGGCGGGCGAACGAGTCGCCGTAGGGCTCGGGATCGACCTCGATCATGCCGTCGTCGCCGATCTCGGCGTACAGCACGTAGGTCCCGGCCCCGAAGTTGACGACGTTGAGCACCGAGATGTCCTCGCGCAGCTCCTGGTCGGAGATCTTCAGCGCCGTGCACAGCTCGGCGGCATCGAGGCGCCGGCCGCCCCGGCCGGCGTCGATCAGGATGCTGGCCAGCGTCACCAGCCGCGCGAAGCGCTCGGGCCGGATCGCCGCATCGGGATGGTGGCCGTTGCCCGACTCGGCGCCGGCGCCCGTGCGCCCGGGCGCCGCATCGGCCTCGGCGTTCTCGCCGGCCGGCGCCAGGGCCGCCAGCTCCGGCGTACCGGAGTGGCGCTCGACGAGCAGCCGGGCGCGCTCGCGCAACTCGTCGACGAGCGCCGGCGGACCGACGATGCGGGCGTTCTCGCCGAGTCCGAGCACCCACGCGATCAGCTGCCGGGAGTTCGCGTACGGGGTCACGAGGATGCGGTCGCCGGCGTCGTCGGCGGGGCGCATCTCGCCGTAGCGCCCGAAGTGGCGCTCGATCTGCCAGGCGATCCGGTGCCCGATCCAGACCTCGGCCGTGCCCACCGGCTCGCCGAATTGCCAGTCGATGCGGTTGGCGTAGGCGCGGGGGTCGAAGTCGGTCGGGCGCTGGAAATCGTGCTCGGCCTTGGTCGCGTAGCCGACCTTGCCGCGGATCCGCGAGAGACGGAACACGCGGATCGCCGCGCGCTCGTGTGAGCGGCCGACGACGTAGAACTGGCCGCCCTGGTAGAGCAGCTCGTACGGATCGACGCGCCGGGTGCCGGTGTCGTCGCGCTCCATGGTGTAGTAGTCGAACACGATCGTCTTGCGCCGGAAGATCGCGGTCTCGATCTTGGCCAGTCGCTGCGAGACGTCGTGGCCGCCGGCGGAGCCGGTGATCCCGAGCGCGACGGTGCGCTGCTCCGGCGCGCTCAGCGGGCTGGGCCGGCCCCAGGAGATCTGCTGCAGCGCCAGGCGCAGCGGCTCGGCGTAGGCGAACTCGCCGTCGAGCAGCTGGAGGGCCGTGTGCAGTGCGGCCAGCTCCTCGTCGGTGAACTCGATCGGCGGCAGGTGGAAGTTCTCGGGCGGAAGCGAGTAGTTCTCCTGCTCGACCAGCCCGTCGATCGGCTTCTCGACCGCCAGCACGATCCCCAGCGCCTCGAGCTCGGATCGGTCGGCGTAGAAGCGGCGCGCGAACGCGTCCTCGTTCATCGCGCTGTAGCCCTCCACATCGCGCCTGATCTCTGGCGCCGTGACGGGCCGGCGCTCCGCCATCAGGTACGAGATCAGGGAGAGCTGGCGGATCAGCTTCTCGGTGTCCTTGGCCATGCGAAGTGGCACTGTAGACGGGGAGCGCAGCCGCGTACGGCGCACCGGTCAGGATCTCCGCTATTTGCATGTTTCCGCGGGACCCGCGGAAACATCCGGGCCGCGGGTCAGGCCGCTTTGCGCTCGGCCTCGATCGGCGCGGCGAAGTACGCGCCGCCGCCGAGGGCCTTGTCGTAGGAGGACCACTGCTCGCCGGCCGGCAGTTCCTTCTGGAGCCGGTCGAAGCTGCCGAGGCGCCCCCCGAGGTTGTCGATCATGTGCACGAGCGTCGCTTCACGCGTGCACGGCACGACCGGGCTGCCGTGCTCGAGTGATCCGTGGTGGCTGAGGATGATGTGGAGCACGGCCTGCGCCAGGTCTGGCGGGAACCCGTCGAGCCGCTCGATCGCGCGGCGGATGCGGTAGTAGCCGAGCGGGATCTCACCGTACAGACGGCCTCGATCGGACATCGAGATCACGCCGTCGACCATCTCGTAGGCCTCGAGCTTGCCGATGTCGTGCAACAGCGCGCCGGTGACGGCCACGTCGCGGTCGATGCCGGGGAAGGTGGCGGAGATCGAGCTCACCGCCTGCGCGACGGTGAGGCTGTGCTCGAGCAGCCCGTGGGGATAGGCCTGGTGGTAGCGCTTGGCCGCCGGCGCCTCGCGATATCCGGCCCAGACCGCCGAGTCCTCGCCGAACACAAGCGCGAGCAGCTGCCGCAGGTGGGGGTTCTGGATGGTGGCCAGCAGCTCGCGGAGGTCGGCCTCCATCTGCTCCGGTGCGCGATGGGGCCCGTCGACCAGCTCGGCGCGGTCGTATTCCGCCTCGTCGGCGGCCCGCGCGGATTGCACGGCGAGCTGCGGTCCGAACCGGTCATTGACCGAGTACGTGCCCGTCACGTGCACGATGGCTCCGGGGCGGTAGATCTCGCGCGCCGCGGCGAGCTCATCCCAGATCGTCGCCGACACGCTCCCGCTGCGATCGCCGAGCACGACCCTCAGACAATCGCCGCCCTCACGGCGGCGTCGGACCTCGACTTCGCGCACGAGCATCGCCTGCGCAACATCACAACCATCGAGCAAATCCCGCACTTTCATCGCGCCACGAAGATAGAGTGGCCTGCGGACGGCAGATCGATGAATCGCACCGCGCTCGTGACAGGGGGGACCGGAGGGCTGGGAGCCGCAGTCGTCACCAGGCTGCTCGATGACGGCTGGCGCGTGACCGTGCCGTGGATCGCCGAGCACGAGCTCGCACGGGTGCAGCCGCGGCCGGGTCTGGAGCTCGTCCAGGCCGATCTGTTCGACCCGGCGGCGGTCGTGGGCGTGGCCGCGGTGGCGGCGGGCGACGCCGAGGCGCCGCTACGCGGGGTCGTGAACCTCGTCGGTGGATTCGCCGCGGGCGGACGTGTCGATCAGACGCCGGTCGAGGAGTTCGAGCAGCAGTTCCGCTCCAACCTGCGTCCCACCTACCTGGTCACGCAAGCGGCGCTGCCGGCCCTGATCGCGGCCGGCGGTGGCTCGATTGTGTGCGTCGGGACGCGCGCGGCGGTGCAGCCGTTCTCCGGCGCGGCCGGGTACATCTCCTCCAAGGCCGCAGTGATTGCGTTCGCCCAGGCGGTCGCCGTCGAGTACCGCGACGACCGCGTGCGCTGTAACGCGATCCTCCCAAGTGTGATCGACACGCCCGCGAACCGGGCCTCGATGCCGAAGGCCGATCACGACCGGTGGGTCAAGCCGGCCGAGATCGCCGGCGTCATCGCGCATCTGCTCTCCGACGACTCCGCGCCCGTCAGCGGCGCCGCGGTCCCCGTCTACGGTCGCGCCTGACGGGCCCTTGGTCCAATACGGCGCGCCCGAAACGACGCGTGCCGCAGCAGTATCCGGGTAGGAAGCAGCGGCCGGTGTCTGCAACCGGTCGTCCCGAACCCGACACGGAGTGAGCACGTGATCAAGCCCTTGTTCGAGCATCGCCAGACGCTGGCCGGCTACGACACGAGGGTGCTGGAGCTCGAGGGGGACGGCGCCCCGATCGTGATGTTCCACGGCTACGCCGACAGCGCCGACACGTGGCGCCAATCGCTGGCCCTGGTGCGCTACGCCGCCGCCCGCGCCGGCGGGTGATCGTGGCCGGCAATTCGCTCGGCGGCGCCGTCGCGCTGCGGCTGGCCGAGCGCCACCCCGACCGGCTCGTCGGGGTCGTAGCTACTGGTCGAGTTTGGCAGCGCGGTCGACGCTCGGGCGGCGGCCTCCACCTAGGCTCGATGGCGGGGCGCCGGGCTCGATCCCGGGGTTTACGGGTCGAGCTCGCCCTCGAACAGCGCGAACACCGCTCCCTGCGGGTCCTGGCCCACGGCGATCCGTCCCATCCCGATGTCCATCGCCGGCGTGAGCGCGGTTCCGCCGAGCTCGGCGATCCTCGCCAGCGCGGCGTCGAGGTCATCGGTACCGAAGTAGACGAGCCAGTGCGGCGGCGTGCCCGGAGGGTTCGGGATCGTCATGCCGCCGTTGCCGGCCTCACCGTTCTTGATCACCCGGTAGGGCATCGGAGCGTCCAGCGGCTCGATCGTCCAGCCGAACAGCGCGCCGTAGAACGCGCTCGCGGCGTCGAGGTCCGGCGTGGCGAGCTCATTCCAGGCCAGCGCGCCGTTGGCGTTCACGAGCTCGGCGCCGATTGTCTGCTTCGGCTCCCAGGCCAGGAAATACGCTCCCTGCGGATCCTGGATCACGCCCATCCGCCCGGCCTCCATGACGTCGAAGGCGGGCGCGTGCACGGTCGCGCCGAGCTCTTCGGCGCGCGCCAGCGTCGCGTCGGCGCTCTGTACCGAGACGTAGCTGTTCCACAGCGGCGGGACACCGGACGCGGCCTGCTGGGGCTGCTGCCGTGAAATCGCCGCCGCGGCTTTGCCGCCGAGGCGCATCATCGAGTAGACGGCGCCGTCGCCGACCGGGATGTCCTCCGCCTCCCAGCCGAACAGCGCGCTGTAGAAGGTCTTGGCCGCATCGGGGTCGGAGGTCGACAGGTCGGTCCAGCAGAAGGTCCCAGGTGTGTACTGCGTGCGTTCTCCCATGACGCGACCGTACCACTGAACGGCCCGCGCTCATACACACCGTGTAACCGCGCCGCACGCGGCGTCAATACACTCATGTGCATGTCGGACTACGCGATCAAGAACCTGAAGGAGGTCGAGGACTCGGCGGCCGACCGCGGCCCCGAGGTCGAGGCGCGGTTTGCGCGCAAGCATCTCGACTCAGATCACCTCGGCGTCAGCTATTTCCGCTACGCCCCCGGCTTCAAGGCGCCGTTCGGCCACCGCCACCGTGAGCAGGAGGAGGCGTACGTCGTGGTCAGCGGATCGGGTCACGTGCGGCTCGGCGACGAGGAGATCGAGGTGCGCCAGTGGGACGTGGTCCGGGTCGCACCGCAGGTCGGGCGTGCCTTCCACGCCGGACCGGATGGACTCGAACTGATCGCGATCGGCAACGACCGCCCCGAGGGCGGCGACGGCGAGTTCATCCCGGACTTCTGGAACTAGACTCGCCGCACCCTGCCGCCGCGCCGCGCCTCGCAGCCCCGCGGAGCGCCGAGCGGTGGGCTACGACCGCGCGATCGACGCCGGGTCGACTCGCTCGAGCCGCGTCATCGTGACGCGGGCCGCGAGCTCCGCGCTCGCGGCGCCGCGGAAGACGCCCTTGATCGGCGGCACGTCCGCGTAGTGGCGACCGTGGCCGATCTTGACGTGGTTCTCGCCCGCGAGGCCGCGGTTGGTCGGGTCGGCGCCGACCCACACCGGCTCGCCGCCGCCGAGCACGGGCAGCAGCGCCTCGATCCAGGCATGCGTGTCGACCTCCACCGACTCCTGCGCGTCGCCGCTCCTGGTCGCGAACAGGTAGCCGGACACGTAACGGGCGGCGATTCCGTGATGGCGCAGCAGGCACAGCCCCAGGTGCACGTAGTCCTGGCACACCCCCGCGCCGACCTCGAGCAGGTGCTCGATCGTCGAGTCGACGTAGGTCGCGCCCTGGCGGTACTCGAACCGGTCCGGGATCAGCTCGGAGATCAGCATCAGCGTGGCCAACGGAGTCGCCGCGGCGCGCGTGGTCTCGAGCATCTCGCGCAGGATCGGGTGTCTGCCCGCGTCGTCGGTCTGCAGCAGGAACTCGCCGCCGGACTCGCGGTAGGCGGGCTCGCGCAGGGCCTCCCAGGGCGCCCGCGAGGGCTCCGCCGGGCGGCGAGTGGCGACCCGCGCCCGCACGTCGATCGACAGCTGCCGGTGCGGGCGCGAGATCTCGAACTCCACCACATCGGTCCCGAAGTAGTCGGCGTGCCGGTGCAGGCGGGCCTCGGGGTTCAGCCGGACGCTGAACTCGTCGCAGCGCTGACTCGCGTTGGCCGCCGGCTTGACTCGCAGCGCGTTGAGGTTGTCCACCACGTCGGCGTCGTAGCGGTACTCGGTGAGGAACCGGATCGCGAAGTTCATCCCGGGCATCATCGCGGCGCTCACAGATGTACCGCCACCGCGAGGGCGACCGCGAAGTAGCGATCGTCGATGTCCAAGTCGACCCGCTCGAGCTCCTCCTGCACGTGCTCGAGCGTCTGATCGAGTGCTCCGGTCGCGTGCGGGGCCCGGCGTTGCAGCTCCAGATCGGCGATCAGCCGGCCGAGCCGGAGCACGGGTGGCGAGGAGCGCGGCTGCGCGTCCGCGGTGCTGAGCGCGGTGTGCAGCGCCTCGACCGAGGAGGCAACCGAGCCCGGATAGGCGCCGTCGTAGAGCAGGAAGCGGGCGACGGGACCGACGGTGGGCGCGGTACGGACCGCGCGGCGGTAGGCCTGAAACCCGCCCACGGCGTGCAGCAGCGCGAGCGCCCCGCCCTGGTGACCGCCCGTCTCGGGCTCGGGTGGTACGGCCACCCTCAGCATCCGCAGCACCATGTCGGCGGCCTCGATGCGACCGCCGGCCTCGAGGAACGAATGGCTCTCGTCCCGCAGCATGGTGCGGTCCACGAGCCCCCAGAACAGCGCACAGCGCTCCTTGACCTCCTGGTAGGCCGAGTACGGGCCCGAGGCCAGCACCGCGGTCAGGTCGCGGCCGGCGAGCGACAGGTGGAACGTGTTGAGCGCCTCCCACATCTCGGTCGAGATGACGTCGCGCAGCGTGCGCCCGCGCTCACGCGCACGGGCGACGCAGGAGACGACCGAGGCGGGGCTGTCGGGGTCGAGCGTGAGCAGCCGGGCGACCTCGGTGCGCTCGAGCGGGCCCGGCCCGCGTCGTGCGGCTGCGTCCGCCGCCGCGGCCCGCTCGTCGTCCTCGCCGTTCCGGGCGCCCTTCTTGCCGGGAGCCTGGGCCTTGGCCCCGATGATCGCGAGCACGCCCTCCCAGCCGAGGGCGATCCCCTGGTCGCTGGGGTCACCGGCGACGTCGGCGTGGAAGACGCCGTCGAGCATGCGCGCGGTGTGCTCGGCTCGGGCGAGATCGCGGCCGAGCCAGAACAGCTCCTGCGCGATCCGGGCGAGCATCGGGCTAGTGGTTCCCGGCCGCTCGGGTCTGCTGTTGCTGCTGCGCCTGGCCGTGCCAACCGCCGTAGCGGATGTCGGGCAGTCGCGGGGGCCGGTGACCCGGAAGCGTGCCCGGCGCCACGTCGGACGCGGTGCCGTCGTCGAGCACCCAGGTGTCCTTCGAGCCACCGCCCTGCGAAGAGTTGACGATCATCGAGCCCTCGCGCAGCGCGACCCGGGTCAGGCCGCCGGGCACGATCCGGATCTCATCGCCGAACACGGCAAACGGGCGCAGGTCGACGTGGCGCGGGACGAGACGCCCCTCCTCGGTCTCAGTCGGCACCGTCGAGAGGTGCACGAGCTCCTGGGCGATGTACCGCTCGGGCGCCTGCTCGATCAGCTCGGCCTGCCGGATGCGCTCGCTCGCGCTGGCCTGGGGTCCGATGAACACGCCCTTGCCACCCGACTCCGAGGTCGGCTTGACAACCACCTCATCGAGGCGGCCGAGCACGTGGCGGCGGACGCTCTCGTCGCTCAGCAGGTAGGTGGGCACGTTGTCGAGGATCGGCTCCTCGCTCAGGTAGAAGCGGATCATCTCCGGCACGTAGTGATAGACGGCCTTGTCGTCGGCCACCCCGGTGCCGATGGCGTTCGCGATCGCCACCGTCCCGGCGCGGTAGGCGCGGACGAGGCCCGGAACGCCGAGCAGCGAGTCGGGGCGGAACTCGAGTGGGTCGATGAAGTCGTCGTCGAGGCGGCGGTAGATCGTGTGCACGCGCTGCAGCCCGGCCGTCGTACGCATGAAGCAGATCGCGTCGCGGACGACCAGGTCGCGCGACTCGACCAGCTCCACGCCCATCTGGCGGGCGAGGAACGCGTGCTCGAAGTAGGCCGAGTTGAGCGAGCCGGGCGTCCACACGACCACGGTTGGCTCGCCGTCGCCGGCCGGGGCCACCGCCTGTAGCGCGTCGAGCAGCAGCGACGGGTAATGGCCGACGCCCCGCACGCGGTGGCCGGCGAACAGCTCCGGCACCAGCCGCGTCATCGCGACCCGGTTCTCGAGCACGTAGGAGATCCCCGACGGCGTGCGGACGTTGTCCTCCAGCACCCGCCAGCGACCGTCGCCGCCGCGCACGAGATCGCATCCCGACACGTGGCAGTAGACGCCACCGGGTGGGCGCACCCCGTGCACCGGCCGCGCGAAGCTCGGGCGGCTGACGATCAGCGACCACGGGACGATCCCGGCGCGGACGATCTCGTGGGCGTGGTAGACGTCGTCGACGAACGCGTTCAGGGCCCGGATGCGCTGGGCCAGGCCGCGCTTGATCCCCGTCCACTCGCCCGCCGGCAGCACCCTGGGCACGAGGTCCAGCGGCCAGGCCCGATCGCGGCGCTCGCCGTCGGTGCCGGCGACCTCGAACGTGATTCCCTGTTGCATGAAGATCGTGTCGCGGCGGTGGCCTGCCGCCGCCAGGGCATCGGGACCGAGCCGCGCCAGCGTTGCCATCAGCGGTGCGGCGTGGGGCCTGGGCGTGCCGTCGTCCTCGAGCAGCTCGTCGCAACAGCCCTCCGGTACGTCGTAGCCGGCCAGGGGCGGCGATGCGCTCAGCTCGTCCACCCTGGAATGTGTACCCCTTCGGCGCGCGGATCGCCACGCCGTCTGGGCGAAGTGCGATGCCATGGGCCTGCCCAGGTGGAGAGACAGTCGCGGACAGCCCGTCCCGTCTACCCTTGGGCGCCGATGCGACTCATGGTTACAGGCGCCGCTGGAATGCTCGGACGAGACGTCCTGAGCGCGGCCACCGACGCGGGTATCGAGCCGATCGCGCTCGCCCGGACCGAGCTCGACATCACTGATCGCGGTGCCGTCGAGGCCGCCATGGCCGAGCACCGGCCCGACATCGTCGTCAACTGCGCGGCCTGGACCGACGTCGACGGCGCCGAGGCGCATGAGGCCCGGGCGCTGGCCGTCAACGGGCCCGGCGCCGGACACGTGGCTCGCGCCGCCCGGGCGCAGGGGGCGTGGACGATTCACGTCTCCAGCGACTACGTATTCGACGGCGCCAAGCGCACCCCGTACGTCGAGACGGACTCGGTCGGTCCGGCGTCGGCCTACGGCCGCTCAAAGCTCGCGGGCGAGGCCGCCGTGGCCGAGGCGGCGCCCGACCGGCACACGATCGTGCGCTCGTCATGGCTGTTCGGCGCCGCGGGGCCCTGCTTTCCGGCCACCATCCTGCGGTTGGCTTCCGAGCGTGATCAGCTCACCGTGGTCGATGATCAGGTCGGGTGCCCCACGTTCACCGGACATCTGGCCCCGGCGCTTGTCGCCCTGGCCAAGGAGCCGGTGTCAGGGATCGTCCATGTGGCCGGCGGTGGTCAATGCTCGTGGTACGAATTCGCCGCTGAGATTATCGCCCGGGTGGGCCTCGGCGCCACGATCGTGCCCGGCACCACGGCCGAGCTCGGCCGCCCCGCACCGCGGCCGGCCTACAGCGTGCTGCGCTCCGAGCGCGCCGGCGTCCCCGCGTTGGCGCCGTGGCAGCAGGGGCTGGAGGCATTCCTCGCCGCTGGGGTGCCGTCGTGAGACTGCTCGTGTGCGGCGGCGCCGGCTTCATCGGCTCCACCTTCGTGCGCCTGCGCCTGGCCGAGCACGGCGACGAGGTGACCGTGCTCGACAAGCTGACCTACGCCGGCCGGCGCGAGAACCTGCACGACGTGATCGACGGGATCCGCTTCGTCCACGGCGCGATCGAGGACCCGCGGGCCGTGGCTGACGCCGTCGAGGGCTGTGACGCGATCGTCAACTTCGCCGCCGAGACGCACGTGGATCGATCGATCTCCGATCCCGAGGGCTTCATCGTCACCAACATGCAGGGCACGCACGTGCTGCTCGAAGCCGCTCGCGAGGGTGGGCTCCGCTATGTGCAGGTCTCCACTGACGAGGTCTACGGCTCGATCGACGAGGGCTCGTTCACCGAGTCCTCGCCGCTGCAGCCGTCCTCGCCCTACAGCGCGACCAAGACCGGCGCCGACCTGCTCGTCTCGAGCTACTTCCACACCTTCGGGCTGGAGGCGGTGATCTGCCGCGGCTCCAACAACTACGGTCCCTACCAGTACCCCGAGAAGTTGATCCCGTTGATGATCCTCAACGCCCTGGCCGCCGACCAGCTGCCCGTTTACGGAGATGGCCGCAACGTCCGCAACTGGCTCTACGTGGAGGATTTCGGCCGCGGGATCGGGCACGCGCTCGCGCACGGCGTCCCGGGCGAGGCCTACAACTGCGGCGGTCCCGACGAGTGCGAGAACATCGCCGTCGTGCAGCGGATCCTGGCGCTGACCGGACGCGATGAGTCCTTGATCGATTACGTCACCGATCGACCCGGCCACGACCGCCGCTACTCCCTGTCGTCGGGCAAGCTGCAGCAGCTCGGGTGGCGGGCGCGGACCGGGTTCGAGGAGGGATTGGAGCGGACGGTGTCGTGGTACCGCGACAACGAGTGGTGGTGGGAACCGATCCGCTCCGGCGCCTATCGCGAGTATTACGAGCGCCACTACGGGCGGGCGCTGCGGTAATGCCGGCGGGCGCCCGCTCGGGAGGTGGCGGTCGGGTGTCTGCCCCGCCGGCTCCGCGCGGACGGCACGCCCCGCCACCGGAGGTCCGGCTGCCGCGCCAGCGCCAGCGCCTCCTGCGGGCGGCGGCGGTCGAGTTCGCCCGCCGTGGCTACGCCGGCGCCAGCTCGGAGTCGATCAGCCGCCAGGCGGGCATGTCCAAGGCGACGTTCTACGAGCACTTCGCCAACAAGGAGGACTGCATCATCGCCCTGTTCGATCATGCCGCCGAGGTCGTGATGGCCCATCAGGCGCAGGCCGCACGCGCGGCCGGCAACGGCGATGCCGCCGAGCGGTTGCGAGCCGGGACGCGGGCGTTTCTGTCCGCGTTGGTCGAGCATCCCGAGTTCGCGCAGACGCTGCTTGTCGAGATCATCGGCGCGGGGCCGCGCGCCGCCCACCGGCGCGATCAGATCATGCAGATGTTCGCCGACGTGCTCGACCTCGAGAACGCGCGCGGGGCCCGGCGCGGGTTGGTCAAGCGCTTCGCCTCACCCCACGACGCGTACGCCGTCGTGGGCGCGATCACCGAGCTCGTCGTGCGCCAGGTGCGCCTCGGCGAGCCTGCGGACGTGCTCGAGCTGGCCCCGGTGATCGACCGGCTGATCGTCGGGGTGCTGGCGCAGCAGTGAGCCCGGAGCGGTGCGCGCTCGCCGCGCTGGAGCGCGAGATCGTCGACTGCCGGCGCTGCCCCCGGCTCGTGGCCTGGCGCGAGGAGGTGGCGCGCACGCGCCGTGCCGCCTTCGCCGAGGAGCGCTACTGGGGGCGCCCGGTGACGGGATTCGGGGATCCGGCCGCCCGCGTGCTCGTGCTCGGGCTGGCCCCGGCGGCCCATGGCGGCAACCGGACCGGCCGGGTGTTCACCGGCGATCGCTCCGGCGACTGGCTGTTCGCGGCGCTATGGCGTAGCGGCTTCGCCAACCAGCCGACGTCGGTCGCGGCCGACGACGGGCTCACGCTGCACGACTGCTTCGTGACCGCGGCGGTGCGCTGCGCGCCGCCGGGAAATCGCCCTTCGATCGCCGAGCGCGACGCGTGCGCAGGATACCTCGAGCGCGAGCTCGCGCTGCTCGACGGCGTGCGGGTGATCGTCTGCCTCGGCGGCTTCGCCTGGGACGCGGCGCTGCGCGCCCGGGCCGCGCTCGGGGTACCGGTGCCCCGGCCCAAGCCGCGCTTTGGGCACGGCGCGCTGCTCCCGTCCGAGCGGCTTCCGCTGCTCGGCTGCTACCACCCGAGCCAACAGAACACGTTCACCGGTCGCCTGACCGAGCCGATGATGGACGACGTGTTGGGGGCGGCCCGGGAGATGGCGCGGCTGGGTGCGGCGGGCCCTCGCCGATGAGCGCCGCCGGCCGCCCCGCGCTGGCCGAGCTCCGGCTCGCCGACCCGTCCGAGCGCTGGGAAGCGCTCGGCTTCCGTGTCGAGGCCGACGCGGCGATCGCGCTCGGAGGCGTGCGGCTCGTGCTCGGGGCCCCCGGCGTGGGGATCGTGGCCTGGGCGCTGACGGCGATCCCCGCCGCCGTCAGCGACATCGACGGCCTGGCCACGAGCGTCGCGGCGCCGCCCCGGCCCACCGGGCCGAAACCGAGCGCCCACCCCAACGGCGCCGTGGCGCTCGACCACGTCGTCGTCCTGACGCCCGACTTCGATCGCACCGCGACGGCGCTCGAGCGAGCGGAGCTGCCGCTGCGCCGGATCCGCGACGCCGGCGGCTTCCAGCAGGGCTTTCGCCGTCTCGGCCCGGCGATCCTGGAGCTCGTCGAGGCGGTCGGCGCGCCGGCGGGCCCCGCCCGCTTCTGGGGGCTGGTGGCGATCGTCGATGACCTCGACGCTCTCGCTGCGCGTCTCGGCGACCGGGTCGGTGCGGTTAAGCCCGCGGTTCAGCCCGGCCGCCGGATCACGACGGTGCGCACGAGCGCGGGGCTGGGCCCCGCGCTCGCGTTCATGTCACCCGAGCCGCAGCCCGGGTCCCGGTCCTAAGCGGACTTCCCGGCCTCCGCGGCGTCTGGGTGGGCGGCATGGGCGTAGCCGATCTGCGTCAGCGCTACGTCGATCTCGCTCAGGATCGCCGGATCGTCTATCGTCGCCGGCGCCTTGTACTCCTTGCCGTCGGCGATCGAGCGCATCGTGCCGCGCAGGATCTTGCCCGAGCGCGTCTTCGGCAGTCGCTCGACGACGGTGGCGGTCTTGAATGCGGCCACCGCGCCGATCCGGTTGCGGACCATCTTCACGCACTCGGCGACGATCTCCTCGTGCGGTCGGTCGACGCCGGCCTTGAGCACCAGGAAACCCACCGGCAGCTGGCCCTTGAGCTCGTCCGCCGGCCCGATCACGGCGCACTCGGCCACGTCGGGATGCTCGGCCAGGACCTCCTCCATCGCTCCGGTCGAGAGCCGGTGGCCGGCGACGTTGATGATGTCGTCGGTCCGCGCCATCACGAACACGTAGCCCTTCTCGTCGATGTAGCCGGCGTCGGCCGTCTGGTAGTAGCCCGGGAACGACATCAGGTAGGTCGACTTGAAGCGCTCATCGGCGTTCCACAGCGTCGGCGTCGCACCCGGCGGCATCGGCAGCTTGACGACCAGGGCGCCGGTCTCGCCCGCCGGCACCTCGTTGCCCTCGCCGTCGACCGAGCGCAGGTTCCAGCCCGGTACCGGCAGCGTGGGAGAGCCCGCGACCACCGGCTGCGGCTCGATGCCCATGCAGTTGGCGGCGATCGCCCAGCCGGTCTCGGTCTGCCACCAGTGGTCGATCACCGGCCGGTCCAGCTCGCGCTCGGCCCAATGCAGCGTCTCGGGGTCGCAGCGCTCGCCGGCCAGGAAGAGGATCCGGAACTTCGACAGGTCATAGCGCTTGATGTGCTCGCCCTCGGGATCCTGCTGGCGGATCGCCCGGAACGCAGTCGGGGCGGTGAACATCGTGCTGACACCGTGCTCGGAGATCACGCGCCAGAACGCGCCCGGATCCGGCGTGCCGACCGGCTTGCCCTCGTAGAGCACCGTCGTGCAGCCGTGCAGCAGCGGGGCGTAGACGATGTAGGAGTGCCCCACGACCCAGCCGACGTCGGACGCCGCCCAGTAGACCTCGCCGGGGTCGACGTCGTAAATGTTCTTCATCGACCACTTCAGCGCCACGGCGTGACCGCCGTTGTCGCGGACGATCCCCTTGGGCTCGCCGGTCGTGCCCGACGTGTAGAGGATGTAGAGCGGATCGGTCGCCTCGACCGGGACGCACTCGGCGGGCTGCGCGGCCGCGACCGCGTCGGCCCAGGAGAGGTCACGGCCCGGGGTCAGCTCGGCCTCGAGCTGGGGCCGCTGGACGATGATGCAGTGATCGGGCTTGTCCTCCACGAGCTCGATCGCGGCGTCGAGCAGCGGCTTGTAGGCGATCACGCGGCCGGGCTCGATCCCGCATGAGGCCGAGACCACGACCTTCGGCCCGGCATCCCGGATCCGGGTGGCCAGCTCGTTGGCGGCAAAGCCGCCGAAGACCACCGAATGGATCGCCCCAATCCGGGCACACCCGAGCATCGCGATCGCGGCCTCGGGGATCATCGGCATGTAGATGATCACGCGGTCGCCCTTCTCGACGCCGGCAGCGACGAGCGCACCGGCGAACTTGGCCACCTCGTCGCGCAGTTCACGGTACGTGTAGGTCCGCGCGCTGCCGGTCACCGGCGAGTCGTAGATCAGCGCCGGCTGATCGGCGCGGCCGTTCTCGACGTGGCGGTCGAGCGCGTTGTAACACGTGTTCAGCTGTCCGCCGGTGAACCAGCGGTACAAGGGTGCGCCCGAGTCGTCGAGAACGCGTGTCCAGGGCTTGATCCAGTCGATCTCGGCCGCCGCCTCCGCCCAGAACTCCTCGGGTTGCTCCAACGAGCGTCGGTAGATCTCGCTGAAGCGCGTGGTGTCGGTGGCTGCCATCCGGGTGCTCCTCTCCGCAGTCTGGGGACCGCCGGGTCGCGGCGGTCGGGTAATCGGCCAAGGTTTGTCGTCCGGGCGCCAGGTGCCAACCGTAGGCATCCGGGTTCCCGCTAGGTAGAAGTCCACGTCGCTACGCTCCGTGCACGTGCCGCTGTCCGCTTTCACCCCTCGCGTACGTGAATGGTTCGACGGTGCTTTCGCCGCCGCGACGCCCGCCCAGGCGCAGGCCTGGCCGGCCATCGCCACCGGCGATCACGTCCTCATCTCGGCTCCGACCGGATCGGGCAAGACGCTGGCCGCGTTCCTGTGGGCGATCGACCGGCTCTCGGCCGAGCGCGCGGCGGCGCCGGCACGCGGCGACGCGGGCGCGAACGGTGGCGGGGCGTCGCCCGAGCGGGGCACACGGCTCGTCTATGTCTCACCGCTCAAGGCCCTCTCCTACGACATCGAGCGCAACCTCCGGGCGCCGCTGCGCGGGGTCGGGGCGGAGCTCAGCGTCGCCGTGCGCACGGGCGACACACCCCAGCGCGAGCGCCAGGCGATGCTGCGCGAGCCGCCCGACATCCTCATCACCACACCCGAATCGCTGTACCTGATGCTCACCGGGCGGGCCCGGGCGATGTTCGCCGCCACCCGCTGGTGCATCGTTGATGAGATCCACGCCGTCGCCTCGACCAAGCGCGGCGCGCATCTGGCGCTGACGCTCGAGCGCCTGACCGAGGCGGCCGGGCGCGATGTGCAACGGATCGGCCTGTCGGCGACACAGAACCCGCTCGAGGAGGTAGGCCGGTTCATGGTCGGCCCCAGCCGCACGTGCCGGCTCGTGGATGCCACCGCCGCAGGCAAGGAGCTCGACCTCCAGATCCACGTGCCGGTCGAGTCGATGACCGAGCCTGACGACACGCCCGCGCCGGAGATCGATCCGCTGGCCGGGGGGGAGGCCACGCGGCGCTCGATCTGGCCCGCCATCTATCCCGAGCTGCTCGAGCTGATCAGAGCTCACCGCTCGACGATCGTGTTCGTCAACAACCGCCGCGGCGCCGAGCGCCTGGCCCTCCGCCTGAACGACCTCGCCGGCGAGGAGTTGGCCCGTGCGCACCACGGATCGCTCGCGCGCGAGGAGCGGGTGGTCGTTGAGGAGATGCTCAAGGCCGGCGAGCTGCCGTGCCTGGTGGCGACCTCGAGCCTCGAGCTGGGGATCGACATGGGCGCGGTCGACCTCGTGATTCAGGTCGAGTCGCCGAAGTCCGTGGCCCGCGGCCTGCAGCGGATCGGCCGCGCCGGTCACTCGGTCGGCGACGTCAGCCGCGGTCGCATCTTCCCCAAGTTCCGTGCCGACCTGCTCGAGTGCGCGGTCGTTGCGCGGCGCATGCGCGAGGGAAAGATCGAAACCACCGTGGTTCCCCGCAACGCACTCGACGTGCTCGCCCAGCAGGTGGTGGCCATCGCCGCCGCCGCCGGCGAGGAGGAACCGGTCTCCGTCGACGCCCTGTATGCGCTCGTGACCCGCACCTACAGCTACGCCGAGCTCAGCCGGGGTCAGCTCGAGAACGTGCTCGACATGCTCGACGGGCGCTATCCCTCGAGCGAGTTCTCCGAGCTGAGGCCGCGGATCGTCTGGGACCGGGTCGCGGGGACGATCCGGCCCCGACCCGGCGCGCGCCAGCTCGCGGTCACCAACGCCGGCACGATTCCCGACCGTGGCCTGTTTGCGGTCACCCTCCCCGACGGACGCCGCGTCGGCGAGCTCGACGAGGAAATGGTCTACGAGGCCCGTCCCGGACAGACCTTCCTGCTCGGGGCGACCACGTGGCGGATCGAGGAGATCGGCCGCGACCGCGTGATCGTCACGCCGGCGCCCGGGCTGCCGGGTGCGGTGCCGTTCTGGAAGGGCGACTCGATCGGGCGCCCGAAGGAGCTCGGCCAGGCGATCGGCGCGTTCGCGCGCTGGGCCGTCGACCAGGCGCCGGAGTCGCTCGAGTCCGAGTACGACCTCGACCGCCGGGCGGCCAAGAACCTGGTCGAGTTCCTGCGCGAGCAGCAGGCCGCGACCCGGGTGATCCCCTCCGACCGGACGATCGTGGTGGAGCGCTTCCGCGACGAGATCGGCGACTGGCGGCTGTGCGTGCTCTCGCCCTACGGCGGACGCGTACACGCCGCCTGGGCGCTGGCGCTGAGCGCCCGAATCCGGGACCAGCTCGACCTCGAATCCGACGCGATCTGGTCCGACGACGGAATCATCGTCCACCTGCCCGACGCCGAGGATCCGCCGGGCGCCGACCTGGTCCTGCTGGAGCCCGACGAGGTCGAGGACATGGTCGTGGCCGAGCTCTCCTCCTCGGCGCTGTTCGGCGCCCGTTTCCGGGAGAACGCCGGTCGCGCACTGTTGATCCCCCGCGCCCGGCCCGGCAAGCGCACCCCGCTGTGGCAGCAGCGGCTGAAGTCCCAGTCCCTGCTCGAGGTGGCCAAGAAGTACGGGGAGTTCCCGATCGTGCTCGAGACCTATCGGGAGTGCCTGCGCGACGTGCTCGACGTCACCGGGCTGGTCGAGCTGCTGACCGCGCTGCACCGGCGCGAGCTGTCGCTGGTCGAGGTGGAGACACCGACGGCGTCGCCATTCGCCTCATCGCTGCTGTTCGACTACGTGGCCACCTACATGTACGAGGGCGACACGCCCAACGCCGAGCGCCGGGCCGCCGCGCTGTCGCTGGACCGCGACCTGCTGCGCGAGCTGCTCGGCCAGGAGGAGCTCCGCGACCTCATCGATCCCGGGGCGGTGACCCAGGTGGAGGAGGACCTCCAGCATCTCTCCGATCGCACCCGCGCTGCCAACCGGGACGGGATGCACGACGTGCTCCGCCGCATCGGCGATCTGACCGCTGAGGAGGCGGGCGCCCGCGTGCTCGCCGGCCTCGACGCACCGCGGATGCTCGAGGACCTGCACAGCGAGCGCCGCGCCGTGCGCGTCCGCCTCGCCGGCGAGGAGCGCTGGATCGACGCTGCCGACGCCGGCCTCTACCGCGACGCGCTCGGTGTCGTCCCACCCGGTGGCCTGCCGGCCGTGTTCCTGGAGGACGTGCCCGGGGCGCTGGTCAAGCTGCTGAGGCGCTTCGCCGCCACCCACGTGCCGTTCACCACGGCCGAGGTCCGCGCGCGCTACGGCGTCGACTGCTCAGCCGCGCTGGGTGAGCTCGAGCACTCAGGGGAGCTCGTCCGCGGCGAGCTGCGACCCGGCGGCAGCGAGCGCGAATGGTGTGATCCCGAGGTGCTCCGGCGACTGCGCCGCGCCTCGTTGGCCGTGCTGCGCAAGGAGATCGAGCCCGCCGATCAGCGGGCCTTGGCCCGCTTCCTGCCCGGCTGGCAGGGTGTCGACCGCCATCCTGCCTCCGGCGCGGGCATCGACCGCCTGCGCGAGGTGCTCGTCCCGCTGCAGGGGCTGGCGCTGCCCGTCGAGACCTGGGAGCGCGACGTCCTGCCGCGCCGGGTCGGCGCCTACTCGCCGGCCTGGATGGATCAGCTGTGCGCCAGCGGCGAGGTCGTGTGGATCGGCGCCGGAGCGCTCGGCCGGCGCTCGGGCAAGGTGGCGCTCTACTTCCGCGAGGACGCCCCGATGCTCGGTGCGCCGTCCTTCAAGGGGGCACCGGTCGACTCCGAGGCGCACGATCTCGTTCGCGCGCGACTGGCCGCCGGCGCCTGCTTCTTCAGCGACCTGCTGGTCGACGTCGCGCTGGCGCCGGAAGCGCTCCAGGAGGCGCTGTGGGACCTGGTCTGGGCGGGTGAGGCGACCAACGACGCCTACGCGCCGCTGCGCGCGCCCCGCCTGACCCTCGCCCGGGCCCAGCGCGAGCGGCAGCGCAGCGGACGCGCCGGGCGCTTCGCCGCCCGGCGCCGTGGCGGCGCCGCGGCCCAGGTGCAGGGACGGTGGTCACTGACGGAGACGCTGTTTCGCGGCGGGCCCGATGCCGCCGCGCGCCGCCGCGCGCTCGGCGAGCTGCTGCTCGAGCGTTACGGGATCCTGACCCGCGAGCAGGTGCTGGCCGAGGGGGTCACGGGCGGCTTCTCGGCTGTCTATCCCGAGCTCTCGCAGCTCGAGACGCTCGGGGTGGCCCGCCGCGGGTATTTCGTCGAGGGTCTCGGAGGGGCGCAGTTCGCGCTGCCCGGGGCGGTCGAGCGCCTGCGCGCGCTGGCTCCCGCGGAGGGCCCGCCCGTGGTGCTGGCCGCGGTCGACCCGGCGCAGCCCTACGGCGCCGCACTGCCATGGCCCAAACGGGCGCTCGAGGAGTCGCGCCGGCCGGCGCGTGTGAGCGGGGCCTACGTGGTGCTGGCCGACGGCGAGCCGGTCGTCTACCTCGAGCGCGGCGGCAAGGGATTGCAGACGCTGGTCGGATCCGACGATCCGCGCATCGAGCCGGCGCTGAGCACGCTCGTCGAGCACGTGATGCGCGGCGCGATCAAGCGGGTGGCGCTGGAGAAGGTCGACGGCGAGCCGGCGATGGCCTCGCGGCTCGGGCCTCTGCTCGTCGCGCTCGGCTTCCAGGCGGGCCCGCGGCGGCTGACGCTCAGCGCATAGGACGCGGGTTCGGGGCGGCCGGCGACGATGCCTGAGGGCGACACGATCCGGTTTGCCGCCAACCGCATCCGCCCGGTGCTCGAGGGTCGCGTCCCCGACGAGATCGTGACCCCGCAGCGCCGCCACGCGCTGGACCGCTGGCCCGAGCGACTGGGCGGGCGCACCGTGACCGCCGTCAACACGCATGGCAAGCACCTGTTCATCCGCTTCGAAGGGGGCTTGGCGCTCCACTCCCATCTGGGGATGACCGGAGCGTGGGGCGTGACGCCGCTCGGAGGCCGGTGGCGCCGCTCCCCCCGGCGGGCCTGGATCGTGATGCGCGCCGGCGGCCATGAGGTGGTTGAGTTCGACGGGCCGACGCTCGAGCTGCTCACCGAAGGGCGGACCCGGTTCGATCAGCGCCTCGCCGCGCTCGGCCCCGACGTGCTCGCCGATGAGTTCGACTCTCCCCGGTTCCTGGCCCGTCTGCGCGCCGACGACCAGACGCGCGAGATCGGCGACGCGCTGCTCGACCAGACGCTGCTGGCGGGGATCGGGAACATCTGGAAGGCGGAGGGCTGCTGGGAGGCGAGGATCGACCCGTGGCGAGCGCTCTCTGATCTGTCGGACGCCGAGGTCATGCGGATCGTCGAGCTGGTGCGCCCGCGCATGCGCCGCTCGGGAGACGAGGGGCACCGCACGATCCAGCCCCGCGTCTACGAGCAGACGGGCCGGCCGTGCCCGCGCTGCAGAGCGCGGATCGTCGCGCGTGGCCAGGGTGACGCGAACCGGACCACGTATTGGTGCTCAGGGTGTCAGTCATAGTGAGGGCACGCCGGCCGGTGGGCTCGGGTGTGATCCGGGGGCCCTTCCGGGGAGGACCACTAGCCTTAGCGGCATGAGTGGGCCTCTGAGGCGGGTCGGCCACAAGGGAGCGGACCTCATCGCCCCCGGAAACACGCGCGAGAGCTTCGACGCCGCGCTCGCCGTGGGGGTCGACATGATCGAGTTCGATGTCCTGCCCGAGCGCCACGGCGATGGCCTGATCCTGGCCCACGACTACGAGGAAGTCGGGGGGCGCGTGCCGCACACGCTCGAGGAGGGCCTGGCCCACCTCGCCTCCGACGCATTCGCCGGGGTCGAGCTCGACGTCGATCTCAAGCTCCCCGGATACGAGCTGCGCGTGGTCGAGGCGTTGCGAGCCTACGGGCTGATGGAGCGGACCCTGATCTCCTCGCAATACCGGTCGAGCCTCGCCGCCATCCGAGCGGCGGAGCCTGCGCTCCGGCTCGGCTGGTCGATCCCGAAGCTGCGCCGCGACCCGACCCAGTCGCCGGCGCTGGCGCTGCCCGCCCTGGTCGCGCTGCGCATCGCGCGCGTGGTCCTGCCCGGCCGGGCGGCGGCGGCGATCCGCGCCGGCCGCTGCGATGCGCTGATGGCGCAGTGGCGCTTTGTCACCCCGCGGCTCGTGCAGAGCGTCCGCAAGGCGGGCGGCGAGCTGTACGTGTGGACCGTGGACGAGCTCCCGCGGCTGCGCGCGCTTGAGGCGCTCGGCGTCACGGGGGTGATCACGAACGACCCCCGGTTGTTCGCGGCTCTGGCCGCGTAGACCCTGATCTGAGCCAACATCCCACGGGTCAGCCGATCGTGCAGGTCGCGGCGCTGTAGCCGGCCGGATCTCCGTAGTCGACGTGCTGGTAACCGCGTCCGGTCGTGCGAGTGGTGCTGCCGAGCACCTTGCTCCCGAGCTTCCACTTGAACGTCGCGACGCCACGGAACAGGTAGCGAACGCCCGACGGCGGCCGCTTGATCACGAACGTGACGCCGCTCTGATGAGTGCCGGTCGTGGCGCGCCCGAGCGAGACGACGGAGCCCAGCGAGCCCGAGCCGCTGGGGACGGCCTGGAAGCCCGTCGTGGCGCCGGACCAGTACTGGACCCGGACGTCGGCGGAGAGGTAGGTCCCGAACCCGAGGCCGGGCATCTGGACGCGGAATCCGACCACGTACGGATGGCGGCGCGTGTTGCAGATGTTGACCGTGGCCCATAGGTTGCGCGAGCGTGTGGCGCGACTGACCGCCGCTCGCACCTGAGCCGCGGTGGGGCCGCTTCGCCGCTTGGCCGCCGTCGCGGATCCGGGCAGCAACAGCGTGGCCAGCAGCGCGACTGCCACCAGCGGCGTGATGGGTCTGCGAACGGTCACGACGACAGACCATATCGCCGGCGCGGTCTCGTCCTGCGGACTCGGGTCGCGTCCTGGACGGACAGGACCGGGCGTGCGTTGGGTCGGGACCGCGGCGGGCGCTGGGTGCGACCGGGGCCGGCGTCGGGCGGTCCGGGGCGCGCGCTGGGTGCGACCGGGGCCGGCGTCGGGCGGTCCGCGGCGCGCGCTGGGTGCGACCGGGGCCGGCGTCGGGCGGTCCGCGGCGCGCGTTGGGCGGACCGCGGCGGGCCCGGCCGCCCGCGACGTGTGGTATTCCTCGCACGTGCCGAGGACCAGCGAGGACACCGCCCAGCTGCTCCGGCGCGTGCCGGTGTTCTCCACGCTCGGCGACGATGAGCTGGCCCGGGTCATCGAGGTGACGGTCCCGCGGCGCTTCGATCCCGGCGAGATCGTGTTCCGCGAGGGCGACGAGAGCGATACCTGTTACGTCGTGCGCGCGGGCCACGCCCGGGCGATCCGCGAGCACTCCGACGGCCGCTCGATCACGCTGGCCACCTTCGGGCCGGGCGACATCTTCGGCGAGCTGGCCATGTTCGACAACGAGAAGCGGTCGGCGACGATCGAGGCGATCGGCAGGACCGAGGTGATCGCGATCCTGGGCGGCGACATGCGCCGTCTGTTGCGCCAGCACCCTGACATCGGGGTCAAGCTCATCGGCGCGCTCGGCCGCCGGCTGCGGGAGACCAACGAGCGCCTGGCCCGCCAGTCCTTCCAGACGGTTCAGAGCCGTGTCGCCGCCGTGCTGGCGCAACTCGTCGCGGCCGCCCGCTCCGAGGGCGCCCCCGAGGGCGATGTGTTGATCACATCGACGCAGGCCGACCTGGCGCAGCTGGCCGGGTCCTCGCGCGAGTCGGCGAGCCGCTTCCTGGCTGTGCTCGAGCGGGCCGGGATCATCACTCAGGGCCGGGGCAAGCTGATCGTCCATGACGCCGCCGCGCTCCAGCGATACGTCTACTGAGATGGAGTTCTCGGCCGGCGGTGTCGTCGTGCGCGGCGGCGAGGTGATCGTGATCGTGCCCGTCAAGCGCGACGTGGAGGGCAACCGCGTGCTCGGACTGCCCAAGGGCCATCCGGACGGGGACGAGAGCCCCGAGCAGGCGGCGGCGCGCGAGGTCCGCGAGGAGGCCGGCGTGGAGGTCGAGCTGATCGAGAAGCTCGGAGACGTCCGTTACTGGTACCGCCGGCGCGGCCGGCGCGTCTCCAAGCTGGTCACGTTCTTCCTGTTCGCCTACCGCTCAGGCGATCCCGCGGACCACGACAGCGAGATCGAAGAGGCCCGCTGGATGCCGATCAGGAAAGCGATCAACGCGCTCTCCTACGCGGGCGAGCGGGAGATGGTCGCCCGCGCGCTGTCGCGAACCGCACCGGATCGGTAGGCTGGCGGCGGTGCGCGTACTGAACTTCTACTCGTCGGTGTTCGCCGACCAGCTCCGCCGCGGTCGCAAGACGGCCACGATCCGCCTGGGCGACAAGTCCCATAAATACCGCAAGAACGACTGCGTCCTGGTCACCATCGGCTACCAGCACTCGCCGCGCGAGAAGATCTTCAACGCCGTCATCGACCAGGTCGAGGTCAAGCGGGTCAAGGACCTCTCTCCCCGCGACATCGAGCACGACAATCCCGAGTTCCGTCGCGTCGACGAGATGGTCCACTTCCTCGAGCAGATCTACGGCCGCAAGGTCACGATGGACGACACCGTGACCGTGGTCCGCTTCTCCCAGATCATCGAGAACCCCCCCGAGCTCCGCGACCGGTTGCACGGGCTGGGCGGGGCGCAGAACTAGTCGCGGCTGGGTCGCGCCGGCGCTGACGGCCCTGCGGGCGCTTGGGCCGTGCCGGCGCTTCGCGGGCGTGCCGGCGCTGACGGCCCTGCGGGCGCTTGGGCCGTGCCGGCGCTTCGCGGGCGTGCCGGCGCTTCGGGCGACTCCGGCGGTGGGGCGGATCGGGGAGTGGGATCGGCGCTGGGAGGGGATCCGGCTGACCGTGATGTGGGCCGGCGCCTCCTGGCTCTCTCCCACCATCGCTGCATCCAATAGGGGCGTGCATAAGTCGACAGACTCGGCCCGGTCCGAGCCTCCTCGGCCATCTAAGCGCCCCAGCGGCGCTTAGATGCCCAAAGTCCGCCGCTCACGGGCGATCTGACGACATAAGCACGCTTGAAATCCGGTGCATCGGGGTCGGGCCCGGGGTGGGCCGGGGTTGGGCTTGGGGTGGGCCTCAGCGCTCGGTCCCCGGTCCCCAAGCCGCCACCCCTCGATCCCGCCCCCTTCCCCGCCGCCGTTATCCACGCCGGCGCCCGTCTGCGCCACGGAGAGCCGCCGCGCGAGCGCAACAGCGGCGTGCGAGGCCGCGCGAGCGCAACAGCCGCCGCGCGAGCGCAACAGCGGCGTGCGAGGCCGCGCGAGCGCAACAGCCGCCGCGCGAGCGCAACAGCCGCCGCACGAGCCGTCATCCCCTCCCCGCCACCCCAGATCCCTGGCACTCTTCACCAGAGAGTGCCAAGTTGGCCTTGAATCGCCGAACGCACTAGCTATAGTCCATGTCGTTGGCACTCTGCGGTCACGAGTGCCAAGAAACCGCAAGCATTCTTTTCCACCCGGAGGTTGCAACACATGAAGCTCAAGCCCCTCGGCGATCGTCTGATCGTTCGGGCGATCGAGGAGGAGGAGACCACCGCGAGTGGGATCGTCCTGCCCGACACCGCCAAGGAGAAGCCCCAGAAGGGCAAGGTCCTCGCCGTCGGCGATGGCAAGGTCAACGAGGACACCGGCAAGCGCACCCCGCTTGACGTGTCCGAGGGCGACGAAGTCCTGTACAGCAAGTACGGCGGCACCGAGATCAAGGTGGACGGTGAGGAACTCCTCGTCCTCCGCGAGTCCGACGTGCTGGCAAAGATTCAGTAGCTCAGGAGAACGACTACACACATGGCACACAAGGAACTGAAGTACGAGGCGGAGGCCCGCAAGGCGCTCGAGCAGGGCGTCGATGCGGTAGCCAACGCGGTCAAGGTGACGCTCGGCCCCAAGGGCCGTTACGTCGTCCTCGACAAGAAGTTCGGCGCCCCGACTATCACCAACGACGGTGTCACGATTGCTCGTGAGATCGAGGTCGAGGACGTCTTCCAGAACCAGGGCGCCCAGCTCGTCCGCGAGGTCGCCACGGCGACCAACGACGTGGCCGGCGACGGCACCACGACGGCGACGGTGCTGGCCCAGGCGATCGTTCGCCAGGGCCTGAAGAACGTCGCCGCCGGCGCGAATCCCCTCGCCCTCAAGCGGGGTATCGAGATCGCGGTCGACCAGGTCGTCAAGCACATCGAGACGCTCTCCAAGGAGATCTCCGGCAAGGAGCAGATCGCCCGCGTGGCGACCATCTCCGCTGGTGATGAGGAGATCGGCGACGTGATCGCCGATGCGATCGACAGGGTCGGTAAGGACGGCGTGGTCAACGTCGAGGAGGGCCAGACGTTCGGCATGGACCTCGAGTTCACCGAGGGCATGCAGTTCGACAAGGGCTACATCTCGCCCTACATGGTCACCGACCAGGAGCGGATGGAAGCGGTCCTCGAGGATCCCTACATCCTCATCGCGAACCAGAAGATCGGCTCGGTCCGCGATCTGCTGCCGGTGCTCGAGCAGGTCATCCAGTCGGGTCGCCCGCTGCTGATCATCGCCGAGGATGTCGAGGGCGAGGCCCTCGCCACCCTGGTCGTGAACAAGCTCCGCGGCACCTTCACCGGCGTCGCGGTCAAGGCTCCCGGCTTCGGCGATCGCCGCAAGCGCATGCTCGAGGACATCGCGATCCTCGCCGGCGGCGAGGTGATCACAGAGGAGATGGGCCTCAAGCTCGAGAACACGCAGATCTCGCAGCTCGGGCGCGCTCGTCGTGTGGTCGTCGCCAAGGACACGACCACGATCGTGGACGGTTCCGGTGAGACCGACGCGATCAAAGGCCGGATCAACCAGATCAAGGCCGAGATCGAGAACACCGACTCGGACTTCGATCGGGAGAAGCTTCAGGAGCGTCTGGCCAAGCTCTCGGGCGGAGTTGCCGTGGTGAAGGTCGGTGCGGCGACCGAGACCGAGATGAAGGAGAAGAAGCACCGCGTCGAGGACGCGCTGCAAGCCACCCGCGCGGCCCTCGAGGAGGGCATCGTGCCGGGCGGCGGCGTCGCGCTGCTGGCCGCTCAGGGCGCGATCAAGCTCGAAGCGATCGAGGAGCCGGACGAGCAGACCGGCGCCAAGATCGTCATTCGCGCGCTCGAGGAGCCGCTGCGGCAGATCGCCGAGAACGCCGGGCTCGAGGGCTCGGTCGTCGTCAACGACGTCCGCAAGGCGAAGAAGGGCCACGGTCTCAACGCCGCCAATGGCGAGATCGTCGACCTGGTCGCCGCGGGCATCATCGACCCGGCCATGGTGACGCGCTCCGCGCTCCAGAACGCCGCGTCGATCGCCAAGAACATCCTCACCACCGAGGCGATCGTCGCCGAGGTGCCGGACAAGGATTCCGGCGGCGGAATGGGCGGCGGTGGCATGCCCGACATGAGCGGGATGATGTAGCCAGACCCGTTCCGCATCGCGAACGGCAGTACTTCGAGGGCCCGGCGCACGCGCGCCGGGCCCTCGCTGTGCCCATGAACGTGCAGCCGGGAAGATTTGAGCGCTCCGCGGCGTCGTTAATCTGAATCGGACGCGTAGCCCCATGGCACCCTCGAGCGAACACCCCACCGGCCAGACCGAGCCCACGCCGCGCGAGCTCGCCGATCTGTCGGCGCTCGCCGACGGCTCGCTCGCGCCCGACCGGCGCGACGAGGTCCAGGCCCGGATCGCCGCCTCGCCCGAGCTGAGCGCGCTCTACGCCAACGAGCGCCGGGTCGTCGAGCTGCTGGGAACGCCGGCCAACCGCCCGGCGGCGCCGGCCTCGCTCAGGGCCCGGATCGACGCCGAGCGCCCGACCACGGCCGCCCGCCGGCGCCGCTCCGCGGCCTACGGCGTCGCGCTCGCCGGCGCTCTGGCGGTGCTCGTGCTCGCGCTCGTGCTGCTGATCCCGTCCGGCGGCCCCGGCGGACCGTCGGTCAGCGCGGCGGCGGCGCTCGCGGCTCGTGGCGTCTCGGCGGCCCCGCCCGCGCCGGATCCGAGCGCCCCCGGAGTGAAGCTCTCGCGCGACATCGAGGACGTGTACTTCCCCAACTGGGCCGCGCGATTCGGGTGGACCGCCGTCGGCCAACGGGTCGACTATGTCGGCGGCCGGCGCGCCGTCACGGTGTTCTACGACTGGAAGGGCAAGCGGATCGCCTACACGATCGTCGCCGCGCCGGCGCTCGGACAGCCCGCCGCGGTGGTCACGCAGCGGAACGGGACCACGATGCGTACGTTCACCGTGAACGGTCGCTACGTGGTGACCTGGCGCCGGGCGGGGCACACCTGCGTGCTGTCCGGGGACGGCGTCCCCGTGGCGGTGCTGCAGACGCTCGCCGCGTGGAAGGCGCCGGGCCTCGAGCGCAGCTGATGCACCGCTCCTGAAGTCCCTCGCCAGATCATCAAGCGACGTACGGAGCGCTGCATCAAGGGACCCATCCCAATCGGGATCGCCCCTGAGCGCCGTTACTGCTCCCGCGGCTCGGTCGGGTCGGCCTGCAACGTGCGGGCCACGCGCTGGCGCGCGCGGTGCAGCCGCGTGGTGATGGTCGCCTCGCGGACCCGCAGCGCGCGCGACGCCTCGCGGTAGGAGAGGCCGAGCAAGTCGATCGCCACCAGCGCATCGCGGAAGTCATCCGGCAGGGCCGAGATCGCGGCGTACAGCGCGCCGGTCTCGATCGAGGACTCGGGGTTGATCGCCGAGCGGTCCTCGACGAAGTCGAGGTCGTCGGGCAGGGCCGTGGTCTGCGGCCGCCTCGCGGCCGTCCGGCGCTGGCTGAAGAACGTGTTGCGGAGCACGCGCAGCAGGTAGCCGAGGTCGTCCTCGGACCGGAGCATGCGCGGCTTGCGCAGCACGCGGGCGAAGGTCTCCTGAACGAGGTCCTCCGCCTCCTCACGTGATCCGCACAGGCCCCAGGCGGCGCGGTACAGCCGATCGATGTGGTCGCCGAGGGCCTCTGGGTCCAGCTGACGTTCGCTCCCGGACATGCAGTCCCGGCGAGCTTACGGGCCTGGCGGGAGCGCTGCGGGTTTGGGCTCAGTCGCGCAGCTCGGACAGCGGTCGCGGGGCCGGTCCGACGTACTTGGCCGTGGGCCGGATCAGCCTGCCCTCGCGCTTCTGCTCGAGGATGTGGGCCGACCAGCCGGCCGTCCGGGCGCACGTGAACATCGGGGTGAACAGCTCCGGGGGAACGTCGGCGAAGTCGAGCACGACTGCGGACCAGAACTCCACGTTGGTGGCCAGCACACGGTCGGGCTTGCGTGCCTGCAGCTCGGCCAGGGCGGCCGTCTCGAGCGCCTCGGCGACCTCGACGCGCGGTGAGCCGATCTCGCGCGCGGTCCGCCGCAACACCCGGGCCCGCGGGTCCTCGGCGCGATACACGCGGTGACCGAAGCCCATCAGGCGCTCGCCTCGGTCGAGCAGGTCCTTGACGTAGCGGTCCGCGTCGCCCGCCGCCTCGACGTCATCGAGCATCTTCAGCACGCGGGACGGGGCGCCACCGTGCAGCGGTCCCGAGAGGGCTCCCACGGCGCCGGACAGGGCGGCGGCCACGTCGGCTCCGGTGGAGGCGATCACCCGGGCGGTGAAGGTCGAGGCGTTCATGCCGTGCTCGGCGGCGGAGATCCAGTAGGCGTCGATCGCCTCGACGTGCCGCGGGTCGGCCTCACCGCGCCAGCGGATCAGGAAGCGCTCGGCGATCCGGTTGGCCTTGTCGACCTCGCGCTGGGGTACCGGCGGCTTGCCCCACCCGCGTGCCGACTGGGCCACGAACGAAAGCGCCATCACCGACGCGCGGGCCAGATTGTCGCGCGCCGCCTCGTCGGAGATGTCGATCAGCTCGCGGAAGCCCCACTGTGGCGCCAGCATCGCCAGGGCGGCCTGGACGTCGACGCGCGGGTCGCTCGAGTGGATGCTCAGCGGATGCGGCTCCGCCGGCGGCAGGCCGGGCAGCAGGTGGCCGTCGACGAGCAGACCCCAGACCTGTCCGAACGGCACCACGCCGACCAGTTCCTCGATGTCGACGCCGCGGTAGCGCAGCGCGCCGCCCTCTCGATCGGGTTCGGCGATCTCCGTCGCGAAAGCGACGACGCCTTCGAGGCCGGACTGCACTTCTGACGTGACGCTCATCTGGGGATGCTCCTGGCCGGGGTCTGGGCGGGCGGTGGCTCTCCACAGCGTAGACAACGGCGCCTTCGCGCCGCGTCGTGGATTCCGGCCCCATTAGGCTTGGCGCGTGTCCGAGCTCCTGCGAGCACCGATCGACGCGCTCGCCGGGCTGGTCCGCTCCGGCGAACTGACAGCGACCGAGCTCGTTCAGACATGCCTGCGGCGGATCGACGCGCTCGAGCCCGCGATCAACGCCTTCACGCACGTGGCGCACGAGTCGGCCCTCGCCGCGGCGGCCGAGATCGGCCCCGGTGACCCCCGCCCGTTCGCCGGCGTGCCGATCGCGATCAAGGACAACCGTCCCGTGTCCGGGATGCCGGTGACCATGTGCAGCGACCTGTTCGGCGATTACGTCGCCGAGCACGACGCGTTCTGCGTGCGGCGGCTGCGCGAGGCCGGCTTCGTGATCGTCGGCAAGACGACGCTCCCGGAGATGGGAATCCTGCCCACGACCGAGTCGCGGCGCTTCGGCCCGACCCGCAACCCGTGGGACCGCGAGCGCACGCCCGGCGGCTCGAGCGGGGGCTCGGCCGCGGCCGTCGCGGCCGGCATGGTTCCGATCGCCCACGGCAACGACGGCGGGGGCTCGACCCGGATCCCCGCCGCCTGCTGCGGGCTGGTGGGACTGAAGGGCGCGCGCGGGCGCGTCTCCGCCGGCCCCGACGGCGGCCAGAGCTTCCTGGTCACCGACGGCGTGCTCACGCGCACCGTCGCCGAGACCGCCGCTGTGCTCGACGTGCTGGCCGGCTACGAGCCCGGGGACGCGACCTGGGCGCCACCGCCGTCGGCGCGATACGCCGAGCTCGCCGCCCGCGACCCGGGAAGCCTGCGCATCGGGCTCGCGTTCAACATGCCGCTCGAGGGTGTCGAGCTCGACCCGCTGTGCGAGGCCGCCGCCCGCGACTGCGGCGTGCTGCTGGAGTCGCTCGGGCACCGGGTGCAGGAGGCGTTGCCGCCGTGGTCGAACCTCGGCCTGCTGTCGGATTTCACCCGTGCGTTCGGGCCCAACGTGTCGTTCACCACGCTGATCGGCGGTCGGCTGGCCGGGCGCGAGCCGACCGCGCAGGACGTCGAGCCGCTGACCTGGGCGCTGTGGGAGCGGGCCCGCAGCGAGAGCTCGCTCACGTTGCTCTCCGCGCAGGCGCGGCTCGAGGCCGTCGCGCGCTCGGTCGTGCGCTACCTCGAGCGCTTCGACGTCCTGCTCACGCCGGCGCTCGCCCAGCGCCCGGTCCCGATCGGCGAGATCCATGGCCGCGGCCCCGACCCCTGGGCCCAGTACCGGCGCTCGGGTGCGTTCACCCCCTACACGGCGATCGTCAACGTCACCGGTCAGCCCGCGATCTCGGTGCCGCTCTATCACGGCGACGACGGCCTGCCGACGGCGGTCCAGCTGATCGGCCGCCCGGCGCGAGAGGACACGCTGCTCGCGCTCGCCGCGCAGCTCGAGCAGGCTCGGCCCTGGGCCCACCGCCACCCGGAGCTCGCGGACAGCTGAGTGTGCGGGCCGCTGGAGCCTCAGCCGATGCCGAGCGCGGCCGGCATCGACTTCGGGAGCCTCAGCCGACGCCGAGCACGGCCGGCATCGACTTCGGCCGCACGCCCAGTCGCTCGGCGTCCGCGGTCCCCCGCCGCGAGATCATCGGGATCTCGAGCAGCTCGGCCTCGTCCCAGGTGGCGAATGCGGTCGGGCCGAGGAGCAGCTCGGCCGCCTGCAGCCCGCGCCGCATCACCGGGATCGGAATACCGAGCACCGGCCTCGGGCGCCCGTAGGACCGCAGCGCGATCTCCACCACCTCGCGGTAGGTCAGCGTGTCGGGGCCGGCGAGTTCGTAGCGCGCCCCGTCGGACGCGCCGGCGAGCGCACCGCCGGGCAGCGTCGAGAGCACGCACTCGGCCACGTCCTCGGCCCAGATGGGCTGAAACGGGGTGCGGCCGGAACCGGAGATCGGCATCACGGGCAGCAGCGACATCCGCTCGAGCAGGCGCAGGAACGGATCTCCCGGGGAGTACACGATCGACGGCGCGATCACGGTGTGCGTGAGCGAGGACTCCATCACCGCTCGCTCGGCCACCGCCTTGGCCCGCATCAACCGGGCGCGGCTGCGGGTCGAGGCCCCGAGCGCGGAGAAGAACACGAATCGCTCCACTCCGGCGCGCTCGGCCGCGCGCACCAGGCGCCACGTCGCCACTCCGGCCAGCTCCTCGATCGAGCCCGCGGGCTGATCGCGGATCACCGACGCGAGATGCACGACCGTGTCGACGCCCCGCAGCGCGTGGCGGAAGGAGAGGTGGTCGGACAGGTCTCCGAGCGCGATCTGCACCCGGACCCGCTCGACCCCGAGTCGCCGGGGGTCGCGCACGAGGCAGCGCACCGGCACTCCGGCGGCGGTCAGGCGCCGCAGCAGCGGCATCCCGATCGTCCCCGTGGCTCCGGTGAGCAGCAGCATCGCGGTGAGGCTACAGCGGGCGCGACGAGGCGACGGCGAGGCGGCGCCGGCGCGTCTGCTGGAGACGGAGCGAGCGCCGCGTCCGTAGAATGCCGCCCGTGCCGGTATGCGCCGGCCACGTGACCCGTTAACGATCGAAGCGCAGAGGAATCGAGACGCCCATGGCCTACGTCATCGCCGAGCCCTGCATTGGCACGAAGGACAACTCGTGCGTTGAGGTGTGCCCGGTCGACTGCATCCATCCGACGCCCGATGAGCCCGACTACGACAAGGTCGAGATGCTCTACATCGACCCGGAGGAGTGCATCGACTGCGATGCGTGCGTCGAGGCCTGCCCCGTCGACGCCTGCTTTGCCGAGGACCAGCTCCCCGAGGAGTGGCAGAAGTACACGCTGCTCAACGCGGAGTACTACGCCGGCAAGACCTGACGTGAGCGTGCGGCGGGCGCGCCGAGGAGCGCGCTCGCCACCAAACCGCGTTCCGCGCACGCCGGGCGCGCGCAGCTCACGCCATCGGCAGTGACATGCCCACCGGCTTCGGCGCGGCCGCCGGCGCTGGTTCCTGCATGACCGGCAGCTCGATCGGCGACAGCGCGATCAGTCCGCGCGCCGCCTGGCGGATCGCCTGTGCGGCGGGGTCATCGGGATCTGAGAGCACGATCGGCAGGCCGGCGTCGGACTGCTCGCGGAGCGGCATCGTCAACGGGACCTTGCCGAGCAGCGGCACGTCGAGTTCGTCGGCCAGCAGCTGGCCGCCGCCCTCGCCGAACAATTGGTAGCGCTCGCCGTTCGGCGTCATGAAGCCCGACATGTTCTCGATCACGCCCGCGACCTCGAGCTTCAGCTTGGCCGCCATCTCCGCCGAGCGGCGCGCGACCTTCTGCGCCACCGGCTGCGGGGTGGTGACGATCAGGAACTTGGCCTGCGGCAGCAGCTGGGCCAGCGTCATCGACACGTCGCCGGTGCCGGGCGGCAGATCGATCAGGAGATAATCGAGCTCGCCCCATTCGACGTCCTCGAGGAACTGCTGCAGGGCCTTGTGGAGCATCGGGCCGCGCCACACGACGGCCGCGTCCTGCTCGACGAAGAAGCCGATCGACATCACCTTGATGCCGTCGTGGGCCAGCAGCGGCACCAGCTTGCGCTCGGCGTTGACGTGCGGGCGCTCGGCGCCGAGGCCGAGCATCCGGGGCTGCGAGTAGCCCCACACGTCTGCGTCGAGCACGCCCACCTGGCGGCCGTCGGCGGCCAGGGCCGCCGCGAGGTTCGCGGTCACGCTCGACTTGCCCACGCCACCCTTGCCCGACCCGATGCAGATCACGTTCTTGACCTGGGCCAGCGCGCCCTGGGGGAGGGCGCCGCGGCCGAGCTTGTGGCCGAGCGCGGCCTTCTCCGTATCGGAGAGCACGTCGAAGGACACGTTGACACCGGCGACGCCGTCGAGGCCGCGCACGGCCTGCGAGACGCCGGTCTCGAAGTGGCTGCGGATCGGGCAGCCGGGGGTTGTCAGGGACACCATCACGTCGACGACGCCGTTCTCGTGCACGTCGACCGAGCGGACCATCTGCAGCTCGACGATGTCGCGCCGGAGCTCGGGATCGATGACGGCCTTCAGGGACTCGATGACCTGTTCTTGTGTAGGCATTGAACCCATTCTGCCAAACGGGCGAAATGGGCCCGCCGCCGGGACGGGGCGCTTAAGGACCGACGGGGCGCCACTTGCGTGACGCCCCGGCGGTTGAGGGAGGAGAGGGTGCTACATCCGCCGGCGAAGATATGAGGCCGGCGAACCTGTCCCGCTCGAGCGCTCTCCTGGGCGCCGGCGGGGGAAGTTGCTTGCTAGGCGACTGAGTTCAGCCGCTCCTGTGCGTCGGTGACGAACTTCTCCACGTTCGAGGTCAAAGTCCTGGACTGCTTCTCCAGATCCCTCCGGACCTGGCGCACCTCGCGCTCGAGGCGGCGGCGGTTCTGCTTGACCGTGCGCTCGACACGCGTCCGGCGCTGGCGCAGCTCGCGCTCGAACTTCGTGCGCGTGCGGCGAACCTGGCGCTCGAGGCGGTTGCGGGCCGTGACGCCGCGGCGCTCGAAGCGCTTGAACTCGCGCTCGACGCCCTTGCGGGTGCTGTACCTGGTCGCCAGTTCGCGAACGGTCGAAACGATGTTCTCGCGGGCGAGCAGGCTCGCGCCGACGGGTACCAGCACGACGCGCTCGGCAATCTGCTGGACCTGCTCCACCGGGGTGCGAGGCTGAGTCGAAGTGGTGGTGGACGCCGTCCCGGCAGGCTTACGCGTACGCGCCGCCGTCGGCGTCTTTCGTGTGGTGGCGGGCTTTCGCGCGCTGGGATTACTGCTGCTGGTAGCCATTTGGTTTCGGTTGCTCCGCTCCCGTGGGACTAAGGATATTACTTCTAAGTCTGTTCGGTCTAAGGATAACAACCGAACATGTGTTTGTAAACCAAACGGGCTATGCGGTTACACGATCGCAGCGCCGGGGCGGGCCGGTTACCTGCCCGTGCGGCCGGGATCGGCCGTCGCGACCAGGCTGCCATGCGGTCTCAGGCGCCGCCGGTCAGCTCGCGTGGCGTCGTCCGGGCGACCCAGGCCGCCGGATCGCGCAACTCGGCCTGCGACGGGAGCGCCTCGGGTCGGGAGAACACGCGGTGCAGCGCCTCCGGTCCGCCCTGCCGCACGACGGCGTCACAGAACTGCTTGCCCTGCTCGTACTGCTTGAGCTTGAGATCGAGCCCCAACAGCCTCGCCAGGAGCCGCGAGAGGCCCGACTGGGACTTCCGGCGGCGGTTCAGCGCGGCGCGCAGCTCGGGCAGCGAGGGCAGCAGGTCGGGCGCCACGACGTCCATCACGTGCTCGGCGTGGCCCTCGATCACCGCCATCACGGCCTGGACGCGGTCAAGCGTGTCGCGCTCGGCCTCGCTCGTGACCAGTGTGATCAGGTCGCCCCGGCGCAGCGCGGCGACCGTGCGGCGGATCTCCTCGCCGGTCGGCAGGCGCAGCTTGCGCTCGCTGTCGATCCGCACCTCGGCGGTCGCGAGCAGCTCCCGGACCAGTCCGGCGACGTAGCTCTGAAGCCAGGGCACACTCGCGAACTGGACCGCGTGCGTGACCTCGTGCAGCGCCACCCAGGTCATGAACTCGGTCTCCTCGGCGTCGAACGCCCGCACGGCCTGGCCGAGATTCGGCAGCACGAACAGGAGCCGCGGGGGCCGACCGTTCTCGGCCGGATCGAGCAGCACGAGCTCGTACTGGCCCAGGACCCGCTGGGCCATGTAGCCGAGCACGACCCCGACCTCGGTCGTGAGCACGACGCCAAGCCCGAGCTGAATCGCCGGGCGCAGCGGCCCGAGGCCCGCGCCCGCGCGCTCGAGGACGGGGTCGAGCATCGTCTTCATCGCGCCGACGTTGCTGGCCACCCACTCCTTTCGGGTCACGCCCTCGGGCGGCGGCAGCGGTTGCGCGGGCCTGAGGCCCGTGTACGAGGTCACGCGGCGCTCGCTCTCGGCCGCCAGCTCGGGCAGATTCGAGGTCGGCGCGCCGTTCTCGCCGGGGCCAGCGACGTAGCCGGCGATCCGCTCGGCCAGGATCCAGTCGATCATACGGCCGGGATCCCCTCGAGCTCGCGCAATGTCTCGGCCGTTCGCGCGGCGATGATCGGCGAGCTCGGCGTGGCGTCGAGCGGAGCCCCGAGCGGGTCGGCGAAGCTCGGGAAGCTCACGTGGCCGCCGGCCTCGCGGATGATCAGCTGACCGGCGGCGGCATCGACCCCGCGGCAGTTGCGCAAGGACACCATCCCGTCGAAGCGGGCGGCTGCGACCTGGCACAGCGCCGAGGCGATCGTCCCCATCGCCCGCAGCCGGTAGGCCGATCCCACCAGCGCGTCGATCGACGCCGCGACCCAGCGCGGATCTGCCGACTCGATCCCGAGGATCTCCAGGCGCCCGTCGCGGCCGCGACGCTCGCCCGCTGTCGGGTCCAAGGGCGCGCCGTCCAGCCACGCTCCCTCGCCGCGTCGGGCGTACCACTCCTCGGCGGGACCGAAGTCGTAGACGAAGCCGAACACCACGTCCGACATTCGCTCCCCCGCGGCCACCGCGATCGACAGGGCATGGTGAGGGACCCCGCGCTTGGCGTTCAGCGACCCGTCGATCGGATCGATGATCACCCGCACCGAGCGGTCGCCGTAGTCGATCTCGCCGCCCTCCTCGGACAGCGCAGTGAAGCGATAGCCCTCCACCTTGAGTGCGTCGAGCTCGCTCAGGACGACGAGCTCTGCGGCGCGGTCGATGAGCAGCGTGCGGTCTCCGCCATGGCCCCGGGTCCCGGTCTCCCGTGCGCGCTCGGCCGTGCTCGGAGCGTCGGCGAGCACCTGCTCGAGCCCGGCCACAGCGCGCCGGCAGGCCGCCAGCCAGTCCGCATCGATTGCCGATCGTGTGGTGCTCATGAGCTACTTATGCTGTCAGAGTGGAGTTGCCGCCCGATCGAGACCTGCTCGGTCCACAGCTGGAGGCCGTCATGCACCGGGGCTCGCCGCTGCTCGTCCTCGGCGGGGCCGGGACCGGCAAGTCGCGCGTCATCACGGCGCGCTTCCTGGCTCTCGTCGCCGCAGGCGGCGCACCGGAGCGGTTGCTCGTCCTGGCCCCGACCGCCGCCACCGCCCAAGCCCTGCGCGCCAGGCTCGAGCAGAGCCTCGAGCGGGGCTACGAGGAGCTGTGCGTGGAGACTCCGCTGGCGCTGGCCGCGCGGCTGCTCGACGCCGCCGGCTGGGAGAACGACGCGCTCTCCTCGCTGCTCGGTGCGGGCGATCGGCTGGCAATGCTGCTCGGGCGCATCGACGAGCTGCCGTTGCGCCACCACGACTTCGGCGGCAGCGCGACCGCCCTGCTCGGCGGCTTCGTGCGCCGGATCGATCGGCTCAAGGCCGAGCTCATCACCGCCGAGGACTACGCCCACTGGGCGGGCGCCTTGGCGGAGGGTGAGGACGAAGCGCTCCTGGACGCGCCCGACGGTGGCGCCAGCGCGGCGCTCGAGCAGGAGTTCGCCGAGGTCTACCGCGCCCACGAACGCATGCTCGGCGAGGCGAGCGCCCGGGACGCCGGCGACACCCTGCGCGAGGCGCTGCGGATGGTCCACGAGCGCCCGGGGACGGCGCGCCGGTTCGAGCACGTGCTGATCGACGACGCGCACGACTTCGACCTCGCCGCCGCCAGCCTCGCGCGGGCCGTGGCGGTCGGCGGCCTGACCGCGGCCGGCGACCCGCGGGCGGCACTGCGGCGCTTTCGCGGGGCCGGCGCCGCTCGCCTGCGCGACCTCGCGGCGGGGGACACGCACACGGTCTCACTCGAACGCGGCCTGCGCTGTCGGGAGCGGGTGGCGCGCGCCGCGGGCGCCGTGGCCGGCGCGGCGGCGCCGGAATCGCCGCCGGGCGGTGAGGTCGTGTTCTGGCGCTGCGCGAACGGCCGCGCGCAGGCCCAATCGGTGGCCGCCGACGTCGAGCGGCTGATCTCCCGTGAGGATGTGAAGCCAGGTCGAATCGCGATCCTCGTGTCCGCGGTCTCGCGTGAAGGCCAGGCGGTGGCGGTGGCGCTCGAGGAGCGCGCGGTGGCCCACCGGCTGGTCGGAGAAGCGGCGTTCTTCCAGCGCGCCGAGATCCGCGATGTGCTCGCCTGGCTGCGGCTGCTGGCCGACCCGGCCGACGCCGGGGCGGTCGTGCGGGCGCTGGCGCGGCCACCGGTCGAGCTGCGCTCGGTGGATATCGCCCGCTGCACCCAGATCGCTCGCCGGCGCAAGCTCGACATGGTCGCCGCCCTCGCCGCCGCCACCGAGTCGCCGCAGGTCCCGCCCGAGGCGCGTGAGCGGATCCGGGTGTTCCTGAAGCTCTACCGCTCCGCGGTCGCGGCGCTCGATACGACCCGGCCCGACCTGTACGTCCACCGCCTGATCGAGCGACTCGGCCTGCGCCGCCAGCAGCTGTTCGCCGCCCAGGCCGACGTCGTCGAGCGCCTGCGGGCGCTGGCGCGCTTCGGCGAGCTCGCCTCCGCCCACGTCCGCCGAGTGCCGCAGGCGACGCCGCGCGAGTTCGCGCGCTCGATCGCCGCCGTGGCCGACTCGGGCCTGCGCGAGCAGGAGGAACCGGAGCTGGCCGACGCCGCCGCGGTCCAGGTGCTCGAGCTGGGCGCCGCCGGCGGCCTGGACGCGGACCACGTCTACATCCTCGGTCTCCACGCCGGCCTCGCGGCCCCGGTGCCCGAGCAGATCCCCGACGCCCTGCTGCGCGAGGACATCCCCGCTGACACGGCCGAGAATCGCCGCGCGATGCTGCGCCAGCTCCTGTACGTGGCGATCACCCGCGCGGGCCGGCGCGCGGTGCTGGCCTATCCCGAGGTCGGCGAACGGGGCGCCGCTCACGGGCCCGCACCGCTCGTCGAGGAGGCGCGCGCCGCCCTCGGCGCCGGCTGGGAGGACAAGCAGGAGGAGCTGTTCGGGCCCGCGGAGACACTCCACTCGACCTATCGCATGCTGCGCGATGAGCTCCTCGAGGGCACGATGCGCGCCGGCGGCCGCCTCGGCGAGCTCCGCTTCGACACCGATCTCGACGTCTCGCACGCGGTCGTCCGCTACCTCGAGCTGCTCAAGGTCGCGGCATTGATCGCCCGGCCGGACGGGCAGAGCGTCAGCGAGGCGCTCCGGGACGTCAACTCGCGGATCCTGCAGGCCGTGACCTTCGAGCAGCGGGAGATCTTCACCTCCTCGGTGCTCGACGAGTACCTGCTCGACGCCGAGCGCGACGCCGGCCGACGCGCCAAGACGATGGCCGCCCGCGACGAGCCCTCGCTCGATCCGTTCCTGCCCAAGCGCGGCGACGGCGTGGTCCTGTCGGCCTCCGACATCGACACCTACCGGAGCTGTCCGCTGAAGTACAAGTTCGCGCGCGTGTTCCGGATCCCGCAGGAGCCGACGATTCACCAGCGCTTCGGCATCCTCGTGCACCAGGTGCTCGAGCGCTTCCACGCCGGCGATGGCTCCGGGACGCTGGCCGAGCTGCTCGGCCTGCTCGATGCGGGCTGGCGCCGCGGTGGCTTCGCCGACTCCGAGGAGGAGCGCCAGCTGCGGGGCAAGGCCGCGTCGGCGCTCACGCGGTACCACGCGCGCTTCCAGTCCGAGGAGTCCGAGCCGATGTGGTTCGAGCGCTCGTTCACATTCAAGCTCGGGCCGCATCTGCTTCGCGGTCGGGTCGATCGCGTCGACCGCCTGCCCGGTGGCGAGTATGAGCTGATCGACTACAAGACGGGGCGGCCCAAGAGCGCGGCCCAGCTCGCCGATGACGTGCAGCTGTCGCTGTACGCGGTCGGGGCCCGGGAGGCGTGGCGGCTCGAAGCCTCGCAGCAGGCCTACTACTACCTACTCGACGACCAGAAGGTCGCCGTGCCCTCCGACGAGGGCGGCCGCGAGTGGATCCTCGAGGTGGCAATGGAGGTCGCCGAGGGGATTCTGTCGCAGGGGTTCGAGCCGACACCGTCGTTCGCGGCGTGCTCGATGTGCGACTACCGGCTCGTGTGCCCGGCCGCGGAGCGGTAGGCGCGGGCCGGACTTACTGCTGGGCGTCGTCGTCGCGCTGGCGCAGGAACCGCTGCAGGTCGCGGGCGATCGTGTCGCCCGACGGCAGCGAGCCCGGCTCGTCCGGATCCTCGTTGCCGGCGGCCTGCTCCAGGCGCTCGACGAAGGCCTGGATGTCCGGGTCGCTCTGCACGGCCAGGTTGACCTGGCGCTCGTAGTCGGCGGCGGCGGTCTCGAGCCCGGACGCGTCGACGGCGACCCCGACCAGGCCCTCGAGCTTGCGGACGAGCGCGAGCGCCGCCTTCGGGTTGGGCGCGGCGGCGATGTAGTGCGGGACCGCGGCCCACAGGCTGGCCGACGGCAGTCCGGCGTCCTGGACGGCCGCGTGCAGGACGCCGACGATCCCGGTCGGCCCCTCGTAGGAGGAGGAGCCCATTCCGAGCCGGGCAACGAGGGCCGGATCGGAGGCGAGGCCGGTGACCGACACCGGCCGGGTGTGGGGAACGTCGGCCAGCAGCGCGCCCAGGGTGACCACCAGCTGCGCGCCGAGGGCCTCGACCAGTTCGACGATCAGCTGGCAGAACCCTCGCCAGCGGAACGACGGCTCGCTGCCCGAGAGCAGGATCAGATCCCGCGGCGCGCGCGGCACGCGCGCCGCGAACAGCTCCACCTCGGGCCACACGATCTGACGTGCGCGACCCTCGATCAGCGTGATCCGGGGCCGCGTAGCCTGAAAGTCGTAGAAGTCCTCGGGGTCGATCGTCGCGAATCGCTCCGCTCCGAGCGCGCCGGCTACGAACGAGATCGCCGTCGACGCGGCATCCGCGGCGTCGTTCCAGCCCTTGAAGGCGCACACGAGCGCAGGGGCCCGCAGGCCATCAGGGCGGTGCTCCCATTGCAGTGGCTGCATCCGGTCCACCGTACATGATGGGCGCATGAGTCCGGCCGATACAGCCGCCGTGCCGCTGAGACCCGCTCTGAGCGGTCTGCGCCCCGGCGAGAGCGTCGACGGGGTGTTCGCGTGCACGCGCAAGGACCGCCTCACGACCCGCACCGGGTCCGCCTACCTCGCCCTCGAGCTGCGCGATCGCACCACCGTGATGCCCGCTCGCGCCTTCCAGGACGCCGACGCCCTGGCCGGTCGCTTCGAGCGCGGCGACCTCGTCCGCGTCGTCGGACGCGTCGAGCGCTTCCGGGACGAGCTCGTGCTCGAGGTCGCCGAGATCGCCCGCGCCGCCGACGGCGAGGCCGATCCGGCCGACTTCCTGCCCTCCGCCTACCGCGATCTCGACGAGCTCGACGGCTTCCTCGAGCATCTCGTCACCGAGGTCTTCGACCGCCGCTACCGCGCGCTGCTCGATGCGCTGCTCGCCGATCAGGCGCTTCGCGCCGCCTGGCGCCGCGCGCCCTGCACCCGCGCCGCCCATCACGCCTACCTCGGGGGCCTGCTCGAGCACACGGTCGCGGTCGCCACGCTCGCCCACGACCTCTGCCAGCTGCACCCCAAGCTCAACTCCGATCTGCTGCTCACCGCGGCCATCGTCCACGACCTCGGCCGCACCGAGGAGTTCACGTATGGCGCCGAGTTCGGCCTGACCGACGAGGGTCGCCTGCTCGGCCACATCCAGATCGGTCAGCGGATCCTCACCGACCGCGCCGCCGACCTCGGCGACGAGCGCCGCCTCGCCCTCCTGCACTGCGTCCTCTGCCACCACGGCGCCGAGCAGGCGCCCGGCCGGCGGTTCGGGTCCGCCGAAGCGGTCGCGCTGTACCGGCTCAACGCACTCGAGGCGAACGTCAAGGGCGTGTTGGAGCACGGGCTACCCGGCTGAGCCCGGGCGCCCGCACGTTGTCCCTGACCACGCAGACACGACATTAGGATCAGCGGCGGCGCGGCACGGGCCTGGTGGCCCATCCGGTCTTCAAAACCGGCAGGGCGGGGCAGCCCCCCGCTTGGAAGGTTCGATTCCTTCGCCGCGTCGTGGCTGCAAACGGAGCGTTTCTCGCGCGGGGGCGGGCCGGCTCAGGACGGCGCGCTGTTCTTGACTGCGGCGTTCACGGGACTCCGGATGGGGGAGCTGCTCGCGCTGGTGCGGTCGGTGCCGATGGTCCGCGATGTTGCGACCGCGCTTGGGTGAATTCGGAGGCACTGCGGGTACGGCGGGTGCTGGTCTGCGGCCGTGCTCGCCTTGGGGTTGCGAGGGTTAGGCCAGCGAGAGGATGGTCCAGTTGGCGTCGACGCCCTTGAGCGTGTGCAGGCCCCGGTCACTGAAGACGAACTCGGAACCGAGCACGAGGTCGCGGACCGTGCTCGACACGAGTATCTCCGAGGCGCCAGCGAGTGCGGAGATGCGAGCGGCGACATGCACCGCGATGCAGCGACGTCGTCGGTGCGCAGTTCGATCTCCCCGGTGTGCAGTCCTGCGCGGATCTCGATTCCGATCGTCTGTGCAGCGTCCCGGATGGCCGCTGCTGCACGGACGCCGCGGCTCGGACTGTCGAATGTGGCGAGAAAGCCGTCGCCGGTTGTCTTTATCTCCCGCCCCAAGTAGTGGTCGAGCTCGGCGCGAACCGTGCGGTCGCTCCGGCTGCCGACGCGTTGCCCGGCGGCCGGTGAGGAATTCCTCCATTTCCTCGACAATGCGATCCGTGTCGCCAACCCACGGCACGTGATCCGCCCCCGGATGCTCGACGTAGCGCGCGCCCGGGATGCGCTTCGCAACGTCACGGCCCAGCGCGACCGGGACGACGAGGTCGTCGGTTCGATGAATCACCAGGGTCGGCGCCTGGATCGACGGCAGTGCGCTCCGCACATCGACCTCGGCGATGAATCGCATCAGGTCTCGGACAGAGCCGGGACTGGCGCACGCTCGTTCGTAACTCTGCATCCAGGTGCGAAATCCCTCGTCGGATGCCATCGATGGCATCCACATCGGGACCACTGGAGAGAGCGGGGTGCCCCGATTGTCAGCCAGTTGCGTGACGACCATCTCGAACAGTTCGGGGGGAATCCCGTCCGGGTAGTCGTCAGCCTGGGTGAACCGCGGCGTGGTCCCGACCAGCACGAGCGAATCGACGCGCTCTGGATAGGTCGCTGCGAACAGCATCGCCATCGGACCCCCTTCGGAGATCCCGCCGATCGCGGCGCGGTCGATCCCAGCGGCGTCCATCACTGCACGAAGATCATCGATTCGCTCCTCGATCCCAACGAACCCGGCGACCCGGTCAGACAGGCCGGTGCCGCGCTTATCGAGGTGCGTGACCGTCGAGAAGGATCCGATTCGCTGGAGGAACCGCGGCAGCGATCCGGATGGGTCCCGCCATAGCGCCTCGATGTTCTGCATGAACGGTCGGATGCCCACGAACGGCCGGCCCGCACCGAAGGTCTGGTAGGCGATATGAACGTCCCCGCTTCGCGCGTACCGGACCTCGGGTACCTCCGTCACGCGGCGGAGTGTATGCGTTGAACCCGCGAAGCCGACCTCGGAGTGGGCCTCTGGTTTATCCCCAACGCGGCCACGACCATGGTTTCGGCCAGACGGGCGCTGTTGGCGCCGAGCTGTCACGACGACTCAGATACCGGTACCGCACTGGCGGCATTGCCGGTCTCGTGGCCGCTGGAGCCAGCTTCCTCGTATTCGCCAGACGCGAGACTCGCAGCACGGCCCGCTGGACGGTCGCCGCACCCGAAGAGCCCGAAGTCCTGCTATTTCGCGAATGCGGGTACGCCCAACCCGTTGCCGAGGGAGCGATCCGGAGTCCCGCAAAGTTCGAGAGCAGGTGTCCGGTGACCGCGGCGCCGAGACCCGTTAAGCGCGGAATTCAGGCTCGTCATGGGTGTGCTTCGATCGCCACCAATCCAGTACTCGGCGTCCTGATGTGGCGTGCCGAGAACCCGGGCTCAGGTTTCGATCGGCGTGTCGGTCGCCGTGCCCCACTCGACCCACGAGCCGTAGTAGACCCGTACGTCCCGGTAACCGAGGACGTACTTGAGCGCGAACCACGCTTCGCTCGCCCTGTTGCCAATCGTGCAATAGGTGATCAGTGCTTTGTCCTTCGTAACGCCCGCCCGCTCAAAGACACCTCGCAACTCAACGGCAGTTCTCAGGGTCCCATCCTCGGCGCGTAGCAAGCCGATCGGCACACTGACCGCTCCCGGGACGTGCCCCGTACGGCCGACGTCGTCCGTGGCCCCCGAGGGCCAGAACAGCTCGCCGGTGTACTCGCCCTCGGCACGCACGTCCAGGACAAGCTGCGCCGGGTCATCAATCGCGCTCTGCACCGCTTCGCGAGACGCAAGCAGATCGTCGTTGGCCACCACCGGCGGATGGGCGCGCTCCGCCACCGCGGGCACGTCCGTGCTCCACGGGTGCCCCATTTGCGCCCACTGGTCGCGCGGGCCCATCAGCATCCGCACGTCCTCGTGACCGTGTGCCCGCAGCAGCCAGAAACCAAGCGGAGCGCTGTAGCCGTAGGTAACCACGCACGTCTGGGGCGTGATCCCCGAACGCGAGAGCAAGCGTGCGAGCTCCGCGAGTCCCACGGGCTTGTAATTCGGATCACGCAAGTCCGCGTACGCGTTCCACAGGACGGCGCCGGGAATGTGACCCTCGTCGTAGGCAGCGCGGCTGACGTCGATCTCGACCAGCCGAACGCCCGGTTCGCCGAGATGCGCAGCGATCCAGTCCACATCAACGATGCTGCCTTGGCCGCTCTCAGGGCTCATGCGCGCAGACAGACTCGCACAGCAAGAGGCGCCCGATCAACCCGGACGCGGATCCGGACCGACACTGGCCGCACGCAATCACACCGAACGGCCGACTTGCCTGCTGACATCCGGCCCAAGGCCACTCGGGAAGACTCGGCCTCTATGATCGGCAACCGTTGCAGACAGCTGCGTACGCCCAGCGGGCGCTGCCCACCTGCGGAGCTCCAGCAGACTGAAGGGAGTCCTCGTGCTCCTGGCTTTCGCTGCAAGACGAGCCGCTGACGACGAACACCCAGCCAGGTCGTCCCCGCCGGTGCGCAGACCCCCGCTTTTCGCAAGCAACGCCTCGAGCATCTCGAAAACGCCGACCAGGCACCCGCAAAGCGCGGACTGGGGGGCGCGTGGTCCCTGCCCCCGCCGCGCGGGCGATTGCAACCGTGGCAGAGGGATCGCCCCGCTGGCGGTGACCGCGTGATCACCTCGTCGCCGTTGGGATCGTGCGGCGAGCGCCGGTCCAGACGACGAAAGCGCTCGCCCGCCACGACCATGGAGCACGCGGCTGTCTGACTCGCTGATGTTTCTGCACAGAGCGGAAGCGCTGGGCTACGAGACCAATATCCGTGGCGGGGCGTTCGCAGGAGCGCCTGAGGCCCGCGACAGCGAGGGTTACCCCGCCGACGCGTTGAGCGCCACGCCCGGCAGCTCCAGGCCGCCATCGACGCGGTAGTCCCCGGTCGCGCGCTCAACCAGCTTGCGCACTGCCTCGCGGTCTGTCTCGGGCATTGCCTGCAGGATCATCGCGATCCCGCCCGCCAGCTCCGTGACGTAACGCCAATACGCATCGAAATCGTCAAAGCGCCAGCGCACCTCGACCTCGTCGAGCCGCGGTTCGGCAAAGCCCGCGTCCTGCACAAGCGAACGAACGCGCTCGGGATCCGCCATCGCGAAGATGCCTGGATCTGCCGGCTTCGGGGGCGGCCCGCCGGTGTGCTCCATCAGCGCCTTGCCTGGCAAGGACGCCCAGGGGTTGCGCTCAGCGGCGCCCCACACCGACAGCGACAGCCGCCCGCCGTCGCGCAGCACGCGCCGGGTCTCCGCAAGCGCCATAGCTGGATCGGCCATCAGCATGTAGCCCCAGCGGCATAGCACGCCATCGACGCTGTCGTCATCGAGGTCCATACGCTCGGCGTCCATTTCGCGATGCTCGATGTTGGCGAGGCCAAGGCGCTCAGACTCGCGCCGCGCAGCCGCCACCATCTCGGGCGCGAAGTCGGTGGAGATCAGTCGCCCATCCGGCCCGACCGCGCGGGCTGCGGCAAAGCCCGTCTCGCCGGTGCCCGCCGCCAGCTCGAGGATCGTCTGGCCAGGCTCGGGCCCTAACGCTTTGAGCATCTCCTCGGAGACGGCGCGCGAGGCCTCCCACATCCAACTCCGCTCGCGGTCCCAGCCCGCCGCCATCGCCTCCCAAATCTCGTAGCTGGTGCTGCGGTAGCCCTCCGTCGCCATGAACGCGATCGTATTCGACCAACGACACCCCGAACGAAGAACGCACGCGATGCACCAGTCGGAAGGCAGCAAGGAGCCGCGGACTGCCGCCCCCGGAGCACCGAGCAAGAACCGAGTCAGCAGCGCGGATCACCGATGCTCGGGACGGCCGGCTCAGCGATCGACGTTAACCGCTGGGTCGTCGCCAACGCGATCGCCAGTGCTGAGTCCGTGAATGCTGCCCGATGGGACCGTCAGCCGGCCGGCGCCTCGGCGGACAAAGCGTTCATGGAGCGTCGCCGGTCCGACCGAAGAGCTCCTCGCTGGATCGTCGCCGATGAGCATCGCCGGCTTTGAGGTCGTCCGAGAGGCGAGGGCGATTGCCGTGGGTTGCGCGGTTTCCGCGTGTTGAGGGAGGGTGCTCGTGCGGTCGAGAGAGAGATGTTCGTGTGGCGACGCGGGAGCGGATGGCACGACCGCGGGGGTCGAGTGTTTGGCCTCGTCGGTTCAGGTGGGGCAGAATGTTGCTGTCGCACGGGCGTGATGAAGGAGGGAGCAGTTGGGGTGGGGCAGGATTGGGGGTTCGGCGGGCGCGTTGCCGGGCGTTCGTCGGGTGGGAGCCGGGGATGCCGATCGGGTCGCTGAGTTGTTCGCGCTGGCGTTCTACGATGACCCAACCTGGAGCTGGGCGTTCCCGGATTCTGAGCAGCGCATGGACCAGCACCGGTTGCTCTGGGGTCTGTTCCTACACAGCGCGATCCCGTACGGGTCGGTGTGGATGACCGGCGATGGCGGTGCCGCATCGTTGTGGATCCCGCCGGGACAGGCGGAGCTCGGCGAGGCGGACGAGAGGCGCGTCGAGCCGTTGGTTCGTGATCTGATCGGCTCCCACGCGGACGATGTGCTGGCATTGTTGGAGCGCTTCGATGCCAGCCATCCCCGGCACGTGCCGCATTTCTACCTGAGCCTTTTGGGCACCCATCCCGATCATCGGGGACAGGGCAAGGGCATGGGCCTGCTTGCGGAGAACCTCGCCAGGATCGACGAGTTGCGCCTGCCGGCCTACCTCGAGTCCAGCAACCGCGCGAACGATCGCCGCTACGAGCGGCTGGGGTTCGTTCAGATCGGCGAGTTCTCTGCGCCCGGCGACGGTCCGACCGTCGGATGCATGTGGCGCGATCCGCGGTGAGTGTGCCGCCGGTCGCTTCCCCTATCAGCGCCACGCTCGACCTCGAGACCGCCGTGCGCCGGTGCCGTTGCGCCGTGTAGGTTCTCTCGGGGCGCCGCCGGTCAAGGAGCGAGAGAATTGGGCTCGAACGCAGCGGGCGAGGTTGTCGGTCGGTTCTATGAGGCGTTCGACGCCGGGAACATCGACGCAGCACTCTCTGTCTGCGCAGACGATCTAGAGATCATCGATCCGGGCATGGGGCAGGTCCGTGGCCGCGACCGCTTTCGCGAGTACCTCGAGACGTTCAAGCGCGCGATGCCGGATGCGCGCGCGATCGTCGAGCAGACCGTGGAGTCGGGTGAGACGGTGGCCGTGGAGGGACGTTTCACCGGCACCCAAACGGGTCCCCTCGCGACGCAGGACGGCGACGTTGCACCGACGGGAGCAGCGGTTGATCTTCGCTTCGCGGATGTCTCGCGCGTGCGTGACGGGAAGGTCGTTGCCTACCACACCTACTACGACCAGCTCGGGTTCCTCACGCAGCTCGGCCTGATGGATCAAGCTTCGTAGCGCACCGATCAAACCGAGGCATCGGACCTCGCCTCATTCGAGAGAGAGACCTAACTTATGAGCCAGGATGAGAAGACCTTCGACGGGCAGTGCTACTGCGGTGCCGTCAGGATTGTCGTTACGGGCGATCCGGTGGGCGCCGGCTACTGCCACTGCGCCTCCTGCAGGAGCTGGTCCGCAGGCCCAGTCAATGCGTTCACGCTCTGGAAGCCCGAGGCAGTCAAGGTGACTCAGGGAGAGGACGAAATCGGCGAGTACCACAAGAACGAGCGGAGCTATCGCCAGTGGTGCACGGTCTGCGGCGGCCATTTGCTCACCCGGCACCCCCAATGGGATCTGGTCGATGTCTATGCAGCGACGATTCCGTCGTTTCCGTTTGCACCTGGAGTGCACGTCAACTACGAGTCGACGGTGCTGCCCATGAAGGATGGCCTGCCTAAGCTCAAGGACTTCCCCGCAGAGCTGGGCGGCTCCGGCGAGACGCTAGCCGAATAGCGACGCGACCCGCAGGGATCCCGACGGCAACAGTGCGCGGGAACGGCTCACGCGCCGTTCTGTTTCTCTGGCAGCGAGTTCGTCATCTCCGAACACCCCTGAGCAGCATCGTCGGACAGCGGCTGAGCATCGGGATCATCCGGAGTCGCGAAGGACCTCCGCGCGAAGCTGCATGTCACCCTCAACTGTCCACGGGTGACCGGCCGAGTTTCCGTCGAGAGCAGCGCTCACGACCGCGTCCGGCTCCTGCAGCACATCCTCGCTGTCATACGGAGCCTGCACATCGTCCGGAGCAGACGCCTCGTGAGCGCCGCCAGGCGCGGCTGCATGTCCATAGGAAGCAGGAGAGCTCGTTTGGCAACCTCCGTCCACGCGGCCTCGCATTGCAGCCGTATCGACCTGTGGACCGCCCATTCCGAGCGTGCGTGCAGCCGAGAACGGTCGCGGATAGCAGACTGACACCACGTGGTGCGTAGTATCCGCCCCCTGGGGATAGGCGCCTACGGAGGGAGGGAATATGAAGATGACAAACGTCGAGCCGGGTCTCGGCGCGCTCAATGTCCGGGCTGTTGTGCTCACTGCTGACAAGTTCGAGGACATGGAGCTGTTCGTCCCGTACTTCCGGCTTCTGGATGCGGGTGCTCGCGTCGACATCGCAGCGCCGAGCATGGACGACATTGGCGGTGAGCACGGATATGTCGTTGCTCCCGACCTGCTGATCGAGGATGTGAATCCAGACGTCTATGACCTCCTCATCGTTCCGGGTGGGTTCCCCGACGGCGCACCCGCGACGGTTCGTGGCATCGCGAAGGCGCAGGAGATTGCACGGTCGTTCTTCGACAAGAACAAGCCCGTGGCATCGATCTGCCATGGGCCTTGGCTGCTCGTCTCGGCAGATCTGGTCAGGGGCCGGCACCTCACCTCGTATTGGCACGACGGCGTACCAGAGGAGATCCGGGGAGCCGGCGGGCTCTGGGAGGATGCCGCCGTGGTAGTTGACGGCAACCTCGTCACCTCACGTTGGCCGGCAGACCTGGCGGCGTTTACGGCCGAGATGATCAAACTCGTGAGAACCTTCATAGCCGCATAACTCTCTCCGTCACCTGGCTTCCGCGCATGCGCACGGTCATGGGCGAACCCGAGCGCGCGCAATCCCCCGGGGGCTCACGACTCGACGCGTCGCGAGCGACAGGCGCGCTCGCTGCAATGTTCCGGGAGTCGGCCGACGAAAGTCAGCAACCGTCCCGCGCGGTGCCCAGGGTGTGTGACGCCGCGACCGGGGGATGGCGCCAAATGATTTTGACCGTTGCGTCTCGGCGGCGCGTAGGGCCGTCGGATCGGCTGGTTCGCAGGCAACCAACGGAGGGATCGAGATCAGCGTGGCGCTCGGGTTCTACTTCGCGAACGGCAATTCCTCGCCCGAGAAGTATGAAGAGGCGATTCGCCAGCTGGAAGCGGCGGGCGCGGGAGCTCCGAATGGACGCTCTCACGACGTCGCGCTCGAGAAGGATGGCGAGATCATCGTGTTCGATATCTGGGAGTCGCAGGAGGACTTCGAGGCGTTCGGTCCGACGCTGATGCCGATCCTCACCGGGCTCGGCGTCGAGGTTGCTGAGCCGGTTGTCGGTCGCGTTCACAACACTGTTGAGGGCTGAGCGCCGAAATCAGCTCTGGGCGGATCGCAAGCGCACGGCAGGCGGACCGGCTGCCGTCGCCCGATTCTCGCACGGGACGTTTGCTGGCGTCGGACAGCAGGCGTGCGGCGATCGTCGGTCGTATCGACCCGGGTCGGGAGATGGAGCGTAAGCCGGGATCCGGCGGCGTCGATCTGGGCCAATCTTGTGCACGCCCAGACGCGGATGGTTATGGTCGCGGCACAGCGAATGAGAAGGGGGTTGCCGTGTACGTACGTGTCGTCAGGTTCACCGATGTCAGCGCCGAGCGGATCGAGGGGGCTCTGTCTCGGATCAAGGAGTCCGACGGGGCCCCTCCCGGGGTCTCGAGCATGCGACTCGAGATGCTCTTCGACGAGAGTCAGGGAACGGCCGTGGCCCTGCAGTACTTCGAAACTCTCGAGGACATGCAGGCCGGCGCACAGGTCCTCAGCGCGATGGACGCCTCCGAGACACCAGGCGTACGTGCCTCGGTGGACATGTGCGAAGTGAAGCTCGAGCTCACGCCGTCCTGAGCGAGCGGCCGAGCGTTCGCATGACGTCGCGACGACACGAGTCAGGGCAGCTCGGTCCGATCCGCGTCTGACGGAAAGCCACGGCGACGCACGCCGTCGTCGTGCGAGGCTGACCTCGTCGGTCGGCTCGTGGCCGCGGCCGGAACGATAGGTGCTGACACGGGACGAGTGTCGTGTTCTCGACGCGCTCGTGCTGAAGACCTGCGACGGCTGCAGCGTGCAGCGCACTACCTGGCGCTAGCGATCGGGATGGACGGCGAGCGGGACGTGCTCGACATGTGGTTCCAGGCCAACGAGAGCGCGCACTTCGATGCAGGCCCTGACCGACGGTCACCGCGACTTGCCTTGGTCCGGTCGGCCGCGTAGGGCGGGAGCCGCGGGAACGCAGCGGGCTGATTCGTCGGTCGTTCGATGAAACTTCTCCCGAACACGTGGACGAGCCGATAGCGTCGCGTACATCATCAACGTCTTTGGGGGTTTCAAGATGGCCGGAGAGGCATTGTTCGTTGGTTGGGGTCAGGTTGTTCGCGGGCGCGAGCAACTCGCGCTGGAGGTCTTCCAGGAGAGCGTCGCCTACTACGCCGAGCTTCAGAAGGATGGCAAGATCGAACGGTTCGACGCCTACCTGATGGAGCCGCACGGCGGCGATCTCGCAGGATTCTTCATGCTGCACGGCGAGCGATCCGCCCTCGACACGATGAGGGCCAGCCCCGAGTTTCAGCGCGTGATCGTGCGGGCGGGATCCATTGTGGACAACCTCGGTGTCGTGAGCGCCTCCGGCGGCGATGCCCTCGCACAGCAGATGGCACTGTTCGGCGAGGTCTCTCAGGGCCTGCCCCAGGCGAAGTAGGCGACCCGCGGCGGCATCCAGCTTGGAGCCGCGTCGAAAGCGCCGTTTGCGCGGCCGGCGCCCGCTGCCATCTCGGCGCCGATCGCTCTTCCGCCGCGCCCTCGACATCCGATCTGCGAATGCTCTGGCGGCCACGCGCGCCCGTCGCGCGGGCCGCCCAGGGCAGTGCCGCAGCGCGTTCGTCGTACGTTGGAGCGTCCTGCGCACTGAGGCGATGCGCGCAGCCGGCGCGCGTCCTCCCCCGAAACGGCGCGGCAATCGGGAGGGGTTGACGCTTCTCGCCAGGCCGCCCGGGGCGGGGTCGTTGCGCCCCGCGCCGGCCAGGGATAGCCTAGTCGCACTGTGGGATCGACGCGCAGGATCGCGCTCGTGATGGCCGTTCTGGGTGGCCTTGTTGTCGCCGTCCCGGCGGCCCGCGGCGAACGAGGAGGGGGTCCACGGGCCAGCATCGCTTGCCAGCGGATCGCTCCGGGTGTGTGCGAGGAGTCGGGCGCCGTCAGCATGCCGTCGGACTCCTTTGGCAGCCAGAGCACCGATACGGTCCCGAGCCAATCCAGTCAGGAGTCGACGTATCTTCAGCCCTTCAATACGCAGGAACTCGCCGACTTCGACTCCCTCTGGGAGAGCGTGGCCGATGGTTTCCCCAGCCTCGCGGGCGTCAAGATCGTCACGGTGCGGCGGGTGATCACCTGCGCGCTGTTCGCTCGGGCCGCGGGCAACATGTACGGGGCGTTCACGCACGGGACGATGGTCCGGAAGGTGGTCTCAGCCGACAACGCAGACGCGGCGATTCTGGCCATGTGCGTCCAGGCCGCGGTGACCGGCCAACAGTCGACGGGCATGGCCCGGGACGCTGCCTTGGGGAACCGGTGCTCCTCAGCGGTGGTGTCGATCCCTGTCCAGATCTCGCGTTCGGGCTCGCGCTACACAGTCCAGGCCAACAGCGTCGTGTCCAGAGCTTCTGGCGGAGCTCCGTTGGCCGTCTCCTGCCGACTGAAGGGCAGCGGGATGGTCATCCAGCTACGGACCCACACACACAGGCAGAAGCTGAGGTCGGTGGTCGGCCCGAAATTCAGCATCGGCTACTCCAACCCCACCAACAAATCGGTGGGGTTCCACGCCACCTTCACGTTCAGCAGCTAACACGGCCGTCACGGCGCCGCCGCGAAGAGTCCGATCCCGCCTCGCGGTGGCTCACCGAGGCTCCAACACCAAATGCGCCACCACCCCGTCGGGCTTATCCGGCCACCACAAAGAGGCGTGCGCTATGCGGCACAGACCCGCCCTCCCGCGGCGCCTCACCCGGTCCGCTCGATCGCTTCCGCGCCAGCGCCTCCCCCAAGCGCGCGATCCCTCCCGCGACATTCCGATCGCCCGATCCAGCGCGGACCACGCCTCGTGGTATTTCCACTACCGCCCAAGACGACGCGTCCGGCGTTGGTCGCCCATCCGCGTGTTCGTGGGGGAAGGAGGCGCGGGGCGGTGGCTGTGGAGATCACGGGGAGCGGATGCAGTCAGTGGCTTGCGGCGGATGGATCGAGGGCCCGGGCGGGAGCATCGCCGTGGGCGGTGCCGCGCGCGAGCGGGCTATCCCTCTACCTTTCCAGGTGGTCCGCCAAGGGAGGCGATCAGTGAGGAGAAGCTCTTTCCGGCGGCAGTCGCGATGTTGTCCTGCTCGGCTATGGGGCTCCACTCGCCCATCTTTGCGGCGTAGGTCTTGGTGCCGTCGCCGGCGCCCCATCCGATCTCGATCCCGCTCGAGTCGTCGGGGTTGATGGCCGCCACTGCGTGGCCGGCGCGGATGGTCTCCCCGACGTACAGGCCTTCAGCCGGCGTCACACCCTCGGCGTAGAACACGAAGCAGCCGGACTCGGGTCCACCGCGGAGCTGATACTCGATGAACGCTCCCGGCCACCCGGTGTCAGACATGGCGATGGATGTGACTGTTGCGGCCCCGATCGCGGTGAGCGTGCCTGACCCGGTGTAGTCGACGCCTTGGTCGATCCGCTTGGGCGTCACTGCTGCACCAGCGAGCGGGTTGACGTAGCCGTTCGAGCTGTCCACCAGCTGGCAGGTTCCGGTCCTGGTGCCCCCGGCCGTTCCGGATCCGGGCGCTGCGTGGCCCGCGTCGGCGGACGGCGGGCCCCCGGCCGCCCGGGAGGCATCGACGTGCGCGGCCGTGGCCAAGGCGCGGGCGCTGCGGCCATCGGACACGCCCGGTCGCGTTGCGGCCAGCAGTATGAGCGTAAGGACGCCCGCGGCTCCCGCGACCAGCGTCAGCCACCGCTTGGCGAGAGCCCGCCAGCACAACAGCCAATAGGGCGGGAGTGAACGCACCGGCTCTTCGTCGCGTGCGGGGTCACGCCGCCGTCGCAGCTGGCCGGGCTCGATCGAGCAACCCGGAAAGTCGCCTCTCCGCGCGAGCGAGCGCTCAAGCGATTCCCGCCACGGCTCAACCCGGGCCAGGTCACGCATCCTGTCCACAAACCCTCCCTTGTGAACGACTCGAGAGCCTACGGAGTTAGCTGACGGGCTCGCGCTGCGCGCTACGCCGAAGTGCTACGGCGATTCGCCCCCGCGATCAAAGTCAATCGCTGTGGGTCCCCCGCTCGCCGGGCACGGATGTCCGGCGACTCGGCTCGATATGTTGCGCGGAAAGCTATCACCCCGGTCAGCGGAAACGCGACTGTGGCCCACGACCACACGAGGCTCCGGCCGGAAGAGAGCTTCGACGCCGTAGCGACTGCTGCGTTCGAAAGATCCAAACTCGGCCGCTAGCTGAACGCGGCCGACGTGCGTGTCGCCACCGACTCTCCTCACACACGCGATTGATCGTGCTCGGCGCGCGCCCGCACCGGCCGCGCTCGACGGCGACACGGCGGCCAAACGCGTGAATGCAGTCTTGCAAGCTGGTAACAGGATTGCAGCGTTGCCCCCGACGGGGGTCTATGCGAGAACTGCGCGCCATGCGCACGCGAATTCTCCTTCCCCTCGCGGCCGCCGTGGTGCTGGCCGCCCCCGCCGATGCGTCGGCCGATTACCCACACGTTGTCACCCCTGGCGAGTCCCTCTCGTCGGTCGCGGCGGCGGACGGCCTGAGCGTCGATCAGCTCGCCGGCGCCAATGGAATCCCGTCGGATGGGCAGCTGATCGCCGGCACGACGCTGCTGATCCCGCCGCAGACGAGCGGGCCAGGCGGGTCCGGAGCGGCCACGGCGGGCACCGCCGCCGCATCCACCGGGGATGGGGACGCGGACAGTGACGATGGCGCCGCAGGCAGCGCGACGCCTGTAAGTGTGAGCTCAACACCGGCGAGCGCCGGCGCGTACGTCGTGCAGCCCGGGGACACGTTGTCGGCGATCGCCGCCAGCGCGGGCACCAGCGTCTCGAAGCTCGCAGCTGCGAACGGCATCGATCCGAACGCGCCGCTGCTCGCGGGCTCGACGCTGCAGCTCGCGGGGTCGCCCGTCACGTCGTCCGCGGCGTCTCAGCCAGCGTCCGCGCCGACGCAGGCGCCCGCCGTTGGAACCAGCATTGTGGGGCGAATGACCTGGTTCGGGGGTCCACACGACGCGAGCGCGCAGGGCGCCCCCGCAAGCGGCCTCGGCTGGCGCTCTGACGGGATGTCGTTCTACAACTACGGTTCGCTGGGACATCGGTGGCTGATTCGCTTGCCGTGGGGCCAGACGTTGAACATGTCACAGATCGACATCGGTCCAGCGCCCTGGACCGGTAACCCGTTCGACATCGCCTTCAGCGCCCTGCCGAATACGCCGTACAACTCGCAGAATTGGCCCAACCCGGTCGTCACCGGCATCTACCAGGGGGGCTCACCATGATCGAAGGGGGCTCACCATGATCGAGCATATGGCGAGCTGACGGCAGGGATGGCACTGGCCTTCCGTCGAGGAACATCCGCTCATGCAGTCAGCGGCGCTGGCACTCGCTGGGACTGCCAGTGGCGCGAGAAACGACTTGGTCCGCTCGTTCATCCGCATCGGGTTTGGGGTCGAACACCAGCCGATGCAGAGGGACCAACAGCGGCGCGAAAGGATAACCGGGCGCGAAGCTGAACTAACGGCCATGCCCCCACCCGACCGACGCCGTGACCCCAGCCTCCCGGACGCGATAGAGAAGCTCCTCGGCTGGTTCGGGCTCTGGGCGATCGCCCGGGACGAGTCGGGCTCCTCGCCAAACCACCCAGCGCGCTCGCCGTCATCCCAAAGCATGTCCACCTCGTCGCCGAAGGCCTCTCGATCGCCCGCGCCAGCCACCTCACGATGGGGTCTTCCCCCCGCTACTCGACGCGCTCCGGAGTGATCAGCCCCACCGGCTCGCGCGACCGCTCGTCCATCAACGCGACGCGGCGGGCGGCAGTCACGGGGCGGCCTCGTCGAGGATCAACGCCACCTCGGCCGCGATCGCTCGCCTGAGCGGCGGCGCGGTCCGCGCGGCCCATCCGCTCCGCGTCGCTGCTGGCGCATCCCAGTCGGGACGAGTCGGCGGGGAAACCCGGCGACGGGGCTTACATTCGGCCAGACGGGGGACGGACTCGATCGTGAGCTAACGCCTCGAGGCCCACTCGGCTGTGCTTGCTGTCGTGGCCTGATCCGGCGTGTGCGAGCAAGCGCCAGCTCTCGCAGACCCTCTGGCGCAGGTCCGCTGCGTCGCTGCGTTCATGGCATGGCGGTTGTTCGTCGCTCGGCCTCGCGATCCGTGTCGGCCCACACCGCCGAGACACGCGTGAACCGCTGCCGACGCAAGGGGAGTTGCCGGATGAGACGTACCGCGGTGGCATGATGGTCAAAGACTTCGGACCGGGTGGCTAACCGACCCGTCATGCAACTCACCTTCCAGTGGCGCTGCGCCACCTGCGGACGCGAAGCCGACGCCATTTCTGGCGTCTGCCCGGACTGTGGCGCGCCGGTCGGGCCCCCGACCCTCGCGGAGACGTGGAACCGAGACCATCCCGGCGACCCGATGCTCGCCGCCGCGCCGGCGCGGCGGCGAGCATCGGGTCGAGCGAGCGCGCCCGCTCCCCAGCGCCGCTGGTCGCCACTTGCGATCGCCTCGCCGGTGGCCGGCGTCCTGCTCGGCGTTGCGCTGTGGTCGACCGGCGTGTTCGACGCCGGCTCCAGCAAGCCCTCGACTCCAGCGCCAGCAGCCGCGAAGGCCGCGAAGTCACACCCCAGCCCGCCATCCTCGACCACGGCCAGCACCTCGGCCAACCCGAAACCGCGCGCTACCAACGCCGGTCTCGGCGCGCATCGCGTGTTCGCCGGACAGGCCTTCTCGGTCGCTTATCCCCGGGGCTGGACCGTCCAGAGCGCCGAGGCGGCGGCCCCCTTGGGGACCGACACGACGATCGTCGCTCCGGGCGATCCGCACACGATGTTGCGGGTCGACGTCACCACCAACCCCGCCACAAGCGGTCCGATCGCCGCCGCAGAGCCAGTGATCGCCAGCGTCGGGCGGCAGCCAGGCTACCGCGAGCTCGGCTTGACCAGCGGGACCCTCGACGGCCGTCCGGCCGAGCAGTGGGAGTTCATGGTGGAGGAGTCCGGCGTGCTGCTGCACAAGGAGGACGTGTTCTTCACCTCGCGCAGCGGCGCCGGCATCGCCGTCCTCACGTCAGCTCCAGCCGATGCCTACGCCAGCCTGGCCAAACGCTTCGCGGGGCTGCGCGGGTCGCTCGCAGCACACTGATACCGACGGCGCCGGTCAATTCCGCTAGTCGCGGCGACTCCCCACCATCCAGCCCCCCCGCACCACCGCGACGTTGCTCCTAGCGCCATCGCTGGCTGTCGCTGTGATCGCGCTCTCGCGCGCTTGCATCGTCACGGCTGGCTGGGACCCTCTCGCTGCGCAGTCCGGAGGGGACAAGGTTCCTTTCCGCCGGCGCGGTGGTCGCGTTCCCTCGGGGCCAGGCAGGTGCCCATAGCCTGGTCAACCGCTCCGATGCGTCCCCTCGCTACCTCGTCGTTTCCACCACGAACCGCCCCCACGTCGTCGAGTACCCCGACGTCGGCGCGACACTTGTCGTCCTCGCCGAGCAACGCCGGATCTATCCGCACGGCGCCGACGCGGATCAACAGCTCGTCATCGCCGACGCGGTGCGGGCGGCGGCCGACCGAGACGCCTGACCTGCGGAGGGCGCCGCAGCAAAGACGCTGACCGGACGTGCGCCGTTCAGGTCTGCCCAGTTCACGAAACCAAGCATCGAGACCGAACCGTGGCAGACGTCGTGATCCCCGACGCACGGCCTCAAGCGACGTGAGGTCGCCGATGCGCTCGCAGGCTCGGAGACCTGCCAACAGACGGCGGCGGTCGTCGGCGATGCGCGCTTCCCCCAGGGAGTCGCCGCGTCGAGGCGGGCGGGAAGCTCCTGTTGCGTTTGATGAAGCTCTGCGGGAGCGCCCTCGGAGCGGCTCGAAACCGCGGCGGCGTCTCGTTACCGGGATGATGCTGGCTTGCGCCCCGAGACGACCCAGACTGAGGCCGGACCGCGCACGGAGCCGTCGTCGGTAACGAACTGGGACAGCGCTTCACGAATGTCAGCCGCGATCTTCGGACGGATTTCGTCGATCCGGTCGCCCCATTGACGAAGGATCTCCGCCGCTGGGCCGAGCGCCATGTTGAACTCGACCGCCTCGTCGAGATCGCCGCCGATCCTGTAGAGGATGTCGCGGCGCGCGAGGCGAATGTCTTCGAAGCCGCCGTACTTGAGCTGCTCGGTGATGACATCGGCGTTGGCCATCGCGAACGGGCCCGGCCCGCAGGTAGGGACGTCCGACTCCTCGGGGTGGTCGAGATACTTCTGGACGGCCAGCTCGGAGGTGTGTAGCCACTCGTTGTCGATCTTCCGTCGCCAGACGATCAGGTTGATGATCGAGCCCGGCGCAAGGTGGCGGCAGACGTTGCGGAAGGCCGGCACCGGATGGGCGAAGAACATTACGCCGCAGCGACCGAAGGCATAGTCATACGTGCCGCCGAGATCGTCGGCCTCGACGTCCGCGATGGCGAAGCTGACGTTGGCTGCAGCGTCGCGCTCAAGGTCGGCCTTGGCGACGGCAATCATGCGTGGCGCGACGTCGACCCCGTGCGCGCTGCCCCCGGTCCCGACCAACTCCGCCAGCCGAAAGGTCGTGTCACCGAGGCCGCAGCCGATGTCGAGGCAGCGACCCCCCGGCGGCGGGGGGTGGAGCGTGAACGCGGCTTCGCCGACCGGCCGCATAGCCGATTCGATCATGTTGCGGTAGCGGAGCCAGACGTCGAACAGCGGCCCGTCCCAAGCCGCGGTCTGCTCGACGTTGTCCTCCACCGCGCGAACCTGCTCGTCTACCACGTTCAACCTGTCGGCCATCGCCTCTCAGTCGTCCGCTGTCCGCCCAGTCTTGCAGGCCGCCCGCCCACATCGCAAGCGGCAGCGTCGCCTTACGGGCCCTTTCAAGTCGTGCGATGAGAACGCCCGCGCGCAGCCTGCGCTCCTCCGCGGTCTCCTCGGGGGCCAGTGCGATCCTCGTCGCACGGGTTGACTTGGCTCCTCCGCGCGCACAACAGGGCTGTGGAGTCACCTCGGAACGTGCGGAGCGATTCACAGAGCTCCGCCGATCGTCAGATTCGATCAGCGCGACGATTGCACCCCCTCATGCCCGACTCTCCGGATCGCACGACGTCTTCGACGACGTCAGGATCACGCCGGTTGCCAGCGCCGGACGAGCGTTCCCCCGTCCACACGATCGCCCGGACGGGCGCCGGTCGTGGCCCCGGAGCACGTCGCCAACTCGCCGCCGCGGACGATCGTGGCGCCTCGTGCCTGCTTTCGGTCCCGACGCCGTCGAAAGCGGACACCTCGTCGGATAGCCCGGGCAGCGGCGAGGCAATGGCGGCGGTCGCCGCTTATAGCGTGGCTGCTTTCCCCGGTCCCGTGCTTACAGGCACGCCTGACTGCGGCTAGCGGCGCGTCTCGGATCTGGCGAGGAGCGGGTGGGCAGTGGTGAAGCACGTGAGCACCTGCTCTATGCGGGCGACGTGCCTTGGTGAGAAGCTGTCGATAGCGGGAGCGCTCGTGAACGGGGCGCGCCAAAGCTCACACCGCGGGTCGTTAGTCAGCCGGTGTAGCTTGTTCTTCATGGACCGCATGGCGTCAGCGCCGGTTCTTACCCCAGAGCTCGTCGAGTTTGTTCACAGCGGTGTCGCGGTCGGGGTCGCGACCCGCGACGAGAGCATGCGGCCGGCGTTCACGCGCGCGTGGGGGCCGCACCTGTCGGCCGATCATCGGTCATTGAAGCTGTGTGTCTCGGCGGCTGAGGGTTCGGCGACGCGGGCGAATCTGGAGGGGAATGGGGCGGTCGCGCTCGGGTTCTGCCCGCCGACGATCGCCAAGGCTGTCCAGCTGAAGGGTGTCGCGGTAGTTCTCGGGGAGCCGGGGGTTGACGATCTGGAGCGGGTGGAGCGGCATGTCGGTGCTTTTAGGGCCGAGTGCGGGCGTATCGGTGTTCCCCCCGACGTGTCCGATCGTATGGTCGAGGGCTCGAGCTTGATCCTGATCAGCGTCTCGATCAATGAGGGGTTCGACCAGACCCCGGGGCCGACGGCGGGCCGTCGCCTGTGAGCGAGCTCTCGGTCCCGCTCGAGTCGATCATGCCCTGCTTCCAGGGTGTGATCCCTTCGTGGGTGACGACCTGTTCGGCGGATGGCGTCCCGAACGCATCGATCGTGTCGATCGTGCACTACGTCGACTCAGAGCGTGTGGCGCTGACACGCCAGTTCATGAACAAGTCCCGCCTCAATCTCGACGAGAACCCGCAGGCGCAGGTGATCGTGGTCAATCCTTCCAACGGCGATCAGTTCGCGGTCGACCTGCACTACCTTCGCACGGAGAGCGACGGGCCGATTTTCGACGCGGTCGAGACGAACCTCGATGCGATCGCGTCGATGACCGGCATGACCGGCGTCTTCCGTCTGCGCGGAGTCGATATCCACGGCGTGCTCGCGTGCGAGCCGTTCGGCGGCAGTACCCCAGTCGTGAGGGAGCGCCGTACCGAGCGCGACATGCTCCCGTTGCTTGACGAGTTCATCCGCCGGCTGTCGGTCTGCGTCGAGTATGCCGACGCGGTACGCGTGGGGCTCGAGGCCCTTGATGACCTGTTCGATTTCGGCTATTCGGTGCTTCTGACCGCTGACGAGCGCGGCGATCGGCTGTTCGCGGTCGCGAGCAACGGCTATGTGTCCTCGGGGGTTGGAGCGGAGGTTCCGATCGGATACGGCCCGATTGGGATCGCTGCGCAGCGGCGACGGGTCGTCTGCGTCCCGAGCGTGACGCGCAGCCGCTCGTTGAACGCCGCGATCCAGGACAGCATCCGCCGCAGCGGCGGCGAGCCGTCCGCCGTCGAGATCGAGCTGCCCGGTCTCGAGCACGTTGACAGTGTTGCCGCCGTTCCGCTGCTCGCGCACGGCGAGTTGACCGGGGTGCTGTACCTCGAGAGCGAGCGCGCGGGCGACTTCGGCCCGGGAACCGAGCGTCTGCTTCGGATCCTCGGCGGGCACCTCGCGGGGGCGCTGGCGGTGCTGCAGGCGGATCGCGGCGAGAGCGCGCCGCCTGAGCCGGCGCCGGCGAAGACGCCGGGTGGAGAGCCGTTGGCCGTCACGTACTACCAGGCGGATGACAGCGTCTTCGTCGACGGCGCCTATGTGGTCAAGGGTGTTCCGGGCCGGATCCTTTGGAAGCTATTGCGAGAGCATGACGCCGACGGTCGTGTCTCGTTCACCAACCGGGAGCTACGACTCGACGAGCGGCTCGGGTTGCCGCCCGGTAACGACAACCTCGAAGCGCGTCTGCTGGTGCTTCGCAAGCGTCTGGCAGTGCTCGAGTGTGGGATCGGACTCGACCGCGTCGACCGCGGCCGGCTGGCGCTGCATCTCGCTGCGCCGCTCACCCTCGCCGAGGTGCCGACCGCGGGTCCGATGCGCGCGGCTCACAAGCCCTCAGACGCCGAGTAAGCAAATCATCAGGTTGGCTAAGGAACGCGTAGCGGACTTCTAGGAGACACGCGCGGCGGGCGCGCCTACGGTGACGAGACAGCGATTCTCAACCGAAGGAGTGCCATGTCCATCGAGCCAATCACCAAGCCGTATCGCGTCGCTTCCGGCGAGGGCCTCGCTGACGTCTGGTGGAAGACCGGCCGGATGACCGTCAAGGCGGGCGGCGCCGAGACCGGCCATGCGTTCGCGCAGATCGAGGTCGACGGCCCGCGTGGCGACGCGACGCCCCGTCACCTTCACCACAACGAGGACGAGACGTTCTACGTCCTCGAGGGCGAGATGACGGTGTTCGTCGGCGACGAGCGGGTAGACCTGCAGCCCGGGGACTACTGCTTCGCCGCCCGCGGTGTCGCCCACGCCCACATCATCCGCTCCGAGCGCGCGCGCTTCCTGACGACGATCAGCCCGGCGGGGATCGAGGAGCTGTTCGTGACGTGCGGGGTCCCCGTCACCGGCGACGAGCCCCCAACGGGCGTGGTGATGCCGCCGATGGACGAGATGGTCCGCCTGTTCGCCGGCTACGGCTGCGACATCGTCGGCCCGCCGCCCACGCTCGACGAGCTCTAGCCGGCCGCCGGGCCGTCCCGCAATCGCATCATCAAATGAGAGAGGCCACGAAGATGTTCAACAGAAGAGGAACCCTCGCGCTCGTCTGCGTCGCGACAGCGATGCTGATGCTCGACATCGCCGTCGTCAACACCGCGCTGCCGCGCATCGCGCACGACCTGCATTCCGGGCTCTCCGGCGTGCAGTGGGTCATCGACGCGTACACCCTCACGCTCGCGGCCGTCGTGCTCAGCGCCGGCTCGCTCTCCGACCGGTTCGGCCGGCGGCTGATCTTCGCGATCGGGATGGGCCTGTTCACGGTCGCCTCGCTCGCCTGCGCGCTCGCCGGCAGCATGGCGCTGCTCGACGGCGCACGCGCGATCCAGGGGATCGGTGCGGCGATGCTGTTCGCCAGCTCGCTCGCGATTCTCGCCGATGCGTTCCCGGACGCGGCTGGGCGGGCGAAGGCGTTCGCCATCTATGGCGCGACGATCGGCGCGTCGTTCGCGCTCGGACCAGTGATCGGCGGCGCGCTGACGAGTGGGGTCAGCTGGCAGGCGATCTTCTATGTGAACCTGCCGCTCGGGGTCTTCGCGATCGCCACCACGTTCATCTGGATGCGTGAATCCCGCGACCCGGCACCGCGCGGACTCGACTGGCCCGGACAGGTGACGTTTTCCGGCGGGCTGTTCCTGCTCGTCCTCGCGCTGCTGCGCGGGAACCAGCTGGGGTGGGGCAGCACCGAGATCCTCGCCGAGCTCGCGGGCGCGGCCGCGCTGCTCGTCGCGTTCTTGCTGGTGGAGCGCCGCGCACGGGAGCCGATGCTGCCGCTGCACCTGTTCCGCCTGCCCGCGTTCGCCGGCGCGCAGCTGGCGGTGTTCGCGATGTCGGCGTCGTTCTTCGCGCTGTTCCTCTACACCACGCTCTACCTGCAGAACATCCTGCACCTGTCGCCGATTGACGCCGGTCTCGTGTACCTGCCCGCGACGATCCTGCTGTTCGTCGTCTCCGGCGCGACCGCGACGCTCACAGAGCGTGTCTCGGCCGGCGTGCTGATCGTCGCCGGTCTGACCCTCTCCGCCGCGGGCCTGGCCCTGATGACCGTCGCTCAGGCGAGCTCGTCGTGGCTTGTGTTGCTTCCCGGCCTGCTGGTCGTCTGCGCCGGCACGGGCCTGTTCAACCCGGCGCTTGCTGCCGTCGCGCTCGGTTCACTCAGCGACGCGCAGAGCGGACTCGCGGCGGGCGTCAACGACGTCTTCCGCCAAGGCGGGATCGCCGTTGGCGTCGCCGCCTACGGCGTGCTGGTCCCTGCCGGCGCTGCCCTTGGGCACGGCTCGAGCGCGGGCTTCGTCAGCGGCCTGCACGAAGCGCTGTGGATCGGCGCCGCGGTGGCCGCGGTCGGCGCCATGGTCGCCGCCAAGCTGATCGGCACGAAAGCGCCGGTACCACACGCCCAGCCAATCCCGTCAGCCGACGCCATCGCAGAACTCGCTTGACGCACGAGGTGATCGGTCGCCAGACCAGCTCAGCCCAGACTGCGAACCCGGCCTACCGGCGCCGAGGCGGGGGTTGCTGGCCCCCGACGCATCGAGATCTACCAGGATGCACAGAGCGAAATAACGAACTGGCAGCCCCTCCTGGGCGAGGGGCTGCCTGCAAGCAAGCCATGTGAGGCATCGTGATTACTGTCGATGAGTTGGCCGGAGTTCCGCTGTTTTCGACGCTTGCGGAGAATGAGCTGGAGTACCTTGCCGGCTCGGTCGAGGACATTCGCCTCATCCCCGGTGAGTACGTGGCCCACGAGGGCGAAGGTCGATTCCTGGTCGCCGTGGTCGAGGGGAGACGGAGCTGACGAAGTTCGTCAACGGCGTCGAGCGCGTGATCGGGGTGCGGCTGCCGGGCGAGCACGGGGGTGCGATGCCGATGATCCTCGGTACGCCTATGCCCGCGAGCCTGCGGGCCATCGAGCCGTCGCGCGTGTTGAAGTTGAGCGTCAAGGTGTTCTATACGCTCGCCGCGACGGCGCCCCAGGTCACGGCGACGGTCGGCGCAGCCCTGATGGAGCGGCAGGAGATGATGAGAACCGTCATTGCCGAGCCGCTCGAGCCGGTGATGTTCGTGATCGGGCCGCGCCTCGACCCGGGAGTTCATGCCGCTGAGAGCTTCCTGGATCGGAATCAGATTCCCTACGATCGCCTGGCGCCCGACGACCCCGCCGCGGTTGCAGGCACCGGAGCAGAAGCCACCGTCGCCGCCCCCTATCCGGTCGTGGAGCTGCGCGACGGTACGTCGGTTGGTTGCGCCAACCTTGCGCGTGATCGCCACGGTCGCCGGGCTCACCGTGGTGCCAACGCGGGCGTGCTACGACGTGGTGATCGTGAGCGGCGGGCCGGCGGGCCTGACCGCGGCCGTCAACGCTGCCTCCGAGGGCCTGCAGACGGGGCTGATCGAGTCCTTCGCGCCGGGTGGGCAGGCCGGTACCTCGACTCGGATCGAGAACTACACGGGGTTCCCGTTCGGCATCTCGGGGGACGATCTCGCGAGCCGTGCGCTGCAACAGGCGAAGCGGCTGGGCGCCGAGATCGTCGTGACTCGTCGGGTCGACGGCATCGACCCGGCGGAGATGACCGTCACGCTGGATGGAGGTGACGTTCTCCAGACGAGGTCGATCGTGCTCGCGCTGGGCGTGGAGTGGCGGCGTCTCGCGATCGACTCGGTCGAGCGGCTCGTCGGCTCGGGCGTGTACTACGGTGCGGCCCGCAGCGACGCAGCCCTCGCGCACGGACACGACGTGTTTCTGATCGGGGCGGGCAACTCCGCCGGCCAGGCCGCGATCTTCTTCTCCAGCCACGCCCGCTCGGTCACGCTTCTCGTGCGCGGCGAGTCGCTCGCGGCGAGCATGTCCCACTACCTCGTCGAGCAGATCGCGACGAAGGCGAACATCCGGGTCGAGACGCGATCGGAGGTCGTCGCCGCCCACGGCGACGAGCAGCTGGAGGCGATCGACGTCATCGATCGCAGGACCGACACGACATCGCGACGGGAAACGACGGCGCTGTTTGTGATGATCGGCGCCGGTGCGGCGACCGGCTGGCTCCCCTCGGAGATCGCGCGCGACGAGCACGGCTTCGTTCTGACGGGAACCGATGCGCTGAAGATGGGACACTGGAAATCCGATCGCGAGCCGTTCGGGCTCGAGACGAGCGCCCCGGGGATCTTCGCCGTCGGCGATGTCAGGTCCGGTTCGGTGAAGCGCGTCGCATCCGCCGTCGGCGAAGGCGGCATCGCGATCGCCCTCGTCCACCGCCACCTGCAGGCGTCCTCGTAGCGCCGTTCTCTATGACCGGGCCGAGGTCGCGCGGTTCGCGCTATGACTTGCCGGCCAGTTGCCGCCGAGCAGCGGCCTCCCGCACGGACTGCTTGAGCATGACGGGTGCCCGACGCACGCGTTCGCGAACGATTCCCCTGCTAAGCCACTGCTAAGCCTGATCGTTCCGCGTTGACAGTGGCGGTCCCGGCCACACGAATTGACCACCGCTGCCGGCCGCACAGGAGGTCGGCGATGGTCGCCGCGCCGTCGCTGTGAGCGGAGACCGGCCAACGCTTCCTCTCCGCGCTGCTCGGATCGTTCGCTCGACATGAGGATCCAGAACAGGATCAGCCACCCCACGAGGCTCCCGCTTGCCGGCCCATGAAGGGAAGCGCTCTCGATGCGTTGCAGCCCGTCCAGAAGCAGTGCGACCGAAGGGCCCGACGCTCCTGCATCCATCTCGACGCATGCATCTCGGTCTCGCCGGCTACAGCCCCGCAACGCGCGGATCTCGAGACCGTCAGCGTTCCGATGCCGGCCGGGACGCGGCGAACGACGGCAGAGACGCCCTTCCCGCGCGGAGCAGGTCCCTCGAGGGATGACCGCCGAGCCTCGCCGCGACTTCCGGTGCCGGCGCGGGTTTGCTTTGTCGTACCCGCCTCGTGGGTCCGCGCGTGTCTGGCGTCGTGCTCACGGCCCGCGAGGCTGTGGTATTGGCAACCATGGTTGACATCCTCCTCAGTGGCGCCGGTGCTCGATCGGTGGGCCGATCGTTTCGATGGTGGGGCGTCGCATGGTCGCGGATCGGTGCCTTGGCCCTTCTGGCCGCTTGTCTGCACGGCGCCGTGAGTGCGGGTGCGGGCTCGGCGGCGATGGTTCCGTCGAGCGTGTACGCGGTGCCGGCGGTGCGGCAGGCGTTGACGAGCGACAGCCGTTCTGTGGTCGCCCATGACAACGAGGTGATGGCGCTCGCGCCCCACTTCGGGCGCCTGTTCGCGGCGACGGATCAATGGGAGTATGCGGCGCCGGCGGCGTCCGGTCAGGTCCTGGTCAAGAACTCCAGCAGCGCCCCGTGGAGGGTCTTCGAGCAGACGCAGTCACGCCGGGTGCAGGCTCTGGACTCGTTCACGGTCCCCACGGATCGGAGGCTCGGCCGTGGCCACGCGCTGCTGGTCACGCAGGCGATCGTGAACGGGCGCTCGAGGATCCAGTGGCTGCTCGACGGGGCGAGGTCGTTCACATCCGCAGACTCGTATGCGCTGCCGTCGACGGCGGCTGACGTTCGGTCGTTCGGTGCTCACGAGTGCGGAGGAGCGTGGGCGGTGTATGCCGGCGTCTCGCCGACCGGGATCCTGCGCGGCACGTGGTCGCCGGGCCGGCGGACGTTGGTGTTCAACCCGGCGCCCGAGCTGACGGCGGCGCCGCCTGGCTCGCCGGGGCTCAAGACGCAGAAGGTCACGGGCTTCGCGGATTGCGCGGGCGCCTTGTACGTCTCGATCAACACGAAGCTGTACCGCCGCAACGACGGGATCCTCCCTCGCGGGGTGGCTCGTTGGGTTCTCGTCTATCAAGAGCCGCCCGTCGGGCCGCTCAACAGCGGGCTGCGCGGCCTGACCTGCGTCACGCATGGTGGGTCGCGGACGCTTCTCGTCTCGACCGAGGGCAACGGCGACGTCTTTCGACTCGACCACCTTCCGCGCGGGCAGCTGCACGCCTCCGCGGCTGCGGGTCCCGGCCATGGGGTCACCGGATTGGTGCCCACGTTGGAGTTCGTGCCGGCGTCGGCGCTGCGGCGGATGCTGGCCGCTGACGGCACGGTGAGCCCGGCCACCGGCCGCGGATCGGTTGGCTACGTGATCGCCGCCTACAACAATTTCGAGACGATCAGGATCGCCGGTCGATACCGGCAGTTCTTCGGTCTGGAATGGGCCTACAGACGGGGCTGTCCGACGACTCGGATCTGTGCCCCGTCGGGTTTTGATGCAGCCGCATGCTTCGCCGTGCGCACCGATCGCACACCATCACCCACCTATGTCGTGCGCTGTCTGACCGGGCGTCAGTTCGCTCCCTCCGTCGCCCAGCCCAGTCCGGTCGGGTCCGGGCAGGCGTTCGTCTCGATTCGCACCGTCAAGCCGTCACCTTTCGGCGATGGCCGCCTCTACTACGGTGGCTACGACTGCAACTTCCATCCGGCCGACGGGGCGGCGTGGATCGGCACGTCCACGCCCGCCGCCGTCGGGCTCGACTCCCCGGTAAAGGCCGCACATTCATGATCTCGCCGCGACTGTGGCAACCCCGCGCCGTCAAGCCGGCGCTCGCCGTGAGCCTGGGGGCTGCGATCGCCCTCGTGTTCCTCGTGGGCTCGTCCGGCGGCCGTCCGGCGTCGTCTGCGACGCGGGCGGAGCGCGTGATCGGGGGCCGGAGCGGTACCTACATCGTGCCTGCGGGCATTCACAAGATCAAGCACGTGATCGTGATCCAGCAGGAGAACCGCTCGTTCGACTCATACTTCGGGACGTATCCGCACGCGGACGGGATTCCGATGAAGCACGGCAAACCGGCGGTGTGCGTGATCGACCCCGCCTCGGGAAGGTGCGTGGCGCCGTATGTCGATCATGCCGACGTGAACGGCGGCGGGCCCCACAACGCCAAGAGCGCGGTCGCTGACGTCAACGGCGGCAAGATGAATGGGTTCATCGCTCAGGCCGAGGGCGGTCGCAAGGGCTGTCTGAACCCCACCGATCCGGCGTGCACGAACTCTGCGACGCCGGACGTGATGGGCTACCACACGGGGAGCGACATCCCCAATTACTGGACCTACGCGAAGGACTTCGTTCTCCAGGACCACATGTTCGAACCCGACGCATCGTGGAGCCTGCCCGCTCACCTGTTCCTCGTCTCCGAGTGGTCAGCGCGATGCACACAGCACAATGTGCCCTCGAGCTGCGTCAACGCGCTGCAGCTCAACGGTCTCAAACCGCCGAACTACCCACCCTTCTACGATGGCGCGAGCGGTAACACGCCGATCTACGCGTGGACCGACCTCACGTACCTGCTGCACCGCAATCACGTCAGCTGGGGCTACTACGTGGTCAGCGGCACCGAGCCGGATTGCCGGAACGACGCGGCCCTCACCTGCGCGCCCGTCGGGCAGAAGTCCACGACCCCCGGGATCTGGAACCCGTTGCCGTGGTTCGACACTGTGAAGGCCGACCGCCAGCTGGGCAACATCCAGTCGGTTGAGCATTTCTACTCCGCCGCGAAACACGGGCACCTTCCGGCCGTGTCGTGGGTCGTGCCCTCGGGCGAGGTGAGCGAGCATCCGCCCTCGCCGGTCAGCTACGGCCAGAGCTACATCACCAGCGTGATCAACGCTGTCATGAAGAGCCCCGAGTGGAGCTCGACGGCGATCTTCCTCGCCTGGGATGACTGGGGCGGCTTCTACGACCACGTCGTCCCGAAGACCGTTGATCAGAACGGCTACGGACTCCGTGTTCCCGGGATCGTCATCAGCCCATACGCGAAGAAGGGCTACATCGACCGCCAGATCCTGAGCTTCGACGCCTACGACAAGTTCATCGAGGACGACTTCCTCGGCGGACAGCGCCTCGATCCTGTCACCGACGGCAGGCCCGATCCCAGACCGAACGTGCGCGAAGAGGAAGAAATCCTCGGCAATCTCGTCAACGACTTCAACTTCAACCAACATCCACGGCGCCCCGTCGTGCTTGCCGTCCATCCGAAGACGACGCTCACGGGCACCCCGAGCCCCTCGCAGCTGCCGGCCGCCGCGAAAGCGGCCGACGGCGACGGGTAACACGGCGGTGCACCGACCGCGCCGGTACGTTGACGGGCTCGTCAGCACGCGATGCGCGGTGGCAGATCATCGGGAACGCCAGAGAGGTCGGCGAACTCACGGGCGAAGGCCCGGAAGCGGTGGAGGTCAGCGAAGTTGGAGGCGAGCCCGAGCGATGCGCGGATCGCTCCGCCCGAGGGCAGGCCGATCTCCCCGATGTAGCCGTCGAGAGTCATGCCTGCACCGAACTCGCCTCCGACGAGCGTTTCGCGAGAGATCGTGAACGCGACCTCTCCCGCACCGGGGTTGCGGAAGCACCCCGTGCGCAGCGAGATGTTGTGACGTCTGGCGATCCGGTCGACAAAGCGCTCGTCGACGACGCGGCCGTCGGGATGGAGAAAGTTGAACGCGATCGTCGCGCCTCGCCGTACCCATGACGTCGGTCCATATACGGTCGCGGCCGGGGCTCCGTCTGAGTGACGCAGCGAGTGGAGCGCGTCGAGTAGTCCGACGCCGAGCGCGCCGACGCGGACGTGGATCGTGTCGATTCCGATCCGGTCAAGGAATCGCAGTCCGATCTCCACCGCCGGGAGGTTGAGGTAGTTGACAGTGCCGTCCTCGAAGTGCGCCGCGCCGGGAGCTGATTGGTAGTACTCGCGTTGGACGAACGCGGCGACGATCGTCCCGCCCGAAAACCACGGTCGCTCGAGTTTGGCGAGCGCGTCGCGGCGGGCGATCAGGCAACCGATCCCGGTTGGCCAGCCGAACATCTTGTAGAACGAGAGCGCGACGAAGTCGGGATGCCATCGGTTCAGGTCCAGCTGGTTGGTCGGGACGTACGCAGCGGCGTCGAGCAGCACGTCCCAGCCGTGCGACTGGGCCTGCTCAATCCATTCCAGGGGGTGGTGGACGCCGGAGAAGTTCGACTGTGCCGGGTATGCGAACAGGTTGTGGTGATCGCCCGCCGTATCGGTCAGGTAACGCGGCAGCAGGGTCTCGTCGACCCGTAGATCGGGCGGGACGCTTGGCACGTAGGTGGTCTCGGCGCCGCGGGCGCGGGCGAACTCGCGGATGCCGTTGACGGAGTTGTGGTTGTCGAAGGTGAGCAGGAAGCGGTCGCCGGGGATGGAACGGGTAGGCCTCGCCGACGAGGCGCAGCGCACCTGTGGCGTTGGGGGTGAAGATCGCGACGTATTCCTCCGTTGAGGCCCTGAAGAACCTGAGCACGGAGGCACGGGCCCGCTCGACGAGCTGAGTGCTGGCGGCCGAGGTGGGGTTGACCGAGTGCGGATTGCCGTAGACGCCCGTCTCGAGCAGCCGCACGTGCTCGCGTAGCTGCGAGTCCGCATACAGACCGCCGCCGGTGTAGTCGAGGTACACATGGCCGCCGCCGTCAAGCCGCGCGAACTCGGTCTGGCGAAGCTCGTCGAGACTGGCGGTATCGGCGTATGCGGGGTGCTGGCGGACGAACGCGGCCAGTGCGTCCTCAAGCGATTGTCTTCGGTCGCTAGCGACGCTCATGTCGACTGGTTGGCGGTGTCGGTCATGCGGGCTGCTCGTCTGCGGTCACTCGGGGCGGCGGGCGCGGAGCAGCGCGTCGAGTGCGATCCCCTCTCCGTCGGGTGTGTGTACCGGGCGCTCCACGCGCTCGGCGCGCTCGATTTGCAGCCCGCGTCCTTCGATGTCAGTGACGACGTCTGTCGCCGACGAACAGCGGTGTCGCCGCTGAGCACCGCCCACGGCTCTGGCCGCGGGCGGTGTCGATCAGCGCGAAGGCGGCGTGCTCGAGCAGGTGCCCGGCGTGTGGAGCGCCGGGCGCCGGCGTCGTTGTCGCCGATCAGGTAGGACGCGCAGCTGAGGTTGTCGTGGATGAGCTGACGGAAGATCATCGAGTTCTGCTCGGTTGCTTGGCGCTCGTGGGCAGTCCGGCTCGCGCCCAGGCGGTGATGCCGCCTTTGACGTTGGCGGCGTCCAGCCCGGCTTTTGTGGCGGAGCGCGTGGCGATCGCGCTGCGACTCCCGGACCGGCAGAGGAACGCGACGGGGTGGTCGCGGTCGAGATCGTCGAGCTTGGCGGGGAGCTGTCCGAGCGGGATGTGTCGCGCGCCCTTGACGCGGGCTTCGTTCAGCTCGGAGGGTTCGCGGACATCGATCAGTTGCAGCTCGCCGCGAGCCAGGGCGGCTGCGGCGTCGCTGGGGGTGAGCGACTTTGAGCGAGAGAACAGCATCAAGCCTCCAGATAGGGTCAGTGCTCGTCGCGAGCATGGTGGTTGGCAGTGCGGGCTCCGGCTTGGGCGCGATTCGCGCCCGGGCCGGAGTGAGCGGGGTTGCTTCGCGCGGGCTGCTCAGGCGTGTCCGAAGGAGACCTCGGGCAGCACGCGGCGAGCCCACCGCGGGAGGTACCAGGCCCATTTGCCCATCGCGCGTAGCAGGACGGGGAGCAGCAGCAGTCGGATCAGCATGGCGTCGAGGAGCACCGCGACGCCGAGGATGATGCCCATCTCCTTCGGTGGCAGCGGACCTGAGAGGGCGAACGTGAAGAACACCGCAACCATCACCGCGCCGGCGGCGAAGATCACCCGTCCGGAGTGCGCGAGCCCGCCGACCATCGCTTCCTTGGGGTCGTGGGTGCGGTCCCAGTGTTCCTTGGCGCTGGAGAGCAGGAACACGGTGTAGTCCATCGAGATCGCGAAGATCATCGCGAAGAAGAACACCGGCCCCCACGCGTCGAGGAACCCCTGGGGCTGGAAGCCCAGCAGGGAGTGCAGATCACCGTTCTGGAACACGAGCTTCGCGACGCCGAACGCGGCACCGGTCGCGAGCAGGTTGGTGAGCACCCCGACCGCTGCGAGCAGCGGCGCCTGCAGTGCGATCAGCAGCAGCAGGAACCCGAGCCCGAGCACCACGCCGATCACGAGCGGCGTCTTGGCTGACAGCGCGTTCTGCAGGTCGTGGTTCTCAGCGACCGCGCCACCGATCAACGATCCTGGTGGGAGCGCTGCGCGAAGGCGGTCGATCGTCTGGCCGACGGCCGGGTTGGACGGGTCTTGCTTGGGGATTGCCGTGATCAGCGCGTAGCCGCCCGACGTCTGCGCCGGCATCACCGCCGCGACGCCCGGATCGTGCTGCGCGACCTGGACGGCCTGAGTCGCCAGGTTCGCGGAGGCGACGATCTGCAGCGGGCCGGTCGAACCCGGTCCCATCGCCGCCTGCACCTGCCCGTAGCCGATCCGTGAGCTGTCGGAGGTCGGGACGACCTTGATCGACGGCATCGCCGTCTTGAGCTGCGTGACCGGGATCGCTAGCGCGACGAGGATCGCGAGCGCGATCGCCCCGTACGCGAGCGGCCGCTTCCACAGGCGCTCGCCCCACGCGGCGAACCTCGCCGAGCGGTGCTCCCCGGAATGTGCCCACGGCAGCGCAAGCTTGTCGACCCGGGGGCCGAGCTTCGCCAGCACGGCCGGGAGCAGCGTCAGCGTCGCGGCGAGCACGAACAGGACCGCGAGCATGATCCCGAGGCTCATCGACCGGAACGCCGGGCTCGGGACGAGCATCACCGCGCTCAGTGAGATGAGCACCGTGACGCCTGAGAACAGGACGGCTTTGCCGGCGGTGTCCATCGTGACCGCTGTGGCTTCCTCGGCTGAGAGCTTGGAGCCGAAGAACGCCCCGCGGAAGCGGGAGACCACGAACAGGGCGTAGTCGATCCCGAGCGCGAGCGCGAACATCAGCGCGAAGTTCATCGCCCAGATCGACACCGGCATGATCTTCGTCGTCAGGTACAGCGATCCGGCCGCGGCCACCAGCCCGACCATCGTTAGCATCAGCGGGAGCCCGGCGGCGACGAGTGACCCGAACGCGAGCAGCAGGATCAGCAGCGTCACCGGCCATGAGATCACCTCGGACTTCAGCATCGCCGAGCGGTTGGCCGCGTTGAAGTCCGACCACATCGCCGACGCGCCGGTCAGGTGCACCTGCACGCCGGCGGCCGACAGCGCGGAGAGCTTGCCCTTCAATCGGTCCGCAGCGACGACCATCGCGTTGGAATCGCGCGCGGCGCCGGCCTGAACGATCGCGGTGTGCCCGTCGCGAGAGATGGATATCGCCTGCGGTCGGGCGGGATCACGGTGCTGACCGCGCCGTCGGCCCGGAGCGTCCGCTCGACGTTCGCGACAGCGGCTTGGAACGACGGGTTGCTGACGGTCTTGGTCGGCGAATAGACGACGGTCATCAGCCCATAGCTCGAGAGGCCGTGGAAGTTCTTGTCGATCAACTGTCGCGCCTGGACCGACTGTGAGCCGGTGGTCTCCCACCCGGCGCCGGAGAGGGCGGTCTCGACGCGTGGGGCGAAGAACCCCAGCACGACCGCGATCAGCACCCAGGAGATGAGAACGACTCGGAAGTGGGTCGCCGTGTAGCGGCCGAGACGGCCGATCGGACCGACCTTCACCGCAGGCCGATCCGGACCTGTGGTGTCCGACGGCGGCGTCTTTGTATCGAGCACGGCCATCAGACCGCCACCTCCTCACGAGCGGGACGCGCGGACGCGGGCTCGCGTTGGTCAACGGGGTTGGGGTAGATCGCCGAGCGCAGCCGGCACGTGCGGCGCAGCACGATCGACGCCGGACAGGCGCCGAACACGACGTACAGCCACTGATTCACCCCGACCAGCAGACCGAGGAGCAGGAACCATTTCGAGACGAACGCGCCGAGCGCCGCCGCGATCAGGGTCATCGTGCCGGCGAGCGCGAACAGCACCCGCTCCAAAGGCCAGCGCGACGGGGACTGGGATTGGCTGCTCATCAGATTGCTCCTTCCTGGAGCACGGTCTCGTGTTCGGGTGTCGGGACGAGCTGGTCAAGCGCGCCAACCAGCTGCTCAGCGCCCACGACGCCGGGATAGGCGCCGATCACCTCTCCGTCGCTGATCACGACCATGGTCGGGATCGAACGAATCTGGAACGCATTCGCCACGGTCGGCTGCTCATCGACGTTGACCTTCGCGAAGCGGAACTGCGGCCGCAGCTGCGCGGCGCGTTCGAACTGCGGCGCCATCGTGCGACACGGCCCGCACCACGGCGCCCAGAAGTCGATCACCAGGAGCCCTTCCTGGCGCAACGCGTCGGCAATCGTGTGTTGGGTGAGGGTCTCCATGTTGCTCAACGGATGCTCCGATGTTCAGGGTGCGTAAAGGGAAGCCCCTCATCTACACAACTGTACGCTTGTGAGCAGCACACTACCCCCTTCCCCCGCTCCTGTCAACTCCACCCCGGTGCAGTTGTGGACATCGCAAATGGGACTGTGCTAGGCCGGCGCTCCGTCAATGTTTCTCGAGACGTCGGACCGAGTGACTGAAGACGGCGAGTGGTCAGTCGGCTCGCGGTCGAGCGAGCGGCAGCCCGAGAGTGACCCAGTCGTGGATCCCGCCGCGGTAATACAGCAGTCGCTCCGGCGGCCATCCCGCCGCCAGGAGGGCGTCTGTGGCATGCGCGGTGGCGGTGCATTGCGGTCCGTTGCAGAAGACGACCGTCGGCTCCGCTGGGTTGAGTTCGTCCATTCGCTCGGCGATCTCGTCATGCGGGATGTTCACTGCGCCTGGAATCGTGCCGTGCTCGACATACCCTGGCAGTCGGCAGTCGACGAGCGGCCGCTCGGTGCGCAGGTGCTCGATCAGCTCGAGCTCCCCGACAGTTCGAACACCGGGGGCAAGGCTCATCGGCTGGATCGTGCCCCACGTCGCGTCGACGATGAACATTCCCGTCTCGCCGGCGAGCGCGCGCGGAACCCGAGCCGGATCCTCGTGCCGCGGCATGCGACTAAAGGCTGCGATCATCTCACCACTATAGTACTACACAACTGTGCACTTGTGTTATGATATGGCTCATGGGCCAGCAGCCGTTGTTCCCACACCCCCTTGCGGACCCACTTGCGGATCTGATCGCCCAGCGCTTCCGGGTGCTCGCCGAGCCGATGCGCATCAAGCTTCTCGATCACCTGCGCGGAGGCGGCGCCACGGTCACCGAGCTCCAAGAGGCACTCGGCGCCAGTCAGCAGAACGTCTCAAAGCACCTCGGGATCCTGCACAGCGCCGGCATGGTCAACCGCACCAAGGACGGCAACCAGACGCGCTATGCCATCGCCGACGACAGCGTGCTCGAGCTCTGCGAAGAGGTCTGCGGCGGTGTACGGAGGCAACTCGGCGATCGGGTCGCCAACGCGCCAATCCTCGTGCCGGACCCCGTCCGGTAGGTCGATCACGCCGACGCTGTGGCCCATCGTCACGATCACGTCGGCCGCACGCAGGGCTTCGTCGGTGACCGGGTGGGCGAACTCGTCCTCTGGGTCCAACCCCAGCTCGGCGATCACTGCGCTCACGCCCGGGTCGACCTCGGCCCTGACCGCGGTGCCCGCGGAGTGCACCGATACGCGTCCCTGTGATAGCAGCGTCGTCAGCGCGGCCGCCAGCTGACCGCGACCTCCGCCGCTGAGACTGACGAATACGACATCCCACATCCCGCTGTCGTCCCGGCGCTCCGAGCGTCGGAGTGCGAGCAGGCGCTCGCGCGCCAGCCGGTATCCGAGCGAAGGCAGGAAATCGTGGACGGCCGCGGATCCTGCCAGACGCTGAACCGAGTCATCCATCAGTTCCGCGATCTGACGGCGGTCGAACTGTCCCTCGAACTCGGAGCACAGCACGTCGACCTGACTGTCGATCCGGCGCGTGACGACGTGGTCGAGCCGCACACTCATGACGAAGCACAAATATCGCTGCAAGGAGCTGCCTCATATGTGATCAAGGTGTGAAGCAACGCCCGGTCTGACCGATCGATGGATGCCGGGCATCCATCGATCGTCGGTACCGTGCGCGGCGGGGGGTTCTCGCGACGTTCGGCGGGGGAACCTTTCGGGCGCATTGCCTACGTTCGCGGCCACGCATACCCTGATCTCAACGTTCCAGGCGATCGTCCTCGGTGTGCTGCAGGACGCCACCGAGCTGTCCCCGTGTCGTGCCTTGGTCACACGGTGCTGTTCCCGAGCCTGTTCGGTTGGCACAACATCGTCGCGTGGCAATCGCAGCCCGAGTCGCCGTGGCTGGCATTCGTGGTGATGCTTCATGTCGGGAGCGCCATCGGCCTCCTGATCTTCTTCTGCCGCGACTGGGTTGCGATTATCGCGGCGTTCTTCAACACGCTCGTCACCCGGCGCATCCGCACGCCGACGGAGCGTCTCGCGTGGTTGATCATCACCGCGACGATTCCAGTCGGGCTCCTGGGTCTCGCGCTTGAGCATCCGGTGCGCGTTGCCCTCGCCAAGCCGCTCGCGGCCGCGTTCTTCCTCGTCGTCAACGGCGTGATCCCGCTGTCGGCCGAGCGCATCAGGCGGCGTTCTGCGGTCCGGGCGCTGGCGGCTCGCGAGGGGATGAAGCGGACGGTGGCCGACGCTTGGACACGCTCGAGTACCGCGAGGCAGCGGTAATCGGTGTGGCTCAGTCCTCCGCCCTCATCGCTGGGATCAGTCGCGACGGGATCGTGATGACCGCCGGGCTCGTGCGTGGTCTGGATAACACCGACGCCGCTCGGTTCGCGTTCTTGCTCGCCACACCCCCTATCCTGGCGGCCGGCGTCTACAAGATCGGTGACATGACGGGACCACTCGGCAACCAGGGCGTACGAGGGGCGGCGCTGATCGCCGCCGTGTTCGCCGCCGTCACGTCGGTGATCACGGTCCGGTTCCTGACCCGATTCTTCCGCACAGGCAACCTGACCCGTTCGGGATCTACTGCATCGTGTTCGGCGCGGCGATGGTGATCTACAACGCCTGAAATTGCGGCTGGCTTGTCTCGCTCGCGGGCGCCGAAGTGAGCGCCGGGATTGTGCACCGTACCCGTCTGCCGTGCCCAGGCCGGCTGTCGAGGTGGAATGCGCCGCCGCAGGCGTGGACACGCTCGCGCGTGGAGGCGAGGCCGATGTGTCCGGCGCGCAGCGCCGCGAGCCGGTCCTCGGTGGTGAACCCGCGGCCGTCGTCGCCGACTTCCAACAGGACCAGCTCCTGGGTGCGGTGCAATCGAACGGTCACGTGGGTCGCCTGAGCGTGGCTGGCGGCGTTCGCGAGTAGCTCGCGGGTGAGCGAGACCAGCAGCTGATCGTTCACACCGATCACTGCTGGGTCGATCTCGATTCGCGATTCGTACGTGCCGCGGCGTGCGTGCTGCTCGGCGATCGTCTCGATGGCGCTCGGAAGGTCGAGGTGATCGAGGAGATACGGGTGCAGCTCACGCACCGCGGCACGCAGCTGGTGCAGAGCGAGGCGTAACGCCTCCTCCGCCCGCTCGAGTCCGTCGAGATCTCCAGCCCGCGCCTCGGCAACGTCCTGTCGCGCGGTGAGCACGTTCTGGATCGCGTGGTCATGCAGCGCGTCCGAGAGCCGTTTCCGGGCTTGCTCCTCCGCGCTGACGGCTTGGGCCACGAGTCGTCCGCGCGCGGCCGCGAGGGCGATGATTCGCTGGCGTCGCTCGGCCAACAGGGTTGCCAGCATGACCGCGGCGAGCCCGATCCAGGCGACGTAGAGCCCCTGCGCGACGACGGTGTCGAGCGGCTGCGCCCGCGTCGACGGATGGGTGAGCGCAACCAGCGGGTACGTGACGCCGGTGGCGGCCGAGACCACCGCGGTGCGGCGCGGTGCAAGCAGCAGCGCCGCACCGAGCGGAAGGGCCAGAAAGGCGGCGTACAGCTCCGAGAAGGCGCCGCCCGACTCGTACGCGAGCGCGCTCACGAGCAGGAGATCGCACATGACGACCACGCCCGTCGGCGCCCGCGCTCCGGCGCCCCGGAACTTGCGCCTTTCCGGGCAGTGCGCCGCTAGCCCCGAACCTCAAATAAGAAAATGTCGATGTGAGAGGGACGACGTGCTACCCTGGGCATCGACCCTCGTAGAAACGGTTGTTTATATGACTCCCGAAGCTCCGACTCTTCCGGTAGGTCCTGCAGCGGCGGAGTGCTGCGCTCCGTCTGCGGGCTTGAACCCGGCGTTGGGCGCGGAGCGCATCGCGGCGGCCGCGAAGGCGTTGGCCGAGCCGCTGAGGGTCCAGATTCTCGATGTGCTGCGCCGGAGCGAGCAGGAGGTGTGTCAGTGCGAGCTCATTCCGCTGTTCGGTATCACGCAGCCGCTGCTCTCCCATCACATGAGGAAGCTCGTCGACGCCGGTCTCGTGCAGGTCGAGCGTCGTCACAGGTGGGCGTACTACACCATCGACACTGACGCTCTGAAGGAGCTGACCGCATGGCTGAGCTGACCACCGACCCCGCTGCCACGCCGACGCCGACCTCCTCGTGTTGCAGCCCGGAGGCGCAGGGAGATTGTTGTGAGCCATCCGAGAAGGCCGCCTGTTGCGGCGAGGGTGCCGCAGGTGGGAGTTGCGGCTGCTCGGCCGGTCAGCGCGCCGAGTCCGCCCCGGCGTCCAGTGAGATTCGCGAGACGGTGCGTGAGAAGTACGCGGCGGCGGCGCGCGCGGTCGCCGAGCAGCAGGCCTCCGGTTCGTGTTGTGGTGCCATCGCGCTGAGCGACGCCGACGAGGCGGAGGTGTTCGGCGCCGCGCTCTATGACGGCGCGGAGACCGAGGGCGCCACGGCGACGGCGGTCGCTGCGTCGTTGGGCTGTGGGGTTCCGACCGCGGTCGCGGACCTGCATGAGGGCGAGACTGTGCTCGACCTCGGTTCGGGCGCGGGTGCGGACGTGCTCATCTCAGCTCGGCGGGTGGGGCCGGCCGGGAAGGCGATTGGCCTGGACATGACGGATGAGATGCTGGAGCTTGCGCGCGCGAATGCCGCGCAGGCCGGGGTCGAGAACGTCGCGTTCGTCAAGGGCTACATCGAGGACATCCCGCTGCCGGATGGCTCGGTGGACGTCATCGTCTCGAACTGTGTCCTGAACCTGTCCGGTGATAAGTCGAGGGTCCTCGCCGAGGCCGCCCGGGTACTGAAGCCGGGCGGACGGTTCGCTGTCTCCGATGTCATCGCGAGTCCGGACATGGACGACGCCACTCGGGCGGACCTCGCTGCCTACACCGGCTGCATCGCCGGCGCGCTGACCGATGGAGAGTTCCGCGACGGTCTCGCCGGCGCCGGGTTCGCGGACATCGAGATCAGCGAGACCCACCGGGTTCACGAGTTCGCGAGCGCGGCCATCATCCGCGCCCGCAAGCCCGACTCTCCCGCCTCTTCTCACACCACCGAAACGGAGTTCTCACCAGCCATGGCCACTCTCGACGTCACCCAGGTCGCCGCGGAAGGAACCACCCCTCTCGCCGCGCGCCGCGTCGAGCTGTTCGAGCCGGCGATGTGCTGTCAGTCAGGAGTGTGCGGCCCGTCGGTGGACCAGCAGCTCATCGACATCCGCGAGGACCTTCGCTGGGTCGAGGCCCAGGGCGCTGAGGTCAGCCGGCACAACCTGTCCTCGGACCCGGACGCGTTCGTCGCGAACCCGAAGGTCACGGGCCTGATGCAGGCCTTCGGCGAGGACGCCCTCCCGGTGCTCGTTGTCGACGGCGCCATCGCCATCCACGGCCGCTACCCGTCGCGCGCGGAGCTCGCCGGTGTCCATCGGATCAAGGCTGACGCGATCGTCGAGCGGCCGGAGCGCTCGGGCGGCTGCGGCTGCGGCCCCGGGGGCTGCTGATGAGCCTTCCAGCTCCCTCCTCGCTTCCCGCGCTCGACTGGACGGGCTGGAGCAGCCGCTACCTGTTCTTCACCGGGAAAGGAGGGGTCGGCAAAACGACTATCGCGAGCGCCGTCGCGGTCGCGCTCGCCGACGCGGGTGAGCGGACGCTCATCATCTCGACCGACCCGGCCTCGAACCTCGATGACGTTTTCGGCATCGAGGCCGGCCATGAGCCGACGGCGGTGCCCGGCGTCGAGCGGCTGTTCCTGTCGAATCTCGACCCGGAGGCGGCTGCGGCCGCATTCAAGGAGCGCGCTGTCGGCCCATACCGAGGCGTGCTGCCCGACACGGCGATTGCGAGCATGGAAGAGCAGCTCTCCGGAGCGTGCACGGTCGAGATCGCCGCGTTCAACGAGTTCACGGCGGTGCTCGCGGCCCCGCAGGACACAGCTGAGTTTGACCACGTCATCTTCGACACCGCCCCGACCGGTCACACGTTGCGGCTGCTGACCCTCCCGAGCGCCTGGAGCGGATATGTGGATGAGCACCCCGCCGGCGCGAGCTGCCTCGGGCCGCTCGCCGGGCTTGACCAGCGCCGCGAGCAATACCTTGCCGCCATCGCGACGCTGTCTGACCCGATCCTCACGACGCTCGTGCTCGTCGCTCGTGCTGAGGAGTCGGCGCTGCGCGAGGCCGCGCGCGCCAGCAGCGAACTCGCCGCGCTCGGCGTGGGCAACCAGCGGCTCGTGCTCAACGGACTGCTCTCAGACCACGAGGACGACCCAACCGCGGTCGCGTTCACCGACCGCCAGGCGGCCGCGCTCGCGGAGGCGCCCGCACGGCTCACGAACCTTCCGAGCGCCGGCGTGCGGCTCATCGCCGGCGACGTGACAGGACTCGATGCTCTGCGGCAGCTCGCCGGGGCAGAGAGTGACGCGCCGGCCGAACGCTCGGGCGGACGTGGACTCGACCTTCCCGGACTGGCTGAGCTCGTCGATGAGCTTGACGGCGCCGGCAACGGCGTCGTGATGACAATGGGCAAAGGCGGGGTCGGCAAAACGACCCTCGCGGCCGCTCTCGCGCTCGCGCTCGTGGACCGCGGCCACGAGGTCACGCTCTCCACGACCGACCCGGCCGCGCACATCGTCGACGCGCTCGCCGACGCCACCCACGATGCGCTCATCGTGCAGCGCATCGACCCCGCGGCCGAAACCGCCCGCTACACCGAGGAGGTCCTCGCCGCGGCCGAAGGCCTGGACGAGGAGGGGCGCTCGCTGCTGGAAGAGGACCTGCGCTCCCCCTGCACGGAAGAGATCGCCGTCTTCCGCGCGTTCGCCCGGACCGTCGACGCGGCGCGGGAGCGCACCGTCGTGCTCGACACCGCCCCAACCGGCCACACCCTGCTGCTGCTCGATGCGGCGCAGAGCTACCAGCGGGAGGTGCAGCGCACCAACGCCAACGTGCCCGAAGAGGTATCGGAGCTGCTCGCGCGGCTGCGGGACCCCGAGTTCGCACGGATGCTCGTCGTCACGCTCGCGGAGTCCACACCCGTGCTGGAGGCCGAGCGGCTGCAGGCGGACCTTCGGCGCGCCGGTATCGAGCCGTACGGCTGGGTCATCAACGCGTCGCTTGCAGCCGCTGAGACGACCCATCCGACACTCCGCGCGCGCGCGCGGGCTGAGCTCGCCCACATCGAGCGTGTGCAGCAGTCCTCAGCGCTGCGGACGTGGCTGGTCGGCTGGCAGTCGACGCCGCCTGTCGGACCTGAGGGTCTGCGTGAGCTCACGACCACGGTGACCGTCAGCGGTTGATGATGCTGATGCGCCGGCGGCCATCGCACCCTGATTGGTTTGCCTCAGCAACACGGTCTCAACAACCCGCTACCGGGGAGCTGCTATGAAGCTCGTTCTGTTCGTCTGCAATCACAACGCGGGACGCTCGCAAATGGCGCAAGCGTTCTTCGAGCGTCTGGCACCAGAGGACGTGCGCGCGGAGTCCGCGGGCTCCACGCCCGCTCGACACGTGTGGCCAGAGGTGGTCGAGGCGATGAGTGAGGTCGGCATCGACATCGCCGGGCGCAGGCCGCGAAAGTTGCTGCGCGAAATGCAGCTGCATGCCGACTGGGCGGTGACCATGGGCTGCGACGACGCTTGCCCGTACGTGCCGACTACGGTGGAGGCGTGGGACATTCCCGACCCCGCGGGGCGCCCCCTCGACGAGGTCCGAGCAATCCGCGACACCGTCGAGGGCCACGTGCGCCAGCTCATCGAGACCAAGCTCGACGACATTCGCTCAGACCGCACCGCTCATGAGCTGCGACTGATGCAGCTGCTGCCCGAACTCGCGGCGGAATTCGAAGCTCGCCACACACCGGAGGACATTCGCGCCTGCGCAGACGCGATCCTGGCTCGCTACGACGACGCACCCGTGCGCTCGTTCGCTCACACGCTCGCGCTCCGCGAAACCCGAGAGTGCCTGCGCAAGGAAACCTGCGACGCGCTGCCGACGTCGTGATGCGGGAGCGCACACCATGAGCACCACCAGCGACAGCGGGGTCGTCCACCGTCTATGGACGCTCCTGCGCGGCCCGACGCTCAAACCCGCAGCCCTCGCTCACTGATGGCGACGGCCCTATTCGTCTGTTTGCACAACGCGGGACGCTCACAGATGAGCGCGGCGCTGTTCGAGCAGGCCTCAGGGGGCCGGCATCGGGCGCTCTCAGCCGGCAGCGAGGCCGACCCCGACGGCCGCGTTCACCCACAGGTCGTCGAAGTCATGCTCGAACTCGGCATCGACCTCTCCGATCGCCGACCCCAGCGCCTCACCCGCGACCTCGCCGAACAGGCCGACGTCGTTGTCACGATGGGCTGCGGCGACGCCTGCCCCTTCATCCCCGGCAAGCGCTACCTCGACTGGGAGCTCACCGACCCGAAAGGCCTCACTGTCGATGAAGTCCGAGCCATCCGCAACGACATCGGCGGACGGGTCAGCGAGCTCGTCGACGACCTGAACGCAACGGCGGCCGCTTGAGAAAGGACTACGATGGTCGAACGGTGACGCCTCCTGACGGCTGCCATGCGCACGTCAGATGCCCGATATAGCAACTGCTGCAAGCTTGACGGAGAGCAGACGACGACGCTCATAGGCTGATGCTGCCAGGGAGCGCTGCCAGTGGGATGGCGGCATATTCGACAGCTGCTTCGGGCAGAACAACAGCATGGTGGGCGTGACGGTCGTCCGCAACGGGGTCACGCTCGAACAGCGCGGAGCGCTCTTTGTGTCCGCCAATAACGGTGGCATCGTGCACTTCGCTCAGCTCCCTCGGCCAGCAGCTGCTCGGGCAGCGGCGTCAGCTACCGGTCGAGGTGAATCATCGCTCAACACAGGGGACCTGTGGCGTCGAAAGTCGCCACGCTCGTTTGATTGAGTACCTGACCGACACCGGAATCGGGCTGCTGGCGGTTGCCGGCGACCCGACGACGGTCGATCGGCGGTCTACCGATCGGCGGTCTATCGATCGGCCAGATGTGAGCGAGGCCACGTAACAACGATCCCGCGCGTGGTTGAGATCTGCAATGCCAAGAATCGGCCTGGCACAGCTTCGATCGCGTGCTGACTTGCTGGGCGCCGCGCTGTTTCTCGCCGGCTCTGCTGTGCTCCTGCTCTTGCTCGGGATACCACAGGAGCGCGACGCGATCAGTGCGTGGCTCCTGTTCGGGTTGCTGTGCTTCTCGCTGTCTGACATGCGCGGCTTCGCGCGCGCAGTCGTGAGGGATTGGCTGCCGTCCCTGGCTCTGCTCGTCGCCTATGACTGGATCCGGGGTTCGGCCAAGGACCTATTCCCCGTCCACTATCTACCGCAGTTGCGCTTCGACCAGTCGGTGTTTGGAGGGAGCACGCCGACGCTCACCCTGCGGCACGTGCTGTGGCACGGTCATCCCCACTGGTACGACATCGCCCTTTGGGGTGTCTACCTCACCCACTTCTTCGCTACGCCCTTGCTCGCGGCAGTCCTCTGGAAGTCCAACAGGGCGCGCTTCAATCGATTCGTCGCGGTGGTCGCCGGGCTCTCATTCGCGGGGGTTGCGACGTATGCCTTGTACCCCGCGGCGCCGCCATGGATGGCCGCGCGCGACGGCTTCCTCGCACCGGTGACGCGGATAATCCCTGCCGTCTGGCACAGCCTCAACCTGCATTCGGCCGGGTCTGTGATGGAATCCGGTTACCGCTACGCAAATGACGTCGCGGCCGTGCCGTCGCTTCACACCGCTTTCGCCGTCATCGTGGCGGTGACAATCTGGCCGTCGCGCCGCTGGCTCCGCCCGTTGGTGGCGCTCTACCCGAGCGCGATGGCGTTCACGCTCGTCTACGCGGGCGAGCACTACCTCTTCGACGTGATGCTCGGCGGCTTGTACGCGGCCGGCTCAATTGCCGCCGTTTCTGCCGTGGTCCGCCGGCGGGCCCGTGGCCAAGCATCAGCTGTGATTGCCGACGAGGAACTTGGATGGGACCGATCGCCGCTCTAGCGATCACACATGCGCGCGGCGACCCTCAGCGCCCAAGGGCGTCAAGCAGGATCTGGCGGGCGAGTGGCGCCGCGCTGGAGCCGCCGCCACCGGCGCCGATCAACATCACGGCGACCGCGGCGGGGGGATGCGCGATCGCCGGGAAGGCGACGAACCATGCATCGGTGTTCGCGGGGTTCGTCGTCGAATCGGGCCCGGCGGTCGTGCTGAGCTCCGCTGTGCCGGTCTTGCCCGCAATCGGGATGCCGTTGACCGCAGCGGCCGTGCCGCTTCCGCGCGGGACGACGTCGCGCATCATGGCCTCAATCTCAGCGGCGATCCGCGGACTGGTCACGCGGTGCGACCCGACCGGGACCGAGGTCAGAAACCGTGGACGGGCACGGCGCCCTCCGTCGGCGTTCGTGGCCGACACGAGGCGTCGGGCTCCGGCCCGCGCTCCGAGTGGAGCAAGGACCGAGTTGCACGAGACCGCGAAGGCAGTGGCCAAGCCGCCGCACGCTTCGCCGTCGGCGTGGTGCAGAGCGGAGCCGCTCAACACCGTCGCCGTCTCGACCGGACAATTGTGCGCCGGTGACGAGACACCGCCCGCCAATGCGGCCGTAACCGTGATGATCTTTGCCCGGATCGCGACCGGGACCATGACGACACCGTGGGTCCGGTGCGAGGGTTCTCCGGGGACTACCGCATACGTCGCAGAGATGGCCGCCGCCCCTTCGCATGCGGCTATGAAGCTGCTCACCAGCTCACGGCGGCGCGACGACAGCTCGATCAGAGCCACATAGCGGGCCAATCGCTCTGCGCCCAGCCCCTCGCGAACACGGTGGCGAGCTGTCGCCCGGTGCGCTCGCCTGGCTGAGCGCCGCCCGCGCTGAGACGCGGCCAAGACCAGCAGCGGCGGGAGCAGGATGGCCCTCCCCGGTGAGGTCGTCGCGATCGGCGGGCGCGAACCGAAGATCCGCGGAGGATCCGTCGGTCGGCCAGACGTCAGTCTGCTGACGCTTCTCGCCCCGCCGCAGCATCAGTGGATCACCGTCGGCGGCAAGCTGCTAGGCGAACGCACACGGGATACGATCGGCGCCGTCGATCCGGGAATCGTCCGCGTGGCCCTGCCGAGCGCCGTGCCGAGCATGCTCGGCACGCACCCGTCGGCGGCCTCTTCGTCCGCGTCAGGCGGGATGACGGGAACTACACCGGCGGGGCCGCCGTCGTCAACATCGTTCCCTTCCATCCCAGCGGCCCAGCGCAGCCACCACCCCAGGACCAGGCGCTCACGTGCGGTGGCGCACACCCTTCCTACGTGACGATCGGGTTAGCCGCTCGCCGGTTAGCGGGTACTGCGACCAACTGATCGATGGACCGGGGGGAGCGCTGGTTGGCGCTCGTCTCATCGGTCGGGGTGTGTGGTCTCCGTCTTGTGGCTGCGACGGATGATCTCGATCATCTTGAGGTTGATCATGGCGAAGCGCCATGCCTGGTAGGGGAGGAACGTCCGCATGAACAGTGTCGGACGGGTCGGGTTGGTGACGTATTCGGTCTTGTCGGTGTCCATGGCTATTCGGGGATGAGCCGCCAGCCGGGGCGCAGGCGGGCTTTGTGCAGGAACATGTGGTGGAGGAGGATCTTGATCCAGTGTCCGGCCAGGCCGATCTCGCCGAAGGTGCGTTTGACGTCGCGCCCGTAGGGCGGGTATAGGTCGTAGTCGGGGACGATCGGGAAGACGGTCATCGACGCGGCGGTGCCGGTGAAGGGGTTCGCCCCGGCCGAGGCCACGCAGGCGGCTCCCATCTCGGCCATGGAGGCGGTGTGGGTCGGCTCGCGGGCGCCGCCGGCCATGTCGACGATGCTGCGGGCCACGGCCTTGGCGATCATCGCCGATGGCATGCCGGTGCGTGGCGGTGCCGGCGCGATCACGGTGCCGTTGGGGCTCTTGCGGGGGACGGAGATCGCGTGCGGTGGGGCGAAGGCGATCCCCGCGGCGAAGACGTTGCCGTAGTCCGGCGACTGGTAGGTGCGTGGCCAGTCGGCGGCCTTCCACTCCTCGTGCGGCCGGGCGGTGTAATCGGCGTCGACGCGCATGAACGCGTTGGGCATGAACATCCGCTCGGTGATGTCCGTGCCGGCCCGGTCGATGGCCTTCAGCCCAACGCCCGAGAACGGTGGCAGGAGCATCGCGAAGTCGAACTCCTGCTCGCGACGGGAGCCATCGAGCGTCTCGTACAGCGCGCGATCGGGCTCGACCTGGTGAATATGGGCGCGCGTGATCCAGTCGATCCCACGCTCGGCGAACAGCGACGCGTTGAACACGCTGCTCGGGGTGATGTAGCCGGCCCGCTTCAGATGCATGCCGCCCATCCCGAAGTCGCCGAGCTCGTACTCGTTGGTGATCCACGTGATCTCGGCCTTGTCCCGAACGCCCCGGTTCCTCAGCTCGAACTCGAGATTGACGATGTACTCGAACGCGGCGCCTTCGCACGTGCACGTGCCGTGCCCGACGCCGACGAGGAACTTGCGTCGCTCGCCGCGGCGCATGCGATCGACCTCCTCGTCGAGTGCTGCGGCGGTCTGCGCGGCATGATCCGGAAGGCACACGGAGAGGCTGTGACCATTCTCGGGTCCGAGTCCGGGCGTCCTGTCGAACCGCAGTGACGGGCCGGTCGCGTTGATGAGGAAGTCGTACCGGACCTCGGTCCGCCGTCCGTCGTCGAACTCGGCGGTCACGTACGGGGTCGAGTCGCCCTCACGCCCCTCGGGGTGAAGCTCACGCGCGCTCGCCTGAACGAACTCGATCCCCGCCCGCTCGTAGATGGGGGCGAGCGGGAAGGTGACCTTCGAGGCCTTCATCAGTCCCACGCCGACCCAGATGTTGGACGGCACCCAGTTGTAGTCCGGGCGAGGCGAGATGACCGTGACGGTGTCCCCCCGGCCGAGCCAGCTGCGAGTGAAGGAGGCAGCGGTGTGACCGGCGATCCCGGCGCCGAGGACGACGACGCGGGTCATGACGGCCACCGCGGCGGTGGGCAACGGCGGGTGGGGCAGTGGGGAGAGGTCATGTGATCCATGTTACAAGTTGACAGCTGTGTAGTTGTAGAGTGCTCGCTACTGATCGCGGTCAGTAGATTTCCGGCGGTGTCGGGTGGCACGGCAGGGGGTCCGGAGGAATCCTGACCGTGGCCATCAGCGGGAAGGCCCGATGACCGCGGGTTCGGGCAAGTAGGCTTGCGGCTCTCTCGCGAGCGGATGGGATGGCGATGATGCTGAGGGTTGTCGGGGCCGGGGTCGGTCGAACGGGGACAAACTCGCTGAAGGTTGCGCTTGAGCGGCTGCTCGGGGGCCGCTGCTACCACATGTTCGAGTTGATCGAGCGGCCCGGCGACACCGAGCGATTGGGAGCGGGCCGTTTCCGGGGACGCCGTCGAGTGGGGCTGGCTACGCCAGGAGTTCGTGGCGACCGTCGACTTTCCGGCGGCGATGTTCTGGCGTGAGCTGCTCGCCGACAGTCCGCACGCGGTCGTGCTGTTGTCCACGCGCGAGTCGGCGCAGGTCTGGTGGGACAGCTTCCAGCGGACGATCGTGCCGTCGCTGAGTGAGGACGTGCCGGTGGACCAGCCCGAATGGGCCCGGCGTCGGGCGATGAACCTAGCCGTGCTCTCCCGGCTCACGCCGCGCTGGCGTGAGCCAGCCGCTGCGGTCGCGGCATACGAGCGCCACAACGACGACGTCCGGCGGACCGTGCCGCCTGATCAACTGATCGACTGGCAACCCGGCGATGGCTGGGGACCCATCTGCTCGGTGCTCGGGCTCGCGGTTCCGGAGGAAGCGTTCCCGCACGAGAACACGACCGCCGATTTCCAAGCGCGGATCGGAGTCTCGCAGCCCGGTGCGGGCGGGGCGAGTTGACGCATCCCCTCACGACAGCTCGCGGACAGCGAGCGTTTGAGGTCGCGGTCCGGCGCGTCTGATCACGAGTATGCCGCGCAATGGGCGGGGTGAGCCCGCGCGCATCGCGTCGATCGATCGTGGAACGCTCCGCCCTGGGTGGATCCGGCTGCTCGCCCGTATCGCGCTACCGCCCTCCCACGCGAAACGGGGCGGGCCCCGAAGGAACGGCTGGAGGTGTGCTCCGGCGGCCGCTCGCTCTGTTAGCGCCGAAAAGCTCAACGCCCACCTGGCCGAACGGCAGGCTGTTAAGGGCCGCAGCCGATGATCGCTCGTTCCCCCTCCCGTCCCTCCGAGCGCCAAGACCCCCGGTTCACCTGGCATTTCGGCCGGCTACGGCCGGTCTTCAAAACCGGCAGGGCGGGGCAGCCCCCCGCTTGGAAGGTTCGATTCCTTCGCCGCGTCGTGGCACGCGTTCTCGCCTGAGGAGGTGCGGGCGCTCGTGCGCGCGGCGGGGCCGGCTCAGGACGGCGCGCTGTTCTTGACTGCGACGTTCACGGGACTGCGGATGGGGGAGCTGCTCGCGCTGCAGTGACGCGGCGTCGACGTCGCCGGGGACGCGATCCGGGTACGGCGCAGTTACAACGCGCACGGCGGGCTCGGTACCCCGAAGAGCGGCAAGGTGAGGTCGGTGCCGATGGTCCGCGATGCGGCGACCGCGCTTGCTCGGCTGGTCGAGTGCGAGATGCTCATCGGCGAGGAGCATCTGGTCTTCACCGGCGAGCTCGGCCCGTTCCAGGACGCGAGCGCGCTGCGCGACCGCTACAAGGCCGCCCTCGCGCGCGCAGGAATACGTCGGCTGCGCTTCCACGAATATGCCGACGTCGGCACAACCACGATCTGCGCCACACGTTCGGGACCTGGCGGTCAGGCGGGCTTAGGTGCCGGCGGTGCAGGCGAGGATGGGCACGCGGATATCCAGACCACCATGCGTTACGTGCATCACCTCGATCGTGGCGGCGATGCGAGGTTGCTGGCGGACGCGTTTGCCGCGGAGCCGGTGCTGCAGCCCGGGCCCGACGCAGGCGTCAAGAAGTAACGCCTGGCGCTTCGTCCCGCACCGCTCGCTGACAGCAACGCCCCAGCGCGGTGAGTGGCTGCTCGTAGCCGAGCAGGTGTCTGACCGGCGCCGCACGCGCACCCGCTCCTCGCCGGGAGCGGGCCGACGAGCTGCGCCGTCCGGGAGCGATCTGGCCTACGCTGAGAGCCGGATCTGCACGCCTTTGATCCTGACCCGGGGCCGCACGATGGTGTCTCGCGGGGGCGTGCATGCCAGCCGTCCGTCAGTGCCGGCCACTCCTGCGTACTCGATGCGATCGGCGGGTCGGAGGCCGGGCTGAACATCGTGGCGTATCACCGACTCAAGCGTTCGTCATCGCGGCGACGAGACCGTCCAGCCGCCTGCCGTTGCAGCATCCGCCATGCGCTCGTCGTAGGTGACGATCTGTTTGACCGACGATCCGAGCTGGCGCGCACTCGCCAAGTGAATCGCGTCCAACGATCGAAGCTCCACCGGCGTCAGCTGGCCGGCCTCGCCCAGGACACGGTCGTTCACGCGCAACAACTGGATCCGTCGCAGCACAAGCTCGCCGCGAGCCACGGCCTCGGGACCACTGGGCATCAGCGCCCGAGCGACCTCGGTACGCGCCAGCGCACTGCTCACAAGCGGCTGGCGGCGAGACAGATGTCGGCGAAGAGCAGCCGACTCAGGCTCGGCGACAGCGAGCTTGACGATCGCGGACGAGTCGACGTAGGTCAGCAGGGGCTCAGCGCTCATCGTGCCGGAGTCGGGCCAGCGTCGCCGATGGAAGCTCGGTGCCGGCCGACACCAGCAACGGCTCAGGGAGCTCCGTGATGTCGCCATCGCTGGGCTGCAGATCGCCGGCGGCGATCAGGCGCCCGATCGGATCCGCCGGCAAAGGCGCGAGCACTGCGACAGGACGGCCGCGATCCGTGATCTCGATGCTCTCACCCTCCTCGACGCGGCGCAACAGCTCGCTCGCGCGTTGCCGCAGCTCTCTGACTCCGACACTAGCCATGGTGCTATTTGTAGCACATGAAGGCGTGGCGTCCGGAGGCGCATACAGCAAAAGAGCCACCAACATCTGCGGGTCATACGGAGCACGACCCGCCGCGCCCAGCCGATACGCCTCCCGGGCCCGGTCAAGGTCCATCTGATCAACCGCGCCAAGCACCGTCCACACCAGATGGTTCTCGGGCAGCCACTCAGTCAACGACGGCGGCATCAGCAGCATCTGACCGCGGTCACACGAAACGAAATCTCGAGCCATCCCAGAAGTCTCTTAAACCCGGCAGACAGACCGAAATTCCGACAGCCTCGCGACCAAATGATCGCTCGGGACCGGGTGGCCTGCGGCAGCCTCCCGTCCCGCGGCGAGGGGTACGAGCGCGCCCGCGTGGCTGGTTCGGAACCGGACGAGTCGCGGACGGGATGTGTGTTGGCGCGTGGCGGCGCAACGATCTCCCCGCCTGCAGGCCGGCTCGAAGCTGTCGAGAACGCGAGCAGGCCACCCGCTACCGACGAAGAGCATGTCCCGAACCATGTCCCGAGACGAGCAAATACGACCCGCCACAACCCCACCCAATCTCCAACAATGATGGGAAAGCCCTGCTCAGAGCGCAATCTTCACGACCGGCAGGGTGGGGCAGCCCCCCACTTGGAAGGTCCGATTCCTTCGCCGCGTGGTGGCGGGAAATGGGAGGTTTGGGGCGCGGGCGGCGCCCCGTGCGCTCGCTACATCGCGATCGCTTCGTAGACGTCAACCGCGCCTCCGATCTCGAGGACCGGGCAGCCCTTTGCGAGCTCGACCGCCGCATCGAGGCTGTCGGCCGACACGATCGAGTAGCCGGTTAGGCCACGCGAGCCGCCATCGCGGACGGAGCCGCCCGGGCCGACCGTCTTCGCGGTCCCGGTCGCGGCGCCGCCCTCGACGACGGCGGAACCGAGCTCTCCGAACCACTGACCCCACCTGGCGTACTGCGCGTTGCGCTCGGCCTCGTCTGCGGCCACACCGCTGCCGCCGCTGTATGCGAACACGTAATTCTTCATCTCCCGACTCCTTCCCAGTGTGAGATGCAGCCCACGGGCTGCCTTCGATCCGTCACGCCGACGCGATGTTCAAGGCGCTGAGCGACCGCAGCCGGCGGATGCGGCTCGACATGCTGCGCGAGCGTAACGGTCAGACGTTGACGGAGCTGTGTGCTGGTCTGGCTTGGCGCGCCAATCGGTCAGCCGGCACCTCGCGGCGCTCGAGCGCGCGTCGACTCGTGACGACGGTGCGACGTGGGCGCAAGAAGCTCCACTCGCTCAAGCCCGCGCCGATCAAAAGAGATCGCCGAGCGCTGGATCAGCCGATAGGACCGGAGCAGTACTGGGGGAATCGTGGTCGGGAGCGACTGGAAGGTCGGCTCGGCGATCACATGGGAGAAGAACGGGGATGAGACAGAGCGGCCCGCGTCACGTGGCGCTGGAGGCTCACGCTGCCTTACTTCGCGAGCAGCGCGCACACCGCCGAGGCCTGGACCGACCGCAACTGCTGGAGTAGGCGGCCTTTCGGCGCGGCGATGTTCAGCGAGGTCGTGACCGAGCGACGGCCGTCGGCGGTCGCTGCCGCCCATTGGACGTACCCGGGGAAGTTCCCGGTATGCCCGTAGACGGTGCCACAGCGGGTCTGGTAGCGGAAGATGGCCAGCCCGGCCGAGTTGATGCCCGGGCCGGGGGGGCTCGATGAGCCGCGTACGAACTGGAGTTGCTCACGCTGCTGCGCTTTGCCGAAGAACGTGAGGCCGAGATCCGCACGGATGAAGGCACCAAGATCGGCCGGAGTCGACACGATCGCGCCCGACGCCCAGGCACCACTCGGACTCAGCAGCGTGGTGACGTCCTGCGGCCGCTTGCCCGGCCCCACCGCGTAGCCGTGGATGAATGGCGCCGGCAACGAGATCCTCAGAGTCGGGAACGTCGTCTGTGTCAGGCCCGCGGGCCGAAAGACAATGGTCGAGAGCAGCTGCCCGTAGGACCGTCCGGTGACCTGCTGGGCGATCAGTGCGACCACGATGTTGTCGGTGTTCGAGTACGCATAGCGCGAGCCTGGTGGGAAGGCGAGCCCATCCTCACGCACCCAATCGATGATCTCGGTCGGCGACACATACCCGTGCGGGTCATTCGTGGCTTGCTCCCTGAACCCGTCTGAGTGCGTGTAGTCGGGCAGCCCACTGGTGTGGTTGAGCATCTCGCGCACAGTGACCGCCGACCACCTCGCCGGCAGCATGCCCGGGAGCCATTGTCCGATCGTGTCGTTCAGACCCAATCGGCCCTCCTGCACCAGGTGCAGCCCGATCGCGCCGCTGAACGCCTTCGCGATGCTGGCGATGCGCATGTGATCGCCCAAGCGCGGCGCGCCGGGTCTCACCGCGTCGGCCCGTCCCGCTCGCAGGACGGTCGTGTGGCCGTTACGGTACAGGGTCGCAATTGCGCCAACCGGGCCGCCCGGCGCAGCGACGAGGCGAGCTAAGCCACGCTGGACGTCCGCCACCGAGGTGCGACCGGCGGCCTCGGCGACACCCGTACAAAGCAGTAGCACCGCAACGGCGGTTGCCGACCCCCGAACGAACAGCAGACGCCAGATAGAGATCACGGCGACATGATCCCATGATCACTGACAGGCAACGCACACCGTCAGGAGCGGCGTCGCGCTCGGATCACGGCATCCACGCCGGTACCTGCCGTCGGACGCGGACGGTCATCGGCGACGACCAGCTCCCAGCGGTCTGGATCGAGAGCGGCGAGCGCGGCCTCGACAGAGACCTGCACCTGCCCGGCCGCGGCCGTCGCCGCTCCGGTGGTCGGATCGATCGGATGATGGCCAACGAGGAGCAGGGTCCCGCCGCGGGCGACCCCCGTCGCCAGCCGCTGCACCATCTCCTCGACCGACCCAGCCACGTGGACATACATGCAGACCACAAGGTCGTACTCGTCCCGCTGAGGCACCCAGGTCGCAAGATCAGCCTCGACCCAGTCGACGCGCTCGGCGACGTCCGGCCCCATGGCCTCGGCCGTCGATCGGGCATATGCCAGGGCCGTGGCGGCGAAGTCAACCGCGGTGACCTGCCACCCGCGCGCAGCGAGCCAGAGTGTGTCGGAACCGTGGCCGCAGCCCGCGTCCAGAGCACGTCCGGGACGCACGTCGCCGACCTCGGCGGTCAGATGGGCGCTCGGGGGTCGCTGCGCGACGCGATCCCCGTGCTCGCGCAGGGCCTGCGACCAGCGCTCTTCCCAGAAGCTCCGGTTGTACTCGCTCATGTTGGCGAGCAGCTCTGTTTGTCGTCGGCGGTCATGAGCCTCCATTGGCTGTCGCGACGGTTCTACGACGTTATCGAGGCGCGGTCGCAGCAGTGGCGCTGCTCGCCGTGCTCTTCGGTTCGACGCATCGCTGTTGTTGTCGACGACGGAAAGGAGCGCCCCGAACAGCTGAGTGGCGTCCTACGCTGGTAGCCAACCATTCGGATCGCCGACGGCGTCACGTCTGGCCCGTTTGAGCGAGGATTCGATCACGGATGCCCCTGAGCTACACGGACTACTACGAGGTACTGGGCGTTCCGCGCGATGCGGACCCGGACACGATCCGGCGCGCCTACCGCAAGCTGGCGCGCAAGTACCACCCGGATCTGAACTCCGACGGCGACGCCGAAGAGCGCTTCAAGGAGCTCGGCGAGGCGTACGAGGTTCTGTCCGACGCTGACAAGCGCGCGCGGTACGACCGCCTCGGCGCCCGTTGGCGTGAAGCGGAGCACGAGGCGCCTGACGAGAGCTTCGAGGATTTCTTCGCTCATCAGGAGTTCGGTGACGGCGCTCGTGTGGGGTTCGGCGACGACCTGTTCGAGGCGCTGTTCGGGGCGCGAGCCGGTCGCGCCGGCGGGCCCCTGCGCGGCCACGACCGCGAGGCGCTCCTCGAACTGTCGCTCGAGGACGCACTGGCCGGCGGCCGGCGGCGGTTGACACTGGACGGCCGTGAGGTCAATGTCAACTTCCCGGCCGGCGTCCGTGACGGGCAGCTGATCCGCCTGGCGGGGCAAGGGGGCGAGGGGCGCGATGCTGGTCCGCCCGGCGATCTGTTCCTGCGCGTCGCGCTGAAGCCGCATCCGCGTTTTCGCCGCCGCGGCGATGACGATCTTGATGTTGACCTCCCGATCACTCCTTCCGACGCGGCACTCGGGGCGACCGTTGCGGTGGAGACCCCGACCGGCCCGGCCCGCATCCGGGTCCCAGCGGGGTCGTCCAGCGGCCGGCGGCTGCGGCTCCGGGGACGGGGATTTCCCAAACGCGGTGGGGGCAGCGGTGATCTCCACGCAATCGTCAAGATCGTCGTACCGAAGAAGCTGTCGGACCGTGAGCGCGAGCTCTATGAGCAGCTCGCCGAAAGCTCGAGCCCTGACCCGCTGGAGGCATGACCATGAACGCAGACAGGCACACCGGGCAGGCTGATCGCGACCTCGCCGCGGAGGAGCCGGTCGAGCTGACCGTCGTCGCGCGGCAGGCGGGGGTCAAGATCGTGCATGTTCGGCGCTACCTGGAGTTCGGGCTGTTCGAGCCACACCCGGCCGCGGCTGCCGAACCCGGACGCTTCGCCGCGGGCAGTGCCGCGCGGGTGGCGCGCGCGGAGCGGCTGCGCCGGGACCTCGGACTCAACTACGCCGGCGCCGTGCTCGTATGCGAGCTCCTCGACCGGATCAGCGAGCTCGAAGCTCGACGAGCTAGCTCAGGGCCGTGATTGCGGCGACTGCGGGGGCACGGGCTGGTCGGCTGCACAGATCGGGTCGAGACCGTGTGATGCTCAGGCGAGATCCCGTCATAAGTCGAGCACGATGTCGTCGCGGGGCTGTGAGCAGCAGATGAACACGCTTCCGTCGGCGGGAGGTTCGACCGGGTCGGGGCTGTAATCGACAGTCCCGGCGATGAGCGTCGTCTCGCAGGTCTGGCAGACGCCGGTCCGGCATGACCAGCGGACTGGTACGTCGCAGGACTCCGCGAGTTCGAGCAGGGTGCCGTAGCGGCTGTTCCATGGGATCGTGAGGTCGCTGCGGGCGAACGCGATCGTCGGGCCGTTTCCCGGCTCGCCGGCGGGTGCATGGGGCGCTCGCGCGGGCGTCGCTGCGATGCCTGGCGTCTGGCTCGCCGCCGGCCCGAACGGTTCGGTGTGAATGCGGGAGGCGTCGAGGCCCAGGGCGGCCAGACCTGCGCTGATTTCGTCCATGAAGGCCGAAGGCCCACAGATGTATGCCCCGGCATCGGGGGGTGGGTTCAGGCTGGCGAGCAGTGACGCGGTGAGACGTCCGGCGCGGTCGAAGTCGCGGCCTTGGAGGTCATTCGGGGCGGGGTGGCTGTAGTACACGTGGGCCCGTGCGTTCGGCAGCGCGGCGAGGAGGGCACGGGCCTCGGCGGCGAACGAGTGCTCGCGGCCGTTGCGGGCGCCGTGCAGCCACCAGATCTCTCGGTCAGAGCGCTCGTGCGCCAGGGCCTGAAGCATGGCGAGAACGGGGGTGGCACCGATGCCGGCGCTGATCAGCAGCACGGGCTCGTTCGTCTGGTCGAGGATGAACGTGCCGCGTGGTGCTGCGATGTCGAGTTGGTCGCCGACCGCGAGACGGGCGTGCAGGTAGCCGCTGGCGGCGCCATTGCGTTCGTGCTTGACGGTGACCCGGTAGTACCCCGCCTCGGGTGGTCCGGAGAGCGAGTAGTTGCGCAGCACCGCCCGTTTCCGCTTGTCGGGCTGGACGCGGAGGGTGAGGTACTGCCCGGGGCGGGCCGCTGGCAGCGGAGCGCCCGTGGGGTCCTCGAGGCGAATCGAGATCGCCGACTCGCTCTCGCGCGTGATTGCCCTGACAGTCAGCTGACGGAAGCCGGGCCAGGCCGGAGGCGGGCTCGTCAGCGCGAGGCCGGCGTTGCCGGCGCCGGATTCCTCATTCAGCAGAGCTCGGAACGAGCCCTGCCAGCCGGGGCTGAGGGCCGGAATCCGGAGCGCTCGCAGCAGCCCTTGGCGCGTGTGCCCGGGGAGATAGAGCAGAGCGTCGACGTCGGCGACCGTCATCTGCTCGGGGCCCGAGGAGAGCTTGACGATTGCGTCTCCCGCTTGCACCTCGCCCTCTTCGAGCACGCGGAAGTAGAAGCCCGGGCGGTGGTGCGAGACGAGCAACGCGGGAATCCGCGGATCATTCATCCGGATCCCGACGCGGTAGCAGGTGACGCGCGGTTGCGTCACCTCGAACATCGCGCTGCCGATCTGGTAGCGATCGCCGATGCACACTTCGTTGTCGGCCAGGCCGTCCACAGTGAAGTTCTCGCCGAACTGTCCGTACACGAAGTCGTCTCGTCCAAGCTCGCGCTCCCAGTGGCGATACGAGTCGATCTGGTACACGAATACCGCGCGCTGCTCACCGCCGTGCCCCGCCAGATCGCCTTGGCCATCGCCGTCAACGTTGAGCCTGCCGACCCGGCGGGAACCGGGCACCGGGTCCTTGAAGACCCCCGTGAAGACAGTCCTTCCCTGCCAGGGCACGTCCTTCGGCAAACCGACATTGACCGACAACAATGTCCCGACGGGCTGGGGGGCGGGCTGGCTTGACTCAACTCGCTCGGGCTGAGGCTCGTGCGTGATGGGGGCGGGGGCTCCAGTGGTCATCGTTCCTCGGGGGCTCCGTTGGTCATCGTTCCTCCAATCAGTGGGACGACGGCGGTTCGCGACGGGATCGCCGACGTCGCTTCCGATGCGTGGCTCCCATCGTCGGCTGACGCAGTGAGGCCATGGTTGCCTGGCTCGCGCCGATCCGCGCCCGTCGACACCCGGGTCGGGTCCCTGGTCCGACCCGCCCGCAGCGCGGGACGGCCCGCCGCGCACCGTAACCGCAGACGACGTAGCGTCCCGGCGATCAGACCATCCCTAGCCAGGAGCCAGCGCATGCACGTCGTCGTCAATCACCTCCACTTTCGCGACCCCGTGACCGACACGACCGTAGAGGCGATGCGTGACGGGCTGGGGCTGGTCATTGATGCGGGAGGGATCGCGGCGCGCGTCGTCAAGGTCGACGACCGGCACCTGATCCTGCTGTTGGACTTCAGGTCAGCCGAGGACGCCGACCGCGCCGCACGTGAGGCCGGCGGCCCCTGGATGCGGGAGCACATCGTCCCGCTCCTCTCCGGCGGCACCGAGCGCAGTCTCGGCCAAGTGATCGCCTCGGCGCCGGCGTGACGAATGTCGCGAGATACCTCGCGACCGCTCGCTGTGGCGTGGCGGTCACGATCACCGCGAGGGTCATGTGTTGATGCCTCGTGGCCTCGTGGCCGCGTGACCTTGTGGCCGCGAGGGCTCGTTTCGCGTGAAGGCGCGGACTCGTCGGGTGCCACTTCAGCGCACCGCGATCTCGGCGCCGAGCGAAAACGGCGGGACGAGGCTCAGGTGGTCTCCGCTCCAAAAGCGCCCAGGGTCATACCAGCTGGCCGGCCGGTGAGCCGGAAGCAGCCCCATGTGCTGATAGGTCGTCGCCACGAGCTCGGCGCAATAGAGCGTCTCGAGCGAGGACGTGCGCCGGATGCGACCCCTGACCCACTGCCTGATCAACCCGAGCGTGGTGGGAAACGCGAGGCCGTCGTAGCGGTCGATGACCTCCATCAGCCGGTCTTCATGAAGGCGCTCGATCGTCCCGTACAGCTGCCTGACCCAGGCGCGCTGCTTGTAACGCTCATTCCAGGTGGTGACGGCATCGCGAAGGTGGTGCAGCTGAACGCCGCGGTGTCGCTGACCGGTCCACACGTCCGGGAGGGAGCGACCGAGCTCGGCGTGCCAGAGCAGCGGAGGAAGGTCGTCGATAGCCACGACCATTCCGACATGATTGACCGGGCTGTTGGTCATGGCGCGGATCGCCAAGTCCGCGGCGGACCTGCCGCGAAACAGCCAGATATCGCCTGTCGAGGCCATGTCGATGGCCTCATCGAGAGCCACCGTCGAACCGTGCACCGGACTAACCTATGCGACCGTGCGTGCGTCATGGAAGATCATCGGCCTCGCCGGCCTCGCGGGTGTCGCCGCGACGGGCGTCATCGTCGCGCGCAAGCGCCGCGTGCACCGCGACTACGACTCCGACGAGTTGCGTCAGCGGCTGCACGAGCGGTTGACCGAGGCCTCCAACGGCGGGGAGAGCTCGGTAGAACCTCCGCCTCGCTGAGGAGTTCCGACGGAGTGGGTCGCTTTGCGACGATGAGCGGATGAAGATTCGCTTCGCTGTCGCCCCGGCCACCGGCCCCGGCTCCGGCTCCGGCTCCGATGGGGGCCTCCTCGATTTCTCAGACGCGATCGAGGCGGCCGGGTTTGACGGGATCTGGCTGTCCGATCTTCCGCTCGCTCGGGTGCTGGATCCGCTGCTCGGCTTGGCGATGGTCGCGGGGCATACAACGCGCTTGCGGCTCGGAGCGAATGTCGTGCCGCTCGGCCGCAACCCGTTTCTGCTGGCCAAGGAGCTGGCCCAGCTCGATCAGATCTCGAACGGCCGGCTGCTCCTGAGCTTCGTCACCGGCCTCGGCGGGCAGGGCGAGCGCGACGCGTTGGGGCTGGGGACGGCACGTCGCGGTGACGTGCTCGAGGAAGTGCTCGGACTGCTCCGCGCGTGGTGGGCGGGCCAGACCGTCGACCACGACTCCGACCGCTGGTCGTTCACCGGTCTCGCCGCTGTCGCGCGACCGGTTCAGGAACCACTGGAGGTGTGGCTCGGCGGGCGCGGCCCGAAGGCGCTTGACCGCGTCGGCCGCGTCGCCGACGGCTGGCTCGGCGCGCACATCAGCCCGACCGAGGCCCACGCTGCGCGGGAGCACATTCAAGCCGCCGCTGCACAGGCCGGGCGCGAGATCGACCCCGAGCACTTCGGACTGAGCATCGCCTACTCTCGCACAGCACCCGCACCAGAGCTGCTCGGCACCCTGAGGGCACGACGCCCGGACATCGACCCACTCACGGTCCTGCCGGTCGGGGCGCCGCGCCTACGAGCGCTGATCGAAGACTACGTCGACGCCGGGCTGTCCAAATTCGTGGTCCGTCCGGCCGCACAGATCGAGCCATGGCCACACGAAGCCGAATGGCTCTCCAACGCGATCCTCGACCTCCAGAGCTGAGAGCAGCATCCCCGCAGTCCTCCGGCCGCGGCCCGCTCGCCACTCATTGATCGCATCCGTCGAATCTGGTGCTTGGAGCTCCGAGGTGGCACATCGGGCGCCGACCTCGGTCAGGTCTCGATGTTGCGTGGCCACTGGAAGCGCTGGGGCGTGTCGGGCTGATAGTCGTCGATGAATGCGGCGAGCCCGGTCCGGAATTGCATCAGCGCCCGATTGCGCACATCACGAGCGCCCCCCGGAAAGAAGAGCCCCGTATCGACACCGCCCAGCGGGATGAATGGCTCGTATGGGGTGGAAAAGACGAATGTGAAGTAGAAGTTGACTGCCTCGCCGATCGTCTCGGTATTGGGCAGATAGCTCAGCAGAGCGCGGGTGCTGAGCCGAGCGCTCGGCCTGGGGATATCAGTGCGCTGAAGGCAATGGGGAAAGTTCGCGGTGAACGTCAGTGCCGGGTTGGCGGTCGAGTTCAGGCGAGAAATGCCGTGAACCGAGATCCTGTACAGGAGGCTCGTCAACACGCTCCTCAGCGCCGCCCGGCTGTTCATCCTCGGCAGGCCTCGGATGTTCCCCTGGTCGCTCGCGGACGACGTCGCGATCCACGCCTGAAGGTAGCGATCACCGGCAACGGACGCGTCAGAGCGATACGTCGCCCCCACGTAGGAGTTCACATACGTCGCGACGAGATCCCACATGGCCAGCAGACGCTGCACGACGGGATACTGGTCCCACGGGGCTCGGCGGGTGAAATCCGCCTGAACGAGGCCCAGTTTCTTCAGCGTCGCTCTGGGGTCGTCATCGAAGAACGAGCGGCCGGCAGCGTAGTCGTTCGCCAGCGCGAGAAACTCACCGCCGCTGGCGAGTGAGGTGGGAGGCGCGATCTGCGACCACAGGACGAGGAGGAGGTCGTCGAAGGCGATCGCGAACTGCGACTGGGGCGCGAGCAGCTGGTAGATCGGATGGTCGGCGGGAAACGTGTTGAACATGGTCATCTGCATCGCTGCGGTCACGATGTGCCAGTGATAGACGTGCCCCAACCAGACACCGAACACCGAGATCGAGGCTTTGGCCGCCTGCAACGCATAGAGCCAGGCACCGTCGGTCGCGGTCGCCCTTGTGAACAACTGGCGCCCAGCTCCCCGATACCCGGAGACGAGAATGGCAACGGGCGTGAGGGCCTTCGTGCGTGGCGATCGTGTCAACAGGGTGACAGTGCTCGGGGTGAAACGCGGGGCGCCCTGCGTGGTGTGTGGCTGGAGTGCCTCGAACCGGCTCATGTCGATGACATAGAGGTTGCCGGCCGCTGCTGAGCGCTGGATCTCGCGCGTCCAGGCCGCTCTGAACGTGCGTCGCAGGGCAGCGGCCCTGGCCGGCCTGACCTTCTCCGGGATGATCAGGTTGTAGCCGAAACCGTGCTGGGCGATCGTCGGCCAGAACTGCTCGGTGGCCGCATCGGCATCGGTCAGTGACGACGCCCAGGCGGGCAGGGACGCGAGGCCGGCGCCGTAGACGTCGGGAAATGTCGTCCACGCGATCGAGAACTGCTCTGGATGCTCGAGCGACGGTGGCTTCCCGGTCGCGGCCATCGAGGCACCTGGAAACGGTTGGGCTCGATTGCGCAGGGGTGTCTCGAACAGGTCTCGCATCACCGTTTCGGGCTTCTGCCGGAGCACCCTCTCGAGTGCGCGCTGAGCGTCGGTGGCGACCGCAGTGGCCGTATTCCCGAACAAGAACGCGTACCCGGGCCGGGTCGCACCTTGGATCGTGAACTCAGTGGTGAGGCTCTGCTTCGCCTGGAGGACCTGCTGGCTGCGGATCGTGAGCCTCGGGATTGTCTCGAGCATTCCCGCCACATCGAGGGGGATGGCGGGTAGGTTCGGAAACGCTGATTGCAGCGGGAGATGTGGGATCTGGGTCCCCGCGCTCAGCGCGGACTGGATCGCCGTCGGCTGAGCCGGAACAGCTGAGCCGGAGCGCGCCGCCGCGGCGCTGGTCGGAGCGATGAGAGCGGCGCCTGCACCAGCCAAACCCGCGCCGATAAAGCCACGACGGCCGATCCGGAGGCCCTCGTCTTCCTTTCCCTGGCGCGAGGACCGGTGCACGATCGCGGCAATATAACCGTCCCGATGGACATCCTCCAGGGTCCCCAGTCCGGGCCGCACGGGCGAGGCGATGTCTCGCATCGCGATCTCCCGGTTTGGCGGTTCTTTGGTGCGCCTTAGGCGCAACCGCTCAAGGTGCGCTCATTCACTTCCACGTTCCTACAGGAGGGACAGGTAATGGGCCTCTTCAGCAAGATGCGTGATCTCACCGGGTCGGTCTCCAAGGAGCTGCTCACGAATGGTTTGCTCGGCCGAGGGATCATCACGAGCGTTCAGCAGACCTCGGTGAGCACCGGAGCGGATTTTGACCCCGCGCATGTCTGCGTGTTCACGGTCGAGGTGGCGCTTGACAACGAGCCGCGCTACACCGCGACCTGCCGCCAGGCGGTCAGGGCGACGATCCTGCCGCAGCTGCTGACACCGGGCGCGACCGTCGCGGTGCGTGTCGACCCGGCAGACCACTCGCGAATCGCGCTGTCGCTCGGCGAGCAGCCGCCCACGGTCACGATGGCCAGTTCCGGAGATCCCCATGTCGGCTCGGCCGCTCAGATCCGTGCACGCGGAGTTCCCTGCAAGGCGGTGATCGTCGAGACGCAGCCGATGGGCATGCGCAGCCGGACCGGTGACGACATGTACGCGTTCGCACTCACGGTGCTCGCGGACGGCCGGCCTCCATACCAGACCCAGGTTGGGAACGCGGTGCCGGTGGCGGCGCTGCCGCTGCTCTATCCCGGCAACACCGTGCCCGCCAAGCGGATGCCCGATGGTGCCGACCACGACATCGTGATCGATTGGGACGCAGCGCTTGCGCAGATCGCTGCGACCGCCTGAGCGAATCGGCTCTCACGACCTTCCGCGGCAGTGCACGCCGCCGCGGGCTCTTCAGCACACCACACAACACACACAATCAGGGGGTAACCATGGTTCTCGTCACCAACAACTGGCGGATGTGGGCAGTCGGAACGGCAGCGTCGTTGCTGATCTTCGCCGTTGTCTACTTCGCCGTGATCCAGCCAGATCAGAACACGGCGAACCAGGCACTGAAGACGGGCCTGCAGCAGAGCCAGCAGGCGATCAATCAGGCCCAGAAGCAGCTCGGCAGCGTGGCGAGCCAGGCGGGCGGCACCAGCGCGAGTGGGCAGGCGCCCAGCGCTGCCGGACAGGCGCAGCAGCAACTCGGCAACGCGGCGAAGCTGACCGCCTGCCTGTCGGCCGCCGGCACGAACGCCGGGGCGATCCAGTCCTGCCAGGCCAAGTACGCCAAGTGAGCGCAGGCGCAGGCATCCTGATCTGACCCAGGGCACGCATCAGCGGCCCGCGACGCGATCGACGCGGAGCGGGCCGCACGCGTGTCTTGACCTCCGAGCCGTTCGTTCGTCGAACGCCGGCCCTCGCGTCGCACCAGGGAACTAGCATGTTCCGCCGTGGCCGCCACGACGTATCGGTTTGGCGTCCTCGGCCCGTTCGTGGTCGAGCAGGACGGACGGGCACTCACACCGCCGACCGGCCGGCAGCGGTCGCTGCTGGCGCTGTTGCTCTTGGCCGGGGGCGTCCCACGCTCACGCGACCGACTGATCGACGAGTTGTGGGGGGAACAACCGCCCGCGAGCGCGGTGTCAGCGCTTCACGTGCATCTGTCGAAGCTGCGGGTCGTGCTCGGTGACCTGCTGGTGTCCGATGCCGCCGGGTACGCCTTGGTCCCGGACCGGTTTGAGCTGGATGCGCGCCTCCTCGACGCACTGCTGGAGCGAGCCCGCCGTGACGCCTCCCGCGCCAGGAGTCTCCTCAGCGAGGCGCTTGCACTGTTCCGTGGCGACCCGCTGTGTGACGTCGCGTGCGAGGGAAGCGTCGCGCAGTGGCGCCGAGGGATCGAGGACAAGCGCCTGGAGGCGATCGTACTCCGCGTCGATGCCGATCTTGCCGTGGGCGCAGCCGCAGAGCTGGTCGTGGAGCTCGAGCGGTTGTGTGCGGAGAATCCCTACGAGGAGCGGTTGTGGGGCCAGCTGATGTTGGCCCTGTATCGCTCGGGGCGTCAGGCTGATGCGCTCGAGGCCTTCCAGCGCCTACGTCGCCACTTCGCCCAGGAGCTGGGACTCGAGCTGGGTGAGCCGCTGCAGCGGCTGCAGCGTCAGATGCTGGAGCGTGATCCGGTGCTGCTTCGTCAGACTGACGCTGAGCGGCCGACGGTCGCACGTCCGACGTCGAACGTCCCGCGGCCACCGGGAAGCCTGCTTGGCCGAGAGCAGGAACTGGTCGAGCTGGCGGCCATGGCTGCCGATCCCGACGCTCGGATCATCACGCTGGCTGGGGTGGGCGGCGTCGGCAAGACGAGGCTGCTGTTGGAGCTGGCCCGGCGCGAGGAGCCGAACCATCGCGACGGTGCGGTCTTCGTCCGCCTCGAGCAGCTTCGCGACCCGAGCTTGGTGGCGGCTGAGGTCGCGACGGCAATCTCGCAGCGTGACGGTTCGGAGGACCTCGACGCGGACGCTCTGGCGCGCTACCTGCGCGGGCGAGACCTGCTGCTGGTACTGGACAACTTCGAGCACCTGCTGGCCGCGACGGTGCTGGTCACGGATCTTGTCGCGCAGGCGCCGTTGCTCCGCGTGCTCATCTCCAGCCGAACGCCGCTGCAGGTCCGAGGTGAGCAGGTCTTCGAGGTGGAGCCGCTCGAGCTGCCCGACGGTGACTCGCAGGCCGATATCGCGCGAAGCCCTGCGGTACAGCTGTTCCTGCAATGTGCTGTGGCGGCCAACCGCAGACTCCAGATCGACTCGGCTTTCACCCACACCGTCGGGACGATTTGCACCGCGCTCGACGGTCTCCCGCTGGCGATCGAGCTGGCTGCCTCACGGTCTCGATCGCTCAGCGTGGATCAGATCGCACAGCAGCTGGAGCGCCCCCTGTCCGTCGGTCAGCGCGGCTTGCGGGATCTCCCCGAACGCCAGCAGACGCTCCAAGCCACGATCGAATGGAGCTACGAGCTGCTGACCTCCACCGCGCGGACCGTACTGTCGAACGCCGGAGCCCTCGTCGGTGGGTTCACGCTGGTGTCGCTGGAAGCGGTCGTCGGTCGCCCGTCGCAACTGGAGCTCGACGAACTGATCGAGGCCAGCCTGGTGCGTCGCCAGCCGCGCACCGACCGCTATTCGCTGCTCGAGCTGGTGCGCGCGTTCGCCGCCGAGAAGCTCGAGGCGAGCGGGCTGGCGCCTGAGGCGCGAGCCCGGCACCGCCGGTACTTCAGTGCACTTGTCGCACCGGCGGCTGCACAGTTCAATCGCCACCCGGCGCCGGTCGAGCTCGCTGCGCTCCTGGGCCCGGATCACGCCAACTGCCGGGCGGCCCTGGAGGACGCGATCGATCACGGTGACGTCGATGCCGCAGTGCAGCTGGCACTCGGGCTGCGGCCGCTGTGGCACGCCGACATGCTCCGCCAGGAGGCCCATGAGCTGATCGGCCGCCTCCTCGATCGCCTCCGCGTGCCGGCTGACAAGGAGATCGCTCTGTTGCGGGCCGCGAGCTATCTCGATCACGTCGACTCAAGCTCGGTCGGGCAGGTCGGCTTCACCCGTCGGCTGGCAGCGAGAGCCGAGGCGCTTGGTGACCGGACTGCGCTGGCGATCGCGACGGGCAACCTGTTCGGGGACGCGATCAACGCCCGCGACCTCGACGAGATGCGACGGCTGAAGCTGACGCTGCTCGGTCTGGTCGCCGGCGAGCAGGACGACGAGGGTCTCGGCTGGATCCATTACAACCTCGCACTCGAAGCCTACGTGGAAGGGCACTTGGATCAAGCCTGCGACCACGCCTCGCGCAGCGCTGAGACATGCGGCGGCGATGAGCTCACGCTGGCGGTCGCGCTCGCCACGAGACTCCTTGCCGAGTCTGCCCGCGACGAGACGATCCCGCAGCCGGCACTGGCCGAGACGATCGAGGTCATGCGTCGCCCCGGCATCAAGACGCTCACCGCCTTCGCTCTGTGGTTCATCGCTCGCTACGCCGCCGGCGTGGCACCCGAGGTCGCCGAGCGCTGGCTCGCGTACGGGGAGCAGATCCGGGCCGATCTCGACGTCCGGATGTGGCCGGAGAGCGTCCTGCGCGACGAGACGATGGCCGCGCTCGGTATCACCGACCTGACATCGCTGCTGGAGAGCACACCACAGCGCGACCACGTCGCCGCGCTCGGCGAGGCCGCGGCATGGCTTGCCGGGCGAGACCCGGCCGAGACGGCGCCCCGTGTCAGCGTTCAGCGTCCGTTGTTCGCGTGAAGCTGACACGGGCATCGAGCCGCGCGCGTCGGCGGGGATGCCGTCCTGCCGGGAGAAGCGGGCGACCAATATCGATCAGGAATCGAGAAGCGCCGGTCAGCGGCCGCGCCTAGGCTGACCGTCTAGCCGGAGCTAGCCCCGACCGCGCACACCGGGTCCATGTGACCCACGACCTCAGGAGTGACCATGACCGGCTCTTCGACCCAGGGAATCAAGACCGTCCTGCATCCCGTGTCCGACCTGGCGACGGCCAAGGCGGTGTACGCCGCTCTGCTCGGCGTCCCGCCGCAGGCCGACTCGTCCTACTACGTCGGCTTCGAGGCCGCGGGCCAGCACATCGGGCTGGTGCCGGGCGGTGGACCGCAGGGCATGACCTCACCGGTGGCCTACTGGCACGTGCCGGATATCGAGGCGAAGCTGGCCGAGGTGACCGCCGCGGGTGCCACCGTGAAGGAACCCGCGCACGACGTCGGTGGCGGCCGCCTGGTGGCCACCGTCACCGACCCCGATGGCAACGTCCTCGGGCTGCTTCAGGATCGATGAGAGGCATCAGAGGCTCAGCAGGCCGACGCGCAGGAGAATCAGGGGTCGTATGTGCCACGATTTCCGCGTGACCAGCAGACCCGCCGCAGCCCAGCGACTGAGTGACCTCGCGCGGCTGCGCCGCGTCCGCGACCGGATCGACCGGGAATACGCGCAGCCGCTGGACGTCGAGGCGCTCGCCCGCGGCGCGTTCATGTCGGCGGGGCACTTCAGCCGCGAGTTCCGGCTGGCCTACGGCGAGTCGCCCTACGGCTACCTGATGACGCGGCGGATTGAGCGCGCCATGGCGCTGCTGCGCCGCGGCGAGCTGAGCGTCACCGAGGTCTGTTTCGCGGTCGGCTGTTCGTCGCTGGGCACCTTCAGCAGTCGCTTCACCGAGTTGGTCGGTGTCCCGCCCAGCACCTACCGGCGCCAGTCGGCGCGGGCCACGGCGGGCATGCCGTCGTGCGTGGCCAAGCAGGTGACCAGACCGGTCAGGAATCGAGCAGCGCCGGTCACGGGCCGCAGCTAGGCCGAGGTCGTTCCCGTGGCCCACAGGGCTACGTGCGGTGCCAGCCCTTGCGCGTCAAGCTCACGAAGTACCCCCCGGGTCGGTACGGCACGTTCCGGTTGACAACCTGCGACAGAGTCCTCGTCGAACGGATGATCTCCATGCCCACGGGTGAAAACGTCTGCTCGTTGTACACGCGGGCCGCGAGTAACGGGTTGGTGTACACCTGCGAGAACGCATCCAGGGCCACCATTCGGCCCATCAGGTCCGGGAGAACCCCGTTCTGCGGCACATCCTCGGCGAACAGCCCGACGTAGAACTCGATCCTGTCTACGTGTCCGTACAGCCTGCGGAGTTGCTCACGAACGGTGACGTTGCCCGTGATCTGGTCGAATGTCGTGACCCTGGGGAATCCGGCGAGCTCGCGGTAATCGTTGTATGAACGGAGTCGAACCGCACGCGCCTGCTGAATGCTCGCCTGCTCGACCGGCCACAGTTCGTAGGGCGTGTTGCGCAGACCAACCTGGCCGGCGGGCTGGTTGGAGGCGGCCTCGAAGAGCGCTCCGAGTCCGATCTCCCGCACGAGCTGCGTGTTGTAGAGCGTCTCCCAGATCGGAATTTCCCGACCGTGGATCCCGTAGCAGGACGGCACAAGGCTGTGCCAGCGGTACAGGAGGTTGAATTCGACGGCCATCCAGTTCTGGCGGTACCACCGTTCGTTGGGGAAGCTCCGCGGCTCGAGACTGATCCTGAAGATCGTCGGCGTAATGTGGTTGATGTAGTCCTCGACCACGATCTTCATCAGCACGACCGTGAGGACGTTGCGCGTCGTGGCGAACAGCCGCTCGTCATCCCAGCCGGGGTGCGCGCCGGAGAGAATCCGCGCGATACGGTTGTGCTCGCGCAGAAACAGCACGTTGTGTGCGACGAAGCCGGCCTGCAGGTTCGATGTGTCACTGCCCATGGCGAACAGTTGATCACGCGTCTCAGCGGTCTGCTCGTCGAAGCGCACGACCGTCAGCAAGGAGAACTCGGGCCTGATCTCTCCGTTCTCGCACAGAAACGGCGGGAACTCCTCGCCGTTGATCTGCTGGCTCTTCAGCCGCCCACCCTCGAGCGTGCGTAGCTGTCGCGTGACATCGGGGTGCAGCCCGTACAGGTTCGTCAGGTCGATCTCATGGTTGGATTGGTTCTTGCGGGGGTCAGGGGGTATTGCGCGGTCGCTGCGCAGGAAGCCGTCGGTGAACCACTGCGCGAAGTAGGAGAACAGCACGGTGGACTTTGGCGATTCGATGAATGCCCGCCGTGTGAACAGATCCTCGAGCTGCTCCACGTCCGGCGGGGCTACGTCGACGACCTCCGCCGCCGGAAGATGCCGGCTGCTGAACGTTCGATCGGTCAGGGAGTCCCACGACGTGTAGTCCGCCATCGTCGAGAAGGGGTTGGGTCGCGTGGGGAACCTCAGGATCGCCCGGTTCGTGACCGCCGCGTTGACGGCGCGCCGCACCGGCGGGAACGACTCGATCAGTCCCCAGATCGGCGTCCCATGAGTGGTGACGAACGCCTCGACCTGGTTGGCCAGGCCATCCTTCGCGGTGCTCCTGCGCTCGGCAGGCGAGCCGCCCGCGCGCATCGCGGACCCTGGGATGGGCAGCACCCTGCCCATCGCGCGGCCGACGGGCGCAACCCGGGAGAGGAGGCTCTTGGCGGACGCTCCCGTACCCGCCAGGTCCGATTCGCTCCGGGAGCCGTTCGTGCTCATGCTGTCTGGATCGGCGATGAGCGGAGCTTACTCTGGGCGCCGGGGCTCGCTCTGCCCAGCGGACGCACCCGGGTCGTTCGCCGGTTTCGCGCACGAACGTACGTCTCACGCTCGTTTGACGTTCGCTGGACGGTCGCTTGGAAGCGTGGATGTGGTCAACCACACCATCAGGAGGTCACGTCATGTCTGTCGTCGCGGAACGTCGCGCGGACCGTCGTCGCTCGCGCCGCACCGTCATCATCCTGATCCTCACCGGCTTGGCCGGACTATCCGTCGTCGTGACGTCGCCGCCGGCCGGCGCGGCGATACCAGGGCCTGCCTGGACGCCCCAGGTTGCGCTGGTGCCGTTCCCCGGTGATGTGTACACGCTCGGAACCAACGGCTCCCTGATCACCGTGGATCCCCGCGTGACCCAGGGCTCGGCGCCCCTGTTCAGCCTCCAGGGCGACCCGCTGGGCCTGACCTGGGGCCAGTTCGAGGCGGCCAGCGCCACGTCCTACGCCAGGACGGTCACGAGGAGCGGGGTCTCTCGGACGGACATCCGGATCACGATGGCCGGTCTCATCCCGAACGGCGTCTACTCCCTGTTCTACCGAACGTTCACGCCCGACTCGGTGAACCCGATCTGTCCGGCTGTGGAATCGCTCGTGGCGCTGCCCGCGCGGTTCCCGCTACGTCAGAAGCCGGACCCATCCTCGTTCGTCGCGGACAGCTCGGGTGGAGCGTCCTTCCACGCCCGCGTCGCCGGTGCCCTGCTGAATGCGGCACAGGTCCAGATCTGGGTCGTCTACCACTTCGACGGCCACGTCTACGGCCCCGTCCCCAACAGCGGCGAGGCTGTCAACTGCCGGCCGAGCTACGGCTCCGACGCCATGCGCCAGCTCATCATCATCCAGAAGTAACGGCGGCGCCCCGCGGCAGAGGGCTCAGAGGACAGCGTCGAGCGCCTGCTCGACGCTGTTCTCGCCGCCGTTGACGTAGAGAATCCGACGTGCCTCGGCGGCCCGATGCAACAGCGCGTCGAGCACGGCGGCGACGTCCTCCCGCGGGACCTCGCCGCGGTACGGCTCGAGGTCGATCCTCACGTGGCCGGTACCCGGGGCGTCGATGAGGCGCCCGGGCCTGACGACCGTCCACTCGCGGTCGCTGGCCCGGACGGCCTCGTCGGCTTCGGCCTTGGCGCGCAGGTACACGCTGAACGTGTCCTCGCCGGACGGGGGAGCCTCGGCGCCGACCGAACTGATGATGAGATAGCGGCGCGCGTCGACCGCCACCGCCGCCTGCAGCAACTTGATCGCGCCGTCGCGGTCGACGGTCCACTTCCGTTCCGGCCCGCTCCCGGGCCCGGCGCCGGCCGCGAACACAACGGCGGATGCACCGGTGACGGCCTCGGCGATCTCAGGCACGCCGGCGCGCTCGAGGTCGCAGAGCACCGGCTGTCCGCCCGCCGCGCGGACGTCCTCGGCGTGGTCGGGGTTGCGGATCAGGCTGACGACCGTCTCGCCGCGAGCGCTGAGTCGCTGCGTCAGCGCCAGCGCGATCTTCCCGTGGCCTCCTGTGATGGCGATCATCGGCTGAGCCTATCTATACGTCCGCGGCGCTTGCGGTCAAGCGCGTTCCACGGTTACGCTCGCGACGAAATGCCGGGGGAACTGTCGCGCGGGCTCGCCGGCCTGGCGCCCACTGTGCTGATCGTCGCCTGTGCGGCGGCGGGCTGCGGCGGGTCCGGTCAGGCGGTGACGAAGACCATCACCGCCTCGGGCGCGCCGTCGTCGCAGCCGACGGTGACCAGGAGCACCGCCGGGACGTCTGCGCGTGCCTTCCTCGGCGCCACGAGCCAGGGCCTCCCGATCTCGTTCGTCGTGACACCGACATCGGTCGTCTCGATCCGGTTCGCGTGGCGGGCGACCTGCGCGGATCACCAGACGCACCAGAACACGATCCTGTTCCCGAGCGCGCCGATCACCGCCGGCGCTTTCTCGGTGTCGGGAACGCTGAACACCGGTGCCTCGTCGTCCGTGTTGGGGCACGTGAACGGGAGCGCGGCATCCGGGCGGCTGTCGCGGAGCGGGCCGAGCTCGTTCGGGACAAGTTGCCTGGACGAGGGTGTGACCTGGACCGCCCACGCCACGGGCTGACGCGAGCAAGGCGGCCGCGCGATCGCCTCGCCGGCGCGGCGGCGACGACCTCGGCGTGCCCGTCGATCCGCTTGATCGCCACCGCTCAGGCGCGCCGGCCGATCGCGCGCAACCCGCACGTGATGGCGGACAGCCCGCGTCGCCAGAAGCACTCCACCTCGTCGAAGCCGGCCTCGCGCAGCGCGCCAAGCTCCGCCTCGAGTGGGAAATAGCGGTCCTCGGCCGCCCACGCCACGAAGTGGTCGTGCGCCTCGGCAGCGTTGATCCCGTGATCAGCCATCCGGGCCGCCATGCGGTCGAACACGAGCCGGTTGAGCCGCGTGTCCTCGGTTACGCTCGCGTCGAGGTTGAGCAGGACGCCGCCGGGCGAGAGCGTGTCGTGGATCGCGCGGTAGAGCGTGGTCTTGGTCTGAAGATCGTGGACGTGGTGCAGCGCCAGGGAGGCGACGACGGCGTCGGCGGGGGGAAGCGGGCCGAGGAAGCTGCCTTCGTGGAAGGAGACGCGGTCGCCAAAGCGGGCCAACCGCCGGCGCCCCTCGTCGAGCATGTCCGCGTCGACGTCGAGAACAGTGACGCGCACACCGGGAAGGCCGTCCAGCACCGCGGATGCGAACGCGCCGGTGCCACCGCCGAGGTCGAGGACGTGTCCGTCCGCCGGCGCCAGCGCGGCCAGCAGCTCGACACCGGTGGCGATCATCTCGTCGTAATGCGGGATCAAGCGCCGGATCTGCACGTCGTAGGCATCGGCATCGACGTCGAGATGACGCTTCACCGAGTGCGTCTCACCAGCCTCCATCCGGCGAGAGTACACCGACCCCGAGCCTGAGTCGCCGCGCTCAGCCGCACCTCAGGGAGTGTCCGCAGCCGACGACGGTGCGCGACGGCCCCACCGTGAGTGCTCCTCAGCAGAGCCCAGGGCGATACTAGACTCAGAGCGTCCAACGGCCCATCAGTACCGCGTAACGAGGAGCACGATGTCGACGTCGCCCGCAGACTTCAACGCCCGGATCATCGAGGAGTTCCGCGCCAACCAGGGACGTGTCGGCGGTCCGTTCGAAGGCAGCACGCTGCTGCTGCTCCACCACACCGGCGCGAAGTCCGGCACGAGCCGCGTCAACCCGCTCGCCTACATGGCCGATGACGGGCGCTACGTCGTCTTTGCCTCCAAAGGCGGAGCGCCGACGAACCCGGACTGGTACCACAACCTCAAGGCCCATCCGGCGACGCGGATCGAGGTCGGGACCGACACGATCGATGTCGTCGCCGGCGAGGCAACCGGCGAGGAGCGTGAGCGCCTCTTCCGCGCGCAGGCCGAGCGCTCGCCGCAGTTCGCCGCCTACGAGGAGAAGGCCGCGCGGGTCATCCCCGTCATCGTCCTGACGCCCACCGGCGCCGGCTGAGGCTCACTCCCGCGAATCGGCGAGCGTGAGGATGATCTTGCCCCGGCCACAACCTGCCTGGCCCTCCATTCTTCAGACAGCTCGTCCGTAGTTCCCCGTCGTCGCTTCCCGGCTTGGCCCGGTTGTGCCGTCGGGCTGGCGCCGTGACTATGCACACATGCTGGGTCCTGCCGCGCAACTGGGTCCATGCGCATAGCGCTCAACCCGTGGGCGCGTGCCGTCGCCGTCACCGCGCTCGCGGTCACCTTCACCTGCTCCCAGACGGCCTGGGCCCGATCGTCGTCGCATCCTCAGGGGGTCGAGGTCCAGGTTGTCCAGACAACGGTCACTCTTTCACAACGGATGAGGCACCTGCCCGATGAGTGGATGGAGCCCGGCGGGGCACGAACCGCGATCGTCGTGCAGGTCGACGACAGCATCCGCGACCAGACCATCGTGGGCTTCGGCGCCACGCTGACCGACAGCTCGGCATGGCTGATTCGCGACGAGCTTGCGCCGGCTGACCGGAACTCGTTGCTGCGGCGCCTGTTCAGCCGCGCCGGAATCAATCTGAACTACATACGCCTGCCAATGGGCGCCTCGGACTACACGGCACGAGGGAAGCCGTACAGCTACGACGACATGCCGCGAGGGAAGGCGGATCCTGGCCTGAGCCACTTCTCCGTGGCGCACGACATCCCGTACATCATCCCCGCACTCCGCCAGGCCCGCACGATCGATCCGCGACTCTTCGTCATCGCCAACCCGTGGAGCGCGCCGGGCTGGATGAAGGCGAACCGGCGGTCGGATGATTTTCACAAAGTTGGGACGCTGCTCCCGGGCGATTACGGTCCATTCGCCGATTACTTCGTTCGGTTCCTGCGCGCCTACCGGAGCCACGGCATAGTGATCGATGCCGTCACGCCGCAGAATGAGCCCGGCGTCGCAGCCGATCCCGGGATGGAGCTCTCCGAGCCGGACGAAGCGTCATTCATCATGCGTTACCTCCACCCCCGGCTCGCGGCCGCCGGCTTGAGAGCGCAGGTCTATGGCCTCGACATGGGGTGGGACATGTTCGCCTACGCCGACGCGCTGGCCGCGGGGCCCGCCGGGGAGGACTTGACCGGCGTCTCTTGGCACTGCTACTTCGGCACTCCGATCGTCATGACACAGCTCCACGCGTTCGCGCCCCACATGGTCCAGCTCATGAACGAGTGCTCACCCGAGGTCCGACCCTTCTCAACGACCGAGGCGGTGATCGGATCGCTGCGTAACTGGGCCAACGCCGTCTCCCTCTGGAACCTCGCTCTCGATCCCGCCGGTGGCCCGGTGCAGCGGCCGAACAAACGCTGCCCGAGCTGTCGAGGGCTCGTGATCGTCGACGAGAACACCCACCGGGCGCTGTTCGGGATCCGGTACTACCAGCTGGGGCAGGTAAGCGAGTTTGTTCGCCCCGGCGCGGTGCGGATCGGCACCAACACATTTGTGACCGACGGGACCGACCGCGTCAATTTCTACCAACCGACGATCGGACTGGACGACGTTGCGTTCGTCAATCCCAGCGGCGAGAAGGCACTCGTGACCTACAACAGCTCCGCCCACCCGATCAGGTTTGCCCTGAGCTGGCACGGGCATGGGCTGGCCTACACTGAGCCCGCGGGCGCGACGACGACGTTCACCTGGAGATAGCCGCAGTCCAGTGCCACACTAGACTGCCGGCATGCGTTGGGGACGAGCGCGACGCTTGGCTCATGGGCCCCTGTGGGCACTGCTGTTCGTGGCCTTGCTCGGCGGAGCGCAGGCGTCGGCCGCTCGTGGTTCGGTCGGCGGTCCGGTGGTGACCCTGCACACTGACCTGTTCGCCGGGCCGCCGCTGATGGGGCTCGGGGTGCAGTGGGATCCCTACGACTACTTCCGACCCACCCAAGCCGAATGGGATCGAACGTTCCAGCGCTTGGACGCCATGCACCCGGGATTCATGCGGATCGTCGAGCCGGCGTCTGACTACTTCGCCGGGTACGACCCCGCGCACAACCCCCGCTATCGATGGGATGCTCCCCACGTGGTGGAGCTGCGGAAGATGCTCAGCTACGCCAAGAGCCGCGGGATCGCGGTCGTGCTGGGGGACTGGTCGGACCCATTGATCGGCGGCGACCCGCGCGTGCCGGCCGAGTTCCTCGCCCAACTTCATGATGTGTACGGCTACACGAACATCCGGTACTACAACGTCATCAACGAACCCAACGATCTCGCGGGCGCATGCTATTTCGGCTGTTGGACGGGGATGGTCGCGGCGCTGTCAGCCGAGTTCAGAGCGCTCGGCCTGAGTAGCTGGCTGAAGCTGGTCGGTCCGGACAACGCCAATTCCTGGGATGACACGCCGGGAGCGCAGGCCCTCGACACCACGTCCGGGCTCGACACCGACAACCCGATCGGGGGAGATTCCTGGCTCACCTACACGCTGCACGCGATCCCGGGCCTCGTTGGAGCCTACGACTCGCATCGCTACGGGACGTCGTGGGGAGTCGAGGCCGGTGTCTACGAGGATCAGATGCGCACACGCCGCGAACAGATCAGCAATCTCGACTCGCCGCAGAAGCTGTATTTCGGTGGCGAGGTCGGGCTCGCCGCCAGGCAGGTGTCTCCGTTCTCGGCACTGGACGGCCCTCGCGCCGCGCAGCTGCTGGCACCGCTCATCGACCCGAGTGTGCCGCGCGTCAGCGCCTTCGTCGACAGCCAGCCTCACATCCGTGACTTCGCCTACGGCGTGTGGACGGCCGACATGGCCATGCAGGGGATCAATGCGGGCATGGCGGGAGCGAGCGCGTGGGATCTGGATGACGCGATGCATGTCGGCGGTCAGTACGGGAGCCAGAATCTCAAGCAGTGGGGCTTCTGGAATTCCTTGGGCGGGCAGGACGGTTATCCCGGCTCTGACCTCAAGCTGCGCCCCTGGTACTACTCATGGTCCATCCTGGCTCGGAGCTTTCCCGCCGGCAGCCATGCGCTCGTCACGCCGGACTCCGGCGTTCACGGGCTGCGGGTCGCGGCCGCAGAGATCCCGAGCGCGGGCGGGTATGACCTGTCGTTCGCGGTCGTCAACGACGCCGATGTCCCGCGGTCAATCACACTCAAGGTCCCGTCGGCGCTCGACCCGTTGACGTTGAACCGTTACGACTATTTCGCCGGTGAGCGCTCCGTGGACGCCGCCGGGTTCCCGGTGCCGGCGCTCGTGCTCCCGGGTATCCAGCTCTCCGCGGGGGTGACGATCCGGCTGCCGTCTCGCGGGCTCGTCGTCCTGACCTCGCTCGGATCCGGCACCTCGACCACGGTGCACGACGGCGCCCGCACGCTCGTCGATGGCCTGAGCGACTGGCGCAAGGTGTACTCCCACAGCAGCAGCATGACGCTTGCCCACCGCACGCCGGCCGACTTCGACGACGACCGCTCGCGGGCGACGGCGAAGGGGAAGCGCGGCGGGTATGTGGTCTATCGCGCCGGCCCGATGACGAGCTTCGAGCTGAAGGTCTACTACCAGCGGCGGCTGCATCTCCGCGTCTACGGGTCGCAGGGCGGCAACGTGTGGGCGTCGATCGCACTCGCGTCAACGCATCCGGCTCCGGCGCTGGGCGGCGGACGGTGGTACCTCGCGGAGATCCTCCCCGCGGGCGCGCTGCCCGTCGGCATGAACCGGCTCAAGATCACGCTCGGCGACAACCACACGGAGATCTCCCAGGTCGCCATCCGCGCCGGATGAGTCACCACCGCGCGCCGCCGCGTCCGCGCCATGCGATGCTTCGGCGATGAGGCGGACGCTGATGGGCGCGATCGGGATCGCGATGGCACTCGCGCTCGCGTCTGTGGTGGGGACGAGGGCGATGGTTCCGGCGCCGGTCCTCGACGCCAGGACGATCGATGCCCGCGCTCTCGCGCCGGGCGGCATCCGTGTGTCGGGCAACCGGCTCGTCGATGGACACGGCGCGCAGATCCGGCTGCGTGGAGTCAACCGCTCCGGGACGGAGTATGCGTGCGTCCAGGGCTGGGGGATCTTCGACGGTCCGAGCGACGCCGCTTCGGTGCAGGCGATCGCCTCGTGGCACGTGAACGTCGTGCGCATCCCGCTCAACGAGGATTGCTGGCTCGGGATCAACGGGCTCAACCCCGCCTACTCGGGGGCGAACTATCGCCACGCGATCGTCGCTTACGTCACGCTGCTGCACCGGTACGGGATGTACACGGAGCTGTCGCTGATGTGGGGCGCGCCGGGGAGCAATCGAGCGACAAGCCAGCCGATCGCCCCCGATGCGACTCATGCGCCCGCGATGTGGACCTCGATGGCCGGCACGTTCAGACGCGACCACAACGTGATCCTGGCGCCGTGGGGCGAGACCGAGATCGGCTGGACGTGCTTCATGCGCACGGGATGCAGCGACGAAGCGGTCTATGGCCCGCAGAATGCTCACTACCAGACGGCCTCGATGCAACAGGCGGTCGACCGGATGCGGGCCGCCGGGTACACGGGGGTGATCGCGATCCCGTGCATCAACTACGCCAACGCCTGCGGGCGACTGCCGAACGGGTCGCTGTTCGGAGGTTCGTCGTGGCTCGCGTCCCGCCCGAGGGACCCCGCGCGCCAGTTGGTCGCCGAAGCGCACGTGTACGGGAAGAACGCCTGCGACAGTCCCGCATGCTTCAACTCGAGCATCGCCCCGATCGCCAGGGTCGTTCCGGTGATCTTCGGGGAGACGGGTGAGACCTATGACTCCTCGGACTGTGGCTCGAGCTACATATCGACCTTCATCAACTGGGCAGATCGTCACGGCGTCGGGTACGAGGCCTGGACCTGGGACACGTGGGGAAACTGCGGCGCTCTGATCAAGGACTACAAGGGGACCCCGTACTCTGGCTACGGGAGGTGGTTGCGCACCCACTACACGGCGCCGGCCCGCTCCCATCCAGGGCCATGAGTCCTGATCCGGAGGACCTCGTGGACGAGCGAGTCGGAACCCGGATCGGGCAGTACCGGATCGAGTCGCTCGTCGGCGTCGGTGGCATGGGGCAGGTGTACCGAGCAACCGCAGGCGACGGCAGCCTCGTTGCGCTGAAGCTCGTCAAGCGAGATTTCGCGCGGGATGAGACGTTCAGGCGCCGCCTCCGGCGCGAGGCGCGGATCGCCCAGACCGTCCACAACCCCCACGACCGTGCGGATCTGCTCGCAGGTCGCCGACGGCCTACAGGCGTTGTGGGAGGCGGGGATGGTGCACCGTGACGTCAAGCCCGGCAACATCCTGCTCGACCTGGCCGGGACGGCGTACATCACGGACTTCGGGCTCGTCAAGGACAGCCAGGGCAGCGTGCTGACGCGACCCGGGCAGGCCCTCGGCTCGCTGGACTACATGCCGCCAGAGCAGATCCGCGGCGAGCCGGTGACCGGGGCGGCGGACACGTACTCGCTGGGTTGTGTGGTATTCGAATGCGTGTACGGACGCCCGCCGTTCGCCCATCACGAGGGGATGCGGGTGCTGTGGGCTCACCTCCAGGACGAGCCTCCAGATCCGTCCGCCGAGCGAACCGACATCGCACCGGGGTTCGCGCCGGCGCTGAACGCGGCCCTGCGCAAGGAGCCGAGCGAACGACCCCCGACCAGCGTCGAGTATGCCCATGCGCTCGCGCGGGCTGCCGGCGTCCCGATCGTGGAAGCAGGTCGCTGACCGGGCAGCCCGATGGGAGCCGGTCACCACCTCGTCATGGGCAACGGCGCACGAGCTTCGCTGGCGGCCCTCGTTGTTGCCTTGGTGATCGCGGGGTGCGGCTCGGGCTCTGACCTGGGCTCTGAGAGCGCGACCGCGGCCGCGACCTCGGCGCCGGCCGCCGGCGGCACGGTGCGCGTCATCCTGAAGAGCCTCTACTTCAACCCTCCGGTGATTCACGCCGCGGTTGGGCAACAGGTCACCTGGACGCAGGAGGACGAGGCGCCCCACAACGTGACCTACGTCAGCGGGCCGGAGTTCGCGTCCTCCGGCACGCTGGTCACGTTGGGCTCCACGTTCTCGATCCGGCTGACCGAGCCGGGGACGATCCACTACGTCTGCACGCTCCATCCGTGGATGAAGGCCACGATCGTCGTCTCGCCGTAGGGCTCGAGCCTCGCGGCTTGCCGCGAGCCGTCGGATCAGGTCGTGGTGACGGCGGTCGTCCGTGGGTCCTGGAGTGTCGCCGGGTTGATGCCCAGCGCGTGGCAGAGCAGCAGGAACGCGCTCTCGCCCGTGGCGGTCTGCGCGACGAAACGGTGCAGCGCGACGGCGTAGGTCGTCGCCGCCGACCCGCCCGAGCCCGGCACCTGGGCGTTCTTGGTCGCCACCAGCGTGCCGCACAATGCCGGCGCGGTGGCCTCGCCGGGCAAGCCTCGGTTCAGCTCACTGCGGTCGAGGACGTTGTCGTAGATGCCGTTCCCGTTGTAGTCGATCCCGTGCACGACGATCACGGCGTTGCCCGCCCGGATCGCCGCCGCGACCCCCGGGGGAACAGGGAACTGCCGCGTATAGCGGATGGTCCCGGTGGTCGGGTAGCGCGAGAAATCGATGATGCTCTTGGGGCTCGTGTCGCCTTGGGAGGTGAGTGAGACCTGCGGGGGGCCGTAGAACTTGATCCCGTCGGTCGTGCTGATCGACAGGTGCCCGTTGTGCAAGCTCGCCGCCGACGCCGGCGGGCACGCGCCCTGGCCGCCCGCGTGGATGTGCATCGCGTGCGGCGCGCCGTTGAGCAGGCCGTTCGTATCGAGGCTGACCGACACGACATTGCCGTTCAGGCGCACGGTGGCCGTGCCACTGCCCGTGACCCGGTTTGTCGGCACCGGCTGCGCGCTGGCCGCGAACGGCGTTCCGGGCGGTGCCGAGGAGCCGCCGCCCGAGCTCACGACGATCACGACGACGACCACGGCAACGATCAGGGCCAGTGCCGCGAGGATCGGCGCGCGAGAGCGCCTACGCGGGGTTGCGCCCGCGGCCGCCGCTGCGGCCGGCGGCGGGCTCGCCGGCGGCGGGTCCGACGCGGCGGGTCCGAGGGCGGGTCCGGGGGCGGAGGGGTCAACGCCACCGGTGGCACGGTGGGCGGCGCGGCCGGCGGCTCGCTCGGCGCCGCGGCCGGCGGCTCGCTCGGCTGCGCGGCCGGCGGCAGCGTCGGGGTCTGAGCCTGCGGGACGACGGTCGCGTCCGCCACCGGTCCGGTGACGTCCAACGGCGGCCGCTCGCTGATGCTCGTCTCCTCGGCGACGGGCTCGGGCTGATCGAGCCCGGTCGGCTCGGCGGGCACCGGGAGCGGCGTCGCCTCCCCGGTCCCGACGACCGTCGGCGGCCCCGTGCGACGCAACCCGCTCAGCGCCGCCGCGGCATCGGCCGCGAAGTCTCCCGCCGACAGGTAGCGATCGCTCGACTCCTTGGCCAACGCCTTCTCAAGCACCGGCACGAAGGCAGGATAGGTATCGGTGATCTCCCCCTCCAGCGGAGGGGGCGGATCATGGACGTGAGCGAACAGCGTCGCCACCGAGTTCTCACGCTCATAGGGCACCTTGCCCGACAGCATCTGGTAGAAGACGCAACCGAGCGCGTAGATGTCGGTGCGAGCATCGGTGCGCGAGCCCGTGATCTGCTCGGGCGCCATGTAATCGACCGTTCCGACCATCAACCCCTTCGCGGTCAGGGCCGAGGCGCCGTCGAACTTCTTGGCCAGACCGAAGTCGGTCAGGTAGGCGTGCTCCTGACCGTCCTTGACGGTGATCAGAATGTTCGCCGGCTTGACGTCCCTGTGAACCAATCCGCCGCGATGGGCGGCGTCGAGCGCGGATGCGCACAGCTCCAGCAGGTCAACCGCCCGCGCCGGCTCGAGCGCCCCCTGCTTGATCAGGATCGCGCGCAGGTCGGTGCCGATCACGTAGTCCATCACGAAGAACAGCATCCCGTCGTGATCGCCGGCATAGTGGATCCCGACGACGTTGGGATGATGCAGGGAGGCGGCGATCCGCATCTCGCGCCGGAACCGCTGCCGGAACTGCTCGTCCTCCGCCAGCCCGGGCGCGAGGACCTTGAGCGCATAGATACGGTTCAGCGCGACGTTCGTGGCGCGGTACACGAGCCCCATGCCGCCGCGCCCGATCAGCTCATCGATCCGGTATCCCCCGACTACAGAGCCGCTCCGCAGCTCATCGCCTCGCACCGCCATGTCTGGATCCTCCCAGGAACCGTTGCCCATCGAGTGTGAGAAGCATCCCAGTGGCCCCCACACACTCGCGCGGAGACTGGGACCTTAGGCCCGGCCGACGATCCAGTCAAGAACGTGACGCCCAGGGGACGCTGTACACCGCATGCTCGCCGAGCAATCCCTTGAAGTGATGCTCGCCCCGGGGCTCGAACTGGAAGCTCGGGTCGCTCTCCGTGTACTCCCTGAGCGTCGAAGAGACGAGGATCTCCCCGGCCTCGGCGTGCGCGGCGATCCGCGCCGCCAACACGACGTTGCGGCCGAGAAGCTCATCGGCGTTGGCGGCGATCACGTAGCCGGAGTGCAGCCCGATCCGCAGGGCCAGAGCCTGCGACCCGTCGTCACGGTCGCCGGCGGCGAACGTGCGCTGCAGTTCCACCGCGGCGTGGAGGCCGCCGTGGGCGCTGTTGAACGCGGCCAGGAAGCCGTCGTGCTCGAACTTGACCACCTGCCCGTCGTGCAGGGCCAGCAGCCGCTCCACGAGCAGGTGATGGTCGGCGAGCAGTCGCTCCCAGCGCTCAGGGCCAATCCGTTCGGCCACGGCGCCCGCATCGGCAACATCGCTCAGCATCAGCGTGAGCGCGCCGTCGGGCGAGCTCAGCCGGCCGACCGCGGGCGTCAGCGGCTCGAGCGCCGAGGCGATCACGTCGATCGAGGTCAGGTGTACCGAAGGTTCCACGTCCCAGCCTTTGCGCCCCGCAATCCCGCGAGGATACCTTGACACGCCCCCTGAACCGGACCAGAATCGCCCGCCTGGGATGAAGGGGGCTCTTGACCACGGGAATCGTGTAAGCGCGTTTCCCCCGATCGGTGACTACGGCTTCCTGTCCGACTGCCAGACGACCGCACTGGTCGCACCGAACGGCAACGTCGAGTGGCTCTGCCTTCCGCGGATGGACTCCCCGAGCGTGTTCGGCGCGATCCTCGATCGCGACGCCGGCGGTTTCCGCGTCGCGCCGGCCGACGTGAACGTTCCCGCCGCGCGACGGTACATCCCGGGCACGATGGTGCTGGAGACGAGCTGGGAGACGCGGATGGGCTGGGTGATCGTGCGCGATGCGCTGAGCGTCGGTCCCTGGCATCACGAGACCGAGCGATCACAGACGCACACGCGCTCGCCCACCGATCACGAGGCCGACCACGTGATGTTGCGCCTGATCAAGTGCGTGCAGGGATCGGTCGAGGTCAAGCTCGAATGCGAGCCGGCCTTCGACTACGGCGGGCTCGCCGCCGACTGGTCCTACGTGGGGTCGGGCTACAACGAGGCGCTGGCTCGCTCCGAGGGCATGGACACCCAGCTGCGCCTGGTGACCGACCTGCGGCTGGGATTCGAGGGCCCGCGCGCGCGAGCGCGCACAACGCTGCACGAGGGCGAGGTCGCGTACGTCGCGCTCGGCTGGTCGGAGCACCCGACGCCCAGCGGCTACGAGGAGGCCGAGGCCTGGCTGGCGCGCACCGGGCGCTTCTGGCAGGAGTGGCTGAAGCACGGCACGTTTCCCGATCACCCGTGGCGTGCGCACCTGCAGCGCAGCGCGCTGACACTCAAGGGCCTCACGTACACGCCGTCGGGGGCGATGATCGCGGCGGCCACGACGTCGCTGCCCGAGACGCCGGGCGGCGACCGCAACTGGGACTACCGCTACAGCTGGATCCGGGACTCCACGTTCATGCTGTGGGCGCTCTACACGCTGGGCTTCGACGAGGAGGCCAACGACTTCTTCTACTTCGTGGCCGACGTGGTCGAGGCGGAGGAGGGACATCTCCAGGTGATGTACGGGATCGGCGGCGAGAGCAAGCTCCAGGAGCAGGAGCTCGGGCACCTCTCCGGCTACGACCACGCGCGTCCCGTGCGGATCGGAAACGGCGCCTACGACCAGCAGCAGCACGACGTGTGGGGTGCCGTGCTCGACTCGATCTACCTGCACACCCGCTCGCGCGATCAGCTGCCCGATCGGCTGTGGCCGATCGTCAAGCGGCAGGTGGAGGCGGCGCTGGCGCACTGGCGCGACCCCGATTGCGGGATCTGGGAGGTCCGCGGCGAGCCCCGGCACTTCACCTCATCGAAGCTGATGTGCTGGGTCGCCGCCGACCGCGGCGCGCGACTCGCCCGCCTCCGCGCCGACGAGGCGACGGCGGAGCGCTGGGAGGCCGCCGCCGCGGAGATCCACGCCGACATTTGCGCGCGCGGGCTGGACCAACGGGGGGTGTTCGTGCAGCACTACGACACGGAGGCGCTCGACGCATCGGTGCTGCTGATGCCGCTGGTGCGCTTCCTCCCGCCCGATGACCCGCGCATCCGCGACACCGTGCTGGCCATCGCCGATGGGCTGACCGAGGAGGGGCTCGTGCTGCGCTACCGGGTCGATGAGACCGACGACGGCTTCTCCGGCGAGGAGGGCACGTTCACGATCTGCTCGTTTTGGCTTGTCTCGGCACTGGCGGAGATCGGCGAGCTGCCCCGGGCTCGCGGGCTGTGCGAGAAGCTCCTCTCCTACGCCAGCCCGCTGGCGCTCTACGCCGAGCAGATCGACCCGATCACCGGCCGGCACCTGGGCAACTTCCCGCAGGCCTTCACGCACCTGGCCCTGATCAACGCGGTCGTGCACATCATCACCGCCGAGCGGCAGATCGAGCTGCGCGCGCTCGCCCGCGAGCCCGAGCTGGACCGGCCCGCAAGCAGCCTGTGAGCCATCTCACCCTTCCCGGAAGCGCCGCACCGGGTTAGAGTGGCCCCGAGCATTCAGGCGCGTCGACAGGTACTGGGGTCCGTGCACACGGTCAAGTCGCCGGAGGGGAAGCCACTCGCGAACGCCTTTCGGCGTCTCGGCGGCGCGCATGAGGCTGAGCTCTTCGGCCCCCGCGGCCGACTGCCGCAGCGGGGTGAGCCGGACACGAGCCGCCAGACCGCATTGCTGATCCTGGCCGGACTGACCCTCGCCGGACTGGCGCTGCGCCTGGCCGTGCCGCGGGGGATCTGGCTCGACGAGGCGATCAGCATCCACCAGGCGCGCCTGTCGCTGCACGGACTGTTCGAGAACCTCTACAACGGCGACCGCCAGCCGCCCCTCTACCACCTCGTGCTGTGGCTGACCATCCGCGCCTTCGGCCACGGCGAGTTCGCCGTCCGGCTCCCGTCGCTGATTGCCGGGACGCTCGTGATCCCGGTGCTCTACGAGCTCGGACGAGAGCTGTACGACCGCCGCACCGGGCTGATCGCCGCCGCGTTCGCCGCCGTGTCGCCGCTGCTCATCTGGTATGCGCAAGAGGTGCGGATGTACGAGTTCGTGGCCCTGTTCGGCCTGCTCGCGCTGTTGACGCAGCTGCGCGTGATCCGGAACAGCACGATGCTCAACTGGGCGGCGTACATCCTCGCCACCGCAGCGTTGCTGTGGTCGCACTACTTCGGGCTGCTCCTGATCGCGGTGCAGCAGCTCGTGTTCATCGCGGTCCTCCTTCACCGCAGGCGCAACGGCGAGCCGGTCAGGGCGTTGGCGCTGGGCTTCGCCTATTCGGCCGCGGTGCTCGCGATGCAGCTCGTGCCCCTGCTCGTGTTCGCCCACCACCAGTACCAGGTCACGACCGGTGCGGCCGGATCGCCGAGCGGCACCTACGACCTCCTGTCGTTCTACTCCGTGCTCGCGAACATGGCCTGGTCCCTGTGGGGCTACCAGCCGGATGCGACGACCGTGCTCCTGGCGGCGATGTGGCCGCTGTTCCTGCTCGGCTCGCTGGTCCTGCTCGGCCGGGGCGGCTCGCGCCAGACGATGAGCCTGGCCGCCGCCGCCATCGCTCTCGTTCTGCTGCTGATCCTCGTGTCGGCCTTCGACCGTTCGCTGTTCGAGGTGCGCAACTTCCTGATCCTCGTCCCGCTCGTGCTGCTCCTGATCGCGCGCCTGGTCACCGGCTGGATCCGCAAACCGCGGGCGCGGTTGCTGGTCGCCGGCGCCATCGTCGCCACGATGCTCGTCGGGCTGGCCGACCAGCAGCTGAACAAGGCCAATCCGCGGCTGTTCGATTTCCGGGGCGCGATCCAGGACATCAAGGCCAACGGCGGCCCGAACAGCCTCGTCCTCTACGAGCCGTCCGACATGCGCTACGTGCTCGAGTACTACGCGCCCGGGCTCCGCAGCCAGCCCCTCTCGGCTCGTATATCTGCGGAGCGGGAGGGGAGCCCCGTGTTCGTCCTCGCCTCCTTCCAGGGCAACAAGGCGTTCTTCAACGAGACGAACAAGGCGGTCGGCCGGCTCACCTTCTTCCGCACGCTCGTGCACCGTTTCACGACCCCGCAAACCATCGTCTGGGAGTTTCAATGAGCAGTCGGCCCTGGGACGTCCGTCTTCGCCGAGTGACGTGGCAACCCGTGCCGAGCGTGGAGCGTGCGGCGGCGGGTGCGCCTGCTGATCCTCCTCGGGATACCGTGCGCGATCTGGTACTTCGGCTGGCTGCTCAACCCGGACCGGATCGGCACGCCGTACCTGTACGGCATCCTGATCACCGCCGAGCTGTTCAACCTGATGCAGGCACTCGGCTTCTGGTGGACCGTCTCCCACGAGCGGGTGCGGGAAGCGGAAGGCACCGAGCCGGCGGGTGGGCGTCGACGTCTTCATCCCCGTCTACAAGGAGCCGGTGGACATCGTCGACCTGACCGTGGCCGCCGCGGTTGGCCTGCGCGGCGCGGAGGTCCGGGTCCACGTGCTCGACGACGGCAACGACGACGCCATGCGCGACCTCGCCGCCCGCTATGGCGTGGGCTACATCCGCCGGCCCGAGCACACCGGCGCCAAGGCGGGCAACATCAACCACGCCCTGACCAAGACCAACGCCGCAGTTCATCGCCGTCTTCGACTCCGACCACGTGGCGGACCCGGACTTCCTCGAGGCCACCCTGGGCTGGATGGACGATCCCAAGATCGCCTTCGTGCAGACGCCGCAGTACTACGCCAACACCGAGCACAATCGCATCGCGGCGGCGTCGTGGGCTCAGCAGGCCCTGTTCTTCGGCGCCATCTGCCGGGGCAAGGACGGCCTCAATGCCGTCTTCTGCTGTGGCACCAACGTGCTGTTCCGGCGGGAGGCATTCGAGAGCGTGGGCGGGTTCCCGACGAACTCGCTCACCGAGGACTTCGAGCTCTCGATCCACCTCCATGAGCGGGGCTGGAGCTCGGCCTACCTGCCGGAGGTGCTGTCGCGCGGCCTCGGGCCCGAGGACACCGCGGCCTATGTCTCCCAGCAACAGCGCTGGGCTCGGGGCTGCCTTTCGGGCATCCCACGCGCGCTGCGGGCCCGGCTGCCTCTGGGGCTGAAGGCGCAATATCTGCTCTCGGGCCTGTACTTCCTCTCCGGCTGGACGGTCCTCATCTACATGTGCTTCCCGGTGATCCGCCTGCTCGGCGGCGGCCAGCCGATCGGCGGCATCAACGCGCCGATCTTCCTGCTGCACTTCGTGCCGTACTACGCCGTGGCGCTGACAATGGCCGCGGTCGCCGGCGCGGGTACGTACACGTTCGCGGCGTTCGCACTGTCGGCCGCGAACTTCTGGATCCACGTGCTCTCGACGATCTACACCGTGCTGCGCAAGAAGGGCTCGTTCGTCGTGACGCCGAAGAAGGGCGCCGAAGCCCGCCAGCCGGCCGCGGTGATGCCCGCCTGGTCGGCCGTCGGGATCCTCGTCGCGGCCAGCATCTACGGCCTCGCGCGCAATCCGGACGCCGCCACGATCAACAACGTCTCCTTCGCGATGGTCCATGTCTCGATCCTGATGACCGGATGCTGGGCGGCGCTGCAGAAACCGCCCGCGCAGCCCTCCGGCGTGTTCGAGCCGGCCGAGGTCGCGGCTTGAGGCGGCCCGTGCGCGATGTCGTCGTGATCGTCGTGGCGGTGGCGCTCGGAGCGGTGGCGCTGTTCTTCCTCACCGGCTGCGGCGGGTCGAGCTCGGCGACGAGCGCAACCGCGCAGGTCCAAGCCCAGCCCCAGGACAAGGCCGTCGCCGCCGCGCGACTGTTCCTGGATCGTTACGTCACCCCGGACGGCCGTGTCTCGCGGCTCGATCAGGGGGGCGACACCGTCGGCGAGGGACAGGCCTACGGGATGCTGCTGGCGGCGGCCGTCGGCGACTCGCACCGCTTCGACGCGATCTGGGGGTGGACGCAGCACAATCTCCAGCGCCCCGATGGCTTGATCTCGTTCCTCTGGGCGCACGGTCGCGTGCAGGATCCTCAGGCGGCTTCGGACGCGGACCTCGACGCCAGTCGCGCGCTGCTCGTCGCGGCGTGCCGATTCCAGCGCCCGGCTCTGCGCGGGCAGGCGATCGCGCTCGGCAAGGCGATCATGCAGGTCGAGGTCGGCTCCTTCCAGGGCGCCCCGGTGCTGACGGCCGGCCCGTGGGCGGTCGCGCCGCCGGTCACGATCGACCCGAGCTACTTCTCGCCGGCGACCTACGCGGCTCTGCGCGCAGCGACCGGCGACAGCGGCTGGGACAGCCTCGCGCAGAGCTCGCGCTCGATCACGAGCGCCTTGATGCCGGCGCCGGGGCGGCTGCCGCCGGACTGGGCGCGGCTCGAGGGCGGCAAGGTCGTGCCGATCGGCTCGCCGAGCAACGCGCAGACGCCGCCACAGTTCGGCTTCGATGCCGTCCGCACGCTGGTCCGGATGGCCGAGGATCCGAACCCGGCGGGGCGCGAGATCGCTGCCCGGGCGTGGCCCGTGTTCGAGGGGGCCGACCCGACCAAGCTCCCGGTCGAGCACGACCTCTCGGGACGGCCGATCGGCCACACGCTGCATCCCGTCGTGCTCGTCGCCGCGGCCGGTGCGGCCGACGCCGCCGGGCAACCGGCGGCCCGGGACGGCCTGCTCGATGCCGCCGCGGCCCAGGACCGGCGGTTCCCGACGTACTACGGCGCCGCGTGGGTCGCTCTGGGCCGCATCATGCTGACCACGAACCTCCTCGATGCCAACTGCTCAGGCTGACTCGCCGACCGCCTCGAGCACGGCCGTGCGAAGGGCCGCCGCGGTCGGACGGGCCTCCGGTGACTTGGCCATGGCGCGCTGGATCACCTCGTCCAGCGAAGCCGGCACGTCCGGCCGCCGCGCGCGCACCGAGGCGGGCTCGGCGTTGAGCTGGGCCCACATCTTGGCCATTCCGCCCTTCTGGTCCGCGAACGGGGGCTCGCCCGCCAGCATCTCGTACAGCACGCAACCGAGGCTGTAGACGTCGCCCCGCGCGTCGGGCTCGCTGCCCTCGATCTGCTCCGGCGCCACGTAGTCGACGGTGCCGAGCACCTGGTCGGCCGCGGTCAGTCCGGCGGCGGTTTCGGCTCGCTTGGCCAGGCCGAAGTCGGTGAGATACGCGTGGTCCTCGGCGGTGAGGATCACGTTGGAGGGCTTGACGTTGCGGTGCACGAGCCCCTTCTCGTGGGCCACCGTGAGGGCCGCGGCGATCTGCGCCGCGACCCGGGCCGCCCGGCCGGACTCCAAGGGTCCGTGCTGGTGGATCAGCGCCCCAAGCTCCGTCCCTTCGACCCACCGCGAGGCGGTGTAGACGCTGCCCTGCTCCTCGCCCGCCGCGTACAGCGGGACCACGTTGGGGTGGTCGAGTGCGGCCACGATTCTCGCCTCACGGCGCAGGCGCTCCCGAATGACCGGGTCGCGGGCTGCGTCGGGCTCGACCAACTTGAGCGCGACGGGCCGGTCGAGCCGGAGCTGGCGGGCGCGGTAGAGGATCCCGATTCCGCCCGCGCCGACGACGCTCTCGATCTCGTATCCGGCGAAGGTGGAGCCGGGCGCGAGCACCTGGCTACAGGTCGCGTTCGGTGATCAGGCCGGCGGCGAAGGCCCGTTCGACCAGGCGGACCCGGGTCGCGCCACCGGGGAGTGCCTCGATGCCGAGCTTGGCGCACAGTACCCGCAGATGGGTCCGCACCGCGCCGACGGACACGACGAGCTCGTCGGCGATCTGCTGATCGGTGGCCGGACCGGCGAACCCAGTCCGGCCCTTGTACGGGCGAGCCAGGGCCACGAGCACCCGGCGCTGGTTGCTCGAAAGGACGACGTCGGCCGGCGCCCCGGGTGCGTCCGCCGTCCCCGGCGTGCCCGACCCCGGCGTCGGCGGCGCGGGCGCGCGGTAGGTGACGGCCGTGGCCCCGAAGCGCAGCGTGTCGCCATCGTTCAGCCGCTGCCTTCCGCTCAGGCGCTCCTCGTTGACGAACGTCCCGTTGCGCGACAGGCCGTCGTCGACGAGCACCCAGCCGTCCTCGACCCGCTCGAACCGGGCGTGGACGCGGGAGACCTGATCGTCCCAGTCGAGCGCCAGATCCGACGACGGCCGGCGCCCGACCTCGGCTTGTACCGCGTCGGGCAGCGAACACGAACAGCTGCTGTCGGTCATCGCCATCGAGGTAGAGGAGGAACGGCCGACCGGTGCGCTCGGCCTCGATGCGCGCCTGCAGGTCGGAGACGAACCGCGCGTCGGCGGGAGTCTGGGCGGACACGCGGCCATTATCTCGGGGGAGCTCAGTGGTGTCGAGGGCGGTCGAGGCGTAGGCTTGCCAGCCGATGGCCGGCGAGCGGTTGCGGGTGACCGAGGGCAAGGCACGCGGCGTGCATCTGAGCGTCGACGCCGACCTGCTGATCGGCCGGCTGGCGCCGGACGAAGAGGGGCGGCTCGGCGATGACGGCGAGATCTCACGCCGTCACGCCTACGTCTCGCGCGGCTCCGACGGGCGGCTGACGATCGAGGACCTCGGATCGGCGAACGGGACGTTCGTCAACGACGAGCGCATCGATGCTCCCGTGATGCTCGAGGCCGGTGACGTCGTCCGGCTGGGCAGGGCGGTCCTGGAAGTGACCGACGCCTCGGGCGCCGTGCCGGAGGCCTCGCCGTCCGTGGCGGGAGCGCCGGCGACCGAGCTCGCGGTCGCCCCGATCGACCTGGACGTCGCGCTCGTGGCCACCGCCGGTCCGGCCTCAGGGCGCCGCCTCACCGTGGGCGATGAGCTGCTGATCGGTCGGGAGGTGAGCGGCGAGGGGAGGCTGAGCGATGATCCCAAGGTCTCACGCCGGCACGCGCGCGTGGCCCACGACGCCGGTGGGCGACTGACGATCGAGGACCTCGGGTCGGCGAACGGGACGTTCGTGAACGGCGAGCGCATGGAGGGCCTTCAGGTGCTCACGGTCGGGGATGCTGTGCAGATCGGGGCAACGACCCTGGAGGTGACCGAGCTCGGGGCCGCGCCCGCGGCTGCGGCCGTCCCTGCGCCGACGCCGGCCGCCCCAGCCCAGACCCCGGCCCCCCCGGCCCCGGTCGCACCGCGTCCGCCCGCTCCGGCGGCGCCCGCCTCGGGCGAGCTGGGGCTGACTCCCGTCCTTCCGCTGGGATCGGTGTTCGCGGGTTGCCGGGTCGAGGAGGTCATCGGCCACGGCGCCATGGGAGTGGTCTACCGGGCGGAGGAACTCGCCCTGCAACGCACGGTGGCGCTCAAGCTCATCCTTGCCGAGCACTCCCAGGACGAGCGCTTCCGCGAGCGCTTCCGGCGCGAGTCGCAGATCGCCGCCGCGATTGATCACCCCAACGTGATCCCGATCTTCGATGCCGGCGACGAGGACGGCGTGCTGTTCATCATGATGCGCCTGGTCGAGGGCACAGACCTCCGCGCCGTGATCGATGCCCAGGGGGACGTCGAGCCTCTCCGAGCGGCGCGCATCGTGCGCCAGGTCGGCGCCGCGCTCGACGCCGCCCATGCCCGCGGGATGCTGCACCGGGACATCAAGCCCTCCAACGTCCTGCTCGCCCGCGACGACCACGTGTATCTGAGCGATTTCGGGCTCGCGAAGCGCGCCGACTCGGGCGGCGGACTGACGCGGCACGGGACCGTCGTCGCGCGGGCGGGGTATGTCGCTCCCGAGCAGATCCTGAACGAGCGCGTCGACGCCCGCGCGGACGTCTACGCGTTGGGCTGCCTGCTGTTCGAGGCTCTCACCGGGGAGGCGCCGTACGCGCGTGAGGGCGCGGGTCCCGTGGCGCACGTCGACTCCCCGGCACCGTCACCGCTCGACCTGCGCCCCGACCTGCCGCCCGCATTCGACGAGGTGGTGCGCCGAGCGATGGCCAAGGACCCCGGCGAACGCTATCCGTCGGCGGGAGACCTCGGACAGGCGGCGCTCGTTGCCGCCGGCGGCCTCCGCCGGGCGAGCCCCTGGTCGGTCGTCGCCACCGGCGAGGCGGCGTTTCCGGACGCGCGGACCGCCGAGCCGCCCGCGGGCCCGCCGACGGCCACGCTGCCCGTTCGGGCCGAGGCGGAGGGCTCGGACGTGCTGCGCTGGGCAATCGCGCTCGCTGGGCTCGCGCTCGTGGCCGTGGCCATGATCGCGGCCCTGAGCGGCATCTCCAGCTTAGGCCACGGGCCGGGTCGGTCGCCAGCAGGAACCGGGCCTGCTGGTGACGGTGGCCGGTCCAGCCCGCGCCTATACTCGCCCCGTGCCCGCCGGACGCTGGCAAATCGACCGGCTCGTCGAGGATGTCGCGGTGCTGGGGCGGCGCGGCCTTCCACGCGAGCAGTACTACGGTGAACTCGCTGCGCGGCTGCGACGGGTGATCGACTGCGATGCCACGTGCTGGCACACGATCGATCCGCAGACACGGCTGATGACCAGTGACGCGCCGGACGAGCTGCTGAGCGAGGGAGTGCTCACGCTCGAGACGGCGCCCGACGCCGGCGCGCTGATCGTCGCCAGCGAATACTTCGTCGAGGACGTGAACACGTTCGCTGGTCTCGCCTCGCGCCGGGTTCCCGTGGGGATCCTCAGTCAGGCCACCAACGGCAATCCCGAGCGCAGCGCCCGCTACCGGGACCTGCTCGCCCCGGCGGGTATCCCGTTCGAGCTGCGCGCGGCGTTCGTCAGCCGCGGACGCTGCTGGGGGGCCGTGCACATCGCACGGCGGGAGGGCGGACGCGACTTCACCGCCGAGGACGCCGGAGCCCTCGCGCGCATCACCAGCGCGATCGCCGACGGCATCCGCACGTCGCTTCGCTTCGACGCCGCGCGCCAAGCGCACGACAGGACGGCACCGGGACTCGTCGTCCTGGGCGCCGCCGATGACGTCGAGCTGATCACTGGGCCGGCCCACGAGCTCCTCGACGCGATGAGCAGCCCGGCGTTCACCGCCGGCGACCGGAGGCCGCCGACGCCGCTGCTGGCGCTGGCTGCGTTCACGCGTCGTCGCCGGTCAGGGGCGACGGGAGCGCCCGACGTCGTGGCGGTCCCGACGCCGTCGGGCTGGATCACGTTGCACGCCTCGCTCCCCGAGGGTCCCGCCGGCGGTCAGGTCGCCATCGTGCTCGAGCGCACGGCCAGCCCACAGGTCACTGCGCTGCGCCTCGAAGCGCACGGCGTCACCCCACGCGAGCGCGAGATCGCGACACTCATCGCCCAGGGCCGCACCAACCCGGAGATCGCCGACGCATTGGTGTTATCCCCGTACACCGTCCAGGACCACATCAAGAGCCTGTTCGAGAAGACCGGCGTCTCGTCGCGCCAGGAACTCGTGGCCCGCGTCTTCCTCGATGAATACATGCCTCACCTCGCCGGACGGACGCCGCTCACGTCGGCGGGCGGCTTCACCGAGCCCTGATCTCGCCGCGGCGCCGGATAGCCTGTGCGCTTCCGTGCACCGGAATGACTCCCTTCCATGGCTGACCCGTCGCCTCGTGCTCGTCGGGCTCGTCGTCGGTCTCACCGCCGCCGCGGCCCCCGCGAGCCAGGCGGCCAAGGGCGCGCGCCCTGACCCGACGTTCGGGAGCGGCCGCGGGTGGGTGACCACGAGTATTCCGGGCGGCAGCTCGGTGGCCTACGGCGCGACCGTCATCCCCGGCGGGAAGATCGTGATCGTCGGCCAGTGGATCACGAGCTCGGGCAATGGGCAGGTCATTGTCGCGCGCTACCTGCGCAACGGTCGCCTCGACCGCACTTTCGGGTCAGGCGGCATCTTCCGGTCGGCGTTGCCGACGGCGGATGGCCCGTTCATCGGACTGGCGATTGCGCGGGAGCGATCGACGGGCCGGCTGCTGGTCGCCGGTGGTTATGGCCTCGGCTCGATCCTGGTCCTTCGCCTCACGCCCAACGGACGCCTCGACCGGTCGTTCGGGCCGAAGCGATCCGGGCTGACGACAGCGGCGGTCGGCGGGACCGGAGAATCAATCGTCATCCAGCGCAACGGCGGGATCCTGGTCGGCAGCTCGAACGAGAATGAGAACGGCCGGCCGATGGTCGTCGTGCGCTTTACCCGCAACGGCGTCGTCGATCGCCGGTTCGGGAGCGGAGGGGTCGCCCAGGCATTGTTCTGGAACCCTGACCTCACCTCGAGCGCTGGGGTCACCGGCCTGGCCTCGACGCCGGACGGCGGGGCCATCGCCTCCGGGCACCTCGACTACATCGGCGGTGACGGACACGGGACCGCCGGCGTGTTCCGGCTGTCCGCCGCCGGCCGTCCCGTGCGGGCCTTTGGCAACGGCGGCCATGTCGAGATCGGGTTCAAGAACACCTCGGGCGGCGGCAACGCGCAGTGGTTCCCGTGTGCGATGACGTTCGACTCACGCGGCCGGACCACCGTGACCGGGGACGGGTCGACCGGGCCCGGCGCCGCGCTGCTGAGTGCTCGACTGAGCCTGAGCGGCAGGCTCGACTCGTCATTCGGCAAGGCGGGCCGGTCCGTCGTCCAGGGTCTGCTGGACTCGGGCGACACAACATGTGGAGCAGCGCTGAGGGCGGCGGGCGGCCTGACCGTGGGTGTCGGGCACACGCTGGCGGCGGTCAAGTCCAACGGGGCGGCTGACACCCGCTTTGCCCGCGGCGGGATCCTCACCATCGCCAAGCCCGCGCACGTTGTCATGAACGCGCTCGCGCCCTCGGGTTCGTGCAGCTTCGCCGTGGCGGGGAGCGCCGGCAACGACGTCTACCTCGCTCGTTACCTCCAGCCGTGAAGTAACCCGACGACGTGAGTCGAGCGTTGGACCACGGCTGCAGGGCGGTCTAGAGCCTGAACCCCGGCCGGCCGCGCTCCTAATTCCAGCCCGCCCGCTTCACCATCGCGTCGACCGCCTCCACGGCCTCCGAGACCCGTCCGCAGACGCCGAGCATGGAGTGCGACTGGATCCACGGCGTCAGGCCGCGGCCACCGGCGACGAACCGCGCGGACGGCCAGTCCTGCTGCACCGCGGCAATGGCATTGAGCAACTCGTCGGCACGGTCGGGCATCGTCGCGCTGAGGCAGATCACGTCCGGCTCGAGGCGTCTGGCCGCGGCGCCGAGCGCCCCGGCCGGCACGTCCGCACCGAGCATCACGACGCCGTAGCCCGCATCGCGCAGGAGATTGCCGACCATCCGCAGGGCCACGACGTGCAATTCGCCCGCCGGTGCCGCGAGCAGGACCCGATGATCGCCCCGGGCCTGGGCGACACGCTGGACGTCACGCTGCAGGGCGAGCACGCGGATCGAGATCTCGGTCGCGATGTGCTCGTCGGCGACGGTGATCTCGCCTCGCTCCCAGAGCTCGCCGACGAGCCAGAGCGCCGGGGCGATGATCTCGTCATCGATCACCTCCGAGCTCAGATTTGCATCCATCGCCTCGCGGATCGCGATTTCGGCTGCGACCTCGTCGGCGCCGAGGAGCGCGGCGGCGTAGGCGCGCGCGGCCTCGCTGACCTTCGCCGCGTGCGACTCGGACGAGTCGTTCTCCGGACGGGGCGCCATGGCTTCCTCGTCCCCGACCTTACACCTATGGGCGCGGCACGACCCGCGGGCCGCCCGGCCGGCGCTCAGCCCGAGGCGACGCCCACGGGCTCGGATCCGGCGCGGGCCGGCTCCGTGCCGGGCGCGGCGAGGCCCGAAGCGACGACCCGATTGCGGCCGCCGGCCTTGGCGCGGTAGAGCGCGTCGTCGGCAGCTCGATAGAGGGAGACGAACTCGATCCCCTCTGCGGTGCCGCTGCTGACGCCGAGTGACGCGGTCATCTCGACGCCGCCCGGGGCACTGTCCTGGACGGCCAGGCGCAGACTCTCGGCGATCGTGATCCCGTGGCCGAGATCGATCCCCGGCAGCAGGACCAGGAACTCCTCTCCTCCGAGCCGGTAGAAGAGCTCGAAGTGGCGCAATGACTTGCGCATCTCGTAGCTGGCTTCGCGCAGCACCGTGTCGCCGCGTTCATGCCCGTACACGTCATTGATCTGCTTGAAGTTGTCGAGGTCGCAGATGATCAAGCACACCGGCCGGCCGAGCAGGCGCGCCTGCTCGCTGATCTCCGAGAAGCGCGCCTCGAGGCCGTTGCGGTTCAGCAGTCCGGTCAGCGGATCCAGAGCCGATGCGTCGCGAAACTGAAGCTCGGCGTCCATCAGTGCCGTGGTCACCGCGGTCACGCCCACCAGCGCGACCAGGACGGTGGCCAGCATCAGCGGATCGTGGATGGCGGGTCGTGGACCGGCGACGATCGTCGCCACGAGCGCGGTGAATGCGGCGTAGCCCGCCGTCGCCCACACGACGACGCTGCGGAAGCGTAGCGCCGCCATCGCGACCGGGATCACGAGCAGGCCGAGCATGGGACTGCTGCCACCCCCCAGCAGCGCCGCGGTGACCCCCATCACCGCGATGACGACCACGAACGCGCCGGCCACCACCCGTTCCGGGCGCTCGGCGTGCTTGAGCCGCAGCTCGACCGTGACGACGTTGAGGAATCCGGCCACGAACAGCAGCAGGGCGATCCAGCCGAGGTCACCGATCGTCAGCAGCAGCCCCGCACCGATCGCAGCCGCAGCGATGGTGCGTGCACGGACCACCCGCGGGCCCATCTCGAGCATCCGGGCGCGATGTGCCTCCGTGGGGCAGAGCCAGCCGTATCCGGACCGTGAGCCAGCACCACTGTGAGGATCTGCCACCGACAACTCTGCCTCCCGCCGCCGCGCGGCCAGGTACCGCGTGCCGTGCACGCTTTAGCGCTGTATCGGCCGGTAGCCGCGAGATGTTGACCCCCGATGTCCGCGCGCAGACCCCAGATCCGCCTCAGGACATCGACCACCGCAGGATGGTGGTGCCGGGGCGTCGTGCGAGCGCGACGCCCCGGCAGCGAACCTCAGGCGGAGACTTCGGTCCGGACTTCGAATCCCGTCTCCTGCGGCGGTCCGGTGAACCCGCCGTCGATGCCCGCTTGCATCCGGGGCATCAGCGTGTTGTCGCGGAACTGCTCCCAGCTCTCCTTCGAGTCATGTACGGCAACGATCAACCAGCCCTCGCCCGACGGACCGGCGATGTGCAGCGTCTGGCCTGGGGGCAGGCTGCCATCGCTCGGGTGCACGGCCGCGACGGACGCCTTGTACTGGTCCTCGGTCCCACCAGCGAAGTGATGCACCACGCCATACGCCATCTGTGTTCTCCTTGCGTTGAACGACGGTTGCGCCGCTGCGCCTCCATGCGGCAGGGCGACACTACTGCACGCGCCGCACACTGGTTCGACCGCACGGGCCGCGGTCGCCGCGGCGTTTCGGCGGTGCGGCCTGACTTCACCGCCGGTCGAGTTGAACCTCGACGACGACCCCGCTGCGCTCGTCGCCGCGGACCCTCGGGCACGGCGCCACTCTACAGGCGAGCCAGCACGTCCTCGGCAGCGATCCAGCCGGGTTCGTGCCGGTCGCGCACCGTCTCCCGAGCCAGTGCCTGCAACAGCTCGTTGACCGGCGTGGGCACGCCGGTCAGCCGGCCGCGCAGGACGATCTCGCCGGTCAGGTAGTCCGTCTCGACGCTGCCGGTGCCGCGGACGACGCTCTGCCACGTCGAGCCGCCGCCACGCGGGCGGCCCTCGATCTCCCCGACTCGCCAGCGCTCCCAGCGGCCACGCAGGTCGGCCACGTTCTCATCGGCAAACTCGATCCTCGCCGCGCGCAGCACATCCCGGCCCTCCGCCTGCGCGCGCTCGATCAGCTCCTCGGCGCCCGGACCCAGGCCGCAGACCGCCTGCACGGCGTTGGCCAGATTGCCGATCAGCTTCGCGTGCTCGTAGCGCATGATGTCCGCCCGTGGTGCCGAGCTGAAGCGCGCCGCGCTGAGCGTCTGGCACACCGCGCGGCAGCGCTCATCGACACCGCGCGGATAGCGGCCAACATCGATCTCGCCGGTGATCGCCGTCGCATAGGCCTGCACCACGCCCGGCTCGAGGTGAGCGGTCGGCGACATCACCACCGCGCCGTACACGTGGGCGAAGCGCCGCAGGGCCACCCGCTCGTTCTCGACGCCGTTCTGCAGGCACACCACCGGCGTGTCGGCCGGAGCCGCGTCGCGGAGCGCATCGAGGGCCGTCTCGGTGTCCTGGCTCTTGGTTGCCAGCAGGACGACGTCCTCGCCGTCGAAGTCGACGGCGTCTGGCGAGCGGGCGACCGCAAGCGGCAACGTGACCCGCTCCTGCGGCGTCTCGAGCGTCAGACCGCGGGCGGCGATCGCATCGTGATGGTCTCCGCGCGCGATCAGCAGCACGTCGCCCCCCGCCTGATGCAGGCGGGCGCCGACGACTCCGCCGATCGCCCCCGCGCCGATGATCACGAACCGCATCGCGTCAGGGTAGAGGGCGACGCCACCCTCGAGGGCTGACCGCGCAGGTGCTTCCGGCAGCCCGGCCGTCGAGGCCGGGCCACCAAAGGCATGCGTACGAGCTAGGCCTCGACGAAGCCGACGATCGTGTCGGGGCGAACCCCGTCGAACTTCATCGCCTCGGCCGCCGCCTCGGTCTGCAGGGCCTGCTCCCAGGTCGCGAGGTCAGGCATCTCGACGATCAGCCCGACGCGATTGGAGCCCGACGGATCGCGAAACGTGCGTGCCGTGATGCCCAGCGGTCCGAACAGCTCTTCGCGCTTCGTTGACGCGGCCCAGTGATCGACGTCGTCGACTTCGTGAACGACCAACATGGTTGCCATCGTGCCTCTATTCCCACAGCTGAAAGCTGTGCGTTGGTGTTGCGCCCCTACCGCCCAGCGTCGCTGGAGCCGGTACTGCGTGGACGCCGACCTTACGCGAAACTCGGCGATGTGCATATCTCGGGATGGCACCCCGCCCGCGCGCCGATGCTCGGGACGCGCAGGCTACTGCTCGAACCGCTGGCGGTCGGGCACGCCGACGAGATGGCGCCCGTGTTGGACGATCCGGCGTTGCACGTCTTCACGGGCGGGGCCCCGCTCACGCCCGGGCGGCTCCGGGCTCGCTACCGGCGCTTGGAGCTCGGGCGCTCCGCCGACGGCTCTCAGCGCTGGCTGAACTGGATCGTTCGCCTCTGCGCCGACCGACAGGCGATCGGCGCAACGCAGGCCACGGTGACGGCCGACGACGACCGGGTCATCGCCAGGCTCGCGTGGACGATCGGCGTTCGGCACCAGCGGCAGGGATACGCCACCGAAGCCGCCCGGGCGATGGCGACCTGGTTGCGGCAGGAGGGCGTGGACGTGCTTCTCGCCGACATCCGCCCGGCCCACGTCGCCTCGATCAAGGTCGCCCGGGCCGTGGGCCTCGCCCCGACCGGTCAGGTGCCCGACGGCGAGATCCGCTGGATCGGCTGATCTCATCCTTGTCCTCCTGGACCCCGTGCCGTCAACCTCGCCGCGGCTCCAGCGCACGCTGACGGGAGAAGTGCTCGAAGATCAGCACGCTCACCAACGCGACGTATAGGCACCACAGCGAGGTGAGCTCGTCGACCCGCACGATCGCGGTGGCGATCACGCCCACCAGGCTGACCAACCCGAACCAGCGCAGGTACCGACGGCTGGACATCAGCGCGGGGCCGCAGGTCACGGCGATGTACACCACGCCGATGAAGACATCGTTCGGCGTGTGCGTGGTGTAGTCCAGGCACCTCGCCTGCTCCTGCACCCCGACCGGAAAGGCGGTCACCTGCCACAGCAGATACAGGCCGAGGACGACACCGAGCGCAACCAGGGGCAGCATCGCCCGCGCGCGCCGGCGCTCGGGCTCCAGCAGCATGAATCCGACCGGGACGATCGCGGGCAGGACCGCCTGCGCGTACACGATGTAGGTCTCCTTGGCGGCGTCACCGATCTCCGGCGGGACCTGGCCGCGCAGTCCCAGCCAGACGAAGCCCTCGACCAGCTGATGGAGGCCGAACAGCAGTGGCAGCACGCCCACGATCAGCTCGGGACGCGTGCGCACCCGCCGCAACGTCGCCACCCCGAGGCCGGTGATCAGCACACCGGCGGTGAAGTCAGCCTCGGGCGAGAAGCACATCGGCGCAGATGCGCTGGAGATCGCCGACGGTCAAAGCACCGGCGACGGCCTCGACACCGACAGGATCCGTCCGCTCGAGCTGAGCGCGCGAACGACCACGACCCCGGACGGGCCGGCAATGTCGATGCGGGTCTCGAAGCCGGTCGTAGGAGCCGATGCGCGGATGGCCACGTGCCGAGCGTCGGGACCGGCGAGCACCTGCCAAGAGGCGACGGCGGTGGCGCCGTTCCAGCTCACGTAGACCGAGCTGTGCGACGCGTCGCGACGGCGGGCGACGACCGCCGGCCGGGTTCGTGGCGTCGCGCTCCACGGAAAACGGAACGTCCGGTAGCTGCCGTCGTCGATCGGGAGCCGAGCATCGAACAGCAGCCTGCCCCCGGCGGTGAACTGCGAGAAGTACGGCTCCGAGCCGAACCCGAGGAAGGCGTCGCCCCCGGGGAGGATCTGGAGGCTGCCCTCGCTCTCGGCTGAGGTGTTCTGGGGACGACGGTAGCTCTGCACGACCGTGGCCACGTGGCGGCGTAGGTCGAGTGCGAGGATCAGGCCGCGGGATGAGGGCGCGTACATCGGGGGGCCGGCCTCGTCGTCGAACAGGCTGAGCCGGCCGTTGGCCAGCAGCTGCGCATCGTGCTGGAAGTAGAACCGAGCGCCCGGCCCCAGGCGGAAGCTGCTCGCCTTGCCGCCGAGCGTCCAGAGGACGCGCCCGCTCGCGCGGTCGACCTCATAGACCGCCGAGGTGTCACGGGCCGAGAGCAGCACGCGCCCACCGGCGAGAGGCTGGATCGCATTGAGATGAAACGCGTCGTAGGACGCGCTGTTCGCCGGGGTGGCGTAGGAGTCCCGCAGCGGGATGTGACCCAGGCAATGCCACTCCCACACCACAAGGCCGGTGCGGATATCGACCTCCTGCACGATCGCGTCGAGCAGCGGCGTCAGCCTTCCGGGCGCGGTTCCGGCCAGGTGCACGAGCACGGGTGAGTAGACCGTGAACAGCGCATCGCCCGCGGGCGTCAGCTGGAACTCGTGGATATCCATCGAGTAGCCGTTGCCGGCGTGCACAATGGCCACCGTCCGATACGACGTGTCGGCGATGACGCCCTCGCCGACGCCGAACGCCGATGGGGTCACTCCGCCCTGCCACCAGGTCAGCACGCTCCGGCCCCGGTAGCGCTGCACCTGGAGGTTCGCGGCGACAACCGGGGCGCTCAGCTGGCGAAACCAGACCAGCCGGCCGCGTCCGTCGACGATCATCGGGCCGCCAGGACCGACGGGCATGATGCTGATCGCGTTGTTGCTCTCGGGGTGAACCACCGGCGAGGGCAGGGGCGTCAGGAAGATGTCGCCCGGCAAGCTGTTCGCGGGCTTGAGCACCGTGATCTTCGGCGGCAGGAGCCCGGGTTCGGAGACGAAGTGGTCGAGCTTCGGCGGCTGGCGCTTGTCGATCGAGAGCACCGGCTGGACCGGTCCAAGCTGCGCGATCGAGAACGAGAACCGCCGCGCCGCGAGGCCGCGGATCCGTACGACCGCCGTGACCCGCTCACTCTGCGCGAACGGGCGAGCGGGAACGAAACTCGCGCCGCGGCCGCCGGAGTACCCGATCAGACGGCCGGCATGGCCGCCGCTCGACGAGCCGGTCACGCTCACCGACTCGATCAGCCGCGGAGCGACACCGAGGATGCTGATCTGGGTCTGAGGCGAGGCGTCAGGCGTGCCGGCTGCCGGCGAGATCGCCAGCCCGCCACCTGACGGCGCGGCCGGCGCCGGGCTCGCGGCGGTCAGGGCGAACGCGGTCGCCGTCGCAATGGCCGCGAGCATCGGCCAACCATAGCCGCCCCGATCGGTTCAGCTCGCGCTTCTGTGCTCGCGTCCGGGGGTCGCCTGGCGCTGTACACCACCGCGCCCGAGCTGCGCGGCACGCCGGCCGCGCCCGAGCCGCTGGCCGGCCGTGGCCATTTCTATGCCGACCAGGAGTTGGCCGAGCTCGCCCGGCAGGCCGGGCTGGTGAGCGTGGCCGTCGTCAACGACAACGGCGGCCAGCTCCTCACCGCAACCGTCTAGAGCGCCTCGACGGCCGCCGCCTGCCCGCTACTCGTCGACGGTGTCGATCACCTCGTAGACGCCGGACACGGGCTCGTTGAGCACGAACGCGGACAGGTGATCGACCCGCTGGGACTCCTGGGCGTCGGCCTCGGCACGCCAGCGGTGGTAGTCGTCCTTGGTCATGTCGAACAAACCGAACGAGATCACCTCGTCCTCGTCGCGGATGTTGCGCGCGTGGTAGGCGCGCTTGAACCCGGGCGGCTTGGCGTCGCCGGGGTCCCAGGCACGGCGGAACTGCTCCCATGCGCCGGGCTTGAGACGGCGAGCAGTGAACATGACGATCACGTCAGCACCTCCTGGTCGGGACTCGAAGCCTACGCCTGGACCATGGGCGCGCGGGATCGATTCTGAGCGCTTCGCATCCCGGGCAACGCGATCCCCAACTCTGAGACACGCCGGGCTCCGAGCGCACGGTGCTGCTCGCGGACGGCCGCGGATGCCTACTCGTTCACCTCGACGTGATGGCCCTCACGGCCGCTGCGGCGGCCCGATCATCGGCGTCTTGACCGGCGGCGCCTGGCCGACGAACTCCACCAGTCCGTCGCCGCCCACGGTCGGAACCAGGCGTCGCCAGTTGTTCGCCACCCAGACGTTGCCCGACTCGTCGATCTGCACCGCGGTGAGATGCTCGAGGCCACCGTTGGTGAAGCCGCGGGCGCGCGGTGAGAGCACGTCGCCGGTGTGCGCGCCGGGCGGGCACGCCGAGATGTCGGCCCCGCACAGCTCGGTCAGGGTCTGACCGATGAAGCTGGCCACCCACAGGTTGCCGTGGCCGTCGACGGCGATGCTCCAGGGGCCGATCAGACTCGGGGCCTTGAGCGGGGACAGGGGATCGATCTGCCCGTTGGGCGAGATCTCCGTGATCGTGCTGCCCTGCAGGTTCGCCACCCAGACGTTGCCGCGCTGATCGACGGCGAGCCCCTGGGGGGAACTCAGACCTCCGCCCGTGATCGCCGGCAGGACGTTGCCGCTCGCGTCGATCCGGGTGACCTTACCCGGGAGCATGTTGCTGATCGCGTTCACGGTCACCCACTTGGTGCCGTGGGCGTCGATCGCGATCGCGAACGGCTTCGAGAGATCGTCGGTGGCGCTCAGGAATACCTTGGCGGTGCGGGGGTTTCCACCCGGGTACTCGGTCACGGAGTTTCCGACGTGGTTGGCGATCCAGACGTTGCCCTGCCGATCGACGGCGATGCCCTGGGGCGCGCTGATCGCGCCGTTGGTGAAGCCGGTCGACGGTGACAGCGGCATGCCTTTGTCGGTGAACTCCGAGACGTTCGTACCGCCGGTGAAGTCAGGGCTGGTGAACGGTGTCGTGTCGTCGCCGGTGTAGTTGCTCGTCCACACGCGGTCGTGCTGGTCGATCGCGATGCCCCACCAGACCCCCTCGAGCCCGCCGCCCATGACCGGGCTGTTGTTGATCGGCCGGCCGGTCGGACTCAGCGAGATCAGGCCGAAACCGGCCGCGGTGTTCGGAGCCGGAGGCTCGAAGTTGTTGGTCACCCATACGTCGCCGCGCGAGTCGAACGCCATCCGGCCGGGACCGTTGAATCCGCCTGCCGTGTATTTGATCGACAGCGACCACGCGGTCGGCGCCGCGCTCAGCACCGGCGTGTAGGAGTTCGCCTTGGCCAGGGCGAACAGTGCCGCGGCCCGGTTGGTGGGGTTGTGCGCGATGTCGAGCACTGCCTCCAGCGTGTTGGTGGGCGGACGGCCACCCGGCGGCCGCGCCGCGAGAAACAGGCGCAGACAGCTGCGCGGCGTCCCCTGCGTGCATCCGGCGACGATGTCCGCCAACGTCCGGAGCGTCGCCAGCGAGTCCGTCTCAGTCCCGTTCGGAGGCGTTGCGATGACGGGGCTCGCGTCGCCCGCGGCGGGAGCGATCAGGTTGAAGGCAGTCGCCGCGGCGTTGTCGAGGCCGGGTGACGGTCCGCTGACCACGGCACCGCGCGCGAACTGCGCCAGCGCGTAGGCCGACCCGACCGTCGTCAGCTCGTTCACGGTCACGGCGCTCAACGGCTGGCCTACCGAGCCGGCCACGCTCAACAGCTGCACCGCCCGTGGCGCCGCACGGTCGCCCCCGGTTGCCACCACGTAGAGGACGCCGGTGCCGGCGGGCCGCGTGTAGGAGATCCGGAAATCGCCCCTCGGCCCCGTGATCGCCGAGCCGAGACGGCGCGGCCTGGCGCTCCCGGCCTCCAGCAGCGCAACCGAGGAACCCGAGAGCGGGGTCGAGCCGGTCCGCACCGTTCCGGACAGGACGCCTCGGGGCGCCGCCGCGGCGCTCCCCGCGGCGCCCGCGGTGAGCCCGGCGGCGATCAGCCCGACCGCCGCCAGGGCTGCGCTGCGCGTCATCGGTCCCCGACCAGCGGCAGCGTGAACGCCCCGGACTGCACGCCGGCCAGATCGAGCGCGACGAAGCGGAAGCCCGCGGAGATCACGGCATGCTGCACCGCCTCACGCAGCGGCGCGGCCACGGCTCGCTGGAGGTCGGCGACCGGCAGCTCGATCCTCGCGACCTCGCCGTGGTGCCGGACGCGCAGATCGGCGAAGCCGAGCGCGCGCAGCGCCGCTTCGGCCGCCTCGATCTGAGCCAGCTTCTCCGGCCGCACTTGGTGGAAATGTGGGACGCGCGAGGCGAGGCAGGGCGCCGCCGGCTTCTCGGCGCAGGGGAGCGCGAGCGCACGGGCGATCCGCCGCACTCCGGCCTTGTCGATCCCTGCGTCGGCCAAGGGGCGGAGCACCCTGTGCGCTGTCGCGGCGGCGGCCCCGGGGCGGTCCGGCCGTCGGGCGTCATCGGCGTTCTCGCCGTAGGCGACGGCGGCGAGTCGATGCTGGACCACGACCTCGTCGGAGATGCGAGTGAACAGCTCGTCCTTGCAGTGAAAGCAGCGGTCGGGCCCGTTGCGCCGGTAGGCGGCACGGTCGCCCTCGAAGGTCGCCACCTCGACGATGCGGACCCCGATGAACGACGCCACCCGGTGCGCGGCCGCGCGCTCCTCGGCGGGGAGGCTCGGTGAGACGCCGAGCACCGCCAGGACCTGCTGCTGACCGAGCGAACGCGCCGCCAGCGCCAGCAGCGTCGCAGAATCCACTCCGCCTGAGAACGCCACGCCCAGCGGCGCATGTCCGGCCACCAGCACCGCGACCCGATCTGCCGCCTCGAGTTCGGCTCCCTCCATGTCGACATCATGACGGTCGCAGCAGCGCGGCGACAGCGCCGAGCGCGTCGATGAGCTCGGGCACCGATGCCCGCAGCCCGTCATACGTCGCGACGAGCTGGGGATCGGCGGCGACCGTCTCCGGCGGGCCGGAAACGGACAGCTCCGCTGCCGCGTCAGCCAGTGACGGCGACCGGCCGAGGGCGAACAGACCGAGTGCGCAGGCGCCGAGCGCGGTGCCCTCGGCAGTGCCGACGACGTCGATGGAGCGGCCGAGCATCGCCGCCATCACCTCGCGCCAGAGGGCCGAGCGGAAGACGCCGCCGGTCACCCGCACCGATTCGACCGGCTTCACCGCGTCGAGCTGGTCGACGATCATGCGCATCTGCAGACACACGCCCTCCGCCGCGGCGCGAACGAGGTGCGCGCGGGTGTGTGCGCGCCGCAGGCCGAGATAGGCCCCGGGGAGGTCCGGGTCCCATAGCGGCGCTCGTTCGGCCAGCAGATAGGGGAGCATCACCAGCCCGTCACTGCCGGCCGGGACGCTCGCCGCGAGCGCGAGCACGGCGGCATCGGGACCCTGCTCGCCGGCGGCCGCCTGCACGTCAGGCGCGAGCGCGCCGCCGGCCCAGCGCATCGCAGACCCACCGTTGCTGATCGCTCCCCCGACGACCCACAGCGCGTCGGTCAGGGCATAGCAGAACAGCGTCCGCCCGGCATCGACCTGGGGCTCGCTGACCGCCATGCGGACGGCGCCGCTGGTTCCGAGTGACAGACCGGCGATGCCGGGTGAGATCGCTCCGGTGCCAAGGTTGCCGAGCGGCCCGTCACCGGCGCCGACGATGACGGGCGTGCCGGCGTCCAGCGCGAGGGTGCGGGCCGCGGACGCGCCCAGCCCCAGCACGGTGGTGGTGGCCACGATCGGCGGCAGGCGGTCGGCGTCGAGCCCGCACAGCTCGAGCGCCTGCGAGCTCCAGGTGCGCGTGGACATGTCGAGCAGGCCGGTGCCCGACGCCGTCGACAGCTCGGTCACGAGGCTGCCGGTCAGCCACTCGAGCACGTAGTCCTTGAGGCCGATCCACCAGCGCGCTTGCGCCCACACGTGCGGATCGTGGCCGGCGAACCACATCAGCTTGGTCAGCGGCGTCATCGGGTGCACGGGCGCGCCGGTGAGCGCGTGCAGCTCGCCGGCCTGTCCGGAGCGGCGCAGCGCTCGCGCCTCCTCGCGGGCCCGTGCGTCGGCCCAGGTGATGAGCGGCGTGAGCGGGCGCAGCTCCCGGTCGAGCGCCATCAGCGCGTGCATCGCGGCACCGACCGAGATCGCCGTCACCTTGGCGTCGCCCGCGAGCGCAACGCATTCGGCCAGTGCCTCCCGACACGCGGTCAGGAGCACGGCGGGATCCTGGACGGCCTGCCCGGGGACAGGGGCGAGCAGGGGGTACTCGCGGTAGGCCATGGCTCGCCACGTCGAGCCCAGCCCGAACGCTGCCGCTTTGACGTCGGTCGTGCCCACGTCGAGACCGATGATCACCTGCGCGGGGGCCGGCGCCGTCACGCTGCGCCGCCGTGGGAGAGCTGCCGGCTTTGCTCCACGACCGCCGCCACGAGTTCGTCGTCGGCGCTGAGCGCGGGGTCGAGCGCGTCCAGCACGCGCGGCACGGCCACGCGCAGCTCGCCCGCGGCCAGCGGGACGACCTCGGCGGCGCGGGCGTCGTCGACGGGAGCGCCGAGCCCGCGCAGGTGACACACCCAGGCCGCCAGCACCCGCGTGACTGCCGCGGGGAGGCGTCCGGCCGCGCGCTCGGCCGTCAGGACCGGGAGGATGCGAATCGGGAGCTTCTGCGAACCGTCGGCCGCGATCCGGTCCAGCCGGTCGCCGAGGCGGGTGTTCGCGAAGCGCTCCGCCAGCGCCGCCTGATAGGCGGCGATCGCCTCGCAGGGCTGATTCAGGTGTCGTGACGCCACCGCCCACCACGCCTCCACCCAGGAGCGGCACGTCTCGTCGGCGATCGCCTCGGGCGTCGTCCGGTGGCCGCGGATCGACCCCGCATAGGCGAGCAGTGAGTGGGCCCCGTTGAGCAGCCACAGCTTGCGGTCCTCGTACGGCGTCACGTCGTCGGTGAACCGTGCGCCGGCGTCCTCCCAGCGGGGGCGGCCGGCGGGGAAGGCGCCGCTCAGCACCCACTCGGCGAAGGGCTCACAGACCACCGGGCAGCGGTCGTCGAGTCCCGTGGACTCCTGCACGGTGCGGATGTCGGCCGGCGTCGTGCCCGGCGTGATCCGGTCGACCATCGTGCTCACCACGGCCACGGAGCGCTCGAGGCACGCGGCCTCCTCGGCGTCGACGAGCTCGGCCAGCTCGCTGAGGATTCGCCGCGCGAGCGCGCCGTTGCCGGGCGTGTTGTCGCACGGCACGATTGCCAGCGGACCGTCGCCCGCCCGCCGCCGGGCCGCGAGACCGGCCAGGAGCCGTGCCGGCGCGGTGCGCACGATGCTCGTGCGGTCACGGCGCAGCGCCGCCAGGTCGGCCTCGAGCTCGGGGCGATCGCGATCGAGCCCGCCGCCGGCGCCGCGGAGCCAGCCCGCCTCGGTCACGGTGATCGTCACCGCGGCGAGCTCGTCGGTGGCGAAGTAGCGCAGCCACGCGTCGTGGTCGCTCGCCACGTGGGCGTGCGAGAGGCTGCTGAGCAGCTCGAAGCGGTCCTTGTCGCGCCCCCGGGACACCAGCGTGTAGAGGCCCTGCTGCCGGTTCAGTGCCTCGACGCGCGAGCTGCTGTCGCGGCCGGTGAACGCGGCGATCCCCCAGTCCGGCGCGTCCGGGGCGCGCTCGGTGTACCAGCACTGGTGGGCGCGAAAGAAGTTGCCCAGACCAAGATGCAGCAGGCGCACCGGCGCCGCGTCGCGCCCGTGGCCCGCGACGCGCGAGAGTTGCGGGGCCGTCACAGCTTGAACACGACGGTCGGGCGGCCGCTGACGAGGTCGAGGGCGATCTCGACCGCTTCATCCTCCTCGAGCCGGTGCTCGGCCACCAGCCGAGCCAGAACGCCGGCGTCGATCCGCCGTGACATGTCGTGCCGAGCGGGGATCGAGCAAAACGCGCGCGTGTCATCGACGAAGCCCGACGTGCGCGAGAAGCCGGCTGTCTCGGTGACGGCGGCGTGGAACCGGCGGATCGCATCGGGTGCATCGAGGAACCACCAGGGCACGCCGACGTACACCGCGGGATAGAACCCGGCCAGCGGCGCAAGCTCACGTGACCACGCTGTCTCGTCGACGGTGAAGATGACCAGGTGGAAGCCGGGGTGCGTGCCGAACCGCTCGAGCAGCGGGCGCAGTGCGTCAGTGAACTCGATGCGGATCGGGATGTCGTGCCCGGTGTCGGCCCCCACGCGCGCGAAGGTCGGGCGGTGGTGGTTGCGCCTGATGCCCGGATGGAGCGTCATCACGAGCCCGTCCTCGCACGACATCCGGGCCATCTCCAGCAGCATGTGCCGGCGGAAGGCGACGGCCTCCTGCGGCGTGGCCTCTCCCGCCAGCGCGGCGCGGTAGATGCGGGCGGCAGCGGCGGGCTCGAGCGGGTCGGTGCGCACGTCGGCGTGGCTGTGGTCAGCCGATGTCGCGCCATGTCCGATGAAGTACCGCCGCCGCTCCTCCAGCGCACGCAGATAGCCGGCGTAGTCACCGGTGTCGATGCCCGCCACCTCCCCAAGTCGTGTGACCGCCCGGGGCCACTCGGGCTCGCCGGGCTCGAGGTAGCGGTCGGCGCGAAACGTCGGGATGACGCGGCCCGCCCAGGCGCGGTCGGCGGCCAGCGCAGCGTGCGCGGCGAGATCGGAGCACGGGTCATCGGTGGTGGCCAGGACCGAGATCCCGAACCGATCGGCCAGCGCGCGCGGGCGGTAACCGACCTCGCCGAGCCGCTCGGCCACCCGGTCGTAGATCGCGTCCGCGTTCTGCGCGGACGGCCGCAGCGAGACGCCGAAGATGTCCGACAGCTCGGCCTCGAGCCAGAAGCGGACGGGCGTGCCCCGAAACAGCTCCCAGCGTCCGCACAAGACGCGCCAGGCCGTGCGCGCCGCGTCCTCCGACAGCGGTCCCTGACCGACCCCGAGTGCCTCGAGCGCGACGCCGTCGGCGTGCAGCAGCCGGGTCACATAGTGGTCGGGTGTCACGAGCAGCGCCGCCGGGTCGGGGAACGCACGGTCGTCGAGCAGCAGCTGCGGATCGACGTGACCGTGCGGGGAGATCACCGGCAGATCGCGCACCGCGTGATACAACCGCCGCGCGATCGCACGCAGGCCGGGATCGGGGGGCAGCAGCCGGTCCGGATGCAGCACCAGCGCGGAGTCGGCGACGGCCACGCCCGTATAGTGGACCATGTCGGCGCGGGGAGGCAAGCGCGGCCGATGAGTCCGTCCACCCCGCGCTCGAGGTCGGAGATGACAGACAGATGAGCCCAGGTCCGCCGGCCGTCGCAGCGGCCCAGATCGGCGGGGCCGACCGAGTTCTGAGCGCAGAGCAGGTCTCGCAGTTCGTGGGCGAGCAGCTCGGGGGCGCCGACCTCGATGGCCGCAGCGTATGCGTCCTGGTGCCGGACGGCACTCGCAGCTGTCCGCTGCCGCTCTTGCTCACGGCGGTCCACGACGCGCTCCACGGTCGCGTCAGCCGGCTCACCGTACTGATCGCGCTGGGCACCCATGCCGCGATGAGCGAGCCGGCGCTGGCCGCCCATCTCGGCTACGAGACCGGCGCGCTACACGCGCGATATCCGGCCATGACCGTGCTCAACCACGCCTGGTGGGATCCGGCCACGTTCACGGATGTCGGCACGATCTCCGAGGATCGGATCGCCGAGCTCTCGGACGGGATGCTGCGTCACTCGGTCGACGTGCGCGTCAATCGCGCCGTCGTCGAACACGACGTGACGCTCATCGTCGGCCCGGTGTTCCCGCACGAGGTGGTCGGCTTCTCCGGCGGCAACAAGTACCTGTTCCCGGGTGTCTCCGGCCGGGAGCTGATCGACCTCTCACACTGGCTCGGCGCGCTGATCACCAACGCGCAGGTGATCGGGACCAGGGGGGTGACGCCGGTCCGGGCGCTGATCGACGAGGCCGCGTCGCGCTTGCCGGCGGCGCGCCTCGCGCTGTGCCTGGTCACGAAGTCGCGCTCGCCCGGCGAGCTGCACTGCATCGCCTTCGGGGATCCCGCGTCGGCCTGGGAGGCGGCGAGCGAGGTGTCGGCGGCTGCGCACATCCGCTACCTCGACGCGCCCGTGCGCCGGGTCCTGTCGCTGATCCCGGAGAAGTACGACGACATGTGGACGGGGGCCAAGGGCTTCTACAAGGTCGAGCCGATCGTGGCCGACGGCGGGCAGGTGGTGCTCTACGCGCCGCACATCCGCGAGATCTCGACGACGCATCCCGCGATCGCCGAGATCGGCTATCACTGTCGCGATTACTTCGTCCAGCAGTGGGACCGGTTCAAGGGCTACCACTGGGGCGACCTCGCGCACTCGACCCATCTGCGCGGCGTGGGCACCTACGACGCGGTCCAGGGTGAGCGCGATCGGGTCACCGTCACGCTCGCGACCGGCATTCCGGAGGAGCAGACGCGTGCGGTCAACCTCGACTATCTCGACCCCGCCGGGATCGACCCCGAGGCGTGGGCGGCCGACCCGGAGACGCTCGTCGTGCCGGACGCGGGAGAGGACCTGTTCCGGCTGCGATGACGGCGTCCCGCGCCACGGCGGGTGCGGAGGCCGGGACTACACTTGGGGCGCGATGTCCCGGGCAGAGCTACGCGAGGTCGTCGAGCGGCTCGCCCGCGGGGAGCTGTCACCGGAGGCAGCCGAGGAGCGGCTGGCGCGCGCGCCGCTCTTGGACCTGGGGTTCGCCCGCCTCGACGCGCGGCGCGCAGAGCGCCAGGGCGTCCCCGAGGCGGTGCTCGCCGAGGGTAAGGAGCCCGAGCAGGTCGTGGCCATCGTGGCCGCGCTGCGCGACCGCGGTCACGAGACGATCCTCGTCACCCGGGCCGACGCCGCGGTGCGCGCAGCGATCCGCGCGGCCGTCGGTGAGGTCGAGGAGGACGCCGGTGCGCGGCTGCTGTGGATCGCCCGCGACGTGCCGGAGCCGGCAGGGACGGTGTCCGTGGTCTCCGCCGGCACCGCGGACGGCCCGGTGCTCCGCGAGGTGGCTACCTGCGCACGGCTGTTCGGCGCGGGCGTGCGCGTGCAGGAGGACGTCGGCGTGGCCGGGCTTCATCGCCTGGCGCTGGCGCTCGACGACCTGCGGGCGGCCGACTGCGTGGTGGTCGTCGCCGGGCACGACGCCGCGCTGGCTTCGGTGGTCGGCGGCCTCGTGGCGGCGCCGGTGATCGCGGTGCCCACGAGCACCGGCTACGGCGTCGCCGCCGGCGGCATCCCGGCGCTGCTGGCCATGCTGACCTCGTGCGCGCCCGGCGTGGCCGTCGTCAACATCGACGACGGGTTCGGCGCGGCGACGATCGCGTCGCGCATCGCGCGGGCTGCCGCGGGCGCCGCGTGAGTGCGCGGCTGCTCTACATCGATGCGATCGGCGGGATCGCCGGGGACATGTTGCTCGGCGCGCTGCTCGACGCCGGCGCGGCGCTGGACGAGGTGCGCACGGGGCTCCGTGGGCTGGGTATCGACGGCCTCGATCTCGATGTCGCGCCCACCGAGCGCCACGGCTTGGCCGCCGCGTCGGTGCAGGTGATCGCGCCGCCGGAGCACGTCCACCGGACGTGGGCGGACGTGCGGGCGATGGTGGATCGCGCTGCGCTCCCGCCCCGCGCGCGGGCGCGGGCCCAGGAGACCTTTCGGCGACTCGCGCACGCCGAAGGCCGCGTCCACCGTCGCCCGCCCGAGGAGGTGGAGTTCCACGAGGTCGGCGCCGTCGACGCGCTGGCCGACGTGTGCGGGGTGGCGCTGGCACTCGAGTCCCTCGCGGTCGAACGGGTCACCTGCTCGCCACTCCCGGTGGGGCGCGGTCTCGTGCCCGCGGCGCACGGCATGCTCCCCCTGCCGGCGCCCGCCACCCTCGAGCTGCTGCGTGGCGCGCCGCTCTACGGCGTCGATGCCGACGTCGAGCTGGTCACGCCCACGGGCGCGGCGCTCGCCGCCGCGCTCGCCGATAGCCACTTCGGCGCCGTCCCGACGCTGACGCTCGAGGCCGTCGGCTACGGCGCCGGCGCTCGCGATCTCACCGACCGGCCCAACCTCGTCCGGGTGCTGCTCGGGACCGAGGTCGCCGGCGAGGCGGCGGATGCCCGCCGGCCTGCGGTGCTGATCGAATGCACACTCGACGATCTGTCAGGTCAGCTCGTTGCCGACGCCGCGACCGCCTGCCTGGCCGCCGGGGCGCTCGACGCCTGGGTCGCCCCGGTGCAGATGAAGAAGGGCCGCCCCGGTGTGGTGCTCACGGCCGTCGCGCGCCCGGACCGCGAGCGCGAGGTCGCCGAGGCGATGCTGCGCAACACGACCAGCCTCGGCGTGCGCATCCTCCCGGTCCTCCGTTGGGAGCTCGACCGCGAGCAGCACACCGTGTCGGTCGACGGCGAGCCGGTCGCGGTCAAGGTCGGGCGCCTTGGCCGGGAGGTGGTCAACCTCGCCCCAGAGCACGACGATGTCGCTCGCGCCGCCACCGCGCTCGCTCGTCCGGCCAAGGCCGTCTGGGCGCAGGCGTGGGCGACGGCGGAGCGGGAGCTCGGCGGCTCGTAGCACGCGCTCCGTCGATCCTCGTCGGGGCCGCTCACCACCACTTCTGCTCGCGGGCCCCATCGGTGCCGCCGGTGCGATCGAGCCCGTCGAGCGCCGCCGTGTCGGCGTCGGAGAGCGTGAAGTCGTAGATCGCGCCGTTCTCGGCGATCCGCTCACGATGCGTCGACTTCGGAATCACGATCGTCTGGCGTTGCAGGCACCAGCGGAGCAGGATCTGGGCGGGCGTTGCACCCACCCGCTCGGCGATCTCGGTGACGGTCGGATCGGACAGGTGCCGTCCGGTGCCGAGCGGGCTGTAGGCCTCGAGCGCGACCTCCCGCTCGGTGCACCACGCGAGCAGCGCCCGTCGGTACTCGAACGGACTGAACTGGACCTGGTTGACCACGGGCGGTGTGGTCGCGATCGCACACACCTGCTCGAGCTCCTCGACGCTGAAGTTCGAGACCCCGATCGAGCGGGCGTGGCCGCGTCGCCGGGCCTCCTCCATGCCGGGCCAGGCCCAGGTGGGCCCCTTCTGCGGCCAGTGGATGATGTACAGGTCGAGCTGGTCGACCCCCAGCCGCCGCAGGCTCCCCTCCGCCTCGGCCGCGGGGTCGCTGTGGCCGGGATAGAACTTGGTCGTGAGGAAGACCTCCTCACGGGGTACGCCGCTGTCGCGCAGCGCCCGACCGACGCTCGCCTCGTTGCCGTAGGCCTGGGCGGTGTCGATGTGGCGGTAGCCGAGCTCGAGCGCCCATCGGACCGCGTTCTCGCATTCGGGGCCGTCCGGCATCTGCCAGACCCCCAGCCCGAGGGTCGGCATTGCCGCGCCGTCGGCCAGCACTCGCAGCCTGAGGTCAAGGGTCTCCGATCCGTCTGGCACGTTGTCTCCTCGAGTTGGCTTGCGGTATTGGTAGCGTCCGCCCGTGGCTCACCCTAACGAAGAGCTGATCGCGCGCTTCTATGCCGCCTTCGCCAACCGGCAGGGCGAGGTCATGGCGGCGTGCTACGCGCCCGATGCGCGCTTCTCCGATCCCGTCTTCACCGACCTGATCGGGAGAGAGCCGGGAGACATGTGGCGGATGCTCACGGGTCGCGCCAAGGACCTCGAGGTGAGGCTGGTCGAGTACGAGGCGAACGAACGCCGGGGCAGCGCACACTGGCTGGCCGATTACACGTTCTCGACCGGCCGCCGGGTGCACAACGATGTCCGGGCCGAGTTCACGTTCGACGACGGCCTGATCGCGCTGCATACGGATCGCTTCTCGTTCTACGGCTGGGCGCGCCAGGCGCTCGGACCGGTCGGGCTGGCGCTCGGCTGGACGCCGATGGTGCGCGGCAAGGTGCAGCGCGAGGCCCGGGCGGGACTCGACGCGTTCATCGCCGCACCACCCACGTAGGCGCCGGCCCGGCTCAGACCGGGGCGTGGTGGGTCAGGTAGCCGTGCTGCTTGAGCTCGCGGATCGCCTCCTGCTGGTGCTCGGCGAGCGTGTGGAGCTCCGCGTCCATCGCGCGAATCTGAGCGTCGGCGGCGCGCTCGCGCCGCTCGACGGCGAGCAGTTGCCGGTTCTCGATGTCGTGCTGACGGGCGGCGCGTACCTCGGGCGTGACCTCATCCCGGGCGGTGACGGACAGCGTGTGGTCGCATCCCAGCGCCACCGGCACGCGGATCAGGAGTCCGCTCGGATGGGTGGGCAGCGCGTCCCCGAGCGACGGGTCCCAGGCGGCGATTCGCCGGGCCAGCATCCGCCCGACGGCTCGCCCCGGTGGCCACCACAGGCACCGGGTGGACGGCTCCTGCGTCCCAGGGGGATTCTCGGCCAGCCATTGGTCGCGATGCCCGGTCAGCAGGATCCCGGTGAGCTCCGGCGCGCCGACCGACGCCTGCGGATCGGTGCTCGGTTGGCCGGTGATCGCGGCCACGATTGCGGCGATCGCGCTGTCGGCCTGCCGGGCGCCGAGCGCGCTGTGCTCGAGCGCCGCGGCGACGCAGCCGCCGGCGGCCCACACACGCTCGCTGCCGCACACCTTGAGCCCGTCGTCAACCTCGATGAAGCCGCCGGCATCTCCCGCCAGCCCGGCCAGAAACGGTCCCTCCACGGTGGGCAGCGAGATCAGGCGGTCGTAGTGGACCGGGGAGCCCTCGCCGAGGCGCAGGCGCGCGGGATCGGTCGGGCGGCCGGTCAGCGACCCCACCCGGGCGTCGGGCTCCTGCGGCAGGAGCACGAGATCCGTGGGGCGGATGGCTTCGTCCTCCGGGCGCGGCTCGTCGAGCAACTCGACCCCGCTGATCATCTCCACGCCGGCGGCGTCGAGCTCACGCGATATCGCCTCGGTGGCCTGGGGCCCGAGCGCGCCGAGCGGATGCTCCTCCGGGGTGATCAGCGCGACGCGGGCGCCGGTCCCGGCCGCCGTCCACGCCAGCACGAGCGCAAGCTCGTAGGCCGGAAGCGGCCAGCGCGCGCCACGCGGCACGACCACGGCGACGCTGCGTACCCCGCCGGCGGCAACCTCCGCGATCGTGCGGTCGAGGAACCCCGGGTCCTGGCCGCGCTCCCACACATATCCTCGGCCCACCGCCCGCTTCGGGTGCGCGCCCAGCGCGATCAGCAGGTAGTCGAAGTCGTACGTGTCGCCGTCGCGCGTGAGCAGCTTGCGCTCGGGCTGATGAACGGCGTCGACGCGATCGGCGATCCACGAGGCCCCGGCCTCGGCCACGAGGTCGGCGATCGCCAGTCCGTGCTCACGGGCCGGACGGAACAGGGACTCGGAGCTCATCGGCCGGTAGCAGAATTCGCTCTCTGGCGTGATCAGTCGCAGCTCGGCTCTGTTGCCGAGCGCCTCGCCGGCCCACAGCAGCGCCTCGACCCCCGCCACGCTGGCCCCGACGATGCAGACGACGGGCCTGGCCACGCGCGCGCCGGCTCTACTCGTCCCGCGCGGCCCAGTAGGCCTCGGCTTCGGCTTCCATGGCGGCGAGGCGCGTGTAGTAGTCGGGGAACTCGTTGAGGTGGGCCCGCGCGATCTTCGCGGTCACGGTGACGTCGTCGTCGGTGACGTTCGTGGCCAGATCCTGGGTGCCGTGCTCGAGCTCGACGTCCATTCCCCGTCGCAGCTGTTCGACGTCGAACCGCGAGCGAGACCAGTCGATGCCGATCTGCTCGCCCGCCGCCCGCGCCTGCTCGAATGTGAACGTCGCGGTGTCCCCCATACCTGAAGGCTAGCGTGAGACCGGCGCTCCGAATCGCCTGTGACCCTGCGTGCCGGTGCGGTGGGGACTGTGCGCAAGAATCGCGATCATGGCCGGCGGAATCGAGACTCGGCGGGGCACGGTCGACGACGCCGACACGATGCTGGCCGACGTGCAGGCGGGTTTCGACTCCTATGTCGGGTTCGCGCCCCTGGGCTGGGTGCCGCCGGACGCGACGGCCGGCCGCGACCGTACCGTCGAGCGGCTCGCCGATCCGGGAACCTGGGCGATGCTGGCGCTGGCCGGCAGCGCTCCCGTGGGCCACGTGGCGTTCGTCCCCGGGTGGGAGCGCTCGACCGGGGGGCCCGGCGGAGCCGACCCGGAGCGCGCTCTGGTTCCGGGGCTGTGCCACCTGTGGCAGCTGTTCGTGCTGCCCGAATGGTGGGGGCGTGGGGTGGCGCCACTGCTGCACGACGCCGCGACCGGCGCGATGCGGGCGCAGCACTACGAGCACGCTCGCCTGTTCACGCCATCGCTCCACGCCCGGGCGCGCCGCTTCTACGAACGCCGCGGATGGGCGGCGACCGGTGAGGAATGGAACGATGACCTGGCGCTGATGCTGACCGAGTACCGGCTCGTGGTCGCGTGATGCGGCCACGCGAACGGTGCCCGGGCTTGACGCGCACCTCGCTCGTCCGAGAGATTGTCCGGCGTGGCGCCGACTCCGATCATCCGCACCGCGGACGAGCTGAGCACCGAGTGGCTCGCCCGCGCCCTCGATCGGCCCGGGATCGAGTTGCGGGCGCTCGAGCGGATCGGGACCGGGCAGATGAGCCAGAGCTACCGGGTGTCGTTCGCCTCTTCGGGCACCGACACGGAGACCGTCGTGGTCAAGCTCGCGGCCGAGGATCCGACGAGCCGGGCGACCGGCGTCGGGCTGGGCGCGTACCTGCGCGAGATCTCGTTCTATCGCCACCTCGCCGGCCGGATCGGCGAATCGCTCCCGAGATGTCATCTGGCCGAGTACGACGCCGCGGAGGGCTGGTTCACGCTCGTGCTCGAAGATCTGGGCGCGACGGTGGGGGACCAGATCGCCGGTTGCAGCGTCGAGGAGGCCCGCCTGGCGCTGGTCGAGCTCGCGCGTGTCCACGCGCCCGTCCTCGGCGACCTCGCGCTCGGCACCGCCGCGTGGCTGAACCAGCCCAACCCGCTCAACCGCGCGCTGCTCTCGGCCCTGCTGCCCGGGTTCCTCGAGCGCTACCGCGATCGCATCGCGCCCGAGCACGCCGCCGTCTGCGAGCGCTTCGTGCCCAGCCTCGACGCCTGGGCACAGGACCGGCGGCCGCCGCTCGGCCTGGTCCACGGCGACTACCGGCTCGACAACCTCCTGTTCGGCCACGAGCGGTGCTGGGTCGTCGACTGGCAGACCGTCTCCTGGGGTCCGGCGATGCTCGACGCTGCGTACTTCATCGGCGGTGGGCTCGGGGTCGAGGATCGTCGGGCCCACGAGCGCGAGCTGGTCGCGCTCTACCACGGCGAGCTGCTCGCCCACGGGGTGCAGCACCTCTCCTGGGAGCATTGTTGGGAGGAGTACCGTCGCCAGACCTTCCACGGAATCCTGATGACCGTCGCCGCCTCGATGGTCGTGGCGCGCACCGAGCGGGGCGACGACATGTTCATGACGTGCCTGGAGCGCAACGCCCAGCAGGTGCTCGACCTCGACGCCCTGGCGCTGGTGCCCGCGCCGGGCACGGCCCGTCCGCGGGCGCTGCGTCCCGAGCCCGAGGACGAGGGCCGTCACCCGCCCGGCCCCGAGCCGCTCTGGAACGAGAGCTGGTACTTCGACGCGGTCAGCGACAGCGGCGACCTGGGCCTCTACGTGCGCACCGGTCGCGTGCCGAACGAGGGCACGTGTCTCTACACGGCCTGCGTGTGCGGGCCCGGCCGGCCGTCGATCATGCTCGTGACCGCCGCCGCGCCACTGCCGGCAGCCGACGACGACGCCCAGAGCATCCACATCGCGGGCCTCGACGCCGAGCAGCACTGCGAGGAGCCGCTGCAGCGCTTCCGGGTCTCACTCGACGGACTCGCCCAAGCCCACGCTGACCCGTCGGCGCCGCTGCGTGGCGAGCAGGGCGATCCGGTTGCCGTCCGGCTCGAGCTGGTCTGGGAGACGGTGGCGATCCCGTACGCGTGGCGACAGTCCACGCGCTACGAGATCCCCTGCCGCGTGTCCGGCACCGTGCGCATCGGCGACGAGGAGATCGGGTTCGCGGGCCCCGGCCAGCGCGACCATTCCTGGGGCGGACGCGACTGGTGGGCAATCGACTGGATGTGGAGTGCGCTCCATCTCGACGACGGCACGCACACCCATGCCGTCGCTGTACCCCAGATGCCCGGATACGGGGTCGGCTACGTTCAGTGCGACGGCGAGCTGTCGGAGATCGAGTCCGTCACCACCACTGCGCAGGTGGCCGCGAACGAGCTCGTCACGAGCGCGCGCATCGTGTCCGGCCCCGACGAGCTCGCGGTCGACGTCGAGCCGATCGCCTACGGGGCGATCCGGCTCGAGGCGCCGGACGGGAGGCTGTCGTACTTTCCGCGCGCGTTGTGTCGCGTGCGCACCGACGACGGGCGCACCGGCGTGGGCTGGGTCGAGTGGAACCGCGTCCAGCGCCGCGAGCCGGCGTCCGCGCCCGGCTGACCGCGACCGGGCCCCGGCTGACCGCGACCGGGCCCGGCCGCCGCGCGCTACCCCGGCGGTGAGGCCTCGGCGCGGGCAGCGCGCTGAATCAGGCCGGGGACCTCGCTCTTGGAAGCGGCGAAGTAGAGCGCGATCAGGGCGTCGATCGCGAACGACGCCGATGGGCTCGCGAGCGCCACCGCGATCGCCACGAGGTACACAAGGCCGCCGACCAGCGCGCGCCGGTAGCCGGCCGGGAACGCGGCGCGCGCGGGCGCGGCGACGAGGCTCGGATGCTCGGCGAGGTAACGCCAGCTGAGGCTGAAGGACAAACCCATGAGGAGCATCGTGGTCGCGTACAGGACCGCGGCCGGCCGGGCTTGGGAGCCGTGAGTGGCATAGCCGGCGGCAATCGAGGTCGGCCAGGGGATGATCGAGACGAACAGCAGGAACAGCAGCGTGCGCTCCAGGAAGCGGCGATTGACCTCGCGCACGGCGCTCATCATGCCGTGGTGCTCGATCCACACGATGCCGACGGTCACGAACGACACCAGGTACGCCACGTAGGTGGGCCACGCGTGCAGGAGGTCGTGGGTCAGGTGCGCCGAGTCCACCGGTCGCGGAAGATCGAGCACGAGCAGCGTGATCGCGATCGCGAACACGCCGTCCACGAGCGCGTGCAGTCGACCCGGGCCCATGGAGCCTGGTTCCACGCCGGTGTCGTTGCTCCTCTCGTGGCGCGATCAGCGCCGCGCCAGCCAGCTGTCGAACTCGGTGGCGACGATGCGCTCACCGTGAACCCCCGCGGCGGCGGGTGACGCGAGCCAGACGATCGGCGCTCCCATGATCGCCGGGTCGAGCAGCCGTGCCCGGTCCTGCGCTGGGAAGTCGTCGGGGATCATGCCGGTGTCCGTCGCGCCGCCGGGCAGCAGGATGTTCACCGTCACCGGGCTGTCCGCGAGGTCGGCGGCCATCACGCGGGCGAGGGCTTCGACGCCCGCGCCGGCGGGCCCGTAGGGCACGAAGCCGCCGCGGACCATCGTCGCCTCGTTCATCGAGATCGCCACGAGCCGGCCACCGCCCGCCGCGAGCATTCGCGGGACGACGGCGCGGGCCACCAGGAACGAGCCCGTGATCTTGGTCTCGATCACATCGCGGAACCCGTCCGGCGTGACCTCCCAGAACGGCTGCGGGTGGGTGAGGAACCGGGGGTTGACCGTCCGCATGCCGATCCCGGCGTTGTTGACCAGCACGTCCAGTCCGCCGAGCCGCGCATAGGCCTCGTCCACACCGGATCGCACCGAGGTCTCGGCGCGAACGTCGAGCGCGATTCCGACTGCCCCGCGGCCGAGCTCGCCCGCGGCCGTCTCAGCTCGGCCGCGGTCGCGGCTCGTGATCGCGACATCGGCCCCGGACCGCAGCAGCGCGTCGGCCATGGCCCGTCCGAGACCGCTGGTGGCGCCGGTGACGAGCGCGCGGATGCCGCGGAGGTCCGTCATGCGCACCAAGCCTAGGCTAGTGGCCTGTGTGATCGGGACGCTGGACGGCCGGCGGTGCCCGGCCCTCAGGCGCGCCGCCGGCGGTGCCCGGCCCTCAGGCGCGCCGCTGGCGCCGCAGGCGCCACTTCATCGAGGCCATCAGCCCCACCGACACCGCAACGCCACCGGCGGCCCCCACCCTGAGGGCGCGGCGTGAGACGGCAGGGTCGGCGGTGAGCCCGCCCAGGCCGCCGAGCGCAAGCGGCACCAATGTCACGATCGCGGTGACGCTGCCCGGGTCATAGCGCCGGTGCCGGAGCGCCCAGGCCACGTGCAGGCCGGCGTTGCCGAGATGGCTCACGTAGAGCAGCGTCGCGGGAGCGGCCGCCACCGGCCCGGCCATCGTGGCGGCACTCGCGCCCCAGCCGAAGACCACGTTGATCACGAACCCGAGCCGTCGATCGAGCGGGAACTCGTCCTCGCCCGAGCCGATCACCTCTCGGTTGATCCACGGCAGGAACGACCCCGGCCAGACCCATTCCTCGGTCTGATGCCAGAGCAGCCCCGCGAGCGGACGCAGCGCGGGGCGCCGGACCGCCGCCGCGCTGACCGGCACCAGCGCCACCGCGCCGACGATCGGCCAGCGGCCGTGCGTCCTCTCGACCAGGGTCTCTCGCATCTCCCCGTTCATCGGTCAGAGGCGCTCATCGTGTAGCGCTGCACGGTCACGGCGCCGGCTCCCACGACCCGGCGCCGATCCGCACCGCTCGCCGCCGTCGGTTCGGACATCATCCGCGGATGGACGCACGAGGGATGGACGCACGAGGACCGGACGCGCGCGATCTCCTCAAGCTCGCCGCCTTCTCGGTCGCGCTGGCCGTCTACGTGTATGTGATCGGATGGCTCGTGACCTGGGTTCGGCTCACCGCCGCGCGCATCCCGGTCGACGCGTCGTTGCCCGTGATCGACGACAAGGTGCTGCTGGCGACCGGGCTGCGGACGGTGCTGCTGATGGCAGCCGCGTTCGCCGCGATGTGCGCCGTGGCGTGGGCGGCGCACGCGTGGACGTGGGACCAGCGCTCCCCGGAGTGGCACGCGGTGCTCATCTCGGGCCGCGCGGCTGCGCGCGACGCAGCACGGGCCCCCGCTGCGGCGTCCGCAGCGGCCGAGGGCGCGCCTGGTCCGGGCGCGCGGGATCCGGTGCAGGCGCCGATCGGTGATCCGTTCGTCCGCGTCGTGGCCGGCTTCAACGTCGGCGTCCTGGCCGCGGCGCTCGGACTGGCCGGAGCGCGGCTGATCGAGCCGCTGATCGACCAGATCCGACCCGGCCTGTGGTGGGCGCTGGTGGGACCGTGGGTCGTGCTCTCGATCCTCGCCACCGTGATCCTGGTGCTGATCGGTCCGCTGCGGGGCGGTCGCGTGATTCACGCAATCCTGTGGGCGATCGTGTTCGCGGTGGCGATGCTCTGCTCGGCGCCGCTGGGGCTGTTGATCCTCACCTGGGCCGGGATCGCGACGCTGGGACGGCTGTTCGGCCGCACCCACGCCCGGCCGAACTCGAAGCTCGATTTCGTCCTCTCACCGATGCCGTGGATCCTGCTCACGATCTATGCGCTCGTCGGACTCGCGTACTACGCCGTCCCGCCGGTCTCGTTCTCGCACACGCTCATCACGACAGCGTCCGGCACACGCTCGGGGGGTTACCTCTCCCGCACGAGCGCCGGCGCCTACGTGGTCACGTGCACACCGCTGGCCGATGCGACCTCAACCGACGAGGCGGTTTCGTTCACTCCGGCCGGCGAGCTCACCGGCATGGCCACGGGCGGCGCTCCATTCGTCGTGAACTCGGGCCGCCAGCCCTCGCTGCCGACCCTCGCCCTGCACGCGCTCGGCATCGACGCCGCCACGCCGACCTGGATCCATCCCGAGCTCAGGGCCGCGCGCCCGACGTGCGCGGGCTCATCGCTGCCTTCGCCCAGCGTGGGCTTCGCGGCTCCCCAACTCGGGGCCGGCGTCATCGCCGGGCCGGCGCCACCGGGTGGCCGGGCCGGCGACGGCGAGTCGCCGGTCGAGCAGACGACGCCCGGGATCGCCGCGCTCGCCCGCCGGTACCAGCCGACGATCCTGGTCACGGCCGCCGATCGGTTCTGGCCGGTCTCGGTGGGCGCGCTGCTCGCTGACCTCGGCCCCGCCGGCCAGCCGACCTGCCTGCACCACGTTCCCGCCACATGCGCCATTCGCGCCCCCACGTTCGCCGATCTGCGAGCGCAGGGCAGCAGACCCGACGACTTTCTCCAGTATCCGGCCAACCCCCCGCTCGACGCCGACCCAACGGGCCAGTGGGCGGCGTTTCTGCGCGGTCAGCGCGGGCTGCAGACGCCACTGCCCTCCCTGCACATGTGGCTCGCGGACCCGAGCATGCTCGACCCGTGGAGCAGCGCGCAGGTCTACTTCTACTACTCCGGGACCACCGACTTCTCCCGCTACCCGGCTCGCAATCCCGCCGTTCCTGCCGGCCTGCTCGCGCTCCAGTACTGGTTCTTCTATCCCTACAACTACTACCCGACCGCGGCCACGCCCGATCTGATGAACGACGCGCCGTTGGCGGGCGACGTCGTCAACACCGACCTGCACCAGGGCGACTGGGAGCACGTCACGGTGCTGCTCGACCCGCACACCCTGGCGCCGCAATGGTTGTACATGGCACGCCACAGCGACGAGGGCCAGTACTACCGCTGGGACAGCCCACTGCTCACCTTCGACCAGGGGCATCCGGTCGTCGAGGCCGCGTTCGGCGGTCATCCCAGCTACGACGCGCACTGCGGTGCGCGTCTGCGATACGCGCATGGCCTGAACGGCATCACCAGCGACTGGGTCGTGTGCGGCTCAGGCCGATACGCCTTCCGGGCGCAGACGACACCGCTGGTGGACATCGCCCAGGTCCCGTGGGCCTGCTGGCAGGGGCACTTCGGCATCGCCACGCCGACAGAGATCGGCGCCGCCCAGAAGAACGAGGGGTCGATTCAGCGCACGATCGACAGCAACTATTTCGTCGCCGGCCCCCGCTCACCGCTCCAGCAGGCCGAGAACCGGGGCGTCTGCGCCGGCGCCGCGGGCCCCACGGCCGCCGAGCAGGAGGCGATCCGTAGCGGCATCGGCCGCGGGGTGGCGCCCTAGGAGCGTGTCAAAGAACCGGGCACGCGTCTGGCGGCGGCGGACCGGCGCGGATGCGGCACGGTCAAGAGCCTGGTGTAGCGCTGCTACACGGCGGCTCCTGCCCGCGCAGCCCCGCTTGGTCCGGCGCTCGCCATCCACGCACCCACTTCTTTGACACGCTCCTAGCGCCGGCGCCCGACCGCGACGCAGACGCGGCGCTGCTCTCCGTGGTAACTCCGGATGGCCTGACCCGGCGGTTCGCGTACGGTCCCGGCTCACCGACCAGAGGAGAGCCCGGATGAGCCCAGCCAGCAAGGTCGCGCCGCGACAGGTCGGGATCCCGCCCGCAACCGCGGCGGAACAGCTGCAGAAGTCATTTCCGCCGACCGTCCCCACGCAACCTCTGCCGGTGGGGCAGGGCGGGCGGGCCAAACCCGCCGACCTCGGGGTTCATGAGACCGCGCCGCTGTCGGTCTTCGTGGTCGGCGATCACGGCGGCATCAACGACCCGAGCCCACAGAACGCCGTCACGCTCGCGATGGAGGCACAGCCGCCGCCGGCGTTCGTCTACAGCGTCGGGGATGTCGTCTACTTCAACGCCGACGCGGCGCAGTGGTCCCCGCAGTTCTACGAGGCCTACGCGCACCTGGCCGTGCCGTTTCTCAGCATCCCGGGCAACCACGACGGCGACACCACCGACGACCCGAAGCGCACGCCGCTCGACACGTGGATGGCGAACTTCTGCGCCGCGAAGCCCGTGCTGCCGGCCGGCAGCGAGGAGTATGGGCGGGACGTCCAAACGCAGCCATACTGCGACTGGACGCTGCAGTGCGCTGCGGTCACGATCGTCGGTCTGTACTCGAATGTGCCCTCCGGCGGCCATCTGGAGCAGTCGCAGATCGACTGGCTGACGAGTGAGCTCAGGGCCGCCGATCCGAAGCTGCCGCTGATCGTCACACTCCATCACCCGCCCTACAGCATCGATGCCCACCACGGTGGTTCTCAGCGGATGGGAACCGCGCTCGATTCGGCTTTCACGGCCTCGGGACGCCTGCCGCAGCTCGTGATCTCCGGTCACGTCCACGACTATCAGCGCTTCACCCGGACGAACCTCGCGCACCCGATTCCCTACATCGTGATCGGGAACTCGGGCTACCACAATCTCCACAAGCTCGCTCCCGGCTCGATTCCCGGTGCGCAGCTCGCGCCCGGGGTGACCTTCGAGTACGGGGACGACTCCGAGTACGGCTTTCTCAAGTTGACCGTCCAGGACGGCGCGATCAGCGGCGAGTACTTCGGCGTGACACCGGGGGTGACGTCGAACGCACCGCCCACGGTCACGCCGGGCAAGGACGCGTTCTAGGACTCGGCGTGTAGGGCGCACCCCCCTGGGGTAGTGAGCCTTGAGCCTGGAACTTCCGTCCTAGGCAAGGCACAATGCGGTCAAGGTCGAGCAGCCGCCCCCAGGAGGACATGATGAGCACCGATTACACGCTCTCGTACGGGACGCACACCACGCCGGATCAGGGTCGGTGTGCGATGGAGTGGGTCAGCCATCTGGCCGGCGAGCCCCACACTGACCAACCGGAGTGCGTGAGTCCCGTGGTCCGCGCGTTCTGCATTGCCCTCAACGATGGTCTCGAGGACGGCCCTCGCCAGCGCCTGCGGCCGTTCCTGGCGCGCACGATCGGGACCGCCGACGACGGCCTCGATCACCAGCGGGCCTGGATGGCGATGGACTGGCTGGTCCGGACCTACACGCCGACGTGGCTCTCCGCGGCCGGCCTGTCCGACGCTGCGAACCTGCTGTGGTCGCTTCCAGAGGTGACGTCGGGCAAGCATCTTCCCGCAGCCTCCGAAGCGCTGCGCTTCGCCCGCCAGCAGGCCCGCGGCGCCTGGGGGGCAGGCCCGGTCACGTGGCTGGCCACGGGCGTGGCCGCCCGCGCGACCGCGCGCGAGATGGCCTGGGCGACGGCCGCTGCGGCGGCATGGGCGGCGGCCCGGTCGGGTGTCGGCGACACCGCGGGCGACCGTGCTCGGGCGGCGGCGCGCGCCGCCGGCGGCGACGCCGCCGCGTCGATTGCGCGCGCCGCACGCGCGGGCGTCGGCCGCGCCGCGGGACGCGAGGCCGCGCGGGCGGCGCTGGCCCCGACGCTCGAAGAGCTGCAGCATTCGGCGCTGGCGCTGCTGGAGCGGATGCTGCCGACGGTGGCGCTGAACACGCCGGGCGCGGGGCGCCCCGAACTGTTCGGCGCGCCGCTCGCGATCTCCGTCGAGGCGGTTCGAGCGCCCGTGTGAGGGCACTCAGGCCGCGAGCAGCTGCCGGCGCTCAGTTGCCGGTGCTGCCGCCGGGCCCGGCGGGACGCGCGGTACAGGCGGCGGGCGTGCCGAGCGCCGCCGACAGGCTCCACTTCGCCTTGATGTCGATCTCGCCGGGCGCGTTCGCGTTCACGACCGTCCATCCTTCGGGGCCTGCACTTGGGCTGAGGCAGGCCGGCCCGGTGGCGTGCAGGAAGCGCGTGTAGTGCACGTGCACCAGGATTGTGCCGGGCGCGACGGCGCGGATCGCCACGCCGGCGGTGGTCATCCGCATCAGGTGGCCGGGACCGCTGACCAGCGGCTCCGAGCCCTCCACCGCGAACACGCGCCAGTGCGCGTTGTGCCACGCGAGCCGCAGGTATGACGGCGGGTTGCTGAGCAGCTTCAGCTCGCGCTCGCCCCAGCGCTCGAGCACCACGTCGGGCAACGCGACGAACCGCACTCCGTTGGCCAGCAACCACTGCCGGTAGGACTGCGCGGTCAGCCGGCCGGTGTAGAAGAGGGCGTTGTAGCGAGCGTCGAGCTGGGTCTCCCAGCCGCGGGCGAGATCGAAGTGGGCCGCGACGTAGACGGACTCCCAGCGCGTCGCGGTCGGCACCACCTCGACGCGTCCCGAGGCCGCGCCGGCGCGGTCGAGATAGCTGATCAACGGAGCGAAGTACGCGGCGCTCGTCGACGGGTTGTCGAACGTCTTGGCCACCTCGGTGACCGGCCCCCAGAGCTGCCATATCGCCAGGCCGGCGCAGGTCACGAGCACGAGCGGCCGGCGGGCGTTGCGCGTGGAGAGGAGCATCAGCGGCCCGGCCAGCAGCACGCCGAGGCGGGCGATGTTGCTGCCCATCGGGCTGGGCACGATGAAGCACAGAGGGATCACGCAGGCGTACAGAACGGCACCGCGGCGGACAACCTTCGGTCCGTCGTCCATGCAGATGACGACGAGCACGATCAGCAGCGTGTCGACGATCGCGGCCGCCAGGTCGAACGGCTGTGCACCGCCGTCACCGAAGACGACGCCCATCATGCCGGCCATGCCGAGCGCGGGGAGGGCCAGCAGGGCCACGCGGCCGGGACCGAGGACCGACCACCCCAGGACCGCGACGAAGCCGAGGAACAGCCCCGCGACCGGACTGGCGGCCGCGCACAGCGCGGCGAGAAGGACGGTGAGCACCGGGTGGCGGCGGGTGAGGGCGAGCACGGCCAGGAGTCCGAAGGCGAAGCCCAGCGCAAACGTGACGCGGCCGATGTACAGATCCCCGACCGCCGCGGCAGCGAACCAGTAGGCCGCGGTACTGCTGCGCGCACCCCAGCGTCCACGCACGAGCGAGTTGAACGCGTATGTCGAACTGAGCACCGCCGCCACGCCGACCAGGCGCGGGCCGAACACGCTGCCCAGCGGTGGGAACAGCAGGCTGTAGCCCGGGAACAGGTGGCCGTCGAACCAGTGGTTGTCCCAGAGTGCGAACCCGTGCTGGGTGAAGAAGTTGGAGTGGTAGGCCTGCGCCGCGAAGTCGGCCGTCCGCGGACCGATCAGCAGCCACAATGCCGACAGCAGCGCCGCCAGCACGATCGGCCCGAAGCGACTCCGTGTCTCCGGGTCGATGCCGCGCGCCGTGTCGACGATCGCGCCGGCGATGCGGCTGCCGGGCGACGGCGCGGCCAGTGAGCCGGTCGACATGCGCACCGTCGATCGGGCACGCCGAGGGGGCGGCACACGTTGGCCGCCAAGTCGCGCTGAAGGGGCTTCGGGATACATGGCGTGGGTGATGCGCCGGCCTGTCGGGGCGGTCGGACCCGCACTCTTGGAGTGCCCCCAAACGGGTGCGCCCCAATCATGCCGGGCCCTCCGGCACAGCTTCGGGTCCCGGGTGTCGATCCACGCCGACACAGAACCCGCTCCTATGCAGGGTAGACGACTGGCGCCCGCTCGACCCCGAAAACCCCCTACGCCAGCTTCGAATACTCCCCCGGATCCCAGGCCAGCAGGGCCAGGATCTGCGCGATGGAGCTCTGGTCGAGCAAGGTCACCGCGGAGCGGGAGAAGCGGAACAGGTCGCGGCGGTCGCGGTTCTCAGCCCAGGCGCGATCGACGTAGCTGCGCATCGCCTCGATCATCTCCGCCCGCAGCACCGCGTCGCCGCTCGCGGCGTGGAGCAGCAGCAGGTTGCGGAAGAAGATCGCGTTGAAGGCCGGCCCCTGATGGTCGTAGCCGGCGCCGGCGTAGTGGCGCAGGGCCTTGCCCGCGATCGCCTCCGCGCGGGCCAGCAATCGTGCCCGCTCCTCACCCTCGGCGCAGCGGGCCAGCAGCACGTTGGCGCCGATCATGCTGCCCTGGTTGTAACTCCACAGGGTGTCGTCGAGCGTGCCGTCGCCGCGCAGCTTGTCGAAGAACAGCCCAGTGGCCGGGGTGGAGCTGTCGCGGCCGGCGTCGAGGACCTGATTGACCCAGGCCACCATCTCCTCCGGGCTCACCGACCATCCCGCCCCCGCCGGGTCACCGACACCCAGTTCGGCCAGGTGCAGCCCGAGCTGGGCGTTGGGGGCGGTCGAGACCGCGTTGCGGTCGTGATTGCGCAGCCCCAGCCCGCGGACCTGCTCGACCCAGAAGACGCCGCCCGGACTCGGAGCGTCGGGATTGGTGTCCCAGCCGGACACCGCGAAGGCATATACCGCGGCGGCGCGGTCGAGTCGCCCCATGCCCGGGCGCAGGCGCTCGAGTTGCACGAGCGCGAGGCCGATCCAGGCGTTGTCGTCGTAATAGCGGTCGCCGCCGACCACGCGGCCGACCCGGCCTCCAAGCCCCCTCCCGACCACATCCGACGAGTACGCGGGCACCGGCCCGCGCGTGTCCCAGTAGCGCTCGAGCACCTCGAGGTCGGCGGCGATCGCTGCATCCGCGTCGAAGGCTCCCCCCCGAGGTCGCCGGGAATGCCGGCGAGATCGAGCGTGGCGAACATCGCGCGGGAGAACGGCCACAGGTGAGCGGACGTCCCCGGCCGATGCAGCAGTCCGTCGCGGCGATAGCGCCCGTTCCGGGTCCGGAAGCGGCGCTCCATGGCCGCGTGGGCCCGGGTGGCCCGGGCGGCGTAGACCTCGCGCCAAGACGCGTCCTCGGGCTCCGCCCCGCGTCCGGCCATCTCAGCGGTCCGCGACCGCGCGGAGGTGCTGGAACGGCCGCCCGTCGCGGAGCTCGCGGACGACGGCTTCTACGAGTCCGTCGGTGTGGAGCGTGCGCCCGTCGGTCACCGCGGCCACGATCGCGCGCTTGCTCTGGATCAGGCGCGCCATCGTTTCGTCGATCGTGTCCGCCGCGAGCAGGTACCAGGCCGTGACCGCGTCGCGCTGACCGATCCGGTGACAGCGATCCTCAGCCTGATCGTGGATCGCCGGCGTCCACTCGAGCTCGAGGAAGGCGACGTTGGACGCGCGCGTGAGCGTGATCCCCTGCGCCGCGACGCGGGTCGAGGCGACGATCAGCGACGGGCCGGCGGGATCCTGGAAGCGCGCGATCGCGGCTTCGCGTTCGTGGATGGAATCGGCTCCGAGGAGATGCAGCGCGCCCGGGAACCGGGCCAGAACCGCCTCCTGCACCTCGAGGTGGCGGGCGAACACGACCAGCGCCTCGCCCGAGGCCAGGAAGTCCTCGATCCAGGCCAGCGCCGCGGCGAGCTTCCCCCGGCCTGCGAGCCGCTGCAGCGTGCCGAGCTGAGCCAGGCGCTCGGCCCGCAGCGTCGCGGCGATCCGCGCATTGAGCTCCGAGAGATCGAGGGGCTGGGAGCGCAGCCACTCGATCACGTCGTGCTCGGCCAGCCGGTACTCGGCCCCGTTGGTCAGGGCGACGGGCACCACGACCTGGCGCTTGGCCGGGAGCTGGGGCAGCACCTCGGACTTGAGTCGGCGCACGAAGCAGTGGCGGCGCAGATGCCAATGCAGCCGCTCCTCGCTCAACCGGCCGCGGAACTGCCGGGAGAAGCGCGCCCCCGAGCCGAAGTCCTCGAGCCGCCCGATCACGCGCAGCTGGGCGATCAGCTCGTCGGCGTGGTTGAGCACCGGCGTGCCGGTCAGGGCCAGCCGGAGTCCATCGGCGTGCACGGCGCCGGCCAGGCGACGCACCGCGTGGGTGCGCTTCGCGCGCGGGTTCTTGCAGTAGTGCGACTCGTCCACGATCAGCGCGCGCGGGCCGCGGCGCGCCAGCGCCTCGCGGTGGGCGGCGACGATCTCGTAGTTGAGGATCGTGATCTCGCCGCTGGGCGGGACGGCGCCACGCCCCTCGACGACCGCCACCGAGCGGTGCGGCAGCCACCGCGCCGCCTCGCGCTGCCAGCCGAGCTTCATCGACGCGGGGCAGACCACGATCGCCGGGAAGGCGCCGTCGGCCTCGATCGCGGCCAGGGCCTCGACCGTCTTCCCGAGGCCCTGCTCATCGGCCAGGAAGGCGCGGCGGGCATCGAGCACGTAGCGGACGCCGGCCCATTGGAACGGCGCCAGCTCGCCGCCGAGGACGGCGGCCGTCGATTCGATCGGATCTCCATGTTCAGCGCGTGAACGCCGGATCGTCTCCGCCGCCAGGGCGCGCTCGCCCAGCATCCGATTGAGCGCCGCGAGGGCGTCTCCGGTCAGCGCCACCTCGTGGCGGGCGACGAACGCGTCCAGCTCCTCGGCCAGCCACGGGTCGAGCGGCACGGCGCGGGTGTCCTCGGCGCCGGGCAGGCGCTCGAACGCGGGCCCCACCTCCGGATCCCACAGAACCTGGAGCCGCAGCTCCTCCCCGTGAACGCCCCGCGCCAGGACGAGCTGGGCCGGAGGCGGCGCGTGGCCGAGCTCGACCAGCGACATGCATCGCTCGGAGGCGATGTCCAGACGGGCCGAGGGCTGCGCTCGCAGCTCCTCCGCCACGGCCTTCGTCAGGGGGACGAGCAGGCGGCCCGCATGCTCGACCGCCACCGCCCGCAACGCCTCGGGCACCTCGCCGGCCCGCGTCTCCAGCACCCACCAGCCGCGGCCGTCATACCGGGTCGTGCGCACGAATCCGATCCAGCGCCGGCTCACGCCGGAGAGCCATGCCAGTACATCGGGGCTGGCGCTGAGCTCGGGATGGCGCTCGAGCACCTCGGCCACCTTCATCCCGGCCCAGTCCTCCGCCGGCGCCGACCACTCGCGCGTATCCCAGTCGAAGCGCCGGTTGGGAATCGTCCGCACCAGGTCCACGAGCCCGCGGTCATAGGGGAACGCGAGCACCACGACCTGCTCTCCCGCGCGGTCGCGGCGCAGCTCGACGTTGGGACGATCCGGGGCCAGCTGCATCGGCCCGCCAACGCTAGCGGGGAGCCGGGACGGGGGCGGCCCGGACTCTGACCGGCGGTCCGGCCACCGATCCGGGCGGCGTAGATTGGGTGCCTGACGCACGAGGAGGCGACCGAGCGCTGCGAGGCGCTCAATGCCGAGGGTGACGGCGAGCGGCACTGGTTCGTCAGGCAGTCGGCGCCGGACGAGTGGCAGATGGTGTCGGTGGGCGGCGCAGGTCTGTCGTCGCCCGGCCCGCTGAAGGCGGCCGTCGAGTCGAAGCCCCGCCCGCTCGGGCGCCCGATCCCCGCCCGGTCATCTTCGGGAACCAGCATTGGAACCCGGCCGGGAAGCCGAATACGGCACCGCCCGCGAGGGACGGATGGCCGTAGTTCCCGCGGCTCGATCCAGGCCGGCACGCGGCGCGGCCGGGTAACACGAGGGTCACACGATCCACAGGTACGCACCACGGATGAGTGCGGCCTACGCCCTTGACCGATCGCCGTCGGGGGGGCCATGCTCCCCCCGGGCAGCAAACCGGCGAGATCAGGAGCAGCAATGAGCGCACCCCGGGTAATCACCGCAGAGCACCGGCGCCTGGACGAGAAGCAGGCGGGAAGCGCCGACTGGCTGTCCTGGGGGCCCTATCTCAGCGAGCGTCAGTGGGGCACGGTGCGCGAGGACTACAGCCCCGGAGGGGATGCCTGGGACTACTTCCCCCACGATCAGGCGCGCTCGCGGGCCTACCGCTGGGGCGAGGATGGCATCGCGGGGATCAGCGACGACCACCAGCGGCTGTGCTTCTCGCTCGCGTTGTGGAACGGGGTTGATCCGATCCTCAAGGAGCGGATGTTCGGGCTCACGAACAGCCAGGGCAATCACGGCGAGGACGTCAAGGAGTACTGGTTCTACCTCGACAGCACGCCCACGCATTCCTACATGAAGATGCTCTACAAGTATCCCCAGCGGGCGTTTCCCTACCTCGACCTGGTGGAGACCAACGGCCGCCGCAGCCGCGACGAGTTCGAGTACGAGCTGATCGACACGGGGATCTTCGACGAGAGCCGCTACTTCGACGTGTTCGTCGAGTACGCCAAGGCTGCGACCGACGACATCCTGGTCGAGATCACGGCGCACAACCGTGGGCCTGAGGCCGCGACGCTGCACGTGCTGCCGACGCTGTGGTTTCGCAACACCTGGGGATGGGCGGCCGGCGGCGCGAGGCCGACGATCGAGCAGGCCGAGTCGGCGGACGGAGTCGCGCGCGTGCGCGCCTCCCATCCCGAGCTGGGCGAGTGGCAGCTGTCCTGCGATGACGCGGCAGAGCTGCTGTTCTGTGAGAACGAGACCAACAACGATCGGCTGTTCGGGGCTCCGAACGTGTCGGAGTTCGTCAAGGACGGGATCAACGACCACGTGGTGGGGGGTGCCGAGCACGCGGTCAATCCGGCGCACAGGGGCACCAAGATGGCGGCCCGGCACGTGCTCGAGCTGGAGCCCGGTGCGAGCTCGACGGTTCGGCTCAGGCTGACCGCAACCGCGCCAGGGGCGCCGTCCGGCCCGACCTCGGCGGCTCGGCCCGGCAACGGGTCCGCCTCCAAGCCGCTCGGGTCCAGCTTCGACCAGGTGTTCGAGGCGCGCCGGCAGGAGGCGGACGAGTTCTACGCCACCGTCGTCGATCCGTCGCTCGGCGCCGATGCGGGGAACGTCATGCGCCAGGCGCTGGCCGGGATGCTGTGGGGCAAGCAGTACTACGAGTACGACGTCCACACCTGGCTGCACGAGCACGGCATCAATCCATGGTCGGCGCACGTCCAGAGACAGGGCGTACGCAACGCGCCCTGGTTCCACGTCGTCGCCGGTGACGTGATCTCGATGCCCGACAAGTGGGAGTACCCCTGGTTCGCGGCCTGGGACCTGGCCACCCAGACGATTCCGATCTCGCTCGTCGACGTCGACTTCGCCAAGGACCAGATTGAGCTGCTGCTGAGGGACCGCTACCTGCACCCCAATGGGCAGATCCCGGCCTACGAGTGGAACTTCAGCGACGTCAACCCGCCGCTGCACGCCTGGTCGGCCCTGTACCTGTACGAGCGCGAGCAGGAGATCCGCGGCGCCGGCGACGTGAGCTTCCTCGAGCGCGTGTTCCAGCGGCTGCTCGAGAACTTCACCTGGTGGGTCAACCGCAAGGACCCCGATGACCGCAACCTGTTCCAGGGCGGCTTCCTCGGCCTCGACAACATCGGCGTCTTCGACCGCTCGGCGCCGCTGCCCGGCGGCGGGACGCTGGAGCAGGCCGACGGCACTGCCTGGATGGGTCTGTACTGCCAGGCGATGCTGCAGATCGCGCTCGAGCTCGCCAAGCACGACCCGGTGTACGCGAACATGGCGGCCAAGTTCACGACGCACTTCGTGTGGATCGCGGCGGCGACGAACCCGCCCGACGGCGACTCGCTGTGGGACGAGGAGGACGGCTTCTACTACGACGTGATGCGGATGCCGGACGGGAGCACGCAGCAGCTGCGCGTGCGCTCGCTCGTCGGCCTGCTCCCGCTGTGCGCCGCGACGGTGTTCGAGCCGGAGGTGATCGAGCGCGTTCCCGACCTGATGGTCCGCTTCGAGCAGTTCATCGAGGAGTACAAGGACGCGATCCCCGCGCTCGGCCAACGTCCCGGCCCCGGCGTCGGCGGCCGCCGCCTGGCCTCGCTCGTGGGGGAGGAGCGGATCCGGCGGATCCTCTCGATCATGCTCGATGAGAATGAGTTCCTCGGCCCGCACGGGATCCGGGCGATCTCCCGCTACCACGCCGATCACCCGTACATCTTCGACATCGCGGGCCAGGAGTTCCGGGTCGACTACGAGCCGGCCGAGTCACACACGGGGATGTTCGGCGGCAACTCGAACTGGCGCGGCCCGGTGTGGTTCCCGATGAACGTGGTGATCCTGCGCGGCCTGCGGCAGCTGCACATGTACTACGGCGACAACCTCAAGGTGGAGTGCCCGACCGGGTCCGGGAACGAGATGAACCTGCTCGAGGTCACCCAGGAGATCGGGCGCCGCCTCGCCTCGACCTTCCTGCGCGGTTCAGACGGCCGCCGGCCGGTGTTCGGCGGGATCGAGCAGTTCCAAACCGACCCCCACTGGAACGAGCTGCTGCAGTTCCACGAATATTTCCACGGCGACAACGGCGCCGGCCTCGGCGCGAGCCACCAGACCGGATGGACGGGGCTCGTGGCGCTGCTGTTCGCCCAGGCGGCGCCGGCCAGCCAGGCCGAGCTCGAGCGGTCGGTGAGCGAAGCGCCCTGACGTGCGCCTCCCGCCCCGCCCGACGATCTACGAGATCAACACCGCCGTCTGGCTCAGCGAGCTGGGTCGCGAGCTCGGCCGCCCGATCGCTCTGGCCGACGTTCCGGCCGGCGAATGGGACCGGCTCGCCGACCTGCCGGTGGACGCCGTGTGGCTGATGGGGGTCTGGCAGCGCAGCCCGGCGGGACTGCAGCTGGCGCTCGGTGATCCCGGGCTGGTGTCGACCTTCCACGCCGCGCTCCCGGATCTGCGCGACGAGGACGTGATCGGCTCGGCGTACTGCATCCGCGGGTACGAGCTCGAGCCGCGCTTCGGCCCTCCTGAGGGGCTCGACACCGCGCGCCGCGAGCTGGCGTCGCGGGGATTGGGGCTGATCCTCGACTACGTGCCCAACCACGTCGCGTCCGACCATCCCTGGTGCAGCGGGCACGGTGAGTACTTCCTGCACGGCACCGAGGCCGAGCTTGCCGCGGCTCCGCAGGCGTTCCTGCAGACGCCCGTCGGGGTGCTGGCCAACGGCAAGGATCCGTACTTCGCGCCGTGGCACGACGTCGTCCAGCTGGACGCCTTCTCGCCCGCCCTGCGCGGGGCCGCGGTCGACACCCTGAGCGCGATCGCGGATCGCTGCGACGGCGTCCGCTGCGACATGGCGATGCTGCTCACCAACGAGGTCTTCGCCCGGACATGGGGAGAGCGGGCGGGCCCTCCTCCGGCCGACGAGTACTGGCCCACGGTGACCGCGGCGGTGCGGGCGGCGCACCCGGACTTCGTCTTCATCGCCGAGGCCTACTGGGACATGGAGTGGACGCTGCAGCAGCAGGGCTTCGACTTCTGTTACGACAAGCGGCTCTACGACCGGCTCGTGTCCGACCCGGCCCCGGCTGTGCGGGGGCATCTGGAGGCCGCCGGGGACTACCAGGAGCGCCTGCTCCGCTTCATCGAGAACCATGACGAACCGCGCGCGGCCGACACCTTCACGCCCGAGCAGGAGCGCGCGGCCGCGGTCGTGATGTCGACGCTCGAAGGCGCGCGCATGTACCACGAGGGACAGCTCGAGGGGTTCCACACGCGCATCCCGGTGCAACTCGCGCGCGGGCCGGAGCAGCCCGTCGACGAGGCCCTGCGTGCGTTCTACGGACGACTGCTCGGCGCGGTCGCCGGCTCCGGCCTGCACGAGGGCGAGTGGCAGCTGTGCAAGTGCAGCGGCTGGCCCGAGGACCACACCGCGGAGCAACTGCTCGCCTGGTGCTGGCGCGCGAGCGATCAGCGCCATCTCGTGGTCGTCAACCTCGCTGCCGGCGCGGCCCAAGCGCGGGTGCGGCTCCCGTGGAGTGATCTCGCGGGTCGCACCTGGCGCCTCGCCGACGCGCTGGGCGGCGCGACGTTCGAGCGCGACGGCGGCGAGTTGCAGGACCAGGGCCTATACGTGGGGATGCGCCCGTGGGAGTCCTACTTCCTGGCCCTATCGGGCTGAGTGGCGGGCCACGGCGGGGCTCCGGCCGCTCGCACCCAGTCGGCGTCCGCCGGCGAGAGCCGGTGCGCCGAGATCACGGTGATCGCCATCAGCGCGGCGGCCAGCGCGAGCGGGAGGACGAGGTTCACCTCGACGACGAGCAGCGCGCCGACGAGGGCGCCCGCGAACATCGCCCCGACCGCGAACAGGCGGCGACCGGGGTGTCCGCCGGGGCCGCCGCCCAATCGCGAGTCCGATGCGACGCCCGTGAGCGTGAGGGTGAGCACGGTGGTGGTCAGGTCGGGGACGGCCAGCCGGCGGGCGGTGGCGTTCTGCAGCCCGAGCGCCATGGCCAGGGTCACGATCAGCACGTAGCGCGCTCCGAGCGGCGGTGGATTGCCGACCAGCGCGGCCTCGAGAACCGCGAACAGGATGAGCGGGAATCCGATCGCGGTCGCCGTGCGCAGATGGTGGCCGCGGTGCGCGCCCACGTGGGCGGCGACCCGGCCGCCCGCGACAGCCCCGAGCAGGAACGCGCCGAGCGAGACGAGCGACGCCGTCGCCGACAGCCCGGGGGCGCCGGCGAGCGCGAAGCCGAGGAAGATGACGTTGCCGGTCATGTTGGCCACGAACACGTGCAACAGGGCGATGTAGCTGACCGCGTCGACGATTCCGGTCACCGCGGTGAGGACGAGCAGCAGCGCGGGCAGCGGACCGTGGCCGGTGCCGGCCCACGGCCAGCGCGTCAGATCGCGAAGTCCGCTCATCGCGATGAGAACCTCTCACATACAGCGGGCGTCTGGGCACCTCGGAGGTTAGGCTCCTGCCAACGCGTTGAGGAGCCTGCATGAGTGACACACGCCTTAGGCGAGCCTGGGAGCCTGCATGAGTGACACACCCCTGAAGCGAGCCTGGCCGGTGCGGGGCGTGCTGGCCGGTGCCGCCGGGACAGCCGCGATGACGCTCGCGTACGCCGGGATCCGCGTGCTGCGCGGGGGCGTTGCGACCCCGCTGGACTACGACGACAGCCTCGTGCCCGGAGAGATCGTCGCGAAGCTGATCCGCCTGCGCCACCCGACCCGGCACGAGGAGAAGGATCTCGGTGAAGGGCTACGCTGGAGCTACGGGCCGGTCTTCGGGATCTGGCACGTGCTGCTGCGACGCAAGCTCGACGAGCCGCTGGCCAGCGCCGCGTTCGGCGCCACGCTGATGAGCGCCACGCTGAGCCTGTTCCCGCTACTCGGGCAGACGCCGCCGCCGTGGCGCTGGGGGCCTGAGGTGATGGCCACGTGCATCGTCACGCACGTGGCCTACGTCGTCACCGCGGCCGCCGTGGACGACCGCCTCAGCTGAGTGCCGGCGCGATCGCCGCCCGCGCGCCGGGCGGCGATCGCGGTGCGCCGCTCTACCCGACCGTGAACCGGCCGGCCAGCCCACCGACCGAGCTGTCCCCGACCCAGACGCCGAACGGTCCGGGCTGTACCGAGTATCGGCCCTGGTTGTCGTAGAAGCCGAGGTTCTGGCCGTTCAGCGTGAAGCTGACGGTCTGTGTCTGCCCCGGCGCCAGCGTCACCCGCTTGAACCCTTCGAGCCGTCGCACGGGTTGCAGGATGCTCGTGTCGCTCTCGTGGAGATAGAGCTGCGCCACGTCGTCGCCGGCCACCGAGCCGGTGTTGGTGATATCAGCGCTGACGGTGAGCGAGCCGCCCACCGGGACGCTGGTGCTCGAGAGCCTGAGGTTCGACAGCGAGAAGCTCGTGTACGAGAGGCCGTAGCCGAACGGGTACTGTGGCGTGTTCGGCACGTCGAGGTATCGCGAGGTGTACTTGTTGGACGGGTCAGCCGGCCGGCCCGTGGCGAGCTCGTTGTAGGAGATCGGGATCTGGCCGACGTTGCGCGGGAACGACATCGGCAGCTTCCCGCCCGGATCGACCTTCCCGAACAGCACGTCGGCGACGGCGCCGCCGCCCTCGGTGCCCGGGAACCAGGACTCGAGCAGGGCCGGCGCGTTGTCCGACAGCCAGCCGAGTGTCAGCGGACGGCCGTTCATCAGCACGACCACGTAGGGCTTGCCGGTCTGGGCGATCGCCTGCACGAGCGCCAGCTGCTGACCGGGCAGGCCAATGTCGCTGCGCGAGGATGCCTCACCCGAGTCGGAGGCGGGCTCGCCCAGCACCACGACGGTCACGTCCGATGACTGCGCCGCGCTCACGGCCGCGCCGAAGCGCCGGTCGAGGCGCAGGTGGGGTCACAGCCCTGCGCGTACGTGACCTTGGCGTTCGGGACGGCGGCCTTGATGCCGTCGAGCGACCGAGACGACCTTGCCGTCGGCCACGCTGTAGCCGAACGGCTGATCGGGTCCGAGCTGATCGCTCGAGATCGTTGGCCAGCGGCCCGACCACGGCCACAGACGACACCCCGCCGCTGAGCGGCAGCGCGTGATTGTGGTTCTCGAGGAGCACCATCGAGTGGCTCGCCATGGAGCGGGCCGCGCCAGGTGGGCGGGCGTCAACTCGGCGCCGGTGACCCGCGCCGGGTCCGGTATAGGGGTGGTCGAACATGCCCGCGAGGTACTTGAGCGTCAGCACGTGGCGCACGGCGTTGTCGAGCTGGGCCATCGCGGGATCTGGCCCGAGGCCAGAGCTGCGGACCAGTGTTGGCCGATAGGTCGAGTACTCGACTTGGGATCGTGACCGCCATCTCGATGTCGACGCCGGCGGTTAGGGCGAGTCGGGCGGCGGCGGCCTGATCGGAGGCGAATCCGAACGCGATCAGCTCCTGCACGCGCCTGGTAGTACGGCTGACCAGGGGTACCAGCCGAGGCGCCCGCTCCATGGCGGCCACGGATCAAGCATTTCGCAGCAGGTACGGTTGGCGCTGCCGGTACGCCGGCAGCGAATTGAACACGCTCGATCATGCTGGCAGCAGCTGCCGGCGTCCACCGCGGCCTTATAAGGCGGCGGTGGACGTTGCGCGGCTGCGGCTCGGACGTGATCGAGCGTGTTGAATTCGCGGCCGGCGACCGGGCGCTAACCCGTAGCGCTGCAGAAATGCTTGCGCCGGAGTGGCCGCCATGCGATCGGGCGCCGTGGTCAGCTGGACTCCTGGTGGGCGGGCGTGCACCTCGGCGGCGGCGATCTGCGCCGGGCCGAGATAGGGGTGGTCGACGACGCCCGCGAGGTACCCGAGCCCCAGCGCGGATCGCGGCTGACGTCGACCATGGCGAGCCACTCGAAGGTGCTCACTGGAGATCCCAATCAGCGCTGCCTCGAGCGGCCGAGATGGCCTCGTCGTTCTCGGCCGCGGCCGGATCCCAGCTGCTGGCCGACGATCGGAACCGGGAACAGCTCGGACCCGGTCAGCCGATCGGATACAGCGAGGCCGACGGCAAGGTCGGGATGTCGAAGTCCGCGACGGCATCAAGGCCGCTGCCCGAGCTGGTTGAAGGTCACGTACGCGCGAGAGGCTGTGACCCGACCGCGCCTCGACCGGCGACCTCGGCGCGGCCGTGAGCGCGGCAGCAGTCATCGGAGGTGACCGTCGTGGTGCTGGGCGAGCCCGCCTCCGACTCGAGCTGCCCGAACTTCTCCGCCACCGTCATCCGACCGATCAATGCGTCCACCTTGGCGCTGATAGCCGCCGCGCCTGAGAACGTCCCGGCGCGGATCGTCCGCGCTGCCTGCGACGGGGTCGACGGCCCCGACGCCATCACTGCGAACACGACGGCGAAAGCCGCCAGGCCTGCTGCCAGGCCGAAACTGCGCCGGGGCTTGCCCATGACGCTACGAGCCACTCGATCTGCCATTTCTCCTCCTCCGCGGACCCGGTCCGATACGGAGCCGTACCCGGGCGCGAGGGAACGCAAACCCGCGTGGTTGGCGCGCGAACCTCAGGGGCCGGCCACGGCGTGCAGCGCCTGGGGTGGCGTCCGGATTGGCGGTCGCGGCCCTCAGACGGAGGCCGCACCCGCCGAGCGGTCGATCCGGTCGAGATACGGGCCCAAGTACTTGGCCGAGATCTTCGTCGGCGGGGACCACGTGGCGCGATCGGTGATCCGGGAGCTGAAGCCGTGCCCGCCGCTGTAGCTCGTGCTCAGGTAGAGCGGCTTGGCACCGGTCAGCATCACTCCCCTGACCACCGGGCGAAACGGCGCCGGCTTGACCGGCGCGCCGGCGAGCGCAGCGATCGCCTCGGCCGCCGCGTCAGCCTGCTGTGAGGCGACCCCGCCGTGCTTGAGCTCGAAGTCGGTGCCGTCACCAGCGGCGTAGACCCCGTCCGCCCCGCGGACCTTGCCATGCGGATCGACGGGGATGAATCCGCGCGCGTTCCTCGGCACCCCGGGGAGCGCGCGACCGTGGAGGGTCGGGAGCGAGACGACTCGGTCAGTGTCGATCCGGCGGTGATCCGGCATCAGCACGACGCGGTGCGGGTCGGGGACCTCGCAGCCGGCGGCGGAGACGAACTCGATGTTCTGCTCGGCGAGCAGCTGCAGGATCACGTCACTGGCGCCGCGGCCGAACAGCACCAGCGGTCGCTCCTCCGGGCTGACGATCGTGGTCGTCAGCGAGGCGCCGGCCTTGGCGGCGTGGGCCTGCATCATCAGCGCGATCTCGTAGGCCGGAAACGGCCAGGCCAGCCGTCCCGGGATCACGAACACCAGGCGTTGCACGGCCCCCTGGGCGACGTCGTGCAAGAGCTGCTGGAGCGTCTCGGCCAGGTGGGCGTCGTCGATCGTGATCGCGTGCTCGTAGCGGGCGCGCGTGGCGGCTCCGAGCGCGACCAGGAGCGCCGCGAACGGGATCTCCGTGCCCTCCTCGGTGTGCACGATGCTGGCCCGGGTGTTGACCCGGTCGACCGTTTCCGCGACCAGCTCGATTCCCAGGTCGGCGGCGATGTCGGCCAGCGGGTAGTGCTGCGCTCTGGCATAGCCGAAGGGCTCGCGCACCGACATCGGGCGGTACACCAGGTCGGTGTTGGGAGCGACCAGCGTCGTCTCGACGAGCTCGCCGGCCAGTTCGCGCAGGGCCAGCGCCGCCTCGACCGCGGCCACTCCTCCGCCGGCCAGGACCACTTTGAGCGGATGGGCGCCGTGCGGGTCGGCCATGGCCACCTCAGGTCGCTTCGGGGATCATCTCGATCGCGCCGCACGGACACTCCTGGGCGCAGATGCCGCAGCCCTTGCAGAAGTCGAGATCGAACGCATACGGCTCACCGTCGGCGCCGGGCTTCAGCACCGCGTTGTCGGGACAGACGCCGAAGCAGTTGTCGCACGAGAAGCAGTTGCCGCAGGACAGGCAGCGACGAGCCTCGAACAGGGCGGAGGAGTGATCCAGGCCCTTGACGACCTCGTCGAACGTCGTCTCGCGGCGGACGTCGTCGAGGAGGGGTTGGATCGTCCGCGGCGCATCGGAGTAGTACCAGGGGTTGATCTCCTCGAACGTCGCCAGCTCGACGTCCGGCTCGGGCATCGCCGGCACGCCGCGCAGCCAGCCGTCGATCGATCGCGCGGCCCGGCTCCCGTGTCCGATCGCCACCGCCACGGTGCGATCGGCGGGGACCATGTCGCCGCCGGCGAACACGCCGCGGTGGCCGGTCATCATCTGCTCGTCGACCTGGACCACGTGGTCGGCCACCTCGACGCCGTCGAGGCCCTCCATCAGGGCGAGGTCGGCGTTCTGGCCGAGCGCGAGCACGACCGTGTCCGCCTCGATCTCCTCGAATTCACCCGTCGGCTGCGGGAAGCCGGTGTCGTCGAGCTCCATCTTCTCGAGCATCACGTGTCCTTCGCCGGACGCGGTGATGGTCGAGAGCCAGCGGAAGGCGATCCCTTCCTGCTCGGCCTCCTGCATCTCGGCCTCGTGGGCCGGCATCCGCTCGCGGGTGCGCCGGTACACGATCACCGGGTCGGTGGCGCCGAGCCGGCGCGCACTGCGGGCCGCGTCGAGCGCCGTGTTCCCACCTCCGTACACGACCACGCGCCGGCCAAGCTGAGGCTTCTCGCCCTCCTCGACGCCATGCAGCATCGTGACCGCGTCGAGCACGTGGGATGCGGTCCCGCCGGGGATGTCGACGTGACGTCCGACGTGCGCGCCGACGGCCACGAACACGGCGTCGAAGGCGCCCTCGCGCATCGCCTCGGGGAGGTTCGACACGCGCTCGCCGCACTCGAGTTGGACGCCGAGCGCGAAGATCCGAGCCAGCTCGTCGTCGAGGACGTCGCGCTGCAGGCGATAGGCGGGGATCCCGTAGCGCATCATCCCGCCGGCCTTGGCGGCTTGATCGCGGATCGTCACGTGGTGGCCGCGCAGCGCGAGCTGGTAGGCGCACGAGAGGCCCGAGGGGCCGGCGCCGACGACCAGCACGCGGCGCCCCGTCGGCGCGCTGGGGGTGGGGAGCTCCCAGCCGTTGCGGATCGCCTCGTCGCCGAGGAACCGCTCAACCGAGTTGATCCCGACCGCCTCGTCGAGCTGGCCGCGGTTGCAGGCCGTCTCGCACGGGTGGTAGCAGACCCGTCCCATCACGGCGGGGAGCGGGTTGGCGGCAACGAGCGTCCGCCAGGCGCGCTCGTAGCCCTCACCGCCGGACTCGGCCTCGAACAGCCAGGCCTGGATGTCCTCGCCGGCCGGACAGCCGTGGTTGCACGGCGGCATGCGGCGGACATACTGGGGGCGCTCCGTACGCCAGTCTCCGGTGCGGTTGGCCAGGCTCGATCCGACGTCGAGCGTGATCGCAAATGGGCGTTCGCTCATTGGGGTCCCCGTTCACTCGTGGCCAGGACCTCGAGCAGATCCATGTTGACGTTCTCGTCGCCGTCGTCGAGCAGGCCGAAGCGCTCGATGTTGCGATCGGCGGCGGCCTGGAGCTTCGCCACGATGTCGGGGCGGCCCTCGCCCGAGAACAGATGCGCGTAGCGCTTCTGGCCGCGCAGGTACTGCTCGACCGGCACACGGCGGCGGATCTTGGAGACGCTGGTGATGGCGCCGTCGACCGCCTCGAAGACGGGGAACATCCCCGTCTCCTTGGCCAGCCGGGCGATCTGGATCGTCTCGTTGGTCGCCGAGCCCCAGCCGAGGGGACAGGGCACGAGCACGTGGATGTAGCGTGGGCCGTGAAACTCCATCGCCCGGGTCACCTTGGCCTCGAGGTCGCGCAGCTCGCCGACCGTCGCCGTGGCCACATACGGGATCTCGTGGGCCATCGCGATCAGGGGCGCGTTCTTGCCCTGGCCGAAGCTGTTGCCGGCCTGCCCGCCGAGCGGCTCGGTGGTGGCGGTGCGCGCGGCCGGAGGGGTGGCCGCCGAGCGCTGCACGCCGGTGTTCATGTAGCCCTCGTTGTCGTAGCAGACGTAGAGCACGTCATCGCCGCGCTCGAACATGCCCGACAGCGCGCCGAACCCGATGTCGACCGTGCCGCCGTCACCGCCCTGCCCGATCACGCGCACGTCGTTGCGACCCTTGGCCCGCAGCGCGGCGGCGACGCCGGTGGCGACCGCCGGCGCGTTTCCGAACAGCGAGTGGATCCACGGGACGCGCCACGACGACTCGGGATACGGCGTCGAGAAGACCTCGAGGCAGCCGGTGGCGTTGGCCGCGATCACACGACCGTCGGCCGCGCGCACGGCGGCGTCCATCGCGTAGCGCGCGCCGAGCGCCTCGCCGCAACCCTGGCAGGCCCGATGTCCCTTGGTGATCGCGTTCATCCGATCGGGGTCTGACTGGACCGCGCGCTGCTCGGGCGTGAGCAGGCGGCCGCCGACCGCGAAGGTGCCCGTCTGGTAGTACGGCAGGGATTCGCTCATACTGGCTCCGCTCTGACGATTCCGATGTCGCGCAGGATGCTCTCGGCGTGCGGACCGGTGTGGGAGCCTTCGCTCGCGCGCCAGATCTCACGCTCGATCACGTCCTCGCGCAGATCGAGGAAGTGGACCTCGGGGAGCTCTCCGGCCATCGCGGTGGCGAACAGGGGCCGCAGCGTCTTGCGCGTGATCGGCCGTCCGCCGAGGCCGGCGATCACGGTGTGGGTCGGGATCGATGTTCCCGACAGCGCGCTGCGGACGTTCTCGGACACGATGCCGCCGACGCCGACCTGAAGCGCGCGCTCGAGCATGACCACGCGCTTGGCGCCGCTGAGCGCCGCCCGCAGCTCCTCGGTCGGGAACGGGCGGAACGACTTCAGCGACAGAACACCGATCGAGCTGCCCTGCTCGCGCAGTTCATCGACCACGTCGGCGATCGTCCCGAACACCGAGCCGAGGACGATCACGATCGTCTCCGCGTCCTCGGTGTGGAGGCAGGAGAACAGTCCGCCGGCGTCGCGGCCGAAGCGCTCGCGGAAGTCGGCCGAGACCTCGGGAATCAGGTCGAGGGCCTGCATCTGCTTGATGTGGGAGAGGTAGCGGACCTCGGTGAACGCCTCCGGCCCGACCATCGCGCCGATCGTGACCGGGTCGTCGGGGTCGAGCACCTGGCGCGGCTCGAACGGCCCGAGGAACGCATCGACATCGCTCTGCAGCGGTATCTCGAGCGGCTCGAACGCGTGTGTGAGCACGAAGCCGTCCATGCACACCATCACGGGGACCGATAGCGCCTCGGCCAGGAAGAAGGCCTGGATGTGAAGGTCGAGCGCCTCCTGGTTATCGGCCGCGTAGAGCTGGATCCAGCCACAGTCGCGCATCGCCATGGCGTCACTGTGGTCGTTCCAGATGTTGATCGGCGAGCCGATCGCGCGGTTGGCCACGGTCATCACGATCGGCAGGCCGAGCCCGGAGGCGTTGAACAGCGCCTCGGCCATGTACAGCAGCCCCTGGCTCGCCGTCGCGGTATAGGTGCGGGCGCCGGTGGCCGACGCCCCGATCGCCACCGACATGGCCGAGAACTCCGACTCGACGTTGACGTACTCGCAGTGCTCGAGGTCGCCGCTGCGCACCATCCGCGACAGTGCCTCGACGATGTGCGTCTGAGGGGTGATCGGGTAGGCGCTCACGACCTCGGGCCGGCAGCGGGCCACTGCGCGGGCGATGGCCTGTGAGCCCTCGAGCTGCTCACGCATGGACGGGTTCCCTCACGTAGTCGAAGGCGTCGCGGGCGGCGGCGGCGTTGCTGTCCGCCACCTTGCCCTTGAAGCGTCCGCGGATCGCCGCCTCGATCGAGTCCTGAGACACGACGCTGGTCATCGCGGCGAACGCTCCGAGCAGTGCGGCGTTCGGAATTGGCCGTCCGGTCCGGGCGCGGGCGAGCTCGCCCGCGGGTACTGTGACCACCTTGCCCGCGCGGGCCGGCGTCAGCAGGTCCGCGAGGCCGAGCTCCTCGACACTGCGCGCCGAGTTGATCAGCACGTAGCCCGACTCGGTGAGCCCACCGAACACATCGACGTGATACAGCAGGGTCGGGTCCTGGATGATCACGGCGTCCGGTTCGGCGATCGGCTCGCGCAGTCGGATCAGCTTGGTGTCGGTGCGGCAGAACGCCACCACGGGTGCGCCCATGCGCTCGGAGCCGAAGCTCGGGAAGGCCTGAGCCTCGAGTCCTTCTGCGAATGCGGCCAGGGAGAGCAACTCTGCGGCAGTGACAACACCCTGGCCCCCTCGGCCGTGGATACGCGCTTGGAACATCTGGGGGAACGCTAGGCGCCACGGTGCCATCCGCCATCGGGCCGTTCCCGTAACGAACCCCGTAGTTAGCCGCAGGTGGGGAGAGGGGCAGTTCAACGGCGCAGTGACCGGCGTTCCGGCCGGGGGCGGCTCCGCACCGCTCCTCTGCGAGATCATCCCGCGCAGGCTGCGATCACCGCGGCAAGCTGACGGGCGCGCCGCTGCGGGAGCAGATGCCCCGCGCCCTCGAGCACCACGATCCTGGCGCCGGGAATCTGGCCGGCCAGGCGCCGCGCCGAGTGTGGCGGCACGATGCGGTCGGCCGAGCCGTACACGACCGTCGTCGGGGTCGCGATCCTGCCCAGTCGCCCTTCCAGCTCCGGGATCTCGCGCACGAGCGCGCGCTGCTCGGTCGCAAACGCCCGCCATGCGCCGGGCGTCAGCAGTCCCCGCGCGGCGGCGCCGAGGTAGTCGTCGTCGAGCTCGAGCTCGCGGGCGATCCGGCGGCGCAGCGGTGGCGTCGTGAGCGCGAGACCGACGCCGGACAGCGCCACGGCGCCGGCCAGTGCTCCGGCCACCGGCAGGGCCAGCAGCTCGTCGATCCAGTCGAGCGCCGCGGCGTTGGCCGCCGGCGCGGCGAGCACCAGCCCGGAGACGCGGTCGGGGTGGTTGACGGCCAGCCACGCCGCGACCGCGGCGCCGAGGCTGTGGCCGACCACCATCGCCCGGTCGACGTCGCGGGCGTCGAGCGCGGCCACGGCGGCGAGTGCGTTCTCGTCCAGGCTCGCCGGCGGCCTCTGGCGGTCCCAGCCCGGCCGGTCGATCGCGATCGGCGCGACGGTCGGCGGCAGCTCCGCGCGGACCCGATCCCAATCCCGGGCGCTTCCCGGCTGGCCGTGGAGCAGGAGCAAGGGCGCGGGCGCGCTCACTCCTCGCTCCGCAGCCGGGCGGAGCGCACCTGATACCAGCGGCGGATGAACTGCACCGCGACGACCAGGATCACCGCCGCGAATCCGTACCGCAGCACGCGTTGCGGGAGCACGTTCGCGAGCGCCACCCCGGCGGCGACGCCGAGCGCGGACAGGATGCCCATGATTCCGCCGTCGCGGACGTCGACGTTGCCGTAGCGATGCTGTCGCCACGCCCCGACGAGCGCCACGGGGATGATCGCCAGCAGCGAAGTCGCCTCGGCCCTGACCTGAGAGAGACCGAGCGCCAGTGTCAGGGTGGGGACGAACAGGATTCCCCCGCCGACGCCGAGCAGTCCGCTGAGCACCCCCGCCGCCGCGCCCATCACGACCGCGATGATCATTTGACGACGAGGTCGACCGCCACCGCGATCATCAGCAGTCCGAAGAGCAGGCCGATCGTTTCAGTTCGGACTCGCTGCTGGATCCACGTCCCGAGCAGCACGCCGCCCACGGCCGGGATTCCGATCAGCAGGCCCTTGCCGAACGCCACATTGCCGTACGCGCCCTGGAGCAGGGTCGCCATCGCCGAGATGATCACGATGGCAGCCAGCGACGTACCGGTGGCCCGCCGCTCGCCGTAGCCGAGCCAGAGAACCAGCAGGGGAACCATCACGATTCCGCCCCCGACGCCGAACAAGCCGCTGAACAGGCCGGCCATGGTTCCCGTCGCCGCCAACTTGAGCGTGCGGGCTGAGGCCATGAGGGGGCATACTAGAGCGGTGACGTCAGCGATCCTGCACGAGGCGCTCGCGCCGTTGCGCAAGGACCCGAGCCGGTCCGCGATCCTGCTCGACATCGATGGGACGTTGGCTCCGATCGTGGACCACGCGGCGGATGCACACGTGCCCGAGGGCACCCGGCAGATCCTGATCGAGATCGCCAAGCGCTACGGCGTGGTCGCGTGCGTGAGCGGGCGACGGGCCTCGGAATCGCGGGCGATGGTCTCGATCGGGACGATCTCCTACCTCGGTTCCCACGGCGCCGAATTGCTGCGCGCGGGCTGGACCGAGCCGGCGCTCGATCCGGGGATCGAGGACTGGACACGCCGGATCAGCGAGTTCGCCCGCGAGGCCGACACGCCCGATCTGCGCCGCTCGCGGGTGCGGATCGAGGACAAGGGGGCGATCGTCGCATTCCACTGGCGGGGCGCGCCGGACGAGGCCGCGGCCCGCGCGGCGATCGACGCCCTGGCCGCGCGCGCCGGGGAGGGGGGACTGCGGACCCACTGGGGCCGCAAGGTGCTCGAGGTGCGCCCGCCGGTCAAGCTCGACAAGGGGGCGGGGATCATTTCGTTCCTGCAGGGTGCCGACGTCGATGTCGCGCTCTACGTCGGCGACGACGCGACCGACGTCGATGCCTTCCGCGGGCTGACCCAGCTCGTCGAGGAGGGCCGGCTGATGCAGGCGATCCGAGTCGGCGTCAGCTCGGAGGAGACACCTTCGGCGGTCGCCGAGGAGGCCGACCTGATCGTCGACGGAACCGATGGTGTGCGCGAGCTCCTCGCGGTGCTGATCGCCGACTAGTGTCTTCGGACTTGTGAATCAGGACACTGGCCGTGCGGTTCACCGACTTCCTGAAGACGACGGTGCTGATCAGCGCCGGCGCGGCCAGCGCCCTGGCCGCGGTCACCGTGGCCGGCGCCGCCGGCGCCACCGACGACCTGCTGGTTCCGGTCGCCGCCGCCTGGTGGGTGGTGGCCGCGCTGGTCGGCGTGTGGCTCGGGCGGCGCGCGGAGACCTCCCCGCCGATCGCCTCGCTGCTGTCCGCTGCGCGGACGCAGTCCTCGCTGCCCGAGGTGCACCCTGGCCGCACGCTGCTCAACCGCCTGTGGCCGCTCCTGTTCTCGACCCTCGGGGCCGGTGCGCTGGCGTTCCTGTACCCCCAGGTCCCGGCCGTCGCCACCGGCTTCGCGATCATCTGGGCGCTCGCGTGGCGTCGTCAGGCCAGCGCGGTAACGGCGATCGAGGAGCGCGACGGCGTCCGCTTCTACGTCGAGAAGACCTCGCCGCTGAAACCGATCAAGCTCGCCCGTACGCCCGGGTTCCGCTCGAACCTGTTCGAGCTCAACGGGGCCAGCCGCTCTCCCCGAGCACGTCCCCGCGCGTAGGGCGCCCGCGGTGGCGCTGACGCCACGGCTCGAGGGCCGGATCGATGTGCTGGTCGTGTCGCTCGGCACCACGGGCGGGTGGCGCTCGGCCGCGGCCGAGCTCGCCGGCTCGCTCCAGCGCGTCGGCGCGGCCGTGGCAACCGTGGCGCCGGAGGCGGTGCCGGAGGTCCGCACCCTCGCCCTCACCGACTTCGTGCAGGCGCGGGCGGTGCGCCGGGCGGCGCAGGCCGGAATCGAGCGCCATCGCCCGGACTCCCTCATCTACTGCTCGGTGACAGCGTCGCTGCTGTGGCCGCGGACGGGCGCGGTGTGGCTCGACGCGACCGCGGCCGAGAACCGGCCGGGACGGCACGGGGTCTGGCAGCGCAGGGTCGAGCGACGGCGCCTGTGCCAGGCGCCGCTGGTGATGGCCATGAGCGAGGGATCGCTGGCGCCGCTGTGCGATCCGCATGCGCCGGTGGTGACCGTGCCGGTGCCTGTCGAGCCCTCCGGCGGTCCGGCGGCCGTCGGGCCCTCCGGCGATCCTGCGCCGGAGCGTCGCGATCTGGCCGCGGTGATGTACGCGGGAGATCCGCTCAAGAAGCGCCTCGACGTCGTGCTCGACGCGTGGCGCCGGGCTCGGCGTGGCGACGAGCAGCTCGTCGTGGCCGGGACCGACGCGCTCGCGCCGACCGAGGGCGTGACGCTCGCCGGGCGGCTCGCCCCGGCCGACTATCGCGCCCTGCTGCGGCGCGCGCGGGTGTTCGTGGCCGCTCCACGGCGCGAGGACTACGGCATCGCCCCGCTCGAGGCGCTGGCCGACGGATGCCTGCTGGTGACGACGCCCGCGCCCGGCCCGTATCCGGCCCTCGCCCTCGCCCGTGAGCTCGATTCACGGCTGGTCGGAGACGACCTCGCGGCGGCGATCCGCACCGCGCTTGACGATCCTCGTCCCGGTTACGCCGAGCGCGCCGCGGAGCTCCTCCGCCCGTTCCGCCGCGCGGCCGTCGACCGCACCATGGCCGAGGACGTGCTGCCGCGATTGCTGCCAGGATGGGGCCGGTGACGCACGCCCTCGCCTTCATTCCGAGCCCGCACGAGAACGGCGTCCGGATCGGGCCGTTCTTCGTCCACGCCTACGGGGTCGCGTACGTGTGCGCGGTCGCCGCGGCGATTCTCGTCACCCGTGTGCGCTGGGAGAAGCGCGGCGGCTCGCGCGACCTCGTCTACGAGGTGGCCATGTGGGGATTCCCGGCCGGCCTCATCGGCGGTCGCATCTACTTCCTCCTCACGAGCTGGGACCAGGTGCCCAAGCACTGGTGGGGTCCGTTCGCGATCTGGGAGGGCGGACTCGGGATCTGGGGCGGGATCCTGGCCGGCACGCTCGCCGGTCTGTGGGTGCTCCGCCGCCGGGGCGCGGACATCCCCGCGTTCATGGACTGCGCCGCGCCGGCGCTGCTCGTGGCGCAGGCGATCGGCCGGATCGGCAACTACTTCAACCAGGAGCTGTTCGGCGGACCGACGACGCTGCCGTGGGGTCTGGAGATCGATCCCGCGCACCGTCCCGACGCCTATCTGCACTCCGCCACCTTCCAGCCCACGTTCCTGTACGAGATCATCTGGAACCTGTCCCTGGCCGCGTTCCTGGTCTGGCTCGGCAACCACCGCAAGATTCGAGCGCCGGGGCTGTTTGCGCTCTATGTCGCGGGCTACTCGGCGTTCAGGATCTTCGAGGAGCTGCTGCGGGTCGATCCCGCGCACCACATCTTCGGGTTGCGGCTGAACTTCTTCGTGGCCTCGATCCTGACCCTGGCCGGGCTGGCCTGGTTCGTGGCGATCCAGCGCGGTGGCGGTTGGCCGGGACGCACCCGGCGAGGGGCCACGGTGCTGTCGATCGCCGTGCTCGGAGCCGGGATCATCGGCTGCGGTGCCGGTCACGACCCCGCGCGCGAGCGCGGGCGCATCGTCGCAAATTCGTCCCACGGCCTCGTGTTCGCGACGTCGGCGGCGGTCAGCCAGGCTCGCCTCGCGGTTGCCACTCCGTAGCGGGCGACGGCGAATCCGCCCACGCGATGGGCGTCGCAGTTGATCACGATCGGGACGCCGGCCGCGGCTGCCGCGCGCGCGACCACCTCGTTGACGTCACGGCGGTCCGGGCTCGCGTTGATCTCGAGCATCGTGCTGGTGGCCAGCGCGGCCTCGATCACCCGCTCGACGTCCACCGGGTAGGGCTTTCGCCGCTCGATCTTGCGTCCTGTCAGGTGCCCGATCGCGTCGACGAGAGGGTGCTCGATCGCGTGCACGATCCGCTCGGTCATCGCGCGCTCGCCGAGCCCGAACGACGAGTGCACGCTGGCGATCACCCAGTCGAGCTCGGCCAGCAGCTCGTCGTCGTAGTCGAGCGAGCCGTCGGGCAGGATGTTGACCTCGCTGCCGGCGAGCAGCTCGATCCCCTCGACCTGAGTGGACCGGATCCGCTCGACCTGCGCCTTCAGACGGTCGGCCGGAACCTCGTTGCCGAAGCCGAAGCTGGCCGAATGATCGGTGATCGCCACGTACTCGTAGCCGGCCTCGCGGGCCGCGAGCGCCATCTCCGCGATCGACGCCGTCCCGTCCGACGCGGTCGTGTGGCAGTGCAGGTCGCCGCGCAGGTCGCCGACCTCCACCAGCGTCGGGAGCGCGCCGGCGGTCGCGGCCTCGAGCTCGCCGCGATTCTCGCGCAGCTCCGGCTCGATGTAGGCCATCCCGAGCAGCGCGTAGACCTCCTCCTCCGTGGCGCAGCGGTGTGTGCGGCCGGTGGCGTCGTCGAGCAGCCCGTACTCCGAGACGTGCAGGCCCCGCCGCGCGGCGGCCTCGCGCAGCGCCATGTTGTGCTCCTTGGAGCCGGTGAAATGCTGGAGCAGGTTGCCGAACTGATCCGGAGCGACGATCCGCAGGTCGATCTGCACGCCGGTGTGGGTGCGGACCCGGACCCCCGCCTCGCCGGGGACCTGGGCCGATTCGACCAGCTCGAGCTCGACCAGCGCACGGGCCAGGGCCGCCGCATCGGTCGCGGTCGCGATCACGTCGAGGTCCTTGACGCTGTCGGTCATGCGCCGCGCCGAGCCGGCGAGCTCGACCCGCTCCGCCGCCGGATGCGCGCGGAGCGCGGCGACGATCTGTTCGCCCACCGCGAGGGCGCGGTTGAGCACCACGCGCCGGCGGGCCTCGCCGGCGCCGGGCACGCTCAGTGCCGCGAGGATGCTCTGCTCGGCCTTCGGACCGAATCCCTTCAGGGCGCGGATCCGCTGCTCCTCCGCCGCTGCGCGCAGCGCGCTCAGGGAGTCGACCCCCAGCTCCTCGTAGAGCCGCCGGGCGCGCTTGGGGCCCAGGCCGGGAAGCCGCGTCACCTCCACGAGCCCCGGCGGGAACTTCGCCCGCAGCTTCGTCGCGGCCGGGATCTCGCCCTCGTCGGCCAGGGCGATGACCTTGTCCTGGATCGTCTGGCCGACACCCGGCAACTCGGTCGCCCGCCCCGCTCGGGCCAGCGCGGCGACGGATACGGGAGCGTCGCGCACCGCCTTGGCGGCATTGCGGTAGGCCACGACACGGTGGATGATGGCGCCGTCGAGCTCGTACAGATCGCCGAGCTCGTCGAGCGCGGCCGCAATCTCGGTGTTGGTCGGATCAGCCACTGCACGCCTTAGGCTAGTGCCCGTCGGGGCGCTATACTTTTTGAAGCAAGCGCGAGAACAGATCCCGTAAGGAGCCCTCATGGCAGGCAACGTCGCCGACGTAACCGACAACAACTTCCAGGCCGAGGTCATCGAGTCCGACATTCCGGTGCTCGTCGACTTCTGGGCTCCCTGGTGCGGACCGTGCCGGATGGTCGGTCCGGTCGTCGAGGAGATCGCCGAGGAGCGCGCCGGCGACCTGAAGGTCGTCAAGCTCAACATCGACGAGAACCAGCAGACCGCGGTCACCTACAACGTGATGTCGATCCCGACCCTGATCGTCTTCCGGGGCGGCGAGGTCGCCAAGACGGTGATCGGGGCCTATCCGAAGCGGCGTCTCGAGGCCGAGATCGAGCCGTTCGTGGCCAAGGCCGACGCCGGCGACGCGGTGGCGTAGAGCCCACCGCGACCTCGCGGCGATCCCGCGGACGCTCAGGCCGCTGCGGCCCGAGCAACTCCCACTCTCAGTTCGAGCCCGTCGATCATGGCGGGCTCGACGCCGTTCAGGGCGGTGTAGTCCACGCTCACCGCGAGTGTCTCGCCGGCGATGTAGGTCTCATACTCGCGCGCGGCCGCGAGCAGCGACGGGTGGCCGTCAAACGTCAGCGCGACCCGGTCGGTGACCTCGAGCCCCTCGTCGCGGCGCGCCGCCTGCACCGCGTGGACGATCTCGCGCGCCCAGCCCTCGACCCGCAACGCGTCGTCGACGGCCAGTTCCAGTGCGACCGCATGGGACCCCTCGCGCTCGACCTGGTAGCCCTCCAGTGGCTGCATCGTGATCAGCAGGTCGTCTGCGCTGAGCGGGTGGTCGCTGCCGCCGACGGTGATCGACACGGTGCGCCCCTCCCGCAGCGCGGCGGCAGCGTGCGCCGGGTCAAGACCGGCCACGGCGGCGGCCACCAGCGGCATCTGCTTGCCGAACCGTGGGCCGAGCGTGCGGTAGTTGGGCTTGATCTCGACGCGGCCGAGCTCGTCGGCCTCGGAGACGAAGCGGAGCTCGAGCACGTTCAGCTCCTCGCGGACCAAGTCCTGCAGTCGTTCGATCGCGACCCGCTCGCGCCCGGTGGCGACGACGATCGCCGCCCGCAGGGGCTGGCGGACCTTGAGTTTCGCCTGCCCGCGGGCTGCGAGCCCGAGGCGCACCGTCTCCCGCGCCACATCCATGTCGAACTCCAGCTGTCGATCGCGCTCACCCGGCTGCGGGAAGTCGGTCAGGTGCACGCTGGCCAGCCGGCCGTCGAGGTTGTCGTAGATCTCGTCGGCCAGGAACGGCGTGAACGGAGCCAGCAACCCGGCCACCGTGACAAGCGCGTGGTGCAGGGTCGCGAAGGCCGCCGGGTCGCCGTCCCAGAACCGCCGCCGGGACCGGCGCACGTACCAGTTGGACAGCTCGTCGACGAACGTCGCGACGGCGCGGCCGGCGGCGGTGGCGTCGTAGGCATCCATGCGGTCGGCCACGAATTCGGTCGTGGCCGCCAGGCGTGAGAGCACCCAGCGGTCGAGATCGCTGCTCGCGGCCGGGTCAGCCGCGTCCAGCGTCCCCGGCGCGATGTCGTTGGCGTTCGCGTAGAGCACGTAGAAGCCGTACGTGTTCCAGAGCTGCAGCAGGAACTGGCGGACCGCCTCGCCGATCGTCTCGAGCGAGAAGCGGTAGCCGTCCCAGGGCTGCTTGGAGGTGAAGAAGTACCACCGGAACGCGTCGGCGCCGTAGCGGTCGATCACGTCCCAGGGGGCCACGACGTTGCCCACCGACTTCGACATCTTGCGTCCCTGCTCGTCGAGGATCAGCCCCAGGCAGACCACGTTCCGATACGAGGACTCCTCGAACAGCAGCGTGGCCACGGCGAGCAGCGAGTAGAACCAGCCCCGGGTCTGGTCGAGCGCCTCGCAGATGAAGTCGGCCGGAAACCGTGCCTCGAACTCCGCCTCGTGCTCGTGCGGTGCGTGGTACTGCGCGAACGGCATCGCGCCCGAGTCGAACCACACGTCGATCACCTCCGCGACGCGCTGCATCGCCGCGCCACACTGCTCGCACGGGAACGTTGCCGCGTCGACGAAGGGACGGTGCGGATCGCTCAGCTCGGTCCCGGCCAGCGCGTTGAGCTCGGCCAGGGAGCCGATGGCCCGGACGTGTCCCGCCGGACAGCGCCACACCGGCAGCGGGGTGCCCCAGTAGCGCTCGCGGGAGAGCGCCCAGTCGACGTTGCCCTCCAGCCAGTTGCCGAAGCGCCCGTGCTTGACGTGCTCCGGATGCCAATTGACCGTCTCGTTGGAGGCGAGGAGCCGGTCCTTGATCTGGCTCGTCCCGATGTACCACGACGGCTTGGCGTAGTAGAGCAGCGGCGTGTCGCAGCGCCAGCAATGGGGATAGGAGTGCTCGTAGGGCTCGGAGCGCAGCAGCTTCCCGCGCGCCCGCAGGTCCTCGACCAGGTCGGTGTCCGCGTCCTTGACCTTGCGCCCGGCATAGGGCCCGATCCGCTCGTCGTAGGTCCCGTCCGGCCGCACCGGGTTGACCACGGTCAGGCCGTACTGCTCGCCGAGCCGGAAGTCGTCCTCGCCGAAGGCGATCGCCGTGTGGACGAGGCCGGTCCCGTCCTCGGCGGTGACGAAGTCCCCGATCAGGACCGTGTGGCCGAGCGGGCCGTAGGCGTCGGAGGGGATGTAGGGAAAGGGCGGCTCATAGGCGACGCCCTCGAGCTCCCGGCCGGGGAAGCGGTCGAGGATCTCCGCGTGCTCGCCGAGCACCCGCCCGACCAGGGCCTCGGCCACGATCTGCACCGGTCCGTCGCCGACGCGGGCGCGTACGTAGATCAGGTTGGGATCGACGGCGACCGCGGCGTTGGAGACCAGCGTCCACGGCGTGGTCGTCCAGATCAGCAGCTCCTCGCCTGGCTCGGCGCTCGCACGCCCCTGCGTGACCGGGAAACGGACGTAGGCACTCGGGTCGATCACGTCCCGGTACACACCCGGCTGGCCGAGCTCGTGACTCGAGAGCGCCGTGCCGCAGCGCGGGCAGTACGGGACGACCTTCAGCTTCTCGTACAGCAGCCCCTTCTCGTGGATCGTCTTGAGCGCCCACCACACGGACTCGACGTAGCCAGGGTCGAGTGTGCGGTAGGCGTCGTCGGTATCGATCCAGAAGCCGATTCGTTCGGTCAGGCGGGTCCAGTCCTCGACGTGGCTGAGGACCATCTCGCGGCAGCGGGCGTTGAACTCGGCGATCCCGTAGCGCTCGATGTCGTCCTTGGACGCGATGCCCAGCTCCTTCTCGACCGCCAGCTCGACCGGCAGGCCGTGGCAGTCCCAGCCTCCCTTGCGCTCGACGTAGAAGCCGCGCATGGTCTTGTAACGGGGGAAGATGTCCTTGAACACACGGGCCAGCACGTGGTGAGAGCCCGGCGGTCCGTTGGCCGTCGGCGGCCCCTCGTAGAAGACCCATTGCGGCGCGCCGCGGCGGCGGCGCATCGACTCGGCGAACACCTCGCGCTCGCGCCAGCGCTTGAGGACCTGCTCCTCGAGCTCGGGGAACGACGCACGCGGATCGACGGAACGGTGAGGCGGCATGGGCGCGGATTGTAGGTTCCCGCCGTTGTTGGCCCGCGCCGGGGTGCGCCGCGTGGCTCGAGGTGTGGCGCCGGTGAGCTAGCGCTAGGTCAGGCCCGCGGCGACCGCGGCCGGGGCCGTGGCCCGGGTGCGATCGGCTCCGGCGGCGGCGGCGGTGGTGTCGAGGCGCGCCAGCAGCATGTCGCGGGCGGCGACCGGCGACTCGCCGAGCCGGCACACCGTGCTCGCGCCCGTATCCGGCACCGCGCCGCGGTAATCGAACACGACCACTTCCTGCATGACGCCCCGCACCGCGTACACGAGCCGCCCGATCACGTCGAGCGGCGCCCGGCGGCCGGTGAGCACGACCGCGCGCGGCTCGAGCGCCCGCAGCGCCCGCCCGAGCCGGGCGGGCTCGACCGACGCGGTCAACGACAGCGTCCTGAGCCCGGCGCGCCTGAGCACGAGCTCCAGCGCCTGGGCGTGGAGCCCGTCGAGGTCGCAGGGGGCGGTGGCGTCGAAGATCAACACGCCGTCGGGGCGCGAGGCCGGCGGGGACAGGCGCTTCAGCGCCGACAGCCAGCCCGTGGCGTGGCGCCAGGCGAACTCGTACTCGGCCGTGCTCGGGCCCGGGTCGGCATGGATCGCGACCGCGGCCAGCAGAACCTCCTCGATCGTCCGCTCGAACGAGCGCAGCGTCAGGCTCTCCTCGAGCAGGCGGTTGGCCATGTCCTCGTCGAAGGAGCCGAAGGCGCCGGCGAGCCGCGACGACGAGGACGGGCCCTCGCCGCGCTCGCGGGCCAGCGAGATGGCGGAGGAGACGTTGTGCGTCTCGGCGAGCGTGAGCCGGAGCGACTCGATCTCGGCGAGCGCGTACTGGCGGTGACCGCCGGGGGAGCGGTGGGGCTGGGGGAAGCCGTAGCGGCGCTCCCAGCTGCGCAGCGTGTTGGGGCTGACGCCGAGCATCGCCGCCGCAGCATTAGTCCGGATTCCATTCATCCGGTTGGTGTTATCGGGGCAAACGCGCTTCGGTGCAAGGGGCGCACGAAGCCGTGCACTTTGGATGGATTCGTGCATGTGCAGGGGTTTCATGCGCGACGGGGAGCGGTGGGCCGTTTGGCACCTGGCGATCTCCTCGAGCTGCGGCAGCGCAACCGCGACGGGGCAACCGGTGCTGCGAGGTTGCGGTTCCGGTGGAATCGGGCCGCTTCCCTAGATAAAGTTGTGCAGCATCTCTTGCTAGAGGAGACACGCTGGAACTCCAGGCAGGGGGCCACGGAATGGCAATCCGGCGTGGAGGAAATCGGGATGCAGCGAGTCGCCGGTTCGCTCGGTGGCTCGGTGGGGATCTCGTGGAATCGGCACACAGCGATGTGTGCACGCACACGACACCAGGAGGTCCTCAGATGTCCTTCCGCAACGGCTGATCCTCCCGGGTCGCGACGCTCCGACTATTAGGTGTGCGCGGGCGAAGGCGCTACTGTGCGCGCAATGGAGGGCCAGGAGGCCCAAAGTGCACACGTTGAGGAAACGCGGGGCGGGACGCGGATTGCGTTCGCCTGGGCGCTCGCTGTCGTGGGCCTGGCGGTGTGCGTCGGCATAGCCGCCGCACAGGGCCACGTCGATCATGTCGATTCCCTCTCGATCGTGCTTGCCGTGGCCGCGGCCGTCGCCGGAGCGACGGTGGTGTCCGTGGGTGGCCAGGCGTCCATCTCGGCCTCGTTCCTGGTCGTTGTGCTCGGGGCGACGTTTCTAGGACCCGCCTCCGCTTGCATCCTGGCCGCGATCGCCGAACTGGTGGCTTCGTTCAGGCGCCGCTCCGAAGCACTGCTGGTGGCCACCAACCTCGTGGCGGTCATGGGTCCGGCGCTGATCGCGGCGAATCTATTCCGTGCGCTCGAGGACGGCGGCACCGGTAGCGCCGGCTTCTATCGGGCCGTCGGCTTGATCGCCGTCGTCTACCTGGTGCTGAACTACCTCATGATCGTCGCCTTCGGCCTGCTCCTGTGGGGTCGCTCGGCCTGGGACGCGGGCGCTGCTCGCTCCTACCTGCCGAGCCTGGCGCTCAATCTGGTGCTCGTGATCGCCGGCGCCAGCATCTACGTCGAGGTCGGCCTGGGCGGCATCGTGTTCGCGCTCGCCGCCGTGTTCGCCTTCACCTACATGGCGCACCTGCTCGCGCGCTCGCGCCAGCGCGCCGAGCAGTACGTGTCGCTCTCCTGGGGCGTGCTCGCGGGGCTCCTGCGCGCGCTCGATACGCGTGACGGGCGCGCCGCTCGGCATGCGGCGGCGGTGGCCCGGTTCGCGCGCGACATCGCGGAGTCGGTGGGGATGAGCAAACAGGACTGCGAGCTCGCGCACACCGCCGGCCTGCTGCACGACATGGGCCACTTCGCGCTCTCGGACCGGGTGCACGAGCGCGACCGCACGCTCACCCACGAGGACTGGGCGGCGATTCAGCGCCACCCCGAGCTGGGCGCGGAGATGCTCAGGGACCTCGGCATGTACGGGCCGATCTCCGAGATCGTGCGCGCCCATCACGAGCGCGTCGACGGTCGCGGTTACCCGAACGGGCTCTCCGCGGCGGAGATCCCCGAGATCGCCAAGATCATCGCCGTGGCCGAGGTCTACGACACGCTCACCGCCGGCGACACCTATCGCACGCCGATGAGTTCGTTCGAAGCGCTGCGCGAGCTCCGCCGGGTTGCCGGCACTCAGCTCGACGCCCGCTACGTCGAGGTGCTCGCCCGCCTCCTGAGCGGCGAGGGGATCGAGTACCGCCACGCCGACGCGGCCCACTTCGACGCTGAGCTGGACATGGAGCGGCGGATCACCGAAGCCGGCGGCTGAGCCGGCGATTCCGCCGCCTGAGCGGGCGGCTGAGCTGGCGATTCCGCCGCCTGAGCGGGCGGCTGAGCCGGCGATTCCACCGCCCTCCATCGGGGGCTGGGAAGCTGCGTCAGCAGCCGGCGCGCTCGTGAGGGCCGAGGGCCCCTCGCGGCAAGGAACCGACGAACTCCTCGATCTTCTCGCTGCTGAATCGGCGCTGCCCTCCGGGGGTCCGGTAGGACTCCAGGTAACCCATGTCCGACCATCGCCGGATGGTTCCCAGGGAAACGCCGAGCGCATGAGCGGCCTGTGATACCGAGAGGCCGAGGGGGCTCGCTGGAGCTGTGTCCATGCCCCGCATTTCTGACCAATTTGCGCACGATTCACGAGCCTCGCCCAGCAATTGCACAACCTCGCACGCCGAAGTCCACCATGACCGGAGCCGAATGCGACGATGCAGGCGATGAGGTTGCGTCTCTACCACCATCACGACGGCGCCCGCATCGCATACCGGGAGACGGGAACCGGCCCCGGGCTGGCGCTGCTGCATTCGATCGGGCTCTCCCATCGCGAGTGGGAGCCGATCGTGGCGCCGCTGTCCGGTCGCTTTCGGGTCGTGCTGCCCGACCTGCCGTTGCATGGGGACTCCGAGGATCGCCCCCGCCATCCCTACACGCCGGACTGGATGGCCGAGGTGATCGCGGGCTTCTGCCGGGAGGTCGTCGGGACCAGGCCGCTCGTCGCCGGGCACGACCTCGGCGCCGAGGTTCTGCTGCGGGCCGTGACCACCGGCCGGCTCGAGCCCTCGCGCTTCGTCCTGATGCCCAACCGTCTGCATCGCCGGGACGAGTTCGTGCTCGGCCGCGCCGGCTGGCGCATGGCCTGCCGGGCGGCGGCGCTCCCGGGCCTCGACCGTCTGCTCGCCCACGGGGCAACGCTCGTGTTCCGGCCGTCGGTCGGCGAGCGCCTCTCCGCGCAGCACAACCCCGCCGCTCGCGACCTGATGCGCCACGCGTTCGCCGACCTCGGCGGCAACGGCAACCGCGCCCGGGCGTGGGCCAAGTTCGCCCGGCGCTGGCCGGTCGAGGCGCAGCGTGATCTGCTCGACGCCTATCCGCGGATCGCCTCGCCCGTGCTGCTCCTGTGGGCCGACCAGGATGCGGCGCATCCGCTCGAGGTCGCCCAGGAGGCGCTCGACGTGCTGCCCGACGCCCAGCTTCGGATGCTCGCCGACACGGGCTTCCTGATGGCCTATGACGATCCGGTCGGCGTCGCCCGCGAGCTGATCTCGTTCTGCGGCTGACCCCGCGCCGCGCGTTCGGCGTCCGACGAGGACGGTCGTGGGGTAGCGTTGTGGTGACTGAAGACGAACGGCGAAAGGACCAACCATGGGCGTGCAGGAGACGGAGCAGCTATGGGGTGGCGAGACATCGAAGGCCGTCGCCAACTTCCCCATCTCAGGCGAGCCTGTGCCCGTGCCGGTGCTGCGCTGGCTCGGCCGCATCAAGGGTGCGGCGGCCCGCGTCAACGCCGAGCTGGGATTGCTGGACCCGGCGCTCGCCGACCGGATCGCTGCCGCCGCCGACGCCGTCGCGTCAGGTGAGCACGACAGCCAGTTCCCGGTCGACGTGTTCCAGACCGGCTCGGGGACCTCGTCGAACATGAACGCCAACGAGGTGATCGCCAACCTCGCCGGCGACGCCGCACATCCGAACGACCACGTCAACATGGGCCAGTCGTCCAACGACGTGTTCCCCTCGGCGGTGCATCTCGCCGCCCTCGATGAGGCCACCAACGACCTCCTGCCCGCCCTTCAGCAGCTCGAGACGGCGCTGAGCGCGAAGGCGAGCGAGTTCCGCGACATCGTCAAGTCAGGGCGCACCCACCTGATGGACGCCGTCCCGGTGACGCTCGGCCACGAGTTCGGCGGCTACGCCGCTCAGGTGCGGCTCGGCGCGCTGCGCATTCGCAACACCCTGCCTCAGGTCGCCCAGATCCCGCTGGGCGGGACGGCCACCGGCACGGGGCTGAACACGCACCGCGAGTTCGCCGCCCGCGTCCGGGCCCGCCTGACCGAGTCGACGGGACTCGAGATCCGCCCGCCGGAGGACGCGTTCGAGGCCCAGGGCAGCCGCGACGCGCTGGTCGAGCTGTCGGGGATGCTCAAGGTGCTCGCCGTGTCGCTGACCAAGATCGCCAACGACCTGGCGCTGATGGGCTCCGGGCCGCGCGCCGGCCTCGGCGAGTTGTTCCTCCCCGAGCTCCAGAAGGGCTCCTCGATCATGCCCGGCAAGGTCAACCCGGTCATCCCCGAGGTCGTCCTCCAGGTCTCGGCTCAGGTCATCGGCAACGACACCGCGATCACTCTGGCCGGCTCGCAGGGCAACTTCGAGCTCAACGTCCGCGTTCCGCTGATCGCCCGCAACCTGCTCGAGTCGATCCGGCTGCTCGCCTCCACGTCGCGCATCTTCGCCGAGAAATGCGTCGACGGGATCCGGGCCAACGAGGAGGGAGCCAACCGCTCCGCCGAGGCCACCCTTGCCGCGGCCACCGCCCTGAATCCCCACATCGGCTACGACAAGGCGGCGGAGATCGTCAAGGAGGCCGCCGCCTCGGGCCGTCCCCTACGCGAGGTCGCCTACGAGATGGGCGTCGACGAGGACACGTACAACAAGGCGATGGACCTGCGGAAGATGGCACAGGGGAATCTGTAGCGCGGCTCGCGGTCCCGGGGGCGTGCCACGGATCACCTCCATTTCGTGGCATCTCGCCCGCGCCGGCGGCGGCCGGGGAACTTAATGGTTGTGGTGCAGCCATTAAGTTCCCCGGCGGACTCGCTGCGCGACGAGAGGCTACGAAATGGCTGTTCGCGGCCCAGATTCGACCACCTGCGGCTGGCGGGCGATGCGTGGAGCCGGCGATGTCTTCGATTTCGGCCGGACTCCCGCCCCTACGTCGCCACCGTCTCTGCGCCCAGCTGCTCGGAGATCGCCACGTCGACGGAGTAGTCGATCGGGACGACGATCAGCGACGGCACATCGAGGGTGAGCGCCTGGCGCAGCCGGCGGCCGAAGTCCTCGGCGGATCCACAGCGCCAGGCCGGCATGCCGAACGACTCGGCGAGCTTGACGAAGTCGGGGTTGCCGAAGCCGACGTCGAAGTGGCGGCCGAACTTCTTGTCCTGCTTCCAGGCGATCGAGCCGAACTCGCCGTTCTCCCAGACGACGTTCACGACCGGCGTGCGCAGGCGGACGGCGGTCTCGAGCTCCTGGCAGTTCATCAGGAAGCCACCGTCGCCGCTGACCGTCACGACCCGGCGGCCAGGATGCACGAGCTTCGTCGCGATCGCCGTCGGAAGCGCGAAGCCCATCCCGGCCAGGCCGTTGGCGATCAGCACCGTCCCCGGCTCGTGGGCGGGGAACATGCGCCCGATCCAGAGCTTGTGCAGGCCCACATCGGAGACGAGCATGTCGGTCGGGCCCAGGGCCTCCCGCAGCTCCCAGAGCACCCGCGGTGGGCGCATCGGGAAGTGGTCGTCGTCCGCGGCGCCGGTGAGCGCGGCCAGGACGAGCTCGCGCAGGCGCGGGGGCTCCTCGTCCCGCGGCGGTCGGCTGACCCCGGCGGCCAGGCGCGCGAGCACGTGGGAGATCTCGCCGATCAGTTCGACCTCAGGGATGAAGAACTCGTCCGTCTCCGCGGGCACCGTGTCGACCATCACGATCCGCTTGTCGGCATTCGGGTTCCAATGCTCGGGAGCGTGCTCGACGAGGTCGTAGCCGATCGCGATCACCACATCGGCGTCGTCGAAGCCGGCCATCGCGTAGTCGCGCGTCTGCAGGCCGACGGTTCCGAGCGCCCGCGGGTCCTCGTAGTCGAGCAGGCCCTTGGCCATGAAGGTCTCGGCGACCGGGATGCCGGAGGCGTGGGCGAAGGCCCGCAACGCCTGGCCGGCGCGGGTGCGGACGGCGCCGTTGCCGGCCAGCGCGACCGGCTTCTCGGCCTCGGCGATGATCCGGACCGCGCGATCGAGCTCCTTGAGGCCGGGCTCGGGATGGACGGGCGGGTGATACGGCAGCGGGTTGGCGTCGAGCTCGCGTGCCATCACGTCCTCGGGCAGCTCGAGATGCGTTGCGCCCGGCTTCTCGGATTCGGCGACCTTGAACGCCTTGCGGACCACCTCGGGCACGATCTCCGGGCTGGAAACTCTTGCATTCCACTTAACCACGGGCCTCAGAATGCCGAGAAGGTCTATGTACTGGTGTGACTCCTTGTGCATCCGCTCGAGATCGGACTGGCCGGTCAGAGCGACGAGCGGCGCCCGATCGAGGAAGGCGTCGGCCACGGCGGTGACGAGGTTCGTCGCGCCGGGCCCGAGGGTTCCCAGGCACACACCCGCCCGTCCGGTCAGGCGGCCGTAGGCGTCGGCCATGTAGGCACCGCCCTGCTCGTGCCGCACGGGCACGAACTTGATCGAAGAAGAGGCCAGGGATTCGTTGAGGTCAAGTGTCTCCTCGCCGGGTATCCCGAATACGAACTGAACGCCCTCAGCCACCAGGCAGTCAACGAGAACATCTGAAGCCTTGCGCGCCGCCATCTCAGCCACCGGTCTAACCGAAATGTCGTCTTTCCAACCCTTCACCCGCCGTTGCCGGCGGGTGGCGATGGTGTGCCTGGCCGTCCTGTGCTCGACGGCCACGCCCGCGCTGGCCGCTGCCGTGTTCCAGATCCGGGGCGGTGGCGACGGGCACGGGATCGGGATGAGCCAATACGGCGCCTACGGCTACGCGCTGCACGGTTGGAGCTATCGCGCCATCCTGGCCCACTACTACTCCGGCACCGCGATCGGCACGACGGACCCCAACCGGACGGTCCGCGTGCTGCTCGCCACCGGATCGGCGGCGTTCAGCGGCGCCACCGCTGCGGGCACGAAGCCGCTGCACCCGGGCACGACCTATCGGGTCCTGGCCCGCAGCGACGGCTCGCTGCTGCTCGTGGACGGCGCCGGCAGGAAAGTGGGCGTGTTCCCCGCTCCGCTGCGCGTCAGCGGCCCCGCGCCGCTGAGCGTGGCCGGCCTCGGCCCCTACCGCGGCGCGCTCGAGTTCCGTCCCGACGGCACCGGCGGGGTCGAGACGGTCGATGCCCTCGCCCTCGATGATTACGTGCGCGGGGTGATCTCGGCGGAGATGCCCGCCGACTGGTCGGCCGCCGCACTCGAGACGCAGGCGGTCGCCGCGAGGACGTACGCCATCACCACCAACCGTGGTGGCACCGCCTTCGACCAGTACGCGGACACCCGCTCGCAGATGTACGGCGGCGTCGCCGCCGAGACCGCGGCCACCGACGCCGCCGTCGCCGCGACCCGGGGGCAGGTGGTCACCTATCACGGCGTCCCGGTCGTGACCTACTTCTTCAACAGCTCGGGCGGCCACACCGAGAACATCGAGAACGTGTGGGCGGGGTCGACGCCCGAGCCGTGGCTGCGCGGCGTGCCCGATCCCTACGACGGCGTCGCCGGAGACCCGTATCACGCGTGGGGTTCGGAGCTCTCGCTGGCCGCGGCCCAAGCCGTGCTCGGCGGCCTGGTCAAGGGGTCCCTGATCGGCATCCGGGTGACCCGGCACGGCTCCTCGCCGCGCATCCTCACCGCCGAGGTGGTGGGGAGCAGGGGCAACACCAGCGTCACGGGCACGCAGCTGCAGCAGCTGTTCGGGTTGCTGACGACATATGCCTCCTTCACCTCGATATCGACGACGGCCGGAGCGTCGGTCGCACCACCGGCAGGCGCCGGCGGTGTCAGCGCGACGACGAGTACGGTGCCGGGCGCGCAGGCGGTGGCGGCCCTCGTTCCGCTCGTGCGCTCGATCGTCGCGCGCACCGTCCCGACGCTCACCGGGTGGGTCTTCCCCGCCCGGCGCGGTGACCCGTTCGCGCTTCAGCTGCGCAGCGGCGGCACCTGGCGCACGGTCACCCACGACACGCTCGGCCGGGGCGGATGGTTCTCGGTTCACCCGACCCGGCTCGGCAGCTACCGGATCGTCTACCGCGGACTGGACGGCCCGGCGGTCGCGATTCGCTGATCGGGGCGGGATCTCTACGCTGGGGCGATGGCCGCTCCGCTGCTCGCCGTCGACGCCCCGTTTCTGCTCTATCGGTCGTTCTTCGCGCTGCCCGAGTCGATCACCGGGATCGACGGGCGTCCGGTCGGCGCCCTGCTGGGCGCGACCAACGCGATCCTGCGCGTCGCAGCCGAGCAGGAGCCGCGGGCGGTCGTCTTCTGCTTCGGCGCCGAGGCGGCCGAATACCGCGTGAAGCTGTATCCGCCCTACCACGCCGATCGGCCCCCGGTGCCCGAGGCTCTGGCGTGGCAGTTCGACGTCGCGCCGGAGCTGTTCCGGGCGTTCGGCTGGAGCTCGCAGAGCTCGGACGGATTCGAAGCCGACGATCTGCTGGGGTCGCTGGCCACCGCGGAGATCGAGGCCGGGAACACGGCGCTGATCCTCACCGGTGACCGCGACATGTACCAGTGTGCCCGCGCGGGGATAACGGTCCTGTACTCGAAGATGGGCACGAGTGGCTTCGAACAGATCGATCCCGACGAGGTGGTGCGCCGCTACGGCGTCACGCCCGAGCGTGTGCCCGATTTCATCGCCCTGCGCGGCGATCCGTCGGATGGGCTGCCCGGGGCGCCCGGGATCGGCGCCAAGACGGCGGCCGCTCTGCTCGAGCGCCATGGCTCGCTCGAGCGGGCGATCGCCGGCGCCGACGCAGAGCGGCCCCGGATCGCCGCCGCGTTGCGCGACCACGCCGATGAACTACGGGCGTTCAAGGACATCGCGACGTTGCGCCACGTCGACGTCGCGGTGCCGGGCGACCAGGCCACCGACCTGGCCGGCGGAGCTGAGGCGGCGCGCCGCCTCGGCCTGCGCAGGCTGGCCGAGCGGTTGCAGAGCGCGGACACACTTCGCGACCTGTGAGGCCGAGGGGTTCCGTCATCATGTTCGCCTTGCGACGCGCGTTGCTGCTGCTCGCGGGGTGCTGCGTCGCCTTCGCGGTCGCGGTGGGCGCATCAGCTCCGGGTCGTAACGCGCCACGCCGCGCGGCCGCCGTCACGCCGTCGGCGACGATCAGCGCCACCCCGCCCGGCGGGATCGCGCTCGCCGACGGCTGGCGCTATCTGGCCGACCCGAGCAACGTCGGCCTGGCCCGGCACTGGGCGACCGGCGGGGCGGCCAAGCTCGCCTGGAGGCGCGTGTCGGTGCCGAGTGTGTTCAACCCGGTGATCTCCAACGCCTCCTACCACGGCACGGTCGGCTGGTACAAGGTCGCGTTCATGGCCCCGCCGGCGTCGCAGGGCCGCTCGTGGGAGATCCACTTCGAGGAGGTCCGCCGCACGGCCCAGGTGTGGCTGAACGGCACGCGGCTCGGCTCCAGCTCCGACGCCTACGCCCCGTTCAGCCTGCCCGCGACGAGCCTCGTGCCGGGACGGCTGAACACGCTCGTAGTCCGCGTCGACAACCTGATCGGCCCCGGTTCCTTCCCCGAGGACTGGTGGAACTGGGGCGGGATCGTGCGCCCGGTGACGCTCGAGCCGCTGGGCCGACTCGTGTTCCGCGACGCCGGCGTGATGCCCGAGCTGAGCTGCAACTACCGCTGTGGGGACCTGCTCGTGGAGGGCACGCTGCAGAACATCTCGAGCGCGCCGCTCAGCCCCGGCATCGTGGTCAGGTCCGTCGCTCCCTCCGGGCTGACGCTGACCTGGTCGCACCGCGTCGGTCGCCTCGCGCCCGGGGCCACGGTCCCGGTCGCGTTCCGCGTGCCGGTGCACGGGCCACCTGAGTTGTGGGCCCCCGACCACCCGTCGCTGTACACGGTCAGCGTGATGACGACGGCACAGAACCGCGTCGAGCAGACGAACAACCTCCAGGTCGGGATGCGCAGCGTCCGGGTCCGCGACGGCGTCCTCTACCTCAACGGCCGGCGGCTGTGGCTGCACGGGGCCTCGATCCACGAGGACATGCCGGGGCGCGGCCCCGCGCTCACCGACGGCGACATCGACACGATCGTCTCGGAGCTGCGCTCGGTGGGGGCCAACATCACGCGCTCGCACTACCTGCTCAACTCGCGGCTGCTCGACGCGCTCGACGCCGCTGGGATCATGGTCTGGAGCCAGCCGCCGGTCGACCACGCGGATCCGGTCCTGCGCACCGCCGCGGGCCGGGCCCGGGCGCTGGAGATGCTGAAGGCGACGATCCTGGGCGAGCGCAGCCACGCCTCGGTGGTGATCAACTCGGTCGGCAACGAGCTCTCGCCGACGCCCGACTCGACGCCCGGGACGCGCGCGTACCTCGATCGGGCGATCCCGCTCGCCCGTGCGCTGGACCCGACCAGTCCCGTCGCCCTCGACACCTACTGCTACCCGGGCTTCCCGGCGCAGCGGCTGTACGCAAAGGTCGACGTGATCGGGATCTCGAGCTACTTCGGCTGGTACACCGGCGTCCCGGGTCACACCATCACCGACTTCTCCGAGCTGTCCCCGTTCCTGGCCCAGTCTCACGCCCGCTACCCGGCTCAGGCGCTCGTGGTGGCCGAGTTCGGCGCCGAGGGGCTCTTCGACGGCGATGCGAGCACCAAGGGCAGCTACGAGTTCCAGAGCGCGTACCTGCAGAACACGATGAGCGTGATCAACCAGCTGCCGTTCATGAACGGCGCGATCTATTGGACGCTGCGCGAGTTCGCCGTCGACCCAGGTTGGACCGGTGGCGCCGATCTGCCGCTCGGCGACCCACCGGACGGGCTGCACCACAAGGGCCTGATCGCCTATGACGGGACCCCGAAGCCGGCGTTCACCGTCGCCCAGCAGCTGTTCGCCGACCCGCCCCCCTTTGCGCGGTGAGCGTCCGGTTGCGCCCTCCGAGACGCTCGGGCGCCACGGCTACGGCGTGAATTTGACCGTGATCACGTCGCCGTCGGCGACCACGTAGTCGCGGCCCTCGAGCCGCAGGGTCCCGCGGTCCCGCGCGCCCGCGTACCCGCCCGAGCCGACCAGCTCCTCCCAGGAGACGACCTCCGCGCGGACGAACCCGCGCTGGATGTCGGAGTGGATCTGGCCCGCGGCGTGCCACACGGAGAGGCCCCGGCGCAGGTGCCAGGACTGGGCCGGCTTGTCCTCCCCGGCGGTGAAGAAGGCGACCAGCTCGAGCAGCGCGAACGCGCCCCGGACCACGGTCTCCAGCCCCGACTCGGCCAGCCCGAGCTCGGCGCGCATCGAGGCGCCGTCCTCATCGTCGAGCTCGGCCAGCTCGGCCTGCAGCCGTGCCGACACCGCCACCGCGGCGGCGCCCTCGGCGCGGGCGTGCTCGAGGATGGCCGGCGGGACCTCGTCGCTGCCCTCCTCGACGTTGGCCACGAACAGCACCGGCTTGGCGGTCAGCGGCTGCAGCAGTCGCATCGCGTCCGGCGCATCACCCGGGGGCGGCACGGTGCGGGCGGGGCGCCCGGCCTGCAGCGCGGCGATCAGCTCGCCCAGCCACGCCGCCTCGGCAATCGCCCGGCGGTCGCCGCTCTTGGCCGTCTTGGCTACGCGCTCCAGCCGGCGCTCGGCCTGATCGAGGTCGGCGTACACGAGCTCGGTCTCGACCGTGTCGATGTCGGCGAGCGGGTCGACGCGGCCCTCGGGGTGCACGACGTTCGGGTCCTCGTGCGCGCGAACGACGTGAACGATCGCATCGGTCTCGCGGATATTGGCCAGGAACTGGTTGCCGAGGCCCTCGCCGCGATGGGCGCCGGCGACCAGGCCGGCGATGTCGTGGAAGGCGATCGTGTCGTGGACGATCTTGGAGGCCCGGACCGTGCTCGCGACCGCCTCCAGCCGATCGTCGGCCACCGGGACGACGGCGACGTTGGGCTCGATCGTCGTGAACGGATAGTTGGCCGCCTCGGCCGCGACGCCGGTGAGAGCCGAGAACAGCGACGACTTGCCCGCGTTGGGGAGCCCGACGATCCCGACCTTCATCGCGCCGCCCGGCCGCCGATGACGCTGCCCAGCAGCGCTCCTGCCACCACGTCGCTGGGGTAGTGCACGCCGAGGTAGGGCCGGCTGGCCGCGAACGCGCCGGCCGCGCCGTACAGCGCACCGGCGGGCACGAGGCCCGAGAACGCGCGCGCGGCGGCGAACGAGGTCGTGGCGTGGGCACTGGGGAACGACAACCGGGAGACGGTGGGCGAGAGCTGGGGCAGGTCGCTGAGCTCCGGCCGCCGCCGCCGCACGGCCACCTTGACCGCGTAGTTCACGCCGTAGGCCACCGCGACCGCCTCGATCCCGCGGACCCACCGGGGGCGCCGTTCGCGATCGAGCGCGGCGCCGGCCGCTCCGAGCACGAACCAGCACGCCGCGTGCTCGCCCAACCGCGAGTAGGCACGGGCCGCCCGTTCCAAGGCCGGCGTGTGGCCACGCGTGCGGGCGAGCCTCAGGCCGGCATGGTCGAGCGCGAGCAGTCGTTCAGGCAGCACGGCCGCGAACTGTACGGCGGGGCCGCGGCCCCGCCTCAGGTGCCGAAGCCGACGCGGTGCTCCTCGTCCTCGACGAGCACGTACACGACGCGTGCGAGGTCAAGAGCCACGGTGCCGTCCTCGGCGCTCAGCTCGTGCCAGCCGGTGGAGCCGAGGGCTCCCCGCAGCCGGGTGAGCTCGGCCGGCGCGACGCGGGCGCCCAGCACCTGTCCGCCGAGGAATCCGACGCTGATCTTCTGAGGCTTCTCGTTGGCCACTAGTGGTCCTCCGCGGGCTGGACGATCTCGGTCAGGACGCCTCCGGTGGAGGCGGGATGCAGAAATGCAACGCGCGAGCCCCGGATGCCGACCCGCGGCGTCTCGTCGATCAGACGCAGGCCGGCGGCGGCCAGCGCCGCGAGTGCCGCATCGATGTCCGCCACCCGGTAGGCGACATGGTGCAGGCCCGGACCCCGGCGCGCGAGGAACTTGCCCACCGACGTCTCGGGACCGAGCGGCTGCAGCAGCTCCACGTGGCCGTCCCCGACGTCCAGTAGGGCGGCATCCACACCCTGCTCGGCGACCGTCTCGCGGTGCACGAGCTCCATCCCCAGTGCGGTGCGGTACAGGGGTAGCGCGGCGTCGATGTCCTCAACGGCAACGCCGACGTGGTCGATCACGGACAACATGCGGCGCGGAGTCTAGTCGCCGCCCGAATCCGAACGTATCTGCGTCGGCGGCCACCGGTGGCGCGCCGGCCGCTCTGGTCCGTGCTCGCGGCGTCCGGCCGGTCCTGGCTACCCGCGCCGCGCCGGCGGCTCCGCCGGCGCCACGGCCGTGGCCGCCGCCAGGCCGAGCTCGCCGCCGCCGATCCGCCGGGGGGCGGCGTCGGGCGTGTCGCCCATGATCCGGTCGATGTCGGCGCGCTCGAGGACCTCGTTGGCCAGCAGCGTGCCGGCCAGCTCGTCGAGCTGGGGACGGTGCCGGTCGATGATCTTCGTGGCGGCGCGGAAGGCCTCGTCGGCCAGCTCCCGGACCTCATCGTCGCGGACCTTCCGCGTCGCCTCCGAGACGGTTTCCGAGGCCATCCGCAGGGAGGTGATGCCGGTGCCCATCGCGTACTCGTGGATCATGGCCTGCGCGATCTCCGCCACCCGCTTGAGGTCGTCGGAGGCGCCGGTGGTGATCGACCCGAACACGATCTGCTCCGCCGCGCGGCCGCCGAGCAGCATCGTCATGAAGTCGATCAGCTCCTCGCGGGTCTTCAGGTAGCGATCCTCCTCGGGCAGGTTGAGCGTGTAGCCGAGGGCCCGGCCGCGGGGGACGATCGAGATCCGATGCACCCGGTCGACCGACGGGAGCAGCTCACCGCAGAGAGCGTGACCGGCCTCGTGGTAGGCGACGACCCGCTTCTCGTGTTCGGTCAATGTACGCCGGGACTGCATTCCCGCCACGACCCGCTCCAGCGCGGCGTCGAAGTCGCCCATCTGCACCTCGTTGCGGTGGCTGCGGCCGGCGAAGATCGCGGCCTCGTTGCAGATGTTGGCCAGGTCGGCCCCGGTCAGTCCCGAGGTCTGGCGGGCCAGCAGCTTCAGGTCGACGTCGGAGGCCAGCGGCTTGTTGCGCGAATGCACGGCCAGGATGCGCTCGCGGCCGCCGACATCCGGGGGTGAGACGTAGATCTGGCGATCGAAGCGGCCCGGACGCAGCAGCGCCTGGTCGAGCTTCTCGAGCAGGTTCGAGGCCGCGATCACCACGACGTCCTTGCGGGCGGTGAAGCCGTCCATCTCGACCAGGAGCTGATTGAGCGTCTGGTCCCGCTCTCCGGAGACGTCATGGCCGCGGTGGCCGCCGACAGCGTCGATCTCGTCGATGAACACGATCGCCGGCGCCTTCTTGCGCGCAGCCTTGAACAGCCGCCGGATCCGCGCGGCGCCGACGCCGACGAACATCTCCACGAAGCCGGCCGCTGAGGCCGAGAAGAAGGTGGCGCCGGACTCGTGCGCGACGGCCTTGGCCAGCAGCGTCTTGCCGGTGCCGGGCGGCCCGTGCAGCAGGATCCCCTTCGGGACCTTGGCGCCGAGATCGCGGAAGCGCTTCGGGTCGCGCAGATAGTCGACCACCTCGCGCAGCTCCTCCTTGGCCTCGTCGGAGCCGGCGATCTCGCTCCAGCCGATCGACGGCGTCGAATCGGGCTTCGTCTCCGCGGGGCGCGTGCGCGGCATGAACCGCATGAGCATGAACACGGCCACCACCAGCAGCCCCATGAAGATGATCGGCAGCCAGTCATGGAGCCAGGAGTAGAGGTCCGGGTACCCGAGGAAGGTTGCGACGTTCATCAGCTGCCCAATGTTCTCATCGGCATCGCGGCGCGGTCACTCAACCGACTCCAGACGGGGATTCGGCGAATAGGCTCGACCCACCTTCGCGCATGGCCGGCCGTCGACCATCACGACGTCGGCCGTGAAGTCGTTCCGCCCACGGATCAGCGAGGAGCCGACCCCGTATGCGTCGACCGGTACATCTGCAGCCTCGAAGTCGCGGATCCGGGCGGCGGTGAAGCCGCCGGAGGCCACGATCCGCACCGATGAAAAACCGGCTCCGTCGAGCGCGCCGCGCACTTTCTCGACCAGGCGCGGATTCACCCCGGTGGGCGTGAAGCCGCCCATCTCGTCGTACAGGGAGCGGTCGACCAGCTGCTCGCTGGTGTCCAGGCGCACACCCCACAGCCTCGGTCCGAGCGCCGAGGCGACCTGGAGCGCGGTGCGAACCGAGTCGTTCTCGAAGTCGACCAGCACGGTGACGTTCATGTCTTCGGCAAAGCGCTCGGCGAACTTCGCCGCCGCGGTGACCGTGTCGCCTCCGTAGGCGGCGATCAGCCCGTGCGGGACGGTGCCGATGCCTCGCCCGCCCCACCATGACGCCTGGGCCTCGGTCGAGACGCCGATCGCGCCTGCGACGTGGGCGCCCCAGCCATCGCCGGTCTGCACCAGCCAATGGTCGTGGCGGGCGGGGAAGTAGAAGATCGGCTTGCCGCGCGCGGCCTCCACGACCTCGGCGACGTTGCGCATGATCAGCGAGCGCCGGGCCAGGCAGCCGAGGTAGACGGTCTCCAGGTGGGCGAACAGGGCGTAGTCACCCGCGATCGTGAGCACCGTCTCACCGGGGGCGATGTGGTCGCCCTCGCGCAGCGCGTGGACGGTCAGCTGATCCCAGCCGGGGATCCAGGTGCCATCAGGGGCGGCGTGGCCCGCGCAAGTGCGCAGGATCGCGAGCGCCTCATCGATCCCGCCGAGCACCGAGTCGCGCTTCTGGAACACCTGCATCGTGACGTGCGGGTGATGACCCTCGGCTTCGAGCAGCGTCTTGGTGTGGACAAAATAGGCGTCCGAGTAATAGCCCTCGCGGATCTTCTCGACCGGTAGCCGGAAGATGGCCGGATCGAGGCGCCCCGATACCTGCGTCGCCATGGGGATGAGAGCTTACGGCCTCCCGACACGGCGAGGGATCCGGCGCATTGGACATCGCGGGATCGGTTGCTAGGCTCGGCTGGCAATGTTGGCTGGCTGAACACTCGATCCTGACCGTCCCCTGCACCGCCCCAGCGGTGCCGTCCCTTCGAGAGTCCAGCTGTGAGTTCGTACCTGCGCGTCCTGCGCCATAGAGATTTCCGCCTGTTGTTCCTGGGCCAAGCCGCCAGCGTGGTCGGCGACCGCGTGGTCATGGTCGCGCTGGCGCTGTTCATCACCCAGCGCACGGGCTCGCCCACGGACCTGGGCCTCGTCCTCGGCGCCCAGGCTCTGCCGCTCGTCGCGCTGCTGCTGTTCGGCGGCGTGTGGGCTGACCGGCTGCCGCGACACCGGATCATGATCGCCACTGATGCGACGCGCGCGGCGCTGCACGCGCTGCTCGCGGTCCTGATCCTGACCGGCGCCGTGCGGATCTGGCAGCTCGTCGTGATCGAGGCGCTGTTCGGCGCCGCGCAGGCGTTCTTCCAGCCCGCCTACAGCGGTCTGCTCCCGCAGACCGTTCCCGAGTCGCTGATCCAGGACGCCCGCGCGCTCACCGAGTCGATCTCCAACGTGGCCTATCTCGTCGGGCCGGCGCTGGCCGCCGCGCTCGTCCTCGGCGTGGGTGCGGGCGAGGCGTTCGCGTTCGACGCGGCGACGTTCGTCCTCAGCGCGCTGCTGCTCGCCCGCGTCCGACCGCGGGCGCGCGGGGACGCCCCGGCCGCAGCGGCCGAGTCGGGCTCGGTGCTCGGCGAGCTGCGGGCGGGATGGCGCGAGGTCCGCTCGCGCGCCTGGGTCTGGGTGACGATCGCGGTGTTCACCGGCGCCGTCCTCTGCGTCTACTCCCAGTGGTACTCGCTGGCCCCGGTGATCGCGCGCGACCTCTACGGCAACGCCGCCGTCTTCGGGCTCCTCGAGGGCCTGGCCGGTCTCGGCGCAGTGTGCGGCGCCGTGGTCGCGCTGCGCTGGCGCCCGGCTCATCCGCTCCGCGTGGGCCTGCTGCTCGTGCTCGCGTGGCCGGTGCAGGACGCCCTCTTTGCCCTCGGCGCGCCGCTGGCGTTCGTGATCGTGTGCGCGTTCGGCACCGGCTTCGGGTTCTCGCTGCTGATGATCTGGTGGGAGACGGCGCTGGCTCGCCACATCCCGGCGCACGCGCTCTCCCGGGTGAGCGCATGGGACTGGATGGGGTCGCTCGCGCTGCTCCCACTCGGCTACCTGGTGGCCGGTCCGCTGGCGGCTGCGTTCGGCGCCCGGACGGTGCTCGCCGTCGGCAGCGCGATCGGACTCGGGCTGCTGCTCCTGGCCCTGATCCCGCGCTCGACGCGCCGGCTCGGCTCAGCCGAGGAGCTGCCGGGCCAGGTCGGTGTAGCAGGAGGCGGCGAAGCCGAGATCGCGGATGTCGATCCGCTCGTCGGCGTTGTGCACCAGCGGCGCGGCTTCGAGCAGCGATTGGTGCCGCTGGGGGAAGAACCCGTAGGCGACGCAGTCCGGGAAGGCGTCGCGGAACCAGCGCGAGTCTGAGAAGCCGGGGAGGATCACCGGCACGACGACGGCACCGGGGTCGTTCGCAGCCACCCAGGCGGAGATCGCGTCCATCAGGGTCGATTCGACCGGGGAGCGGTTGCCGGTGACCGTCTCGTCGAAGGCGATGTGGGTGTCGGGGCCGCCGTCGCCCAGGACCTCCTCGATGCGTCGCCGGGCATCCGCCTCGCCCAGGCCGGGCGGCACGCGGCAGTCGATCTTCAGGTAGGCCCGGGAGGGGATCACGTTGACCTTGTCGGAGGCGTGGGCCATCGTGGGCGTCAGCGTCACGCCGAGCATCGGCTCCAGCAGCGGCACCAGCTCGGGCGCCGAGAGGGCCATCCGCTCGAGCGCCGCCTCCGGCGTCGCCGGATCCTCGCCGAGTCCGCGCAGCAGCGCCGCAGGCCCCTCGGTCACGTCGAACGACGGTTGTCGCGTCGCCAGCCGGTCGAGGATCGGCCCGAGCTTGAGCAGCGCGTTGTCACCGGTCTTGGGTAGCGAGCCGTGACCGGCCACGCCCTCGGCCGTGATCGTGAACCGGAACACGCCCTTCTCGGCGCAGCAGACGCCGTAATGGCGGCGCCCCTGATACTCGAACACCTCGCCGCCGCCCTCGTTGAGCAGCATGTCGCAGCGCACCTTGTCGGGATGGGTGCGGGTCAGCCATTGCGCGCCCAGATCCCCGCCCGTCTCCTCGTCGGCGACGAACACCAGCTTCAGCACTCCGCGCGCCGGGCGCCAGCCGCCACGGGCCAGCGTGGCCGCGGCCACCGCCTCGGCGGCCACCTGCGACTTCATGTCGAGCGCGCCGCGTCCCCACAGATAGCCGTCCGCGACGTCGCCGGACCACGGATCGTGGCGCCACTCGGAGGGGTCGGCGAGCACCGTGTCGACGTGGCCGAGGTAGCACAGCGTCGGACCCGATGCCACGCCCTCGAGGGTGGCGATCAGGTTCGGGCGCTCAGGCGTCGCCCCCAGCAGCTCCGTGGCGAAACCGGCGTCGGCAAGGTATCCGGCCAGGTACTCGAGCGCCTCGCGTTCGTTGCCGGGAGGGTTGACCGTGTTGAAGCGCACGAGGCGCTGCAGCACGTCGACCGTCTCCCGCTCGAGCTCGCTGTGCTCCATCGCCCCTCAGCCTAACGGTCGCGCGCCCCGGCGGCCGCGGGCTCCCGCGCGCGCCGGCGCCGTAGGATCCACCGCGGTGGGCACCGTCTCCGATGACCTCGCACTCGCGCTCGAGCTGGCCGACATCGCCGACTCGATCACGCTGTCGCTGTACCGGGCCGTCGATCTGGTGGTCGAGACCAAGCCCGACCTGACGCCGGTGACCGAGGCCGATCGCGCCGTCGAACAGGCGGTCCGTGAGCATCTCGGCCACGAGCGCCCCGGCGACGCGGTCATCGGCGAGGAGTACGGGTCCTCATCGGGTGACTCCGACCGGCGCTGGATCGTCGATCCGATCGACGGGACGAAGGGCTACGTCCGCGGTACCCCGGTGTGGGCGACGCTGCTCGCGCTCGAGGTCGCGGGCGAGCTGACGGTCGGCGTCGTGTCGGCGCCGGCACTGTCGCGCCGGTGGTGGGCGGCCCGCGGCGCGGGCGCGTTCACCGACGACGGCCTCGGCGCGGCGGCGCGGCGGCTGCGGGTCTCGGGCGTGGGCACGCTCGCCGACGCCAGCCTGTGCTTCGGCGGCCTCGAGGACTGGGACGGCGTCGGGCGCCTCGACGCACTGCTCGCGCTCGGTCGCGCCTGCTGGCGCACGCGCGGCTACGGTGATCTGTGGTCCTACATGCTGGTGGCCGAGGGGAGCGTGGATATCGGGCTCGATCCCCAGGTCTCGCTGTGGGATCTCGCGGCGCCGCAGATCATCGTCGAGGAGGCGGGGGGACGGTTCACCGATCTGAGCGGTCAACGTCGCGCCGACGGCGGCGACGGCCTGGCGACCAACGGCCTGCTGCACGAGGCCGCCCTGGAGATCGTCGGGCGCTGAGAGCATGGAGCGCCTGTTCGGTGGGGACGAAGAGGAACGGCGGCCGGCCGCCGGTCGTGACCACAGCGGCGCGGCGCCGCTGGCCGACGCGCCGCTGGCCACCCGCCTGCGCCCGCGGACGTTGGACGAGTTCGTGGGGCAGGACCGGCTCCTGGGCGCCGGCTCCGCGCTGCGGCGGGCGATCGAGGAGGGCAGCCCGCGTTCGATGATCCTGCACGGGCCGCCGGGCAGCGGCAAGACGACGCTGGCGCGGATCATCGCCGAGACGGCGCGGGCGGCGTTCGAGGAGGAGAGCGCGGTGGCGGCCGGCCGCGCCGAGGTGCGGGCGGTGATCGAGCGCGCCCGCCACCGGCGGGGCACGACCGGCGAGCCGACGGTGTTCTTCCTCGACGAGATCCACCGCTTCAACAAGGCCCAGCAGGATGCGCTCCTGCCCGCCGTCGAGGATGGGCTCGTGACGCTGATCGGGGCGACCACCGAGAACCCGTACTTCGAGGTCAACTCGGCACTGCTGTCTCGCTCCAGCGTGTACGAGCTCGAGGCGCTCAGTCCCGCCGACGTACGGACGCTGCTCGATCGTGCCCTGGCCCGGGGCGAGTGCGGAGACGATCGCGACGTCGCCGAGGAGGCACTCGAGTTCCTCGCCGAGCGCTCCGACGGCGACGCCCGCACCGCGCTCAACGCGCTGGAGCTGGCCTGCGAGAGCGCCGGGTCTGACCAGGTCGTCTCGCTCGCCCACGCCGAGGACGCCCTGCAGCGGCGTGCGCTGCTCTACGACCGCCAGGCCGACCGGCACTACGACACGATCTCCGCCTGGATCAAGGCCACCCGAGGTTCGGACCCGGATGCCTCGCTCTACTACCTGGCGGTGATGCTCGAGGGTGGTGAGGATCCCCGCTTCATCGTCCGCCGGATGGTGATCCTGGCCTCCGAGGACATCGGCAACGCCGATCCACAGGCGCTCGTGCTCGCCACGGCGGCCGCTGCCGCGGTCGAGCACGTCGGTCTTCCCGAGTGCCAGTTCGCGCTGGCGCAGGCGGCGATCTACCTGTCGCTGGCGCCGAAGTCAGACGCCGCCAAGCGGGCGGCGTTCGCGGCTCGCGGATACATCCGGGAGCAGGGTGCGAGTGCGCCGCCCGCGCACCTGCGCTCATCGACCCGCAGCGACGGCGACTACGACAACCCCCACCGCCGCCCGGAACGGCTCTCGCCCCAGGAGCTGCTGCCCGACTCCGCGATCGGGGCGAGGTTCTACGAGCCCGGCGAGGGGGAGGCCGCGCTGCGCGAGCGGCTGGAGGAGATCAGGCGGCGGCGCGGACGGGCGTAACACCGGTTTCACCAGGCCCGGAACCCAACCTACTACCCTGTAGGAAGTGCTTTCCGCCTTCGATCCCGGGGCGCTCATGTCCCGGTCCTACGCCCTTCCGCGCGGTCCCCGCGTGCGGCTGCGCCTGACCGGACGCGGCGACGCCGCGGCCATCGCCGCGCTGCTCGAGCGCTGCGGCTTCGGTCCCGAGCAGCGCGAGACCGGCCCGCTGGTGCGCTTCGATCCGCGCCGCCGGGCGGTGATCTGCGCGCTCGCCCTGATCGACTCCCGCGAGACGCTTGTTGGACTGGGCGCGATCGAGCTCGACGGGAACCCGGATACCCAGGCCGACGTGCTCGTGGTCGACGAGCGCGTCACCGAGGGGCTGGAGGATCTGCTCGTCGCCGCCCTGGCAGGTCGGGCCGGAGCGCTCGCCCGGGCCCGGGCGGCGTAGGGCGCCGGCCCTGTGGTGAGGCGATGCTCGACGACGGGGAGCGGCTAATGTCCCGAGCCGTGGAGGCGGCCACAGCCACGTCGCAGCTCGAATCCTTCAACCCCGCCACCGGCGAGCGCCTCGGGGCGGTGCCGCACACGCCGCCGGACGCGGTGCAGGCGGTCGTCGACGCCGTGGCCAAGGTGCAGCCGTTCTGGGCGCAGCTCACGCTCGCCGACCGGGCCCGCTACCTCGAGCGCGCGGCGCAGGTGCTGATCGACGAGGCCGATGACATCCGGGACCTGATCGTCCGCGAGCAGGGCAAGCCGCGCAACGAGGCGTTCTCGATGGAGGTGCTGCCGAGCATCGATGCCCTGCACTGGATCGCCCGCGCGGGCCAGAACATCCTGGCCGACGAGAAGATCCCGATGTCGCAGTGGTTCTTCAAGACCAAGAGCTCAGCGTTCACGTACGAACCGCTCGGCGTGATCGGCGTGATCTCGCCGTGGAACTATCCCTGGTCGATCCCGTTCGGCGAGGTCGCGCTGGCCCTGATGGCCGGCAACGGGGTCGTGCTCAAGCCGGCGTCGCTGACGCCGCTGATCGGTGAGCGGATCGCGCGGGTGTTCGAACGCGCCGGTGTTCCCGAGGGCCTCGTGCGCGTTGTGCACGGACCCGGTACGGGTCCGGCGCTGGTGAACTCGAGCGTCGCCAAGGTGTTCTTCACCGGCTCGGTCGAGACCGGTCGGGGCGTCGGCGAGGCCTGTGCCCGCCGGCTCAAGGGCTCGGTGCTCGAGCTCGGTGGCAAGGACCCCATGCTCGTGCTCGGCGACGCCAAGCTCGAGCATGCCGCATCCGGGGCGCTGTGGGGCGGATTCGCCAATGCCGGGCAGACGTGCTCGGGGATCGAGCGGGTCTACGTCGTGCGTGAGGTTTCCGAGCGCTTCATCGCCGGCGTCGTGGCCGGCGCCGAGAGCCTCGCCGTCGGCGACCCGATGGGCTGGGAGACCGAGATCGGCCCGATGGTCTCGCGTGAGCAGTTCGAGCTTGTCCGCGAGCTCGTCGACGACGCCGTGGCGTCCGGGGCCGAGCTGCGCTGCGGCGGCCCTGTCGAGGTGCCCGGCTTCGAGCAGGGTGCGTTCTTCGCCCCCACCGTGCTGACCGGTGTCACACACGAGATGCGGATCATGCGCGAGGAGATCTTCGGCCCCGTGCTGCCGATCGTGGTCGTGGACTCCGAGGACGAGGCGGTGGCGCTGGCCAACGACTCCGACTTCGGGCTCGGCGCCTCGGTCTGGACCTCGGACCGGGCCAAGGGCGAGCGGGTGGCGGGCGAGCTCGAATGCGGCATGGTCTGGATCAACGACCACATGTTCAGCCATGGCGCCTGCCAGTGTTCGTGGGGCGGCGTCAAGAACTCGGGGCTGGGCCGCACCCACTCCAAGTTCGGGCTGTACGAGTGCGTCAACATCAAGCTCCGCGTGTGGGAACCCTCCACCGTCCGCAATGCGTGGTGGCACCCCTACGACGAGACGCTCGCCAAGGCGTTGCGCCAGAGCGCGACCATCCTCTACGGCCGTCCCTCGATCCGCGCCGGCGCAATTCGTGACGGCGCCACACCGCTGCTGAAGCTCACTGCGCGCCTGGCGCGCGACGCGATCAAGCGCTGAGCATCCCCGGATCGGCCACGAGGTGCGTCTGCGCACCTCCGAAGGCCTGCAACGGCCGATGTCACAACTTATTAATCCGGGGAATGTTCCATTGACGGATGGTGTCTCTGAGGGACAAGACATGAAAGAGATCGACGACCCCGGGCCTCAGCTGCACCGCTCGCGCCGCCAGCGCCTCGTCGACGACATGGTCGACGGCTACGTGACCTGGCGCGAGGCGTGCCTCGCGGTCGCTGATTCCTACGCGCGATGGAGTTGCGCGGCCGTCGCCGAGCGGACCCTCGCCTTCACCGCCTACCTGGCGGCGCTCGATCGTGAGGAGAAGGCGGCGGTCGAGTACCGGCGGGCGGTCGAGCTCCTCCCTGGAGTCTGAGGGGTCGGTCGCGCCGAGCCGGTCGCGTACCCTTAGGCGTGCAATGCCTGCCCAGGCCTACAGCGGGAAAGAGTGCGTATGCCAGCTCCGCCGGGGCATCTGCGACCAATCCTGCGTGCGCGGCATGCTCGAGACGCCGTTCTACATCGCCTGCCTGCGGCTCAGCGGCCGCAGGTGCCTGGTCATCGGCGGCGGCGATGTGGGGCTCGAGAAGATCGAGGGCCTGCTCGCCTGTGACGGCCGCGTGACCCTGGTCGCCCCCGAGGCTCACCCCGACCTCGTGACGCTGGCGCATGAGGGCTCGATCACCTGGGAGCAGCGCGAGTACCAGCCGGATGATCTCCAGGGCGCGTTCATGGCCATCGCGGCCACCGACGACACGGACGTCAACATCCGCGTGTTCGAGGACGCCGAGCGCCGGGCGATGCTCGTCAACGTGGTCGATGTCCCGCCGCTGTGCAACTTCATCCTGCCGGCGATCGTTCGCACGGGGCCGCTGGCCATCGCGATCTCCACGGCCGGCGCCTCGCCGGCGCTGGCCAAGCGGATGAAGCGCGAGATCGGCGAGCTGTTCGGCGAGCAGTACGCTCAGCTCGCGATCATGCTCAACGACGCCCGGGGCTGGGCCAAGGCGACGCTGCCCACCTATCAGGACCGTAAGGAGTTCTTCGAGTCGATCGTCAACGGCGACCCGGATCCGGTGGAGCTGCTGCGCGCCGGCGATACCGGCGCCGTACGCGACCTGATCGCCGCTGCGCAGCAAACCCACGCGCCGGCGTGACCGGCGTGACCGGGGAGCGCGCGTGACCGAGCAGCCGGCGCAGCTCACGCACGTCGACGAGAGCGGCCGCGCTCGGATGGTCGACGTCGGCCAGAAGCCCGCGACCGAGCGCCGGGCAGTGGCCCGTGCCGTGGTCCGGGTCGGCCCCGTCACCGCCGCGGCCGTGACCGCCGGGGACGCGCCCAAGGGCGACGTCATCGGCGTCGCCCGGATCGCCGGGATCCAGGCCGCCAAGCGGACCTCGGAGCTGATCCCGCTCTGCCACCCGCTCGCGCTCTCCTACGTGGGCGTCGAAGGCGTGCTCGATGCGGCCGCGGGCGAGATCGTCCTCACCGCGGAAGCCCGGACGACCGGTCCGACCGGGGTCGAGATGGAGGCGCTGACCGCCGCCTCGGTCGCGGCGCTGACCGTCTACGACATGGTCAAGGGGATCGAGCGCGGGGCCACGATCGCCGAGGTGGCACTGCTCCAGAAGTCGGGCGGACGCTCGGGCGAGTGGCGGCGCGACTGAGTTCGCCCCGGTCGCGCGTCGTCGTGACCGTCTCGGCTCTGCTCCTGCTGGCGCTGGGCGCGCGCGTGGCCTACGTGCTGGCCACCCACACGTTCGTGGCGACCCACGACGAGGGGAGCTACAACACGCTCGCATCGGTGCTGGCGCGGGGCCACGGATGGGCATATCACAACAGCGCCTTCCGGCCCCCGGGATATCCGTTCTTTCTCGCCGGCGTCTATGCGGTGCTGGGGGTGCCCAACCACGACTGGACCGACCCGCGACTTGTCGAGGCGGTCGTTGCGACGATCGGAGTCGGTCTGATCGGGCTGATGGCGCTGCAGCTCGCCGGGCGCACGGCGATGCTGATCACACTCGGGATCGGCGCGCTCTACATCCCGCTGGTGCTCGTGGGCGAGTCGCTCCTGACCGAGAGCCTGCTCGTGCCGCTGATCCTGGCGGCCACCAACTGCGCGCTGCGCAGCCGGACGGTCACGCGCCGCTACCCATGGATCCTGGCCGCGGGCGTCTTCTCCGGTCTCGCGGCGCTCACCCGCGGCAACGGGATCGTGGTCGGGGTCGCCCTGGCCCTGCTCGTCTGGACCGGCACGCCGCGGCTGTCCTGGCGCGCGATCCTCGCACCCATCACGCTGGTGCTGGTCACCGCGCTGACGATCATGCCGTGGACGATCCGTAACGCCCGCGCCCAGCACGAGTTCGTGCCCGTCACCACGGAGGCCGGCGCCACGCTGGCCGGCACCTACAACGACTACTCGGCCACCAAGCGCTACATCTGGGAGCCGAGCGGCTACCACAACTACGACACGATCAAGAACGACCGGCATCTCACCGAGGCCCAGCAGAACAGGCGGTTCACCGCCGCTGTCATCGGCTACATCGGCCGGCACCCGATGGCTCTGCCGGCGGCGATGTTCTGGAACACGATGAGGCTGCTCGACCTCCAGGGCCGGCGCGTGTCCCGGATGACCGCACGGACCGATGTGAACGTCGAGCTCGATGTGGGCGGACCTGGCCGTGGTCAACTTCTGGCTCGTCGCCGTGCTGGCGATCGTCGGCTGCTTCACCGCCGCCGCCCGCCGCATCCCGCGAGCGTTCTGGATCCTGCCGTTCCTCCTGTGGCTCAGCGTCGCGCCGGTGACCACCGGCACGCCGCGATTCCGCTCCGCACTCGAGCCGTTCGTGATCATGCTCGCGGCCCTCGGGGTCCAGGCGATCGCCGCCGCGCTCGTCCGAGGCCGGAAACGGGCGCGTGGCTCCGACGTCGGGCCGGCCATCGGCAGCCACCGTGGGATCCCGACGGCGGGACCCCGCTGAGACAACCCCTCTAAGCTCGCCCGCTGTGAAGACGGTGATCATCACGATCTCGACCTCGGTCGCGGCCGGGACGACGGAGGACACCTCCGGCGACATCCTGGCCGAGCTGGCCGGCGCGGCGGGCGCGGAGATCGTCGGCCGCCTGACCGTCACCGACGACCGCGAGGCGATCGAGCGCGCGCTCCGCGAGCAGGCCCAGCCGGACGTCCCGCTCATCTTCACCACCGGCGGCACCGGCCTGACGCCCGACGACGTCACGCCCGAGGCGACCCGGGCGGTGATCGACCGCGAGGCGCCCGGATTCGCCGAGGCGATGCGCGCGGAGTCGCTGCGCCACACGCCGCTCGGCATCCTCACCCGGGGCGTGTCGGGGATCGCGGGCCGGACGCTGATCATCAATTTCCCCGGCAATCCCAAGGCGATCAGCGAGCTGTTCGGAGTGATCGCCCCCACCCTGCGCCACGTCGTGGCGACGCTGCAGCGCGAGGGTGGACGCACCGGCGCCCATGGCGGGCACGCCGGCCATTGAGCTCCGCGGCCTCGCCCGCCACTTCGGCGAGCGGACCGCGCTGCGCGACGTCTCGGTCGTGGTGCCCGCCGGCGCCACGCTCGCCGTGCTGGGCCGCAACGGCGCCGGCAAGTCGACCCTGCTGCGGATCCTGGCCACGCTGCTGCGCCCCCACCAGGGCGAGGTGGCGGTGCTCGGCGAGCCGCTGCCCAGACGGGCCTTCGCGGTCCGGGCGCGGCTGGGGCTGCTGGCCCACGAGCCGCTGCTGTACCGCGACCTGAGCGGGCGCGAGAACCTGCGCTACCACGCGCGCCTGTACCGCCTACCCGAGGAGCGTGTCGAGCAGGTTCTCGACGCGGTGAAGATGGGGGGGCGCGGGGATGACCCGGTCCGCCTGCTCTCCCGCGGGATGGTGCAGCGGCTGGCCGTGTGCCGCGCCGTGCTGCACGACCCGGAGGTCCTGCTGCTCGATGAGCCCCGGGCGAACCTTGACCCGGCTGCGACCGGGCTCGTCGAGCCGCTGATCGGCCGCGTGTCCGGCCGCACCCGCGTGTTGACCAGCCACGACCCCCAGGGCGCCCTCGCCGAGGCGGACCTCGCGCTCGGCCTGCGCGACGGGCGGCCGGCCTGGCTCGGCCCGGCGGCGGCGGTCACGCCTGAGCAGGTGCGGGAGCTGTACGCGTGAGAACGGCGCTGGCGGTGCTGCGCAAGGACCTGCGGCTCGAGTTGCGCACGTTCGAGACGGTGCCCGCGATGGCCCTGTTCGCGGTGACGACGTTCGTGATCTTCCATTTCGGCCTCGGCCAGGCGACGATCAGCGGGCAGCTGGCCGCCGGCGTGCTGACGGTCACCGTGCTGTTCTCGGGGATGCTGGGTATCAACCGGCTGTTCGTGACCGAGCGCGAGCAGGGCGGGTTCGACGCCTTCCTGCTGGCGCCCGTCGACCGCAGCTCGCTGCTGCTGGCCAAGGCCGCGGCGTTGTTCACGTTCCTCGTCGTTCTGGAGCTGATCGCCGTGCCGGCCTTCGGGCTGCTGCTGCTCGGTCCGCCGCTCGGACCGGCGCTGCCGGGCCTGGCGGCGGTGCTGCTGCTCGCCGACCTCGGGATCGCGGTGATCGGGACGCTCGTGTCGGCGATCGCGGTCCACACCCGCGCCCGGGACCTGATCGGCCCGGTGATCGGCCTGCCGCTGATGATCCCGGCGCTGATCGCCATGTCCCGCGGCGCGGCCGCGCCGCTGGCCGCCCACGGGGCGGCATCGGTGCCGCTGAAGTGGCTTGAGGTGCTCGCACTTTATGATGTGGTCTTCGCGCTGCTCGCCTACGCAGTGTTCGACTTCCTGCTGGAGGACTGACTCTCTTGCCGCCCACGCCCAATTACGGGAAGGGCCTTCGCGGCCTCTCCCTCGCCACCGTCGCGACGCTCACCGTCGCCCTGGCGCTGGTCTTCTTCTACGCGCCGCTGGATGCCGACCAGGGCTTCGTCCAGAAGATCTTCTACCTGCACGTGCCGCTGGCCATCGTCGCGCTGTGCGGGTTCATTCTCGGCGGCCTGTTCGCGATCGGCCACCTGCGCACCGGCGACCGGGCCTGGGACATGCGCTCCTACGTCGCGATCCACATGTCGCTGATCTTCGCGCTCGGCGCGCTGATCACCGGCTCGATCTGGGCCAAGGCCTCGTGGGGACACTGGTGGGTCTGGAACGAGCCCACGCTGGTCTCGTTCCTGATCGTGTTCCTGCTCTTCGCGACCTATCAGCCGCTGCGCTTCTCGATCGACGATCCCGAGCGCCAGGCCCGCTACGCCAGCGTGTTCGCGATCGTGGCCGGCGCGTTCGTGCCGCTCAACTTCATCGCCGTACGCCTCGCGCAAGGGTTCGTGCACCCCCGGGTGCTGACGCTCGGCGGTGGCAACCTGCCCGGCCCGATGCGGCTCACGTTCCTCGTCTCGCTGGTCGGCATCGCGCTCCTGTTCGCGACGCTATGGAAGTACGAGCTCACGGCCAAGAGCACGCGCATGCAGCTGCGGGCCCTGCGCCGGCGGGTGCTCGGCGATGACGCGCTCCGGCCACTCGGGCGAAGCGCGGCGCCGTCATGAGCGCGCTCGTGCTCGCCGTGACGCCCGCTCTGCCGCTGCATACGGCCGGCAAGTACGTCGCCGGCGCCTACATTGTCTTCGTCGCTCTGCTGCTCGTCTACGTGGCGATCATGGCGGTCCGCCTGAGCCGGACCGAGCGCGACCTGGTCGAGCTCAACCGAGAGCTCGAACGGCGAGCGCAGGAGGACTCGGGGCGCGACCTCGAGCACGTGCCGTGAGCGAGCTCCTGGCCATCGGCGTGTCGCACAAGACGGCGCCGGTCGAGGTCCGGGAGCGCCTCGCGCTGCCGGACAAGCGCTCGGCCGAGTTCCTGCGCGACCTGCGCGGCGCCGCCGACGTGCACGAGGCGGTGGCCATCTCGACCTGCAACCGGACCGAGATCTACCTCGTCGTCGGCGATCCGGTGGAGGCGGAGAGCGTCGTGCTCTCGATGCTCGCCCGGCAGGCCGGCATCCGACCCACGGGGCTCGCGTCGGCCATCTACTCGCATCGCAACTGCGACGCGGCCCGCCATCTCTATCGCGTCACCGCCGGCCTGGACTCGATGATCGTCGGCGAGGCGGAGGTGCAGGGCCAGGTCAAGCGCGCCTACGACGGAGCGCTGGCCAAGGAGACGGCGGGCCCTCTGACCAATCATCTGTTCAAGGCCGCGCTGGCGACCGGCAAGCGTGTGCGCACCGAGACCGGCATCGCCGAGCGCCAGCTCAGCCTGGCCGGCGTTGCCGTGGGGTTGGCCCGGGAGCAGCTGGGCGAGCTGTCCGGGCGCCGGGTGCTGCTCGTCGGGACCGGCGAGACCGGCGAGCTGACCGCAAAGGCTCTGGCCGGCAGCGGCGTCAATACGGTCTTCGTCGCCAATCGCCGGCGTGACCGGGCGATCGGTCTGGCCCGCAAGTTCGGCGGCGAGACGGTGTCGTTCGACGAGCTCCCGCGCGAGCTCGAGACCGCCGACATCGTCGTCACCGCGACCTCCTCGCCCCATCTCGTGCTCGAGGCCCAGGAGCTGGCCGAGGTGATGGACCATCGACGCCATCGCCCGCTGCTGCTGGTCGACCTCGCCGTGCCGCGCGACATCGACGCGTCCGCGGCGGCCATTCCCGGCGTCTCGCTCTACGACATCGATGATCTGCAGGCGGTGATCGCCCGCAACCGCAGGGTGCGCCAGGCCGAGGCGCGCAAGGCGGAGGGGATCGTCGAGGAGGAGATCCAGCACTTCGCGACCTGGCTCGGCGGGCTGGAGGTGCTGCCGACTCTGGCAGCGCTGCGGGCGCGCTCCACCGAGATCGCCGAGCAGGTCGTGCGCGAGAACGCCGGCAAGTGGGAATCCGCCTCGGACCGCGACCTGGAGCGCATCGACGCGCTCGCCCGGGCGGTGGTCAACCGCGTGATGCACGAGCCGACGATCCGGATGAAGGAGCTGCGCGACGATCGCGTCCACGCCCGGATGCAGCTCGTCCGCGAGCTGTTTGCACTCGAGGACGACAAGGGCACGCTCATCTCCGAACCGGAGTCCGTCCCCGACCCCGACGCCGGACTCGCCGAGGTGAGAAGCCTCCCGGCGCGTCGCCGCCAGCGGCCCTGATGCGGATCGGGACGCGGGGGAGCGCCCTCGCGCTGGCCCAGGCGAGCTGGGTCGCGGATCGGCTGCGGGGCGACGTCGAGGTGGTACCGATCACCACGTCGGGCGATCGCGGCGCGGCGATCGCCGACAAGTCGCGCTGGGTGTCGGAGCTGGAGCGCGCGCTGCTCGACGGCGACATCGATCTCGCCGTCCACTCGGCCAAGGACGTGCCCGCCGACCTGTCCGACGGGCTCGTGCTCGTGGCGATCCCCGAGCGCGCCGATGCCCGCGACGCGATCTGCGGCGCACCCTCGCTGAGCGCGCTCCCGGCGGGCGCCACCGTCGGCACGAGCAGCCTGCGCCGTCAGGCCCAGATCCGGGCCGCGCGCGACGATCTCGACGTGATCGCGATCACCGGCAACGTGGACACCCGCCTGCGCAAGCTCGCCGACGGACAGGTGGATGCGCTCGTGCTCGCGCTGGCCGGCCTGCAGCGACTCGGCCGGGCCGGCGAGGCCGACGGCGTGCTCGACGAACTGATCCCGGCCGCCGGGCAGGGCGCCCTCGCGCTCGAGGCCCGCTCCGGCTTCGCGGATCAGGATGCGCTCGAGCGCCTCGTCGATCCCGTCGCCACCGTGTGCGTCGGTGCCGAGCGCGAGCTCGTCCGCGCGCTGGGTGCGTCGTGCAACACGGCGGTCGGCGCGCACGCCCGCCGCGTCGACGACGACCGGTTGGAGTTGCGCAGCTGGGTCGGGGCGCCCGACGGATCGGCGTGGCTGATGGATCGGGTCGCGCTCACCGACGGTGACTTCGCCGGCGCCGGCACGCGCGTCGCCGAGCGGATGCTGAGCGCCGGCGCCGCGGAGCTGCTGGCGGCCGGAGAGGCCGCTCGGTGAGCGGTCGCGTCTATCTTGTCGGCGCCGGGCCCGGGGATCCGGGTTTGCTGACCGCCCGCGCGCTGGAGCTGATCGCCGGCTGCGACGTGATCGTCTATGACCGCCTGATCCCGGACTCGGCGCTCGACGGCGCCCGGGCCGATGCGGAGTTGCACTACGTCGGCAAGGAGGGTGGCGGGCCGTCCAAGCCTCAGGCGGAGATCGAGGCGCTGCTCGTCGAGCAGGCGAGCGCCGGGCGCAGCGTGCTGCGGCTGAAGGGCGGCGACCCGTTCGTGTTCGGTCGCGGCGGCGAGGAGGCCGAGACGCTCCGCGCCGCCGGCATCCCATTCGAGGTCGTGCCCGGTGTCACCGCCGGCGTGGCGGCCACGGCGTACGCCGGGATCCCGGTCACCCACCGCGACGCGGCCAGCTCGGTCGCGTTCCTCACCGGTCACGAGGATCCGTCGAAGCCCGAATCCGCGCTCGATTGGTCGGCTCTGGCCGGGTTCCCCGGGACGCTCGTCGTGTACATGGGCGTCAAGCAGCTGCCCGCGATCACCGAGCGGCTGATCGGGGCAGGGCGGGACCCGTCCGAGGCGGCCGCGGTGATCCAGCGCGGCACGTTCGAGGACCAGCGTGTCGTCGGCGGGACGCTCGAGACGATCGCCACAGTCGCGGCGCAGGAGCGCATCAGGGCCCCGGCGATCGCTGTCTTCGGTGCCGTGGCCGCGCTGCGGGAGCGCCTGCACTGGTTCGAGCGCCGCCCGCTGGCCGGCGTGTCGGTCGCGGTCACCCGGGCACGCGCTCAGGCCAGCGGCCTCGCCGCACGCCTGCGCGAGCTCGGCGCCACCGTGGTCGAGGCGCCGGCGATCCGGATCGTGCCGCTCGACGGCCCCGCCCCGGAGCTGGGTCGGTACGACCTCGTGTGCCTGACCAGTCCCAACGGGGTCCGGCTCCTGTTCGATCGCCTGGCCGCCGCCGGCTTCGACGCCCGGGCCCTGGCCGGCGCACGTGTCGCGGCGATCGGGCCCGGGACCGCTCGTGCTCTGCGCGAGCACGGTGTGATCGCCGATGTGGTGCCCGAGAAGTTCGTGGCCGAGGGCCTGGTCGAGGCGCTGGCCGACTTTCCGGTGGAGCGTGCGCTCATCGCCCGGGCGGCCGAGGCCCGCGACGTCCTTCCCGATGCGCTGCGCGAACGCGGGGCCGAGGTCGAGGTGATGACGCTGTATGAGACCGTCGCCGAGCCGCTGACCGAGGCGGAGCTGGCAGCGGCCCGGGGCGCGGACTACGTCACCTTCACCTCGTCCTCGACCGTCCGCTACTTCCTCGACTCGATCGACGGCGAGCTCCCCGCTGGCATCCGGCTCGTGAGCATCGGTCCGGTCACCAGCGAGGCGCTGCGGGAGCGCGGGCTCGAGCCGCATGTGGAGGCGTCCCGCCACGACATCGACGGGCTGCTCGACGCGCTGCTCGCCGACGCCACGGCGGCCCGGTGAGCGCTCCCGTCATCACCTTCCTGTCGGACTACGGACTCCAGGACGACTTCGTCGGCGTCTGCCACGGCGTGATCGCGTCGGTCTGCCCCGAGGCGCGGGTGATCGACATCACCCACGGCGTCGCCCGCCACGACGTGCGCGCGGGGGCGATCGTGCTGCGCGGGGCGCTGGCGTTCATGCCCGCCGGGGTCCACCTGGCCGTGGTCGACCCGGACGTGGGCGCCGAGCGCCGCGCGGTCGCGGTCGGGTTGGGGGACGGGCGCATTCTCGTGGGGCCGGACAACGGCCTGCTCTCGCTCGCCGCCGAGGCTCACGGCGGGATCGTCGAGGCGGCCGACATCGCCCGCTCCCCATACCGGCTCGAGCCGCTGTCGGCGACCTTCCACGGGCGCGACATCTTCGCCCCCGTGGCGGCCCGGCTGGCCGCCGGAGCTGCCCTCGCCGAGGTCGGAGATCCGTGCGACCCCGAGTCGCTGGTCGTGATCACGCTGCCGCCACCGGCGCGCGACGGGAACGCGGTGCTCGCCCACGCGATCTACGTCGACCGGTTCGGCAACGTGCAGCTCAACATCGCCCACGAGGACCTCGTCGGCGCCCGTCTCAAGCTCGGGCGCGGCGTCCGGATCGAGGCCGGGGGCGGTGTCGAGGACGCGCACTTCGTCCGCACCTTCGCCGACGTCCCCGAGGGCGAGCTGCTGGTCTACGAGGACAGCAGCCGGATGCTGGCGATCGCGGTCAGCAAGGGCGATGCCGCAGCGCGCCTCGGGCTGTCCGTCGACGACGAGCTGCGGCTCCGGGCAACGTGAGCGGGGTGCCCCCAGACCCGCGGCGGCCGCGTCTCGGGTATCCGCGGCTGCACCTGCGCCGGGTGAGCTCCACCAACGACCGCGCCCGCGCGCTGGCCGGCGCCGGCGCGCCGCACGGGACGCTGGTGACCGCCCTCGAGCAGTCAGCCGGCCGGGGCCGCCAGGGGCGTACGTGGGCTGCGCCACCGGGCTGCTCGCTGCTCTGCTCGCTGCTCATCCGTGACCCGTCGCGGCTGCTGCCGCTGGCCGCCGGCGTCGCCGTGGCCGAGGTGGTCGGCGCCGACGCCCGGGTCAAGTGGCCCAACGACGTGCTCGTCGGCGGGCGCAAGATCGCCGGCATCCTCGTCGAGGGCCGCCCGCAGGAGCGCTGGGCGGTGCTGGGAATCGGGCTCAACGTGGCCGTGCGAATGGAGGACCTGCCGGCGGAGCTGCACGAACGCGCGACGACGATGGGGCTCGGCCCCGAGGCGCTCGACGAGGTGCTCACGGGTCTGCTGGCCGCCCTCGAGCGGTGGACCCAGGCCGCTCCCGCGGCCGTGCTGGCGGCGGTCCGGGAACGCGATGCGCTGCTGGGGCGGCAGATCCGCTGGGCGGCGGGCGAGGGCACGGGCGCAGGAATCGATGGCGACGGCCGACTGGTGGTGCTCACACGCACCGGACGCGTGGTGCTGGACGCGGGCGAGGTGCATCTGGTCGCCTGAGCGGGGCCGGGTGGACTGGGTGGGCTGGGCTCGGGCGTAAACGGCCGCCGGGGAGGGTGTGGCCGGCCTCGGGTGGCGGATGGATGGCTTCCCCGGGGCGGTGGCGCTCCGCGTGCCGTGGCCTCCCCGGGGGCGGTGGCGCTCTCCGCCCAAGCGTTGCCCCGGGTTCGCGCGTGCAAAACGTGACAAGTCCCTGCTCTCCGCCGGCTTTGGTCGGATAAGAATCCCCCACGTGCTTATCCGACCAGAGCGGAATCCGGCCGGGGCGCTTTGTCACGTTTTGCATCCCAGAATCCGGTGCGTCGCTCAATACCGGACCGTCCCGGCGGCCCTCCGAGAGTGGCCGCCGGCGGCCAGTGCCGCCAAGCTCCCAGCTTCCTTCCCCAGCAGGCCGTTCACGCGACGAACCACACCCGCGCCGGCCGAGACCGGTGTCCCACCACACACCCGTCTGGCGGCGGCGGATCGGCGGGGCTCGGGCCTCAACGACGGCCGGGGGAGGGTGTGCCGCCGGCCGTGGGTGGCGGGCCGGCGGGTGCGGTGGCGGGGTGGCGGGCCGGCGGGCGCGGTGGCGGGTGGCGGGCCGGCGGGTGCGGTGGCGGGTGGCGGGCCGGCGGGTGCGGTGGCGGGTGGCGGGCCGGCGGGTGCGGTGGCGGGCATCCGGGCGCCGTCGGAATCTGCCCGGGACCGGTGAGATCCCCGACCCCTGACGCCCCCGATGCTCCGGATCCAAAGCGTGCTTATCTCGACAAGTTGCCTGCTTCCAGCTGACTTTGGGCAGCTAAGCGCCGTACAGACGCTTAGGTGCCCAAGGAGCGCTTACGGCGGAGCAATTGTCGAGATAAGCACCACTGCAATCCGGTGCGTCGACCTGGCGGGCCCCGTCCCGGCCCCGCCCTTGACGCGCCCCGTCCCGGCCGCGCCCCTTGGCGGGCCCCGTCCCGCCCGCGCCCCTTGGCGGGCGCCGTCCCGCCCGCGCCCTTTGGCGGGCGCCGTACCGGCCCCGGCCCCTTGGCGGGCCCCGTTCCGGCCCCGCCCCTTGACGCGCCCCGGCCTCTTGACTCGCCCCGGGTGCGTGACCCGCACCGCCGACCCCCCGAAGCCGACCCTCCGGCCCGACAGGCACCCGGCCCCTCTTCAGCCAGCCGTTGACGCAACGAACCAACGCTCCGCGCCGGCGCAGACCGGTCGAGCCCTAACCCGACGCGGGCACGTCCAGCACCACCCCCAGCCCCCGCAACCGCACCTTCCCCAGCTCGGGGTAGTAGACGCTGTCGCCCGCCACCCGCGTCCCGTATGCCAGATACGTCAGCCCGCCACCACCGGCACGCAGCGAATGCGGGACGCCGGTCGACGGCGGGCGGGCGATGACGTCGCCGGCCCGGAGCGGATGCTCGTCTGCCCCGAGCCGCAGCGTGCCGTCACCATCGAGCACGACGAACAGCTCCTCCTCCAGCGCGTGGCAGTGCGCCGGCGCGCCGGAGCCGCCGGCGGGCAGCGTCACGTGGTTGAGCCCCGAGCGGACCGACCCGGCGGCATGCCCGAGGTTGCGGACCTCCGCACCCGGAAACGAACCTGGGCCCACGGCGGCGAGTGCGACCACGTTCCCAGGGCGCGGCCCTGGTGGCGGCGGCTCCAGAGGCCCGGCCGCCGCCTCGGCCTGGAAGGGGTGCGGTGCGTCGAGGGGCACCCAGCGCGGCCCGGCCCACATCACGCCGGCCCGCGGCAGCCACGTCAGGCCCGTGTCCGTGCCGCTGGCGAAGGCGAGCAGGTGCAGGCCTCCGGGGCCGGCGATGAGAGTGTGGGCCCCCGCTTCCGGCGGGTGGGCGATCGTGTCGCCGGCGTGGACCTCGCAGGCGCTGTCGCGGTGGACGCTGAGGCCCTCGCCGTCGAGCACGAAGAAGATCTCCTCCTCGTCGCCGTGCTCGTGCAGCGGCATCTGGCGCGCGCCGGCGTCGACGGCGTAGAGGCTGCATCCGATCCGGACGCTGCCGGCGGCGGCGCCGAGGCGGCGGCGGCGAAAGGCGATGTCACCGGCCTCGACACGGCGCTCCGGGACCGCGTCCCGGTTGACCAGTCGAGGCGCGGTCATCACGCGTCAGGTCCTCCGGCGCCCAACGGCGCCGACGGCGCCCCGCAGACCGACACAACCGACACAACCGACGCAGCCGACGCAATTGACACAGCCGACACAGCCCACGCAGGCCAGGCAGCCCGCGTTGCCCAGTCCCGCCACGATCGCCGCGCTGCCGATCACGCCGGCCGACAGCAGCACGCCCGCGCTGAGCAGCACGCCGGAGCTCCCGGCCACGCCGGCGCTGCCGACCACGCCGCTGGCCGACGCGGTGCCGGCCGATCCGATCACGCCCGCGCTGCGGACGGTTCCCGCGCTGCCGATCACGCCGGCGCTTTGGACGGTGCCGCCGCTGCCGAGGACGCCGGCACTCTGAACGGTGCCGGAGCTGCCGAACCGGTCGGGCTCAGGCACCGGGGAGCGGGCCGACGATCCCTCTTCCAGGGTCACGCCGCCGCCTCCGCGTCGTGGTCGTCCTCCAGCGGCCGGGTCTCCGCAAGCGCCTCCTGGACCGACTCATCCACTTCGGCGCGAGCATCGTCGTCGAGCGGCGAGTCGTCGGCGTCGTCGTCATCGGCCTCCTCGAAGGCCTCGTCGACCACGTCCCGCGACGGGCCGTCGGCGCCGTCGTCATCGTATCGTCATCGAGCAGATCGTCGTCGTCGATCCGGTCGTCGTCCTCGGCGATCCCGACCGCGGTCCCGGCGGCCTGGCGGCCGGCGTTCGCGGCATGCTCGCCGCCGCCTCCGGTCTTGCGCCGGCGACGGCTTTTGCCCCGCCTGCCCTTGGGGAAGTTGCGCAGCAGCTCGCGGGCCAGGGCGGCCGGCTTGCGGGCCATCCGGGTGCGGGCGCCCCGCAGCGCCTCCTCGGCCTCCGGCGTGTGGGCGAGCGCGGCGGCCAGCAGCGCGGCCGAGAGCCGGCGGTCTTCCTTACGCGAGGCGTGTACGAGCCGTCGAGCGTTGCGTGCGTGGGCAGCGCCGCTCGAGTTGACCAGCAGCCCGAGCAGTCGCTTGGTCTCCGGCCAGCGCTGCACGGCGTACTCCTCGTGCACCTCTCGCGTGTACTCGGCCATCCGCCAGATCCAGGCATTGGCCTGGTCGCGGCGGCCGATGCGGCGCTCGGCCAGCGCTTGGAGCATGATCTTGACGCCCTCGCGACGCTCGTCGCGTGGCCACCCGGCCAGCATGTCGACCGCGCTGTCGAACGCCTCGGCGTCGCGACTGGCGGCGATCTCCTGGAGCGCGCGCAGGCGCAGCTGCGGGTTGCGGTTGCGCTGCAGTGCGGTGAGCAGGAAGCGGCGCTTGAGCTCGCCGCCGCGATCGAAGTGGAGCATCGCCTTCGCTCGGCGCCACCCGTTCGGCGCGACGCGGGCCCCGGCCAGAGCCGCCCACACGTGCTGCTCGCCGTAATCGAGATGGTCGACCGCGATCCGCCACAGCTCGCGCTCGAAGACCTCGGCGCGCCGCTCGGGATCGGGGGTCACCGGAAGCACGCGGCGCTCGACCCGCACTCGCCGGCCGCGGCCGCGGCGCACCGGCCCCACGACGATCGCGCCGCCGCGATACACGTCGCGATCGAGCAGCGAGTGGAGAGTCACCACGGGATCGTCGTGCTTGGTCGCGGGATGTACGAAGTCGACGACGATCCCCGCTTCCTTGCCGGGATGGCGTCGCGTGACGCGGCCGACGCGCTGCTGGTAGATGCGCTTGGATGCGGTGGGCGCGAGATGCATGCAGATCGTCGCGCGCGGCGAGTTCCAGCCCTCGGCCAGCAGCTGGGCGTTGACCAGCACGTCGACCTTGCCCGACTCGTAGTCGGCGAGGATCTTGGCCAGCTGGCGCTTCGGTGTCTCGCCGGAGACGGCCTGGGCCTTCATCCCCAGATCACGGAAGGACTGCGCGACGTTGTAGGCGTGGCGCACGCCGGCCGCGTAGACGACGCCGGGGACGCCGTTGAAGCGGGTCTTGTAGAGGTCGGCGATGGCGACGTTGAACGGGGTCTGGTCGAGCAGTTCGGCCAGCATCTCCTGGTCGAACTCGGTGTCCACCTCGCCGCGGCGCAACGGCACCTTGGCGATCGTCCGGACTCCGGGCCCGGGCGGGATCCGGATGCAGCGCAGCGGGGAGATCACGCCGCGTCGCGCGGCCTGGGCGAGATCGAAGCGCGAAGTCTGGGTCGGGAACAGGTCGGTGACGTGTCGGGCGATCAGCGCGCCGGTCGCCGTCATCCCGACGAAGATCGGACCCGACCAGCCGCGGATCGCGGCTGAGGTCTTTTCGCCCAGGGCCGTGTGAGCCTCGTCGCAGATCACGATCGTGTACGCGTCGGAGATCCGGCTGGCGTTGCGCACGAACCACTGGTAGGTCTCGACGGTCACGGGGCCGTTGGCGGAGTCCTTGCCGTCGAGCAGGGGACCACTGATGCGATCGCGGTAGCCGCGGTCGCGCAGCTCGCCGTGGAACTGGTCGACCAGGTTGCGGCGGTGGGTGAGGATCAGTACGCCGCCGGTACGCGAGGCCTCGACGAACCCGAGTGCGGCCACCGTCTTGCCGGCGCCGGTGGCGTGCTCGAACCAGAACCGCCGGGCGGCGTTGGGATCCTCGGGCTGCTCGGCGAGCTCGACATCCTCGTCGACGTCACGGTCGTCCTCCCAGTCCTGGGGCTCCTCGTCAGGCTCACCCTCTTCGAGGTCCTCCTCCTCTTCGCCCGGGATGGCCGAGGAGGCGAGCAGCTCCGGCTCGATCGCGACGGCGCCGTTCGCGCCGCCGTTGGCGCTGCCGTAGCCGTTGCCGTTGGCGGTGGAGCGCTGGGCCTCGGCCAGCAGCGCGGTCAGCGTGCCCGAGAGCGCGTCGACCTGGTGGGCGGAGAGCACCGTGCCGTCGACGAGCTGAGGCTCGTCCTCGGACAGGAGGCGCTCGAGCCCGAGCAGGAGCGCGAACTGGCGCCGCCATTCGATCGAGGGCTGCGTCGCTCCGGCATCGAGCTCGGCCAGAGCTGCGTCCAGCGCCCGCCGTCGGGCGGAGCCGAGTGCCAAAGCATCTTCAATTGTTTCGCCCTCATGGATGAATCGCTCACGAGTGAGCTTCTCCGCACGCGCGATCGCGGCAGGGCTCGGAAGGGGGGTGGAAGCACCCATCGGAGATTGGAAGGTTGCGTCTGGAATGAGCGAGCCGCGGCGGAAGGTCGTAGCGACTCAAGGTGACTCGGGCGGATGCGCCGAGTACGACGAGGTAAAGCCTCAGAAGCGAGTCCCCCTCGCCTGCCCGACTTGGAGGATAGCCGGTATTCAAGCAGATGGGAGTGGCGGCCTCGCGGGAGGAGTGCTTGGCGCTGTGGCAAGCTTCGCCACGTGGCTCCGCGTTCATCTCTCACAGCCTGCCTGCTGGCCCTCGGCGTCGTGCTCGGCGGATGTGGGTCGACAGCCAAGAACGCCGCTCCGCCGCCGTCCCAGATCACGGTCGACTTCAAGGGCTCACCCCCTCCGCTGGCCTCGTTGCACGCGCAGGCCAACCAGCTGCTGGGCGGGGGGCCGAAGGCGTTCTCCGCCCGGATCGCCTCGCTCAAGGGGTATCCCATCGTCGTGAACAAGTGGGGCTCGTGGTGCGAGCCCTGCCAATCCGAGTTCCCCGTGTACCAGCGGGTGGCCGCCGCCTACGGGCGGCGTGTGGCGTTCGTCGGCATCGACGGCAAGGACAGCAACACCTCGGCGGCCGCGTTCCTGAAGCAGTTCCCGGTCACCTATCCGAGCTACACGGACCCCGACGAGGCGATCGCAGGGACGATCCAGGCCCGGACCTACTACCCCCAGACCGTGTTCATCGATCCCACCGGCACGATCACCTACGACCACGCCGGCCCGTACCTGAGCACCCAGGCGCTCGCCTCCGACGTCAAGCGCTACGCGATGCAATGACCGGCACGGTGCTCTATGAGGTTCGCCGCGCCCACGGCGAGACCGAGATGCGAGATCTGCTCGAGCTGCGCCACGACGTCTTCTGCAACGAGCAGGGCGTGCCCGCCAACGAGGAGGTCGACGGCCGTGACCCCGAGGCGGTCCACCTCGTGGCGATCATGGACGGCACCGTCGTCGGCACCTGCCGCGTGCTGATGGTCGGCTCGACGGCGCAGTTCAGCCGGCTGGCCGTCCTGGCCTCGATGCGCCGCCGCGGGATCGCCACCGCGCTGCTGGACGTGGCCGAGGCCGAGACGCGCGCGGCCGGCGGACGCCGGCTCGTGCTCCACGCGCAGACCTACGCACGCGAGCTCTACGAGCTGGCCGGGTACCGCGCCCGCGGGCGTGTGTTCGTGGAGGCCGGGATCGAGCACGTCGCGATGGAGAAGGCGCTTGCCTGAAATCAGGATCGACCCCCTCAGCGGACAGCGGTCGGTCGTCGCCGGCGCTCGGGCGGGACGTCCCGGCGGGGGCCTGCGGGCCGAGCCGCCGGAGCCGATCGATCCCGCGACCGACCCGTTCGCCGAGGGGCACGAGGATCGCACGCCGCCCGAGCTCTACGCCGTGCGGCCCGGCGGCGGTGCTCCGGACACGCCCGGTTGGGTGGTGCGCGTGGTACCGAATCTGTATCCGGCGCTCGAACCGCAGTCCCCCGAGCCGACGCCCCATGCCGACCGGGACCTGTTCTGGACCGGCCCGGCTCGCGGCCACCACGAGGTGATCGTCAATGCCCCGACGCCGGTCGTCTCGCTCGGGGATCTGAGCCCCGAGCAGGTCGCCGCCGCGATGGACGTGTGGCGCCAGCGGATGCGCGTGCACGCCGATGCAGCCTGCCTGCATCTGATCGTCAACGAGCGTCGCGAGGCCGGGTCCTCGCTGCCGCACACCCACGCACAGCTGTACGCACTCGACTTTGTGCCGGCCGCGATCGCCCGTGAGCGCGAGCGCTTCGGCGCCTACGCCACCCGCACCCTGGGCGGGAACCTGCTCGCCGACCTCGTCCAGCAGGAGGTCCGCCAGCGGGAGCGGATCGTGGCGATCGACGAGGAGGCCGTCCTGATGTGTCCGTTCGGGGCCCGCTCTCCGTTCCAGCTGCTGCTCGCGCCCCGCACGCCGCGGTTGCGCTTCGAGGACGACGGGCCGAACGGGGCCGCTCTCCTGCACGGTGCGCTCGGGCGGCTCGGCCGCCGGCTCGGAGCGATCCCACCGCTGAACATGTGGGTCAGGACCGCGCCCCAGGGGTCGGAGTACTTCTGCTGGCGGATCGACATCGTGCCCCGCCTCACCACCCTGGCCGGGCTCGAGCTCGGCGCCGGGGTGAACCTGAACATCGTCGCGCCCGAGCAGGCGGCGGCCGAGCTCCGGGACGTCTGAGGAGCGGGGTGCGGGCCCTCGTGCAGCGGGTCGGCCGCGCCGCGGTCTCGGTCGGCGGCGAGCGGATCTCGGAGATCGGCGAGGGGCTGCTCGTGCTGCTCGGCGTGGCCGTCGGGGACACCGAGCAGGAGGCGGAGCGGCTGGCCGACAAGGTCCGCGCGCTGCGGATCTTCCCCGACGCCGACGGGCGCATGAACGAGGCGCTGGACGGCCGCGAGGTGCTGTGCGTGAGCCAGTTCACGCTGTACGGCGACGCGCGCCGCGGCAATCGCCCGAGCTACATCGCCGCGGCGCCGCCGGACGTGGCCGAGCCGCTGTACGAGCGCTTCTGCGCACGGCTCGACGCCCGCCGTGGGGTGTTCGGTGCGCACATGCAGATTGAGCTGGTCAACGATGGCCCGGTGACGCTGCTGCTGGAGAGCCGATGATCCTCGCGTGAACGCATAGGCTGGTCAGGCTTCGTCGTCGATGGCCGGGGTAAGGATGGCCGGCTCGGTGATCGTGCGTCCCTCCACGCCGCGGTCGGACCCGCGGTCGCGGAGCCCGGACCGCTCGGCGACGTCGCCGGCCGCCTTCCGGGCCCGGTGGCGCCGCGCGCCGCGCCACTTCGCGGGCGCGTGCTGAGCTTCCTCGTAGGCCTCGATCGTCGCCTCGGCGGCCTGGGCCCAGGTCCAGTCCGGCGGCGGCGGAGCGGGCCGCTGCGCCGCCTCGGCGGCGGCAACGAACGCGTCGAGGTCCTCGACCGGCATCAGTCTCGCGCGCCCGTCGAGCACTTCGCGCAGGGCCGGCACGTCGGAGGCGACGACCGGCGTCCCGCAGGCGAGCGCCTCGATCGGCGGCAGCCCGAACCCTTCGTCGTCACTCGGGAACACGAGCGCATGCGCGCCGGTGTAGATCGCGGCCAGCTCATCGTCGGTGACGACGCCGGTGAGGGTCACATGCTTGAGTTCGCGGGACCAGCGGCCGGTGGCTCCCACCAGCACGAGCGGCATGCTCCGGCGCGCCCGGGCGAGGGCCGCCACGCGCTTTCGCGGGTCGGGCGTGCGGAGCCCGCCGACCCACAGCAGGTAGTCCTCGGGGAGCTTGAAATGCTCGCGGACCGTCTGCACCTCGGCGCTCGAACGCACGCCGATCGCCGGCGCGACCGCCTCGGGGATGACCCGGATCCGATCCGCGGGGATCTCCAGCAGCTTGATCGCGTCGTCGGCCACCGCGTTGGTGGGCACGACCACGCGGACCGCGCGCTGCACGGCCAGGTAGCGGAGCTTGAAGCGGATGCCCGAGCGCAGGTACTCGCCGCGCCGCTTGATCGGAACGAGGTCGTGCAGCGTGACGACCATCGGCACCGGCGAGCGGAGCAGGGCGCCGTCGATCCAGGGTGAGTGGAAGACATCGCAGCGGCGGGGCTCGTGTGTCTCGATCAGCTCGACGGCGTCGGACTCGATCAGCGCCTCGAGCAGGCAACGGGCATAGCGCCCGACCCCCCGGGGATCCTTGGCCGGGCGGCTGTCGAAGCCGACCTTCATGGCGCGATCAGCCGCTCCGGTGCTCCACCGGGATCGTCGACGGGCGCGACCGCGGGCAGCCGCCGGTTCATCGCGGTTCCAAAGGGTCGGGCTGAACAGCACCGATAAAGCGAATGGGTGCGCCGGTCATCGCCTGGACGGGGGCTGGTTACCCCGTCCGACCACTCTAGACGCGACAAGTTGACAATGTCGTGCCGATTTGGCCTGAGGTGACGCATCGACTGGCCGATCCGGCCGATCGTGCGGGCGGATACGGTCACGGGATGCGGGACTATTACGAGGATCTGTGGGAGCGCCTACCGGCTGATCTGAGCCTGCCCGACCTGCCCCGGCGCTCGGATTTTCTGAGCTCGGAGGTGCGCTCCGCCGATCGCGCGCTCGACCTCGGCTGCGGGGCGGGAGGGTTCACGGCGATTCTGGCCGCGCGGTGCGCGTCGGCCGTCGGCGTCGACGTCGCCGAGGCGGCGCTGCGCCGGGCGCGCGAAGCCCATCCCGGACTCGACTTCCGCCTCGCCCCGCTCGACGGCGACCTGCCGTTCGAGGACTCGTCCTTCGACGTGGTCTGGGCGAGCGAGGTGATCGAGCACGTCAGCGACACGGCGCGGTGGTGCTCGGAGGTCAGGCGGGTGCTCGCGCCGCGGGGGCGGCTGCTCGTGACCACCCCGGATCACCCACGTCTGGCGCTGGCGCTGCGGGGGGTCGAGCCCTACAGCGAGCCACTGGGAGACCATCTGCACCTCTACACACGCCGCTCGCTCGCCCGCCTGCTGGAGGGCTTCGGGTTCGGTCAGGTCACGGTGCGGGGGGTCGGCGGCATGCCCGGATGGCGGCGGATGCTGCTCGCGCGGGGCGAGCGGTGAGCGGCGGATGCTGCTCGCGCTGGGCGAGCGGTGAGCGGCGGATGCTGCTCGCGCGGGGCGAGCGGTGAGGAGTCTGTTGGACACGACGTGAACCCGTCGCGCGCCGCCCTGCGTGGCATCCGCGCGCAACCGTCCCGAGAATCGGAATCGGCGGGGCTCAGTTCATCTGGCGCGACGGTGTGCGTGAGCGGGTACGCTGGGCACGGGCGCTGGGGCGCTCGCCTGAGCGGCCGCACTCTGCGCCTCCGGCGAGTGCGGATCGAGATACAGCGCGGCCTTGAGCACGGCGATCGCCTGTTGCCGCTGGCCGCGCAGCAGATCGTACTCGCCGAGTTGCAGCCAAGTCGCCGGATTGGCGGGCTGCAGTCGGACGGCGCGCGTCAACTCCGCCTGCGCGGCCCCCGGGCGGCCGATCGCCCCGTAGATCGCCGACAGATCCCACAGCGGCTCGATGTCGACCGGGTTGCGCGCGGCCGCCGTGCGGGCATCGGCCAATGCGGCGCGGGCGTTGCCCTGCCCGAGCGCGGCCAGCGCGGCGTCCGCGGCGTTGGCCGAGCGAAGCGGCTGCCAGATGGTCCAGGCGCACACGAGCGCGACGGCCGCCAGCAACGCCGCGGCGGCGCCCCGGCCCGACAGCAGACTCGGCCTGGGAACGGCCAGTCCCATGGGATGGTTCAGCGGCCCGCGACCGGCAAGCCAGCCCGCACAGATCAGCGCAGGCAGCGCGACGCCCGGTACGAACCACGTCCAATCGATCGCCGAATGCAGGCCGAACGTGACCACGATCACGAGCAGTGTCAGCAGGCCGATGCGCTCGGCAGCTTGTCCCTCGGAGAGCGCGGCACGGCCCGCGCCGCGACCGGCGGAGACCTCGCCGATTGGACCAGCAGAGCCGTCGCCACGGGGGTCGGCTGAGACCTCGCCGCTGGGGTCGGCAGAGCCGTCGCCGCCGGGGTCGGCGGAGACCTCGCCGGCGGGGTCGCCCGAGCCTTCGCCGCGGAACCGATTGCGCATGCCGATCGCCCGGGCCGCCGCAACCGACCAGGCTGCGAGCAGTGCGGCGCTCAGCGCGAGCCCGATCAGACCGAAGTCGGCGAACGTCTCGATCATGTAGCTGTGGGCGTGCTGGGCGAGGAGCTTGTCGGAGGTGTAGCGCAGGCGGGCGGTGCCGTAGCCGACGGCCCCGACGCCCTTCAGCAACGAGTGCTCGCCCACTTTGAGGCCCTCGCTCCAATAGCCGGCGCGGCTGTTGGACACCTGGACCAGACGGCCGGCGTTGTCGCCCACGCCCCCCTTGGTGCTGGTGAGCGTGCTCCAGATATGCGACACCTCGCCGGTCAGCCCGCGCGAGGAGGCCGCCAGCGCGGCGATCCCGGCGAGCGGCACACACGCGAGCAGCGCGAGCAGGACGATCGCGACACGGCGGCGTGCCGGGGCCCCGAGCTCAACGCGATCCGTGGCACGCGCCGCGGCGAACCCAGCCGCGGTGAGCAGAAGCAGCAGCAGCACCAGAACCAGCCCGAACGTGTGTCCGGCGGTCGTGCGCGAGGAGAGGGACACCTGGTCGCGCGTGAGCGGGTGCGTGGCCAGCGCCCAAGCGGAGCCCGCCGCCCCGCCCAGGACGCCGAGTGAGAGCATCAGCGCTCCGCGGAGCCGCAGAGGCACGATTGCGAACCACAGCGCCAGCCCCAGGATCGCCACCAGCAACGCGCCCCGCGAGTACGAGAGCATGAGCACGATCACCAGCACCGCCATCGCCGGCACGGTGATCGCCCGCAGGGTGCGGCTGCCCTCGCGCCGTGTGCCGGCCCACAGGAGTGCCGGGAGGCCCAGCGCCGCCATCAGGCCGACGGCGTTCCAGTAATCGAATGGTGCCCGCAGCCGTCCCAGGACCTCGGTGGGGTCCAGCGTGGCCGGAAACACCTTCACGAGCAGCGCGTAGGCGCACACGATCGTGCTCGCGACGCCGATCGCTCCCACCATCGCGGGCCAGCGCAGCGGGATCAGGCGCGACAGGGCGATCGCGCCTCCGAAGGCGGCCAGGTAGGAAATCGAGCGGTTGGCCTCGACCCACGAGTCGGACGGCTGCACCGACCAGGAGATCGACAGCACCGTAAGGGCTGCAAGCGCCGCGAACAGCAACAGGGCCGTCCCACCCCACAGACGGCCCGGAGCGGAGAGCAGGAGCGCCGCGACCCCCAGAGCGGCACCGGCGAACACGATCGCGATCTCGGTCCACGTGTTCGGCCCCAGATCGACGCCGCCGGTCGTGATGAACGCAATCAGCGCCAGGAGGACGCCGAGCCCGAGCCCGAGAGCCCGGTCAACGCTGAACCACCGTCGGGCGGCGCGGCCGCCGCCGGGTCGGACGCGCGGCGCGGTCCGGCTAGGTGCCGTCGCGAGCGATGCCACGGCGGCGAATCGCGACCCCGCCACCGCTCAGTGCGGCGAGTCCGAGGAGAACGAGCACGGCGATCAGCGGCAGAGGCAGCGAACGGAGGCTCGAGCCGGAGTCGACCCCGGCGCTGCCGGGACGGACCGTGTTACCGCTGAGCGTGACCGCTCGGGGGGAGCCGGCGGCGGTGGCGCCACTGCCCGCTAGCGTCGAATACACGCCGCGGGTCGAGACCGCCGATGCGTGGTGGCCGGAGGCGGCGTGGTGCGAGGCCGCGGGACTGGTGCCCGCGGTGTGGGCTGTGGGCGGACGGCCCGAGCCCGAGCCGCCGGCGGGGGGCGCGCCGGCGGAGCCTCCACCGCCGCCGTTGCCGGCAACCGCGGACGCCAGCAGCGCGCGGCGGATCACGTCGTAGCAGTTCGTGTACTCCTTGACGTCGGCCCCCATGCCGTTCAGCGCGCCCTGGAGATCAGCGCGGGAATAGTGGCCGGTCAGGTAGCCGTTCGCGTTGCAGTCGGCGATCACCTGGCTGGCACTGGCCAGCGCGGACGCCGCAACGAAGAGCCCGGTGGCCGAGACGGCCAAGCTGACGAGGAGGACTGTGAGCAGGTTCGGCTTTCTCATGAAATCTCGAGCGGCCGCGCCGCTTCGCACCTCCGTCCCCTGTTCGAGCGTAGCAGTGAGTCCGGACCTCCGCTTCAACGATCCCATGTGGGCCGAGTTGCGCACTTGGTGGCAGACCGCGCTGGCGGCGGAGGCCCGGGACCGGGGGGTGGCCTCCGCCGACCAGGACCAGCGCGGCGTAAGGTGCTAGGAGCCCGAGGCGCACCAGGCCCACGAAAAGCACCCTCGGCCCGCTCATTCCCAGCTCGGTCGCGGGCTAAACACCGTCTTCTGCGCAGGACCGCAGAAGATGTTCGTACGCGGACATCGTCTGCTCGCCGCAGCGCGTCCAGGTGAACGCACGCTCCACGGTCATCCGGGCCTGACGCCCGAGCTCGGCGCGCTCGGCGGGCGCCGAGAGCAGCGAGTCGATCCGGGCCGCCAGACCGGCCACATCGCCCGGCTCCACGAGCCACAGACCCCCGCCGGCCGCCGCGATCTCCTCCGGGCCATCCACTCCCCGGCACCCGATGGCGGGGACGCCGCCGGCCATCGCCTCCACGAAGGCGACGCCAAACGCCTCATCGACGCTGGGCAGCACGAAGACGTCGGCGGCACGGGCGATCGCGAGTGCCTGCGCGTGGGGCAGGCGCCCCAGCAGCTCGACGTTCCGCTCGACGCCGAGCGAGCGCGCCAGCGCCCGCAGCGCCTGACGCTGCGGTCCATCGCCGACGATCCGGTAGCGCAGACCGGGGTGCCGCGGCAGCAGGCGCGGCAGCGCAGCGACCACGTCGCGGTGGCGCTTGCGCTCGATCAGGTTCCCGACCGTCACCAGCGTCGGTGACGCGCCGGCCGCTCGCTCCGGGCCGGTGGAGCGCGACGGCAGGTCGGTCCCGAGGTGCACGACACGCGTCTCCCGCGCCCCGTACTGCGTGCAGCGCCGTGCCGTCCCCGCGCTGTTGGCGAGCACCAGGCCGGCGTGCGCAAGGGTTGCCCGCACAGCCCCAGCCCCGGCCCGACGCGTGACCGTGCCGTACACGTCACCGCCGTGGACCGACACGACGAGCGGCGCTGCGGGCGCGACCCGGCGCACTGCGTCGGCGGCGGGAACGGCGTAGTGAGCGTGCACGAGCTCGAACGGAAAGCGTCGGCGCAGCCGGCGCAGCGCGAGCGCCAAGGCCGGTGCGGCCCACGCCCCCCAGGATCCGTAGCTCCAGGGCCGCGGGGGGGACAGGTAGCGCACGTAATCGATCTCGATCGAGTCGATCCGGCCGTGACCGGGTTGGCGCACGGCGGCGCGCATCGCCGTCATGTCACCGGCCCGGAACGCCGCGAGCGGCGGAACCGGCCGGTGCAGAACCAGCACTCTGACCTCGGCGCCTGCGTCGCGCACCGCCACCGCCTGCCGGTGGGTCCAGATCCCCAGCGCGTCGTCCGGAGCGCGGGGGTAGTACTCCGCCACCACGAGAACCTTCACGCGCGTCACCGCCTGTCCAGCGCCAAGTGTCGCTGCACGCGCGTCACCCCTTGCCCTCAGCGCCACGACCGGTGGGTCACGAGCGTCTGCCGGGCCTCGGCGGTACGCGTGTAGGGCCGGCCGGCGAGGAACGAGCGGCCCTCCTCGATCGCGCCCCGGCGGTCGTAGGAGGAAGCGATCGGTCGCAGGCCGTGGCGGATCGGCGTGGCGTCGATGATGCCGAGCTTCCAGTCGCGTTCGCGGGCCAACGCTGACCAGTGCGCGTCGAGGCCCCACCCGACCCGCAGCGGTGGAAACGGCAGCAGCACGTCGAATGTCGCGGCCTGGAACGCGACCACGGGCCCGATCTCGACGAACGCCGTCTCCCTGGCGACGCTGGCCGTCTGGCGGCGGGTCACCTCCCACGCCGCGTGGGAGCGCCGCCGGTGGGCGGGCTGCGCGAGCCGAAACCCGAACCGCTCGGACAGGAAGATGAACGCGTCGAGGAATCCTGGGGGCAGCGACACGTCGTCGTCGATCACGAGCAGCCAGTCGCTGTTCTCGACCGGGTGACTCTCCAGCATGGACCGCAGGTTCTCGAACTTCCCGCGGTCACCGGCGTCGGTCTGGCGGAAGCGGACGTCGTGGCGGGAGCGCAGCAGCTCCGCGTGCGCGGCGGAGAGGAGGTTCGGCATGCCCGTGCGCTCGATCGCCAGCGCCAGCACCCTGCGGCGCGGCCAGCGCGCCGCGGCGCGCCGCAGTCTCCAGCGCTCGAGTCGCGCCAGCGCGACCGCGTCCTGCAGGGCGTCGGTGGCGATGGCCCGGCTCGTCAGGCGGATCCCGGCGACCTGGCCGCTGGCTCCGGACAGGAAGTCGTCCGCTGCGGGGTGCTCGGCACTCACCGCTATCGGCCTGCAAGCGCCTCGTGCAGCCGGCCGGCGGCATGGGCCGACATCACGACGCCGATCGCGCACCGTCGCCTGACGATGTGCCAGGCGCACCCGGTGAGTGTGCGCAGCTCAGCCGCAGTCGACGGGGCCGAGCCCTTGACGACGTCGTAGCGCCGAGCGGCTCGCCCGCGGCCATAGGCGGCGCGCGAGAGCGCCCGGAGCCGGGCATCGGCGGCCGTCCGCCGGTGATCGACGCCTGCGCGGGCGAGGTAGCGCACGCGGCCACCCTGAGCTGCGTATCGCAGCTGCCAGTCCTCCTCCTCGCCGCAGCCCGCGAGCGACTCATCGAAACGACCGATGCGGTCCAGCGTGCGGCGCCGCACGGCCATATTGGCGCTCCACACCAGTTTCACATCCTGGTCTCGGGCGCCGCAGTCGAGGGTGGTGATCGGCGGCGGCTCGCGACCGCATGCCCGCGGGCCGCCACCCTCGATGCGAGCGCGGATCGGGCCGCCGAAGACGTCATGGGAGGGCGCGCCGGCCGCGCCCGCGATGACCGCATCGAGCCAGCCGGCCGGCGCCTCGATGTCGTCGTCGAGGAAGATCAGGAGCGGGCCGCGTGCGGTGGCCACGCCGGCGTTGCGGGCGGCGTTGGCGCCGGAGGGCTCGGTGAGGCCGATCACGCGGGCGCCGCGCCGGGTGGCGACCGCGCGCGTCGCGGGCTCGTCCCCGTCGCTGACCACCAGGACCTCGGCGCCGGCACGATCGGCCTGGGGCACGACCGAGGCGAGCGCCACGTCCAGGTACCCGGGCCGACCCCGCGTGGGGATCACGATCGAGGCCGTCGGCGAGTCGGCGAGCGGCTCTTGATCGAACATCGCGTGCGACACCGTAACGCAGACGACTTCGGATCCGGTCGCGCACGATCACGCGGGGCCCGGATGCTCAGCGGCGTCGCTCGCGCCGCCGGTGATTGACGAGCTGACGGGCGAAGCCTCCGACGAAGCGCGGGTTGTAGCGCAGATAGCGCCGCCACAGCCGACGCGGCTCGTGGGCCAGCCGGTAGGCCCACTCCAGGCCGGCGTCCTGCATCCAGTTGGGCGCTTGGGGCACCAGGCCGGCGTGGAAGTCGAAGGCGGCGCCGACGCCGATCAGCACAGGGGCTTCGAGCTCAGAGCGCATCTCGGCCATCCACTTCTCCTGCTTGGGCACCCCGATCCCGACCCAGACGACGTCGGCCCCGGAGCGGTTGATCTCGTCCGTCACGGTCTGGCGCTCCTCGGCGGAGAGCGGGCGATGGGGCGGGGAGTAGCCACCGACGATCTTGACTCCGGGGTGGCGCTGGCGGAGGTTGAGGGCCAGCTGGACCAGGGCTCCTTGATTCCGCCCCCCGTACAGGTAGAAGCGATGGCCCGACGTGGCGGCCCGCGCACACGCCCGCGACATCAGCTCCGGTCCGTAGACGCGGCCACCGAGCGGATGGCCCAGAGCGTTCATCGCCCACACGAGCGGCTGCCCGTCCGGGACGTTCAGCGATGAGTTGAGCAGGGCCGCGCGCAGCTCGGGATCCTCCGAGGAGGAGGTCACGGTATGGACGTTGGCCACGCATACGTAACCGCGGCTGCGCTCCCGGACCATCTGCTCGATCCACTCGAGTACGCGCTCGTAATCGGTCAGCGCCAGGGGAACTCCCAGCACCGCAACCGTGCGCGGCGGGCTGCTCACTGCGGGCATCGGGTATTGGGCGGAATCGGGCTTCACTGGGGATGATTGTGGCCTGCTCGGCGAGTCCCTGAAACCAAAGACGATACGCCGAGGAACGAGAATGAGGACCGCGGGTTTCGGTATTTGTGCCGGGACAGCGTCAATTGAGGCGCCCGTGTGTACGTCGGCCGGGGGCCGCGACGCTATGCTGGAGTTTGACACGGAGGTCACCAGGGCCCGTGAGCATGCCCCCTTTCTCGCGGGCCACGGACGGCCCCTCAGCCCTATTAGGGTCGTCCTTCGGTTGGGCCTGCGCCGCCTATGCGGTGCGGGCCCGATCCGAACTGCTGATGTGTCGGCCTGGCGCGCAGCGCTCACTTGTCGGCCTGGCGCGCGGCGCTCACTTGTCGGCCTGGCGCGCGGCGCTCACGTGGCCGCGCTCGCGCTGCTGCCTCTCATCGCGCTACGCCTCTAAGCTTGCCGCGGCATGGACTGCGTGGTCACCGGCGGCGCCGGGTTCATCGGATCGAACCTCGTCGACGGCCTGCTCGCCCGCGGCGACGCGGTCACCGTGATCGACGACCTCTCGAGCGGCCGGCGGGCGAACTTGGAGCATGCACTCGGCGCGGGCGCCACCTTGCAGGTTGCCGACGTACGCGATCGGGAGGCGGTCGGCGCCATCTTCGCATCCGCACGTCCCGAGGTCGTCTTCCATCTCGCCGCCCAGATCGACGTCCGCGTCTCGGTCGATGACCCGATTCTCGACGCGGACAAGAACGTGCTCGGCACCATCGCCGTGCTCGAGGCCGCGCGCCGCTGTGGCGCGCGGCGGTTCGTCAACACCTCGACGGGCGGCGGCCTGTACGGCGAGGCGGACGTGCTTCCGACTCCCGAGACGGCTCCGATCCGGCCACTGGCGCCGTACGGGCAGGGGAAGCTCGCAGCCGAGGGCTACTGCGAGCTGTACACGCGACTCCACGGGCTCTCCTCCATCTCGCTTCGGTACGGGAACGTCTACGGGCCGCGTCAGGACGCCCACGGCGAGGCCGGTGTGATCGCGATCCTGTGCGGGATGCTGGTCGAGGGCCGCGCGCCCACCGTGTTCGGCGATGGAGACCAGACGCGTGACTACGTCCATGTGAGCGACGTGGTGCGGGCGAACCTGCTCGCGGCGGACGCGGAGCAGACCGGGGCCTGGAACATCGCCTGGGGACGTGAGACCTCGGTGCTCCAGTTGATCGAGACACTGGACAGCCTGGGCGAGCGGAAACTGCCGCCGGCGGCGTTCGCCCCGGAGCGCCCCGGCGAGGTGCGGCGCAGCTGCCTCGACGTGAGCCGGGCGCGGGACGGGCTCGGGTGGGCCGCGACGATGCAGCTGCCCGACGGTCTGCGGACGATCCTCGCCGGACTGTAGATCCGGGTCGCCCGCTCCATCACGCGCTACAGGTTCTCGGCCACCCGTGGCGCCTCGCGGGTGAATACCCACCAGCCGAGCGCGAACATCGCCGGGATCAATGACAGCGAGACGACCACGTGCCAGACCCCGCCGCTGGCCTGCACGGCCGAGCGCATGTGCTGGACGGGGACGTAGATCCCGGTGTTTCCGACCTCCGTGGGCACCGGCGCCGGGTGCACGAACGCGTGCCCCATCTGGGTCAGCAGGAGCGCGATCGGGTTCAGCGTCAGCATGAGATGCTCGAACTGCTTGTAGCTGCTCGCCAGGTACATGATCGGCGAGCAGTAGAAGAGCACCTGCGAGAGCACCTCCCAGATCGGCTGGATGTCCCGGTAGCGCACGTAGAGGGCCGAGAGCAGCATCCCCACCCCGGTCGCGAGCATGATGAACCCGAGTGCGATCGGGAACATCTCCAGCCACGACAGCGTGGGGTTGATCCCGCTCGCGAGCGCGAACACGATCACCGCGATGAAGTTCATCCCCAGGTTGAACACCGACGTGAGCGAGACCGACAGCGGGATCACCATGCGGGGAAACCGGACCTTGCGCAGCAGCGCCTCGCGTCCCACGAGACACTGGACGCACGCCCCGGTCGCCTCGGAGAAGTACGTCCACAGCACGATTCCCGTCAGCAGGTACACGCCGTAGTGGGGGATGCCCTTGCCGATGTTCAGGATCTGCGTGAAGAACACGTAGATGACGCCGAAGAACAGCAGCGGGCGCACGAGTGACCACACGTAGCCGAGCGCCGACCCGAAATAGCGCAGCTTGAACTCGGTGCGGGCGAGCGTCAGCGTCAGCTCCGCAAATCGCCTGAGGCTGCCGCCCAGGGCCGAGGGGCCGTAGGCCGTCGCGGTGTGGGTGCTCACGGCCGATCAAGCTAGCAGCGGTCAGCGCTGCCGCGGAGCACCACGCCATAATCGCCGCGTGAGCCTGCGATGGATCCAGCCCACGGACTCGATCGGTGCCCAGCGCGGCGACGTCGTGGTGTGCATACCGGTGTACGCGGGCCATGAGCACTTCGTGAGCTGCATCGGCAGCGTTCTCGCTCACACACCGGCCGCGGTGCCGATCCTGGTCTGCGACGACGCGAGTCCCGATGAGCGCTCCCAGGAACTGGTCCGCAAGCTCGCCGACGACAGCTCGAGCGAACACGACGTCTTCTATCTGCGCCGAGAGCGCAACCTCGGTTTCCCGGCCAACGCCAACGGCGCCTGTGCCATCGCTGCGCCTGCGGACGTCGTGATCCTGAACTCGGACTGCGTCGTGGCCGAGGGATGGCTCGAGGGCCTTCTGGCCGCGGCCTCGGTCGACAGCCGGATCGCGACGGCGACCGCGCTCACGAACCATGGAAGCGTCGTCTCGGTGCCTGAGCGGGGCAGACCGCAGTCTCGGCTGCCGCCCGAATGGAGCTTCGACGAGGCGGCTGCCGCGATCCGCGCGCGTGCGCTCAAGCTGCGCCCGCGGTTGCCGACGGCGGTCGGACACTGCATGCTGATCCGACGCAGCGCGCTCGAGCTCGTCGGTGACTTCGATCTCACGTTCTCCCCGGGCTACGGCGAGGAGGTCGACTTCTCCCAGCGGTGCCTCCAGAGCGGGTTGTCACACGTCGTCGCCGACGAGGTTCTGGTGCTCCATCACGGCGGCGCGAGCTTCGCCCAGGACGGTGGACCCAACTCGGTCCAGGCCGAGCACGAGCGCATCATCGCCGCACGGTATCCGTACTACCACGACGCGGTCGCCCTGACCGAGCAGGACCTTGGCGGCCCGCTCGCCCGCGTGCTGAGTGTCGCCCGCCGTGTCCTGACCGGGCTCTCGGTGGTGATCGACGGACGGATTCTCACGGGGCCCATGACGGGCACTCAACTGCACGTGCTCGAGCTGATCGTCGCGCTCGCCCGAACCGAGCAGGCGCGGATCTCCGCGATCGTCCCCGACGAGCTGAGCGGTTATGCCGCCGACGTGCTGCTGTCGCTGCCGGGCGTCGAGCTCGCACGCCGTGAACAGGTGACCAAGGGAGCGTTCGCCCGCGCTGACATCGTGCACCGCCCGTTCCAGGTTTCGAGCGCCGAGGATCTCTCCTTCCTGGCCCAACTTGGCGAGCGTCTGGTCGTGACCAATCAGGATCTGATCGGCTACCACAACCCTGCCTACTTCCGTTCGTTCGAGGCCTGGGAGGGATACAGGCGCCTGACTCGGATGGCGCTCGCCGTCGCCGACCGCGTGGTCTTCTTCTCGGCGCATGCGCGCGACGACGCGCTGGCCGAGGACCTGGTCGAGACCGCTCGAGCGAGCGTCGTGCACATCGGAACCGACCACGTGCTCGCGCGGCCGGGCCACGTGCCGATTGCGCCGCGCGGCTCAGCCCGCCTGCCCGCGGGCGCCGAGGCGATGCTGTGCATCGGAACCGACTTCCGCCATAAGAACCGGGTCTTCGCGCTCCGCGTGCTCGAGGAGCTCCAGCGCCGCCACGATTGGGCCGGATACCTGCTGTTCGTCGGCCCGCGCGTCGCCGAGGGCTCCTCCGCCCCCGACGAGGCGGAGATGCTCGCGCTGCGCCCGCGGGTCGCGGGGGCGGTGATCGACTTCGCGGCGGTGAGCGAAGCCGAGAAGGCGTGGCTGCTCGAGCGCGCGCAGCTCGTCATCTACCCGACCGTGCACGAGGGGTTCGGACTGGTTCCGTTCGAGGCGGCCGATCACGGGGTGCCGTGCATGTGGGCGAAGGGGACATCGCTGAGCGAGCTGCTCCCGGACGCCACGGCCGGCATCGTCCCCTGGGACGTGGGGCTGAGCGCCGAGGCCGCCCTCGAGCTGATGCGCGATCCAGCGGTCCGCCGGCGCAACATCGACTCGATCCGTGACGCCGCGGCCGACCTGACGTGGGCCAGGACGGGGGCGGCCCTGCTCGAGCTCTATCACGCCACCTGCGACGCCCCCGCGACTCCGGCGAGCACGGTCGAGCGCCGCCACGGGATGATGCGCGGCGAGCTCAGCGAGGACGCGATGCGGCTCGTCGGTCCCGGCGGTGCGCTTCCGGCCGACGTCGAGCGCCCGCTGCTCGCGCTGGCCACCCACCCGCAGGTCGCGGCGCCGATGTTCCGGGCCATGAAGATCGGCTACCGGGCCTCGTACCGCCTGCGCCGGCGACCGCGGGCCAATGGGAGGGACGCGAGCGGCTGAGAGGCGTCGCGAACGCCACGGCGGAGCCGGGGAGTAGTGGTTGGGAGCGCGGCATGTTGTCGGGCGGTGCCTGTCTACGGGCGCTGGATCTCGAAGCTGTGCGGGAGGTCAGCTACGCCGCCGCCGGACCGGCTCGCGACGACGATCATGGAGGTGTCGGTGCGCACGTCGTAGATGTCCCCGGCGCTTCCGTCCCGCGCGATGCTCGCCATCAACCGGTAGCGGCCGGGACCGAGCCAGTTCTCGAACCGCACATGGACCACCGCGGTATCACCGGGATAGAAGTGTCCCGTCTGCACACCATGGACCTGTGTGCTGGTGGCAAATGATGTGGTGCCGGCTTCGCTGAGGAGCGCGAAGGCAAAGATCGGATTCTCGATCTCAGCGTGGAAGCGGACATCCATCCGCAGGCTGCACGCGTCTCCCTGGTTCGTCATGACCAGGGCCTCCCCGTCCGGGGATTCGAAGCGGGCGGTGGAGACCTCGGCGACCGGCGGTGCCCGTAGGGTTTCCGGTCCGGAGCCGGTCTCCTTGGCCTCTTCGCGCACGCGCCGAAAGTTGAGTTCGTTGTACTGGCGGGCGATCGAGCCCGGACTGCCGAGGTCGACCACGCGGCCTCGGTCCATCAGCATCGCACGGTCGCAGAAGCGCTCTACGGATCCCATGTCGTGGGTGACGAACACGATCGTGTGACCGTCGGCTTTCAGGCGCTGGAACTGATCGAAGCACTTCTGCTGGAACGCAGCATCCCCGACTGCCAGGACCTCGTCGATCAACACGATCTCGGCGTCGACCTGGATCGCGACGGCGAAGGCCAGCCTCACCTGCATCCCTGAGGAGTAGTTCTTGAGCTTCAGGTCCATGAACTCGTCCAGCTCGGCGAAGGCCACAATGTCGTCGAAGCGCGCCTGGGCCTGCTTCCGCGACAGGCCGAGCATGATCGCGTTGATGATCACGTTGTCTCGCGCCGTGAGATCGGGATTGAAGCCGACGCCAAGCTCGATGAACGGCGACAGGCGACCGCTGATCTCCAGCACCCCGCTGTCGATGCCGTAGATCCCGGCCAGGCATTTCAGCAGCGTGCTCTTCCCGCTGCCGTTGCGGCCGACGATTCCGAAGAATTCCCCGACCGCGATGTCCAGGCTCACGTCGTCGACGGCGCGTAGGACATCGAACCGCCGCGTCCGGAACGGGTGGAGGGCCCGCTCCTTGAGCGTGTGGTACTGCTCGTGGGGGAGGCGGAAGGTCTTGTTGACGCTGCGAAGCCTCACCGCCGGTGTCGCCAACCGCGACCCGGGTTCGGTCGCGCCCCGCAGACCGGGAAGGGTTGCGCTCACGATCACTCGATTATGGCGCGGTCACGTGAGGCATACCTCAGCGGGAGTCGATGCGGTCAGCAGCACATGCCAGGGAACCTGAGGAGCAAGGTCCGGGGGGAAGCTGACCAGCATGTCCCGATCGGCGGACGCCGCGGCGAGCGGGGCCGACGGGAAGCCAGGTCCGAAGCGGCGCGCGTAGAGTGCCGCTGGGAGCCGGCCGACGCGGATCGCGAGCCGCGAGCCTGGGCTCACGCGCAGAGCGAGGGACGCCCCGGGATGAGTTGGGATGAACCGCCGGCACGGCCCCACCGCGACCGTGCGCCCGCTCACGGTGGCCTCGATGATGAGCGCTCGCCGTCCCGAGATCGCGGTTGGCGGAGCGAGAACGGGAGTCAACCTCTCCGCCAGTTGGAGCACACGATCGCTGTCCATCCGGATCGGTGTGGGCGCACGATCGAGCTCGCCCGTGCTCAGCGCAGGCGAGCCGAGATCTCGAACGGCGGCCAGGTACGGGCCGGCTGTCACCACAGGGGCATCGATCGGGCTCGGGACGAACGTTGGCGCGACGACCGGGGCCGCGATCTCGACGATCCTCAATGACGCCCGGACGCTCGCATCATCGGCGCGGAGTCCTCGCTCGCCATCCCGCAGGACGCCGATGTTCCCGATCAGCGCACCGAGCAGGAGGAGCCCGGCCAGCGCCAACGACATCCCGCGAAGGCCCCGGCCGACGCCTGATTCGGCGGCGAGGAGGAAGATGAACACGGCGCCGACGTAGAGGTACCGGCTGGCGGTCGGATCCGGGCTGTCGGCGCGGACGAGCGCCGCCAGTACCCAGAACGTCAAGGCGCCCGCGCCGGCGGCCAGCAGCATCGGCGTCGGTCTGTCGCGCCCCTGGCGTCGCCAGGCGATCGCGATCACCGCGGCGAGTGCGATCGCGAGCGCAGGACCCCAGGAGGCGTCGGTGAGGCCGGCGATGCCCAGCGTCGCCCCCGCGGCGGCGTTGGCAACGTACTGTGGTGCTGCGAGCACCGCACCGGAGGTGATGGGCTCGCTCGACCCCCATCCCAGGTACCACGCTCCGTACACGGCCGCCGGAACCGCGACGATCCAGAGCCGCCGCCACGGCTGCCCGGTGGCGATGAGGGCGACGGCGACCGAGACGAGGAACGCGATGCCGACACCGGAGCTGAGCACCGACCAGAGGAGCAAGGCGGCCGCGAGCCCATCCCGACCCCGAACATCGCTCTCGAGGAGGGCTAGCGCGCCGAGGCCGCCGGCGACCGACGCGAGGTAGCTGATCTGGAACGGCCACAGAAGGTCCTGCCAGGCGGTCCCCATGAACAGCAGGAGCGCGACCGGGGCGAGCGCGAGCCAAGGGCCGACACGTCGCCGGACGAGCACGTAGAGCAGGGTGGCACAGAGGAGATGCAGGGCGATCCCCACGACCCTGTACGGGGTGTAGTGACGCAGCCCGAAGATCGCAAACAGGACCTTGTACACAGCGACCGGAAACAGCGCCAGGTGGCCGTTGTGAGGATCGAGGTAGGTCGAGAGCCCGCCGCCACGGCGCTGGAGCACGAATGCCCATTCGTCGTAGAAGAACGTGAGGTGCCGGCCCGTGTAGAGCAGCAGAACCGCGGCCGCCAGCAGCAGCGCGCCGAGGGCAGCGGTGGCCGCGGGGACGCGGCGCGAGATCGCGGTCTGAGTGGATCTGCGGGGGGCGGCGAGGGTCATCGAGGACGCTCAGAGGATGCCTGATGCCGTGGTGCTCGTGCGGATGGCCTCGTCGCCGCGTCCGCGATGTGCCGTGATCGCCGAGGCGACCACGGCGCCGATGAGGCCGAGCAATCCCAGCAGGGTCACGATCGGCGCCAGCCGCATCGCGGGCGTATGCGCCTGGGTCACCATCAGCCGCACACTCCTCCGGCCACCTGACGGCCGCCGGAACGCCAGGTAGCCATCGCTCGTGCGCCCAGCCACCGTGAGCCCACGCACCGTGACGATCTGGGGCGGCGCGGCGATATTCGAACCCACCGGCCCGACGCCCGCGGGAATCGACACCGTCTGCGTGGTTCTGTCTCCGGTGATCGCGTCCGGATCGAGGTGAATCTGTCCCTGGGTCTCGACGACCGGGGCGCCGGCGTCTCGGAAACTGCCAAGCAGCGCGTAGACGTACCAGCTGGGCGGGGTGCCGGACGGGTAACGGAGCACCAACGAGCGGTTCTTCAGGAATGCCGGTGAATTGGGGTAGTAACCGGCGTTGGAGTTCCACACCTGCCAGCACCCCAGCGCGAGCCCGAACACTGTGACCAGCGCGAGTGAGACGCTGAGGCCGCGGTGGGAGAGGCGGCCGGTTCCTTCCTCCGCCAGCTTCCCGAGCAGGACGGTGACCACGCCGGCGATGGCCATCACGATGTAGGTCTGAAGGCGGAACGTGAACTGGATATGCGCCAGCGCCGGCGGCACGTGGTTCCACGCGTTGTCGTCGAGCAGCAGCACGAGCAGGCCGCCGGTGAGCAGTACGAGCAGAACGAGGAGCCGTCGCAGCTCCGCGCGCCAGGTGGCCCGCCACAGAAGCGCTGATGCGATCGCCGCCCAGGCGATCACGAGCACCGGCAGCTCGGTGAAATGCGAACGCAGATAGGGGTTGCTGCTCGCACGGGAACGGACCGGATCGAACACGATCGAGAGTCGGCTGAACGGATCGCTCAGTGCGATGGCGATGCCGGGGACATGGGCGACGCCCGTGCGCATCGAGTAGGTGATGTCCGGCAGCAGGAACCAGCCGTTGAGCATGATCCCGGAGACGAGGACCCCGGCGACGAACGCGATGCGCCTGAGGTGTTGGACGGTCAAGCGCGGCGCCCACGCCAGCAGGAGGGCTGCGGCCAGGCAACCGAGGAAGATCGACCCCCATGCCAGCGAGATGTTGTGACTCCCTGACCAGAAGATCGTCGCCAGACCGAGAGCGATGACGGGACCCGGCGATGGTCCGGAGCTGACGATGCGCAGCGCCGCGGCGACGAGGACCGGGATGGCCGATGTGGCGATCAGCTCCGGCCACGAGCCGCGGCCGTAGGCCAGCGACAGGTAATACGCGCCCGTCACGACGATGATCGACGGGATGTGCGCGGCCACGCCCACGACCCCCGCCTGCCGCGAGATCCAGAGCATGCCGCCGTACGCGGCGCAGAACGCGGCCGTGAGGATCCCGACAAAGACGGCGACCGGGGATCCCGTGAGCACCATCAGGTAGCCGCCGACGGCGTACAGCGTCCCGCCGTAGAAGAGGAAGTTCGGATAGAAGACGCCGATCGGATCGGCGTTCAAGAACAGGGTTGGGATGCCGGTGGCACGGATCTCCCGGGACTGGCGCCAGGTCAGCCACAGGTGGTTCACCCAGTCGTCGACAAAGCCGCGGCTCGTGAACAGGGCCGGCGCGCTGAGCAGGAGCACGACGAGCACCGGAATGAGCACGTCGTAGGAGCGCGGGTGAGAGAGCGGCGACCGGAAGGCCCTGGCGACGTCGATCAGGCGGTTGGGAGCGACGGGCGGATTGGCGGCGCCGCTCGACGCTAGGGCCGGCCGCTGAACACGCCCTCGCGGCACTCGTCGCCCACCACGGCAGGTGCGTCGGATCGCCGATAGTCACCGCGGCTCAAGTGGTGCTCGAGCCACACATAGAGGATGATGAACAGGTATCGGCTGCCCATCTCCTGAAGGTGCAGCTTCGACGCGCCGTGGGAGCGGTTGCGCCAACTGATCGGCACCACGGCGTATGTGTAGCCACGCGCCACGGCCTTCAGCGGCAGCTCCACGGTCAGGTTGAAGTGGTTGGAGAGGAGCGGCTGGAGCTGGTCGATCACGCTTCGCCGGTAGGCCTTGAAGGCGTTCGTCGTGTCGTTGTAGCCGTGCTGGAAGAGGATGCGGATGCCCGCGTTCACGATCCGGTTCAGAACGAGCTTCAGGCGCGGATACTCATGGACGCGTCCTCCGGGTCCGAACCGAGTGCCGAACGCGCAGTCGTAGCCTTGCTCGAGCACGCGGTAATAGAGGACGAGATCCTGGGGTGAATCTGAGCTGTCCGCCATCATGATCGCCACCGCGTCGCCCGTGTAGAGCTCGAGGCCCGCCCGGACGGCGTGCCCGAAGCCCGGCGGCATGTGCGATCGCTCGCACCGGACGTTCTGGTTGTGCGCGGCGATCGCTCGCACGACGTCAGCCGTGCCATCGCCGCTCGCGTCGTCGATCACGAGGATCTCGTGATCGATGCCGGCTCGCTCGAGCTCGGCCAAAGTGCTCTCGACGGTTTCGCCGATCGACCCCACCTCGTTGTGCGCCGGGATCACGACGGAGAGCTTCATGGCACGGTCAACCAGCGCTCGGCATTGTGTTCGTGGATCTCGTGCAGCACGGACTCGACGTCGTACGTGATGTCCCAGCCGGGATAGTCCCGGCGGAACGGCTCGAGGTCGGATACCCACCAACGGTGGTCTCCGATCCTGTTCTGGTCCGACAGGCGCCAGTCGAGCTCGCGGCCGGCGACGGACTCGCACGCCGCGATCGCCTCCAGCATCGAGCAGTTGCTCTTCCGACCGCCACCGATGTTGTAGACGGCCGCCGCGCGCGGGGCCTGGCGGAACGAGTCGAACGCGGCCACGAGGTCGGCAGAGTGGATGTTGTCCCGTACCTGCTTGCCGCCGTACCCGTAGACCGTGTAGGGCTCGCCGGTCATCGTGCATCGCATGAGATAGGAAAGAAAGCCGTGCAAACTGGTGCCTGCGTGGTTGGGACCGGTGAGGCAGCCACCTCGGAAGCAGACGGTCGGCATGCCGAAGTAGCGCCCGTACTCCTGGACGAGCAGGTCCGCCGCCGCCTTGGAGACGCCAAACAGTGAATGGGTCGAGAGATCTATCGACATGGACGTGTCGATCCCGCGAAAGTAGCGGTGGTTCTCCGCCAGCTCGAGCCGGTCCGCCAGCTCGATCAACGGGAGCTGGTTGGGCAGGTCGCCATAGACCTTGTTGGTCGAACAGAAGATGAACGTCGCCGACGGCGCATGCCGCCGCGTCGCCTCGAGCAGGTTCAACGTGCCGTTGGCGTTGATCGTGAAGTCCGTCTGAGGATCTGAGGCGGCCCAATCGTGCGAAGGCTGGGCTGCCGTGTGGATGACGAGCTCCAACGAGCGGGCGAATTCGGCGAACACGCGGTCGACGCCATCCGCATCACGGATATCCAGCTCGTAGGATCGAAACGAATCGCCACATGCGCGCCGCAGCCGCTCGGCCGTGTGCGCGATGGAGGCCGAGGCTCCGAACAAGCGTGCGCGCATGTCGTTCTCCAGGCCGATCACGTCGAAGCCCGCCTCGACGAATCGCTGAACGGACTCCGACCCGACCAACCCGCCCGAGCCCGTGACAATCGCAGTCGGCATAGATGCGGCAGTGAAGCACTTTGCGCGCCGGCCCTTGGTTCTCCGGACCGGCGCGGTGCGGCGCCGCGGACGCCGGCCGCCCGGGTGAGGCGAACGCGAAGCCGCACGCTATCGTGCCCTGGTCCCGGATCGGGCGCGTCGGAATGGGCGTCTCGTCGGCAGCACAGCCATGGACTACCAGCGCCTCTACGAGTATCGCTTCAGGAACGTCGACCAGGCCGCCCGCGCCGCGGTGTGGCGCGAGGTCGCGTGCTACATCCACGAGCAGCTCGGCCGCCCTCAGAGGGTGCTTGACCCGGCGGCCGGCCGCGGCGAGTTCATCAACGCGGTTCCGGCCACCGAGCGGTGGGCGGTCGATCAGGTCGCCTACGTCGAGGGGACGTACGAGCCGGGAGTCCGGACGATCGTGGCGGACGTGTTCGACGCGGAGCTTCCGGCCGAGCACTTCGACGGCGTCTTCGTCTCGAACTTCCTGGAGCATCTACCCGAGCAGGAAGCCGTGGCCTCGTTCCTGGGACGGATGCATGGCGCGATCGCGCCCGGCGGGCGGATCGCGATCATGGGGCCGAATTTTCGCTACTGCGCCCGCGAGTACTTCGACATGGCGGATCACACGCTCATCTTGACCCACCGCGCGATCGCCGAGCACCTGTACGCGGCGGGATTCGATCCTGTCCGCGTGGAGCCGCGGTTCCTGCCGTACTCGTTCACCGGCCGACTCCCGCCGTCGCCGGCTCTGACCCGTCGCTACTTGCGCACCCCGCTGGCGTGGAAGCTCGTGGGCAAGCAGTTCCTGGTCGTCGGTCGACGCGCCTGACGCGCACGACCGTCCTCAGAGGATCTGCATCAGAGCTGCCTCGTGGCAGCGCATCCACTCGTGGATGTCAGCGAGGATCTGGCGCGGGCCGTGGCGCGGGCGCCATGCCGTCAGTGAGTGAAGTTGCCCGCAGTCAGAGATATAGATCGGCACGTCGCCGGGACGAGCGACCGGATCGGCCCCCACCGGGATCCGGTTTCCTGTGAGCTCTGCGCACAGAGCAGTCGTTTCGCGCAGCGACAAGCTGCATTCTCGGCCGCCTCCAACGTTGACCGTCCTCCCATCCCAGCGCCCCGGATCCGCGAGTTGTTCGTCGATCAGCTCGACCAGGTCATTGACATGCAGAAGGTCCCGGACCTGCTTGCCCGAGCCGCCGAACCCGATGTAGTGCAGCGGACGCCGGAAGTGGTGCGCCAGCATCCAATAGGTGAACACGCCCTGGTCGGCCTTGCCCATCTGCCACGGGCCGGCAATCACCCCGCAGCGATCCACAACCGCCCGCAGGCCGTAGGTCGCGCGGTACTCCTCGATCAATAGCTCAGCAGCCAGCTTCGTGGCGCCGTAAAGCGTGCGGGCACCGGCGAGCGGGAAGGTCTCGGCGATTCCCGCCGCGGATGCGCCCGGCTCGGACTGATCGGCGGCGAGCACAAAGCGGGATTCGGTCTCCTGCAACTTCAGGGCCTTGATCGCGGCGACCGGGTAGACGCGACTCGTGGAGAGGAACACCATGTAGGCGCCCCGGCGGCGGGCCAGCTCGAGACAGTGGTAGGCGCCGAGCAGGTTGGCCTGGACGACGTAGTCGGGGCTTCCGTCCACGCCGGCCAGCGCCGACGGCTCGGCCGAGCACTCCACCAGCGCGTCGATCTCGCCGATCGGCATCAGGTCCTCGAGCACGCGCACGTCTCCATGCACGAAGGCAACGCCGGACTCGCGCAGGCGCGGCAGGTTCAGCTCGGCGCCGCGCCGGCGCAGGCTGTCGAGGGCGGTGATCTGCCAGGTTGGATGGGCTGCTGCGAGCCCGGTTGCGACATTGGCGCCGATGAACCCGGCGCCGCCGGTGATCAGGACGTGCATCGCTCAGGCCCGGGCGACGAAGTTGACGCGCTCGCCGGCATAGAACACGCGCTCGAGATCATCGAGGGTGTAAGGGCCCAAGCCGTCGAGATCGAAGATCCGCATGTCAGCCTCCTCGTGAAGCAGACGATAGATGTCCGCCGGCGACGTGCCGTACGTCTCGGCCGAACCGCTGCCATGCTCAAAGATCACGATCGGACGATGACGGCGCAGGGTCCCGAGTGAGCCCTCGAGCACCTGCTGCTCTGCGCCTTCGACATCGATCTTGATCACTGCGGGCCGGTAGCCGGGGTCCAGGACCTCGTCGAGCACCTCCACGCGCACCCTGATCTGCTCGATTTCGGCGGCTTCGCCTGTGGGCAGCGGACGGAACCGAAGGCCGCTCCAACCGTCGGCGGCGCCGTGAACGTAGGCGAAGTCCTCCTCGCCGAAATGGTTGGAGAGCGCGGCCTGGCGGATCTCGACATCCGGAAACGTCGTACGAAGGAGCTCGCACAAGTGGGGCAGCGGCTCGAAGGCGATGTGGTGTCCGGCCGGCGCAACGCGCCGCATCTCGGCCAGGACGGCGCCGCGATTTGCGCCGACGTCGACGCAGTTGGCGTCAGGCGCCAGCGAGAAGGCGAGCAGCCGGCGCATGTTCTGGAAGTCGGTGAGATCGCGTTGCGCGGCCAGCTCCACAGGATCGGAAGGCCGGGCGTCGGGGGTCGGGTACCTCAGCGCCGCGACTGCCGCCTTCGCGCGCCGGCGCACCACGCCCGCGCGGGATCGGACGCTCATCGGCGCGATTATGCCGCGATGATGGCTGCGGGCGTCCACCTGAGGCGCTCGGCGCGAGCGCCACCGCGTGGATTCGGCGCGCTCAGCGCACGATTTCGATCCAGTCGAGCAGGCGACCGCACAGGGATCGTGCTCGCTCCGGGGTGATCTCGGAGACCGTCGCCGGCTGGCTCTCGGGTGCAAGCATGAGGGGCCCCAGCAACTCTACGGTCGAGTCCCCAGGCCTCAGAGTGCTGCCGCGATGCTCGATCACCACGGGTGAGTTGCCGCGACCCAGCGTCACCTCGCCGACGCGCGCAAACTGGCCGGGCGGACCGATCTCGTTGGCGATCGATCCCACCCATCGGCCGTCGATCGAGACCCGAAGGCGCTGGGTGAACGAGCCCTCGAGCCACACGCCGTAGCGGCCGGGTTGATCGACGGGGATCGTACCGGTGATGATCCCCGGACCTCGACCCACGATCAGGACAGGGTTACCGGGCTCCTGCGGCCACGTGGGGGGGTGAGCGGCCAGTGCCGGCACGAGGACGAGCTGCCTGGGCTGCGCGACATAGGCCAACCTCGCGTGCAGACGAGTGGCACGGGCGGCCGCGCTCATGACCAGCCTGCAGTCCGGCACCGAGACCGGATAGAGCCCCGAGCCCAGGGGGATGTGCTCCAGGACCGTGGGGGTCGAGCGCTGCTGCCACACGTCGTAGTAGCGCCCCCGAAAGGCCAGCTGAAAATTCGCCGGCGGGCGCGACGCGGACGGTGAGCGTCCCAGCACGAGCAGGCGAAAGCCCTCGATCGAGGAGAGCGCCAGCTGATCCGGATCCCAGGGCAAGCGCTCCGCCAGCGTGGGTGCCACGATCCCAGGGCGAAGGCCCGGGAGTGTCATGGCGGTGTCACGCGGCGCCTCTCGACGCAGGAAATAGACCGCAAACTCGTCTGAGAGGTTGTAGAACGCAGGCCCGCGGCCGCTGAAGCGTGCGCCGATCGAGGCGAGCTCGGCGAAGCGGGCTCGCGGTGCGAGGCTCAGGTTCTGGTAGGCCAGCGCGTTCGTCCACAGCACGCCCCCGGCGATGACCACGGCCAGTGCCCAGCCCTCGAGGCGCCGCCCGGCGTCGTACAGAGCGGCCCCGCCGAGCATCGCCATCAGCACGACGGTGAGCGAGAAGATCATCATCACCTTGGCGTCCGCATACGGGGAGCCGCGTCTGAGCAGATACGCCGCCGCGACGCCGGTGCCGACCAGCAGGAGGACTGGCCCAGACGCACGGCGCCGCAGGATCCAGAGCACGCCAAGCAGCGCGCCGGCGGCGGCGACGCCGAGCAACGCATAGGTGAGCTGGTAGTGCGTCGTGACCGGGTAGCGGAAGTCGCCGGACGGCCAGATGCCCAGCATCTGCCACTTGTGCAGCTGACCGACCAGGTTCCCGAGGTCGTTCTGCTTGGTGAGCACCGACGTCGCCACCGAGAAGAAGGTGGAAGCTCGGCCCAGGATCGGAGCGGCGAGTGCCGCGATCACCAGCACGCTGGCGCCGGCCGCCGCCGCGAGCCGGCGCCGGGACATCTCGCGCACGACGCGGCGCGAGCGCCATACCGACACCGCCACGAAGACGGCCAATGGCAGCGCGATCCACGGCACGATGGCGAGGTCGAGCAGATCGAGGCCCGCAACGGCCGCAACGAGCAACGGGATCGCCCCCCGCAGGCTCGGCGCCCGGCGCAGCGTCGCGAGCACGAGCACGACCGTCACCGTGATGATCCATGTCGTCGCGATCTCCTTGATGCTGCCCTCGAGATAGAACGCGTAGACGAGGCCCGCCTGTGCCGAGATGAAGGCGCAGGCCGCGCGCAGAGGCTGTGAGCGCACGACGTCCCGCAGCAGCTCGTAGACCGCCACGCCGCCGAGCGCCAGGATCACGGCCAGGTAGGGCTGGAAGATCCAGGCCACGTCCTGGCCGACCAGCGGGCGCACCGCGCCGAGGGCCACGTCGGCGCCCGTGGGGTACGAGGTCGTCAGATACGAGCGAATGACGTCGGCGAACGTCGACGGGGCCAATCCGGTCAGGCTGTGGCCGTGAGCGAGCAGGTGGTCGATCAGCGAGAAATGGAACACCGCGTCGTTGAGGACGTAGTAGCCGAGGAACGTCGCATTGCCCGACAGGACGACCGGAGCAGCGCACACGGCGAAGACACCGAGTCCGACGGCGACGGACCAACCGTCCAACCGGACTGCCCGCAGGCGTCGCCACGACGCCACGAATCCTCCGAGTGCCAGCGCCACGATCACCGCCGTCGTGAGCGGCGCCGTCGTCGCGCGGTCGGTGGTCAGCGTCGCCGCCACGATCACCAGCGCCAACCCGACCGAGGGCACGAGCCCGCCGGGGAGCGGCCAGCCGGCTACACGCTCGACCGCCAGTCCGCAGCCGACGCAGACAGCCAGGAGCGCAAGCGGGAACAGCAGCCAGGCGACGACCACGATGTCAGCTCACGCCAGGATCGTCGGCCTGCCTACTGCCGGCGACGCAGCCCGAGGATCGAGAGCAGGAACGACGAGAAGAAGATCTGGATGCCCACGATGATCAGGGTCGCGGCGACCACGGCGAGGCGCTCCTCGGACAGCCTCCCGAAGCCGTGAGTGATCCAGTCGACCATGATGAATGTGCCAACGACAACACCGGCGAGTGTGATCACAGCGCCGAGCAGCAGCCCGTGCTCGAGCCGGAAACGGGCGCGCATGCGATCGAACCACCGATCCTGCTCGTTCATGAAGTACGTGCCGTACGCGTGCGCGCAGATCCCAAGGCCGACGATCTGGGTGCCGACGATCGCCAGCAGCGCCCCCCCGATCAGGGCATGAATGTCCCACTCACGACCGAAGATTCCCAGCCGGCTGACCACGACGAGTTCGATCAGGGCTCCGATCGTGGCCATCGCCGCCCCGGGAAAGATGAACAGGTAGTTGGGTGAGTGGACGAGCAGGAAGCGCAGGTGGCGCCAGCCGTCGCGGAAGCTCGAGAGCTTCGACTCCCCGCCGCGGGGGTGGTACTCGATCTCGAACTGGCGAACGTCGAGCTTCTCCTTCGCGGCGCGGATCACCATTTCGGACGCGAACTCCATGCCGGTTGTGCGCAGATCGAGCTGCGGGAGCACATCACGGCGCACGGCGCGCATCCCGCAGTGGGCGTCGTCGACGCCGGTGCGGAACAGCAGGTTCAGAAAGCCCGAGAGCAGCGGGTTGCCGATGTATCTGTGGTGCCAGGGCATCGCGCCCGGACGGATGTTCTTCATCCGGTTGCCGATCACCACATCAGCGCCCGCCTCCAGCTCTCCGACGAATCGAGGTATCTCGTTGAAGTCGTAGGTCAGGTCGGCATCGGCCATCACGATGTAGCGTCCCCGGGCAGCCGCGAACCCGGCGAGGTAGGCGGAGCCGTAGCCGCGGCGTGGCTCGTTCACGGTTCGGGCGCCCGCGGCGGCCGCGAGCCGTCCGCTCCCGTCGTCCGAGCCGTTGTCGATCACGATGACCTCCCCGGCAATGTCGTTCTCGCTCAGCGCGTGCCAGCACCGGCGCACGCACTCGCCGATCGTCCCGGCCTCGTTCAGGCAGGGAATCAGCACGGAGAGGTACGGCGTAGCGGCTGAATCTACGGGCCGGGCCTTCCGAGGCGTCTCGTGCTCGATCGTGGTCATGGGCAGCACCGGCGTGGACGGCCGGCCTCTCTTGAATGGTTCCGTGGCACCAAGGTCGCGCGTAAAGGCGCCGCGATCGTAGCGCAGAATGTGGAACCCTCCGGCGGCGCGATGCGTATCTGTCTGATCTACGACTGCCTGTTCCCGCACACTGTCGGAGGCGCCGAGCGCTGGTATCGCAGCCTCGCGGAGCGGCTCGCCGCTGACGGCCACGAGGTCACCTATCTGACGCTGCGGCAGTGGGAGCGCGGGGGCGATCCGGGCGTCCCAGGGGTGGACGTGCGAGCGGTCGGACCTCGACTGCAGCTCTACAGCAGATCGGGCAGACGCAGGGTCGGACCGCCACTGATGTTCGGCGCCGGCGTCTTCTGGCACCTGCTGCGGCACGGGGGTCGGTATGACGTCGTGCACACGTGCTCGTTTCCGTATTTCTCGCTCCTGGCCGCTGCGGCGGCGCGCACGCGGTGGCGCTACCGGCTGGTGGTCGATTGGTTCGAGGTGTGGAGCAGGACGTACTGGCGCGAGTACCTTGGCCGCTACGGTGGCGACGCCGGATGGCGCATACAGCGGCTGTGCGCGCACGTGCCGCAGCGGGCATTCTGCTTCTCGCGCCTCTATGCGACGCGGCTGAAGGCGGAGGGGCTCTCCGGCGAGATCACGATGCTGGCCGGAGCATATGGAGGCCCGCTCGACGTCCGCCCGAGCGCCGGCACCGAAGCGCTGGTGCTGTTCGCGGGGCGCCACATCCCTGAGAAGCAGGTGCCGGCGATCGTGCCCGCGATGGCGCGCGCCCGGGCGTACGTGCCCGAGCTGCGGGCGGTGGTGGTGGGTGACGGGCCTGAGCGGCCGGAGGTGGTGCGGCTCGTGCGTGAGCTGGGCCTCGAGGACGCAGTCGAGGTGCCGGGTTTCGTGGCCACGGACGTCGTCGAGGCGCTGATGGCACGGGCGCTCTGCGTGCTCCTGCCCTCACGGCGGGAAGGATACGGGCTGGTCGTGATCGAGGCTGCCGCCCGCGGCACGCCCAGCGTCGTGGTTGCCGGACCCGACAACGCCGCCGTCGAGCTCATCACTGAGGGCGAGAACGGCTACGTCGCGCCCTCGGCGTCGCCGGAGGACCTGGCGGCGGCGATCGTCCGCGTCAGCAACGCCGGGCCCGCCCTGCGGCGTTCCACCGCCGCCTGGTTTGCGAGCAACGCGCGGCGGCTCTCGCTCGACGCGTCGCTCGAGATCGCGCTTGCCGCCTACGGTGACGGGCTGAGCGTGCGCTCATAGCAGGCAAGGGTGCCCGCGGCGGTCGCCGCCCAGCTGAACTGAGCCGCGCGCTTGCGGCCGGCCTCGCGCTGTCGCCGCGCCAGCACGGGATCGCTCAGCAGACGTTCGATTGCCGCGGCGATCTCGGCCTCGGACTCGGGCTCGAAGAGGAGTGCCGCGCCACCGACGACCTCGGCCAGTGAGCCCCGTCCCGAGCATGCGACCGGCACGCCACGGCTCATCGCCTCCAGCACCGGCAGGCCGAACCCCTCGAGCAGCGACGGGAACACGAAACAATCCGCCGCCGCGTACAGCCCCTCGAGCTCGATCGGATCGATCCAACCGAGAAGGCGGACGTCGTTCTCGACGTCGAGTTCGGCACTGTGCCGGCGGAGTTCGGCTTCGTGGGCGGTCGGGTAGCCGGGCAACACGAGCAGCGGTCGACGGTCGGCAGGGATCCGTGCGATGGCTCCGATCAGGCGCGCCAGGTTCTTGTGGGGCCGCTTCGCCGAGACGCACAGCACGATCTGTCGCCGGCCCGCGCCAAGCCGTGCCCTCAGCTCGGAGCCTGGCAACGGCGCGGCGGTCCGTCCCGCGCCCACCCCCTGGGGCACGACGTCGACCTTTCGCGGCGAAACCCGAAGCAGGCGCTGCACGTCGTCACGAGTGCTGTTCGACACGGTGATGATCCGGTCCGAGCGGTGTGCCGCGAGGGGCACGAGCACGCGCATGCCCAGTCCGAGCAGACCGAGATGCGCCTCCGGCGCGAGGCGGTAGATCAGATCGTGAATCGTGACAACTCGGCGGAAGCGTCCCCACGCAGGTGCGGTGTTCGCAAGGCTGTGGAGCAGGTCGACCCCGGCGCGCGCGGCAAGGCGCGGCAGCAGCTGCTGCTCGCCCCGCACCCACTGGGCCCGGTGCCGGCCCCACACGGGCACGGTCACGGTCGGGATCAGCTGGCCCCACGGCGCCCCGGTCTCAGTGGCGGCCTCGCGGTTGACGAACGCGGTGAACCGCACCCGCGGTGCCGCCGCGACGAGTTCGGGGATGAGCTCTCGTGCGTACACCTCGGTGCCTCCGGTGTAGCCGGGAACGAGGTAGACCAGATTGAGACCGATGTGCATGGCCACTGTTCAGACAGACATGGGCCCCGCCCGTAGGGCACCCTACAGCGGATGCCCGCACCAACGATCGACGTTGTCGTGGCCACCTTCAACGGTTGGGACATGACCGAGAGCTGTCTGCGGCACCTGGAGGCGCAGACGATCCCGCACACGGTGATTGTCGCCGACAATGGTTCGGCGGACGGGACGCCGGAGCGTCTGCACGCCGCCTTCACCGACGTCAAGGTGTGTGCGCTGGGGGAGAACCGGGGATTCGCAGCGGCCTGCAACGCCGGGGTGGGGGCTGGAACCGGCGAGCTCATCGTGCTCCTGAACAATGACGTGGACGCGGACGCCCACTTCCTCGAGCGGCTCATCGGGCCGCTGCTGTCAGACGAGCACACAGGCACCGTCGCGCCGTTGTTGATGCGGCCCGGCGGGGAGCGGATCGACAGCGTCGGCCTTGCCGCAGACCCGACCCTCGCCGGCTTCCCCAGGCTGCAGGGCAGGCCGGTGGCGGATGCGAGCGACAGGCGCCCCGAGCTGCTCGGTCCATCCGGTGGCGCCGGCGCCTATCGCCGGACTGCCTGGGAGGACGCCGGTGGGATGGACGAGAGGATCTTCCTCTACCAGGAGGACCTCGACCTGGCCCTTCGGCTACGACTGTCCGGTTGGCAAGCCGCCATCGCCCCCGATGCTGTCGGCGTCCATCTCGGCTCCGCGACCGCGCAGCGACGTTCGATCTGGCAGCGCGAGCACGCGGGCTTCGCACGCGGCTACATCCTTCGCCGCTACGGGGTGCTGTGGTCCGCCGCGGGACCCCGGGCGCTCCTGACGGAGGCGCTCGTCGCCGGAGGCGACGCAGCGGTGTCAGGCGACCTGGCTGCACTGCGCGGTCGCCTCCGAGGCTTCAGTGCGGCCCATGGACTGCCGCGGCGCGCCCGGCCTCAGCACGGGCTCGACCCGAGTATCGGTCTGCGTGAAAGCCTCCGCCTGCGTCGAGTCGACTACGCGGCGGGCGCGGCTACGCGCAGGGCGGCCAAGCGCGTGCCGTAGATGCGATGAACAGGGTGACCCCGCCCGCGCAGCTCGAGCAGCGCCCGGGCGACGCCCGGGCACACATAGTTGCAGTCATCCCAGACCACGATCCCTCCCGGTGCCACGATCTCCAACGCGGCGCGCGAGTCGGACTTCACGTACTCGTACGTGTGGGCGCCGTCGACGAAGACGAGATCGACGGCACCGCGGAATGGCGCGTAGTCGAAGCTCGCGCTGTCGGCGAGATGCTGCGTGATGCCGGCCGCATAGTCCGTCCCGCGCCACGCGGCACCGATCGTCTCGAGGTCCACCCAGGGCGGCTCGCCTTTCTGGGTGCCGAGGGTGGGAGTGCTCCGCCCAAGGTCGAGCGTGTCGATGAGAGCCTCGGGGCTCTGCCGCGCAATGAGCAGCGTCGTCTGCCCGGACCCGGTCCCGATCTCGAACACGCGGCGGGGGCGCAGGCACGCGACGATGAGCGAGAGCACGAACGCTTCGCCGTGCGGGAGCGAGCGCGCCTGCAGCTCGTGCCGGATCGTGATCTCGAGATCCCGCGTCCCCGGGATCAGGTCCTCCAGCATCGCCCGGGGCACGCGCGGCACGTAGCGCAATGCCGATGCCGCGAGCGCCAGATTCGCGCCGTGCTCACGCCAGGAAACGCGCAGGCCGGGACTCGGGTCGGCGCGAGTCACGCCGACGCGAGGTCGAGCGGAAAGCCGGGGTCGGGCGTGGACGCTCCATCGAGGACAGCGTCGTAGGCGCCCGCGATCCGGGCCGCGGCGGCGCCGACCCCGAGGCGCTCGAGCGATGCTCGCTCGTAGCTGACCCGTCGTCCCGGCGCGTGTAGGGGGCCGTCGGCAAGCGCCCGCGCGATACCTACCCAGTCGCCTGCGGCCACGAGGGCCGCCTCCGGCCCGACCACCTCGGGGATCGCCCCCGAGCTCGTGGTGACGATCGGCAATCCGGCGGCCATGGCTTCCACCAGCACCATCCCAAACTGCTCCTCCCACGAGCGGGTGGGGATGCTGGCGAGCACCATCGCCGTTGACTGCCGGTACATGGCCGGCATCTCGTCGTACGGGACGGCGGCCCGAAACGTGACCGCGCCATCGATCCCGAGGTCTCTGGCATAGGCGCGCAGGCGGTGCTCCTCGGGACCGGAGCCGAGGATCAGAGCCCGCACCCTGCGGGCGGCTGGAGGCCCGTCGATGATCCCACGACGCAGGGCGCACACCGCCCGGAGCACGTCCTGATGGCCCTTCTCCCATACGAGCCTGCCCGGAGAGAGCACCAGTGGATCAGCTTCGCCTGCACTCGCGTTCGTGACGGCGGCGAAGCGGTCGAGATCGATTCCGGCTTCCGCGACGCGGATGCGCTCAGGCGCGACGCCCTCGAGCAGGAGGCCGATGCGTGCCCGCTCGGTCGCCGCGAGGAAGAGATCGGTGGCCCTGAGCACGCGCCGCCGGTTCGGACGCGTGAGCGGGTGACGCAGGGCGTCGCGGAACGGCAATGTCTCCCAGACCGTGGTCACGAGCCGAACGCCACGGCCGTCGCACAACCCGGCCGCTTGAGCCGAGAACCATGTGTGGAGCTCCGCGACGTGCACGATCGCCGCCCCCGTCAGCGCGCGATCGAGGCCGAAGTGGCGGTTCACGGGCAGACGGGCGACGAATTCGGCGCCGCGGCGAGTGGGGATCAGGTCGCTGGCCGTGCGGGCGCGGACGCGCCGTACGGCAAGCGAGCCAACGGACTGAGGATGGCGGAACGGCACCACCACGGTGACGTCGAAGCGATCCGTCAGCAGCTCCCATGGCCGAAGCTCCCACGGGTTCACGAACTGGCCGCGCAGAATGACGACGCGCGGGCGGCGCTCGGAAGTCGACCGGGGGGCGGGAGCGGCGGGCATCCGGGCGGCAAGCTTAGGGGGCGGCGCCTATCTGCTGTGCTTCCGTCGACCCGCCGCGTGGAGGGCGCGCTCGTACGTTTCGAGGTGGCGCTCGGCCACGGCCCTCCAGGTGAACGCGGAGGCCCGCTCGCGTCCTGCTCGGGCCAGCGCCTGCGCCCTCGACGGATCTCCGAGCACGAGGAGGATGGCCCGGGCGATGTCGTCGGCCCGGAGCGGGTCGAAGTAGGTCACGGCGGCGCCACCCACCTCAGGGAGCGAGGACGCGTCCGAGCACGCGACCGGTACGCCACGGACCATCGCGTCGAGCACGGGCAGCCCGAAGCCCTCCTGGAGTGAAGCGAACGCGACGCAGGAGGCAGCGGCGTAGAGCCCCTCGAGCTCCGCATCGTTCACCCAGCCCGGAAGCAGAAGGTTGGCGCCGACGCGCGCCGCCTCGCCGTACAGCTCCTCGTCGTGCGGGGAGGAGCTGCCGGGCACGATCAGCGTAGCTGTGGGAAAGCGTTGGCAGACATGTCCCATCGCTCGGGTGAGGCGGATGAGGTTCTTGTGCGGCTTCTTGGAGGAGACCGACAGCACGACGGGACCGCTGCCCAGATCGAACCGGGCTCGCGCCTGGTCCGCCGTCAGCGCGTCGTGCGGAAGTTGGTGGTCGGCACCGAGCGCAATCACGTCCACCCGCTCGGTCGCGACGCCGATCTGCGCGACGATGTCCCGCCGCGATGCGTCCGAGTACGTGATCACTCGGTCCGCGTGGCGCGCAACCGGCGGAACCAGGGCCTGCCAGAGCGCGACGGTGAGCCGACCGGACGAGGGGAACTGCCGCCAGATCAGGTCCGGCACGGTCACCACGTGTGGTGTCGACGCCGCGACGGGACCCGTCATCGCCAGGCTGTGGAGCAGATCCGCGCCAGAGTCCCGGACGAGACGCGGCAGCAGTGTGATCTCTGAAAGTGCCGAGATGTAGCGTCGCCCGAGCAGTGGGTGCGTGACGACGTGCATCCGGGCGCTCGGCGCCGCGGATGCCACGGCGTCCGCGCCCCGCTCGGCGGCGAAGACGGTGAGGTCGAGATCGGGGCGCAGTCGCGCCAGCTCGCGCAGCAGGTTGGCTGTGTACGTGACCATCCCGCCCATTCGCGGCTCGAGGAACACAGCATTGATCGCCAGACGTCGCACGCGTAGAGAGATGCGGGGGACCCGACCGTATCCCGCGCAGGATGGACTCTAATCGGCAGGAGCCGTGCCGTACCGCAGACAAGGTCTCAACGGCGCAGCCGCGAGGCGGGTATGAGCTGATTCAGCTCGCTGGGCAACGCCCGCGTCACGAGGATCACCGCCGCGTACGTCGATGCGGCGACGATCGCCCGAATCACTGACGGCATGTTCGGCACCGTGGCGAGGAGCGCAGCAGGCACTGCGGCCACCGCCACCTTGATCATCACGCTCGCCCCGGGCCGGTAGTGGGGACGGTGCCATACGAGCGCGATCAAAGCGGCGGCCGCCAGCGTGCTCTCGCCGCACAGGGTGGCGATCGCCGCGCCCTGGGCGCCGTCGCTACTTGCGAGGACGAGTGTCGCGACAACGCTCACCACCAGTGCGGCCGCGTTGGCGACGAGCAGGCCGCGGTGCAACCGCAACGCCAGCAGGCCAAAGCTCCAGCAGGCGACCAGCGACGACGCGATCAGCGCGAAGGCTTGGATGCTCAGCACAGCGGCCGAGCCGGCGTACCTTGGCCCCGCGATCACGGCGACGACGAACTGAGAGCCGGCGCTCAGCACGAGTGCCGCGCCGACGCCGCCGATCAGCGCAACCTCGAACATCCGCTGCAGTCCATACGCGAGCCTGTCGGCGTCGTCGCGGGCCGCGCGTGAGAGCACCGGCAGAGCGGCGGCGGCCAGCATTCCCGGCACGACCGCGGAGACGACGAAGACGCGGAACGAGACAGCGAACAGCCCGCTCTGATGACGGCTGGTCACGAGGCTCGTGAGGATCTGGGCCGTGTAGATGTAGATCGTGCCCACCGCGGTCGCGAGCGAGAACAC
>CAWDCP010000020.1:0-87432 GCA_963800815.1 uncultured Solirubrobacteraceae bacterium
GCCACGGACCTCGCGGGTCACCTCATCGCCAGGCGTCGCGTTTCCGGACGTGTTACTCAGCCGGGGCTTGTACGAGATGAAGCCGGCGCTGCTGTTGGTCCCGGGCATGGAGGTCGCGGGCATCGTGCGCGCAGCGCCCGCCGATCGCCAGCCCTCTAGTACAGTCGCCCCGTGAGAGATGGGACCGCCACCGAGACGTGGCACCACGCTCGGAGGATCCTGATCGCAGCGGTCGCCGTGGGTGCTCTCGTGACTCCCCCAGCATCGGCCGGCGCGGCGGTGCTCAACTCGGCAAACGCCGAGGAAGCATTCAGCAACGCCTTGATCTACTCGTCCTGGGAGGTGGCATGGGAGGGCACCTCGACCGTGGACGCCCCAACGTGCCCGCAGGGAGTGATCACCGATGGTGCCTACGGCGGCGACGCCTACTGCCAAGTCGAGTTCGCGTACGGAGGCTCGTGGTATTACGCGAGCGGCACCGTAAGTCCACAGCAGAACGACAACGAGCAGTTCACGAGCGACGGACCCACCGGGACGATCAGTTCTCAGCGCATCTGGGTCCGCCACTGGCGCACGAGCACCGGTCGTTGCGTCGCGGCGCTCGGCAAGGCGCCCAGGCTGCCCGGGAGCCTGTCAAGCAACGATGGATCGTGCTACCGAGTCCTGCTCGATCAGAACTTCAAGAAGGCCGGGAAGTACGTCTTCCGTTTCAAGCGCCACCTCTACGGGCTCTGGAAGGAGTCCCAATACCTTCCGCAGTGGTCCGCGTACAACTGCTCCTGGGGGCATATCCGCAGCACCTACCAGTGCACCAACTCGTTCGGCGACGGCTTCCGCTGGAAGCCCTAGTGGTCTGTCCCCGCGAATAGATGTACACCGAGAGGTGCCACCAGCCGATCGCTTCGTGGTGGTGAGCAGCATCGGCGTGTCAGCGGTATGAGTCGACCAGCTCCGGAAGCACGTCGACAGCGAAGCGTTCGTTGGACTCCCGGACCGCCGGGGCGTCGGTGTCAAGCGAGCACGGAACGATGACGAGGCGTTCGATGCCGGTCTCACCGATCTCGGCGAGACGATCCCGGACCTCCTCGGCCGGCCCGGCGACGGCGAACCGGTCGATGAAGGCGGCGTCGAGGAGCTGGGCATAACTGGCCTGGGCCTCACCGTGATGGTCTACTTCGTATCCGGAGGCGAGCCGCTCGATGCCGCTCTTGGTCACCTGCGAGAGCCCGTCGGAGGGCGTTCCTTGTGTCGCGAAGCGAGCGAAGGTTGACACGCTGCCCCGCACCAGCTCGCGCGCCGTCTCCCGGTGTGGATGGACCGCCACGTTGACGTACGCGCCCATCGCCAGACGGCCGGGGGCGGCGTTGCGGGCAATATCGGCCACCCAGCGCAGACGCTCGAGCTCGGCGCCGACAGTGAGATCGACGCCTTCGGCCCACCGTGCTGCGGCCTGGAGGGTGCGAGGCCCCGTGGCGGCGACGTGGACAGGCACCTTGGGCGCCTCCGAGCCGACGAGCCAGCGGATGGCGCTCTTGGTCCCGTCCATCGCGACCTCCTCCCCCCGCAGATACGCCTGGAGCACCTGGAGCGCCTGCTCGAACTCGGCCACCCGGACCGGCTCGCGTCCGATCTGCGTCAGGGCCGAGTCTCCACGCCCCAGACCGATCGTCGCCCGTCCCCCGGTCTCGGCCTGCAGAGTCGCCGCCGCAGACGCCGTGACGGCCAGGTGACGAGTCACGGGGTTGGTCACGCCGGGGCCGATCCGCAGCCGCGTGGTCGCGGCCGCTGCGAGCGCGAGCTCGATCCAGACGTCCGCGTTCAGGTTCTGACTATCGGCGACCAGCAGGCCCGTGAATCCCCAGTCCTCGGCCTGGCGGGCAAGCTCGGCCGTCCAGCGCGGGAACGAGAACGCGTGTAGCCACACTTCCACCCGCGGCATCATGCCCGATCCAGCCGTCGCACTCCAAGCCCCTGGTCCCGTCGCTCGGTCGCGGGCTGCGTGTCCTCAGCTCGAGAACGACACGGTCGCGGGCACGTCGAGACGCTCAGCGCGCGACGCTCAGCGCGCGACGCTCAGCCAGGATGACGCCGCGAGCGCGTCATCGGCCACCGCAGAGCGCGCTGACCCTCCCCCGCGTCGTCGGAGGGCGCCTGGCGGAGCAGTGAGACGGCCAAGGCGACGAGTCCGGCCACCAGCAGCACGGTGCCGGTCATGTGCAGATCGATCCAGTCCAGGTGCGCGGTCACGGCCCATTTCAGTACCGCGCCCGCGGCAGCGATTCCGAGAGCATCAGCAGCATTCATGCGTCGACGTGTACCCAGTTCGGGGACGGACCGAACCAGGTTCGGGCGGCCGGTTCGTTGCCGGCCGCCCGAGTCCCTGATCGTGCTTGTCGGCCCCCCAGGCCCGATCCTCCCGGTGGGTCAGTTGCTGCTCATCGCCTGGCCGATGAAGATGCAGCTCGAGAGGCCGATGTCCTGTCCGGAGGTCCAGGCCGTGGCGACGTGCGGGGTGCCGTCGTCGTAGGCCGCCTGCCAGTTGATGGCCTGCGGCACGACCGACGTGTGCGACTCCGTGTAGGTGCCGCCGCGGCTCAGGCCGTTGGTGGTGTGGATGGACGTGGTGCCGTTCGGGTAGCCGTAGTCGGTCACCCAGTCGACGAGGTTCACGCTGCCGACGTCGGACTGGTACTCAACCTGCGGCACGCCGCCGGCGGCGCACTTGCCGATCAGATCGCCGAACCCGAACGACAGCAGGAGCTGCGACTGCCCCGCGGGGACGGTGATCCGGTTGGAGAACATGCCGCCACGGCCGAGCATGTAGTCGGTCGAAGGCCGACCGCCCAGGTTCGTCGAGTTGCTCGCCGTCCCGTCGGCGGGCAGGAACGTGTTCGGCGCCACATCGGCGGCGGTGAGCGATCCGTCGGCGACCTTGGCCGAGGTGACGGCGTTGTTGGCGATGTTGCCGGTCTTGACCTGGTGATGACCGATCTTGCTGCTGGTCACCGCGCCGTCCCTGAGCTGATTGGTGCCGATGAGCAGCGAGGCAGCGACGCTGGTGCCACCGAGGGCGGCGAACAGCGCCGCGCAGGCGATGGCGAGGGCGGCGAATGAAGGGTTGAACTTGCGCATCTGAGGTCTCCTTGTGGCTGGCTTGGTTGCCGACCATCCTCGAGCCCAGGTCTGCGCGGGGGTAGGCACCCTAGGGCGGGAGACGGCCACCCCCGGGCCCCCACTCGCCCACCCCCACGCAACCACGCGACCGGGCCGACACGGTGTCTGCATAATGGGGCCGGGGTGGAGGGTGCGACGGTCGATCCGGTGAACAGCTCTGGCGAGCCCGAGGGCGACGCGCAGCGCCAAACGAACCCACGGCAAGCCACGGCGATGAGCACAAGCAACGAATCGGACCGGCGCCGAACCCTGCTCGCTGTCGCGATCGCCGTCGGCGGCTTCATCGTCGCGTGGTACGTGATCCACCATGGCTGGTACGGGCTCGACATACAGTGGGACACGCGCGAGTACGCGCAGTACGCCCACTACGTGATCGACCGGGGCTTGTTCCCGTACCGCGACTTCCCACTCGAGTATCCCCCGCTGGCGCTGCCTGTGTTTGTGATCCCGGCGATGATCGCCGGCCACTACTTCTCGGGCTACATGGAGGTGTTCGGCATCGGCATGGCCGCGTGCGGAGCGATCGCCGCCGCGCTCGCGACGCTGGTGCTCGCGGCGCAACGGGTCGACAACCGGCGGCTGATCGCCGGCGTGGCCCTGGTCGCACTCTCACCGCTGTTGCTGGGCGCCGTGCTGCTGTCGCGCTACGACCTGTTCCCGACCGTGCTCACGGTGGCCGCGCTGGCCGCCCTCTACTTCGGCTGGGACCGCACCGGGTTCGTGATGCTCGCTCTGGGCACCGCGGCCAAGGCCTACCCGGCCGTGATCGTCCCGATCGCCGCCATCTACGTGTGGCGCACCCACGGGCGTCGCAGGGCGCTCATCTGCCTGGCGATCTGGGCCGGGGTCGTGCTCGCCTGCTTCCTGCCCTTCCTGATCGTCTCGCCGCACGGAGTCTGGTTCGCGATCCACGGGCAGGCGTCACGTCCACCCCAGATCGAGAGCCTGGGTGCAGCGGTGTTCCTCGCCGCCCACGAGCTCGTCGGGCTGCACGTGTCGCTGTACTTCACTCACAGCTCCGACAACATCAACGGCCACCCGGCGCTGCAGGTGGCCTCGCTGATGAGCGTGCTCCAACTCGTCGCGCTGCTGGTGGTGTGGTTCGTCTACGCGCGCGGACCGGCCACTCGAGAGCGGATGCTGACACTCAGCGCGGCGGCGGTGTGCGCGTTCATCGCGTTCGACCGCGTGCTGTCGCCGCAGTACCTGATCTGGCTCGCGCCGATGGTCGTGATGGTGCCCGGCCGGCGCGGCCTCGCCGGCATGGCGATGGTCGCCTGCGCGATGTGCCTGACACAGATCTGGTACCCCCTGCACTTCACGCAGCTGAAGGCCTTCCAGCCCCTCGAGGTGTGGGCGGTGGTCAGCCGCGATCTCATCCTGGTGATGCTGTTCGCTACCCTGGCCTGGCCGGACGTGCCGGTCTGGCGATCGTTGCGTCGTACGGCTCGCCCGAGCGAGGTGAGAGAAGTCTCACCGGCGCTTTAGAGATGTGACAGCAGCCGGGCGTGCAATCGCACGCAAGGAGTCGACCCCGTGATGACGAGCCTCAACCAACCGGCGCCGTATCGTCGCTCTCCGCCGGTGATGACCGGCGCGGCGGGCATCGTCGACACGCTGACCGGGTTCGTCCGCTCACTGCCGTGGGCGGTGTTGCTGATCACCGCCCTCGCCGCAACACTCCGTGTCACCGAGCTCGGTGACGTGCACGGCAACACGTTCTACGACGCGGCCGTGCACAGCATGAGCCTGTCGTGGCACAACTTCTTCTTCGGCGCGTTCGATCCATCGGCACGACTGGCGATCGACAAGCCACCGCTGGCGCTGTGGATGCAGGTGGCGAGCGTGAAGCTGTTCGGGTTCGGTTCCTTTGGCCTCAAGTTCCCCGAGGCGGTTGGCGGCACGCTCGCCGTCCCGCTGCTCTACGACGCCGTCCGGCGGGCGGTCAGCCGTCCTGCCGGCCTCGCGGCGGCGGTCACCCTGGCCGTGCTGCCGGTCTCGGTCCTGACCGCGCGCAGCGACACCATGGACTCGCTGACGATGATATTCACGGTCGCGGCGCTGTGGTGCGCGGTCCGCGCGGCCACGGGGGGGAACCGCCGCTGGCTCCTGCTGGCCGGCGTCGCCTTCGGTCTCGCCTTCAACGTCAAGCTGCTGCAGGCGTTCCTCGCCGTCCCCGCCGTAGCGATCCTGTACGCGATCGCCGCACCGGTCTCGTGGCGGCGGCGGGTGACCGACCTCGCGCTGGCCGGCGCCGCGCTCATCGTCGTTTCGCTCTCATGGGCCGTGGCCGTCTCCCTCGCGCCCGGGCCTCACCCGTTCCCCGTGGGGTCCAGCGACGGAACGGTCTGGAACGCGATGTTCGTCTTCAACGGCTTCGGCCGGGCCACCGGCAACGTCGGCGTGCAGTTCAGCGCTCCAGCGGGGCCGTTTCGCCTGCTCGGCGGCGGCGCCGGACATCTCGGCCAGCTGCTGGGCACCGTGTTGGTGGCGGCGCTCGCGTTCGGGAGCGTGGCCGCGATCCGCTGGCTGCACACCGCGCGTGGGCGCACGTCCTCCGGGCAGCCCAGGCTCGCGAGCGCGTTCGTGATCGCGGGGATCGTTTGGGCCCTCACCGGGATCGCCGTCTTCAGCCTCGTGGGCGTGCTGAAGGTCCGCTACCTCGAAGCGCTCTCGCCCGCGCTGGCCGCCGCCGTCGGCATCGGCCTCGCCTCCGTGCTCGAGCTCGACAATCGGGCCGATCCGCAGCGCCGCCCGTCCGTGATCGGGCTCAGCGTGGCGCTGGCCTGCTGCTGCGCCTACACCTTCTCGCTCGCGGACCCGCCGATCGCCTGGGCAAGCGCGGCGCTCGCGATCGGAGCGGTCGCAGCCGCGGTCATCGCGCGGTCCGGTCGGCGGCTGTCCGGATCGGCCGGCCCGCTGGCCGCCGCGCTGGCGCTCGGGTCCTGTCTGCTGTTCCCCTTGCACGAGTCACTCGCCGCCATCCACGCCTCGCGCTCGGACTCCGGCGGCCTGTACACGCTTCCGGCCGGGATCCAGCGCACGCTCTCGAGCTATCTCGGCCCGCGCACCGTCGGCGTGCGGGACGAGCTCGCGGTCGATGAGCCGCTGGGGCTGGCGCCGCTGATCATCCACGACGCCCGGCCGATCCTGCCGCTGACCAGCTTCGGAGCGCGGCCGCTGGCCACGCTCGGCGAGCTGCAATCGGCGGTCTCCTCAGGCGCGGTGCGCTACGCGCTGTTGTACCGTTGCCCGATCCATCAGCGGGTCTCGTGCACGACGACCGCTGCCTGGGTGCGCGAGCACGGCATCAACGTGACGCGTGCCGCGAAGCTGCCGGGGTGGCTGGTGCTCTACCGGCTCGGGTCCCGCAGCCCGGTCATCGCCGTCCGCCACCGGGCCGCACAAGGCCCGCAGCGGCCGTCGAGGCGTGCGCGGAGAAGCGTGGCGGCGCGGGGAAGACCACGGTCTGCGAATAGGTGACCTGGAACACGGCGCCGCCCTGTTGCAGCGCCGTCGGGGTTGCCGTGCCGGCGACGCCGTCGAGGACGGAGGTGCGGGACCCGGGGGCGAGCGTGATCTTGGTCGAGCTCCATTGACGGCTCGAGATCGTTCCCCGCGACCCGGCCGTGCTCTGGGCACTCGCGTCGGCGAAATGGGCCGAGCCGAAATCGGCCAGCGGCAGCGTCGGGCACCGGCCGTTGGCCAAGCACTCCGACGGGGCCTCGAGGATCCATTCCGCCGAGGTCACGTCGATCGCCGGCACGTGCACGACCCTCGAGAACGAGCCGTGCCGGGTACGGTCGCTCAACGACATCGTCACGCGATGCCCGACCACGGTCACGCTCGCGTGCATCAGGTCACCCGGGCGCACCGTCATCCGCACGTCCGCTGACGGCGCCGGCACGAGCTCGTACCAGGCGCTCGAGACGACCGCGCCGGAGGCGCCGCAGTCGACCTCGGTGCCGATCTGCTCCAGGGCGGAGGAGCTGGTGCTGAAGCCGCCCAGCCCGACCCACATCCCCGAGTAGCTCGGCTGCCCTCGGATGCACGTGGCGGATGGTTGCCTCCAGGTAGCGCTCACGGCTCGGAAACTGACCCCCGACCGGTGCACCGCGTAGCCGGACCAGTTCGAGCTCGTGATCGTGTCGGCCGACGCGACCCCGGGGCCGACGAGCGTCACGGCACCCGCGGCGAGCACCAACCTCAGGAGTCGGATCGAGCGGGCTGTCATCGCATCTGCCCCGGGAGGGAGACTGGATCGTGTCAGGCGGGCGCGGCGGCGGCATCCGGACAACTCCGCCGCCGCGCGACATCAACTACGGATGTGACGGGGCCCAGAACCCGGGACCCCGGCCACCCGGCGGCGGGCCGCCGAGTCCGGTGCGCTGGAGCGCGGCATCGGCCCGAGCGGGGAGCGTGGCCAGCAGCTGTGTCTCCTGTGCGCTGGTGATGCGGCCGTTCGATACGGCCTTGTCGAGGCGCGTCTTGGCCGCCGTCACGATCGCCGTCTTGAGGCCGGCGACTGACTTGCCCGACGTCGAGGACGCGATCTGCGCCAGCGACTTGCCCGACTGGAGCTCGCTGCGCAGCGTCGCCTCGGAGATCCCGAGGTACTGCGCCACGACCGCGCCCGCGCGAGCGAAGCGCCCGTGACCGAAGCCGCGATGGCCGAAGCCCCCACCACCAAGGTACGGGGCGCCGGTGCCCTGCTCCACGCGCTGCTTGAGCGCGGTGGCCTGAGCCTGGGTCAGACGCCCGGCGGCGAGCGCGGCGTTGATCCGGTCGACCGTGGCCGCCTTCATCGCGGCGGTGAGCGCGCTCGGGGTGACGCCCAGATGGTGGGCGACGTCGGTGACGTAGGCCTGCCGAGGAGAGCTGCTGGAGCTCTGGGTTGCGGCGACCGCTCCGGCCGCACCGCCGAGCATCAGCAGCCCCGTGGCGCCGAGGGCGACCTTCTTGTTCAGAAATGACTTCACGTTGATACCTCTGATGCGTGGGGATTGGCCCACCAGTGAATCCGCCCACGCTGAGGCGGGACTTGACCGCAGCGAAGAACCGCGTAAGCAGGCGGTCAGAACTGATCCCGCAGCCCGAGCTCCTCGGCCCGCGTCCGCTGGCCGTGCAGGCCCTGCGCCACGGTGCGCAGCAAAAGGATCGTTGCCCCCGTGAGCCCGGAGAACCCGAGCGTCCAGAGGGCGTCGCGGACGCCGGCGTCGTGGGCCAGCGAACCGGCCACGAGGACCGCGCCGGCGGCGATCGCACCGGCGGCGCCCGAGGCGCCGACGAGGGCGCGATTGAGCCAGTTCTCGACCACCGCCCGGTCCTCGCCGCCGTAGCGCTCGATGCGCATCTGCAGCGTTCCGGCGCGCCACTGGGTCGCGATCGCCTCGGCGTGCTCGGGCAGCGTCCGCAGCGCAGGCAGGACCCGGATCATCTCCTTGCGCATGAGCTCCTCGGCGCTCTCGAGGCCCGCCGGCTGCTCGCTCTTGACCAGCGCCTCCGCTTCGGTGGCCAGGTCGAAGCTGCCCGAGAGCAGGTTCAGGGTGCCCTCGAGCGTGAGCAACGTCCGTGACAGCAGGAGCATCGCGCGCGGAGGGCGCAGGCCGTGGTTGTCCATGACGCCCATCACGCCGCTGATCGCGGCGGGGCTGATCCCGCTCATCTCAACCTCACCGAGCAGGATCGCGAGATCGCGCTCCAGCTGGCGCATGTCGCTGTGGTCGTCGCCCACGAGGTGACGCACGGCCCGGGCGATGATTGACGCGTCCTTCATCGAGAAGCCGATCGCAATCCCCTGGAGCGCGTCGCGGACGACCGGGTCGACCCGGCCCACAGCGCCGAAGTCGAGCAACCACAGCGTGCCCTCAGCGTCGATCAGGACGTTGCCCGGGTGTGGATCGGCGTGGTAGTAGCCATCGTCGAGAATCTGCCCCAGGAACGAGGCGAGCAGCCGCCGGGCCAGCTCAGGGCGCGGCACCGGGGTGGCATCGACCGCGGCGGCGTCGGAGATCGATCGTCCCACGACCTCGTCCATCACCAACAGGCGCTCGCTGGACAGCGTCGGATGGACGGCCGGAATCTCCACCCCGACGTCAGCGGCCCGGCTCTCACGCAGGCGGGTGCCCGCCGCGGCCTCGAGCGTGTAGTCGAGCTCGGCTTCGATGCTCTTGATCAGCTCATCGGCCAACCCACGGACACCCACGCGACGTGCTGCCTCCACCCTGCGGTCGAGCTGGCGCGCGGTGAACGACAGCACCGCCGAGTCGCGGGCGACGAGCTCGTCGATCCCCGGCCGCTGCACCTTGACCACGACGGGAGTCCCATCGTGCAGCCTCGCGCGGTGGGTCTGGCCGATCGACGCGGCGGCCAGCGGCTGCAGGTCGAACGAGTCGAACGCCTGCTCGACCGGCTCGCCCAGCTCTTCGACCATCACCGCGACGACCTCGTCGCTCGGCACGCGCGCGACGTCCGAATGCAGGTTCGAGAGCTCGCTGGTCAACGTCTCCGGCAACACGTCGGTCCGGGTGGCGGCGATCTGACCGAACTTGACGAACATCCCCCCCGAGCGCTCGAGCACGAGCCGGATCCGGCGGGCCAGATCGGGCGAGGCGAGCGCCGCCGCCGAGCGATAGCGGACGTGGAGCAGATTCTCCTGACGAGCGTTGGCCAGCACCTCCCGGAAGCGGCCGAGCGGGGCCAGCACGGCGCGCGTCGCCCTCACCGGGTGACGGAGCGGGTGCGTGCCCCGGCGGCGCCTCGGCGCCCCGCGGGTGACCAGGTCGAGGATGATCGCCACGGGGAGCGCCGCCAGCACACCGAAGAACACCACGAGCGGGATCACCAACCCCGGGTGAGAGTGTTTGGGTCCGAGCGCGATCACGCCGGCGATCAGACCCACCAGCCAGCCGATCGCCGCCGCGATCGAGCTGCGCCAGCGTCCGATGTGCACGCCGAGGACCCGCCCCGTGATCACGCCGATCGCGGCGATCCAGAACGGCAGGATGATCAGGTAGCCGAGGCCGAGATTGACGGTGATGGAGGCGATCGGGTCACCCTAGAGCACCGGGGCGTCGGTCAACAACGCCCGGCGGGCCCGGATTCCCCGAGCCCGCCGGCACTGCGATCTCTGTGGCTGAGAGCCCGTGCTCTACTAATGCTTGACCACGGCCTGCACGAGCATCAGGCAGCCGTCGACGCCGTCGCTGGAGCGGAAGTTCTGTCCCAGCGCCAGGTGCGGGTCGAACAGGAGCTGGCCGGGCGTGCCGTCGGAGCAGTACTCGGCGGTGTTGCTCGTTGTGTCGATCGCGATCTCCTCGCCCCTCTGCACCTTCATGTGGACGTGAAACGTCTCAACCGGGTAGATGCCGTTGTCGAAGTCGGACTGGCTCGGGCCGTGCACAGTCACGGTCGGCCCCTTGACAATCGTCTTCGCCTGGCCGCTGTGGTGGTCAGAGGAGACGTGGCGGACCTTGACCAGGCGGAAGGTCATCGTCGTCGGTCCCTCGGCGCGCACCCTGAACGCGGTGATCGTGCCGTTGACGGTGGCCGCCGCACGGCCGGAGAAGCCCGGGTAGAAGGACCCCACGTGCGTGCACAGGGCCGGCCCATTGACGCCGTTCTCAGCACACGTGCTGCCCGCGTTGGCCGGATCATGGTTGAGACTGGAGCCGAACCAAGTGGTCGCGGCCGATGCGCCGGCGGGAATCAGCGCGAGCGCGCCGAGGACCGTGGCCAGGCTGGGGATCAAGCGTGAGCGGGTGAGACGAGTGATGCGTGACATGGAATCCTCCGAAGCGGTTGCGATGTGGACAGCACCCTATGGCGCTCCGGAGGCCACCGACAGCTCCCCTAGGGGTGGTCCGAGCCCACCCCAGCGACCGCCGGTGCGGCCGTGCATCGACACAGCCGACGTTCAGACCGGCGAGGACGCCCGCGCCATGCCCTCCGCGAGGGCCGATGCGACGGGAGCTCCGGCCACGCCGTAGTTGCCCGAATCGCGACGCGGTCGCTCTACGGATGCGCACCCGGGGCGAGCGTGGCACCGTGCCGGTTATGGGTGCCGCCGACGCCATCGCGCTGGCCGTGGCAGTGGCGCTGTTCTTCTACCTGGTGTACGCGCTGCTCCGCGGAGAGCGGCTCTAGGCGCCGAGATGACGGCGGGGGGCTGGCTCGAGATCGTGCTCCTACTCGGCCTGCTGAGCGTGCTCACGCCCCTGCTCGGCGGCTACATCCACCGCGTCTTCGCTGGCGAACGGGTGCTGCTGACCCGGGTGCTGGCGCCGGTCGAGCGGTGGCTGTCGAGGCTGCTCGCCGGCGCGGAGCCTGAGGGCCAGGACTGGAGGGCCTACGCCGGTAGCGTGGTCGTGTTCACGGCGGTCTGCTGGGTGGCGCTGTTCCTGATCCTGCGCACGCAGTCGGTCCAGCCGTTCAACCCGCAGGGCTTCCGCTCCGCGCCGTGGAACGTGAGCTTCAACACCGCGGCGTCGCTGGTGAGCAACACCGGCTGGCAGTTCTACTCCGGCGAGACGACGCTCTCGAACTTCGCGCAGATGGCGGGCATCGCCGTGCACGGCTTCCTCAGCGGGGCGGTCGGGCTGGCGGTCGCGATCGCGATCGCCCGCGGCTTTGCCAACCGTGCGGGCAAGGCGCTGGGCAATTTCTGGGTCGACCTCATTCGCGCGCTGCTCTACGTGCTCGTGCCGCTGGCGATCGCCGGCTCGATGTTCCTCGTCGCCGAGGGAGTGGTGCAGACGCTGGCCGCCGACGCTCACGTCCGGACCCTCGCCGGCGGCACTCAGATGCTGGCCCTCGGACCGGTCGCCTCCCAGAAGGCGGTGACGCTGCTGGGATCCTCCGGGGCTGGGTTCTACGGCGTCGGCTCGGCGATGCCGTTCGAGAATCCCACGGGTCTGGTGAATCTCGTCGAGCTGCTGATGGTGCTGGCGATCCCTGCCGCGCTGACGGCGACCTATGGCCGGATCGTCGGCAACCGGCGCCAGGGATGGGCGCTCTACGCCGTCATGGTCGTGATGTTCGTCGGCGCCGCGGCGGTCGCCTACTCGGCCGAGAGCGGTTCCTCCCCCGCGATGCGGGCCGCCGGCGTGCACGGCGTGAACATGGAGGGCAAGGAACAGCGCCTGTCGGTGTCCGGGTCGACGCTCTCGGCGGTCGCCGTCACCACCTCGGGCGACGGGGCAACGAACGCCGCGCTGGACTCCTTCACCGGCCTCGGCGGTTCGATTCCGATGGCCGACATCATGACCGGGGAGGTGATCTACGGCGGGGTCGGCTCGGGCCTGTACGGGATGCTTCTGATGGTCCTGTTGGCCGTGTTCGTCGCCGGATTGATGGTGGGACGCACACCCGAGTACCTGGGGAAGCGGATCGAGGCGCGCGAGATCAAGCTGGTCACGATCGGGGTGATCGCGGTCCCGCTGATCGTGTTGTTCATGACCGCCTGGGCGATCGGCGCGCGCTACGGGATGCGCTCCATCTCGAACGTCGGCCCGCAGGGTTTCTCCCAGACGCTGTACGCCTACGCCTCCCAGGCCAACAACAACGGCTCGGCGTTCGCCGGCTACGTCGGCTTCCTGCAGCCGCATCCGCCCGGGAACGCGGGGGCCACCGGGATCACGTTCGCCGACCTGGCCGGCGGCGCGGCGATGCTGATCGGTCGCTTCCTGCCGATGCTGGCTGCGCTCGCCGTGGCGGGCTCGCTGTCGGGCAAGCGCACGATCGTCGCCGGCGAGGGAACGATGCGGACTGACACGGCGGTGTTCGCCGGCCTGCTGCTGGTGACGATCTCGATCGTCGCGCTGCTCAGCTTCGTGCCCTCGCTGATGCTCGGGCCGCTCGTGCAGTCCCTCACGCCGAGACTGTTCTGATGCTGCGCCAGCTCAGATCGGCAGTGATCGCGGTCGTCGTGCTCACCATCGGGCTCGGCCTCGCCTACCCGCTGGCGATCACGGAACTGGGCCGGCTGCTGTGGCCCCACCAGGCCGGCGGCAGCCAGATCGAGCGCCACGGCCGCGTGATCGGCTCCTCGCTGATCGGCCAGGACTTCCGCGGCGATCCGCGCTACTTCCAGAGCCGGCCATCGGCGAGCGGCCAGGACGCGGCCGTGAACTCGGCGTCGAACCTCGGCCCCAACTCGGCCCGGCTTGCGGGCGAGATGCGCGCGCGTGTGCACGCCTACGTGCGCCGAGAGGGTCGGTTCGACTCGGGCCTGACGGCCGCACGCGTGCCCGTCGACGCCGTCACCGCGTCCGGCTCAGGCGTGGATCCCGACATCTCGCTCGCCAACGCCACGATCCAGGCCGATCGCGTCGCGACCGTGCGCGGGTTGCCCCTGGCGCTCGTGCGCACGCTGATCGCCAGGCACGAGGACGGTCTGCCGGGGAACGTGTTCGGGCCCATTTCGGTCAACGTGCTGGAGCTCAACCTGGCCCTCGACGCCGTCCGCGGCCGATGAGACGGCGAGCGCAGCCCACGTTCCTGCGGCCCGAGATCCTGCTGCCCGCGCTGGGCTCGGCCGCGCGCAAGCTGCACCCACGGCAGATGATGCACAACCCGGTGATGTTCACCGTCGAGGTCGGCGCCACGCTCACGACGCTGGTGTGGCTGGTCCAGATCACCGGCGTCGGCGTCGGCGGGACCAGCGGCGACCCGAATTGGTTCACCGCCTCGATCGCGGGCTGGCTCTGGCTCACAGCGTACTTCGGCAACCTGGCCGAGGCGGTCGCGGAGGGGCGCGGCAAGGCCCAGGCCGACGCGCTGCGCGGCCTGCGGACCGAAACGCCGGCACGACTGCTCGACGGCAGCATGAAGTCCTCCTCCGAGCTCGTTCCCGGCGACCGCGTCGAGGTCACCGCCGGCGAGCTGATCCCCGGCGACGGCACGATCGTCGACGGCATCGCGTCGATCGACGAGGCGGCGGTCACGGGCGAGTCCGCGCCGGTCGTGCGGGCGGCCGGCGGCGACCGCAGCGCCGTCACCGGCGGCACCCGGGTGCTCTCGGACCGGATCGTGGTCGAGATCACCCAGCATCCGGGCGACAGCTTCCTCGATCGGATGATCGCGCTTGTCGAGGGCGCCCAGCGGCGCAAGACCCCGAACGAGATCGCGCTCGGGATCCTGCTGGCCGGCCTCACCCTGATCTTCCTGTCGGTGGTGATCACGCTCGGCCCCTTCGCCCACTACGCGCACACGGCGATCTCACTGGCCACCCTGATCGCGCTGCTCGTCGCGCTGGCCCCCACGACGATCGGCGCCCTCCTGTCGGCGATCGGGATCGCCGGCATGGACCGCCTCGTGGCCCGCAACGTCCTGGCGCTCTCCGGCCGTGCGGTCGAGGCGGCGGGAGACGTCAACCTGCTGATGCTCGACAAGACGGGCACGATCACGCTCGGCAACCGCCAGGCCACGGCCTTCGTCCCGATGCCCGGGATCGACGAGCGTGAGCTCGCCGACGCGGCACAGGCGGCGTCGCTCGCCGACGAGACGCCCGAGGGCCGGTCGATCGTGATCCTGGCCAAGCGCTACGGGCTGCGGGAGCGGGAGCTCAGCGGCGCCGCCCCTGCGTTCGTGCCCTTTACCGCCCAGACGCGGATGAGTGGGATCGACCTCGAGGGCCACGAGCTGCGCAAGGGCGCCGGCGACGCGATCATCGAGCACGTCAGGCGGCGCTCCGGCGAGGTGCCCGACGAGCTGGACCGGGAGCTCGGGCGGATCGCCGGCGAGGGCGGGACACCGCTCGCCGTCTCCCGCGACGGGACCGTCCTCGGTGTGATCGACCTGCGCGACATCCTCAAGGAGGGGATCCATCGCCGCTTCGATGAGCTCCGCCGGATGGGGGTCAAGACCGTGATGGTCACGGGCGATAACCCGCGTACGGCCGGGGCGATCGCCCACGAGGCCGGGGTCGACGATTTCCTCGCCGAGGCGACACCCGAACGCAAGCTGGCGCTGATCCGCGAGCAGCAGAGCGAGGGCCGGATCGTGGCCATGACCGGCGACGGCACCAACGACGCGCCGGCGCTCGCGCAGGCGGACGTCGGCGTGGCGATGAACAGCGGCACCCAGGCTGCCCGCGAGGCAGGCAACATGGTCGACCTCGACTCCGACCCGACCAAGCTGATCGAGATCGTCGAGGTCGGCAAGCAGCTGCTGATCACCCGTGGGGCGCTGACCACCTTCTCGATCGCCAACGATGTCGCCAAGTACTTCGCGATCCTGCCGGCCGTGTTCGTGGCCACCTACGCCGCAGCGGGATCGGTGAACGGGCCGCTCTCGCGGCTGAACGTGATGGGACTCGGGTCCCCGCGCTCGGCGATCCTGTCGGCGATCATCTACAACGCGCTGATCATTCCCGCCCTCGTCCCCCTCGCGCTCCGCGGCGTGCGCTACCGCCCCCTCGGCGCCGGCGCGCTGCTGTATCGGAACCTGGCGATCTACGGCGTCGGCGGTCTGATCGCCCCGTTCGTCGGGATCAAGCTGATCGACCTGCTGCTGCACGGTGTGCTCGGGGCCTGAGCAGCGATGAGCCGCGGTTCGCACAAGGTGTTCCTGGGCATGGCGGTGGGCGTGGGCAAGACCTGCCGCATGCTCCAGGAGGGCCACGCGGCGCTGGCCGAGGGTCAGGACGTCGCGATCGGGCTGCTGGAGACCCACGGTCGGCCGGACACTGCGGCGCTGGCCGTCGGGCTCGAGTTGATCCCCCGGCGGCGCGTGCGCTTCCAGAGCGCGGAGTTCGAGGAGATGGACCTACCCGCAGTCCTGCGCCGCCGGCCGCAGGTGTGCCTGATCGATGAGCTCGCGCATGCGAACATGCTCGGGCTCGAGCACCGTCAGCGCTACGAGGACGTCGAGGACGTGCTCGCCGCCGGAATCGATGTCTACTCCACCGTCAACGTGCAGCACCTGCAGAGCGTGGCCGAGCGACTGGCGGAGCAGAGCGGGATCACGATCGCCGAGACGATGCCCGACCGAGTGATCGACGACGCCGACGAGGTCGTCGTCGTCGACCTCACGCCGGAGGCCCTGCAGGCTCGGCTGATCGAGGGCAAGGTGTTCCCCGCGGGGAGCGTGCCGGTGGCGCTAGAGCGGTTCTTCACCAAGGAGAACCTCGACGTGCTCCGCGAGATGGCGCTGCTCCAGGTCGTCGAGGAGGTCGAGGCCCACCGGCTGACGGCGGAGATGCTCAACCACGAGGACCGTCTGATCTCCAACCTGCCGGCGGAGCGCTCGCACCGCTTTCTTGCCCTCGTCAAGCCCGACCCGAGCGCCAACCGCATCATCCGGCGCGCGTGGACGATCTCGGAGCAGCTCGGCGGCCCGCTGGACCTGTTGTGGGTGGCGCCCCCCGAGCACGACGACGACCGCGAATCCGCGCGGCGGGTCGACGAGCTTCGCCGCCTGGCCGCCGTCTTCGGCGCGCACATCATCGTCGAGCGCGACCGTCACGTGGCGCGGGCCGTCGCCCGCGTCGCCGACGACCGCGCCGCGACCTACATCGTCATGGGCACGCCGCACCTCAGACGCAGGCTCGGCCGCCTGGACCGGTCACTTGTCGACGAGATCATCGCCGGCCATCCGGAGCTCGACCTGGTGCTCGTCGGTGACGTAAAGCCGGACCCCGACGCGTGAGTGGCTGTCCACGTGTCCCGCGCCGCCCAAGTCACTTCTCCGTCTTGGCCCGCGTCGCCTTCTTGCCCTTGAGGTCACGCTCGGAGACGACCGCCTCGTGGCGGTAGAACGGGACGTCGACGGCGGGGGCGAGCGGCGTGTCGCCGCGGATCAGGTCCGCCGCCTTCTCGGCGAGCATCGCGACGGGCGCGAAGATGTTGCCGTTGGTGACGTAGGGCATCGAGGCGGCGTCGACCACGCGGAGCTGCTCGACACCGTGCACGGCGAGCGTGTCGGGGTCGAGCACGGAGTCGGAGCCGGTGCCCATCTTGCACGTGCACGAGGGGTGCAGCGCCGTCTCGGCGTCGCGGGCGACCCAGTCGAGGATCTGCTCGTCGCTCTCCACGCCCGCGCCCGGTGACAGCTCCCCGTCGTTGAAGGGCGCGAACGCGTCCTGGGTGAGGATCTTGCGGGCACAGCGGACGGCTTCGAGCCACTCGCGCCGGTCCTGGTCGGTCGAGAGGTAGTTGAACCGGAGCGCCGGATGTATGTGGGGATCGGTCGAGATGACCTTGACCGAGCCGCGCGAGTCGGAGTACATCGGCCCGACGTGGACCTGGTAGCCGTGTCCCTGCGGCGCCGTTCCGTCGTAGCGGATCGCGATGGGCAGGAAGTGGAACATCAAATTCGGATAGGCGACCTCGTCATTGCTGCGGACGAAGCCTCCGGACTCGAAGTGGTTCGTAGCGCCGGGTCCGCGGCGGAACAGCAGCCACTCGAGCCCGACCTTGGGGCGGTTGCGGAGCTTCATCGCCGGCGCCACCGACACGGGCTGCTTGGACGCGTACTGCACGTAGACCTCGAGATGGTCCTGCATGTTCTCCCCGACCGCGGGGAGGTCGTGCACGACGTCGATGCCGAGCGCGGTGAGCTCGGCGGCGTTCCCGACGCCGGAGAGCTGCAGCAGCTGGGGCGAGTTGATCGCGCCGCCGCACAGGATCACCTCGCCGGCGTGGATGATCCGCGTCTGGCCGTGCTCGACCACCTCGACGCCGACCGCCTTCTTGCCGGCGAACAGCACCCGGTTGACGAACGCGTTGCAGCGCACGTCGAGGTTCGGCCGCGACATGACCGGGTGCAGATAGGCCCGAGCCGCGCTCATGCGGCGGCCGCGGTAGATGGTGCGATCGAAGGCGGCGAACCCCTCCTGCCGGTATCCGTTGACGTCCTTCGTCAGCTCGTAGCCGGCCTGCTGGACGGCCGTGAAGAACGCTCCGCACAATGGGTTCTCGGCGGGTCCGCGTTCAAGCAGCAGCGGCCCGCGTCCGCCACGCCACTCGTCGGCGCCGGCCAGGCAGGTCTCCATCTTCTTGAAGTAGGGCAGGCAGTGGGCGTAGTCCCAGTTGTCCATTCCCGGATCGGCGCCCCAGCGCTCGTAGTCGAGCGGGTTGCCGCGCTGGAAGATCATCCCGTTGATGCTGCTCGAGCCTCCGAGCACCTTGCCCCGGGCGTGATAGACGCGCCGGCCGTGCATGTGGGGCTCGGGCTCGGACTCGTACTTCCAGTCGTAGAGCCGGTTGCCGATCGGGAACGACAGCGCCGCGGGCATGTGGATATAGAGGTCCCAGGGGTAATCGGGACGGCCCGCCTCGAGCACGGCGACCCGGGTGCCGCGATCCTCGCTCAGTCGGTTCGCCACGATGCAGCCGGCCGAGCCGCCACCGACGATGACCACGTCGTAGTGGGCGTCGGGGGCGAGCTTTCCGAGCCGGCCGCGCACCGCTCGCGTGACCTCATACTCATCGAGCCTGTTCCGGTGACCCTCGTCCACGCTCATGCGGTCCTCGATCCGTTGCTTGGTCGCCGGCGCCTCGCCGCTCGCTCCATCCTATGACCCTGTGGCCCATGCTGCGCGCCGCGCCATCCGGATCGGATGATGGACTGTCGGTGTGGAGCCGGAGCAGATCCGAGCCGAGGTCGAGGATCGTGTGCTGACGATCACGCTCAACCGCCCGGAGCGCCTGAACGCGTGGACGCCAATGATGGCTCGGGAGCTGATGGACGCCTTCGACCGCGCCGACGACGACGACGAGGTGCGCACGGTCATCGTCACGGGCGCCGGCCGCGGGTTCTGCGCCGGCGCGGACCTGTCCGGCGGCGGCGACACGTTTGATTGGCGCGAGCGCGAGGCCGAAGGCGCGGTCCCGCGCGACAACGGAGGTCGGTTCACGCTGCGCGTGTTCGAGTGCACGAAGCCGGTGATCGCGGCGATCAACGGGCCGGCCGTCGGCGTCGGCGCGACGATGACGCTGCCGATGGACGTGCGGCTGGCCGCCGAGGGCGCCAGGATCGGTTTCGTGTTCGCCCGCCGTGGGATCGTTCCCGAGGCGTGCTCGAGCTGGTTCCTGCCCCGCGTGGTCGGGATCAGCCGAGCGATGGAGTGGGTCGCCACGGGTCGGGTGTTCGACGCTCAGGAGGCGCTGGAGGCCGGCCTGGTGCGCAGCCTCCACCCTTCCGGGGACTTGCTCGACGCCGCGCGCGCACTCGCGCGGGAGATTGCCGACAACACGGCGGCGGTGTCCGTGGCGCTGGCGCGCCGGATGCTGTGGCGGATGCTGGGCGCCGAGCATCCGATGGACGCGCACCGCGTCGACTCGCGCGCGATGTTCGCCCGCGGTCAATCGGCGGATGCCCGAGAGGGAGTGACCGCATTCCTCCAGAAGCGGCCGGCAGTCTTCCCCGACCGGGTCAGCGACGGCTTGCCCGACGTGTTCCCCAGTTGGAAGGCGCCCCGGTTCGAATAGGCGCCGCAGTCCGCACCGCCGCGCCGGCCTGAGGCGCGCTTAGAAGCGGTCCTCGCGGTGGCGCTTGGCCACCTGCTCGCGCTCCTTCGCTGTCCTCAGCTTGCGGGCTTCCTTCTGAACTCGCTCGTTGCGATCGTTGATCTCCTTGCGGAGCTCGTTGAAGGCCGCATCCGACGTCGACCGCCCCGGGCCGGGCTCATGGGTCTGCTTGCTCATCGCGCTGCACTCCTCATCGCTCCCTAGGGCACGTCCACATGAAGAATGCGAGAGCGCGGCACTCAGCCTGTGGTGGGACTCCTTCCCCCTACCAGTGTAGGAGGTCGTCTCTCAATTGGCCCCGGGCCGAAGCGTCACGACGTGGGTGGGGTTGACACCCAGGGACTCACCCGTCGTCGCGTCGCTCAGCCACGCCACCGCCCCGGAGGTGCTCCGAGCGGCGTCCTCGAGCTTGCGCTCGACCTCGTCGATCGATCCCTCGACCTCGACCCGTTCGCCGGTCACCACCAGGAGCTCCGTCGTCGGCACGAGCGCAGCCTACGGCATCGGCGGCTGCACTCGTCCAAGCTCGGTGCGGTAATGTCGATAAAGCTGATAGAGTTTATATAGTTTTTCCTGGAACCGCCGTTGCTCATCGACCTCCATCAACACCTCTGGACCGAGCCGCTGATCGACGCGCTCGCCGCGCGTAGCTCGCTCCCCTTCGTGCGTCGTACGCGCGGCGTCACGGTGCTCCACTCGGCGACCGAGCTGCCGTACGTGGTCGACCTCGAGACCCAGACGCCGGCGCGGCGCGCCGGCCCGTGCTGGAGCGGATCGCCGAGCTCGGCGTGCCGCTGTTTGTGCATCCCGGCCCGGCCCCCCGGACTCCGCGGCCCGAGGCGTCGCTGACCGAGCCGCTGTGGTGGCGGGCGCTCACCGACTACGTCGCGCAGATGCAAGCGGCCTGGTTCACGTTCGCGGCACTCGGCCGGCGTGAGCATCCGCAGCTCGAGGTCGTCTTCGCCATGCTCGCGGGCGGCGCACCCCTCCTCAGCGAGCGGCTCACGACCCGGGGAGGCCCGGAGATCGAGCTCTCCGACCCGCTCGCCTTCTACGACACCTCCAGCTACGGCCCGGCCGCCGTCGAGGCGATGGCGCGGCGCGTCGGCGCCGCGCAGCTGGTCTACGGATCGGACCTGCCCGTGATCGAGCCGATGCTCACCGGCCGGGAGACGCTCCTTGCGGCCAACGGGTCGAGACTGGTCGATCGCGCCGGGGTGGCGGTATGAGCCATCCGCTCACCGGAGCGCAGCTGCAGCGCTTCGCCGCCGAGCTTGCCGCCCGGCCCGAGCGCTGGGTGCACCTTGTCCGCCACGCCGACGACGTCCGCGTCTACGAGCAGATCTGGTCCGACGAGGTCGTCAACGCGTGGATCATCTGCTGGAGCGTCGACCAGGACACCGGCTTCCACGATCACGACGAGTCCCGCGTCTCTCAGCCCTACGACGTCGAGCTGCGCGCGCCCGAGCCCGCCCTGGGCTGAGACCACCCCGTACTGACGGTCGGCCCGCGCCTTCGAGGCCGGCCGGAACTGGGCGTGCTTGACAAACCTATGGCTCATAGGTAATCTCCTAATTGTCATAGCTCAACGCCAGAAGGGAAAACCGATGCGCGCCACGACCGTCACCCCGAACCTGATCCAGCTGACCCGGATGCGCCTTGTGAATGCCTACCTCGTCCGCGAGGACGACGGCTTCACGCTCGTCGACACGACGCTCGGCGGCGGCGCCGATGACCTGATCGCTGCGGCTCGAGCCGCCGGCGGCGAGGTCCGGCGCGTGGCGCTGACCCACGGGCACGGCGATCACGTGGGCTCGCTCGATGCTCTGCGCGAGCGCCTAGGAACGGGTGTCGAGGTCCTGATGCCCGAGCTCGATGCCAGGATCCACGCCGGCGAGAAGGTGGTCGAAGGCAAGCTCCCGGGGTCCTGGCCGAAGATCAGCACCGTCCCCGACGTGCGGCTCGAGGCGGGCGACCGGGTCGGCAGTCTCGAGGTCGTCGCGAGTCCCGGCCACACGCCCGGGCACGTCTCGTTCCTCGATACCCGCGACCGGACGCTGATCGCCGGGGACGCCTTCACGACCGCCGGCGGAACCGCTGTGCCCAGCCACTTCTTTCTGCGCTTCCCGTTCGCGGCGATGGCGACCTGGGACAAGCCGCGGGCGGTGGAGTCCGCTCGCGCGCTGCGGGCGCTCGATCCGGCCGTGCTCGTGGCGGGCCACGGACCGGCGGTGACCAGCCCGGCTGCCGCCATCGACGCGGCGATCTCCAGGGCGAGCAGCTGATGCCGCGTGCCGGCCTCGATGCCGACGCGATCGTCGCCGCAGCGGCGACCCTGGCCGACACCGAGGGACTGGAGGCGGTCACCCTTGCCCGACTGGCCACGGAGCTGGGCGTGCGCGCGCCGTCGCTGTACGCGCACATCGGCGGCCTTGACGATCTGCGCCGGCGACTGGCCGCCCGCGGAGCCCGCGAGCTGGCCGTCGCGCTCGGCGTGTCGGCCCAGGGCCGGGCCGGCAGCGACGCCCTGCGGGCCGTGTGCGACAGCTACCGCGCGTATGCGCGCGCCCACCCGGGTACGTACGCCGCCGCCCAGCGGCCGCCGGATCCGGGCGACCAGGAGTCCGCCGGCGCGTCCGAGGCGGTCGTCGCGGTCGTGCTCGCCGTGTTGCGCGGGTACGGGCTCGAGGGGGATGAGGCGATCCACGGGGCCAGGATCGTGCGCTCGGCGCTGCACGGGTTCGTGGGACTCGAGATCGACGCCGGCTTCGGCCTCCCGATCCCGCTCGAGGACACCTACGTCCGGCTGGTCGCCGTGCTCGACCGGGGGCTCGGCTCCACCGCCCGGGTCGGCCGCGCGCGGACGGCAGCGCAATGACCTTCGTGTAGCCGCGCTGCGTGCAGCGCGCGGTGTGGCGGCCGTGCTCAGCCGGCGGCCGCGGCGGCAGTGCCGGGCCCGGCCGCGGCATCGGCGAGGGCGGCCAGGTCCTCCTCCGAGGACCACGCTCCGACCGACGCCCTGACGAGGCCGTGGCTGGGGATGCTGCGCACGACGAAGCCGGCGGTCGCGAGACGCTCGACCTCGGCCTCGGCATCGGGCGTGTCCCAGGACACGAGCGTGGTGCGCCCGCGCGGCGCGACCTCGAGACCGCGCGCGGAGAGCGCGTCGGCCAGCCCGGCGGCGAGCGTGGCGGCCCGCTCGTGGATCCAGTCCCAGCCCGCGTCGGCCAGCACGTCCATCGCGGCCAGCGCCCAGCGGCTGCGCATGCCCGGCGGGAAGCCGTGGTCGAAGCGCTTGGCGCCATCGGCCGGGGTGAGCTCGAGGGCACCGGCAGCATCCTTGAGCGAGCCGTAGCCGGGCCACGGGATCAGCAGATCGTCGACGTGGTCCGGGGCGACGTAGAGGCAGCCGCTGCCCTCGGGACCGCACAGCCATTTCTGACCGGAACCGGCATAGAACGCACAGCCCAGGGCCGTAACATCGACCGGCACGGCGCCGACGGCCTGGGCAGCGTCGAGGAGTACGGGAACGCCGGTCGCGGCCAGCGCCTCGGCGTCGACAAGCTTGCCGCCGACCCAGGACACGTGCGAGCAGGCGATCAGCCGCGTGGCCGGCGTGACCGCGGCGGCGATCTCCGCGAACGGCACCACGCGGATGCTGACTCCGTGACGCCGGCGTGCCCGGCCGAGCGGCGCGAGCAGCCCGGGATGCTCCTCGTCGGTGGTGAGGATCTCATCGCCCGGGTGCAGGTCGAGCCCGGCCAGGACGGTGTTGACGCCGTCGGTCGTCGAGCCGGTCAGCGCAACCTGCCCGGGGTCGCATCCGAGGACCTCGGAGTAGCGGCCGCGCAACGCGGTCGCGAGGTCCAACAGCTCGGTGAAGTACGGCTTGCCGCAGCGCCCGTTGACGAGTTCGTAGTCGATCCGTTCGTGGACCGCCTCGGCGGCCCGACGGGACACCGGGCCCTCGGTGCCGGCATTCAGATACGAGACGCGCTCGAAGACCGGGAACTGGGCGCGGAAGGAGCTCGGATCGGTGGCCATCCCGTACAAGCCTACGGATGACGGCGCACCGGGGCCGTGATGGTCTGCGCAAACCTGACATCGTTATCGCCGTGTGCTTCGCCTTCGACGCGCGGCCGCCCGCGCCCCCGCCGGACCTGCTGCTGCCGCCGATCGCCGGCGGTGCCGGGCCGGCGCAGCTCGAGCTCACCTCCGCCGACGGCGGGGCATTCTCAGCCTCGCTGGCGTTGTCCCCTGATCACCACGGGGCCGCAGTGGTGATCCTCCCGGACGTCCGCGGCCTGTACCCGTTCTACATCGAACTGGCCGAGCGGTTCGCCCAGGCCGGGCACCACGCGATCGCGATCGACTACTTCGGCCGCACGGCCGGGCTCGGCGTGCGCGACGAGGATTTCGACTACATGCCGCACGTGATGCAGACCACGGTCGAGCAGGTGCAGCGGGACATCGCCGCGGCGATCTCCGCGCTGCACGACCACACCGACGCCACAACGGTGGCAACGGTCGGCTTCTGCTTCGGCGGCCTGCAGTCGTTTCTCGCCGGCACCAGCCCCGACCTCGACCTGGCCGGAGTGGTCGGCTTCTACGCCGGTCTCGAGGGCAAGCGGCTCGGCATCCGCGGGCCGCTCGAGCGCGCCGGCGAGATCCGGCGACCACTGCTCGGCTTGTTCGGCGGCGCCGACAAGAGCATCACCGAGGACCAGGTACGCGAGTTCGACCGGCGCCTCGAGGCGGCCGGCGTCACCCGGGAGATCCACATCTACCCCGGTGCGCCCCACTCCTTCTTCGACCGCCGCTTTGCCTCGTGGCACGAGGCGTGCGAGGACGCGTGGCGGCGGGTGCTGGGGTTCGTGGAGAAGTAGGTTCGGCCACCGGTCAGTGCTCGCGGTGGGCGCTGCTGCACGCCGCCCCTACGCTCCCACCGGCAGGCCCGCCTTGCGGCACTGCACCGCCACCTGCCTGCCCGTCTCGCCCGTGTAGCCGCCGGGGACGCCGACCGAGCGGCACAGAACCTTGGCCGCGTCGCCGCAGCGGTAGATCTCGCTGCCGCCCGTTGAGTAGGCGACGGCCACATCGACGCAGCCGTTACCGGACTTGTGGCCGCTGCTCCCCAGTGAGATCACGACCACGACGGCGAGCGCGGCGAGCAGCCCGGACACCATGATGACGACCCACTTCTCGCGCTTGCTGAAGCGCCACGGCGAGCCGGCGGTCGCCGCGTGGCCCGGCGGCATGATCATCACCATGCCGCCGGAGTCTACGGCGCGCGTGACGCTCAGAAGCCGCCGACCGCGGTCAAGGGCGGAGCGTCACATTCGAATCGTTGTCGGTTACATTTTCCGGCGCCATGGACAAGCCCCGACCGCTGCAGCGCAAGCGCGCGACCAGGCCGCCCGAACCGCACCGCAACTTCGATCCGCGCCGGGTCGGCGAACTCGAGTGCGACGCCTGGGTCGCCTATTACCGTCGCGAGTGGATCCGGTTCCTGCGCAGCGCGGTGGGACTCACGCGCCACACCTTCGGGCTGCCCTGGCCGGGGACGCTCTGGGGAGCGGTGCTCGTACTGCGGGCCAACCAGCTGTGGGCGCCGTTCCCGGACAACGACCCGGACGGCGCCCGGCGGGCGATGGAGCGCTTCTACCGGATGGTCGGGCGCCGCTACCACGAGCCCTTCGATCCAGTGCACGCGTCCGAGCTGGAGGTCGACTGGTGGCGGGTCCATCGCATGCACCAGCACGCCGGAGGCGATGACGATCGGCGTCCGCTCATCGACGCGCTGGCGGCGCTCTACGCCTACGTGTACGGCGTTGCCGAGGCGGACGTCCGCCGGCCGGCGGAGCAACGCGCGCTGGCGATGGACCATTCCGATCGCTGGGTGCGGGAGGGCTGCGATCCGGCCAGCCCGCTGATCGCGCAGGAGCGGGCAGCGCTCGTGCGCGCCTACGCCGCGCTGCTCGCGGCCGTGCACCGCTAGGCGCGAGCCGCTGGTCGCGAGCCGCTGGTCGCGAGCCGCGGGCCGCGGGAGCCGGCCGACCGGTTGCCCGGTCTAACCGGGCCGGGCGGCGACGAGCAGGTCGCGATCGAGCTCGGCCGGACGCGCGTGCCCGGTCAGCCCGAGCGTGATGTCGAGCTCGGCGAGGATGGCCCGCAGGACCGCGAGCACACCCGACTCGCCGTCGACAGCGAGTCCCCACAGGTACGGACGCCCGAGCAGCACCGCGTCGGCGCCGAGGGCGAGGGCCTTGATCACGTCGGAGCCGGAGCGCACTCCGCTGTCGAGAACGACGGCCATGTCGCCGCCGACAGCGTCGACGATCGCGGGCAACGCGTCGAGCGAGGCGACTGCGCCGTCGATCTGGCGGCCACCGTGGTTGGAGACGATCACCCCCTCGATCCCGTGCTCCCGAGCGGACAGCGCGTCGTCCGGATGGAGGACACCCTTGAGCGCGATCGGGAGCGCCGTGCGCGAGCGCAGGAACTCGAGGTCGTGCCACTGCAACGCCGGGTTGGAGAACTGCACCAGGAACTCCCCGACCGCGGCCGCCGGCGACTCCTCGGGCGAGACCTGCAGCAGGCTCCGGAACACCGGGTCTGAGATGTAGTTCGCGATCCCCATGCCCTCCAGATAGGGCTGCCACGCGTTCTGCAGGTCGCGGGGCTTCCAGCCGGGCAGGAACGCGTCGAGCGTGACGAGGATGGCGTCGTAGCCGGCGGCCTCGGCGCGCGCGACGAGGCTCGCGGCCATCTCGGGATCGCGCGGCCAGTAGAGCTGGAACCATTTCGGTCCAGGGGTCGCGGCCGCGATCTCCTCCAGCGTATGTCCGGCCACGGTGCTGACCGCGATCGGCAAGCCCACGTCCGCGGCCGCGCCGGCCGAGGCCAGCTCGCCGGCGGGATTCACGATCGTCTGCATGCCGATCGGCGCGAGCGCGATCGGAGCTGCCATCTGTGTTCCCAGCACGGTCACGGAGAGGTCACGAGCCGAGACGTCGCGGAGCATCCGCGGCACGATCCGCCAGCGTCGGAACGCCTCGAGGTTGGCCCGCATCGTGTCCTCGCTGCCGGCGCCGCCGAATGCGTAGGCCGCCGCCCGGCGATTGGCGTGACCGTGCGCCTTTTGCTCGAGCTCGGCCATGGAGATCGGCTGGGCCGGCATCTCGCCCTTCATCCCGCGCAGGAATATCTCGGCCTGATAGGCGGCGAAGGGGGCGGCGAACGCCGGCGGGTGGACCTCGGTCGACTCGGGCTCTACCAACTCGGGCTCCTCACTGATCCGCAGCCTAGCGGGGATTCCGCGCACCGCGCCGGGAAGGTTTCGCCACGGACGCGCGTCTGGACGTTCGAGGTGGCGCAAAACCTGAACCTGCAGGCACAGAAAGGTGGGCTCCGGACAATGGTGCGATCACGCAGGACGACGAGGACGATCATCCTTTCGCTGACCGCCGCGACAGCCGCGGCGTGGCCGGCGGCCGCGGCGGCACGAACGCCGTTCCTCGACCGCTTCACCACCGTCAGCACGATCGGATCGGCCGTGCCGGCGAGCGGACCGGCGATGGGGGACGTGAATCCGTATGGCGTCGCCGTCGTGCCGCGCAGCTCAGGCGAGCTGCGCCGCGGAGACGTCCTGGTCAGCAACTTCAACAACGCGGCCAATCAGCAGGGCACGGGCTCGAGCATCGTCGACTTCTCGGGCGGCTCGGTGAAGACGTTCGCGGTCGTTCCGCGGCCCACGGCGACGCCCGCGGTCGGCCTCACGACCGCGCTGGTCGCGCTCCGGAGCGGGTATGTGATCGTCGGCAGCCTCCCGGCGCCGGGCGGGGTCTCGAGCGCCGCACGCGCGGGTGCGCTCTCGGTTCTCGATTCCCGTGGCCATGTGGTGGAGACGATCTCAGGCGGTGACATCAACGGTCCCTGGGACATGACCGCGCTCGACGGCGGCCGCACCGTCGTCCTGTTCGTCACAAACGTCCTCAACGGCACCGTCGATGCCGGCGGCGCCGCCATCGACCGGGGTACGGTGGTGCGGATCAGGCTCACCATCCCGGGCGACGGGGCTCCGATCATCACCTCCGAGGACGTCATCGCCCGGGGCTTCATCGAGCACACCGATCCCAACGCGCTCGTCGTCGGGCCGACCGGGGTCGGCCTCGGACGCCACGACATCCTCTATGTCGCCGACCCGGCGCGCAACCGCCTGGCAGCGATTCCCGACGCCCTCACGCGAAGCACCGCGCTGGACGGGGGCGGCGTGACCGTCTCGATCGGCGGCGCGCTGAACGACCCGCTGGGCGTGGCGATCGCCCCGGGTGGTGACGTGCTCAGCGTCAACGGAGCCGACGGGCGAGTCGTCGAGACCTCGCCGGCGGGCAGCCAGGTCGCCGCCAAGGTGCTGGTCGACCCCGGCGCCGGCGACCTGTTCGGCCTCGCCGTCGCACCGCATCGCGGCGGGCTCTACTTCACCAACGACGCCGGCAGCGGTCCGGCCGCGAACTCGCTGCAGCTTCTGCACTGAACTCGCCGGGGGAAGGTGAGGGGGCGTTTCGGGGGCGCCCACTCACCGCCCGCCCCACACACCGAGGCAGCCTGAAGGCGCGACCCGCGCACTCACTTCAGCAGGCCGATCCGCTGGGCGCGCTGGACCGCCTCGGTGCGGTTGCGGACCCCGAGCTTGCGATACAGCGAGCTCGTGTGCTCCTTGATCGTGTGCCGTGAGAGGTGCAGCTCGCCGGCGATCTCGGGATTGGTCGAGCCGGAGGCCATCAGCTCGAGCACGGCGCGCTCGCGCTCGGACAAGCCGAGTGTGCTGGGACGGTCGTGGGGCTCGAACACCGTCCTGCCGAGGCCGACCATCCGGACCGCGCCGGCGATCCGGCGCGCCGGCCAGTCCTTGAACGCAAATCCTGACGCGCCGGCGGCGCGGGCGGCGTGCGGCGATATCTCGCCGGCGCCGGAGAACAGCAGCACGCGCGTGGCGGGCTCGGCCGCCCGCAGCTGCTCACACACCTCGGCGCCCGACTCCTCCCCGATGAACAGGTCCACGAGCGCGACGTGCGGACGGTAACGGGACACGAGCGCCACCGCCTCGCGCCCGGTCGTGGCGCTGAGGCAGCGCTCGACCCAGGGCTGCTGGGCCAGCATCAGGCGAAAGCCCCAGTGCACGACCTCGTGGTCGTCGACCACGAGCACCCGAAGGCGCTCGGGGCTGCGCAGATCCTCAGCCATGGTCGGGGACGACGAGGCGCACCTGCCAGCTGCCCGGCTCACGCTCTCCGAACTCGACCACGCCGCCGCTCTGGAGCGCCTCCAGAGCGGCCAGGCGCAGACCCATCCCCGCCGGCCGCCGCCGGCCGCGCACGCCGTCGTTGGCAACCTCGAGCACGAAGGCGCCGTCAGAGCGTCCGACGCGCACGCTGACTCGGGTCGGCTCGGCGTGCTTGTGGGCGTTGCGCACCGCCTCGGCGAGCACCGACTGCGCCAGCGGCTCGAGCGCCAGCGGCACGTCGCCCTCAACCCCGGACTCGAGTGTCACCCCGAGGTCCGGATGCGCGTACGAGAGTCGCTGCACCTCGTTGAACAGGGTCGTGGCGGTCGCCCGCGGCTCGCGGCCGAGCGGCCGCTGCAGGGCCGAGCGCAGATCGGTGAGCGCGCCCTGGGTCTCCGACGCGCACCTGTGCCGGGCCAGCTCGGGAAGGTCGCCGTCGCCGTCGAGCGCCATCGAGACGCCGAACAGGCGCTGGACGACCCGCTCGTGGATCTCCCGGGCCAGGTCGATCCGCTGCTCGAGCTGGGTCGCCTTCTCGGACTGGGTGGCGACGATCCGCGCCACCGACGCCAGCGCCGCCGTCTTGCCGAGCGTCCAGAGCAGATACCGCTCGGCATCGTCCAGCGGAGGATCCTCGAGCGGCCGGTCGGCGAGGATCACGCCCACCGCGCGGCCGGCCGCCGCCATCGGGACGCACACGAGGCGGACGGGCGCGGCGATCAGCGCCGCGTATTCACGGGGGAACTGCCCGGTCACGTCGCCGGTCACCTCGACGACGCGGTCCTCCTGCAGCGCCCGGGCGGTGATCGGGGCCGACTCGACGCTCACGTGCGCGCCGGCGAACTGCTCGAGGTCGATCCCGTGCGCGCCCGCGGCCCGCACCTGGCGACGCGCGCCGTCGTAGCGGAAGATCAGCGCGCGACGCATGTGCGCGAGCTGACAGACGGCATCGCACAGGCGACCGTAGAACACGTCTGCGGTCTTGACCTCCTCGGCCTGTGACAGCACCTGCACGAACAGCTCCAGCGCCTCCACACTGACGCCGCTGTGCGGATCGGATCCGGCTGCGCTCATAGCACCTGATGTCGTGACTTGAGAATCACGACACCAGATCGTACGGATCAGGTGGCCAGTGCCTCTCCGCGCAGGATCGGGCGCTTCCCCCAGCGGGTGCGGGTGGCGAAGTCGAGCAGGCGCTCCAGGTAGTCGCGCAGCGGCGAAACGAGGATGCCGACGGGATCGAGGCGGGAGCGGGCGATGGCATTGTCGAAGACGGCCCCGAGCGAAAAATACGGGAAGTAGACCCGGCTGCCCTCGAGCGCGGTGCGCTGCAGCGGGCTGGCGTCCCGCTCGAGCGCGGCGAAGTCGTCGGGTGAGAGGACGGTCGGCAGCGGGCGCCTGAAGTAGCGGCTGGCGAGGCTCGAGATCTCCTCCATCGTCGTGGCGTTCGCGCCCGCGGTCAGATGGAACGTCTCCCCCACGCCCTCACGCGCCTCGCACAGTGCGTGGATCGCGTCGGCCACGTAGTCGATTGAGACCACGTCGACGGGCGCCGAGGGGATCGCCGGAACCGCCGTGAACAGGCCCCGGGCGAAGGCGCGCAGCGGCCAATAGAGGACGTTGAACGCCGCCGTCCAGCCACTGCGGCGGTCGCCGACGACGATGCTCGGCCGCATGACCGAGAACGGCAGGCCGTCCTGGGCGCGCACGAGCTGCTCGGACTCGAACTTCGACTGCTCGTAGGAGTTGTGGAAGCTCTGCCCAACGTCGAGGTCGCGCTCTCCGAAGCTGCCCGCGTGCGTGCCCGCCACGTACGCGGTCGAGATCTGCGCGTAGCGGTCGAGCCCGCCGTGCGAGCAGGCCAGCTCGGCCAGCTCCAGCATCTGCCGGGTGCCCCCGACGTTGACCGCACGGGCCTCCTCGAGTGGAAGGGTGAACGACACCGACGCGGCGGAATGGACGATCGTGGACACGCGGCGAGCGAGCGTTTCGCGTCGCGTGGCGGAGATCCCGAGACCCGGCGTGAGCAGGTCGGCGGGAACGGCGTCGACGCGCTTGGCGTAGCGCCGGCCGCGTACGCCGAACAGGTTGTTGAGCACGGAGTCAAGCCGCGCCCGCGCCGCCTGCTCGTCGGCCGCCCGGATCAGGGTCACGATCCGGCGGTCGCTGCGCTCGAGGTAGCGCGCCAGCACCTCCATCCCGACGAACCCGGTGACGCCGGTCAGCAGGACTGCGTCGCCATCCTCGCGGGCGCCCGCGCGAGGCGTCATGTCGTCTCCTGGAGCGAGCGCAACGCCCAGGCCAGGCGGCCACGCGTCTCGGAGGGCGCAATCAGCTCATCGACATGGCCGCCACGGGCCGCGACCTGCGGCCGAAGCTGGGCGTGGGCGTACTCGGCCGCAAGCCTCCCGGTCGCCTCGTCACGGTCTGAGGCGGCCTCGAGCTCGCGGCGGTGGATGATCCCGACGGCGGGCTTGGCCCCCATCACGCCGATCTCCGACTGTGGCCAGGCGAACACGTAGTCAGCACCGAGATCCTTGGAGTTCATGGTGATGAAGGCGCCGCCGAACGCCTTGCGCATGATCACGGTCACGCGCGGCACGGTCGCATCGGCAAAGGCGTGCAGGAGGGTGGCGCCGAAACGGATCACGCCGGCCGACTCCTGGCGCGTGCCGGGCATGAAGCCGGGGGTATCCACGAGCACGACCAGAGGGATGCCGAACGAGTTGCAGCGGCCGACGAAGCGGGCGCCCTTCTGCGAGCTGTCGGCGTCGAGCACGCCGCCGAGGTAGCGCGGCTGGTTGGCGATCACGCCGACCACCCGGCCGTCGATCCGCGCCAGCGCGGTGACCAGGTTCCGAGCCCAGCCGGCGGAGACCTCGAGCAGCTCGCCGGCGTCGGCCACGCACCGGATCACGTCGCGGACGTCGTACACGCGGCGCGCCTCAGAGGGAACGTAGGCGCCCGGGTCGCGTCCGCCCGCCGGCCGTGTCTGACGAACCGGGACCGGCGCGCCGTGGCGGGAGGGAAGGTATCCGAGCAGCTCGCGCGCCAGCCGGGCGGCGTCGATGTCGCCGGGGGAGACGAAATGGCACACACCGTTGCGCTGGTGCACGCGCGGGCCGCCGAGCAGCGCCGGCGTGGTCTCCTCGCCGAGCGCTTCGCGCACGACGCCGGGACCGGTCAGGAACATGCTCGAGCTCTCGGTCATCACGACCCAGTCGGTCAGCGCCGGCGAGTAGGCGCCTCCGCCGGCCGAGACGCCGGTGATGATGGCCAGCTGCGGAACGCGCCCCGACAGGGCGACCGTCTGGCGGAAGATGCGGCCGTAGCCGCCGAGCGCCGCCGCACCCTCCTGCATCCGCGCACCGCCGGAGGACACGAACCCCACGACCGGCGCGCCGGCGCGGCCCGCGAGCTCGAGCACGCGCACGATCGTCTCAGCGTGGGCCTCGCCGAGCGATCCGCCCGCGTAGCTCGCGTCCTGTGCGTAGCAGAACACGGGCCGTCCGTCGACGAGCCCGGCGCCGCCGAGCACACCGTCGCCCTCACGCGTCCGCTCCCCCATGTGCAGCGATGTCACGCCGGAGCGGATCAGCTGCAGGGAGCCGTGATCGCAGAGAGTCTCCATGCGCTCGAGCGGCGTCAGGTCGACCTCGGTGCTGCGCGGTGCCAGGGCGAGGCTCACGCCAGCCCCCACTCGAGCACGACTGCGCCCCACGTGAAGCCGGCTCCGAACGCGCCGATCAGCACTCGGTCGCCGGCGCGGAGCCCCGCGTCGCGCTCGGCGAAGGCGAGTGCGAGTGGCAGGGTCGCGGCGGAGGTATTGCCGTGATCGGCGATGCAGTCGATGACGCGCTCTGTGGGCAGCCCGAGGCGCTCGCCGACGGCGCGAAGGATCCGGGCGTTGGCTTGGTGATAGACGAAGTGATCGATGTCGGAGAGGTCGACGCCGGCAGACGCCGCCGCCGTCACGGTGCCCTCCGCGAGTCGGTCGACCGCCTCGCGGAAAGTCTCGTGGCCGCGCATCCGGATCAGCGCGTCGCCCCGCTCGACGTAGATGTAGTCGGCGCCGGTGCCGTCGGAGCCGAGCACGATCGGGCCGATCCGGCTCGGCTCGTCGATCGCGCTCAGGACCGCCGCGCCCGCGCCGTCCGCGAACACCGCGGCCGTCGAGCGGTCATCGGGGTCGGTGATGCGCGACATGAAGTCCGCCCCGACCACAACCACGCAACGGGCGCGCCCGGCCTCGATCTGACCGCATCCGATCGCCAGCCCGGACAGGAAGCCCGTGCAGGCCGCGCCGATGTCGAACGCTCCGGCCCGGTCGGCGCCGAGTGCGTGCGCGACGAGCGGGGCCGTGTTCGGCAGCATCTCATCGGAGGTCGTGGTGGCCACGAGCACGAGGTCGATGTCGGCGGGATCGACCTCGGCGCGCGTCAGCGCGTCCCGTGCCGCGCGCGTCGCATGGTCGTCGAGCCGCTCCCAGACCCCCGCCACACGCCGGCTGCGGATGCCGGTGCGGCGCTCGATCCAGTCGTCGCTGACCCCGAGCCGCGAGCCGATATCGGCGTTGTGCACGACATTCTCGGGCAGGCTGATGCCGATCGAGGCGACCGCCGCGCCGCGGGTCTTGGGCGCGATCGCGAAGTCGAAGGAGGGTGCCGTCTCCGGTCGGAGGGTCGTGGCCACGACGTCCACGGTCGAGCACGGCGGGGCGGGGTACCAGCCGCGGGCGTCAGATCACAGACATTCGGGGGGTGGACCCGACCGCGCCCCGACCACCCCCACTCCCCGCCCCTACTCCCCACCTGAATGCGCCAGCGCCAGGGCCAGTTCGAAGCGGGCATCGGGGTCGTCGAGCGCGTCGCCGAACAGCTCGCGCAGCCGACTGATCCGGTAGCGGACGGTCTGCGGGTGCACGACCAGGTCGGTCGCCGTCTCCTGGATGCTGCCCTGGCGCCGGAGCCAGACCGCGAGCGTGGTCCGCAGGCGGGCCTGCTGGGTGCGGGTGAGGTCCCGCAGCGGTGCCAGGCGGCTCTCGGCGAGATCGTGGAGCGCCTGCCGATCGGAATGCACGACCAGGGTGGCCAGGTGGTCGTCGCTGTTGACGAGGCCCGCGGACGGGATCGTGCCCTCGGACTGCAGCGCCGCACAGCGGACGGCGCGATCCAGGCTCGCGTGAGCGCGCTCGAGCGGGACCGCAGGGCCAAGGGCGGCGGCGCGCGATCCGAGCGATCGGGCGATCCGCGCCCGGCGGCCGGGTGCGTCGGGGTCCGGCACGAGCACGATCACGCGGTCCTCGATCCGGGCCGCGATGGCTCGGTCGCCGATGATCGCCGCCAGCCGGCCGGGGCTGCGGTATGAACACACGAGCACGGCCAGCCGCGTGGGGAGCGGCCAGTCGGCGGCCGCGGCAAGCCGCTCGAGCTCCTCCCGCGGGCCCGCCGGAGCGGTGAGCGCGGCGATCAGCAGCCGGTGGCTGCGTTCACGCTCGCCCGCATCGGCTGCCTGCTCGCGGGCGTAGCCCTCGACCGATTCGGCCGAGAGCTCGTCGATGTACGCGAAGATGGCCTCGGCGAGGAGCGCCTGGGTGGGGCCGTCGACCCCCGATTCCCGCGCGACCGCGGCCATCCGGCGCCAGGCGATCCGCGCGCCGATGCGGTAGGCGTTCTGGAGCGCGTCGAGCGTGCGGCCCGAGCGCAGCTCGCCCCGACCGACCGCGAGGTAGACCTCGCGACCCGGGCGCGCCCGCGGCGCGGGCCGGCCCATCTGATCCAGGAACTGCAGCAGGGCCTGCTCGATCGCGGCGTGGACACCGCGGCCGAACTCGCCGCGCATCGGTCGCCGGTAGGCCGGAATCGAGGCGCCGATGGTGCGAATGATCTCCTCGGCGATCGGGGCCAGCTCCGGCTCGAGCAGTGTTCCGAGCTCGCGCGGAAGCGCCTGCCACGGGCGCTCCAGCTCGATTTCTTGTTTCATGGTGATAACTATGACGGGTTCTTGCGCGGATCGTGGCAAGAAACTTGTGCTCTCAGCCTCTAGTCTGCTCCTCTATGACAAGAACCGAGCGCAACGTCAATGTCGCCGGCGTCCTGATTCCGTTCCTGGCCGTGATCGCCGCCGGGTTTCTGGCCTGGGGTCACGCCCTGCACGCGTGGGACCTCGTGATCTTCGCCGTCTGCTACCTGATCACCGGCCTCGGGATCACCGTCGGCTTTCACCGCCTGCTCACTCATCGAGCCTTCGAGACCTACCGGCCGATCCGCTACGGACTCGCGATCGCGGGCTCGGCCGCCGTCGAGGGCCCGGTGCTCGACTGGGTCGCCGATCACCGCAAGCACCACACCTTTCCCGATCAGGAGGGCGATCCGCATTCGCCGCACGTCGGCGGGGGAGCCGGCGTGCGCGGAATGATCACCGGACTGTGGCACGCGCACGTCGGCTGGCTATGGGAGACCAACGGCCAGGCCGAGAAGCGTCGCTACTGCCCGGATCTGCTCCAGGATCCGACGATGCGGGCGATCCACCGCCGCTTTCCGCTGATCGTGTTCGCGACCTTGGCGGTCCCGTTCGCGGCCGGCTGGGCCTGGGGCGGCTCGCTCACGACGGGGCTCGAGGCACTGGTATGGGCGGGACTCGTGCGGATCTTCCTCGTGCACCACGTCACCTGGTCGATCAACTCCATCTGCCACGTCTTCGGGAGCCGGCGATTCGAGACCGAGGATCAGTCGACCAACGTGTTCTGGCTCGCGCTCCCGTCGCTCGGCGAGGCGTGGCACCACAATCACCACGCGTTTCCGCGCTCGGCGTTCCACGGCCTACGCTGGTACGAGCTCGACCCCTCGGGCTGGTTGATCCTCGCCCTGCAACGAGCCGGCCTGGCCTGGGATGTCGTGCGCGTCAACCCCGAGCGCGAGCAGGCCAAGCTCGCGCCTACTCCGGGCTGACGCCGGTCCTCAGTCCGAGCAGCTCGGCCGCGGTGTTGGTTGCGTCCACCATCTCGTCGAGCTGGACCAGCAGCAGCGGGTCGGGCCGGCGGGCGCCGTTGCCGTTGTCCGACGCGAGCTGGGCGTAGAGCTCCCGCAGCGGTGGGACGGCGCCGCGCGGCCCGGGTGCGGGCGTTGGCGCCGGGCCGAAGATCGGCACCCCGGCCCCGCCTCCGGGCGCGAGCTCCGCGCCGAACGTGTCGAGCGCCGCGTCGATCGCCGCCGCCAGCGGTCTCAGCGCGGGCAGCGGCATCGGGTCCTCCTGCGCCTGGGCCTCGAGCCGGGCCACATGCGTGGCCTGGATCAGCCGTCGCAGCGAGGTCAGGAGGCCGTTGCTCTGGTGGGCATCGATCCTCCGGGTCGCGGGCTCGGTGAGCGACCGGGCGACGGTGGCGGATGCGTTCGTCCAGGCCAGGCGGGCGCGGCGACCGAGGCGCCGCAGATCCTCCTCGGGCGTGGGGGCGCCATCGACCAGCGAGCCGAGAACGGCGTGGACGTACGGACGCTGCGCCTCGGCCAGATCGGCCAGCGCCTGGCGGGCCGGGCCCCGGGACCACGTCGGCCAGGCCACGAACACGAGCAGGCCGATCGCGCCTCCGATGACGGTATCGAGGCCGCGACTCATGGCCACGCCCAGCGTGTCCGGCGTGACCGCGTTGAGTAGGAAGACGATCACCGCCGTGAGGAAGATCGTGCCGGCCGCGAAGCTCGCCGGCAACACGGTGTACGTGCCCCAGGCCAGAAGGCCGACGAGCGCCACGGTCGCCCAGCCGCTGGGGTGCAACGCCACCACGAGCAGCCCCGCCAGGACGGCGCCGGCGATGGTGCCGGCGACCCGTTCGGTCGCGCGCGTGAAGGTGGCCCCGAACTCCGGCCGCAACACCGCGGCTGCGGCCACCACGATCCAGTACCCGCGTGAGATCGGGAGGTAGGAGGCGATCAGTGCCGCCGAGGGAACGACGACGGCCAGGCGCAGCGCGTGGCGCCCCGCCGCCGACTGCAGCGAGGCGTTGGCGCGGATCTGGTCGAGGTCGGCCGAGATCCGGGCCCGCACGCCGCGCGAACCGAGGCTCGGCCGGAGCGTCAGCCGCCGGTGCTCGCCGCTCGTCGCAGCGACGAGCCCGACCGCCGCTCGCACCTGGCCGGCCAGGGCGACGGCGTGTGCCTCGACGGCGCGCTGCACGACCGGCTCCATCTGCAACGCGGGCATCTGAAGCGCACCGGCCTCGGTCAGGGCGTCGATCGCCGCGGTCAGGGCGGCGGCGTCGGTGCCGAGCCGGAGCGCCGCCGCCTCGTCCTCGCTCTGCGCGGTGGCGGCGATCGACCGCAGCACTCTCTGCAGGCCATCCTGAACCCGGCGCACGGGGGCGCGCAGCCGTGCCGCCACCACGTCGGGAGCGCCGCTACGGCGCTCGTACTGGCGCAGCAACAGGCCGAGAGCGATCAGCTCGAGGCGGATCCGCCTACCCTCGTCGACGAGGCTCGCGAGCGACATCATCGCCCCGTCGCCGAGCAGCGACGGCGAGGTCAGCAGCTTCTCCGCCTCGTCCAGGGCGGCGGCAGCCGCAGCGGCCGAGTCACGCGGGGCGCCGGCGAGGACGGCGAGGCGCCGATACGCCTCGGCGACAGCCGTGCGGTAGCGCAGCGCGGCGGGCGGCGCCCCGACGAGCGCCGAGAAGACCACCTGCGTCGCACCGCCGATCATCACCAGCAGGGCCAGCCCGGCGGCCTGGGGGATGGGCTGCGGAAAGCGGCCGAAGACGACGATGGCGATGATCGCCTGCAGGCCGATGACCGCGCTGCGACGGCCGACCGCCACGATCAGGCCGGCGCCGAGCCCCCAGAGCGACAGCAGGATGTAGTGCAGCCAGGCGATGTCGCCGCTGACCGCGCCGGCGAAGGTCGAGAGGCCCATCAACCCGGTGGTGGTCACCATCGTGGCCAGCGGCGGTCGCCCGCCGCCGCCGCGCCACGCGACGCCGACAAGCAGTGCCCCGGCGCCCATGGTCACGGCGGCGGCCCGGTCACCGGCGAGGGTTCCGGCCGCGAGCACCGCAGCCACCGGGATCGCCGCGACCAGTCCTGCCCGCAGCGACAGGGCGCCGCGATCAAAACGGGCGGCCTCGCGCACCGCCACCGCAGCCGCCGCGGAAGCGCCCTCGCCCTTCTGCGAGGGCTCGCGCACCGGGCTCATGCCGGGATCGTATGGCGTGCTGCGGTCCGGGCCGTTAACCACGTCGCGCCGGCTCCTGGCCGGCGCGACGCGCTGGGATCGCGCGGCGGGATCTCTCCGGCCGCGCGAACCCTCTCCTCCTCAAGCGACTGCTACGAGCACCTGGCGGAACCGACCACCGTCTGCGTGCTCGTCGTGCCACCGGGCTGGCCCGGGTAGTTGAGCGCCGAGAACGACTGCTTCCACGGACGCTTGCCGGCCTTGCAGCCGACCGACTGCAGGTAGCCGACCGTCTTGCCCTTGACCCTGGTGGTCAGCTTGAACCAGGTCAGCTTCTCCAGGATCAGCGATGAGTAGACGCCGGCCAGGTTGGCGACCTTGACCGAGATGTCCTTCGGCTGCGGAACGTCGAGCGTCATGTACTTGCCCTGGTAGCTCACGTAGCCGTAGAACGGTGCGGTGGCGCCGGTCTGCAGGCCGCCGCACTGCGACGCCGACTTGGCGGTGAAGAAGAACACGACCTTGTTCCCGCCGGCGTTCCACACGTCGAGGCCGGGGTTGCAGGGTGTGCCCGCCGACTTCGGAAGCGAGGCCGCGCCCAACAGAGAGTTCACGGTACCTGTGGCGACCTCCGCCTTCGGGTTACAGACGTTGTCGTTCTTCGCCGTGGCGATCTTGTTCAGGCTGCAGGTGGGGAAGTACTTCCCGTTCGACACGAGACCGTAGACCGACGTTTTCAGATCGGTCAGCGGCGCCGCGCGGTTGCCGTTCGTGCCGTTCGCGTGGTACACCAGCTGCTCGCCAACCGGCACAGGCGTTCTCGAACTACCGGCCTTGGTCGGCGAGAACGTGAAGCTCGCCGAGTACGTGTTGAACGAGGCGAAAGCGGCGCTCGCTCCGACCAGCATGGCGATGGCCGTGCCGATGATGATGGTACGTCGCACTTATGACTCCTTGTTGGGGTTTTAGGATCTCGGTCTCCCAGCCGAGCCGGCCGTTGCTCATGGCACCGGTTGTAGATGTGGAAACACCTGAGGCTGGCCCGTTGTTGCGGTACCGAGCGGACTTTGCGCCTTGCACGGCGGTCCGCCCGGGTTCGTCGTGTAGTACGTCGATTGGAGGATCGCGGCGAGGTCAACCGGAACCGTCGCTCCGATCGTCGGCTGGGGGGTGTTGGTGCACAGATAGCTGCCGAACGTGAAGAGTCCGTCGAGAAGGTTGGTGTAGCCGCTGGGCACCATGTACGGGCTGGCGCGGTTGCTTTCGAGCCGGTGCTGGTAGCTGGTCAGCGTCTCGGGATTGACCGGGTTCGAGATCCGCAGGTAGTGCAGCAGCTTCGTCTGCTGGTTGTTCTGCAGCGTCCCCTGCGTGGTCACCGCGCTGTTGGCGAAGAATGCGGCGATCTCGCGCCGGTAGTCGTTGAGGTAGTTGATGACCGGGATGAGCCCGGCGAGGTACGGCGACTGACGGGCCAGCCAGGGCTCGCTCTGCTTGAGGAAGCTCTCGATCGCCGGAATACCCGACGTGGCCGCGCTCGTCAGGGGCGCGAGATCGGTCATCACCGTGAGCAAGGTCGGAGCCAGCACGGCGGTCGCCTCCAGCGCCGGGCTCAGCTGCACCGCGGCGGGGCGCAGCTCGGTGATCAGGGGCTGGGTCGTGTTGGCGAACTGGGTCACGCGGTTGACCGTCACCCGGGTGGCGATCGTGAACGCCGGGAACGCCCTGACGGCGTTGGCCAGCGCGGTGTCCTGGGCCGCCGTGGCCGCGAACACGCCGTTGGAGTTCGTGATCAGGCCCTGCAGCTGACTCGGGGAGCTGCTCAGCGCCGAGAAGACCTGCGCCCCGTCGTGCAGCAGCGTGGTCGTCGCCGCGTTGTCGCGGTTGAGCACCGCGAGGACGGCGTCGACGTTGGTGGCGAACGGATACAGCTGCGCGAAGGCGGAGTTGAAGTCCTGACCGCGGCCGGTCAGGGCCAGGCCGCCCTGCTGCATCCAGACCTGGAACGCCTTGCGCGTGACCGGATCGAACGTGGAGAGGATCTGATCGAGCTGCACGGTGGGCGCGACCTGGCCCCGCGGCAGCGTGCCGCCGTCGGGCAGCTTCGGCCCGTTCGCCGATCCCGGGGAGAGCTCGACGTACGTCTCGCCCAGCACCGACTTCTGGCGCAGGATCGCGCGGGTGTCGGCCGGCCGCGGCGCGTATTGGCTCTCGATCTCGATCGTCGCCTTCTCCAGCCCGGTGTGCTTGTCGAGCCCGACCGAGACGACCTTGCCGACGCTGACGCCCGAGATCCGCACATCAGACTCCGCCGCCAGCTGTACAGCCTGCTCGAACTCGACCTCGAACCGGTACCCCTTGGCGGCCAGCGGGATCGAGCCGCCGAACGACGTCCACAGGAACACGAGCAGCCCGACACAGCTGAGCACGAACAGCACCATCGCGAGGATCCTCGATGCGCCGGGGGCCTGTTTCTGCATCACAGACCTCCCGCGGCCGGACAGAACGGGGAGTTGATCTTGGTGTAGTCAGGTGCGTTGAGCAGCGCCAGCAGCGGGCCCAGGGCCGGGCTCGCCTGGCGGATCGTGACCTCGAGCAACTGCAGCGTCGGACACGAGGCGAGGAACAGGCCGCGCACGATCGGGCCCTGGGCATCCTGCTGCGCGGTCAGGCTCGCCGCGATGTGGCTCAGCCACGAGCCCCAGAACAGGTAGCCCTGGGCGCCGCTCGAGGGCTGGAAGGCGAGCGTGTTGAACAGGGCGTTGATCACGGCGACCGAGGACACGAGCTCGGGGGTCGCCTTGGCCAGGCTCGCCGAGGCCGGCTCGAGGATCTGGGCCAGCGGCGTGACCGCCTGCGAGAACGGCTTGAGCTGGTTCTCGATCACCGGCGTGGTCTGCTTGAGCAGCGGCTGTGCGGCCTGGAGCCCCGGACCGAGGGCGTGGGCGAACGGGACGAGCCGCCCGAGCGCCTGCCCGCTCGCGGTGGCGAATCCCTGGACCTTGCCCAGCGTCCGCGTCGTCACCTGAAGCGTGCCCGGCAGGAGCGACAGCGCCGATTGGAGGTTGGCATCCTGCGAGGCGAAGGCGGAGAAGTTCGTGTTCGACGCCCGGATCAGCGACGCCAGCTGCCGGTTGACGCTGCCGAGGGAGTTCGCGACGAGCCCGAAGTTGTGGATCGCGCGCCGGATGTTGCGCGAGCGCGTGGCCAGCAGCCTCGCGAACCCGACCGTGTCGCGGTTCAGTGGCGCGAAGCGCTTGAACACGCCCTGGAGCGCCCCGACCGCCGCCGGGCTCGGCAGGGTGCCCGTCGCGCCCGGATCCTGGAACGTCTGCGCGCCGCCGGACAGGAGCAGCAGCAGATAGCTGCGCGTATCGGCATCCAGCGAGGAGAGGATCTCGTCCAGGTTGATGTCCGGAGCCGTGGACCCGCTGGCAAGCTGGCCGCCGTCCGGCACCGCGCCGGCCGACGGGGTGCCCGGGTCAAGCGACAGGTACATGTCCTTGAGCGGGGTCCGGGGCCGAAGCAACACGGTCGCGTTGCGATAGATCGGCTGGTACTTCTTGTAGATGTTCATCGTCACGATCGCCTGACCGTGATCGAGCGAGACGCCGCCGATCTGTCCGACCGCGACGCCGGCGATCGTCACGGCCTGTCCCTGGCCACTCGTGACCGCCGCCGCGGTCGAGAACGGCGCCTTGACCGTGTAGTAGCTCTTTCCGAACGTGAAGGCCGGCTGATGACCGAGGATGTACGCCGCGACCGCGACCGCGAGCACGGCCAGCCCGGCAATCGCGGCGAAGTCCCGGCGGTGGACGAGGATCGCGCGTTTCACGGGCCGGCCCCGGTGCTGACCTTGTTGAGGTTCGGCTTGGCGTTCTTGTAGCAGGCGACCTTGCGGTTGATCGGCGGCGCCTTCCCGGTGTAGGCCGGCCGGGTGCCGAGCGGTTGCAGCACGGCGTTGCCGAACAGCGGGCCGATTCCGGGCACGGAGCTCGTCTGCACGGGGATCGCTCCGCCGCCGGCCGAGCTCCGGATGTAGCGGCCGTTGCCGTCGAAGTTGCCCGCCGCGCCGGCCAGGCCCACGGCGCTCTGGTACAGCTCCTCGTAGACGGTCAGGCCGGTGCTCTGCGGCGGATCGTTGATCACTTCGTTTCCGGTCGGCACCAGGTTGTGGCTCACGCACCGGGCGAACAGATCGAGGCCCGAGAGCAGCGACGTGGTCGCGTGCAGCGAGCTCGCGGTGTTCTGCACCGCCGGCGTCAGCGACTGCAGCAGGCCGCCGAGATACGTGGGGGAGACGAGCTCCGTGGCCTGCCTCAGCCACGGCAGCGCGACGGTGATCGTCGGGGCGACGGCCGGGAGCGAGGGCACGATCGCGGCCGCGAACTGCTGGGTGGGCGGGAACGAGGCATCAAGGGCCGTGTCGGCGGCGTTGGTGGCGTTCAGCAGCGGCGGCAGCAGGTGGATCGTCTGCGCCAGATCCTGTTGGCGGGACGCGAACGCCGCCATGGTGGTGTTGAAGACGGTCACGAGGCTGGCCAGCTGAATGGAGCTGGCGGCGAGGCCGCGGAAGACCTGCTCGTTGCCGACGACCACCTGGGAGAGGTCGTGGGGCTGCTGGCCGAGCAGGGCCTGGTTGACGATCGCCGAGGCCTTGAACGCCTCGGCCGAGTAGTTGAGCGATTTGTTCAGCGCCTGCCCGGCGGTCAGCCCGCGCACGCTCGGATCGACCGTGGCGTCCTGCGCCGGCGTCGGTGGGAGGTCGAGCGTCGAGCCGAGGCCGATCAGCAGCGTCTGCAGGTTGGCGCGGGCGTCCGAGGTCAGCGCGCCGAGCACGCGGTCGAGCTGGACCGGCCCGGAGGTGTTCGCGGCCGGCAGCGTTGAACCTGACGTCAGGATCGGCGTCGTCGGCGTGCCCGGCGACAGGTCGACGTAGAAGTTGCCCTCGAGGAAGATCCGGGTGCGGATCCTCAGCGTCGCGTCGGCGTGGATCGGCAGGCCCTGGGGATCGATGTTCATCGTGATGACCCCCGCGTCGGTGCCCGGCTGGCGCACCACGGACGTGACCTGGCCGACGTTGACACCGGCGATCCGCACGGGCGAGGGGATCTGCAGCTGGGTCGAGCTCGTGAACGCCGCCTTGAGCACGAACGACGATCCGGAGAACGGCAGCGAGCCGCCGAACACGAGGTAGCACGCGATGCCGATGACGACGATCGCGATGACCCCCGCACCGAGGTTGTTCACGCGTGATCGTTGACGCCTCATCCGCCCGGCCTCGTCGTCTGCTCGGTCTTCAGCCCGACGTTCCCGGGCGGATTCCCGATCAGGGCCGCGGAGGGCGAGTACGGCTCGTTGCCGGCCGCACACTCCGGCGTCTGGCCGGGTGAGTCGGTGTTCGGGTACGGGTTGGCGTGCACCGGGCCGTGCTCCTGGTTCAGATCCACGGCCGGCGTCGTGTACACCTTCTGTGACGGGACGCCCTCGCCGCCGAGCACGTCGTCGATCGCGACGATCACGAACCGCAGGGTGGTGCCGGACGCGACCGGGTCAGACAGGGTGCTGGCGATGTTGCGCAGGAACAGCGTCACGTAGTTGCACGACGACTGCGCGGGCGTCAGGAAGGCCAGCGGCGACTGCAGGCTGGTGGCGAACTGCGTGAGCCGGCTGAGCCCCTTCTGCACGGTCGTATTGGCGCCATAGGCGTAAAGGGCCTTGGACAGGTCGACGGTCAGCTTGTCGAGCCCGATGGTCGCGGGCAGGTTCTGAGCGCCGGCGGCGAACGCCTGTGCGGTCACCGGCGCGCTGGCCGGCAGCGTGGCGAAGCCGGGCCGCAGATCGTGGAAGAGGCCCGTGGTGTTGGTGACGAAGGCCTGCAGCGTGGGACTGTCGGCGATCACCGTGCTGAACGTCGGCGGCGTCTCGGAGATCCATTGCTGGAGATACGGATAGGCGACGCCGGCGAGGGCGCGGAAGGTCGTATCGAGATGCGTGTACAGGTTCGCCTGCGTCTGGGCGACCGGCGCAACCGCGGCCGAGAACGCGCCGAGACCGCGGAAGAACCCGCCGAGGTTCGTCTTCGGGCTGGCGAGGTTGGTGGCCACCGGCTCGAGGTCGGTGACCAAGGGGAGGAACGCGCCGATGGCGTCGTTGATGTCGCCACCGCGCCCCGCCAGGGCGTTGCTGAAACCGACCGTCGTGGCGACCACGCCGGCGCGCGTGGGGGGATCGAACATCCCGAGGACCTGATCGAGATCCGTGGTGGCACTCGTCTGGGTCACCGGGACGGTCGCTCCGTCCGCCCACGTCACGCGCGAGCTGCCGGGGGCGATGGCGAGGTACTTCAGGCCGATCGCCGCCTTGAGCCTGACCGTGAAGGTGGAATCGACCGGCAGCGGCTCGATGCTCTTGTTGAGCTTCAGGTTCAGCAGCGCGATCGGCACCCCCGTGGAGGTGCGGGTGGCCTCGATGGTGTCGACCACGCCGACCAGCGATCCGCCCTCGTGCACCTCGGCGCCCTTGGTCAGCTCGCTGGCGTCGACGATCTGCACCCGGAGCGCGTACGTGGGCACGAACGGCAACCCGTTGTTGGCCTGATAGGCCAGGTACACCGCGACGATCGTGACCAGCACGGTGAGCGCGCCGACCAGCACCGGGTTCTGGAACACGCTCAGCTCGCGACCGCGTGGCTTCCGTGTCATCGCCCGTTCCCGATCAGGTAGCGCAGCAGGCCCGTCACCGCCGTCGCGGTCACCTTCGGCTTCGGCTTCGCTGCCGCGGCGCTGACGGCCTGCCGGGCGATCCGCGCGGCGGGCGCGGCCGAGGCCGCCGCCGCGGAGGCCCCGAACTTCGCCGAGCAGCCCGGCACCGGCGCGAGCGCGTATCCGGTGCAGTCGCCGACCAGCGGCTGCACGCGGACGTAATGACCGCTGGAATCGAAGCCGTTGGCGGCACTCGTTCCGTTGAACAAGAGCGCCATCAGCTGCTCGATCGCCCCGGTCTTGTCGAGGCTCGCGGTGAGCGTGTTGAGCGATGCGGCGGTGGGGACGGCTGCGCTGCCGAGACTCTGCAACTGGCGCGCGAGCGGTTCCGTGCCCACCAGGTAGGGCTGTGATTGCTGGGCCGAGTTGCCGAGCGCGATCGTCGCCGGCAGGGCGGCGTTCGCGAAGGGGACCAGCTCCTGGAACTGCTGGTTCAGCCCCACCGCGGCCGCGCTCAGGCTGGCGCTCAGCGGAGTCCCCTGATCGGCGAGCTTGCCGAGGTCGACCATGAGTGGGCTCAGCTGGCGCAGGAAGGACGGGAACAGCTGGATCGAGCGGGCGATGTCGGCGGCCCGGGCGGCGCTGGCCACGGCGGTCGTGTTGGCCTGCACGACGAAGCCGGAGAGCTCATTCCGAGCCTTCGCGAGCGGACCGAGCACGGTGTCGGAGTCCGTCGCCAGCTGGGCCAGCACGCGGTTCTCGCGGGCCAGGATCTTCAGGACCTGGTCGGTCTGGGCGAGGGCTGGATTCGCCCGGCGGATGACGGCGTTCAGATCGGTCCCGCGCGCGGCCAGGGCGGTGCCGAACTCGTCGATGATCAGCGCGAAGCGCTGCCGGATCGACTCCTGTGAGATGTCCTGGACGATGTCGAAGTCGATCGGCGAGCTCGTCTGCGTGACCGGCAGCAGGTAATTGCCCGCGCCGGGCTGACCGGCGGGGATCTTCTGCAGCGCCGGCTGGTTCGAGGTGCCCGGGCTGCAGTCCACGAACCGCTCGGCGATCAGCGACTGCGGCCGGATCGTGCAGGTGGCGTTGGCGTGGAACGGAGCGAAGTCGCCGTTGTCGATCTCCAGCGTGACCGCGGCCTTCGGCGGTCTCGCGGTGTGCAGCGTCTGGACGTCGACCGACGCGATCGAGCCCACATTCGCTCCGGCGATCCGGACGGTCTCGCCCGCCACCGCAAACCCGGCGTTGTCGAAGATCGCTCGGACCATGTACGGCCCGCCGGCCCCGCGTGAGCCACTCGTCCCGGCCACGGCCAGCGCTGCGACGGCCGTCACGAGCAGGAGCGTGAGCATCGCCAGGCGTCTCATGGCCCCGGCGGAGTCGTGGCGGGATTGCAGCCGTAGACGGCCCACGGTGCCGATCCGTCCGGCGAGGGCTGGACGGCGCCGCCGGGACAGCGGCCGTGGACGACCTGCAGGCCCTGGTAGCGGGCAAAGGCGGGCTGCGCCGTGAGCTGATTGGCGCCGCCCAGACCGAACGCGTTGAAGAACGGCTGCGTGCGCGCGTAGTGCCCGTTGGCGTCGTAGTTGGCGCCGGCCTGGCCGATGTCGCCCAGTGCCGAGGCGATGTCGGGCGTGTAGTAGCGCAGATAGTTGACCTGCTTCTGCGAGTCGTTCATCGCCTGGATCAGGTTGGGGAACGCCTTAGCTGCTACCTGCTCAAGCTTCGGCGCCTCCGCGAACAGTGAGGTCAGGCTGCCTCCGCCGGGGTTGCTGATCAGCAGGCTGAGGTTCGAGAGGGTCGGGATCGAGGCGGTGGCGAAGATGCGCAGTTCGGTGGCGAACGGCGTCAGCTGCTTGGCGAAGGTCTTCGTCTCGGCCACCACGGGATCGAGCGCATTGAGGGTCGTGTTCAGGCCCGCGAACGTGCTCGTGGTGTGGACCAGCGCGCCAGGGAGCAGCTGCAGCGCCTGCGTGAGCGCCTGGCTCTGGCCGGCGATCGCGGCCGTGGTCGCGTTCGTGTTGGCCACCAGTTGCGTCAGCTGCGCGCTCTGCGACGCGAGGGCCTGCAGCGCCTGCGCTCCCTGGACGAGCAAGCCGTCGAAGGCGGGCTCGTTGCTGGCCAGCTCGCGAGTCACGTCGCTGGCCGCCGAGAGCCCGGGCGCCAGGTACAGGAGCGTCTTGTTGGCCTGCAGCGCCTTGCCCTTGATCGCCGCCGCGTTCCCCCGGATGAAGCCCCTCAGGCCGAGCCGCGTGAGCGGATCGAAGGCGTCGAACACCTGGTCGAGGCCGACGAACGAGTACGTGTGATCAGACGTGATCACGCCGCCGCTGGGGATCTCGGGTTGGTCGGGCGGGCCCGGCACGAGCGTGATGTAGTGGTTGGCCACTCCCGAGAGCGAGTTTTGGTAGAGGTGGGCCGTCGTCCCCTCGTGCAACGGGGCCGCGGAGGCGTCGAGGCTCATCGAAACCTGGGCCTGACCGTTGTCGGACAGGCCCACTCCGGTGATGGACCCGACTGTGGCCGGACCGATCAGCACCTGGTCTCCGACCACGAGGCCGCCGGCGTCCAGGAACTCCGCGCGCACGGAATACGTGTCACCGCCCGAGAACAGAATCACGACGACGAGGACGATCGCCAGCGCGAGCGCGCCCAGTGCCGCGACCCGCGCTACCACGTCACGGATCCCGCGGACCGCCCGCCGGGCCTCGCCTCTGCGCCTCCGAACACTCCCCTCATCCCTTGATCCCTATTTTGGTCTTCCTCCCGCCCAGGCCGTCACTGACTTCGATGCCGGAAGCCGCCGGATGGGGTCAAACCTGGATCGAGCCGCACACCCTGGTCACGGATCGACGCGATGATCTCATGGATCACGGTGTCGCGTGGGTTATGCGCGTATTTCGCTGAGACGTAGCTTGGTCCTGTTGGAGTACAGACGGCGTGCGCATGCTCCACTCCGGCGTATTCCCACCCGCCACCCCGACCAGCCCACGCGACGGTAGGGTTGCCGTCAGGACCCGTGACCCCGCCAGACCGCGCAGAACAGGAGCAGACAGCGATGAGCGACCACACCGTCAAGTACCTGCTGAGCGAGGACGCGGTGCCCACGCACTGGATCAATCTGATGCCCGATCTCCCGGGCGACCCCCTGCCCCCGCTGCACCCCGGGACGCTCGCGCCGGCGGGACCCGACGACCTGTCGCCGATCTTCCCGATGGGCCTGATCGAGCAGGAGGTCTCGGCCGAGCCGGAGATCGAGATCCCCGACGAGGTGCGCGAGGCCTACCGGCTGTGGCGCCCGACGCCGTTGTTCCGGGCGCGGCGCTTCGAGCGCGCGCTCGACACCCCGGCGCACATCTACTTCAAGTACGAGGGGGTTTCGGCGGCCGGGTCGCACAAGCCCAACACCGCTGTACCGCAGGCCTACGAGAACGCCAAGGCGGGGATCAAGCATCTCGTCACCGAGACCGGCGCGGGTCAGTGGGGCTCGTCGCTCGCGTTCGCCTGCTCGTTGTTCGGTCTGGGCTGCGAGGTGTTCATGGTCGGCTCGAGCTATGACCAGAAGCCGTACCGGCGCTCGATGATGGAGACCTGGGGCGCCACCGTCCACCGCTCTCCGAGCACGCTCACCCAGGCCGGCCGCGACAATGCCGCGCACCCGACCGGCTCGCTCGGCATCGCGATCTCCGAGGCGGTTGAGATCGCGGCCGCGCGTGAGGACGCCAATTACTCGCTCGGCTCCGTGCTCAATCACGTGCTCCTGCATCAGACCGTGATCGGCCAGGAGGCGATGGCGCAGATGGAGTTGGCCGGCGAGATGCCCGATGTGGTCATCGCCTGTGTGGGCGGTGGCTCGAACTTCGGCGGCCTGACGATCCCGTTCTTGCGCCGCGTCCTGCGCGACGGAGCCCGCACCCGGTTCGTGGCCGCGGAGCCCGCGGCCTGCCCGACGCTGACCCGCGGCGTCTACCGCTACGACTTCGGCGACACCGCCGGACTGACGCCGCTGATGCCGATGTACACGCTCGGGCACGACTTCGTGCCCGCCCCCGTGCACGCGGGCGGCCTGCGCTATCACGGCGACTCGCCGCTGGTCAGCGGGCTCGTGCGCGCCGGGCTCGTCGAGGCCCGCGCCTACCGCCAGAACGAGATCTTCGAAGCCGCCGTCCGCTTCGCCCGCACGCAGGGTCTGATCCCCGCCCCCGAGCCGGCTCACGCGATCCGGGCCACGATCGAGGAGGCCGAGGCCGCCCGCGAGGCCGGCGAGGCGCGCGTGATCCTGTTCGGCCTCTGCGGCCACGGCGACTTCGACCTCGCCGCCTATGACGCCTACCTGGCCGGGACGCTCGAGGACCCGGAGTTCTCCGAGGCCGACATGGACGCGGCGCTGGACCGGTTGCCCGACGCGCCGGCGATCGCGTAGCGCGGTGGCCGGGCCGCGGGGCGGGGCTCAGTCCGAGAACGGCCGCACGGCCGGGTACAGCGCCTCGAAGCGCTCGCGCACGTCCGCGTAGGCAGTGACCCAGTCCGGCACCGGATCGACCGTCGAGCGCACCTGCACGCAGGCCGCGACGGCGGCGGCCGGATCGGGCCAGAGACCGGCCGCGACGCCGCCGAGCAGGGCGGCGCCGTAGGCCGCGCCCTCGTCCACGGCGACGCGCGCCAGCGGCAGCTCGAGCACCGAGGCGCAGATCTGCAGCCACAGACGGCTGCGCGCGCCGCCCCCGCTCACCCGACCGACCTCGGGTGTGCCGCCAAGCGAGCGCACCAGATCGAGCGACCCGCGCAGTCCGAACGCGACCCCTTCGAGCACGGCTCGCACGAGCGCGCCGCGGTCGTGACGGGCACTCAGCCCTACGAACGCGCCGCGGGCGCCGGGATCGGCGTGCGGTGAGCGCTCGCCCGTGAGGTAGGGCAGGAACAGCAGGCCCTCGCAGCCGGGCGGCCAGCGCTCGGCCTCGGCCAGCAGCTCCGCGACGGAGCTGCCGCCGCCGGCGACCTGGTGCCACCAGGCCAGCGAGCCTCCGGCCGACAGCATCACGCCCATCGCGAACCAGGCACCGGGGAGGGCATGACACGAGGCCTGGAGGCGACCCTGGGGGTCGGCGGCATAGTGCTCGAGCGGACTGCACACGACGCCGGAGGTTCCGAGCACCACCGACAGCGGGGCCGGGCCGGTGCCCGCAGAGGCCGTGATCGCGCCGACCCCGAGCGCGCCCGCGCCCTGGTCGCCGGCGCCGGCCGCGACCGGAACGCCGTCCGCGGTGGCGCCGGTCGGGGCGGCGCTCTCGAGCGCCTGCGGCAGCCAGTGCGAGGGGACCTCGAGCGCGCTGAGCACCGCGTCGCTCCAGCGGCGGTGCCCGACGTCGAACCAGCCCGTGCCCGAGGCATCGGTGACGTCGGTGGCCCGCTCGCCGCACAGCCGCAGGCGGACGTAGTCCTTGGGGAGCAGGATCGAGGCGATCCGCGCGTGCAGCTCGGGCTCGTGGCGGGCCATCCACAGGAGCTTCGGCGCCGTGAACCCGGTCAGCGACCGGTTGCCGGTGGCGGCCACCGCCCCGGCCACGCCGCCGAGGCGACGCTCGATCTCGGCCGCCTCGGTCCCTGTCCGCTGGTCGTTCCAGAGCAGGGCCGGGCGCAGCACGCGGTCGCCCGCGTCGAGGGCGACGAGGCCGTGCATCTGCCCGCTGAGCCCGATCCCGGTTGGCCCCCCCGCTCGCTCGTGGAGCTCCGCGAGCACATCGCGGGTGGCGCTCCACCACAGCTCCGGATCCTGCTCCGCCCAGCCGGGTCGCGGCGTCTGGAACGGGTAGCCGGATTGCGCCACGGCGAGCACCGCCCCGTCGCCTGACAGGGCGATGCCCTTGACCGAGCTCGTGCCGACGTCGAGGCCGACGACGGTCACGGGACCGGCCGCTGCTCGTTCACCCTCGCCCGGTCGAGACGCGACCTCGGCGCGAGACCGAGTCGAGCGTGACCGCGGCGAGCAGCACGATCCCGGTGACGATGTACTTCGTCCCCGCGCTCGTGTTGAGCAGGCCGAGGCCGTTGTCGATCATCGCGATCACGATCGCGCCCAGCACCGCGCTCTTCATCGAGCCACGGCCGCCGAACAGGCTCGTGCCGCCGATCACCGCCGCGGCGATCGAGTACAGCAGGATCACGCCGCCGCCGGTGGAGGTGTCGACCGAATTCAGCCGCGAGGCCAGCACGATGCCGCCGAGCGCGGCCATGGTGCTGCAGATCATGAACACCACGATCCGCACCCAGTCGACGTTGATGCCGGCGCGGCGAGCCGCCTCGGCGTTGCCGCCGACCGCGTAGATGTGGCGGCCGAACCGCGTGCGCTGGGTCACGAAGGTCCACAGGATGTACGCCCCGAGCATCACCAGCGTCACGTACGGGAGCCCGCGGTCGGAGTTCGCGATCGCCACCACGGCAAACGCGGCGACCGCAAGCGCGACCATGCGGGTGATCACGAACAGCCACGGCTGGTTGGGCAGCCCGGCTTTCGCGCGGGCTCGAATGGTGGCTAACTGTTGCAGCACGTAGGCAGCCACGCAGGCGATGGCCACGATCCAGGCCAGCGCGTGACTGACGTAGTTGTTGGCCAGTCCGTTGACGAAACTGTTCTGGATGATGATCGTGCCCGAGCTCCCGATGACCAGCAGCACCACACCGTTCCAGCCCAGCAGACCGGCCAGGGTGACGACGAACGAGGGCACGCCGATCTTGGCCACGAAGAAGCCCTGCATCAGCCCGATCACCGCGCCCGTTCCGAGCGCGGCGACGATCGCCAGCCAGGTCGGAACGTTCTTGCCCGGCTCGAGCAGCACCGCGGCGACGACACCGCCCATGCCGCTCACGTATCCGATCGAGAGGTCGATCTCGCCGAGCAGCAGCACGAACACGATGCCCATGCCGATGATCGTGATCGCCGCCATCTGGGCCAACAGGTTCACGAAGTTGTCGGCGGTGAGGAACTGGGAGTTGCGGGACTGGAAGTAGATCGCGATCACGATGATCCCGACCACGATCGGGAGCGAGCCGAGCTCGCCCTCCTTGAGAGTGCGGAGGCGATCGCGGGCGAAGCCGCTCAGCTTGCTGGGGGGCTGGGGGGCACCGGCGACCGGAGCCTCAGGTGCGGGTGCGGCCGTGCTCATGCGAGCACCTCTTCCTGCATGCCGGGCACGATCTTCAGCTCGCCCGCGGTGATCGCCTCCACCACCTCGCGCTGGTTCGTCTCGCTCTTCTTGAACTCGGCCACCGTCTGGCCCAGCCTCAGGACGGTGATGTAGTCGGCGACCTCCATCACGTCGTGCATGTTGTGGCTGATCAGAACGACCGCCAGCCCGTTCTCGGCCAGCCGGCGCGTGAGGTCGAGCACCTGCCGCGTCTGCGCGACGCCGAGCGCCGCGGTCGGCTCGTCCAGGATGACCAGCTTCGACTCCCACAGGACCGCCTTGGCGACGGCGATCGACTGACGCTGCCCTCCGGACATGCTGGCCACGGGCAGCCGCACCGAGGTCAGCGTCGTGACCGAGAGATCCTTGAGCACCTTGCGGGTCTCGGATTCCATCGCGGTCTCGTTGAGGCGCCGGAAGCTCGAGCGTGTCTCACGCCCGAGGTACATGTTCTCGACCACGTCGAGGTTGTCGGCCAGCGCGAGGTCCTGGTAGACGACCTCCATCCCCAGCTTGACCGCGTCCTTCGGGCTCGTGATCGACACCGGCTGTCCGTCCCAGAACAGCTGGCCCCGATCGATCGTGTAGATCCCGGAGACGCACTTCGTCAGGACCGTCTTGCCTGCGCCGTTGTCGCCGACCAGCGCCATCACATGGCCGACGGGAGCCCGCAGGTTCGCCCCGGTGAGCGCGTTCACCGCACCGAAGTGCTTGAAGACGCCCTTTGCCTCGAGCAGATTCTCCTCGCTCACTCCACCCTCACTTCTCTCGTCGCTGAAAGAGAGTCCGGCGGGGCGCTTTGGGGGCGCCCCGCCGAAACGCTCTCACAACTTACTACCTAATGGATGCCGTACTTGGTGCAGTACTGGGCATACACACCCGTGCAGATCTCGGCGGGCGTCAGGAACCCGTCCTTGATCACGGTCGACTCGATGTTGGCGGTCGTGACGGGGACCGGAGTCTCCAGGATCGCCTTCACCGTCTTGCCGGGCCCGTTGGCGAGCGTGGCGTTCGTCGTGATCGGCGTGCCCTTGGCGATGGCGATGGCCAGCGCCGACGCCGCGTCGGACTCCTTCTTGACGGCCTTGTAGACCGTCATGCACTGCTGTCCGGCGAGGATGTGCTGGATGCCGGCCGCCGTCGCGTCCTGGCCGGTGACCGGGACGTACTTGAGCTTGCGGGCGGTCTCGGCCGAGATGACCGAGTTGGCCAGCCCGTCGTTGGCCGCCAGCACGGCGTCGATCTTGTTGCCGGTCTGCTGGAGCATCTGCTCATAGATGGTCAGCGCCTGCTGGTTGTCCCAGTTCGGCACCGACTGGTTCGGGCCCTTGACGTACACGCCTGCCGCGTACTTCGGGTTCAGGACCGAGTTGTAACCGGCCGCGAACAGGGTCGCGTTGTTGTCGGTCGGCGAGCCGTTGAGCTCGGCCACGACCGGCTTGACGGCGCCGGCTGCGGTCAGGCACTTGACGAGTCCCTCTCCCTGCAGCTGGCCGACGCGCTGGTTGTTGAAGGAGACGTAGTAGTCCGCGCCGCCTCCGAGCGTGAGCCGGTCATAGTCGATCACCTTGACGCCGTGCGCATGCGCCAGGCTGATGATCGACGCGCCGGAACCGGGGTCGAGGTCGACCAGCAGGATGACCTTGGCGCCGTTGGTGATCGCCTGCTCAGCCTGGGTGCGCTGGGTGGTCGGGTCGCCCTGGGCGTTGACGATCGTGTGCGACACGCCTGCGGCGGTCAGCGCTTGATCGAGGTACTTGCGGTCGAACTGCTCCCAGCGCACCGACGACTGGGTGTCGGGGAGCAGAACCGCGACGTCGCCCTTGCCGGCCGTCTGCGCCGGGGTGCTGGTCGTGCCGCTGCTCGATGCACTGCTGCTGCTACTGCTGCTGCTCGAAGACGACCCGCAGCCGGCGACCACGAGGGCCACCAGCCCGAGACATCCGAGCCAGCGAACGTTCTTGACAGTCACGTCTGTCTTCTCCTCCGTCGATTGGTCCGTCGATTGATCTGGTTGGGGCCCCCCTGCAAAGGCCCGTCAGCTGTAGGTCGATGCGCAGCTCTCGAACGACGCTGGCCTTGACTCCGACAAAGAACGCGACACTCCACGGTCCCTCCAACCGTCCCTCGCACAACACCTCGGCCTACGTTGTGTGAGGGTATGCACCCCGAGCGCCAAGAGAGTTGTTGTTCGGTTAGGGGACGCACACGCAGACCGCGGGCGCGAGCGCTCCGGGGGCGCGGGGTGTGAGCGCTCCAGGGGCGCGAGGGGCGAGCGCTCCAGGGGCGCGGGGTGCGAGGCGTGCGTGGCATCACGGCAGCTCGACCGCCTGCCCCGACTCGGCGGCTCGGTAGAGCGCCTCGATCACGCGCGCCTGGCCGACCGCGTCGGCCCGGCCGAGCAGCGGCTCGCCGCGCCCCTCGATTGCGGCGCTGAAGTTCTCGAGCTGCAGCCGGTAGGAGTCGATCGGCGGGACGGCGATCCTCTCGTCCCGCTCGCCGCGCCTGATGTCCAGGCCCGACGTGCGGCAGTGCCACGGATCGCTGACCCGGATCGATCCCTCGGAGCCGATCGCCTCGAGCTCGCTCCGGGCCGGCAGGTCGAGCGCGGCGTCGATCGCCGCCAGCACATCGGCATCGCCGGAGAGCGTGGCCACAAAGCGCTGATCGACACCGCTCGGCGCGGTCACCTGCTGGGCGGTCACGACGCGCGGTTCGCCGGCCAGCAGGCGGACCGCCGACACGCAGTAGCACCCGACATCCATCAGCCCGCCCCCGTCGAGCTCGGAGTTCAAGCGCACGTCGCCCGTGTCGGCCAACGGAAACGTGAACGCGGCACGCACGAGGCGAAGCTCCCCGATCGCCCCCTCGGCGACGAGCGCCACGAGCCGCTTCGTCTGCGGATTGTGGCGCCACATGAACGCCTCCATGCACAGGCGGCCGGCTCGATCGGCGACATCGAACAGCGCCTCGACCTCGGCGGCCCGGCGGGAGAGCGGCTTCTCGGACAGGACGTGCTTGCCGGCCTCGAGGGCGCGGGTCGCCCACTCGATGTGCAGCGCGTTCGGGAGCGAGATGTAGACCGCGTCGAGGTCTGGGTCGCCGAGCAGATCGTCGTAGGAACCGTAGGCGCGCTCCAGGCGGTTCTCGCGCGCGTACGCCTCAGCGCGCGCGCGATCCCGGCTCGCAACCGCCACCATTTCGACCTCGTCCGAGTTCCGGGCGCCGGCGAGCAGCTTCTGGTTGATGTTGGCGGTGGAGAGGATTCCCCAGCGGGTCACGGTACCTCCGGTTGCGGCCGACAGCCAATGCGGGTTCGGGTGCAGCTATTTCGGAGACAGCCACTAGTTTCACCGGCAGCGGCGCTGAGTCCTTCACCTCGAACCCGATGCATCGAGCGAGCGCTGTCAGAGCGCTCGCCGCGCGATCGGCCCGCCGACGAGTCTCAGCTAAGGTGTCGAGTCCGGCGGATTGCCCATTCGGCCAGGGCGCAGGTAGCCCAGTCGGGCCACGCGCCGGCCGCGTTTGCGGTCGGCGGCCAGTCCCGGCGGTCGGAAGTGTCGCCCACCCAGGCAGACACAAAAGTCCTGGGATGTATGTAGTCAGTGGTGATCCATGACCGGGCGTGGCGGGCGGGCCTCAAGGCCCGCCCGCTCGCATTCTGCGGGAGCGGTTGGGGCTTTCGGCTGTGGGGCGGTTGGCGAGTCGGGCTGCGGGGCGGTCGGCGAGTCAGGCGGTTGGCGAGTCGGGCTGTGGGGGCGGTCGGCGAGTCGGGGCGCCAACGGCGGTGTCGGAAGCGGCCCTGGGTGGACGTTGCGGCGCCGATCACAGCCATTTCGTAGCCTCTCGCCGCGTCGGCTGGACGCCGGGGAACTTAATGGTCGTCAGGCAGCCATTACGTTCCATGGCGAGCCGGCGGGCCATCGAGATGCCACGAAATGGCTGTGATCGGCGCCACAGCGACCGCAGCGCACCTCACCTCACCCCACCGCCACCCGCAGCGGCCCCGCCAGCTCCGCCGGCTCCACCTCGAGCACGGCGACGTTGTCGCAGCCGACCCATGCCGCGGCCTCGCGCAGAGCGCCCGCCATCGCGTCGAGAACCGACGCCTCGAGGGTCACGCGCTTGGCCACCAGGGTGCGTCCGTCGCGTCCCGGGTCAACGCGGCCGGCGAGGCGGCCGCCGGTCAGCAGCGGCATCGCGAAGTAGCCGTGCACGCGCTTGGCTTGAGGCACGTAGGCCTCGAGGCGGTGCTTGAACCCGAACATGCGCTGCGTCCGGCGGCGGTCCCAGACGAGCGAGTCGAACGGCGAGAGCAGCGTCGTCCGGTGCCGGCCACGGGCGCCGAGGCGCTCCAGCGCGTCCGGGTGCGCCCAGGCCGGCTCGCGCCAGCCGGCGACCCGAACCTCGACCAGCTCGGTGTCCGGCACGACCGATGCGACCTCGGCCTGCGTGAGGCGATGGAACTCGGCCAGGTCGCCGACCGTGGCCACGCCGAGTGAGCGGCCGGCACGCCCGACGAGCGCGGTGATGCATGTCGCATCGTCCAGCTCGCGAGCCGCGCCCACCGCCGGCGATAGCACCCGCTCCGGCAGGTCGTAGACGCGACGCCAACCCTGTCGCTTGGCGCAGATGACCTCACCGATGTCGAGCAGCCATTCGACCGCGACCTTGACGTCGGACCAGTCCCACCACGGGCCGCCCCGCCTCGAGCCGCCGAGGTCGGTGGACGTCAACGACCCCTGCTCGCGCAGCTGCGCGAGCACGGTCGCGCAGACGTCCTCCGGGACGCGATGCCAGCGCCGGCCGCGGGCCCGGAAGCGCCGGCGACGAAATGCGAACAGCGGCCATTGGTCGACCGGCAGCAGACACGCGGCGTGGGCCCAGTACTCGAACACGTCCGCGCCCGACCAGAACGCGCCCTCCACCGCATCGCGCCCGACCGGACCCAGGCGCGCATACGGCACGAGCTCGTGCGATCGCGCCAGGACGGAGATCGTGTCGAGTTGGACGGCGCTCAGCCGCTCGAGCAGGCCGAGCACGCCGGCGCGTCGGTCGGGGGCTCCGAGCACGCCCTGAGCGCGGAGCGCGGCTCGACGCGCCTCGCCCGCCGAGAGCTGAGGATGGGACACCCTACGATCCTGCCAGCGTGCGACGACGGACGACGAGCCGGCTGCCCAGGTCCGGGGCGGCGCTTGACGCGGCTGCGCCCGGCGACGGACAATGGCGAGACCGACCGAGGAGAGGGAATGACGATGAGCGCGTACGACTACGTGATCGTGGGTGCAGGCTCCGCCGGCTGCGTCCTGGCCGCGCGGCTGTCCGAGGATCCGAACGTGAGCGTATGCCTCCTCGAGGCCGGGCCTCCTGACGCGGCGGACGAGATCCACCTGCCGGCCGGAGTGCTGGCCGTCGGGCAGAGCAAGTACGACTGGGGCTTCCTGAGCGATCCCGAGCCGGGCTTCGACGGGCGTCAGCGGCTGCTCCCGCGCGGCCGGACGCTGGGCGGATCGTCGTCGACCAACGCGATGATCTACATCCGCGGCAACCGGGCCGACTACGACGGCTGGCGCGCGGCGGGATGTGAAGGATGGGGTTGGGACGACGTGCTGCCCTACTTCCTCCGCGCCGAGGACAACGAGCGCGGCGCCAGCGAGCTGCACGGGGCCGGCGGACCGCTGCGCGTATCCGAGAGCCGCTCGCGCTACCGCACCTGCGAGGCTTTCATCGAGGCGGCCACGCAGGCCGGACTACCGCTCAACGACGACTTCAACGGACCCGCGCAGGACGGGGTCGGCTGGTACCAGGTGACGCAGCGCGATGGGCTGCGCTGCTCGGCGGCGGTGGCGTACCTGCACCCCGTGCTGGAGCGTCCCAACCTGACCGTGCAGACCGACGCGCACGTGACGCGCCTGCTGCTCGACGGGATGCGCGCGACCGGAGTCGAGTTCGATCACCACAACGAGCTGCGGGAGATCCGGGCCGAGCGTGAGGTGATCCTCTCCGCCGGTTCGTACCAGAGCCCGCAGATCCTGCTGCTCAGCGGAATTGGCCCGGCCGCCGATCTCGAGCTCGCCGGCATCCCTCCGGTACTCGATCTCCCGGTCGGCCGGGGACTGCAGGATCACGTCGTCACCTGGCTCACGTACACGACCGACGAGCCGTCTCTGCTGACCGCTGAGACGCCCGAGAACCTGGCTCTGATCCAAACCGAGGGTCGCGGACCGCTGAGCTCGAACTTCGCCGAGTCGGGGGGCTTCTTCCGCACCCGCGATGGCCTTCCCGCCCCGGACATCCAGCTGCACGCGATTCCGATCCTGTTCCCCGACGGCGGTGCCGGTGAGATCCTCGAGGACGGCTGGGCGCTGTCGGCCTGCCTGCTGCGCCCGAGGAGCCGAGGCTTCGTGAAGCTGCGTTCGCGCCTGCCGACGGCGCGGCCGCGCATCCTCCATAACTACCTCACCGATGAGGAGGACAGGGCGACGATGGTGGCGGCGCTGAGGCGCTGTCTGGACATCGTCGGAGCGCCCGCGATGCAAGCCGTGACCCGCGGCGCCTACGCCGCTCCGGCCGGCGACGATGACGCCAGTTTGCTCGACCACGCCCAGCGCCAGTCGACCACGCTGTACCACCCGGTCGGGACCTGTGCGATGGGCGCAGTGGTCGACGCCGAGCTGCGCGTCCTCGGTATCGATTCGTTGCGCGTGATCGACGCCTCGGTGATGCCGACGCTCGTGTCGGGCAACACCAACGCACCCACGATCATGATCGCCGAACGCGCCGCGGACCTGCTCCGGGGCCGCGTCCCGGCCGAGGCCCGCGCCGGGGAGCCGGCGCCCGCCTGAACGAGACCGGCGGCGCCGGCCCATCGCCGGCGCCATCAGCGCGGCAGGAACACGACGCGCTCGCGCAGCGTCTCGACCGCGTCGCCGGGCAGATCGAGCGCCTCGCCGAGATCCTCGACCGAGGAGAAGCCGCCGACCCCGGCCCGCGTCTCGACGATGCGCGTGGCCAGCGCGTCGTCGACCCCCGGCAGCGTGAGGAGGGCCTGGCTGGTGGCGTTGTTGACGTCGATCACGCCGGCGTCGGCGGAACCGGCGACATCGGGACGGCCGACTCCCATCTCGCGGGCTAGGGCCGGGTTGCGGCGCGCGAGCTGCTGCGCCTCACGCCGCTCCTGCAGGCGCGTCTGGGCCTGCTCGGAGGCGCCGAGCAGCGGTGAGGCCATTCGGCGGTCATACCCGGGTCGGATCACGAACGAGGTCGCGGCCGCGCCGGCCCAGGCCAGGATGATCAGCAGACCCGCGGCCGCGCTGTAGCGGCCGTGGCTGTGATCCGAGCTGGCCGACACGACCCAGCCGGTGATGGCGACCGCCGACCATCCGAGACCGAGCGCGGTCCAGCCCGCAACCCGCGCCCGCACGCCGGCGTAGATCGGGGCCCACGCCCCGAGGCCGAGCGGCAGCAGCGAGAGCCAGGGCCAGCGGCTGCGCGAAGGAGCGAGTTCCTGCTTCGGCACGCCGGTGATTCTGACAGGGAACGGTGGCCCGCTCGTGTCCTGACGCGGAGGGCTGGGTAGCCTCAGAGCCATCGTCGAGCCTCACCCCGAACGCGAGCGGGATCCGGGAACGCCGGCGGCTGGGATCAGCCGCGGACTCGTCCTGCTGCTGGCGGGCGCGTGTGGCGCCGCGGTCGCGAACATGTACTACGCGCAGCCTCTGCTGCCGACGCTCGCGCGCGCGTTCGGTGTCTCGAACGCCGCCGCCGGTCTGCTGATCACGGTAACCCAGATCGGCTACGTCGTGGGTCTTGCTCTGCTCGTCCCACTGGGCGACCGGCTGGAGCGCCGGCGCCTGATCACGACGACGCTGCTGATCACGGCCGCAGCCCAGGCACTCGCGGCCGCATCGCCCGCGTTCGGCGTATTCGCGGTCGCGATCGTGGTCGTGGGGATCACCTCCGTGGTGGCCCAGGTGATCGTCCCGATGAGCTCGCAGTTGGCCGCGCCGCGCGAGCGGGGGCGGGTCGTCGGCACGGTGATGAGCGGGTTGCTGATCGGCATCCTGCTCGCGCGCACCGTGAGCGGCCTGGTGGCCGGCCTGCTGGGCTGGCGCAGCGTGTACGTGTTCGCCGCCGCCGCGATGCTGCTGCTGGCCGCGGTCCTGTGGCGCGCCCTTCCGCGTGTGCCGGTCAGCGAGAAGCTCCCGTATCGCGCCCTGCTCGCCTCGGTCGTGAGCCTCGTGCGGGGTGAGCGGATTCTGCGGCAGCGGATGGCACTCGGGGCCGGGGCGTTCGCGTGCTTCAGCATGCTCTGGACGTCTCTCGCGTTCCTCCTATCGCGCCCGCCGTACGGCTACGGCAACGCGGTCATCGGCCTGTTCGGGCTCGCGGGACTGGCGGGTGCACTGGTCGCGCCGGTCGCCGGGCGACTGGCCGACCAGGGGCGCGGCCGGTTCGCGACCACGGGCGCCATCGTGATCTTGATCGGCAGCTGGGGCCTGCTGGCCCTCGGGAAGACCTCGCTGGTCGCGCTGGTGGCGGGGATCGTGGTGCTCGACCTGGGCGTCCAGGCGCTTCACATCAGCAACCAGAGCGCGGTCTACGCACTGCACCCCGAGGCCCGCAGCCGTCTGACGACGGCCTATATGGTCGCCTACTTCCTCGGCGGCGCGATGGGATCTGCCGCCACCTCGGTGATCTACGCCTCCAGCGGGTGGTTGGGCGTGTGCGCGCTCGGCACCGCCACGGCGGTGATCGCCCTCGGCGTATGGATCGTGACCGAGCGGGGGCGCAGCGCAGTGGAGCTCGGCCTCGCGGAGCGCCACGCCGGGCGAGCCGGGAGCGGTGGCTGAGCTACGGCCGCCGAGCCGGTGTCCGCTCTGCGCCGGTTCGATGGACCGAACCGCTCCAAGTGTGCAAGATTAACCGCGCGATGCGCGAGGCGGCGATCGACGACAGCGGGCCCGGACGGCTGCCCGCGAGCGACGGGTGGTTCATCCTGAACCTGGCCGAGATCGGCTGGTCAACATTGCCCGGCGGCGGCACCTGGTGCGCCTTCGAATCGCCCGAGTCACCGTCGCCGATGCTCGGGATCGGCGTTCATATTCTCCACCCCGGGGAGACGCCCGGCTGGTACCACAGCGAGAGCGAGCAGGAGGGGTTCCTCGTGCTCTCGGGCGAGTGCCTGGCCATCGTCGAGGGACAGGAGCGACACATGCGCCAATGGGACTATCTGCACTGCCCGCCCGGAACCGCGCACATCACGGTCGGGGCCGGGGACGGCCCGTGCGCACTCCTGATGGTCGGCACGCGCACACGTGAGCACGCCGTTCATTACCCGGTCGAGCCCGCGGCCGCTCGCCACGGCGCCTCCGTGCCGGTAGCGACCGACTCGCCGCGCGAGGCGTACGCGCAGCGGCCGCCCATCGAGCCGGCTTCCTCACCGTGGCCGCTGACGTAGATCCCCGGTCAGATCACGAACCGGCGAGCGCCACCGGGTCACCGACTCGGACGCGCCCTCCGGCCAGCACCCGGGCATGGACGCCGAACGGAAGCGGCTCGCTCGTCGTCACGCCCTGCCGGTAGGACGCCAGGTGATGCAGCGTCTGGCGATCGACGACCCCGGTATCGGGGTTACGCGTCGTGACCACGCAGCGGCCGACGTTCCCGAGCACCCGCAGGACGGCCGCGCCGACGCGCAGCTCGCGTCCGATCCAGCCGTCCTCCTCGTGGGCGTCGAGGCCGTCGAGGCCGAAGCTCATGCGAAACCGGCGCGGATCGACGGGCTCGCTCTCGCCGGCTTCGATGCGCAGCCGCTCGAGGGAGCCGAGCGAGAGCAGCGTCACGGCCCCGTCACGCCCCCGGTCGACGCCGGGGCGCCCCGGTGGCATCGCGAACATCCCAAGCGAGGTGTGGCACACCTCCGACAACGCCGACGAGAACGGTCCCAGAACCGGCTGCGCGCTCAGGTTGAGTCCATAGAACCGGACGGGCCGAGGCTCGCCGAGCTCGACCGGACCGGCCACGACGTCGCCCCCAGGGAAGCGCAGTGCCAACGTCCCGGCCGCGGCGTCGTGCTCGCCGATCACCGCGGTCAGGGGTCCGTGCCGGTCAGAGCTCACCATCGCGCCCTGCTCATCGGCGAGGAAGAACGTGCGGTCGCCGGGAATCCCGTCCTCGGTCAGCTCGACCTCGTCGGCGGCGGCGAGGCGCAGGCCCTTGATCGGTGTGAGTGAGATCCAGGCGACGGCCGCGGCCACGGGCTGATGCTACTCAGCGGCGGTCGCTCGATCACCGTGGCCTGGCGCATCTCCATCGCCGCGTAGGCCATCCCGCTCAGGTCACGCAGCGACTGGTGACGGTTCTGGCGCGTCCCGAGATCGACCTGGGCGACGGCGTCGATGCCCGCGACGCGAGCGGCGTCGATCAGGTTGGCGATCTCGACCCCGTAACCGGCCGGGAAGCGCAGGCCGCGGAGCAGGTCGGCGCGGGCGGCGGTCTCGCCCGCCAGCGGCTGGTCGAAGCCGGCGAGGTGGGGGCATAGAGGTTCAGCAGCGGCCGCGCGACGAGCTCGGTCACGCGACCGCCCTGGCCGGGCAGCACGTCGCCGCCGACGTCGAGGGGGCGGTGGAAGGCGCCCTTCACGAAGCTGATCTCCGGGTGCAGGAGGAGGGGCCCGAGCAGACCCAGCACGAAGCTGCTCGTGAAGTCACGCGTGTCGGCATCGAGGAACGCGACGATCTGCCCGCGGGCCACGCTGAGCGCTCGCCACATCGCATCCCCCTTACCGCGAGCGGGTCCGTGCCCGCGCAGGAGCTCGTCCTCCTGCAGCACGGTGGCTCCGTGCGCGGCGGCGATCCCAGCGGTGCCGTCGACGGACGCGGCATCGACGACGAGGACCTCGTCGACGAGGCCGAGGTCTCGCAGCGGCATCACCGCGTCGACGATCTCGGCGATCGTGCTCGCGACCTCACGCGTGGGGAGCACGACGCTGATGCTCGCGCTCTTGTGCTCCAGCAGCAGCTCGGCCGGGAAGTCGGCCGCACGAAAGCTCCGCCGCGCCCGCCAATCGCCCAGCGCCAGATCGCGGGCCAGCCCCCGGGAGGCACGTCCGTCCGTTCGCGCTGAAGTGGTCACCCGCACGCGCCGGCTGCGCAGGATCGGGATCCCGCCGTCCTCGAGCGCGCGCTCCAGGGCCTCGTCCTCGAGCGCCTCGCCGATCGGCAGGCCGCCGACCGCGCGATAGGTCCGGGCGGTGACGGCCAGCGATGCACCGCTGAACTGATGGTGGCCCGACGGCCCGGCCGCGCGCGCCACCGGAGTCCCGCCACATGCCACCGGACTCCCGCCACCATGCCTCGCGCGCGCGCACGCGACTGCTTCGCACCTGGGCCTCGGCCGCGCGTGCCTGCAGCACCGCAGGCGGCAGGGCAGCCGCTTCCCGAGCGTCGAGCTCGATCGACCCGCCGATCGCCTGCGCGCCCTCGCCCGCCAGCGCGAGCTGAATCGCCAGCCAATCCGGGGACACGCGGGAGTCGGCGTCCGTGCTCGCGATCAGCCCGTCGGGACGCCCCACGGCGAGCAGGCGCTCGCAGGCGAGGTCCATGCCGGCTCGCCGCGCGTGGCCGGCGCCGGGCCGGTCGGATTCGCGCACGATCAGCGACAGCCGCGGATGCGCGGCCGCCGCGCGACAGGGCCCGTGCGTGGGTGTCGTCACGACAGTGGTCGAGGACGAGGATGACCTCGAAGGCTTCGGGCGCGACGCCCCGCTGCCGGGCGAGCGCGTCCAGGCAGGCGCCGATCCGCTCGCGCTCGTCGCGAGCCGGAACCACGACCACGGCGCGCAGCCGGGGATCGGGGACAGCCACGGTCACAGCATCCCGCCCTGCGCGATCAGCTCGCGCCCACGCTCGTCGTCCCCGTCGCGCTCGTGCGTGAGCACGCCGACAAGGACACCATCCTGCGTGTACCAGACGAGCGTCACGGCGCCCTTGCCGCCGGCATCGCGATAGCCGCGGATGGCGGCCAGACCAGCCGGTCCCGAGCCGACCACGACGATCCCCCCCGACTCGGTCATCGGGTCCCGAACAGGTCGAGCCGGTATTTCGGCCGACGGTCGTCGAGCACATGCCAGGCGGCGAACTGCTCGGCCAGACGGTCGTGGACTTCATCGCCGCGCAGGGGGTAGGTCTCGGTGGCTCCTCGCCAGTGCACGGCGAGCACGGTGGCGCCGTCCGCCAGCCCCGCGCGCAGGCGCTCGAGCGCGAGCACGAACGCGGGCGGATCGAGGTAGTAGAGCACCTCCGAGCAGACGATCAGGTCCCAGCGCCCGCTCGGCATCTGCTCGGGAAACGTGGCTCTGGCCAGGGTGACACCGGCGACGCCGCGCAGGCGGGCCCGGGCTCGGTATAGCGCCCGCTCCGAGACGTCGATCCCCAGCAGCTCGCCGCACACGGCGGCCCCCTCGCCAACGGCCGGGAGCCGCAGGCGAGCGCCGCCTCGCTCGCGAGCTCGCGCGCGGCGGCAGCAATCGCCCAGCGCAGCTCGATCGCGGTCGCGGCCAACGGAGCCCGAGCCTGCGCCTGCGCCGCGCCGTGCTCGATCCAGCGCTCGATCGTCGACAGCGCGACCCGCATCCGTCCAACGGCCAGCGCCACGGTCTCGCTGGGCTCACCCCGCTCGCGCAGGAACGACAGCGCGGCCCGCAGTACGCCGTCGGCGATGCCGGCCCAGCTGGCCGCGGTACGGATCGCGTCACGCGAGAACCACGGCTCGCGCAGGATCTCGCCGGGGTCGCCGAGCAGGGCACGGACGGGTGTGCGATGGAACACGACCCGATGGCTCTCGGACGCACGCAATCCCTCCCCCCGGTACCACGAGCGGTCGACCGACACTCCGTCCGACAGATCGACGTAGGCCAGCCGACGCTCGCCCCCCTGATCGCGGGCGACGACGAGGGCGCGCTGGATACCGCCCGCCCCCGAGCAGAAATGTCTTGACGCCCTCGAGGCTCGTCGCCCCCCTGTCGCGCACGAGGCGAGCCGGCTCGCCCTCCCCGGGACCCGGGTCGGCACCCCACACGCCGAGCAGCATCGCGCCGCCGGAGAGGGCGGCACGCTCGTCCTCATCGAGCGTGCCCGGGCGGGCGACGCACAGGCGCTCGACCGCATTGAAGTGCCCATCGAGGATTCGGCCCACCGAGCCGTCCGCGCGCGCCACCTGCCACACCAGGGCGAGCTCGTCGGCGAAGGACATGCGCCCGCCGTCGGACCCGGGCAGGGTCGCCCCCAGCACACCGGCATCGGCCAACGCCGCGAAGGCGGCGTGCGGGAACTCGGGCGCCCGGTCGAGCTCGTCGGCTCCGGCGGCGACGCGGTCGAGCGCCACGCGCAGTGGCGCCGGCTCCGGCTCCGTCGGCGGGGAGAGGATCGTGGCGGGAGCGCTCACGCCGCGCTCTCCGACAGCGGCACCGCTCGCAGGGCACGTTGCCTGATCGTGCGCATCAGCCGGGGAATCAGGGCGACGGTCTCACCGCAGCCCGATCGCCGCGCGCCCGGTCCGAGGCCGTCGTGGAGCAGCACCACGCTTCCGGGGGTGATCAGATCCTTCACCCGATCGTGCATCTCCGCCGCCGGCGCCCCGCTCCAGTCCTCGGTGTCGGCGCTCCATCCGACCACCTCGAGCGCCAGCTCACGGGCGATCCGGCGCGTGTGCTCGGTGGCCACGCCCCAGGGTGGGCGCCACCGGGTGGCGCTCACGCCCAGGCGCCCCAGCGTTTGGAGACCCTGTTCGGTCTCGGCGCGGAGCACGGCCGGCTCGAGGTCGCTGTGGCGGACGTGGCGGACGCAGTGGAACTCGACCTCATGCCCCTCTGTCCGCATCCGGTCGATCACGCCGGGATGGGCGGCAGCGCGGTCCGCCATCACGAAGAACGTCGACGAGGCCTCCTCGGCCCGCAGGCGGTCGAGGACGCGCGGCGTCCAGACCGGGTCAGGCCCGTCGTCGAAGGTCAGGGCGCAGGTTGCGCGTTTCATCACGCTTTGATGGCTACCCCTCTGGGGCGCGGTCAAGCACCGATCCGCTTCGCACCGGATTCGAGGGGCGTCTTACAAGTCTTAACGTTCGCTGCCACCCTCGCCGCATGCCTTGACTTGCCGCCGGGCTGTGATCCAATCAATGTCCTCTCGGCCCGGAGAACGGTGACCACGTGGCGAGAAGTCACTCACCGTTGATGTTCTGCTCCGACCTCCTCACTGTGAGGTCAAATCGATAATGAGAGGTGAAACGCATGCGCGTAACCGCACGTGTGTCAGTAACTCTTGCCGTCGCGGCGTTGGCGGCGACTGCGCCGGCAGCGGCGTCGGCCAGTGCCTCCGGCCACGACGTGGCCGGATACGTATACGTCAACGACAACACGTCACCGATCAACACGATCGCGGCGTTCGCCCGCCATGCCGACGGCACGCTGAGTCCGCTGCCCGGATCGCCGTTCGCGGCCGGCGGCGGCGGGCTCGGCAGCGTCACCGGATCGCAGGGCTCGCTCCAGGTGGCGGGGCACGGCCGCTATCTGCTGGCGGTTGACGCCGGTAGCAACCAGATCTCGGTGCTGCGCATCGGCCGCGACGGCGACCTCGCGCTCGTGCCCGATGGAGTGGTCTCCTCGAACGGCGTCAAGCCCGTGAGCATCGCCGCTCACGGAGAACTCGTGTACGTCGCCAACGCGGGCGCCGGCGGCAGTGACTACACCGGCTTCAGGCTGAGCAGCGCAGGTCGTCTGCGGCCCCTCGCCGACTCGACGTTCCCCCTGCCGGACAGCGCGTCCCCTGGCGACGTCCTGTTCAACAGCACCGGCAGCAACCTGGCCGGGACCCGGGTCGGCTCGTCGCAGATCGACAGCTTCGCGGTCGGCTCGGACGGGCGTCTGACGCCGGCGGCGGGCTCCCCGTTCGCGGCTCAGGGCCCCGGCCCGTTCGGGAGCGAGTTCCGACCCACGGACCCGACCGAGCTGTACGTGTCGAACGCCCATGGGGGTGCTGGGAACGGAACGGTGTCGGCGTTCCGGGTGGCGCCGGACGGCGGCCTGAGCTCCATCGGGTCCTCGCCGTTTGCGGACCTTCAGACCGCCCCGTGCTGGGTGGAGATCACGCACGACGGCAGGTTCCTGTTCGCCGTCAACACGGCGCAGCCGAGCATCTCGCGCTACGCCATCGTGGCCGACGGCTCACTGCGACTGCTGGGCAGCACGCCGTTCAAAGACCCGGCGGGTCTAGGTCCGTTCGACGCGAGGCTGAGCCCGGACGGCAGGACGCTGTGGGTGGTCGATCCCGGCCGCAACGCGGTCAGTGCCTTCGCCGTCAGAGGTGACGACCTGACCGAGCTTCCGTCCTCGCCGATGCCGCTCCCGGCGGGCGCAACGCCGTTCGGGATCGTCGTCCAGTAAGCCCCGCGACGGCAGGCGGCTCGCGCTTGCTCAGAGCGCGAGCCGCCCGTCGCGGAGGAGCGGGAGCGAGCGGATCCGTGCACCGCAGGCTGCGTGGACGGCATTGGCGATCGCGATCGCGATCAACGGGGTCTCGCCTGCGCCGGACGAGGGAATGTCGGGGCGATCGAGAAGCACCCGCACCTGCTTCTCCTCGATGCCGAGCGCGGCTGCGAGCTCATAGCGCACGTAGAAGGGCTGCTGCGTTCCGGTCCACACCGTGACCCGCTCGTCGTCCCGCTGTGCGAGGGCGACCCGCGTTTCGAGTGACGCATGCGCGATGTATGCAGTGGTGTAGGTGGCCTCCAGCCGCAGCTCGGCACCGGCCAAGGCGCACTCGACATCGCCCTGAGCCTCGTGGACCGCCCCCTCCCACCCGAGCACCTCCACGGGGTGCGAGCGCAGGAAGCTCTCGAGGTCCGCCTCCGCGGGCTGCGGGGCCAGGTCCCAGGACGCGTCGATGGCGTCGTAGGCCAGGGCCAGGGTCGCCCTGTCCGGAGCCGCGACGGCCACCATGTCCGGGCGGGCCAGGTCGGAGGGGAACCGATGTGCTCCGGTGACGAGCGCGGGCGCGCTCACGCGTGCCGCCGGATGCCCTACGTGCCGCCATCGGATCGGTGCGTCAGAGGCACGTCAGGCGCGGCAACCCGAAGGTCCTCGCCGGCACCCCGAGAGCCTGGACGCAGCGGTACCCCGTTCACCTCGGACGATGGCGTTCTCTTGCCGGGCGTCCACCGAACTGACGGGCTTGGAGTGGTGCACGGCACGCTCCACCGTAGCGTCCCGCGACCGCGCCGGTCCACGTCAGCGTCCTGTGTACGATCAACATCACTGTGGTCCGCTTAGGAATCCGGGTGGGTATGTCCCTGGCGGGCATCCTGGTCGGAATCCTCGTCTCGTCCGCAGTGCTCGCCAAGTTCTCGATCAGCGCAGCGGCGGTCGTCGAGGCCACGCTTCTGTTCTGGCTGATCCATCTCGGGGTGCAGTTCGTGGCGCTGCGAATACTCGTGCGCGAAGCGTCGATCGCCCTGGCCGGACTGCTCGCATTGGCGTCAACGATCGTCTCGCTGGTGATCGTCAACGGGATCATCAGCGGCCTGAGCATCCGAGGCTTCTCGACCTATCTGTTCGCCACGGTGATCATCTGGATCACCACCTCGATCGCCGACGTGATCGGCCGTCAGATGATCCGCTCGCAGCGCCGGGAGCGCCGGGCGTAAGCCGGGCCACGGTCGCGGGGCAGAACGCCCGTGGATCCTGGGATCATCGACGTGTGCCGCTGAACCACATCGCGCTGACGGTCGGCGATCGGGAGCGATCGGCCGCCTTCTATGGGCGATACTTCGGCCTCATCGAGCGGGTGCATGACGATGAGCACCTGCTGATCCTCGGCGACTGGAACGGCTCGCTCCTCGCGCTCAGCGAGGGGGCCGTGCCACCCGATTTACCGCGCACCAATCACTTCGGCGTCCAGATCGACGATCCCGGCGACGTGCGTCGCGCCCGCGAGCGGTTTCGCGACGCGGGCCTGACGGAGGCCGAATGGCAGGACGACAGCGGGATGGTCCGCGTCCAGGTGCTCGACCCGGACGGCTACCGGGTCGAGCTGTTCGCCATCGGCGCGCGGTCGTTGCTGCCGACCGCGAGTCCGCCCGCCCGTTCGCGCTGGACCTCGTTCGTTGCCGACCCAGAGGACGACCGGCCGCGGCTCCTCAGTGAGGAGGGCAATCCCGCCCACCGGCTCCGCGTCGAGCACGATCGCGGGACGCTGCTCGTCCATCTCAGCGATGAGGACGGGAAGGGCTGGACCGTCCTCGCCGTGGATCGGGCGACGCGGCGGTGGGCGGTGGCCCACCAGCGCCGGCAGCTGGATGCGGTGCAAGAGGCCTACGAGCGCCTGTATCCAGACGCGCGCGTCGTATAGGAGCTAGGAGGGCCGCAGGCGCAGCGTGGCGATCTCGCCCGCTCCCAGCTCCAGGCGGCCGTCGGGGAGGGCTTGCCCGCCGGTTTCGTCCAAGCGCGTGCGCGCCACCGTCACCGGACCGAGGACGGCTGTCGTGACCGGAGCCTCCGCCGGGTTGAAGCAGCGCAGCACGATCCCGTCACCGTCTTCGGCGCCCTTGAGGCACGAGAACACGACGTCGCCCTCGAGCGCCAGCGACGGCGCAAGCCGATGCCTCGCCGGGCACCACCAGGAGCTGCTGCCGGTAGTCCTGCGAGGCGCGGAGCAGCTCGGCATCACTGAGCCCGTCCGCGTCGAGCAGGAGCGCATATTCGACCTCGTGTCGGCCGAGGCACTGACCCTCAGGCGTCTCGAGCTGCGGCCCCGCCGAGTGCGGCCGGGTGGCGATCTCGCCCGTCCGCCGCGAGATGATGCCCACGGCGCGCAGCAGCGTCAGGCAGAGCTCGGGGCCGGCATGAGCGTTGCGGGCCTCGTACTCGGGGAGGCCCTTCGTGAGCACCGCGATGGGCCCCAGCGCCACCGCGCCGCAGGTGTGCTGCGTGGCATCCGGTGGCTCGCACCATTCGGCTCGGGGCAGGGGCGGCACGAGCGGCCGGCGGACGAGGGCGAACTGTCCCTCGGCCCGTACTGGACCGGACGTGGGGCCGACGGGGAACGTCGCGCGCAGGCGGTGGTTGCGCGCCGGATTGTCGATCGCGGTTCGGAACTCCACCCGTGCGTTGCCCTGCACCAGCCGCACGACCGTACGCACGCGGAGGGTTACCGTGTTTGACAGCAATCGCAGTTCGCTGTCGAGTCCCGCCGGGAGCTCCGCCTCGACGCACACCTCGAGCTCCCACACCGGCGGGCCACCCGCCAGCACGCGCACGCGCGCATCCCGGGCGCGCCAGTGCCGAGCACCGTCGATGGGACAGAAGTTGTAGAGGTCGCCCATGTCGGGCTCGTCCTCGAATCCGTGCAGGTTCTCGAAGCGACGGCCGCTGGCCTTGTCGAGCAGCGTCAGCGTGCCGTCCGCGGCGGCCTCAACGCGGACGCGGTCGCTCTCGATCGCGGTCCCCGGCAGCTCGGGCCGAGGCGGCTCTGACCGCGCAGGAGTCAACTCGACCGTCCGCGCGCCGAAGCCGTCGAGCTCGACGATCTCCGGCTCGGTTCCGGGGACCTCGATCAGGCCACGCCGGCGCACCGGCAGCACGTTGATCACGGTGACTCGCGTCCCGGCGCCCGGGTGCGCCTCCGCGTCGAGCGCTCGACCCTGGAGGAACGACAGGGTCCGCTCGAGCGATGCGTAGCGCACCATCATGTCGCGATGCACCTCGTCGCACGAGCATCCGCAGATCGAATCGTGCGGCTGGCAGCGCAAGAGCTCGGACCACGCGAACCGGAAGTCCGCGCCCGGGAACTCGGCACCGTCCTGTAGCGCGCGGAGCGCGGCGAGCGTCTCCACCGCGAGCAGCCGCTGCTCGGCACGCTCGTTGGCCTGCTTGAGATAGAGGCGCGCCGAGTTGACCCCGCGCAGGACGTTCTGCATGCGGCTGCCGAGCAGCTCCCCGGTCCACGCTGGAGCGCGCGCGCCGGCGGCCGCCTGCACATACTCGGCGTAGCGGGAGATTCCGAAGCTCGTACCCAGGAAGCGCTGCTCGAGCTCGGCGCACAATCGCGGCAGGTCAGGCTGTACGGGGACGTGATCGGAGCCATTGCAGAGCAGCACCTCGTGCATCCCGGCTCGCTCCAGCGCCGGGCCGAAGCGCTCGACGATCCTCCTAACGCGATGCTCGGCATCGTCGATGCCGCGGATGTGGGCGAAGTTGTCGTAGTGCGGAAGCTGCTGGAAGGCAAGCACGCTGCTCGCGTCCGGCGCCGTCCAGCGGAACACGAGCCCGACCTCGTCGAGCTCGTCGCCCATTCCGCGCGAGAAGATGAAGCTCTCGATCCCGAAGCCGGCCAGGATCTGCGGCAGCTGCAGCGGATGCCCGAAGCTGTCGGGCATGTACCCGGCGGCGGACGGCTCGGCGCCGAGTCGGCGGCACACCGCCCGACCGATCAGCAGGTTGCGCACCAGCGGCTCCGCCCCGACGAGGAATTCGTCAGGCAGTACGTAGCTCGGCCCGACCTCGATCCGGCCGGCCCTCATCAGCGTCCGCAGGCGTCCCTCGTTCTGCGGTCGGATCGCCAGGTAGTCCTCGAGCACGATCGCCTGACCGTCGAGGGTGAACGAGGTGAAGTCGGGATCGCGCTCCAGCACGTCGATCACTCCGTCGACGACCTCCGCGAGCCGCAGGTGAAAGTGCTCGAACGGGCTGTACCACTCCCGGTCCCAGTGGGTATGCGGGACGACGAAGAAGCGGTGCGGACCCCCAATGTCTCCACTCACGAGTCGGCGCCGTTCAGACCTGACTCGATCGCCTCGAGCCGCTCGCTGATCTGATCGAGCTTCGCCACGACGACGTCGGTTGCGCTCCGCTCCACGCGCCGGCGGGCCGACTCGACGAAGGTGGAGGTGATCGTCGCGGTGATGACGGTCAAGAAGCCGATCCCGGTCAGCATCACGGCCGCGGCGACCAGGCGCCCCAGGGTGCTGGTCGGCACGAGGTCGCCGTAGCCGACCGTCGTGACCGTCTGGATCGACCACCACATGCCCTCGCCGATGGTGGAGAAGTTCTTCGGGTCGGCGAAGTGGATGACAACGCCACCGACGATCGTCACGAACAGCGTGGCCAGGCCGATGATCCGCGCCGCGCGGCCCGCGGTCAGCGGCTTGCGGTCGACGATCTTCCACATGCGCGGATGCGCAGGCGGTGCGGGCGGTGGGCTTGCGGGAACTGTCGCCATCTGTTGCCCCTTCTGCAGTCGGTGGGTGAGCGCGGCGTGGCGCCGGGCAGATCACATCACCTTCGGCGCGCCGGGGTCGGTGCGACGGCTCTACCCTCGGTCTGTCCCCTGCCGGGGGGCTCGTTCGTCGTAGGGACAACACCACGTTCTCTCCCTAGGAGGTCGAGATGAAGTACGCCCTGCTGATCTACAACAAGCCCGGCTCCCACGAGGCGCTCGGTGACGACGAACGCCAAGCCGTGTACGGCGAGTACATGACGCTGGCGAGCGATCCGCGCTGCGTCTCCAGCGAGCGCCTCGCGCCGGTCCACACCGCCACCACCGTGCGCGTGCACGATGGGCGAACGTTGACGACCGACGGCCCCTTCGCCGATACCAAGGAAGCGTTCGGCGGCTATTACGTGTTCGAGGCGCCCAACCTCGACGAGGCGATCGCGCTCGCCGCACGGATCCCCGCAGCGCGTATCGGCGGTTCGGTCGAAGTGCGGCCGGTGGTGGAGCAGTAGCCCTGCTCGACCGGGTCTTCCGTGACGAGTGGGGTCGCGTGCTGGCCTCACTGATCGGCTTCCTCGGCGATTTCGACCTTGCCGAGGAGGCCGCTCAGGAGGCGTTCGCGATCGCAGCCGAACGGTGGCCGCGGACCGGCATTCCGGCCAATCCGGGCGCATGGCTCGTGACCACCGCCCGCAACCGGGCAATCGACCGCATTCGCCGCGAGCGCACGCTGGTTGCGAAGACCCGTCTGCTCGAGATTCCCGAATCCCACATGGACGAGATCACCGACACCGTGATCGAGGACGAGCGCCTCGAGCTGATCTTCACCTGCTGTCATCCGGCGCTGTCACTGGAGGCGCAGGTGGCGCTCACGCTGCGGGCGCTCGGCGGTCTGAGCACGGAGGAGATCGCGCGTGCGTTCCTGGTCTCCGAGCCGACGATGAAGCGCCGGCTGTCGCGCGCGAAGGACAAGATCAAGGCCACGGGGATCCCGTTCGCGGTGCCGCCCGATCACCTGTTGCCCGACCGCGTCACTGCGGTGCTGGCGGTGATCTACCTGATCTACAACGAGGGCTACAGCGGTCGGATCGACCTGGCGGCGGAGGCGATCCGCCTCGGGCGTGTTCTCGCGGAGCTGATGCCCGATGAACCCGAGATCCACGGTCTGCTGGCGTTGATGCTGATCCAACACGCGCGACGCCGTGCGCGATTCGTCGACGGCGAGCTGATCCTGCTCGAGGATCAGGACCTGTCCCTGTGGGACGCCGAGGAGCTCGCGTCCGGGCGGGCGGCCCTGGATCGCGCGAGCGCGCTGCACGACCGCGGCCCCTACCTGCTCCAGGCCACCATCGCCTCGCTGCACACCGAGCGGCCGATCGACTGGGCCGAAGTGGCCGACCGGTATCGCGAGCTGGCGGAGCTCACCCGCTCGCCGGTCGTGGAGCTCAACCGCGCGGTCGCGGTGGCGGAAGCCGGCGCCACCGAGCAGGCGCTCGCGATCGTCGAGCAGCTCGAGCTCGACGACTACCAGTACCTGCACTCGACGCGCGCCGAGCTGCTGCGACGCCTGGGCCGCACGGCCGAGGCCCGCACCGCGTACGAGCGTGCACTCGAGCTTGCCCGCACCGAGCCGGACCGCCGCTTCCTGGCGCGGCGGATCGCCGAGCTCTGATCGCGTCGGAGATTTCCGCGCCTCGCTGTCCCCTCGGGCAGTTCTCGTTCGTCTTCCGGACGATAACTCGTCCCAAGGAGGCAGTGATGACGTACCGGTCCGACAGCCAGCGTCCACCGCACAAGGCGTGGACACTCGTAGTGGCCGGCCTGGCGGCGTTCATGACGGCGCTCGACACGCTTGTCGTCACGACCGCGCTGCCGGTGCTCCGCGTCGACCTGCACGCCAGCCTCGCGGGGCTGGAGTGGACGGTCAACGCCTACAACCTGGCCTTTGCGTGCCTACTCCTCACGGGCGCGGCCCTCGGTGATCGTTTCGGCCGCCGGCGGATGTTCGGCGTGGGGCTGACCGTGTTCACCGCCGCGTCGGCCGCCTCGGCGCTGGCCCCCAGCCTGCAGGCGCTCGTGCTCGCGCGGGCTCTTCAGGGCGCGGGTGCCGCGATCGTCACCCCGCTCACGCTGACCCTGATCTCCGAGGCGTTCCCGCTCGAGAAGCGTGGCGCCGCGATCGGTCTGTGGGGAGGAATCGTCGGGCTCGCCGTGGCCGCGGGTCCGGTCGTCGGTGGCGCCGTGGTGAGCGGAATCGACTGGCATTGGATCTTCTGGCTGAACATCCCGATCGGCCTGGTGCTGATCCCGACCGCCACCCGCCGCCTGACCGAGAGCCGCGGTCCGCGCTCCGAGCTGGACCTGCCCGGCCTGGCGCTGGCGGCGGGCGGCGCGCTGGGCCTCACGTGGGGGCTGGTGCGCGCCAACACCGCCGGCTGGACGAGCCCCGAGGTGCTCTCGGCGCTGACCGCGGGCGGGGCGCTCGTGGCGCTGTTCGTGGTGTGGGAACGGCGGGCCGAGCACCCGATGGTTCCCCCGGCGCTGTTCCGGTCCCGTCGCTTCGTGGCTGCCAACGGCGTCAGCTTCTTCCTCTATGCGGGCCTGTTCGGGGCCCTGTTCCTGATGAGCCAGCTGCTGCAGACGGCGCTGGGGTACTCGCCCCTGCAGGCCGGGCTCCGGCTGCTCCCGTGGACGTTGCCGCCGATGATCATCGCCCCGATCGCGGGTGCGCTCGCCGACCGCTACGGCAACCGGCCGTTCATGGTCGTCGGTCTCGCTCTCCAGGCGATCGGATTGGCATGGGTCGCCGCCACCACCACCGCCGGGATCGACTACGTCCAGCTCGGCCTCGCGTTCACGCTCGCCGGGATCGGCACCTCGTGCTGCTTCCCCACCGTCGCCAACGCGATCATGAGCTCGATCCCGCTCGAGGAGGCCGGGGTGGCCTCCGGCACGAACAGCGCGATCCGCGAGCTCGGAGGCGTCGTCGGCGTCGCCGTCCTCGCCTCGGTGTTCATCCATCACGGTGGCTACGCGAGCCCGCACACGTTCATCGAGGGGTTCACCCCCGCCGTCTGGGTCGCCGCCGGACTCTCGGCGGTCGGGATGATCGCCGCGGCGCTCACCGGCGGGCACCCTCGGCGGCCGGGCGACACCGTGATCCGCGTCGCGGTCCCGGACGCCCAGGCCGTGTAGGGAGCCAACGGTGGGCACGCTGATCGCCGCCGGCAAGCCCCCGGCGGGGGTGTTTCCCGTACGGCACCCGCCGCGCGTGCGGCAGGCCACCCGTCAGCGGGTCGGCTCAGGCCTGTGGGTTTCGGTGAACGAAGAGCGTGCCGCGCCGCTCGCCTGCGAGCCCGAGCTCCTCGATGGCCTCGCGCACGCCCGGAAAGTCCGGATTGGCGTAGTCATCGAAGACCACCGGCGCACCTGGGCGCAGATGGGGTTGCCACGCCCTGACCTCTTCGATCGTCTGCTCACGCTCGTGCGAGGCGTCGATATACAACAGATCAACCGGTTGCCGGTCCTCGCCAGGCCCGGTCGAGCCCGGCGCGACCACCAATTCGATCCGCTCCCGCACGTCCGGTCCGACCAGCTTCAGATAACGCTCCGGCTCGACGCGCTCGAATGCGTCGTAGGTCACGACGCGACGCTCCGGGTCATCGAGCGCGAGCGTGATCGCCGTCCACCCGGTCGCCGTGCCGAGCTCGACGATCCGGCTGCAGTCCCTGGCCGATTCGAGCAAGACTCGCATGTCCGACGGGCGTGTGGCCGATGCCAAGCTGAACAGATCATCCGTGCGCCGCGCGACCCGCCGGGCGCGCCAGTGAAACCACAGCACACGCGGACGCAGCCCTCGCAGTCCCCACATCCACACCAGGTCCCGTCGCCAGCTTCCCAGCGAGGCGCGCACAGGATTGGAGCTCGTCGTCGTCATCTGCCAACTCTACGGTTGAGAGCGTCAACGCGACTCCGACCGCCTGATATGACGGGCTGCCGAACGGGTGCCTGATACGACGGGCTGCGGAACGGGCGCCATCGAGAAGTTGCTGATGAGCGTGACGCGGCGATCTGTCTGACGGCGGCGATGACCGGCTGCATCGCGGTAACCTCGTTGCGGTGCGCCGGCGCGATGTCTATTCCCGCTCAGGCGATCCGCGTGCGCGCCAACTCCCACGCACACCCTCGCGCGCCTTCGACGCCAGTGCGCCGACGACGGCTGAACGCTACGCCTCGGGTGCGGGTGGCGAGGCGGGTGTGACGGTGGAAGCGCCGTTCGCCGTTCAGTAGTTCTCACCTAGCGATCTGAGCAGGGCGCACGATTGGCGGACGCCCCCGGCGCGCGTAGTGTCGATCAGCACGAAGGGTGCCCCGTCCACTGCTCGAGAGACTTCACGATGACCACGCCCGCAGCCGACTCAGGCGGGTCGCTCTGGCGCCGCTCAGCCGGAGAACGGACAGACGAGCGCAGCAAGCTCGGTTCGAGCAACCTCGTGGTGGTCGGCGCCCACTCTCCCACCCAACCCAGACCGGCGTGACACCCGTCGCACATGCCGCAGGAAGGACGATCATATGTCCACGACCATCCCCAGTCCGCAGGCCTCGGAGGCTCCACCCACGACCTACCGGGCGGCGGTCGTTCACGAATTCGGCAGCGCGCTGAGCGTCGAGCACGTAGCGGCGTCGAAGCTTGCAGCGGGCCAGGTGCGCGTGAAGGTCGAGGCCTGTGGTCTCTGCCACACCGATATCCACGCCGCCAACGGTGACTGGCCGGTCAAGCCCTCGCCGCCGTTCGTCCCTGGCCACGAGGGCGTCGGCCGGGTCACCGAGTTGGGACCCGGGGTGAGCGAGATCGCCGTCGGCGACCGCGTCGCGATGCCGTGGCTCGGCTATGCCTGCGGAACGTGCGACTTCTGCGTGTCCGGTTGGGAGACGCTGTGCCTGGAGCAGGAGAACATGGGCTACTCGATCGACGGCGGCTTCGGCGAGTACGCGACCGCTTTCGCCCGCTACGTCGTCAAGGTTCCCGAGGCGCTCGACTCATTTGACGCCGCGCCGCTGACCTGCGCCGGTGTGACGACGTATAAGGCGGTCAAGGTCGCGGGGACCCGCTCATCCGATTTCGTCGCCGTCTTCGGCGTCGGCGGCCTGGGGCACCTGGCGATCCAATATGCGGCGATCGCCGGCGGCCGGGTCGTCGCGGTCGACGTCGTCGATGAGAAGCTCGAGCTTGCGCGCGAGCTCGGCGCTGAGTTCACGGTCAACGCCAAGAAGGAGGACCCAGTGGAGGCGATCCAGCGGCTCGGCGGCGCCGACCAGGCAATTGCGCTGGCCGTCTCGCCGCGGGCGTTCGAGCAAGCGTATGGCTCGCTGCGGCGGGGCGGGACGCTCGTGTTCGTGGCGCTGCCGGCGGACAACGAGGTGACCCTCCCGATCTTCGAGACCGTGCTCAACGGGATCACGATCGTGGGCTCGATCGTCGGGACACGAACCGATCTGCGCGAGGTGTTCGAGCTGCATGCCGCCGGCAAGACCCGCGTGATCCGGGAGACGCGACCCCTGGACCAGGTCAACGAGGCAATCGCTGACGTCGAGGCCGGCCGGGTCGCGGCGCGGATCGTGCTCGAGCCGTAGTCCCGGGATGTAGCACCTTCGTTAGCCAATGGGCGCTGACGGGCTCGAACCGCCGACGATCGTGGGCAGCAGGAAGGCCAATCGGCGTACGAGGTGGCTTGGGCGAGGCATCCGCTGCGCGATCATCCGAGGTACGAGCGCTCCATGTACCCTGCACCACTACGCGTCAACCCGGCCGTTGCCGCCGTGGCGTGTGCGGAGCTGCAACGCAGGCCATTGCGGACAAGATGCCCGGGCTCCGAGGTGAGTATGGTCGTTGCTGGGACATGACTTCCTAAGTGGGACGAGGAGAACAGATGCTGCGTCGATTTGCGCCGGTTGCCACGGCCGTGGCCGTCGGCGCGTTGCTTGCCTTTCCCGCCGTGGGGAGTGCCCAGGACTTCGCGGGCACCGCGCTGAACATCATTCCGTCGGGTCAGTACGGGTCCATCCCCGTACCCGCCGGTGCCGACACCCAGGCGAAGATGTACGACGCGCTCACGCCGCTGTTCGACAAGGTCACGACGGCGGATCTCTTCCAGGACTTCAAGTCCGAGAAGTTCGGCGCCGCCGGGTCGCCTGCGCCGACGCGCGTCGAGGCGACCCCGCGCGCGGGGCTGACGATCGTGCGCGATGCCTTCAACGTGCCGCACATAACCGGCCAGACGCGTGACGACGCGATCTGGGGGGCGGGCTGGGTGCTCGAGGAGGACCGCAGCCTGCTGCTCGCCGAGGGCCGCTACCCGGCGCGCTTCGCCGCGCTCGACGCGCCCGGGATCGACGCCTTCTCGCTCGTCACGGGGTTGAAGACCGTGACCGTCACCCCGCAGGCCGACGCGCTCATCAACCGCCAGCAGACGGCGGCGTTGCTGCGGCTCGGCGCCGAGGGCCGCGGGCTGCTGCACGACATCGACGTCTACGTGCAGGGCATCAACGCGCGCCTGGCGTTCGAGCACTCCACACAGAAGCCGTGGACCCGCGTCGACGTGTACTCGATCAACGCGCTCGCGGGGCAGATCTTCGGGCAGGGTGGCGGCGACGAGGTGCGTCGCTCGCAGTTCCTCGTCGGCCTCGATCGGCGCCTGGGCTCAAAGCGCGCGCAGACGGTCTTCAACGACCTCTCCGAGCACAACGACGCCGACACCCCGCCCTCGATGCCGGGTCGCTTCCCCTATGAGCCGATCCCGCGGCGTGCGACCGGCAACGCGCTGATCGCACCGGGCACGGTGAGCAGCGCGTCGGCGGGATTCGCGGCGCGGGCGCACAAGTACGCGTCGAACTTCCAGCTCGTCAGCGCAAGCCGCTCGGCAACGGGCCATCCCCTCTTCGTCGGCGGCCCGCAGATCGGCTACTACTACCCGGGCCTGACGCTCGAGATGGACCTGCACGCCCCGGGTATCGACGCGCGCGGCGCAGCGATCCCCGGCGGCCCCGGCGACATCCTGATCGGCCGCGGCCCCGACTTCGCCTGGAGCCTGACCTCGGCCGGGTCCGACACCAACGACGAGTTCGTCGAGACGCTCTGTGGCGGCTCGATCCACAAGTACCTCTACAGGGGCCGCTGTCGCGCGATGGGGCACATCGTCGCGGGCGACATCGTCGGCCAGGGCCCGGTCGCCTTCTACACGACCGTCCACGGCCCGGTCGAGGGCTGGGCGAGGACGGCAAGCGGCAGGCGCGTCGCGGTCTCCTTCGACCGCTCCAGCCACGGCCAGGACATCCTCTGGCAGGTCATGTTCCGCCGCCTCTCCGATGAGCAGGTGACGGGCCCGAAGACGCTCTTCGCGGCTGCGGCCACCTCGCCGTTCACCTTCAACGTCGGCTACGCCGACGACAAGCACATCGCGATGGTCTCGGCGGGTCTCCTGCCGATCCGCGATCCCCGCGTGGACCCGCGCCTGCCCACGGTCGGCACCGGCCAGTACGACTGGAAGGGCTTCCTGAGCGCGAACCGGCATCCCCACGTCGTCGATCCGCCCTCGGGCGTGATCGTCAACTGGAACAACAAGCCGGCGCTCGGCTTCGGCTCGTCCGACAGCGAGTGGGGCTACGGCTCGACCCAGCGGGTGCAGATGATCGAGGCGGGCATCGCCAAGCAGCGGATCAACACGCTGGCGTCGGTCGTGAGCGCGATGAACGCGGCGGCGACGCAGGACTTCCCTGATCAGGGCACGGTCTTCGCAGGCCTCGACCACGTGCTGAGGAGCGGACCCGCTCCGAGCGCGCGTGACGCCGAGATGCTGACGCTCCTGGAGCAGTGGAACGCGGCCGGCTCGAGCCGGCTCGATCGCAACCTCGACGGCATCATCGACGCGGGCGGCGCGCCGGCGATCATGGACGCGGCGTACCCGCTGATCGCCAAGGCCATCCTCACACCGGTGCTGGGCCCGGCGCTCTACAGCCAGCTGACGACGTTCGAGGGTTCCACGAACAGCGCGCAGGGCGGCTTCGAGAACGGCCTGATCAACTACGTGGACAAGGATCTGCGCGAGCTACTCGGGACGCGCTTCCGCTCACCGTTCGCCACCCACTTCTGCGGGCGCGGCAGCCTGGCGGCCTGCCGGGCCTCGCTGTGGGCGGCGATGGACACCGCGGGCAACCAGATCGCTGCGGCCCAGGGCACCAACGAACCGACCAAGTGGACCGCGAACGCGAACGCCGAGCGGATCCACTTCGCGCCCGGCCTGCTCACGACGACGATCCGCTACACCAACCGCCCGAGCGGCATCCAGCAGGTGCTGACCTTCACCAGGCACCGCGCGGCGCGCTGACCGACGTCACCCCCGGGCCCGGCTCCCACGCCGGGAGCCGGGCCCGGGTGGCGCGCGAACGGCGGTGGAACTATGCGCCTGTCCGGGGCGGTGACGGGCTCGAACCGCCGACTTCCTGCTTGTAAGGGCGGAGCCAGCACACACGCAAGAGCCCGGATTCATTGTGGTTGGCCCGCCGCTACTGCGTTTGGCGAGCAATCGGCGCACATCCGATGTGCGCCGACGTGTCTGGATGTGTGCCGATATGGGCACCAGGAGCGTGCCGGTGCCCATTGAAAGCAGCGCCGCCTCCGGTGTGGAGCGGCCAAGCGCTCCCGTCATGACGAGTGCGGTGACGTGGTCGCTGTCCAGCGCCAGGGGCGGGGTTGGCGAGCGGCCTACGCGGTCGGAAGCGTGCCCGAGCTTGCCGCGCTCAAGCCGTACGACCTGGAGGAGCTGTGGGGGCGATCGAGCGCCGCTGCGAGGGCAGCTGCGAGCGGGACGGGCGCTCCGATCTGCGCACTCCGGAATGGGAGGTCCTCTCTGACCCGTCGGGCGCGAAGGCCCCCGAGGACTCCCGCCTGTCAGGCTCGCGGTTTCGCCAAGCGGCCTTGAGAGGAGGCTTGGGCGAGGCGTCCGCTGCGATCACCCACGCGCGTACGGCATCCGGCTGGGTGCATGCTGACGTGGGGAGGCCGGAGCTGAACGAGCCGCTCTTGCGCTCGCCTGTGCTCTTCTGCGTGAGCGTGACGATCCTGTAGCCGACGACGATGATCACGACGAGCGCGAGCAGGACCGTCCGTCCCCGCAGCGGGAGCACCGACTCCCCGGTCGCTGGCGCGCGACGCGAACGATCAGGAACAGGGCGCCGCCGATCACCAACCACGGGCCAGCAGCGTTGTTATCTCAGCCTCGGCGAGATCCCGAGCTTTGCCGAAATACCGCGCTAGCGATCACTCGTCGCCCGTCGGCTCCGCTGGCGGTTCGAGGCTCCGATTGAGGTCCTCGATCTCCCGCTGCAGCCGCGCGATCTCCTCGTGCTCCTCCTGCACGGCCGATTCGATGCGCTCGCGCATGTCGGGGTCCATCCGCTGCTTGGCCCGCTCCGTGGTCTGCGCCCACATCTCCATCCGACGCCGGACGAAGTCGCTGCGGTCGTCGAGGCTCTGACAGTCCGGGCAGACCAGACACCGACTGGCCTCGAAAATCCAGCCCTCCGCGTTGGCCTCGATGCCCTCATCCGGGTCGTCCTGCGCGTAGTACGGCGCCTCGCACCGCTCGCACACCATCCGCTCGCGTCGCTGCTCCTCCACGGTCATGCAGTCCCAGCCCACCCATACCCGGCCCCCGACGTGGAACCGGTCGAACGGACCCTGGCCGGGCTTGCCGCAGCGGTCGCACCGTCTCTCCATCGGCCGATCCTCGCACGTTCGGCCTGCCAGCGTTCGCCCCCCGTGAGCGCGAGCGCGGCCTCTTCCGCGGAGGCCCGGCCTGCCGGGTCGTGGTCTTGGTCGGCGCAGCCGTCGGACAGGATCGTCAGACCGAAGTCGAGGTCGGCGGCGGCCCGCAGCGTCGAGAGCATGGCGCCGCTGGTCGCGATCCCCGCTGAGCACGAGCGAGTCGATCGCGCTGGGCCGTCGATCCGGCGCCTTGACAGCGGTCGCGGTCCGGTCCAGACTCGGGCCATGGGACCGCGTCGCGCCGGATGGATCCGGGGCCTGTTGCTGATCGGGGCCTTGGTGTTCGTGCTGGGCGCGGCGCCCGTGCGGGCGCTCGCCGATGGGTTCGTGACCGCCGACTACTCGGGCACGTGGGACGAGGCGTTCGTCGACGACCCGAGCAACCCGTCGTTTTGGCAGGAGTCGATGCATTTCGTCTGGGACGAGCAGTTGACCGCGCACGTGGGCGGCAACCCGACGATCGTGACGATCCGCTCGATGCGGCTGACGATCAGCGGCACGTTCAGATCGACGTACGCGCCGCCACACCAGGCGATGAACTGCAGCGCCAAGTTCGGCGTGCGCAAGGGTGGCCTGTTCCCGCTCCTGCTCACCGTCTCGGGGTCGGTCGCCGACCCGGTGCTCGACTTCGCCGCGATCGCGCCACGGCAGGGCAGGTACGCGCAACTGAACGGCACGGGCGACTGCACGTTCCCGGCCACCGGCGGCGCCGGGGCCGGGGGCAGCACGCCGACCAGCAACTTCGAGCTCGCGCTCGCGCCGATGTTCTCGTTCAGGCTCAACCGACCCAGCCGCAAATTCACGCGGACGATCAAGACACTCGACATCAACCCGGACGGCACGAAGCAGATCGCCGTCAGCGCCGCGTTCCGGGCGGCGATGAACGGCAACCGCCCCCCGACGCTGCCACCGCTGCCGCCGCTGGACACTCCGGTCCGTGACCTATCGAAGCGCAACGCTCTGAACGGTCTGCGCGTGACCGTCGTGCAATCGATCTATCCGTGCGGCGTGGGTTTGGCGGGCATCACGCTGCTCGGCGCCGGTCCCGCTGGCGCCGCGGCGGGAACCGTCATGGGCGGGCTCGGCGTGCCTCTGTGCCGCGCCTTCGTGAAGACGATCACCGACGAGGACGAGACATACTCCGACCCGCCGCGCAACGACTACCTGACGGTCGCCACGCTCCCCGCCGCACGGCTCGCGCCTCGGGCCTCGGGCTGTACATCGTTTTCCGGGTCGGCCAGGAGCTTCTGCCTTCGCGTGTCCACGGCGGCCGCGAACCTGCTCACCGCCGTCCAGCACACGCAGGCGCTCACCGCCGCGATCAAGCTCACCGTCGGTCGCGATACCGCGGCCGCGGCCGCCCGCAACCAAACCGCCGTCAACCTTCAAGAGCAGGCGCTTCGAACCCTCTCGGCGTCACTCGTCTCAGCCCGGCGCGCGCAGACGAGTGCAGGGTCGGCGCTTCAGGCAGCGCTGGCCACCGGTCCGGTCTCAGTCCGCGTCACGGCCCCACAGTTCAAACGTGACGCCCAACGCCTCCTCGCCGCGATCTCGCGTGCGGGCGTGAACGCCAGGACGCTACGCACGATCGCATCGGCCGCGCTGCGGCCGCGGCGCTTCGATCCGATCGCCGTCTTCTAGCCCCGGCGACACGGCCTGCCTCTCGGACCGCCAGGCGAGTTCGACTACAACGCCGGTGTCAGCGCGAGACGTATGCCGTGAAGCCCAGAGGCAGCGACTACTTCGGCGACGAGGCATAGCGACCGCGACCAGCCACTCGCCGGGCGCGCGTCCGGAGCGACGAACGCGACCTCACCGCGCTCCAAGCCTCGGTGTGAAGTCGAGCCCAGATAGCCCGGGGTCCCCCGGATCCGTCCGGGGCCCCGGAGAGTCAAGGAGTCGGGACGACACCCTAACCCGGTTGAGGCGAGTCACCACATCCCAGAGAGGTTGAACGCCGAACACTGCTCGAACACACACTCGGTCAATGCCGCCTCGATCCGAGCGTACTCCCCGCCGCCAGCGCCGAATGCGGGTAGCCCCTTTCGGGTTTTCTGCTGTCGCGATCGGCAGGCAGAGCTGCACCGCCGTTTCTTCGACCGGGACCGCCTTCCCTTGCCCGCCGGGACTCGACCCGACGCGCTCAACGGGCATTACACCCGCCTTCCGGTAGTACGCGATCCTCGGACTTCTGCTGGGCCATCAGTCGTCGTCCTCTTCGTTCTCCGACCTACCGGCCAATCTCGCCGGGACCCAGCAGATCTCCCTGGGTGAAACGCTGAGATTTCGTCGTGATCGCGTCGCCACTACGCCCTCGGACCCAACGACAGGAATCGGGCATCGCTGCTAGAGGACAGCTCGCCCATCCGAGGAACGCCTTACGGCACTTCACTTTCGTTCGCCACCACGACGCACCTAGGGCCTCTTCCAGACCCGTCCTCACGGAAGATCCCGCAGCGCAACCAGCCGCACTGGGGACCGCCCGGTCAATTCCGGGCCGCGCCCTTGCCTTCGGTGTTGGATTCCCCCTATCGTCTCCGCCGCCGCTACGCGTCGGCTCCGTTCGACGCCGGCGGCATCCCTACCCTGCAGGAACTAACCACCCACCAGCTCTCACTCGGGGTGGACCGATGAACGGGGTCCGGTCACCCCCTTGACGCCCTCGGCAGTCAGCGATGCCTCGATCAGAACTTGGGCATTCCGGTCCCTATTTGGGAATCTCCTGACGTTTTTCGGGTCGGTCGCTGACGGCTGGATGACGCTGAGCGGACAAGTCCCGGCCGCCAGGCGTCGGCCCGTCAGCCGTGGGTCACGACAGAGCCCGATGCGATTCACCGTGCAGGGGATGCGGTGGACCGCGGCGCGCTCACAGAGCGGTGGCGCGCGATCCTGACCCCAGGTCCGCTTCCTCAGACCGGACGACTCTCGCCGCGCATCCGGACGCAGCCGCCCTCACGGAGCGTCTCGTCGCGAACCTTACGCTCAAACGGCTGATCCTCCTCGCCAATGTCGAGCACAAGAAGTGCCGGTCTTCGGAGCTCACTGAGCTTTGCGCCCGGGACCGCTCTCGCGATCCTGAGCTCGCGTGGAGGCTCCGGACCACGGGATGGCGAACATGCTGATGCTCGAGAACACCGCGTGGATGCGCACGATCGATCTACTCCGTCCGGGCGCTGATGCGGGCCTTGCAGCCGCGCGTGCCATGCCGATCGGACCGCTGATAGGGCTGTGCGAGCGGATCATCGCCGGCCCTTACCGGGAGGTGTGCTGACGAATCGGGGTGTGGAATCACGCCTCGGCGAACGGATCTCGGCGCGAGGCGACGCATCGTCGCCGAAGCGCTCGTGGCCGCGCGCGCTGCCGGGAGGGCGAATGCGATCGTCCGCGAGACTCGCGTTCGGCGCACTTCGCGCCTCGTACCGACGGGGCTGATGCGTGTTGGATGAGGAAGGCAGGTCTTCCTCACGCGCACGACAATCCGGTGGACACCATCGAGCGCTTCCGCCACTGCGAGCTCGCAGCAGGCGCGTGGGACGGCGTGGTGCGCTGAGTCGTGAGCTTGTTCCCGGGGACTACTGCGCAAGAAGGGATGCGACGCCGGTTGCCAGCGCCAGCTACAGGCCATAGCGGACAACGTACCGTGGGTGAACTATCCGTTAGGAGGCGGGATCGGGTGCTCCCTTCGTGCGATTACGGCCGGCGCTCTTTGCCTCGTAAAGGGCCGAATCGGCGGCGCGCAGCAAGCCGTCCGCATCGATCGCGTGCAGCGGGTAGGTCGCAGCACCGGCCGAAAATGTGAGTGGATGGCCGCCGTACCCCTCGGCTGTCACGCTGCGACGGCAGCGATCAGCGATCGTAAGACTCGTCACAGCATCCGTGTCCGGCAAGATGATCGCGAACTCTTCCCCGCCGATCCGGGCGACGAACTCGCCCTCGCGCACCGACCGCATCAAAGCTTCAGCGATTGCGACGAGGGCGGCGTCGCCAGCGGCATGACCGTAGCGATCGTTGATCAGCTTGAAGTCGTCGATGTCGACCTCCACGAGGCTGAGCGGCGTTGAGGTCAGCCGAGCGCGATGTATCAACACGCCCAGCCGATGATTGAAGGCGCGACGGTTAAGCAGTCCCGTGAGCTCATCGGTATCGGCCTGTGTGCGAAGCAACTCCCGCTGACGGGCGGAGTCGAGCGCTAGCGCAACGATAATTCCAAAGCGCTCGATGATCAGCGCCTCATACTCGGAGAACCCCTCATCCTCGCCATACCGGTAGACGTTGAGCATCGCGATCGTCCGGTCCGCGACCTCCAGCGGTACGCACATCATGGCCTCGGGTTCGTCGGGGGTCCCCGCGACCCGTTCGGCGTCCGGATCGAGATCGGTGCGCGGGACGTTACGCGCACGGCCAGCGCGGAGGGTCGCGCCGGTGATGCCCTGCGAAAGAGGGAAGCTGTCGGCCATAACCTCCGCCGCGTAGCTGCCGTACGCAAACAACGGCACAAACATTCCGGCTGCCCGGTCGATCTCATACAGCGTGAGGTCTTTGTACGGAACCAAGCCGCCGAGGCGCTCCACAACACGACGCAGCGTCTGCTCGAGCGAATCGGCCGTGAGCACCGCGGCCGCGGCATCCATCAACGCGTCCAGCGTCGATGCCCATATCTCGGCGGTCACATCCTTCGCGTTCATCAGCCCCATATCTCTACCAGCACGCCCGCCCCAGCCGACAACCGCCGACCGCGCCAAGCCAGACGGCATCCCCGCCAGTCCGTGAAGCCAACTCTAGCGCTCGAACGACAAGCAACGCCCGCAAGTGACGCCTGCGAGCTCCACGCGGGGACCGAGCGCTCCAGCAGCGAGGTCAGAAGACGCGCGTGCTGAGTCGGGCGTCGCAGCTCTTCCCAACGTCGGTCACTACAACAGCGCGTTAGCCTGCCCCACCTATCGATCGCAACGAGCGTACGTTGCGTTCGGGACGAAACTGGCTCGCCTGCCTCAGGCCGCACTCCTTCGCGTCGCCAACACCGGGACAGCCAAAGGCACTCCGAGAACGGCGGCGACTCAGCCTGGATCCACCGTTTCGCGTTGAGGGTTCCGTCCGACAACGCGGCGGCAATGCCGACTTATGACGGATCGTTCGGGTCGTGTGCGTTAGCCAAGCTTCCGCCGCTCCCTCCGACGGCGACTTCATGATCTGCCACGGCTGCGACGGCTCCGGCTGTGAGAGGGAGTCCTTCTCGCTTCGACTTCGCTTCCAACAGCGCGCCATCAGCGGCCGCAAGCAGCTCGTGAGCGGTCCAGCCGGGTCGCCATTGCGCCACACCGATCGACGCGTCGAGACGCACGCGCGTGTCGCTCAGTGTCACG
>CAWDCP010000021.1:0-14760 GCA_963800815.1 uncultured Solirubrobacteraceae bacterium
TGCGGGCGGAGGGACTCGAACCCCCAAGAGCGTAAGCCCACCGGCACCTAAAGCCGGCGCGTCTGCCAGTTTCGCCACGCCCGCTGCCGGGGGGATTCTAGGCCCGTCGTGCGTGGTCAGTGCGAGCGCCGGGAAACCGTCGCACGCACCCGGCCGAGAATGTATGGTCCGCTTCGGTGCCTCCTGTGCGCAACCTGCCGCCGGGCTACACGATCAGCTTTCCCAATCGGGACGAGCCGGCTGCCAAGGCGACGAAGTTGATCGTGATACTCCTGCTGCTGATCTCGGTCGTGCTGATGCTGATCGTGACCATCGGCGGCTGGTCGAAGCTTCAGGGGTTGAAGCCGGTCAACTTCGCCTGGTGCATCATCTACCTGCTGATCGCCGTGTACGTGGCGCGCTGGAACCGCGGGCTGCTGCCGATCGCGTCCGCGCTGGCGATCCTGCTGCTGATCGTGGCCGTGATCGCGGGAACCGGATACAGCGGCACGAGCTGGTTCGACCGCAGCCATGCCGGGTTCGCTCCGGCACAGTCGATGTTCGGCGGATCGGGGCTCAGCCCGGACACAACCGGGCTCGTGACGCTGCTGATCGTGCCCGTGCAGGTGCTGCTGATCATGTTCGCCATGCGCGGCTTCTCCCAGGGCTGGAACGTCGAGGTCGAAGTGCCGATCGACGAGGCCAAGCGCCGGGGCACCGGCCACTCCGCGCCGCCGCCGCCCGAGCCCGCGGCGGCCTAGCCGCTCATCGCCGCGAGCGCAGGCAGTACGGCGGGTGGGAGTCGAACCCACACGTCCTCTCGGACACCGGGACTTGAATCCGGGGCGTCTACCAGTTCCGCCACCGCCGCTCAGGCTCGGAGTCTAGATCGACCCACGGCCCGATGGCTGGCGCCGAGCATCCGGGCCAGCAGGTTCTCGGTCAGCCGGACCAGCCGCGGATCGGCGGCCCGCGGCGCGTCGGGCGACGTGGCTGGCAGCGGCGAGAGTCCGAGTTGCCACCCCATCGTGCCGGAGGAGAACACGAGCGCCCCCGAGCGGGCGCGGTACAGCGTGGTGTAGGTGCGATCGGATCCGGCCACCCGTCCCTGGCACACGGCGGCGCCGCCGCCGATCAGGCGCACGGGAGCCGGCGGCAGCGGCGCGACCCGGTCGAGCTCGTAGCCGACGATCCCCGGCACGATCGAGGCGCCGGTGAAGCCGGTGCCGGCGAACAGCCATCGCGGCGTCAGGGTCGGCGACGGCGACCAGCCGTAGTAGGCGTACAGGGGCGGACCGGCGGCATCGCCCAGGCGCGGGGTGATGCAGTTCTCGTACAGCGTCGCGGTGACCGAGGCCCCGCCGTCGGGGAAACGACCGCTCGGCTGCGCACGATCCGGATCGAGCAGCGCATGCTCCTTGTAGGCGACGATCACGTGGTCGGGGTGCCCGGCTTCGCTGCTCGCGCGCGTGGCGCGGCCGAAGCGGACCCGCCAGCCCATCGTGTCCGAGGTGAAGAACGCGAGGTTGACGCCCGCGTCGCGAGCCGCCGCGTCGGCGTCATGGGCCCGCTGTGACCAGTACTCGGAGTGACCGATGTCGAGCACGGCCCGCGCCCCGAGCAGTTCCCGCGGGTGCAGGTCGACGCCGGTGTCGGTCGTGTAGGTGACCGGGTATCCCTCGCGCTCGAGGAAGCGCACCATCGCGATGTCCCGGGCGAACAGCTGTCCGGCGCCCGTGATCGTGTCGTAGGGACGGTCGTAGGACACCGCGACGCCCTGAGTGCTCCCGGTCGTTGTGACGCGCTGCACGGACGGGTACAGATCGTCGCCGCCCCAGTCGTTGTAGGCCTCATAGGTCAAGGTCTCGAGCTGGGCGAGCAGCAGGCCGGGCCGCAGCGCCCGGACCACGAACAGCGTGTCCTTCTGGGCCCCGGCGCTCGTCACCAGCTTGCCGATGTAGACGCCGCTGACCAGCGACGTCGGCAGCCGCACCGACCACGTCGGGTGCCACCGGCACTCGGTCAGCCCGGTCGTGCCGTCGTGGTGGCATGGTGGCTGGGCAGTCGCCGGCAGATCACCGGACCGGAGGACCATCCGACCGCCGCGACCGCCGTACCAGCCCATCCGGAACAGCTCCACGCGAACCGACCGCGCGCGCGGTGCGTTGACGTAGAAGCGCTCGACTCGCCCCGGCTGCGTCTCCTGCTCTGAGACATAGCCTTCGACCATGCCCGAGCCCGGCTTGGCGCTCAGCTGCCACGCCCGGGTTCCCGGGAGCCGGTTCTCCTGCGCGACCGACAGCGCCGGCGCTGCTGACCCCGGGGTGCGCGCCGGGGCGAGCGCCACCGACACCGTCGAGCCCGAGGCAGCGGTGCTCGGGCCGAGGTCCTTGGCGGAGTGCCCGCAGGCCGCCGCCAGCACGGACAGCCCGAGCGTGCCCGCGGCCACCGCCGCGGGCCTGAGCCGGCTCATGCTCACGTCGTCTGCACCAGGTCCATCAGGGACTCAATCAGAGCAGGCGGTGCGGCGGCAACGCCCGAGGGATCCTCGGCCGTGGGCTCGAGGGGGCGCAGCTCGAGTCCGGCGCGGGCCCCGATCAACTCCCCGGCGGCGAGATCCCAAGCCTTCAGCCCGCGTTCGAAATAGGCGTCGTAGCGTCCGCACGCCGTCCACACGAGGTCCAGCGCCGCCGCACCGAGCCGGCGGATGTCCCGGACCCGCGGGAGCAGCCGCGAGATGACCACGGCCTGGCGGGCACGCACGGGCGCGTCGTAGCTGAATCCGGTGGCGACGAGCGCGGTCGACAGATCGGTGCGTGCGGAGGCCTCGATCGCGTCGCCGTTCAACGTCGGCGGTCCGGACCTGGTGGCGGCGAAGCGCTCATCGCGGATCGGATCGAGCACGACGCCGGCGAGCGCGCCCTGCTCGTCCTCGCAGGCGATCGAGACGGCGAACACGGGGATCCCGAACAGGAAGTTGATCGTGCCGTCGAGCGGGTCCACGACCCAGCGCAGCGCGCCGTGGCCGCTGGCGCCGCCCTCCTCGGCCAGGATCGAGTCGCCGGGCCGGTGCGCCGCGAGCACGTCGCGGATCGCGGACTCGGCGGCGAGATCCGCGTCGGATACGAGATCCGTGGGTCCGCTCTTCGTGCGCACGCCATGACGCTGGCCGAAACGGGCTCGGAGCTCGGCTGCCGCCGCGTCGGCGGCCTCCTCAGCGATGGCGAGGAGCGCCTGCTCCCCGATGTCGGTCATCGCGTACGTTCTAGCGAATGATGCCTGACGCCGGGCCAATCGGGTGGCGCGGCGTGGCGTGGGGTGGCGTGGTCCCTGGTGTGTGGGTGCGGGCGCGGGCGGCGGGGGCAGGCCCCGCGCACGGCGCGGGGGCGGCGGGTGCCTGGGATCATGGCCGCTGGATGGGCGCAGCAGAGACGGTCACTGGATTGGCGCAGTTCGACCGCCGAGGCGCGGGCACGGACTCCGAGCGCCGTGCTGCGCTGTGGCTCTGCGCCGAGCTGCAGGCGAGCGTGCACGAAGCGCGGCTGGAGACGTTCTGGTGCCGCCCGAGCTGGGCGCTCGCCCACGCGTGGCACGTGGCGCTGGGGCTCGCGGGGAGCTTGATCGCGATCTCGCATCCGAGCATCGGCGGGGCCATGATCCTGGTCGCGATCCTGTCGGTCATCGCCGACGCCGTCACCGGCTACTCGCCCGGCCGCCGCCTGACCCCGGAGCGGGCGAGCCAGAACGTGGTGGTGGATGGGGGCGCGGAGGCTGGCGCGGGCGCGGGCATTGGCGCCGAGACGGGCGTTGCGGCGGGCGCGGGTGACGGGCGCGTGCGACTGATCATCACCGCCAACTACGACGCCGGCAGGGTGGGGCTGGCCTACCGCGATCGCGTCCGTGCCGCCTGCGCCAGGCTGCACGCGATCGCCGGCGGGCTCTCCCCCGGCTGGCTCGGATGGCTGGTGGTCGGGCTCGTCTGGCTGCTGGCCGTGGCAGTCCTGCGGTTGGAGGGAACGCGCGGCACCGCGGCCGGGATCGCGCAGCTCCTCCCGACGGTCTCGCTGGTGATCGCCCTGGCGATGCTGCTCGAGCTGGCGAGCGCGGACTTCGGCCCCGCCGCCGGCGACAACGGGAGCGGCGTCGCCACCGCCCTGGCGGTGGCCCGCGCGCTCGACGCCGGACCGCCCGGGCGCCTCGCCGTCGACCTGGTGCTGCAGGGCGCCGGCGACGGCGACGCGATCGGCTTGCGCCGGTACCTGCGCTCGCGGCGCAAGTCGCTGAACGTCACCAACACCGTCGTGCTCGGGATCGCGCCGTGTAGCGCGGGACGCCCGCGCTGGTGGGTCAGCGATGGCCCCCTGGTGCCGCTCGGCTACTTCCGCCGGCTACGCGCGCTGTGCGCGGACGTGGCCCGCGCCGAGTCGAACCTGGCCGACCGGCCCCACCGTGGCCGCGGCGTGACCCCGGCGCTGCCCGCCCGGGCCCTCGGGCTGCCGGCGATCACGATCGGCTGCCTGGACGAGCGCGGCCTCGTGCCCCGCTCCCACACGCTCAGCGACGCCGCCGCCGAGGTCGACCACCGTGCCCTCGACGCCGCGCTCGGGTTCGCACTCGAGCTCGTGGACGCGATCGACGCCGACGTCGGCCGGGTCAGACAGGAGCGGGCGGGGGTGAAGGGGTAGCCGCTGTTCTTCTGTGTTGACAGCAATCGTTACCGAAACGTGGAAAGGCGGCCTTGGGGAGAGGGCCGCCCTCCCAGATCCGCCACCGACCGGCACTTCGCGGTGTCTCTCGGCGCCGCTGAGCCCGCGGGCAACCTCTTGCCGGTCGGTCATGCCCATCTCGTTGCATCTCGGCCCCAGGGAGGGATCGTCCGGACGCTTGCGTCCGAAGCTGGCCCACGGACGGGGGCACCAGCGCTGGACGCCGCCAGCGAGCCCGCCGGCGCCCGCACCTACCCACCAAGCTCGGGTGTCCAGCGCCGGTGCTCCGCCCGCCCCCAACGTCCTACGCCGGCGTCACCGGGTTCCGCTTCTCCGGCCACTCGCGGTGCTTGCCCGCGGCCAGGGCGAAGCGGCGGATCAGCTCGGCGCGCAGGTCCTCGGGCTGGATGACGGCGTCGACGACGAGCTCGGAGGCGAGGTGCAGGATGTCGATGTCCTCGGAGTATTCGCGCCGGAGCTCCTCAGTGCGGGTGGCGCGCTGGTCGGGATCGTCGATCGCCTGGAGCTGGTTGTAGTAGACGGCGTTGATTGCCGCCTGGGCGCCCATGACGGCGATCGAGGCGGTGGGCAGCGCGATGCAGCAGTCGGGCTCGAACGCCGGGCCCGCCATCGCGTAGAGGCCGGCGCCGTAGGCCTTGCGCACGACGACCGAGATCTTCGGGACGGTGGCCTCGGACACGGCGCTGATCATCTTGGCGCCGTGGCGGATGATGCCCTCGCGCTCGACCTGGGTGCCGATCATGAAGCCGGGGACGTCGGCGAGGAACAGCAGCGGGATGTTGAACGCGCTGCAGGTCTGGATGAACCGCGCGCACTTGTCGGAGGAGTCGACGAACAGCACGCCGCCTTTGACCTTGGGCTGGTTCGCCACCACCCCGACGACGCGGCCGTCGAGCCGGGCGTAGGCGACGATGACCTCCTTGGCCCAGCGGGCGTGGATCTCCAGCAGGGACCCGGCGTCGAGCAGACTGTCGAGCAGCTCGCGCATGTCGAACGGCTTGTTCTCGTCGGCCGGGATCAGCTCCCGGATCGGGCGGTCGGACTCGGGCTCGGCCGGAGGGGCGGCGGGCGGCTGGTCCTGCCAGTTCTCCGGGAAATAGCCCAGGTAGCGGCGAGCGAGATCGATGCCCTCCTCGTCGGTGCGGACGAGTGCGTGGCCGCAGCCGCTCTTGGAGGTGTGCATGCGGGCGCCGCCCATCTCCTCCAGCGTGACCTTCTCCCCGATCACCATCTCGGCCATCCGCGGTGACCCGAGGTACATCGAAGCGTTGCCATCGCGCATTATCACGATGTCGCAGAAGGCGGGGATGTAGGCGCCCCCGGCGGCGCTAGGACCGAACAGGACGCAGACCTGCGGCACGAGCCCGGAGAGCCTCACCTGGTTGTAGAAGATCCGCCCGGCGTGGCGACGTCCGGGAAACATCTGGACCTGGTGGTCGATCCGCGCGCCGGCCGAGTCGACCAGGTACACCAGCGGCGCGCGCAGCGTCAGTGCGCGCTCCTGGATGCGCAGGATCTTCTCGACCGTCTTGGGCGCCCACGAGCCGGCCTTGACCGTCGGGTCGTTGGCCATCACCGCGACGGTCCGGCCGTCGATCGTGCCCAGCCCGGTGATCACCCCCTCGGCACCGAGTCCCTCCTGCTCCCAGCTGGCCAGCAGGCCGTCCTCGGCGAACGAGCTTGGATCCAGCAGCCGCTCCACGCGGTCGCGGACCGGCAGCTTGCCCTGCTCGGCGGCCTTGGCCCGGTGGTGGTCGGGTCCGCCCGCGAGCGCGCGGGCCTCGGCGTCTTGCACGTCTGTCATTCAGGTGTCCTTGGGATCGAAGGAAACGGTGGGAGCGGTGCCAGAGGCGGGCTCGGGTGGCAGCGGCTCGCGCGGGCGCAGCCCGATCACCAGCCCGAGCGCGCCGAGCGCCAGCAGGAACAGCGGCCAGCCGACGAGCGAGCCGCGGTTGATGGCCGGTGCGCCGACCAGCGCCACGAAGGCGATCAGCACGGCCGTCCCGACATACGCCGGACCCGGCTCGCGGTCGGCGCCGGCGTAGGCCACGAGCCCGAAGCCCACGGCGAGCAGGTAGAGCTTCCAGCCGAATGCCACCCCGGCAGCGCCTGCGAGCAGACGGCCTGTGGCCGACCCCTGCACGGACGTGGACGTGGTCACCAGGGCGGTGAGCAGAAAGCTCCCGGCCAGGACGAGCGTGAGCAGCCCGGCCGCGTTGACGAGTTGCACGGCGTGCCGGCGACGGTGGTCGCGCAGACGGATCGCCCCGCCCATCAGCGCGATCGTCAGGGCCACCAGGATCGCGCGGAAGCTGCCCAGCCCATGGGGCTTGAACACCCAGGCCACGAACGCCTCCAGCGCGATCGCGCCGGCCAGCGCCGCGATCAGCGTGCAGACGCCGGAGTTGGCCCGGCTGGCGAGCGCCCCCGCGACGAGGGCCTCGGCGGCGAGCGTCCACGCAACGGCGCCGCTGCCGGGGCGACGGCTCGAGCCGAGCACCTCGGCCAGCAGCAGGAGCGCGGGCAGCAGGGTCAGCAGCCCGCTGACCAGCAGCACCGTGTGGTAGGAGCGCGGCCCGTCGTACTCGAGCGGCGCGAGCCAGCCCATGGTGAGGAGCAGGGCGGCGACCAGGAGGACGATCGCGAAGCGCGGCCCCAGCGACCACTGCGTCATCCGCAACTCGATGATGACGGCCGACAGCGCCAGCGGCACCGCACCCGCGGCGATCACGTCACCGCGGTGCGGGTGCGGCCGGAGGCGCTCGATCAGCGGGCTCACCTCAGCCCGGGGTTCTCCACCGGCGTCTCGCCCGAGTAGTCGAAGAAGCCCATCGCGGACTTTCGTCCGTACCAGCCGGCGGCGATGATCTTGCTCAGTGTCGGCGGCCGCGCGAAGCGCCGCTCGCGGAACTCGTCGAACAGGACGTCGCAGATCGCGCCCAGCGTGTCCAGGCCGACGAAGTCGCACAGCGCGAGCGGACCCATCGGATGCCCGGCGCCTGCCTTCATCGCCTCGTCGATCTCCGTGATCGAACCGACGCCCTCCTCGTAGGCGCGGATCGAGTCGAGCATGTACGGCACCAGCAGGCGATTGACGATGAAGCCGGCTCTGTCGTTCGTGAGCACGGTCAGCTTCCCGAGCCGTTTGCCGAACTCGAGCCCGACCTCGAGCGTCTCCGGGGACGTCGTCACGCAGCGCACGACCTCGAGCAGCTTCATCACCTGGGCCGGATTGAAGAAGTGCAGGCCGACGAAGCGCTCCGGCCGGCTGGTCGAGGCGGCTTGCTCGATCACCGCGAGCGACGACGTGTTGGTGGCGAAGTACGCCTCGGGCTTGGCGATCCGGTCGACCGCCGCCCACATCTCGAGCTTCAACCCCAGATCCTCGGTGATCGCCTCGAGCGCCAGGTCGCAGTCGGCCAGGTCCGCATAGTCCACCGTGCCGTGGATGCGCGCGCGGACCGCGTCGGCCTCCTCCTGGGTCGACTTCTCCTTCTCCACGGCCCGAGCCAGTTGCTTCTCGATCTTGCCGATGCCCTTGGCCAGCGTCGCCTCGTCGACCTCGCGGACGACCACGTCGTAGCCCGCCTGAGCGGCCACCTGGGTGATGCCGTGGCCCATCAGGCCGCATCCGAGCACGCCCACCTTCTTGATCTCAGCCATTGCGTCTCCATTTGTCGCTTTCGAGGCGCGCAAGGCTACGCCACACGGGCTCGACGGGCCTGCGCGAGCGCGAGCTCGTTGCTCAGAGGACCTTCGAGAGGAACGTCTTCGTGCGCTCGTGCTGCGGGTTGGTGATCACGTCGTCGGGCTTGCCCGCTTCCACGACCACGCCGCCGTCCATGAACACGACCGTGTCGGCGACGCCGCGCGCGAAGCCCATCTCGTGGGTGACAACGATCATCGTCATCCCCTGCGAGGCAAGCTGACGCATGACGTCGAGGACATCGCCGACCAGCTCCGGATCGAGCGCCGAGGTCGGCTCGTCGAAGAGCATCAGCTTGGGGCGCATGGCCAGCGCGCGCGCGATCGCCACCCGCTGCTGCTGCCCGCCGGAGAGCTGGGCCGGGTAGCTGTCGGCCTTGTCCGCCAGCCCCACCTGCTCGAGCAGCTCGCGGGCACGCTGGCGCGCCTCCTCGCGACGGACCTTCAGCACCCGGATCGGCGCCTCGATCACGTTCTCCAGCGCCGTCATGTGCGGGAACAGGTTGAAGTGCTGGAACACCATCCCGATCTGGGCCCGCTTGCCGCACACCTCGACATCGCGCAGCTCGTGCAGCTTGCCGCCCGCCTCCCGGTAGCCGACCAGCTCGCCGTCGACCGACAGGCGGCCGGAGTTGATCTTCTCGAGGTGGTTGATGCAGCGCAGGAAGGTCGACTTCCCAGAGCCGGACGGCCCCAGCAGGCACATCACCTCGCCGGCCTTGACCTCGAGCGAGATGCCCTTCAGCACTTCCAGGCGCCCGAAGCGCTTGTGCACGGCCTCGGCTTTGACCATCGGCTTCATTGACTGTGACGGAAACTCAACCAGCGGGACATGGTGCCGACTGGTTGATTGCGCGCAAAACCGCGGCCGAACCGCTTCTCGATGAAGTACTGGCCCACGTACAGCACGCTCGTCATCACGAGATACCAGAAGCTGGCCACGATCAGCAGCGGGATGACGAAGTAGTTGACGTCATAGATCAGCTGCGTGGAGTACAGCAGCTCCGTGTAGGCGATCACGCTGACGAGCGACGTGTTCTTGAGCATCGAGATCGTCTCATTGCCCGTCGGTGGCACGATCACGCGCATGGCCTGAGGCAGCACGACACGCCGCATGGTCAGCAGCCGACTCATCCCCAGCGACGCCGCTGCCTCCGACTGGCCCTCGTTGACCGAGATGATGCCCGCGCGAACGATCTCGGCCATGTACGCGGCCTCGTTGAGACCCAGCGCGAGGATGCACACCAGGAACGGCTTCAGGAGCGAGTTCGCGTTGGGGTGGATGAACGATGGGCCGAACGGGATCCCGAGGCCGATCTTCGGGTACAGGGCCGAGATGTTGTTCCAGAACAGGATCTGGACCAACAGCGGCGTGCCGCGGAAGAACCAGATGTAGAGCCAACTGGCCCCCGAGACGAGCGGGTTCGGCGACAGCCGCATCACCGCCAGCAGAACGCCGCCCACGATCCCAACGATCATCGAGACAACGGTCAGCTCGATCGTGACCCGCACCCCGTGCAGGATCCGGGCGTCGAACAGGTACTGTCCGACGACGTGCCAGTGGAAGTTCTTGTTGGTCGCGACCGAATTGATGATCGCCACCGCGATGATCACGATGATCACGGCGGCGATCCAGCGCCCCGGGTGGCGGACCGGGACGGCCCTGATCTCCTCGGGCCGTCCCTGGTCCTCCTGGCTCTCGGTGGCCTCGATGGAGGGCACCGGGATCTACCTCAGCTCGTCGCTCCGTTGATCTGCGGGTTGGTGATCGCGCCCGACTCCACCCCCCACTTGGTGAGGATCGTCTTGTAGGTGCCGTTGGCCATCAGCGCCTTGACGGCGGCGAGGACCGGCTTGGCCATCCCGTTGCCCTTTGGCAACGCCAGCCCGTACGGCGCCGTGCCGTAGGTCTGGCCGACGAGCTTGAACATCCCGTTCGCCTGCTTGACGGCGTAGGCGGCGACGGGCGAGTCGGCCATGCCGAGCTGCGCGCGTCCACTCTGGATCGCCAGGTTGGCGCCGTTCTGATCAGGGAACGTGAGCACGGTGACCGAGCCCTTGCCGGCTGCCTTGCATTTGACGGCTTGTGCGGTGGCGTCGGTCTCCTCAGTCGTGCCCTTCTCGACCGCGACCGTGTGCCCGCACAGATCAGCCAGCGTATTGACCGAGACGCCGCCCTGCGCCTTGGTGTAGAACGAGGTGCCGGCGGAGAAGTAGGTCACGAAGTCGACGACCTTCTCGCGCGCCTTGGTGTCGGTGAACGACGAGGCGCCCATGTCGTACTTGCCGGACTGGAGGCCGGGGATGATGCTGTCGAAGGTCTGGTTGACGACCGCGACCTTGAGGCCCATCGCGGCGCCGAGCGCCTGGGCCAGATCCGCGTCCATGCCCTGCACGGTGTGGCCGTCACTGGCGATGAACTCGTTCGGCGCGTAGCTGGCGTCGGCGGCGACCGTGTAGGTGCCCTTGGACTTCACCGACGCCGGAACCAGCGCCGCGACCGAGGCGATCGTGCCGGCGGCGGGAGTGCTGGCGGTCGTGCTCGCGCCCGAGCTGGAGGAGCTCGACGAGCTGGAAGAGCTGGAACCGCAGCCGGCGACTGCGACGATTGCGGTGAGCGCACAAATGGCCGTGCCCAGCCGCCCCACGGTGAAACGCATCAATGACCTCCTGGTCGGAAAATCGTCGGGGCAGCGCCCCAGTGTGGCCAGAATATGTGACCCGCCGCGGCCGATGCAGTTCGGCGACGACACTAATCAGCGTCTAACCTGCCGCCGGGGCGGCCCAATGGACCGGTCCCGACTTCAGCACGTGGCTCCCGAGCGGCCGGCCGAGGACCTCTTGCACCGCGTGCGAGGCCTCGAGCAGGGCGTCCAGGTCGATCCCGGTCTCGATGCCCATCTCGTGCAGCATCGAGACGAGATCCTCGGTCGCGATGTTGCCCGTGGCGCCGGCCGGGACGGGACAGCCGCCGAGCTCGCCGAAGCTCGACTCAAAGCTCTCGATCCCCGCCTCGAGCGCTGCGAGCACGTTGGCCAGGCCCTGGCCGCGCGTGTTGTGGAAATGCGCGGTCAGCTCGACGCGCGGCAGGGCCTCACGGGCGGCGGCAAAGAACTCGCCGACCTGGAGCGGATTGGCCATGCCCGTCGTGTCACCGAAGCCCACCTCCTCGGCACCGGCGTCGACCAGCCGCCGCGCGATCGAGAACACGCGCTCGGGCGGGACGCGGCCCTCGTAGGGGCAGCCAAACGAGACCGAGATCACGCCCTCGCAGCGCAGGCCCTCGGCCCGGGCACGGGCGAAGGTCCGCTCGAGGCCGGCCAGCGATTCCTCGATCGAGCGCCCGACGTTCTTGGCGTTGTGCGACTCCGAGGCGGACAGGAAGCCGTTGATCTCCTGGAAGCGCGCGCGGTGGGCCAGGGCCCGCTCGAGCCCGCGCTCGTTGGGGATCAGCACGCTCACCGAGACGCTGTCGGGGAGCTCGATCGCTTCGAGCACCTCGGACGCGTCGGCCAGCTGGGGGATCGCATCGGGGCGCACGAAGCTCGTGACCTCGAGCCGGCCCAGACCGGTGCGGCCGAGCCGCTCGATCAGGCGCACCTTGTCCTCGGTGGCGATCACCTCGGGCTCGTTCTGGAAGCCGTCGCGGGGACCCACCTCGCGGATGCGCACGCTGCTGGGAAGCTCGCTCACGGCGCCGATTCTATGACGCCCGGCGCCGGCCCCGGCTCACCGGCATGGCTCAGCGGTAGATCAGCTGATCGCCGAGCAGCTGCGTGACGGTCTCGAACGAGTACCCGCGCGCCTTCAGCGTCGCGATCTCCCCCGGGAGCGCCGCGAGGGTCTCGGAGCGGTCGCCGCCACCATCGTGCTGGATCACGATCGAGCCGGGGGTGACGGCGCCGACGACGCGCTGGTAGATCGCGGCGGTACCCGGGCGGGCCCAGTCGGTGGGGTCGACGTTCCACTCGATGGTGGTGAAGCCCATCGAGCGGGCCTCGGAGATCAGCGCGCCGCTGACTGCGCCGTAGGGGGCGCGAAACAGGCACGGCCGGAACCCGCCGGTGGCCGCGCTGATCGCGTTCGCGGTCGAGGAGATCTGAGCGGCCGCGAACGGTCCCGCGCCGGACACGTTGGGGTGACTCCACGTGTGGTCGCCGACCATGTCGCCGTCGGCGAGCATCCGCCGCTCCATCGCGCCGCCCTGACCGTAGGTCGAGATCTGCTCTCCGATCTCGAAGAACGTCGCGACCACGTGGGCACGCTCGAGCACGTTCAGGAACTGAGGCGTGTCGTACCACGGGCCGTCGTCGAACGTCAGCGCGACGACCCGGCGATTGGTCGGGCCGCTGGTCACGTATGGCGCGCCGCGGGCCGTGCAACCGACCAGCCGCGGCGTGTGCATCGCGGCCAGCGCCGGCGGGATGGGATAGCGGGAGCCACAAAGGAAGTTGTTGACCGTCTCGACCGTCGACGCGGCGCAGGTCCGGCCGCGAACCGCGGTGAGCACCTGCCAGCGCAGCGTGCGGTAGCCGACGGAGATCTCCGAGGGCAGGAAGGTCACGGTCAGCTGGCTGTTGTCGGCCCGCGTGACGGTCGCGGTGATCACCCGGCCGGAACCGAATCCGGTCCGGGTCGCGCGCCGGTACACGAGCTGCGGATGGCGCCGGCTGCCGGGGTGGCGCACGCACAGCTCGCCGACCACGGTTGCCGGCTTGACGCGCTCGATCAGCAGGCACAGCGAACGCCCGTCGTTCTGCATCTCGTTGGGCGAGAACGGATCGATCGTGCGGACGCTCCACACCAGCTGGGTCGTGTTCTGCTGCAGCGACGCGGTCCGCACCCGAATGGGAGCCGTGGTCGGCGTCGCCGGCGTGGTCGGCGTCGCCGCCGTGGCGGAGCCGGTCACGCCCGCGAACATTAGGCAGGTGACGCAGAAAGCGATCGCTCGGGACACGATGGGCGGCACCTTAGAGGTTTTTGAGACGACCCTCACGGATCGTCACCGGCTCGGCGCGGCCGCCTCGATCATGCGCCGCTCGTGGGTGCCGACACCGATCGTGCGCCCGTCATCGGCCGTGACCTCGACCGTGAAGCGGAGCTTGCGCCCGTCCACGATCTCCTCGAGCCTGGCATGAGCGGTGCAGAGTGAGCCCTCCGGCGCACCGGCGACGTGCTTGACGTTGACCTCGAATCCCACAGTCGCCCGGCCCTCGGGGAGGAGCGGATACACGAGCATCGCCGCTGTCCGCTCCATCATCCCGATCATTCCCGGCGTCGAGAGGACCGCGGACCCGAGCGTGCCGCCGACGTTCGTGAGCAGCCGTCCTTCGACCACGAACTCCTCGGACCGCTCGATTCCGGGCTGCAGGTCGGTCACCACATCGACAGGCCGCCGGAGACGCCCAGCGTCTGCCCCGTGACGAAGGATGCATCGTCGGAGGCGAGGAAGGCGATCCCGGCGGCGACCTCGTCCGGCGTCCCCAGGCGCCGCATCACGGTGGCGTCGATCATTCCCTGCTTGAGCCGGGCGCCGAGCTCGCCCATCACCTCGGGCGCGGCGTTGAGCAGCGGCGTGTCGATCGGGCCCGGGGCGACCGCATTGCAGCGGACGCCGAAGCGTGCCGACTCCCGCGCGATCGCCTTCGTGAAGCCGATCACGCCCGCCTTGGCGGCGCTGTAGCTGCAGGACAGCTGCGAGCCGGTGCGTCCGGCCTCGCTGGCGACGTTGACGATCGCCCCACGCCCCCGCTCGTGCATCGCCGGCAGGTAGGCGCGCGTCACCGACAGCGTGCCCCGCAGGTTGACGGCGATCACGAAGTCCCATGCCTCCTCGTTGGTGTCGAGGAAGAAGCCCGGGACGTCGGTGCCCGCGTTGTTGACGAGGATGTCGACCGGGCCGGTCTGCTCCGCCGCCGCGCGCACCGAGGTCGCGTCGGCCACATCCATCTCCACGGCGGTGCCGTCGAGCTCGGCGGCCACGTCGCGAGCCGCTGCCGCCTTGACGTCGGCGACCACGACCCGGGCGCCCTCGGCGGCCAGCCGCCTCGATGTCGCGGCGCCAATCCCCGAGCCGCCGCCGGTGATGAGAGCGGTGCGTCCCTCGAAGCGCATGGGCGCACTATATGGTTCCGCCCGTGCCGCACCCTGTGTGCATAGTCGGCGCGACCGGTGCGCTGGGGTTCGGACTCGCGCTGCGCCTCGGCCGCCAGGGAGTGCCGATCGTGATCGGATCGCGCGCCGGGAGTCGCGCGGCCGAGGCCGCGGAGCGCGCCGCCGGACTGATCCCGGACGGGTCCTTCTCGGGCCTGGAGAACGCCGAAGCGGTGCTCGGCGCCGAGATCGTGGT
>CAWDCP010000022.1:0-36279 GCA_963800815.1 uncultured Solirubrobacteraceae bacterium
TGATAAGGAAGAGGTCCCAGGTTCGAGTCCTGGATCGCCCACCTGAGAAAGCCCTGCAAAAGCGGGGGGTTTCGTGCCTCGGTGCCTCCAGGTGACCGGCGCCTGGGCGTTGCGGGACGACCGAGCGCGGCATCGGTTGTCTGCATGCACCGTGGGCATGTTCGTGACGTTTGCCGCCAGACATGGCGGTTGCGGCTGTGCCGCTGGGCACATAACGTGGTCGGCGCGCGCCCGCGTGCGAGAATCGCCTCCTACTCGGCACGCGGAACGCCCGGCCGGCCTCGACCGATCCAGTGGCTCGGCCGGGCCCGCGCCTACCGTCCTCGGTTACCGTTCAACCGGCGAGCGACTGGGCAGAGGCGCGGGCGTCAACCGCGCGCTGCGGAACATGACGGGTCGGCTGAGGGACATGCAGGAAACGCGCCACCAATTCCACGAATCGCTCAGGCAACTCGAGGAGCAGACGCTCGGGGGTCTGGACATGGTCCTTGAGCAGCTGGGCCGGGCCCTGGAGTCGGTCAGGGATCAGAACGTCGAGCTGGCCGAGATGGTGGTTGGCGACGATGACCGGATCGACGGACGCTACCTGGAGGTGCACCAGGGTGTTCTGTCGCTGCTCGCCTTGCAGAACCCGGTCGCCGGAGACCTGCGGATCGTCGCCGCATTGCTGCAGGTCATTCGTTGCATCGAGCGGATGGGCGATCAGTGCGCGAACATCGCCAAGCTCGTGTCCCTGTCGGGCTACGACGCGCCGAAGGACGACGCCATCGTGGCCACGATCGAGCGCATGGGTCAGCTGGCGCGCACACAGGTGCTCGAGGCCAAGGAGGCGTTCGCGAGGCGCGACGTCACCCTCGCCCAGGACCTCGTGCGCCTGGACGGGGAGATGAACCGGTACAACCGCGAGATCATCAACCGCGCGGTCGAGATCGGCGACGACCTGGAGGTCCGTGAGTGGGCAATGTTCATGATCCTCGTCGCCCGTTGCCTCGAGCGCATCGCGGGTAACACCGTCGACATCGCTGAACAGACCGTGTTCATCGTGACCGGACTGTTCCGCGAGTTCGCCACCGGACCGCAGCCTTACCAGTAGGGACGGGTCAGGGACGTGGCACGCGTCTGGCGGCCGCGGCCAACGATCAGCCGATCCCGGCGGGGGGCCCGATCATCGCTCCCTCTGGCCCGAAGGTGGCGATGTAATGCGGGTGGACCTCGTTCCACGCGGTCATCGTTTCCCTGGCGCTCGGCTCTCCGCTCAGATGCGCCGCGAGGCCGTCGAGGCAGACGTGCCAGCCGGCCGCGTCACGCGCGGCCTTGCCGCGCTCCTCGAGTGTGTCGAGCAGCGTCAGCTCGGTGCCGCCGCCGGTCTCGCGTAGCTCGAGGCGGAGGATGTCCGTGCCCCAGCGGAACTCGAGCACCGACGGTGGCTCGTAGACGATCATCTCGCCCTCGATCGGCTCGATGATCTCGTGGGGAAGCACGAACCGCAGCGGCGCGCCTGCGGCCCGCTCGCCGTCGATCGTGCTGGGGAACCAATGCGCCAGGTGCGCCGGCTCGGTGAGGGCGCGCCAGACCTTCTCCGCGGGGTGCGGGAGCGTTCGCACGAAGCGCAGCCGCCAGCGTCCGTCATCCAAATGCTCGGTCGTGCCGTACATGTGGCCTCCTCAGCCGTCGGTGTTGTCCATCGCGTCCAGGTGGCGCTCGAGCTCATCGAGCCGGGCGTCCCACATGTGGCGGTACGGCTCGAGCCACGCGTCGATCGACCGCAGCGGTTCGGGACGCACCCGGTAGAGCCGGCGTTGGGCGTCGATCCGCGCCGAGACCAGCCCGGCGCCCCGCAAGATCCGCAGGTGCTTCGAGACCGCCGGCTGGCTCAGCGCGAGCCGGCCGACGATCTCGCCGACCGGCAGCTCATCCTCGCCGAGCAGGTCGAGGATTCTCCGGCGGCTCGGTTCGGCCAAGACCTCGAACACGGTCATGTGGTCGAGTATGCCGCGCTGGCTATATGCCTGTCAAGCAATGTACGACAGTCCCGTGCGTCCCGTGCGTCCCGTGCGCTGCGCACCATATTCCGGCGGTGCTCAAGTCGCCAAAGTCCCTGCTCGCTGTTGACTTTGGGCAGGTAAGCGCCTCACCGGCGCTTAGATGGCCGAGGAAGGCGCGGACCCCCGCCGTTTGTCGACTTAAGCACCGGGGAACCCGTCTCTGCCTGCCCCACGGGATCGGTCGACGGTGAACCGGGCCGCGTGGCGGTTCACCGTGTCGCCCCCGCGACGAGAACGCGGCCGAGGCCGCTCCGGGCCACCGGCTCAATCACCTGCAGCTGCTCGCCGAGCGCCCCGGCCGCCGTGGTGCCGCGGGCGCCCACTTCGCGGCCTGGCCCGGCTTGCCCCACCGATGCGAGAGCGCCCCTGGCCAGGTGGCCGGGGGCGCTGCACGCGGCGTTCTCGCGCGCCGCTTGCGCGGCTTACGCGGCTTCGCGGAGCCGCGCCAGCTCCCCGTTGCCGGCCAGCCGGCGAAGACCCTGCTCCTCCAGCTCGCGGACGAGCTCGGTCGAGAGCCCCAACTCCCTACCGGTCTGGGTCGGCGTCCGGGGCTCATCGCCGGCGAGTCCGAAGCGCAGACGGATCACGTCGCGCTCCTCCTCGGGGAGCTGTCCAACCACGTCGTTGACGCGCTCATCGCGCTCGCTGTCGGCCACCGCCTGCACGGGCTCAGGCTGACCGCTCGGCAGCAGATCGCCCAGGGCGGTCTCGCCGTCCTCGCCGACGGGCTGATCGAGGCTCGTGAGGCCGCGACTCAGCTCGCGCAGCTCGGCAACCTGCTCAACCGGGATCTCGGCCACGGCCGCGATCTCCTCGTCCGTGGGCTCCCGGGACAGCTTCGTGCTGAGCTCGCTCTCGATCTTGCGCACCTTGACCTGCCGCTGGGCGACGTGGACCGGCACGCGGATCGTCCTGCCGTGATTCTGCAGACCGCGCTGCATCGCCTGTCGGATCCAGAGCGTCCCGTACGTCGAGAACTTGAAGCCGCGCCGCCAGTCGAACTTCTCGACCGCGCGGATCAGGCCGAACATGCCCTCCTGGACGAGGTCCTCCATCGGCAGGCCGTGGCCCTGATAGCGACGCGCCTGCGAGACGACCAGCCGCAGGTTCGCATTGATCATGCGGTCCTTGGCGGCAAGGTCTCCGGCCTCGACGCGCTTGGCCAGCTCGATCTCCTCGTCGGCTGTGAGCAGCGGGTGAACGCGCGCCTGGCGGAGGAACAGGTCGAGCGCCTCCGGGGTACTCGCGGTCGCCAGCGCCTGCTCGGCGGCCTTGGCCGGTCCGCCCTTGAGGGCGGCCGAATGAGCAGTGCGCCGCTGTCGTTGCCGGCGGCTTCCGGGCTGCGCGCCGTCCCGCGCCCGTCCGCCGCGGACGTGCTCGGTATGGGTGATTTCGTCGTGGTCGCTGCGCCGCCGGGCGGCACCGTCGCGACCGTGAGTCTCAAAGGTGTTCAGTTCAATCTCCATTAGATGTTCGATGGATGTCGAATTATAACATTTTGTTCGATGCCTGTCGAACGATCTTCTATCCTTCTTACGCCCCGCGTCGCGGCGCGGGAAGACAGAGAGAATGCAGCCAGAAATGGGATCTGGAGAGTCAAGAACGAGCGACGTCCGGCGATCGGGTCTGCCATTCCTCCCCTTGCCCCCGGTCCGCACCGCGTTCGAGTGGCTCTCGACGCTGGAGCAGGACCGATGGCCTGAGCCACCGTACGGGGACGGTCGCCCAGTGCTTCTGCTCCCCGGCTTCCTCGCCGGCGATGCGAGCCTGACGCGGATGGCCAGGTGGCTGCGCACGGGCGGCTTCGACCTCACCCGCAGCGGCATTTCCTGGAACACGAACTGCATGGAGCCGGTCGTCACGTCCGTGCTCGAACGGGTCGAGCGAGCGGTGGAGCGCAGCGGCCGCCCGGCGATGCTGGTCGGCCAGAGCCGTGGTGGCACGATCGCGCGCGCCGTGGCCGTGCGCCGGCCGGATCTGGTCGACACGCTCGTCACCCTCGGCTCGCCGATTCTCGATCAGCTCGACGTGTACCGCTCGGTCTGGCTGTCGATCGGCGCCGTGGGCTTGCTCGGGAGCCTCGGCGTGCCCGGGATGTTCAGCCTCAGCTGCCTCAACGGTGCCTGCTGCCAGGACGCACGGGATGACGTGGCGGCGCCGTTCCCGGAGGGCGTGCACTTCGTCTCCATCTACTCACGGCGCGACGAGGTCGTGCGGTGGCGCTCGTGCCTCGACCCCGCCGCCGTCCACGTGGAGGTCGGTAGCACGCATCTGGGCATGGGCGTCGATCGCGAGGTGTGGCGCGCCATGACGCTCCACAGCAGCGCGACGGCGTAGCTCTCACGGCTCGAACTGTCACCTGGTTGGGGTGATGGCATCATCGCCCCCGGCTGGGAGGATCGTTTCACCGTTGCCACCAGCGGCGTGCTGCCGCGGCGGGGGCGCCAGGCCATGAACGGTCTTCTTGCTCAAGTCTTCGTCCTGTCGCTGGCGTCCATGTTCAACCCGTCGCTGCTCGCGGCGCTGACGGTGATGATGCTGCTTCCCAACCCGAGGCGGCTGATGGTCGGGTATCTGATCGGGGCGTACCTGACGAGCATCACGGTCGGCCTCGTGGTCGTGTTCTCGCTGCACGGCTCGAGCGCGACCAGCGCCGCGCAGAACACGATCGGACCGGGCCTGGACATCCTTTTCGGCCTGCTCCTGTTGACAGTCGCCGTCGTCCTGGCCACCGGGCGCGACCAACCACTCCAGGAGCGCAGGCGCAAGAAGAAGGAGGCCAAGCTGAAGGCCAAGCAGGAGGCCGGCAAGCCGACCGAGTCGCTGCCCCTGCGACTGCTGGGCAAGGGCGACCCGCGCGTCGCATTCGCGGTCGGCATGATTCTCAGCTTCCCCGGCGCCTCGTATCTGACGGCGCTTGACAAGATCGCCAAGGACAACCCGGGAACGACCCAGACCGTCCTGCTGGTCGTCGCCTTCTGCCTGATCGAGCTTCTGCTGCTCGAAGTTCCACTGCTCGGATTCGTGTTCGCCCCCGATCAGACCGCGGACAGGGTCGCCGGCTTCCGGTCGTGGATGGCCCGCAAGGGCCGCACCGTCGTGGTGGTCGGGGCGATCCTGATCGGCGGGTGGCTGGTGATCAAGGGGCTGATCAACCTCTAGGGTCGCGCCCGCCAAGGTCGAGCGACCTTGGCAGATGCCACCTAGGTTGCGGGTGCGCCTGTCGCGGCGCCCGTCCCGGCGGCGGCCACAGGCGCCTCGGCGACAACCTCCGGGGTCTGGGCGAGCGGCGGGTCAAGGGCCCTGCTGATGCCGACCGTCGCGATGTAGGCGAACACCGTGCCCACGATGATCAGCGGCCCGGCGCCCGGGCCGCTCTTGCCGACGAGCACCGTGGCCAGGACGACCGCTGTGAGAGGGAGCTTGAGCATCGAGGTCACGCCGGCGGCGATGCCGACGCCCACCGCTCCGGTGAGGTTGAAGCCCGGCAGGTGCGAGGCGAGCACGCCCGCGGCCGCGCCGATGAAGATGGCCGGGAACGTGGGGCCGCCGCGGAAGGAGCCGAGCGACACGCCCCACGCGATCCCCTTGAACACGAGCACGAAGATCAGCGCCGAGACCGACCAGGTGGCGGCGTTGGCGGCGAGTCCGGGGAGTGCGCTCTGGCCGGAGAACAGCACCTCGTCGACGCTTCTGCCCGTGATCGCGTGGAAGGCGATGGCCAGTCCAGCCACCACGATCCCGGCGACCGGCAGGAGCAGGAAGGGCCTCGTCATGACGACGGGATGCGTCCGCAGGCCGATCCGTTTCGCCGCGTAGGTGATCGCCGCGACCACGATCGCGAGGGGGATCGTCCATAGGAAGTCGACGAACGTCGGGTCGGGGAGCGTCGGGAGCGTGAGCGCGCCCAGTGAGTAGGCGCTCGTGCTCAACCCGGTCAGCGAGCCCATTCCGATCGAGATCAGCGAGCCGATCCCTGACGCCAGCAACCCCGGGATCAAGATCAGCGGTAGTCGCTTCCGATCCAGTCCGAGTGCCTCGAGCAACAGCACGGCGGCGATCAGGGGTGAGCCGAAGATCATCGCCACCGCGGCGAAACTTCCCGACGCGGCGATCACCGACTGGGCCTGGTCCGGCGTGTCACGCTTGACGGCGCGGATCGTGAGCAATCCCAAACCGGCGCCGAGGGCGATGAGTGGCGCCTCCGGTCCGAGCACGAGACCGAGGCCGATGGTCGCGAAGGCGGCGAGCAGGACACCGGGAAGATCGATCGGCTGGGCGGGGCCGCCATCGACCTTGAGGCCTTCCGCGGGCACGTGTCCACCGCGGCCGGGCAGCCGCACGATCGCCAGCGCGATCGGGAGCCCGGCCAAGCCCAGCACGATCAGGTAGTACCAGAGCGGCGGGCCGCTGTCGAAGCCGAGGTCCTTGGGGAGATCGGTGAAGACAAACGTCTGGATCTGATGGATCAGCTCGAGGAAGCCCCAGGAGGCGAGCGACACGATGATTCCGACGACTGCCGCCAGCCCGAGCAGGGCGAGCAGGGCACGTGGCTGAGGCTGCGCCGATGCGGCGTCGTCTGAGGCGGCGTCGTCTGGGGCGGCCGGAGGGTTGGATGGTTGCGGCATCGCGCGCACATTACGCGCGCGCTTCGGGGGACGGCATCCCCCAGAACGGGTGAGGGCCCGGGCTCGCCGCGAACGGGGCCGACAAGGGCCGCAGCGGCGCCGACCGCTCCTACTCCCCTCTTACCGAGGTCTTCGCCCCGGCTTCGCCTCGGCTCCGATGCTGGTACTCGGACATCGTGATCCCGATCGGAGGCCGAACATGGCGAACCTCAACTCGACTCTCACACCGGTCACGGCGCCGCTGGTTCCGGCCGGGGCGCGCGGAGCTGAGGCTCCGGTCACAACGCATCACCGCGAGCTCGAGATCGTGATTCCGGTCTACAACGAGTCGGCGGGCGTGGAGCGCTCGGTCCGCCGGCTGCATCGCTTTCTCACATCCGCCTGCCCGTTCTCGTGGCGGATCGTGATCGCCGACAACGCCAGCACCGACGACACGCTGGCGCTGGCCGTCGGGCTCAGTCACGAGCTGCCCGATGTGGAGGCGATCCATCTCCCGGCGAAGGGCCGCGGCCGAGCGCTCCGCGCCGCGTGGTCCGCGGCCGACGCCGACGTGCTCTGCTACATGGACGTCGACCTCTCCACCGACCTCGCGGCGCTGCTGCCGCTGGTCGCGGCGCTCGTCTCCGGGCACAGCGACGTCGCCATCGGCACGCGACTGCATGCGGCCTCGCGAGTGCAGCGCAGCGCGAAGCGCGAGTTCATCTCGCGCTCCTACAACCACCTGCTGAGATGGGTCCTGCGCGCGCGGTTCAGCGATGCGCAGTGCGGCTTCAAGGCGATCCGCGCCGACGTCGCGCTCGGGCTGCTGCCCGATGTGCGCGACGAGGAGTGGTTCTTCGACACCGAGTTGCTCGTGCTCGCCCAACGGCGCGGGCTGCGCATCCACGAGGTGCCGGTCGACTGGGTGGAGGACAGCGACTCGCGCGTACAGATCACCGGCACGGCCCTGGCCGACCTCCGCGGTGTGGCCCGGCTCGCGGCCGCAAGCCCCGTTGCCCGGTTCGTGGCTGTCGGGGTCCTCAGCACGATTGCCTACGCCGGCCTGTACGTGCTGTTGCGCAGTGGCATGGGCGCGGCGGCAGCGAACGCGCTCGCGCTCGCCATGACCGCCATCGGCAACACCGCCGCCAACCGGCGCCTGACCTTTGGCGTTCGCGGGCGGGCGGGCGTCGCACGCCACATGGCCTTGGGCACGATCGTATTCGCCATCACGCTCGGGCTCACCGACGGCGCCCTGGCGCTCCTGGACCGCATCACCGGCCGGCCGCCGAGGTGGCTCGAGGTCGCTGCGTTGGTGCTCGCGAGCGCCTGCGCCACCGCGACGCGCTACGTGGCCCTGGCCGGCTGGGTGTTCGCGGCTGAGCGCCGGGCGGCCACGAGAACCGCCGAGAGAGTCATCCCATCCGGATGACGCGGGCGCGGGCCCGCACTGTCAGCCTGCGGCGATGAGCGACGGCCCGAACATGTCCCAGGCCCAGCTGCTGGTGTACCGGTTCGGGACCGAGGCCCGCTTCGAGGGGCAGGTTGGGGGCGCGTTCCAGCGGATCGAGTCTGGCGGTGCGCTACGGATCCTGGATGCCCTGTTCGTCGCCTCCGACCCCGCGGACGGCGGACTCATCGCGCTGAACCTCAAGGGCGACGGCGCGGGCTCGATCGTGGCGCCGCTCCTCGACTTCCGTCTCGACCCGGAGGCGCGCAGGCGCGCCACGGCGAAGGCGCTGAGCGGTGGCGGGGCCGGCATCGCGCCGGAGACGCTCCGCGAGCTCGGCCGATCGTTGAAGCCCGGCGAGGCGCTGGTGGCACTGCTCGTGAGCCACGTGTGGGCCGAGGTACTCGAGGATGCGGTCGCTCGCATCGGCGGGAGGCGGATCGTGAGCGAATTCGCCGGCGCCGGGTCGCTCAGCGAGCTGGGCGGCGTGCTCACCGCGGCCGTCTCGCAGCGGCCTGGGACGGCCTGAGGCGCCCGACGTCCGGCCCGTGACGGTTGCCGAAGTTGACGTCGCAGTTCGACTGCGCCCGCGCTCTGGCGCCGACGCGGTCGTCGGTGTCGCCGCCGGGCTGCTGGTCGTACGCGTGAGCGCGCCGCCGGTCGACGAGCGCGCCAACCGCGCCCTCTGTCGCGTGCTGGCCAGGGCGAGCGGGGTCTCTGCGTCGAGCGTGACGATCGTGAAGGGCACCCACGCCCGCGACAAGCTCGTGCGCATCCGAGGCATCGACCGCGCGGGCCTGGAGCTCCGGCTCGGATTGAAGCTCCCGGCGCGCGGATAACCTAACGAGCCAGGATGAGCGTGGTACGCAAGGATCGCGGCGGACGGACGCCCCGCCAGGGCTGATGGCGGGCAGAGCGCTTGTTACCGGCGCCACCGGGTTCATCGGTGCGCGACTCGCCCCGGCGCTCGCCGAGGCCGGCTGGCAGGTGCGCTGCATGGTGCGGGACGCCGCCGGGCCACGGGCGCACGAGCTCGAACGGGCCGGCTTTGATCTGCACCAGGGGGACGTGCTGCGGCCGGAGACCCTCCGCGGCGCGGGGACGGACGTGGACGTCGCCTATTACCTGATCCATTCGATGGGCCGGGCCGGGAGCGGCGACTTCGTCGCCAGCGAGCGCGCCGCCGCCGCGGCATTCGCCCGCATGGCCCGCAGCGAGGGCGTGGGGCGGGTCGTGTATCTCGGGGGTCTCGGCGATCGGCCGCAGTCCAAGCATCTGCGCAGCCGTCATGAGACGGCCATGACCCTGGCGGCGCAGGGACCGCCGCTCACGTACTTTCGCGCCGGGATGGTGGTCGGGGCCCAGAGCGAGTCCTACCGCACGCTGCGCTACCTCGTCCAGCGCCTTCCGGCGATGATCGCCCCGGCCTGGCTGCAGAACGAGACACAGCCGATCGGCATCGACGACACGCTCGAGTACCTGCGCCAGGCCCCCGCGGTCGAGGCCTCGGCCGGCCGAGAGATTCAGATCGGCGGTCCGGATGTGCTCGCCTACGGCCAGATGCTCGACCGCATGGCGATGGTGCTCGGTGTGCGCCCTCGGCCCCGGATCCCTGTTCCGCTCATCACGCCGTGGTTGTCCTCGCTGTGGATCGGGCTGGTCACGCCCGTTGACGCGGGCGTCGCCCGGCCGCTGATCGAGGGACTCGCGGTCCCCACCGTCGTGACCGACCCCTCCGGCGCCCGACTGTTCGACATCGAGCCGATCGCGTTCGACGAAGCCCTGCGACGCGCGGTCGCCGAGGATCCGGAGATTTCGGCCGCGGCACCCTGAGCACCGGCCCTCGCCGCCGGCCGATCGCGTGTGCGCGCCCACGGCCAGCCAGCCGCCGCGTGTCGTGGGCCCGCTATCTCCGCTCGCGGGCCTGGGCGAATACGGCCGCCGTGTCCTCCTCCATCGAGAAGTCGGTGCCGCCGTCATCGCGCGCCTCGGTGCGGATCGGGAACTCGCGGCCGAGCTTGCGCGACCAGCGCCCCGGCCACGCGAGGATCCCGGCCACGCCGTGCGCGCCGTTCGCGAGCGCCAGCCTGGACGCGAGCTCGTTGCCGGAAAAGCGCCCGCCGGGGCTGTCGATCAGGAGATCGAACAGCTCACGCGCGGGATCCGACAGCTTGCGGTACAGCCACCGCGCTTTGTCGCGATCCTCCGAGGACCACGGCGCGGGCTCGTGACCGAGGGCCCCATGCCCGCGATGCCGACCGGGGCCACCCCGCCGATTGCGGGGCGACCCCAGTGCACCTTGCGGCGCCGAGAGGAACTCGGCGAACCAGGCGTAGAACTCGGCGACGCGCTCTTCGGGCACCTCGACCGTGATCTGCTTGTCGGCCACTAGATCTGGACCGTCGGTGCCGACTCGGCAGCCGAGGTGTCCTCAGCCTCGCGGCGCCGGCCGCAGCGGCCGTGCTCGGGTCCGGAACCGTGCTCCGCCATCGCCAGGTGATACATCGCGCGGCGGATGTGGTGCCGGTGCCGGTCTCCGCGACGGCCTCGTCCCCGGCCATGGCCCCGCCCGTACTCGCCGGCGGCGAGGAAGCGCTCGTACAGCGCTTGGAACTGCTCCACCCGATCCTCCGGGACCTCGACGGTGATCTGTCGCTTCTCGGTGGCTTGGGTGTCCTGCTGTGGTGTGGATGTCCGTTGTACAGACATGATGCTCCTTTGGTTGTTGTGATGGGAGCATAGAACAAGTCCAGACTTAAGTCAAGAGCTAAGTGCCACTCGTCGTAGGCGGGTGGCGGCCGGCGTCGCGTGGGCCCCGCACGCGAGCCGGCGAGCACGGGCTGCTTGTGCTCTCAACTAATTCTTGATATGCTTGAGCCATCAAGCAATCCAGGGTGCGCCGCAGAGATCGCACCCAGATGAACTCGGAGCTCAACATGTCAGTCACCACCACAGCAGTTCCCACCGGCACCTGGAACGTCGACACCGCTCATTCAAAGGTCGGCTTCGCCGTCAAGCACCTGGGCATCGCCACCGTCCGCGGGCAGTTCGGCGACTTCGAGGGCACACTCGAGCTGAGCGATGATCTGTCCAGCGCCAGGGCCCATGGCCGCGTGAAGGCCGCCTCGATCGACACCAGTGAGCCGCAGCGCGACGAGCACCTGCGCTCGCCGGACTTCTTCGACACCGAGCAGTATCCGGAGCTGACCTTCGACTCGACGCGGATCGAGCCCGTCGATGAGCGCACCTACCGGATCATCGGCGACCTGACGATGCACGGCGTCACCGGCGAGATCGTCCTCGACGCCGTCATCGACGGTACCGAGACCGACCCCTGGGGCAACGAGCGCGTCGGCCTCGAGATCGTCGGCCAGCTGTCCCGCGGTGAGTACGGCATGAAGTTCAACCAGGCCCTCGGCAGCGGCAACGTCGTCGTCTCCGACAAGGTCAAGCTGGCGCTGGACATCTCCGCAGTCAAGGCGTAGAAGCCTCCACGTCCGGGCCCCGCCGGCGGCAAGGCCTGCTGCCTGCGGGGCTCTCCGTGTTCAAGCGTGCCGCCTCACGCCGGCTCCTCAGCCGAGCAGCAGCCGCAGCACGTGGGGCGCCACGTACACCTCCCAGAGCGCTGCGAGCACCAGGACCGGCACCGCGATCGAAACGGTCACCACCGTGGCGGCGAGCAGCTTGTCCCAGTCCCCGTGCCGGCTGGCGATAACCCAGGCTGCCAGCGGCAGGAACAGGGCGGTGAGTTCCGGCAGGGCATGGGGGACCAGGCCGAGGAGCAGAAGTCCGGGCGCGGCGTGGACCGTGCCGGCAACGCGGGCCAGGCTGATGCCCAGGACGTAGGCCTGGGCGCTGAGGGAGAAGGTGGTCGCGCCGACGACGATGGCGATCGCGATGCGCCCTCCGCGCTCATGGATCGTTCGCATCAGGCCGGCGCGCTGCGGTGCCTGCAGCGGAAGCGAGCTGCCGGCGATGAACCCGGCCACGCAGGCCATCGCGTGCAGCGCGAGCACGAGGGCATTGCGGCCGAGGATCCGGACCACGTCCGCGGGTGTGCCCGAGGCCAGCGGGGGATGACGCACGGAGACGATCCCCCACGGGTCGGAGACGGCGGCGACGAGCCATACGGCGAGCAGCAGTCCGGCGGCAGCGGCGAGACTGCCGGCCAGCCACGCTCGCAGGACCGGCCACGGCCGCCGGTTCCATGCCGCGAGCGTGCCACGTGTGGTGCGGACACCGTGAACGAGGGCATACGCGGACGCATCCATGCGGACATCATCGACGCGCTCCGCGCTTGGGTTGAGGCTCCCGGCCACCGTCCCCGACGCCCCCCCGCCGAACCCTATACTTGCCAGATCCCCAGCGAGGAGCGGCGCGTGCAGGAGATGGTCATCTACGGCGTGAGCTTCGACATGGTCGGCAAGCAGCCCATCGTGTTGCTCAAGACCGTCGACAGCAACAAGTTCCTCCCGATCTGGATCGGGCACCCCGAGGCAGCGGCGATCCTGATGAAGCTGCAGGGCGCCTCAACGCCCCGGCCCATGACGCATGACCTGCTGTCCGATGTGCTCGGCGAGCTCGAGGTCGAATGCACTCGGGTTGCGGTCACCGAACTGCGCGAGAACACCTTCTACGCCTCGATCAGCCTCCGCGCCAACGGTCGCGAGCTGGAGATCGACTCGCGCCCGAGCGACGCACTGGCGCTCGCCGTGCGGGCCGGCGCGCCGATCTTTGCCGCCGACGAAGTGATCGCCGAATCGGCGATCGAGTTCGAGCACGAGGTCGAGGACACCGAAGAGGTCGTGGAGAAGTTCAAGGACTTCCTCGATCGGGTCACCCCCGAGGACTTCATGGGCGAGAGCTGAGCGCCGGGCTGAGCGCTGCTTCCACCTGGCGGTGGTGATGGATCAGCAGGGGCTCGTTGCGCCCGTAGATGACCTCGGGCATGAGGCCCGTGCGCAGCGAGCGATGGATGTCCTGCTGCTGGTCGAAGTCCTCCTGGAACACGACGCGATGGGTGAAGCGGACGTTGGCCTCCCAGTAGCTGCGCTCCTCGTCGTCGGCAGGCTCGCGCGGCACGTAGAACTTGACGGTGACCCGCGTGCGGTGCGGGTTCTTCGGCTCGGGGTACATCTCCCACAGCTCCAGATGGCCGCTCATCGGGAGGTTGAGCACGACGCTCGGGAACAGCATGTAGACGATCGAGGCGTTCGCGCGCAGGTCCCACTCGGACGGGTCGCGCTCCAACAGCCGCGTCACCTCCTTGCGCATCACCGCCGCTCGCGCGTGAGGGCCGTAGACGTCGCCCACGAACGGGACCGAGAGCATGTCGGGCGCGAGCGTGTCGCGATGCAACGAGAACACGTGGTAGCTCTCCATGAAGGTGTCGTGGATCAGCTTCCAGTTGGCGTCGAAGTGCCCGCTGCGCTCGGCAAAGAAGCGGAAGTCCTCGAAGCCGTACTCGCCCAGCTCCGGGCCGAGCCCGGCGAGCTCTTCGGCCACGTCGATCGACTCCTCGCTGCCGATGCGCGCGAGGATCACGCCGAAGCGCTCCGTGACGGGGATGGGGATCAGTCCGAGGTCGCGGCGGTCGAGTCCCTCGAACGCATCCCGGGCCAGCGGTTGCCCGAGCAGCTCGCCGTTGAGGTCGTACGCCCACGAGTGATACGGACACTTGATCGCCCGCCCGGGCCGCCCACGCCCGGTGGCGACGCGGCCGCCGCGGTGGCGGCAGATGTTCAGGAACGCGCGCACGCAGGCGTCCTCACCGCGGATCAGGAGCAGCGGCACGCCCGCCACCTCGGTCGTCACGATGTCCCCGGTCGCGGGCAGATCGGCGCTCATCCCGACCATCAGCGCCCGGCCGCGGAACAGCGCCTGCTCCTCGGCCGCGAGTCGCGCCGGATCGGTGTACACCGAGGAGCGCTGGCGCATCGGCTCGGGCGCGAGCTCCGTCGTGTGCGCGTCGCGCAGGGCGAAGAACCGCTGCAGGATCTCCCGCTGGGTCTCCGCTCTCATCGCGCCAGCACCGGTTGCAGGATCCGCGCCACCAAGGCGTCGAAGCCTATCCCGGCGGCGTCGGCGGCCTGCGGCAACAGGCTCGTCTCGGTCAGTCCCGGGATCGCGTTGGCCTCGAGCACGTAGAGCGCATCCGTGTCGTGTTCGAGCATCAGGTCGATCCGGGCAAACCCCGAGCAGCCGAGCAGTGCGTACACCTCGAGCGCCAGCTCGCTGGCCCGGGCGGCCACGGCATCGTCGAGCGCGGCGGGGCAGACGAAGCGTGTGCGCCCGATCTCGTAGCGCGACTCGAAGTCGTAGAAGTCCTCCTGCTCGGGCACCGCTTCGACGATCGGCAGCGGGCGCGGGATCCCGTCTTCGTCGAGGACCGAGACGGCGAGGTCGCGTCCGACCACGTGGCGCTCGAGCAGCACCTTGCGGTCGTAGGAGAACGCGGCCACGAGTGCGGCCGGGACGTCCGCCGGGGTGCGGGCGAACTTGATTCCCAGCGCCGAGCCCTGCCCGGCCGGCTTGACCACGATCGGGAACCGCAGTCGCTCCTCGATCGCCGGCAGAGCCTGCGCGGCACCGAGCTCCTTGAACGCGGTCTCGCTGAACGCGAAGAAGTCGGGCGTGGGGATCTCACGGTCGCGCATCGCGTGCTTGGCCAGCACCTTGTCCGCCATCCGGATGCAGGCCGAGACACCCGAGCCGGTGTAGGGGATCCCGACCACCTCGAGCAGCTCCTGGACGGTGCCATCCTCCCCGTCGCGACCGTGGAGCGCCACGAACGCTGCATCGGGCCGCTCGGCGCCGAGCCGGGCGACGAGATCGCTGCCGACGTCGATCGAGATCACCTCGTGGCCGAGCCGCGCGACCGCGTCCTCGACGCGAGCCCCGGATTTCAGCGATACCTGGCGCTCGAGCGATCGGCCGCCCTTGAGCACCGCAATCCGGCTCATCCAGATCCGGCCCGCTTGCGCTTGGCCGGCAGGCGCAGGATCTTGGCCAGCTCGGGGTCACCCGTGCCCGGCTCGAGCTGGTCGGAGGGCCCGGAGTCGCCGCTCGCCGCCCACCGCTGGGCGGTGACGGGATCGGCTGCCCCACCTTGCCGCGTCGCTCCGGTGCCGGTGCCGGTGAGCGTTCCGTACAGGTCGACCTGCTCGCGGACGACCTCGCCGATGCGCCGGATCCCCTCGCGGATGTCGTCCTCGTCAACGCCGGAGAAGTTCAGGCGCATCGCCGACCCACCGCGGCCGTCGACGAACGCCGCGCGTCCCGGCACGAAGGCGACGTGCTGCTCGAGCGCGCGCGCGAGCAGGTCGGTGGTGTCGATGTAGTCGGGCATCGCGGCCCAGATGAACAGGCCGCCCTCCGGATGGGTCCACTCGGCCTCGCGGGGAAAATGCTCCGCCAGGGAGTCCAGCATCACGTCGCGGCGTCGCCGGTAGATCTCGATCAGCGACCGGACATAGTCGTGCCACGGGCCGGAGTCGAAGTAGGCGGCGACGAAGCACTGGGAGATCGACGAGGAGCACAGGTCGGCGGACTGCTTGCCGATGTTCATCTTCTGCAGCACCGGGCCGGGAGCGGCCGCCCAGCCGAGGCGCACGCCGGGCGAGAGGATCTTCGAGAACGTGCTCGCATAGATCACGAACTCGCCGCCGTCGAGCGAGCGCAGCGTGGGCAACGGGGTGCCCTCATAGCGCAGCAGGCCGTAGGGGTTGTCCTCGAGCACGAGCAGCTCCCGCTCGGCGGCGATGCGCACGAGCTCGCGCCGGCGCTCGAGCGACATCGTGACGCCCGCGGGGTTGTGGAAGTTCGGGACCGTGTAGATGAACTTGGGTCGGCGACCGGTGCGGTCGAGCTCGTCGAGCGTCGCGCGCAGCTCGTCGATCCGCATCCCGTCGCGATCCATCGTCACCTGAACCACGTCGGCCTGGTAGGCGCAGAATGTGGGCACGGCGCCGGGATACGTCGGCGCCTCGGCGACGATCACGTCGCCGGGGTCGATCAGCGTCTTGCACACGAGGTCGATGACCTGCTGTCCGCCGGTGGTGACGAGCACCTCGTCGGCGTCGACCTCCATCCCCTCGGCGCTCATCACTTCGACGATGCACCGCTTGAGCAGGGAGAAACCCTCGGTGGGCCCGTATTGCAGCGCTCGCGCGCACGACTCCGACGCGACTGTGCGCATCAGCGAGGCATAGGAATCGGGCGGGAACGACGACGTGTCGGGCAGCCCGCCGGCGAGCGAGATCACGTCGTCGCGCTCGGTCAGCGCCATCAGATCGCGCATCGCCGAGGACTTCATGACCTTCGTCCGCGCGGCGAACAACGACGCGTAGCGCTCGATGTCGCGGGCGGTGGATCGTGGTGGCCTAGCACCGGGGTTCACGCGTGGTACCTCCCGCCGACCCGTTCACCGTCTATCGTCACGCCCCGTCACGGTACAGCACGATGCACCTCGTCTTCGACATCTTCCAGGGGATCGGCATCGCCGCGGCGGTCGGAATCAGGCCGTTTCTGCCCACGCTGGCCGTGGGCGGCCTCGCCGCCGGCGACGCTCAGATCAGCTTCAAGCACACGGACTTCGCTTTCCTGCAGAGCCCGGGATTCCTGCTTGGAATGACCGTGGGCGCGATCTTGCTGGCGCTGGCGGAGCGCCGCATGGCTCCCGAGCGGCTGGACAACGGACCGCCCGCGCTTGTGCTGGCGGCCATCTCGTTCGCGCTCGGCGCGCTGCTCTTCGCCGGCGCGCTCAGCCAGGACCACTATGCGGCCTGGCCGGGCGTGATCGCCGGCATCCTGTGCGCGTTCGTGGGGATCGTGGCGACGCGGCCGCTGTTCGCTCGCGTGCGGGCGCGGCTCGACGTGGCGGCGGCATCGGCCGTGCCGCTGTACGCGGAGGGCAGCGCGCTGCTGCTCGCGATCCTCTCGGTGCTGCTGCCGCCCGTCGGCCTGCTCGGCCTGCTCGGACTGCTGTGGCTGATCCTGGCCGATCGCCGCCGCGAGGGCCAGAAGTACGCCGGGCTCCGGATCCTCCGGTGAGCAAGCCCAAGAAGCTCGTCCTGGTCGTCATCGACGCGCTCAAGCCGGCGATGCTCGATCGCGCGATCGCCACCGGACGCGCGCCCGCGCTGGCCCGGATCGCCGAGCAGGGGGTCTACGTCGACGACTGCGCCGCGGTCTTCCCGTCCGTCACGCCCGTGTGCGCCGCCTCGATCACCACCGGTGTGGGCCCCGATCGCCACTGGATCCCGTCCATGAACTGGTACCACCGCGAGGAGGCGCGATACGTCGAGTACGGCTCGAGCTTCTCGGCCAGCCGCCAGTTCGGGGTCCTGCGCTCGCTCACCGACACCGTCTACCGGATGAACGCCGAGCACCTCTCGCACGAGGTCGAGACGGTGTTCGAGACGCTCGACGACGCCGACGTGCGGACCGCCGGCACGACCTACTTGATCTACCGCGGCCGTCACCACCACGAGGTTGCCAACGAGACTGCTCTGGCCCGGATCGTGACCTCGACCCTGTTCCGTCGCACGATCGACGGACCGCGCGAGCTGTTCTACGCGGATCTGTACGCGACCCGCAAGACGGGCTGCCGCGGCCAGCTCGGGATGCCGGGCGTGCGCGACCAGCACACCGGCTGCGTCGGGGCCTATCTGGTCGAGCACGACCTGTTCGATTTCATGCTGTTCTCGCTGCCCGACAACGACGCCTGGTCGCACAAGAACGGGCCCCACGCCCAAGTGACCTCGATCGCCGCCGCCGATCGCCAGCTCGAGCGGCTCATGCACGCCGCCGGCGGCCCCGATGCGTTCTTCGAGGACCACGCCGTCATTGTCACCTCTGACCACTCGCAGGCGGCGGTCGAGGAGCGGATCCGGCTCGACGGAGCATTCACGGACTTCGACGTGGCCAGCAACAGCGCCGCCCGCTCGATCGGGGCCGAGGTCGCGCTCAGCCCGGCTCAGCGCTCCGCGATGGTCTACGTGCTCGACGAGGATCGGCGCAGCCAGGTGATGGAGCGCTCACTCGACGCCGTTCGGGGTCTGCCGGGCGTCGACCTGACCCTGTGGCTGGCGAGCCCACGTGAGGCGGTGATCCACAGCGAGCGCGGGGAGCTTCGGTTCTCGCCCGGCGGTGATGTCGAGGACCCGCGCGGTCAGCGCTGGTACGTGGAGGGAGAGCTCGCCACGTTGGCCGCCGAGGTGCAGGACGGCCGCTTCCTGACCCCCGAGTACCCAGACGCGCTGACGCGCGTCTGGTCGGCGCTCAAGTGCCCGACGGCGGGCGACATCCTGCTCTCCGCGGCGCCCGGATACGAGTTCGTCGACTGGGGCGGCGCCGACCACGTGGGCGGCGGAAGTCACGGCTCGCTGCACCACTCCGACTCGCTCGGAGCGCTGCTCTGGTGCGGCACCGGACCGGGCTCGAGGGATGTCCGAGAGCAGTGGTCGCTGCGGGATATCGCCCCGATGGTGCACGAACACTTCGGATTAGGCCCTGGTTAGCGATTTGCCCCGCCTTACGGAAGTCCGACACGACGACGCTACATTTCCGGACATGGCCGATGATCTGACAGTCACCGTTGAGCTGCCGTTCAGGCACCGAGTTCGACACGGCGTCCGGAAGCCGCACAACTGGCTGCAGCTGATCCGCTTCGCCGCCGTCGGAGCGAGCGGATACGTGGTCAACCTGGTCGTGTTCGCTCTCTGCGTCCACGCGCTCGGGATCGACTACCGCGTCGCCGCTATCGTGGCGTTCGTCGTCTCGGTGATCAACAACTTCTGGTGGAACCGGCACTGGACGTTCGACGCAAAGCACCATGCACCGCTGTTCCAGGCCGTCCGCTTCTTCACCGTGTCGCTGGTCGCATTCGGATTCAGCTACATCGTGCTGATCTCGCTCGTCGACGGGGCGGGGATGCCGAAGGTCATCGCGCAGGCGATCGCGATCGCGGCGGCAACGCCGCTGTCGTTCATCGGGCAGAAGCTTTGGAGCTTCCGGGCCTGAGCTCGTCGCCGGTCCGCCGCTTCGCGCTCCTTCTCGCCGTCGTCGTCCTCGTGCTCGTGTGGGCGCCGGGGGTGGCCCCCGCCGCCGCGACGACGACGACGGTGGATCCCAACACGCCGGTCCTGGTCACCTCCCAGGGTCGGGCGCCGGTCGGCTACCGCCTGACCGCCACCCAGGTCGAGCGCATCGCCGCCCGTGTCGGCAAGGTCCGCGACGTGGTGCGCCGACACCGCGGCTCATATCCGGCCGAGTACACGAAAGGGCCGGGCCGCTGGCAGGTGAGCTGGTTCTCGCCCGGAGGGAAGGAGATCGCCCAGGTCTACGTCGACGACGCCACGGGCACCGTCACCGAGGCCTGGACCGGGTTCCAGGTCGCGTGGTCGATGGCCCGGGGATATCCGGGCGCGTTCGGGCGCCGCGTCAACGCGTGGTACGTCTGGTTGCCGCTGTGCGTGCTGTTCCTCGTCCCCTTCCTGCCCTGGCGCCGCCGGCCGTCGCTGCTCCACCTCGACCTGCTCGTGCTGCTGGCCTTCTCGGTGTCGCTGGCGTTCTTCAACCACGCTCTGATCGGTCTCTCGGTTCCGCTCGCCTACCCCTGTCTGCTCTACCTGCTGGCGAGGATGCTGTTCCTGGCCCGCGGCAGCGGCCGTCCCCGCGAGCCGTTGCGGCTGCTCGTGCCGGTCTCCTGGCTTGCCGTCGCGCTCGTGTTCCTCGTCGGCTTCCGCGTCGGGCTCAATGTGACGAACTCGAACGTGATCGACGTCGGCTACGCCGGCGTGATCGGCGCCGACCGCATCGTGCACGGCAAGCAGCTCTACGGGGGTTGGCCGAGCGACAACGCCCAGGGCGACACGTACGGGCCGGCCAACTACTACGCCTACGTCCCGTTCCGGCTCATGTTCGGCTGGAGCGGGCGCTGGGACGACCTCCCCGCCGCCCACGCGGCGGCGATCATCTTCGATCTGCTGACGCTGCTGGGCCTGTTCCTGCTCGGCCGGCGCGTTCGCGGTCCGACCCTGGGCGTGGTGCTGGCCTACGCCTGGGCGGCCTATCCGTTCACCATCTACGCGCTCAGCTCCAACAGCAACGACAGCCTCGTGTCGATGCTGCTCGTGCTGACGCTGCTCGTGATCACCTCGGCGCCGGCCCGCGGCGTCGCCGCCGCCCTGGCCGGCTTCACCAAGTTCGCCCCACTGGCTCTCGCCCCGCTGTTCATGCGCGGCGTCGATTCGAGCCTCCGCAGGCGGTCCGTGGTGCCGTACGCGATGGCCTTCGGCATCACCGGCCTGGTGGTGATGGCCCCCGTCCTGCTCGGCGGCGATCTGGGCCGCTTCTGGCACGACACGATCACCTACCAGGCGGGCCGTGGCTCACCGTTCTCGATCTGGGGCCTATGGGGCGGGCTCGGCGTCGAGCAACACCTCGTCCAGGGCGCGGCCGTCGCACTGGCGATCGCCGTCGCGTTCGTGCCCCGTCGCCGCGACGTGGTGCAGGTGGCCGCCCTCGGCGCCGCCGTGCTGATCTGTTTGCAGCTCGGGATCACGCACTGGTTCTACCTCTACATCGTGTGGTTCTTCCCGCTTGTCATCTTCGCTCTGCTCGGCATGTATCCGGAGGCGTTGCCGCGCCCGGTGGTGGCGGTGGAGGAGCCGGGGAGGGGAGCGGTTTCGTCGGTGGGCGCGCTCGGAGGTGTGTAAACCGCCGGCTGGGACCGGCCTAAGCCACCCCGGCCCCCGGCTCCAGCACCTGCTCGATCGACCCCGCGTGCATCGGACCGTCGGTCCGGATCAGCACGCCGTTGAGCCATGGGTCCTCGGTCGAGGTCTCGAACCGGACCGGCATCTTGGTGATCATCGACTCGAGCGCCTGCTCTCGCTTGACGCCGATCACGCCACCGCGCGGGCCGGTCATGCCGACGTCGGTGATGTAGGCGGTCCCCCCGGGGAGGACTCGCGCGTCGGCGGTGGGAATGTGGGTGTGGGTGCCGACGACGGCGGTCACGCGGCCGTCGAGGTGCCACCCCATGCCGACCTTCTCGCTCGTCGCCTCGGCGTGCATGTCGACCAGGATCTGGTCGGTCTGTCCCTTGAGCGCGTGAAGGGCCGCGTCGGCCTCGGAGAAGGCGGGCCGGCCGGCGTTCATGAACAGATTGCCCGAGAGCGAGACGACGCCGAGGCGCACGCCGTCACGCTCGACCACGCACCAGCCGTGGCCGGGCTGGCTGCGCAGGAAGTTCGCCGGGCGCAGGATCGGCGGGTGCGTGTCGAGATAGCGGTAGATCTCGCGATGGCGATAGGTGTGGTTGCCGAGCGTGATCACGTCGATGCCGGCCGCGAACAGCTCATCGGCGATCTTCGGAGTGATACCGAGGCCGCCCGCCGAGTTCTCGCCGTTGACCACGACGAAGTCCGGTTCGTGGCGCTCGCGGAGCGCCGGAAGCAGGCTCAGCAGCGTCCGCCGGCCGATTCCGCCGACGATGTCGCCCACGAACAGAATGGTTACGCCCAGATTCACGTCTCCTCTTTCCGCATACTTCCAGTTGTATGACGCGAATGCTTCCACAGCCACGGAGCGGGACGGAGCAACCGGCGGGCGAGGACTCGCCCGAGCAGGAGTCGGCCCCGACCCCGACGATGGTCCCGCCGGTCGTCGTTCCCCGCTGGATCCAGCTGGTCCTGCTCCCGATCGCGCTGCTCGGCCTATGGGCGCTGGCGCGCGCGGCCGGGACCGTGCTGCTGATCCTGATCGTGGCGAGCATCGTGGCTCTGATCATCAACCCTCTGGTCCGGAAGCTCGAGCGGGCTCGAATCCCGCGCGGGCTCGCGATCCTGCTCGTCTACCTCAGCTTCTTCGCGATTCTCGGCGGCGTCGGCGTGCTGCTGTCGAACCCGATCAGCACACAGATCAGCCACTTCCAGAAGAACGTCCCGCACCTGGTCGATCAGGCCAACAAGGATCTGGCCAACGTTCAGAGCTGGCTCAACCGGCACGGGATCAACATCCACATCCAGCAGCAGGGCCAGACGGCGCTGCAGACGCTGCAGAAGAACCTCATCAAGCGCTCGGGCGACATCGTCGCCTTCTCCCGCGACCTGCTCCAGAACGTGGTCACCGTCTCCTTCGACCTGGTCCTGGTGCTCGTGCTGTCGGTGTACCTGCTCGTATACGGGAAACCGATCGGTGACCTCGCGAGGCGGATCATGCCGCCCGGCGACGGCACGCCGGCCGACGACTTCCCGCTGCTCGTCCAGCGCGCGGTGTTCGGCTACATGCGCGGCCAAATCCTGTTCAGCCTGATCATGGGCACCAGCGCCGCGGTCGCGCTGTGGATCTTCGGTGCCGTGGGCATCTTCCCAGCCGGCCAGGAGTACGCGGTGTTCTTCGGCGCCTTCTACGGGCTGATGGAGTTCATCCCGTACATCGGGCCGATCATCGGGCCGCTTCCCGCCGTCGGCGTGGCGCTGTTCAACGATCCGATCAGCGCGGTGTGGGTCGTGCTGCTGTTCGTTGCCCTGCAGCAGCTCGAAGGTCACTTCGTCGCCCCGCAGGTGTTCCGGATCTCCCTGCGCATCAACCCGATCCTGATCATCCTCGCGCTGCTGGTCGGCTATCAGCTGTATGGGATCGTCGGGTCGCTGGTCGCGCTGCCGAGCATCGCGGTCCTCCGGGAGACGATCGTCTACCTGCGCCGTCATCTCGTCCTGGAGTCGTGGGGCACGCCCACGCCGGTGGCGGGCGTGATCCCGATCGGACCCGATCGCTGCCCGGATTGCGGCCTCGACGCCGGTGCCGACGACGCCTACTGCCGTTCCTGCGGCGCCTCGCTGCAACCGAAAGTGGGCACTCCCGGGTAGCCTGCACGGCAGTGCAGTCGACCGCCGCCACCGGCCAGGAGAGCACCACGCTCGCCGCCCGCGAGCTGACCAAGCGCTTCGGAGCGCGCGCCGCGCTGAACGCGATCAGCTTCGAGCTGATGCCGGGCGAGCTCGTCGCGATCATCGGACCCAACGGCGCCGGCAAGACCACGCTCCTGTCGATGCTTGCCGGCGTCCAGCGTCCGTCGAGCGGTGAGGTGACCTTGCCACCCGAGCGAATCGGATGGGTGCCGCAACAACCTGCGCTGTACTCGAAGCTCTCGGTGGCCGAGAACCTGCGCCTGTTCGCGCGGCTGGAGAAGCTCACCGACCCCGAGGCTGCGGTGACGACGATGCTCGTCCAGACCGATCTCATGGATCGTGCCGACGAGGAGGTCGGTCGCCTCTCCGGAGGTAACCAGCAGCGTGTCAACATCGCAATCGGGCTGTTGTCGGAGCCCTCCGCGCTGCTGCTCGACGAACCCTCCTCCTCCCTCGACCCACGCCAGCGCGAGCGATTGTGGGCGTTCATCGGCGGGCTCGCCGGCCGGGGCACCACTGTCGTCTACTCGACGCACAACGTCGCCGAGGCGGAGCGGTACGCCGACCGCGTGATCGTGCTGGCCGACGGAGAGCTGTTGTTCATCGGCACGCCGTCCGAGCTCGAGGCCGCCGTCGGCGGCGACCCCCGCGACTTCGAGGCCGCATTCGTGCGCTTCCTCCACGACCGCGGCCATTGATGACCGATCCCGCGTGACCGACGACACCGGCCGACGCTGACCGATGCGCTGGTTGTTCATCAAGGATCTGCAGATCCTCCGCCGTTCGCCGCTTCTGGTGGGCCTGCTGATCGTCTATCCGATCGCGATCGCGCTGATGATCGGCTTTGCCCTCTCGAGCCCGCCCGGCAAGCCGAAGGTCGCCTATTACAGCGCCGTTGCCCCCGGCCAGGGCACGATCAACTTCGGCCGCCAGAAGATCAACGTCTCCAGCTACGCCGGCCAGCTGTTCCAGTCGATCCAGCCGATCCGGGTGCGCTCCCGTGACGAGGCGATCGCCAAGGTACGCAGCGGCGAGGCGCTGGCGGCGCTGATCATTCCCGCCGACATCCCGCAGCAGATCCAGAGTCTGGTCACGACCGGCGTTGGCAGCCCGACGGTGGAGCTGGTCCTGAACTCGAAGGATCCGCTCGAGCGCCAATTCGTCGACCAGGCCATCAACGCGCGCCTGGCCGATGTCGAGCAGGCCGTCTCCAAGCAGGTGCTGCGCGTTGCCGTGAGCGATCTCGGCCAGGTCCTCAACGGCGGCAGCATCCAGTTCCTGGGACAGAGCTTTCCGCTGCTGGGTCTGCGTAACTCGCGCACGATCCTGCGCGGCACGATCGCCTCGCTGCCCGCCGGCTCGCCGCTCAAGGTCGCCCTCCAGCAGGTGGTCGACTTCTCCAACCTCGCGATCGAGGGGCTCGGGTTCGCCAGTCCGGTGCTCGGTTCGATCGGGACGCCGCTGACGGTCAACCGCACCGAGCTCTCCGGCTCCACGACGCCGACCGATGCCTACGCCGTCGCCATCGCGGTGATCGTCTCGCTGATGTTCCTGGCGTTGCTCCTGGCCGCCGGCATGCTGGCCATCGAACGGGAGGAGCACGCGTACTCACGCCTCGTCCGCGGGTTGATCTCCCCCGGCCGGTTGCTCGCCGAGAAGGTCGTGCTGTCGGCCGCCTGCGCGGGTGCCGTGGCGCTGCTGATGGCCGCCTGCGTATCGGCCTTCGTGCATCTGCAATGGGGGCGCTTCCCGCTGTGGGTGGTCGCGCTTGCATTCGCGGCGCTTGCGTTCGGCGCCCTCGGGGTGGCGATCGGCGGCCTGGCGCGTGAGGTCCGAGCGGCCTCACTGCTGGCGTTCCTGCTCGCGCTCCCGATCGCGTTCGTCGCCCTCGTGCCCGCGAACGCGGTATCGGGCGGCCTCAAAGCCATGCTCGACGTGATCGCGTTCGTGTTCCCGTTCAAGGCCGCCCTCCAGGCGGTCGGGAACGCGATCAACGGAACCGAGCCGGGGATCGGCTGGCCGTTGCTCCACCTGCTCGTGCTCACGATCGCCTTTTGGGTCATCGCCCGGCTCTCGCTGAGGCGGTTCGCCCGATGACGCCGGTGCCAGGCCTCAGCGCTTGCCCGTCATGCTGCGGAACATGAGTCCGCAGACGGCGGCGAGGATGATCAGGAAGATCGGCCAACCGGCACCGACGACTCCGAACACCGAGAGCACGAGCCCCGCTACCCCCAGCGTGCCGGCGACGCCCCCGACGAGGACCAACCGGTAGGCGCGCTGCTCGCGCACCCGTCGCGGTGTGTAGGAGCCACGCTTTTCGAGATTGCTCACACGCGCAGCGTAGCGCTCCGCGCCGGCGGGGGGGATAGGGTGCAGGAATCAGCGACTCGGGACCGCACCAGATCCTCTTCTACGACTACGTCGGTGACGTGCTCGACCGCCGCGCTCCGCACCGCGAGGCCCACCTCGAGCTGTTGCGAGCCGAGCGCGACGCGGGGCGCGTCGTGATGGCCGGCGCCGTCGGCGATCCGGTCCACGGAGCCATGTTCGTGTTCCGCGGGGTCGACCCGGAGCAGGTCGAGGCCTTTGCCCGCCAGGATCCGTACATGGAGGCCGGTCTGATCACGGCATGGCGCGTGGAGCCCTGGAACGTGGTGGTGGCGTAGCGGCGTCGGTACTCGTGGCGCTGCCTGCCGCCGCGAGCTGACCCGGTCCGCGTCGGGCTGGTCTGGGGCGCCGGTATGCTCGCAGGGGCGATGGCATTTCCGCAGACCCGCCTGCGACGACTGCGAGCGACCCGTGCCCTGCGTGGGCTCGTGCGCGAGACTCGCCTGCACCCGGCCGATTTCGTGTACCCGATGTTCGTGGCGCATGGGCTCGACCGGCGTGAGCCGATCGAGGCTATGCCGGGCATCGACCGGCTCTCGATCGCCAACGCCGTGACCGAGGCCGAGCAGGCCGCCGGCCTCGGGATTCCCGCGGTGCTGCTGTTCGGGATCCCGGCCGCGAAGGACGAGGACGGGTCGGGAGCCTGGGACGACGAGGGCGTTGTCCAGCTGGCCACGCGGGCGATCAAGGACGCCGTGCCGGAGCTGATCGTGATCACCGACCTGTGCCTGTGCGAGTACACGAGCCACGGCCATTGCGGCGTCGTCCGCTCCGACGGCGTGGTCGACAACGACGCCACGCTCGAGCTCCTCGCCCGCACCGCCGTATCGCAGGCCCGCGCCGGCGCCGACGTGGTCGCCCCCAGCGACATGATGGACGGACGTGTGGGCACGATCCGGGCGGGACTCGATTTCGAGGGCTACTCGGCCACGCCGATCCTGGCCTACTCGGCCAAGTTTGCCTCCGCCTTCTACGGCCCGTTTCGCGAGGCCGCCGGATCGGCTCCGGCGTTCGGCGATCGTCGTGCCTACCAGATGGACCCGGCCAACGCTGAGGAGGCCCTGCGTGAGACGGCGCTCGACGTGGACGAGGGGGCCGACATCGTGATGGTCAAACCCGCCCTGCCCTACCTCGATGTGATCCGGCGTGTCAAGGACGAGATGCACGTGCCGGTCGCCGCGTACAACGTCAGCGGCGAGTACGCCATGATCAAGGCGGCGGCCGCGGCCGGATATCTCGACGAGCGGGCCGCCGTGCTCGAGACGCTCACTTCCATCCGGCGCGCGGGCGCCGACTTCGTGATCACCTACCACGCTAAGGATGCCGCGCGATGGCTTCAGGAGACGTGACCGCAACACCCAAGCTGAGGAGCCGCAAGCACGGCGCCGCGATCCCCTTGGACGAGCTCGACCGGCGGCTCCTGAACCTGATGCAGGGCCGCTTCCCAATCGCACAGCGTCCGTATGCGCACGTCGCCGAGGCGGCCGAGATCAGCGAGGAGGAAACGATGGAGCGGGTCCGCCACCTGCTCGATGAGCGCATCATCCGCCAGGTCACGCCGATCTTCGACACGCGGGCGCTGGGGTACTCCTCGACGTTGGTCGCCGCCAAGGTCGACCCCGAGAACCCGTGGCGCGCGGCCAACATCATCAATGCGCACCCTGGTGTGTCGCACAACTACCTGCGCAACCACGAGTTCAACATCTGGTTCACGATCGCCACCGAGCCCGACTCGCCGCTCGGGCTGGAGGGGACCCTTGAGGTGCTCGGCCGGATCGCCGGCGCCGAGTCGATCCGCCAGCTCCCGACACTGAAGCTGTTCAAGATCCGGATGGATCTGGAGATGGAGGGCGGGACCGACGCGCTGTCCAAGGCGGCCGAGCCGGTCGAGCCCGCGGAGACCGAACGCCAGCCCTACGACGAGCTCGATATCGCGGTGATCAAGGCGCTGCAGGGTGATCTGCCGGTCGTCCCGGAGCCCTTCGCGCCCGCCGCCGCCGGGCTCGGAATGCCCCAGGCGACGCTGCTCGCCCACCTCGAGTCGATGCAGGAGCGCCGGCTGCTGCGTCGGGTCGCCGCGATCCTGTTTCACCGCCGCGCCGGCTTCAGCGCCAACGGGATGGGCGTCTGGAAGGTCCCGGACGAGCAGATCCTGGACATCGGCCCCAGGATGGCCGCCTTCCGCGGCATCTCGCACTGCTACCAGCGCCCAACCTACGAGGACTGGCCCTACTCCGTGTTCACTATGGCGCACGGGCGCTCGAAGGAGGAGTGCGATGCGATCCTCGATTCGATCGCCGAGAGCACGGGGATCGAGGAGCGCTCGACCCTCTACTCCTCGACCGAGTTCAAGAAGATCCGGCTGCTCTACTTCACCGACGACTATCGGGACTGGGAGCGCGAGCACGCGGGGATATGAGGCCGGTGGCGCGCGTCCGAAGTGAGCGCCGGTGAGCGCCACCCGCCTGAACTCGGCGCGCTCGGAGGCGCTCTACCGCCGAGCGCTCGAGCTGCTCCCGGGCGGGGTCAACTCGCCCGTGCGCGCGATGCGCGCGATCGGCCGTGACCCGCTGTTCATCGCGCGCGCGGCCGGATCGCGAGTCTGGGACGTCGATGGCAACGAATACGTGGATTGGGTCGGCTCGTGGGGTCCACTGATCCTCGGGCATGCGCACCCCGCCGTGATCGACGCGGTCATCTCCGCGGCGCGGGACGGGACCACGTTCGGTGCACCGACCGAGGCTGAGGTCGCGCTTGCCGCCGAGGTCGCCGCCCGCGTTCCGTCGGTGCAGATGCTCCGGATGACCTCATCCGGCACCGAGGCCACGATGAGCGCGCTGCGGTTGGCCCGGGCCGTCACCGGGCGCGAGCGGGTGCTGAAGTTCGCCGGGGCCTACCACGGGCATGTGGACGGACTGCTGGCGCAAGCCGGCTCCGGCCTTGCGACCCAGGGCATTCCGGCCAGCCCGGGTGTGACGACGGCCGCGGCCGCGGCCACTGTGATCGTCCCATGGAACGACTTCGATGCCGTCCGGGCGGCGAGCGAGCAGCATTCGCTGGCCGCGATCGTGGCCGAGCCGGTGCCGGCGAACATGGGCGTCGTGCCCCCAGCCCCGGGCTTCCTGGAGCTGCTGGGCGACCGCGCGCGGTCGAGTGGCGCGCTCCTCATCTTCGACGAGGTGATCACCGGGTTCCGGGTCAGCCGCGGAGGTGCCCAGGAGCGCTACGGGATCACACCGGACCTGACGATCCTGGGCAAGGTGCTCGGCGGTGGCCTTCCGGCGGCGGCCTACGGCGGCCGGCGTGAGCTGATGCAGCGCATTGCCCCGGCGGGCGACGTCTACCAGGCGGGCACCCTGTCGGGTAACCCGCTCGCTGTTGCCGCCGGCCTGGCCACGTTGGCGCTGCTCGACGGCGCTGCCTACGAGCGCCTCGCAGAGATCACATCGCGCCTGGTCGCCGGCCTCCGGGAGGCGGCGGCCGACGCCGGCTGTGCGGTCGAGGTGCAGAGCGTTCCGGGACTCCTGACGGTGTTCTTCGCCGCGGCGCCGGTCGCGGATTATGTCCAGGCCACGGGCTGCGACCTCGATGCCTACGGGAGCTGGTGCCGGGCGCTGCTCGCCCGCGGCGTGTATCCGCCGCCGTCTCAGTTCGAGGCCTGGTTCCCCTCCCTGGCCCATACCGACGCCGACGTCGAGCGCACCATCAGCGCCGCGGCGGAGGCGTTCGTGGAAGTGGCGTCCCGATGAGGAGCGCTCGCGATGGGGCGCAGGCCCTGCGGAGGACGCTCCTAGCCGAGGGGGGGACGGTGGCCGAACTGCTCGACGGCGAGAGCGCGGTGACGTCCTCGCTGGATGACCCCGGCCCGGCCCAGCTCGCGGCCGCGGGGCCGCGCGCACGCGCCAATGGCGCCGACTACGAGCTGCTGATCGAGATGATCCTCGAGGGCTCCCGGCTGCACTACGGAACGCCCGTCGTCGTGCGCACCGAGGATCGCGATCTGGCCCTTCTGATCGGCGACCAGCTGTATGCGCTCGGTCTGGCGCGGCTCGCGTCCCTCGGCGACGTCGCGGCGGTCGCCGAGCTGGCCGATGTGATCTCGCTCGTGGCCCAAGCCCACGTCGACAATGACCCGTCGCTCGCGACTGCCGTGTGGCGGGCGGGGGCGGTTGCCGTGGGATGGGGCGAGTCACGCGAGCACGAGGCGGCGAAGGCGCTGGCGCGCGCCGGCCGGCCTGGCGCCACCGAGGCGCTGGAGGAGGTCGCCGCCGCCGCGCTTCGTGACGCTCGTCTCGATGTTGACGATAGGCTTCCGCGCGCGCTTCAATGATCGAGACGGTCTTCATGCGAGGCATCAGTGGCTGACAGGCACAAACAGACAAAGTCGAAATACACGGAAGACCGCAACATCCCCGGTGCCTTCGAGGGCGAGACCGTCTCCCGTCGCCGGTTCATGGACATCGCCGCCAACGGGGCCGGGATCGTCGCCGCCTCGGCGTTCCTGCTGCCGGCGCTCGGCTTCGCGCTCGGGCCCGTCTTCAGTCGCGAGCCATTCGCCTGGCAGCCGATCGGGCCGCCGTCGGACTTCACCCAGGACACCTACAAGACCGAGACGATCACGATCGTCCCCGGCCTCGGTGAGGTCGGCAAGTCGACCGCCTACGTGCGGGCGCGCAACCCCGCGATCGATACCGAGGTCGCCGACCAGTGGAACCAGTTCGTCGCGCTCTCGTCGCGCTGCATGCATCTGGGCTGCCCGGTGCGATTCACCGCCGCGGCCGCCCGCTTCATCTGCCCGTGCCACGGTGGCGTCTACAACTTCCGCGGCATCCCGGTGGGCGGCCCGCCGGTGCGACCGCTCGATCGCTTCTACACCCGCATCAACAACGGGCTGGTCGAAATCGGCCCGCGCTACTCGGTCAATTCCGAGCTGCGGCGCTTCTCGGCTCGTGATCCCGGGCAGCCGCTGGACGGAATCGGGCAATATCTATACCCGGCGCGCTTCTCGACCTCCGTGCGACCCCCCAACTGAGAGCCATGCCCAAACTTCCCGCACCACCACTCCCGAAGTCCCTGACGCCGAAGCCGAAGCGGCCCGGCACGGGCAACGGCAACGGTGCGCCGGAGCATCATCCCGCGGCCGAGACCGGGATCAGCGTCGTCGACTGGATCGATGAGCGCACGTCGCTGTCGGGCGGCATCCGCTGGATGCTCTTCCGGAAGGTGCCGCGCGGGGTCAACTGGTTCTACACGCTGGGCTCGGCGACCATGTTCGCCTTCCTCTCGCAGGCCGTGACGGGCGTGTTCCTGGCCATGTACTACCGCCCCGACGCCACCGGCGGCGCGTACGAGTCGATCCGCTACGTCACCGACCAGGCGTTCCTCGGCCAGTTCGTGCGCGGCATGCACAAGTGGGGCTCGTCGGTGATGGTGATCCTGATCTTCCTGCACATGGCCAGGACCTTCTTCTTCGGCGCCTACAAGTACCCGCGTGAGGTCACGTGGGTCATTGGCGTCGTGCTGCTGATCCTGACCATGACGATGTCGTTCACCGGCTATCTGCTCCCGTTCGACCAGCGCGCCTACTGGGCCACGATCGTCGGCGTCAACATCAACGGCACCGGCCCGTTCATCGGTCCCTACCTGTCGGACTTCCTGAGAGCAGGGCCCGAGTTCGGGGCCACGACGCTGTCGCGCTTCTACGCGATCCACATGCTGCTCGTGCCCGGGTTGATGGCCGCCCTGATCGGGGCACACCTCTATCTCATCACGAAGCTCGGTATCTCAGCTCCGCCATGGATCAAGGGCGAGCCGGCACCCGAGCTCGAAGAGACAGAAGTGTGAGGATGCTGCCGTGAACCAGGCCGAGAAGGAGGCCTACCTCCGCGAGTATTCGATCCTGAAGAACGAGGGCAAGCCGTTCTTCCCCTATGCCGTCACCAAGGACGCGGTGATGGCCGTGTTCGTGATGGCCGTGATCATCTTCCTGTCGCTGTATCTCGGCGCGGAGCTTGGTCCCAAGGCCGACCCCACCACGACGACCTACGTGCCACGGCCGGAGTGGTACTTCTTCTTCCTGTTCGAGGTGCTCCGGGTCGTCAAGCCGCCGGCCTTCACGCCGTTCGCCACCATCGGCGTGCCGACGATCTGCATGATCCTGCTGTTCCTGCTGCCGTTCTACGATCGCAGTCCTGAGCGACGCATCGAGCGCCGTCCGGTCGCGCTCGTCTCGGGCATCGCCGTGATCCTGGCGATCGCCTACCTGACCTACGAGGGCGCCAACAGCGGCTCCCCGAACCAGGTCGACATGAAGCCGCCGGCGACGCTCAACGCGCAGCAGGCGGCGACCTTCGAGGCGGGCAAGCTCGTGGTCGGTCAGTCCGGCTGCCTGGCCTGTCACAAGATCGGTGACAACGGCAACGACGGGCCTGGGCCCCAGCTCACCCACATCGGCTCGAAGCTGCGACCGGCGGCGATCGCCTCGACCCTGGTCAACCCCACCGCGCCGATGCCCTCGTTCAAGGGTCTGAAGCAGCAATACCCGCAGAAGTTCGCCAACCTCGTCGGCTTCCTGTCCGAGCTTCAGTAGAACTGAAGGCAGTCCCGATGACGTCGAGCTCATCCTCGGCTGACCGTGGTGCACCCGGCACCTTGGAGGAACCCCAGGTGCAGGCGATGTTCGACCGCATCGCCGGTCTGTATGACCGCATGAACACGGTGATGACGGCGGGGCTGCATCACGCCTGGCGCCGTCGGGCGGCCGACCTGGCCCAGCTCCACCCCGGTGATCGGGCGCTTGATGTGGCCACCGGGACCGGAGATCTGGCCTTCGAGCTCGCGCGCCGCGTCGGTGCCACCGGCGCCGTCATCGGCTCTGACTTCTCGGAGGGAATGCTCGCGCTGGCTCGCGCCAAGGGCGAGGGGACAGGCGCCGGCGGAGATGCCGCGACGGTCCGCTTCGAGCATGGCAACGCGCTCGCACTGCCCTATGCGACCGGCGAGTTCGACGCGGCCACGGTCGGCTTCGGCGCCCGCAACTTCTCCGACCTGCCGCAGGGGCTGGGCGAGATGGCCCGCGTGGTCAGGCCCGGCGGGCGCGTGGTCGTGCTCGAGATCACCTCGCCGCAGCGCCCGCCCCTGTCGACCTTCTTCGAGCTGTGGTTCGACCAGGCCGTACCCGCGCTCGGGCGACTGGCCGGCGACCCGCAGGCGTACAGCTACCTGCCGAGCTCGGTGCGCCGCTTTCCCGGCCCGGCGTCGTTAGCCGCCATCATGTTCGAATGCGGCCTGCGCGATATTCGCTACATCCTCACCGCTGGGGGGATCATCGCGCTGCACGTGGGGACGGCGACGTGAGCTCCGTGACGGCGGTCGTGATGGCCGCAGGGCAGGAGATCCCGGCCCTGATGGATCGCCTGGAGCGACGCATGGCGACGCTGGCCGACGGGCACGGAACCGTGCTGGCCCGGCACGCCGGCGAGACCCTTGCCGCCGGCGGCAAGCGGCTGCGCCCGCTGCTCCTCTTCCTGGCCGCCGGCGTGCCACCGCCCACGGGCGACGGGGTCGTGCGCTCCGCGGTCGCGGTCGAGCTGGTGCACGGGGCGACGCTCGTGCACGACGACGTCCTCGACGCAGCGGCGCTGCGGCGCGGCCGCCCGACCGTTGTCGCCGCGGGCGGGCGGCTGGCGGCCACAGCGGTGGGCGACCTGCTGTTCTCGCGGGCCTTCGCCGAGCTCGCCGGGTCCGGCTCCGCAGAGCCGGTGCGCGTTCTCTCCGGCGCCACCTCGGAGCTCGCCCGGGGGGAGCTGATGCAGCGGGCCGACGCCTGGAACGCCGAAGTCACCGTGGAGCGCTACCTGGAGCGGTGCCGGCTCAAGACCGCCGTTCTGTTCCGAGCCGCGTGTGAGCTCGGTGCGCTCGAGGCCGGCGGGCCCGTCGGCCTGCTCGGCAGCTTCGGCGAGCAGATCGGCGTCGCGTTCCAGATCCTTGATGACGTGCTCGACGTCTCGGGTCCCCCGGAGCGGACCGGGAAAGCCCGGGGCACCGACCTGCTCGACGGAACCGTGACGCTGCCACTGATCCTGGCCCGCGCCCGGGATCCGGGGCTGGCCGCCCTGGACCTGCGCACGATCCGCACGTCGGCCGACGCCGACGGTGTGTGCGAGCGCATCGCCGGCACCGGTGCGCTCGCAGTCGCCAAGGCCCGTGCGCTCGAGCTCGTCGCCGCGGCCAAGCGGACGCTTCCGGCGCTGCCCGAGCGGCAGCGGGCCGCGCTCGAACTCGTCGCCGACGGCGTCGTCGAGCGCTACGCCTGAATCTCGCCTAGAAGTCTTCGGGAAGGATCAGGTCGGTCTGCAGCGCCTCGGCGAAGCGATCGACCTGATCAGCCATGTTGGCGTGGGTGAGACGCTGCAGGTCACGCAGGATCGCATCGACGCCCTCGTCGAGCTTCTCTTCGAAGCGCTCGATCTCGCGCTGGTGATAGACGCCCTCGGCCACCCACAGGCAGTTGGGGCAGCGCAGCGTCAGCTCCCAGCTCTCACCGCCGGCGTCGGTCCAGGCGACGGGCTGCACGAGTTCGCACGCACACTGGGGGCAGACATGGAGTCCGGGCGCAACGTGCTCGGGCTCGTCGTGGAAGCGGACGACCTCGATGGTGCGGCCGCTCGGTAGGACGATGCGGCGGACGGAGTGTTGGTTCGAGTTCTGGCTCATGATCGCGGCCTCCCTGGTTGTCCTCATCATCGGCCGCTCGGCGCGATTGCTTTAGGCCCTTTCTCAGGCCGAGGAGAAGGCTGCTCGCTACCCTTGGAACTTCCCTGTCTGGAGGCGTAGCGATGCTCCGTAACCCCACCGCAGATCTGCTCGTCGTGCTGCTGATCGTGCTCCTGTTCCTCGGGCCCAAGCGGCTGCCGACGCTCGGGCGTCAGCTCGGTCACGGGCTGCGCGAGCTCAAGGACTCGATCACGGGCCACCACGTCGACGAGGAGCCGTCCGAACTGGGCGGCTCCGCGGCCGGCGTGCCGCCTGCGCCATCGTCGGGCCGCGGGTCCGAGCGCGACTCCTAGAGCGGACGCGAGGCGGCTTCGGATGGCGAAGGTTCTGCGGCCCATCGGGCACGACGACCATCTCAGCATCGTCGATCACCTCGATGAGTTGCGCTCGCGGCTGATCATCTGCGGCGCGGTGCTGGTGGTCGCCTTCGGGTTCTGCTTCTGGCAGAACCAGGCGCTGCTGAAGATCCTCAACCGCGCACTCCCGGCCTCACCGAAGACGAGCGCGAACCATCTCTCCGGGCTGACCAGCGACTCGGTCCGGGCCGCCCACGGCCTGGCGCTCGCCGCGGCGGCGCAGGCGCGGCTCGCCCAGTCCCCGACGCAGTCCAAGGCCGACCGCCAGGCCTTTGCCCAGGCCGCCGCGGGTGACGCCGCCGCCGCCAGGGCGCTGCCCAGACGACGCCGCAGCGATTGCCGATCACGATCGGGATCGGCGAGCCGTTCACCACCACGATCACGGTCGCGTTCTACTTCGCGCTGCTCTTGTCGCTTCCCGTCCTGATCTATCAGGCCTATGCGATCGTCCTGCCGCTTCACGCCCGGAGAGCGACAGCTCGCCATCCCCCTGATGCTGTTGGCGCCGCTGCTGTTCCTGATCGGCGTGGCCTTCGCGTACTTCGTCGTGCTGCCGCCGGCGGTCCACTTCCTCCAGGGCTACAACAGCCAGAACTTCGACATCCTCGTGCAGGCCAAGACGTACTACTCGTTCGAGATGCTGACGATCCTCGGCGTGGGCCTCGCCTTCCAGCTGCCGTTGGCGCTGCTCCTGCTTCAGCGCCTCGGCGTGCTCAGCGCGCGGACGCTCACCCACCAGTGGCGCTACGCTGTCGTCATCTGCGCTGTGATCGCAGCGGCGCTGCCGGGAGTGGATCCCATCACCACGGCGCTGGAGATGGTTCCACTGCTACTGCTCTACCTGCTCAGTATCGTGATGTTGCGTTTCGCTGACCGACGCGCCGCCAGGCGCGCCGCCGCGGAGCTCCAACAGATCGACAACGGACTCGACCCCACCTGATCCACCCATGCTCTTCGACCTACGTGGCCGCGGCCGTCGCCGCACTGTGCAAGTCATCTACCTCGGCCTCGCCGTGCTCATGTTCGGCGGCCTGGTCCTGTTCGGGGTGGGGGCCGGAAACGGCTTCGGCGGCCTCCTGAACGCGTTCACCGGCAACGGCTCGAGCACCGCGGCGGTCCAGTACGTGAGCCAGCAGGCCAAGAACGCCCAGAAGCTCACCGTGCAGCAGCCCAACAACCCCGCGGCCTGGGCGGCGCTGGCGCAGGCCCGGGCCTACGACGCCGGCCAGGGCTCCAACTACGACGTCAACACGGGCAACTACACCGCGGCGGGCAAGAAGGCCGCTCAGGGCTCGGCCGATGCCTATGCGCGCTACCTGGCGCTCCAGCCCCACCCCGATTCCGACCTTCGCCCGATTGATGGCGGTGCGCATCTACGCGCCGCTGCAGGAGTACGCCGCCGAGGCTTCGGCCTGGGAAGTCGTGACCGAGGCCAACCCGACCGTCTTCACCAATTACGAGTACCTCGCCGCCGCGGCCTATCAGGCCGGACAGGTGCGCAAGGGCGACCTCGCCGCGGCCGAGGGCAATCAGCCTCGCGCCGAAGGTCCAGCAGCTGACCGTCAAGCAACAGCTGCAGCAGGCCAAGGCGGCGGTCACGGGGTCGTCCACCACGACCACGACGACGCCGTCGACGACCACCGCCGGCGGCTAAGATCCCCGACTTCAAGGGCCGTTAGCTCAACTGGTAGAGCAGGGGACTCTTAATCCCAAGGTTGGAGGTTCGAGTCCTCCACGGCC
>CAWDCP010000023.1:0-253436 GCA_963800815.1 uncultured Solirubrobacteraceae bacterium
TTCCTCGCGGGTAGGCCGAGCGCATTGCTGCGCTCGGCCCCCCTAAGAACCGGACGAGCGGCTTTCACCGCATCCGGCTCAAGCAAGCCCTGAAGGCTCACGGGCGGACAGAAGTTGCCTGGCCCTTTCCCTTCGTGGCATCGTGCCGACGGTGGCAGTGGGCGTGTACGAGACGGGGTTCTTTCTCGTCCGATCCGTCCGCCCGCTTGACGACGTACTGCTTGGCGATCGTCGTGCGGGTCGCCGCCAGCCATTGTTCCCACTCGCGTGGGCTCTGGGGCGAGTCGTCGGCGGACAGGAGCCACGCCTGGCAGAGCGCACAGCGGCCGTCCTGCTGCTTGCAGAGTCGCAGGCTGGCCCTGTCGATCGGCCAGGGTGCCGTCTTGCGTCGGCGCTCGGCCCAGTACTCGGCCAGGGCGGGGTCATCCGGGGACGCTCCGCTTCTGACCAGCTGGTGTCGGACGATCCTCGTCCAGGCGAACTTGAGCAGATAGGCGCCGCTCTTGCGGTCGCCGAATACCCAGCGGTCACGCCTGGACTTGTTGAACATGCCGAAGTACCGGGCGATCACCCAGGCCCTCGACTTGTTGGAGTGACTGTAGACGGCCCACTTGTATGCGAGCCGCCACATGTAGTCATCCAGCGCGGCAAACGTCTCGCTGGACACCACTCCGCGGTAATAGGCGGCCCAGCCCCGGATGATGGGGTTGAGCCGGATCAGCACCGCAGCCGCGTTGGCCCCTCGCAGGGCTCGCATCTCGGTGCGTAGCCGTTCCCGGATCCGTCTCACGGCCGCCTTGCTCGGCTTGATCAGCAGCTTGCCGTGATAGCGGCGGACGTTGAATCCCAGGAAATCACAGCCCTCATCGAGGGTGACGACGCGCGTCTTGTCCTCGTTGAACGCCAGGCCCCTGGGCGCCAGCCACTCGGCGAGCCGCGCCTTGACCTCGAGCGCCTCCTGCCTGGTGTGGCAGAGGGCGAGGAGATCGTCGGCGTACCTGATAACTACCGGAGAGCCCGCGACCGTCTGACCGGCATCGGTGCCGGTCGTGTGGTAGCGAACCCCAGCGGCCTGCTCCATCCCGTGCAGCGCAACGTTCAACAGCACAGGGCTAACCACCCCGCCCTGCGGAGTTCCCTCCTCAGTGCGAGACAGCCGACCCTTCTCGACCACGCCCGCCTTCAACCACTGCGCGACCATCCCCCTCGCGGGGAACGTGCCGAGCATGGCCAAAATGTGGTCGTGGCTAATGCGGTCAAACGCAGCCGCCAGATCAGCGTCCAAAATCCACCGTCGTCGTGGGCTTCTGCCCTTGACGGTCAGATAGATCGCGGCGATCGCGTCGTGGCAGCCGCGTCCGGGTCGAAATCCGTAGGACCTCGGCTCAAACCGCGCCTCCCACTCGGGCTCCAACGCGTTGACGACCCGAGCCTGATGGCACCTGTCGAGAATCACGGGGATACCGAGCGCGCGTCGCTTGGCGCTGCCTGGCTTCGGGATGTACACACGCCTGACCGGCAAGGCCTTGAACGGCTCAGCCTGATGCTGGATCCTGTCGACCAACCGCATCTTGGCCTCCGGGGTGAGCACCACCTCGCCGTCCACGCCCGCCGTCAGACGACCGGCATTGCGCTCCGTCACCCGCCGCACGCTCACCAGCGTGTTCGCGCGCGAACGGAGCATCAACTTCTGCAGACCGCGGACCTTCTTCAGGTCCCCCGCCTGCGACGCCGTGAAGATCCGCTGCCGCAACCGCCGTACGTTCGCCTCCACCCGCCGCCAGTCGATCTGGCGCCAGCGAAGGTCCTCGTCCTCTGGTCCGTTCACCACGACGGCTGTCGTGGCGTCCAACTTGTCCTCGGGTTCTGGGGCTTTGATCATCTTCTTCTCCACAGGCTCACCTGACCGCGTCAGCACGCTTTCGCGCCCGGGCACCAGGCCCGATATCCGGCCGGTTATCCGAGACAACCGCCTGAAGGGAGCGGCCAACGTGTCCCGGTATCCCGTCGCCTTTCGGCCACCGGCATTCGCTTCTCGATCATCGGATTCCCGCCGAGGAGTTGGGCCCTCCTTGCGGTCGGCTTACCGGGCACAAGGCCCGGACCCCGACGGGGTTACCGTGTTCCACACGCACGAGCTACGGCCGGGGTGGGTGCCTCCTATACCCCGAGGACGGCGATGCTCATCCGACCGACCCATCGTCTCCGGCCGGCGCCTGCCGCTTCTCAACGGCCAGTCCCTGCACCCCGCTACAACATCCCATCGAGCAGAGCCTCAGATAACGAGGCATCAACGGAGGTTCACGCAATTCACCCGTCCGGCCATTCCCCTCGCCTGTAGCCCCCGGATGGAACGGGCGCCCTTGGGCTTCTCCCCCGAGCTTCGAACCCCGCCGATCAAGAACCGACGACGCACGTCAGGGTGGGGACGGGCCTTGAGCACAAGCCCGGGACAACGCTCACGACATCAGCCGAACCTCCAATCCGCGCATCCACTCGCAACATGCGACCTCGCGTCGCACCGAAGCCCTCTGATTATGCCGACATCCCAACCCCGAAAACGCTCTGAGCAGCCTCGCCCTGACGACATCGGCATAACGACGACGTCGGCATATTCGTGATTGTGCCGAGGTCGGCACAACCACGACCTGCGGCACACGTTCGGGACGATGGCCGTGCAGGCGTTCCCGCTGTCGGACGTGCAGGCGTACATGGGGCACGCCGACATCGCCACCACGATGGTGTACGTGCATCACACGCCGCAGCACAGTGCGGCGGACCGCCTGGGCGCCCTGATCGAAGGCGAGCGGGGTGGACTGGGCAAAGAAGGGCGCCTCGCGTCTCTCTAGTGTTGGACACGCTTGAGCAGGCCGACGTGGAGATCATGTGCAAGGTCCAGGCGCCGAACGCGCCCGGCGGCCGGTTCGCGAAGGACGCGTTCGACATCGACTTGGACGCGGGCACCGTCACGTGTCCCGCCGGGCAAACCGCACCGCTGCGGCAGATCAAGGATGGGCACATCGCCCACTTCGCCGCGGCGTGCCAGGGATGCCCGCTCGCCGAGCGGTGCACCACCTCGCCCAGCGGACGCTCGATCCATGTCGGCGTCTACGAGCAGCAGCTCGCCCGCGCCCGCGCGCGGCAGGCCGACCCGGCGTGGAAGGCCGACTACACCGCCACCCGCCCGAAGGTCGAGCGGAAGATCAGCCACCTGATGCGACGCCGCCACGGCGGCCGCCGCGCCCGCGTCCGCGGGCACACCAAAGTCGACGCCGACTTCTCACTGCTGGCTGCCGCGGTGAACCTCGCCAGACTCGCAACGCTCGGTGTCACCCACCACACCGGCGGGTGGGCGGCAAGTACCGCCTGAACGGCCTCCCCGGGGGCGGAAACCGTCCCTGGAAGGCTCACTGAGCCACACCGGGCGAGATCACGCCGGCAGTCACCCCAACCCCCCGCGGCCCCCGACAAGCTGGCTCTGACCGCCCGACGCCGCGGCCACGATCGCCAGGATCAACCGACAACACCGATCTACACCAGCGTCCTAGTAGTGCTTTGTTACGTCGTTGATTTCGGCCTGTCACGACATTCGGCGCCGAATTCCTTCTTTGCCTCGAACTCGCGATGCTCTGGATCGAGGCTCAATGGATTTCGACCCCGATTCCGGGTACCTAACAAAGCACTGCTAGGGACTGTCCTTCTTGGCCACCTTGGCCCACTTAGGCGAACATACGTTCCAAGAAGGACAACCCGCCTCCATCTGGGAGGTGTCCTTCTTGGCCATCTTGTCCTTCTTAGCCGCGCCGCCGTTCTGGTACCCGCCCGGTACCCGCACGCACCGGACGGCGAGCCGCCGGCAGGCAGAGAACCCTGCCGTTTACAGGGATTTCCGATGGCCCGGCTGGGACTCGAACCCAGGACCGACGGATTATGAGTCCGCTGCTCTGACCAACTGAGCTACCGGGCCTTGACCGTGGCGACGCTACCACCGGCGGGCGTGCGCCGCTCGCGCACGAAAGCCGGACGTTCGGGTACTCTGCCGGGCGCAATGCTCGTCGCGGCAACCGACTCCCTCGGATTCAGCCTCGCCCTGATCGCAACGTTCATCGGGATCGGCGTGGTCGTCAACATCGTGATCATCTACATCGTCTTTCAGGCCTGGGGTGAGCGCAAGCAGAATCGGGAGCGCCAGGAGTCCCTCCGGACGTAGTGGTCCCCAGCGGTCGGTCCGGTGGGACCGGCTGTTTCGGAGCCGCGACTCTGAGGAGTCGCTGAAGGAACGCCGCGGGCAGGCGTCGAATGAGACGCGTGCCCATGAAGCCATCCTCCAGCTCGACCGCCACCCCGGACACGTCCCCCGGGCATCAGGCCCTGTCGGCATACATCCGTGCGCGGTTCGACGAGTTCTCGCGCTCTCAGAAGGACGTCGCGCAGTACATCGTCGATCACCTCGACGAGGCCGCGTTCCAGACCGCGGAGGAGCTCGCCCGCCGGGCGAACACTTCGTCGAGCACCGTCGTGCGCTTCTCGCAGGCGCTCGGCTTCGAAGGATTCCCCGAGTTGCAGCAGGCGGCCCGCGACGAGTATCGCCGTCGCGGTCCGGGCGGCGCCGAGACGCCGGCGGCAGCGCCGCTGTTCTCGCTCGATCACACCGAGTTCGAGGCCGCGCTCGCGGCCGACCACGTCAACGTGGAGGACACGGCGCACAAGCTCTCGCGCTCCGACGTGGAGTCGGCGATCGATGCGATCGTCTCGGCCGAGAAGGTGCTGATCGCCGGCACGGATCAGATGGCCTTCTTCGCCAGCTACCTGCGTCACCTGCTGATGCTGCTCGACCTCCGGGCGGAGATCGTCGCGAGCCCCTCCCAGGAGGCACTGGGACGGCTGAGCCGGATCGATGAGCGCACGCTGGTCATCGGGCTGTCGGCCGGTCGCCCGCATCCGCTGATCACGCGCACGATGAAGCTGGCCCGGCATCGCAAGGCGCCGACGCTTGCGATCACCGACGCGACCCTGTCCGAGGTCGCCCGGCTGGCGCGCGTCCGCCTCTACTACTCGTCGAACACGCCGGCCTTCGTGCGCTCGCACACGGCTCTGCTGTCGCTGATCCAGGCGCTCGCCTACGGGGTCTACTCGCGCGACGCGCAGCAGTACGACGTGCGTATCAAGGCCTTCCGGCTGAAGTAGCGAGCGCCGCGCTCGGACCCTCAGCGGCGCGCGATCACGAGCGACTGCAGCGCGCGGCCGACACGGCCGCGCGCGTCGAACAGGACGCTCTCGGCCAGCCCGACGCCCTCGGTGCCGACCCGCATCGAGGACTCCAGCGCGATCCATTCGCCACCCGGCTCCCGCTCGACGTACAGCGTCAGGTCCGGGTTGATGAACACGTAGTCGTTCCAGGACACCTGTGAGGCGATGCCGTTGCCGAAGTCTGCGGCGGCGGCGAGGCGCTCGAGCCCCGTCGGCTCGAGCCCCTCGAACAGGGGATGGCGCAGCCGGAACCAGGCCGTTGCGGGGCCGATCTCGTGAAATGCGCCCCGCACGAATTTGATCTCCATCGCATGTGTGCCGAACATCGTGCCGCCGCGGATCGGGAAGTCGCTCTCGGCGGCATGCTCCGGTGGCGGTGGGGGTGGCGGCCCGATCGTCGCCGCTTCAGGCGGCACACCCTGTGCGCGCTGCACGCGCAGTGCCCGGGCACGGACGACCTCGGTGCCGTCGGGCCGATGGACCGAAGCCTCCAGCATCTGCACGCGCCGTCCGTCCCGCACCACCTCCGCGCGGACGTCGAGGTCGCCGAGCGGAACCGGACGCATGAACTCGTAGGTGATCCGCGCGAGCTCGAGCTGCTCGCCGCACGGGAGCTCGGCCAGCGCGTGCATCAGCAGCGCCGCGGGCGCGCCGCCGTGCTGGGCCTCGGGGTCCCAAGGGCCCCGAGCGAGCTCGGTCGCGTGGTAGCGGCGGTGGCCGGCCTGACCGGCGCCCGAGGGGATGAAGATGGGACCCTCCACGGCGGGCGATCCTAACGCCGCTCCCGGGCTTGCGTAAACTGACTGGCCGGGATGCACGACGACGCCGACATAGCCCGCGACGAGGCCACCTTCACCGTCAAGGCCGGACTGGCAGAGATGCTGAAGGGTGGCGTGATCATGGACGTGGTCACACCCGAACAGGCCAAGATCGCCGAGGACGCCGGCGCCGCGGCCGTGATGGCGCTCGAGCGCGTCCCCGCCGACATCAGGCGTGACGGTGGCGTGGCCCGCATGTCGGACCCGGAGATGATTCAGGGCATCCAGGAGGCCGTGACGATTCCGGTCATGGCGAAGGCGCGCATCGGGCACTTCGTCGAAGCGCAGGTCCTGGAGGCACTCGAGGTCGACTACATCGACGAGTCCGAGGTGCTGACGCCGGCCGACGAGGCCAACCACATCGACAAGTGGGCGTTCAAGGTCCCGTTCGTGTGCGGCGCGACCAACCTCGGCGAGGCGCTGCGGCGAATCGGCGAGGGCGCGGCGATGATCCGCTCCAAGGGCGAGGCCGGAACCGGCGACATCGTCGAGGCGGTCCGGCACCTGCGCATGATCGGCGGCGCGATCCGCCGTCTGGGGACGCTCGACGACGGCGAGCTGGCCACCGCCGCCAAGGAGCTGCAGGCGCCACTCGATCTCGTCCGCCAGGTCGCCGCCGACGGCCGGCTGCCGGTGGTCCTGTTCTGCGCCGGGGGGATCGCGACCCCGGCCGATGCCGCGCTGGTGATGCAGCTCGGCGCTGAAGGCGTGTTTGTCGGCTCTGGCATCTTCAAGTCCGAGGATCCGGAGCGTCGGGCCCGCGCGATCGTCGAGGCCACGACTCACTATCGGGACGCCGCTCGGGTCGCTGCCGCATCGACCGGCCTCGGCCGGCCGATGGTGAGTCTCGAGACCTCCAAGCTCGACGACGAACAGCTGCTCGCTCCTCGCGGCTGGTAGCCGCGTGAGCATCTCCGTCGGGATCCTGGCCCTGCAGGGCGGATTCGAGGCGCACGCCAAGATCCTGCGCGCACTCGGCGCAGAGCCCAGCGAGGTGCGCGTGCCCGCCGACCTCGAGGGCCTGGACGCGCTGATCCTGCCCGGCGGCGAGTCCACGGTGATGACGCTGGGGATCGAACGCGAAGGGCTCGCCGGGCCGTTGCGGGAGCTGGCCGCATCCGGGCGACCGGTGCTCGGCACGTGTGCCGGGATGATCATGCTCGACCGCGACCACCTCGGCCTGCTCGACGTGAGCGCCGAGCGCAACGCGTTCGGACGCCAGTTGCAGTCCTTCGAGGCCGAGATCGAGATCGAGGGCCTGGCCGGCGGCCCGGTGCATGCCGTGTTCATCCGTGCGCCCTGGATCAGGGAGCACGGCGGGTCCGTCGAGGTGCTCGCTCGGGTGGACGGCCATGCGGTCGCCGTCCGCCAGCACAACCTGCTCGCGGTCGCGTTCCATCCCGAGCTCGCCGGGGAGACCCGGTTGCACGAGCTGCTGCTTGCGATGGCCTCTGCGCCGGGCGGCGATCAGACGCCTGCGGTGTCCCGCTCGGAATAGGCGCGGAAGGCGCGCTCGAACTCGTTCCAGTCGAGCGTGGGGAGACCGTCGGGCTCGGGCGGCGGCCGCTCGTCGACCGGATCCTCGCCGCCGCGGGGTGGATCCTCTGAGTCGGTGCCGCGGGAGAGCCACGCCGCCAGGGCGCAGACGATGATTCCGGCCGCGTAGACGAAGCCGGCCAGCACGGGGTGATGGGTGAGCGAGGCCAGCCCCCCGACGGCGTACATCCCGAGTGCCGAAGCCACGAGGCGGCGCAGGTCGCCGCTCGGCACCGACCGTCGCGGCGCCGCAGCGCAGGCGCTGACGAGGATCGCCGCGGCGAGAATAATCGCCAGGACGAGCTTCCACGCAGCTGACGGCGGCATCACCATAGGTGCAGTCCTCCGATGATCGACCGCGAGGGCCGATTAATCAAGACCCTCGCCCGAACTGTGGACGGCCGGCGTGAGCCGGCCGCTCAGACCACGAGCCCGTGGCGCATCGTGTTCTCGGTCACCGCCCGCGGCTCGACGAAATGGAGCAGATAGTCCGGTCCGCCGGCCTTCGTGCCCGTGCCCGAGAGCCGGTTGCCGCCGAACGGCTGCCGTCCCACCATCGCACCGGTGATCCCGCGGTTGACGTACAGGTTGCCGACCGGGGTGCGGTGACGTACGTACTCAACCGTCGTCGGGTCGCGCGCGAACAGCCCTCCCGTTAGCCCGAAGCGCAGGCCGTCCACGACCTCGCACGCCTGCTCGACGCCGCTGACGCGCTCGATCGCCAGCAGCGGCCCGAAGATCTCCTCCTCGAGTACTCCTGACCCTGCCGGAAGATCCGCCACGACCGTGGGCGGGCAGAACCAGCCGCGGCCGGGCACGGGCTCGCGCCGGGCGACGATCCGGCCCTCGGCGGCGGCCAGCTCCGCGTAACGGTCGACGCGCTCCTGGGCCGAGCGCTCGATCACCGGCGGCACGTCGGTCCCGAGCTCCGATGCCTGCCCGACGACGAGCACCCGGACGGCGCCCGCGACGCGCTCGATCAGGGCATCGGCGATCGCCTCGTGGACGAGCACCCGGGATGCCGCCGAGCATTTCTGGCCCGCGTACACGAACGCTGAGGCGACGATTGCCGGGACGGCTTCGTCGAGGTCGGCGTCGGAATCGACGATCACGCAGTTCTTACCGCCGAGCTCGGCCACGACGCGCTTGAGGTGGCGCTGCCGCGGCGCCGTGTCAGCGGCGCTGCGGAGGATCTCGAGCCCGACGGGGAGCGAGCCCGTGAAGGCGATCGTGTGCACCTCGGGATGCGCGACGAGCGCTGCTCCCGCGTCACCCTCGCCCGGCAGCAGCGAGATCGCGTCGGCGGGCACGCCGCCGGCGCGCAGCGCCTCCCACAGCATCTGGGCGCTGCCCGGCGACTGCTCGGCGGGCTTGAGGATCGCCGCATTCCCGGTCGCGAGCGCCGCGGCGGTCATCCCACAGGGGATCGCGAGCGGGAAGTTCCACGGCGCGATCACCGCGACCACCCCGCGGGGGACGTAGCGCAGCTCGTTGCGCTCGCCGGTCACCTGGAGCAGCTCACGCCCCGCCTCGAGCGCCACCGCACCGCGCGCGTAGTACTCGAGGAAGTCGATCGCCTCGCACACGTCGGCGTCGGCCTCGGGCCACGGCTTGGCGCACTCGAGCACCTCGAGCGCGGCCAGCTCGAGCCGGCGCTCACGCATCCACGCGGCGGCGCGCAGCAGCGCCTGTGCCCGATCGGGCGCGCTCACCCGGCTCCAGGCCAGAAAGCCGCGCCGGGCGCACGCCACTGCCGCGCCCGCGTCGGCCTCCGTCGCCCGCGCCGCCTCGGCGATGACCCGGTCAGGGTCGCCGGGGTCGGTGGACATGAGCTCCGCTCCCGCACGGGTATCGCCGCCCACGCTCACGGGAACGGACAGCGGCAGCCGGCGCTCGAGCCGCCCGAGCGCGTCGGAGAGCTGCGCGCGGACGGCGGCGCGGCGCAGCTCGAGCACGGGCTGGTTGGCGAACGGGGCGAGCGTCGGCATCGGCAGCGCACGTTACGGGACCGGCGCGCGCGGGACGGGCGCGCTGTCAGCTCCTGCACGGCCGGCCCTGAAGCGTTGCAACTGAGTTCCGGCCCCCGGAACTCAGTTGCAACGCTTTCGGCGCGTGTGCGGGCGACCGCCGGAGCACACCTCCCGTGGCGGCCCCGCGGGCGGTACGATCGCACCTGATGGCGGCCTTCCCGACTGTGCGCGTCGCCGCCGTCCAGGCGACGCCTGTGATCCTCGACGCGGCGGCGACGGTGGCCAAGGCGGAGGGGCTGCTGGCGGCAGCGGCCGAGCAGGGAGCGCAGCTCGCGGTATTCCCGGAGACGCTGATCCCGCTCTACCCGTCGAACGCCTGGGCCAAGGACGCCTCCGGCTTCGGCGGCTGGGACGAGCTCTGGGAGCGGCTGTGGGACAACGCGGTCGACGTCCCCGGTCCGGTGCTCGAGCCCCTGCTGGCGGTCTGCCGCGAGCGCAACATCCACTGCGCGATCGGCGTCAACGAGCGCGAGTCACAGCGGCCGGGAACGCTCTACAACACGCTCGTCTACCTCGGCCCGCAGGGAATTCTGGGCCGCCACCGGAAACTGATGCCAACCCATCACGAGCGCCTCTTCCACGGCGTGGGGGCAGGCGACGATCTCGACGTGCTCGAGCTCGCCGGCGCGCGCGTGGGTGGACTGATCTGCTGGGAGAACCGGATGCCGCTGGCTCGCTACGCCGTCTACCGCGGCGGCCCGCAGATCTGGGTCGCTCCGACGGCGGATGACAGCGACGGCTGGCTCGCGTCGATGCGCCACATCGCGATCGAGTCCGGCGCGTTCGTGGTCTCGGTGCCGCAGTACATCCCGGCGGCGGCGTTTCCGTCCGACTTTCCCGTGCCGCTGCCGGCGGGGAAGGAGATCTTCGGCCGCGGGGGCGCGGCGATCGTCGATCCGGCGGCCGGGGAGGTGATCGCGGGACCGCTCTACGGCGAAGAGGGAATGCTCCTCGCCGACTGCGACCTGCGCCGCGGCCTGCACGCCAAGCGCCTGTTCGACGCCGTCGGCCACTACAGCCGCGAGGACGTGCTGGCGCCGGCGCGACCCGGCCGCCCGCCGCGGCCGGGCGGCCGCCGGTCGCGTCCCGGCCCGCCACCGGAACCGGGCCCCCCGATCGAGCCCGGACCCCCGCTCGAGCCCGGGCCGCCGCTCGAGCCCGGGCCGCCGCTCGAGCCCGGGCCGCCGATGGGGCCCGCCCCGCCACGCGGGAGGCCGCTGTGACCTCGGCCTACCACGAGGGCTCGCGGCGGTTCCAGGACCGCTTCGACACCCGTCGCCTGGCCGATCGGCTCGAGGAGCGGTTCCTCGGCGCGCCGCTGATCAGCGACGCCGACCACGCGTTCATCGAGCGCATGGACATGTTCTTCCTGGCCACGGCCGACGCGAGCGGCGCGCCGCAATGCTCCTACAAGGGGGGTGCGCCCGGGTTCGTGCGCGTGCTCGACGGCAGGACAGTCGCCTTCCCGAACTACGACGGCAACGGGATGTACCTGTCGGCCGGCAACCTGGCCGTCAACCCCCAGGTCGGGATGCTGTTCATCGACTTCGTCTCGGAGCGGCCCTCGCGGATGCGATTGAACGGAATCGCGTCTGTGGACGAGGACGACGAGCTGAACGGCTCCTATCCCGGAGCCCAGTTCGTGGTCAGAGTGCAGGCGACGCAGGTGTTCCCCAACTGCCCCCGGTACATCCACCGCATGGAGCTCGTCGAGCGCTCGCGGTTCGTGCCCTCCGCCGACCACGAGCCCCCTGTGCCGGACTGGAAGCGCACCGGCTGGGCATGCGATGTGCTGCCCGCCGGCGATCCAGCACGCGGCGCCTGAGCGGTCCCGCTGAGCGGGGCGCGGAGCGGTCCCGCTGAGCGGAGCCCGGGTCGCCCCGAGCACCTGCCGGGGGCTGGCCGACGCCCCTACGGCGCCATCAGCAACTGCTCGAGCGGCGTCCCCACGGCCTGCTCGTGCAGGAAGGACTCGTTGGAGGTGTTCTCGAGCAGGCGCCGGACCAGGTAGGCCATGCCGGCCACGAGATCGCCGACCGGGCAGTACGTCCGCACCCGGAAGCCGCGCGTGGCCAGCGCGTCCTGCAGGTCGTCGCCGAGCCCGCGCAGCACCTGCAGCTCGAGGTCGCGATCCTCGCCGCCGCCGAGCCGGTTGACGGCGATCGCGTGGGCGACGGAGCGCAGGTTGTGGGAGGCGATCGCCACCCGGACCGCGGGGCGGGCGGCCAGGAGCACCCGGGTGAGCCCCTCGAAGTTGCGATCGCAGTCCGCCTTGACCTCGTAGACGGGCGCCGCCCACCCGTGCTGGCGGGCCTCGACGATCTCGTGATCCCAGTAGGCGCCCTTGACGAGGCGGATCAGCAGCGGGGGCGTCCGGGAGCAGCCGCGGGTCCACTCCAGGACCTGCCCGAGCTGCTCGGGCGAATCCCGCAGGTAGGCCTGCAGCACGATCCCGGCCGACGGGCCGGCCCGGAACTCGTCCTCGGAGAGCAGCTCGAGCACGAGGTCGAGCACCGCCTCCCGGGAGTCGAGCGATTCCATGTCGATGTGCAGATGGGCGCCGAGCGCGTCGGCCTGGCGGAGCAGCGGGCGCAGCCGCCCGGCGGCGTCGCGCCGGCCGAGGTCGGGCGCGTCGGGGCGCAGCAGCGGCGTGAGCGCCGAGACCTTCACCGACAGGTGGGCGCGCGGCAGCGGGCCGCTGGAGTCGTGCTCGAGCCCGGGCCGTGCCGGCCAAACGCGCGCAGCGCCGGCGAGCTGATCGAGGGCGTCCGCGCACCGGGCCGCGTAGGCGTCGGCCTCGGCCTCGGTGACGGTCGCCTCGCCGAGCAGATCGACGGAGCTGGCCACACCGGCGGACCACAGCTGGCGCAGGACGCCGAGGGCCGCGCGGGGCGTCTCGCCGACGATGAAGCGGTGGGCCATGTGCTTGACCCCGCCGGCCGCCGCCGCTCCGAGCGCCATCCGTCCCGCCTTCGTGTCGCCGAGTCGCATCGCCGCTGCCAGCGGCGGCGAGCGGTCGGGAACCTGGTCCAGGAAGCCGGTCAGGTGGCGGGCCAGGTCGTCCAGCGAGCGGCAGGCCGGAACCACGTCGACGAAGCGGAACAGCGCCGCCTTCAGCTCCAGGTCGCTCGAGGCGAGCTCCATGGCGCGGGCGTCGAGCGCCTTCAGAGGGTGCCGGGCGCCGGACGGAAACGCCGCCGCAAGCTCGGCGCCGATGCGCTCGATCTCCTGCTGGCGCGCGTCGTCGCCGCTGCTCACCGCTCGACCGGATCGGCTCGGGTGGGAAGCTCGCGGTAGGGCGGCGTGGCCCGCTCGATCGCCTCCCAGCTCATGTCCCGGTGCCGGCGCTCCTCGTCGGCCCGGCCGCCGCCGCGCAGCCCGAACAGCCGCTTGGCGTAGAGCAGGTAGACGACCACGGCGACGTTGATGATGAACCCGATCAGCTTCAGCGCCGAGAGCCGCTTGCTGAGCTCGTAGATCTCCAGCGGGAGGAGGACGGTCGTGGACACGAACGTCAGGTACTCGGCCCAGCGCTTGGTGTACCACAGGCCCACCGCCTCGGCGCCCTCGAGCACGCCGTAGGCGATCAGGGCGATCCCGACCTCGCGCAGGGTGCCCGAGCGAAGCGAGAAGAGCTTGTCGAGCTCGTGCAGGAAGCCGACGTGGCCCGAGGTCTGCACGGGACCGCCCGCGACCCCGCCCTGTAGGTCGGTCAGCACGCGGTAGAACTTGTCGCGCAGGCTGGACTCGTGCGAGGCGAACAGCAGCACGGCGATGCCCAGCGTGGTGAGGATGAGGAAGTGCAGCGCGCGGTCGACCGCGATCATCCTCAGCACGATCTTGTCGCGCAGCGCCTTGCCGCGCAGCGGGATGACGATCTGATCGCGGTCGGGAGGGTGTGGCTGAGTCGGGTGCTCGGGTGGCGGCAGTGCCACCCAGCTGTCGCAGCGCAGGCAGCGATGCCAGCGCAGGCCGGCGCCCTCTCTGACCACGAGCGCGTCCTCGGGGCGGACCTCGCCGGCATCGGCGCCGACGATCTCGTGGCCCCGGACGCCGCACACGACGAGCTCCCAGTCGACCTTGCGCCGCGGTCGCGGCGGCGGGTGGGTGCCGGGTGGACGCTGCAGGTCGCTCACGCGGCCACACCGTAACGCCTCGGGGCGGCCGACCACCATCGCCCGCCCCGAGGAGCGGGCCGAGCTGCGCCACCTCCGCTGAGGCCCACCTACTGCAGGATGTTGACCGCGCGGGCGACGACGAGCCCGATCGTCAGCAGGGAGATCATCGACTGGAAGGCCATCAGCACCTTGGCGGTCGCGGTCAGGGGCATCGTGTCGGTGGGGCTGAACGCCGTCGCGTTGGTCAGCGACGTGTACAGGTAGTCGACCAGCCCCGGTCGCCAGCCGACGGGGGCAAACCGCTCATCGGTCATCTGCGGGAACAGAAAATCCGGGATCGCGTCGGGTTCCAGGGCCCGTGTCACCGGGCCGCCGCGGTCGAGCTCCCAGAACCACAGCGAGAACAGCAGCACGTTGGTCAACCACAGCGCGATACCGGCGAAGATCAGCGGCCGGCCCGGATCCTTGCCGCCCCCGGGCAGGGTGCCACCGCGGAGCAGGTAGTGGCAGAGCAGGATCAGCGACACCGCGTTGACGGCGCTGACCAGTCCGATCAGCGTCATCGCGATCCGCCGGCGCACGGGGGAGTAATGCACGCGGGGATGCGGGGTGGCGATCACGAGCGCGATCAGCAGCGGAAGCTCGACCGCCGGGAGCAGCCACACGGGGCCCACGGTGACCCTCCTCGGGAGGGCGAAGTCGAGCGCGATCGCGATCAGCACAATCACCTGCGGGCCCCAGAACGGGTCGCGCCGTTCCGCCGCCTGCAGCAGCGCGTGGGCGCTCGGGCCGTGGTGCCGGTGTTGCTCCATGACGGCAGGCATGGTCGCACGAAGGCGTTCGAGCAGGCGATCAGCGGCGATCAGCCTCCGGCCAGGTTGGCCCCGGGCAGGATCTGGCCGGCTGATGGCAAATCAATGGGCGATGCGAGCCTGCAACGCATGTCTGGCCGTGCTCGCGGCAGTGGCTCTGGCTTCGTGCGGCGGGTCCTCGAGCACGAGCTCGGTCGCCTCGACCACGCCGGCCGCCTCCACGACCGCGACGACCACAAGCACCCCGGCGACGACGACCGCGACGACCACGACCACGGTTGCGACCACGACGACCGCGGCCCCGGTCGGCCCGCCGCGCTGCACCGCGGCGTCGCTTGCGCTGCGCTACCTCGGCCAGCAGGGCGCCACCGGGCACGGCGAGATCGGTTTTGCGCTCAAGAACGTCGGTGCCACGAGCTGCCGCACCTACGGCTATCCGGGCGTGCTGTTCCTCAACCAGGCGGGCGGACCGCTGCCGACCGTCTCGGTCCGCACCACGCACGACTTCTTCGGCACCGCGCCGGCGACGGTCCTCATCGTGGAGCCCGGGGCCAGCGTCTCGTTCCGGCTCGGCGTCACGCACGGGATCAGCTCACCCGCGGGCTGCACGACCGCATACGGCCTGCAGGTGATCCCGCCCGATGACACCGCCACGCTGCGCACCACGATCCCGATGGGCGCCTACGAGTGCGGCAGGACGACCATCTCGCCGCTGCAGCCCGGCGTGTCCGCGTTCGTCTGAGCGTTCAGCTCAGCGTCTCGAGCGCCTCGAAGCGGATCACCTCGTCACCGTCAAGCTCGCGGATGAGGCCCTGCTCGGCGAGCAGATCCATGTGACCCAGCACCTCCGACAGGGTCAGGAAGGCCTGGGTGACGGCGATGTTGCCCCACATCGTGTGGGCGACCTCGTAGGCGCTGAGAGGGCGCTCGGAGAGCATCCGCAGCATCTTGCGCGCCCGCCGCTCGTGCATCCGGAAGCGCTCGTCGATCAGCTGGGCGTGGTCGACGATCGGGTCGCCGTGGCCGGGGAGGACGAGCTCCGCGGGCAGCTCCCGGGTCGCGCGCATCGACTCGATGTAGCTGATCAGCGCGCGCGGGCGGGCGCTGCCGGGCGACGCGCCGGCCGCGAAATCGCCGAGAGGGCGCGACACGAGCGGGTTGGAGGAGATGTGGGCCAGCAGGTGATCGCCGGCCAGCAGGATCCGGCGCTCAGAGTCCCAGAAGACGGTGTCCGAGGGGCTGTGCCCCGGCCGATGCATGACCTCGAGCCGGCGGTCGCGCAGGGTGAGCGTGTCGCCGTCGCGCAGCAACCGGGTCACGTGGCCGCTCGAGCCGAAGGCGCGGAACGCCGCCCCCACGGCCCGCAGCGCGGTGGCCAGGTCGGCCGGCACGCCATGGCGGAGCATCAGCTGCTCGGCGAACTCGTCCTCGGCCTGGGCGCTCTCGGCGAAGCGCTCGAGGTAGGGCCCGAGCAGATCGAGTGCCGCCACCTCGGCGCCCGAGCGGCGCACGAGGATGTCGAGCAGCCCGAGGTGATCCATGTGCTGGTGGGTGATCACGATCAGCTCGAGGTCCTCGATCACCCGGCCGTGCTCGGCCAGCATCCGCTCCAGATCGTCGAGCGACTTGCCGGAGTTGGGGCCGGTGTCGACGAGCGTCAGCGGGTCGTCCTCGATCAGGTAGCAGTTGATCCGCCCGACCAGGAACGGCGTCGGGACGGGGAGGCGGTGGATGCCGGCCCGGGCGGCGAGCGCGAGCGAGTCAGCGGCCGAGGGCTGGGCCGGATCCTCGGGCAGCGGCAGCCTGCTCACGACCGGATGATCGCGAGCACCTCGTCGCGCCGGCGCTCCATGTCCTCGGGAGACACGATCGATTCGAGGCACAGCCGCAGCAGCGGCTCGGTGTTCGACGGGCGCACGTTGAAGTGCCAGTCGTCGTAGTCGATCGAGACGCCGTCCAGCGTGGTGATGCGCGCGTCCGGGTAGGCCGCCTTCAGCTCCTCGAGCTTCGCCGCCGGGTCGTCCACCTCGGTGTTGATCTCGCCGGAGATGAAGTAGCGCGAACGGAACGGCTCGAGCAGTTCGGACATGCCCTTCTCCTGCTCGGAGAGCTGCTCCAGGATCAACAGCGCCGGGATCGTTCCCGAATCGGCGCAGTAGAAGTCGCGGAAGTAGTAGTGCCCGGAGACCTCGCCGCCGAAGACCGCGTGCTCGGCCCGCATCCGCGTCTTGAAGAAGGCGTGCCCGACGCGGTTCATCAGCGCCTTGCCGCCCAGGCGCTCGGCGGTGTCGGCGACCGCGCGGCTGGCGCGCACGTCGTAGAGCACCGTTGCCCCGGGCTCCTTGCGGATCATGGACTCGCTCATCAGCGCGGTCAGGAAATCACCGTCGACGAACGCGCCGGTGTCGTCGATGAAGAAGCAGCGATCGGCGTCGCCGTCCCAGGCGATGCCAAGATCCGCTTCTTCCTTGACCACCGCCTTCATGATCAAGTCGCGATTCTCGGGCAGGAGCGGATTGGGCTCATGATCGGGGAAGTTGCCATCCGGCGTCCAGTAGGTCTCGACCAGGTCGAGCCCCAGCCGGCGCAGGATCGGTCCGACCATCGGCCCCGCCATCCCGTTGCCGCCGTCGAGGACGACCCGAAGCGGCTTGATCGCCGAAGGGTCGATGAACTTCACCGCCGCCTCCTGGAACTCCTCGTACAGCGACACCTCCTGCACCGAGCCGCCACCCGGCGCGTCACCGAGGCCCGACTCGATCAGGGCCTGGATGTCGTTGATGCCCGAGTCGCCGGAGAGCGGGATGGCGCCGCGCCTGACCACCTTCGCCCCGGTGTAGGCCTTGGGATTGTGCGAGGCCGTGCACATCAGGCCGCCGTCGAGATCGCGTGAGCCGACCAGGTAATAGAGCATCTCGGTCCCGACCTGTCCGGCGTCGAGCACCGCCGCGCCCTCGCTGACCATGCCGTCGCGGTAGCGCGCCGCGAGCTCGGGTGCGGTGAGTCGCATGTCGCGGCCGAGGCCGAGGCGGAGCTCGGCCGCGGGCGTGTCGGCGAGCTGTGCGATCACGCGCGTGAACGCGCGCCCGATCAGCTCGGCGCCGTCGCCGTCGATGTCCGACCCGTACAGGCCGCGGATGTCGTAGGCCTTGAAGATGCTGGAGGGGAGTGCGCTCATGAGCGCGGGATCCTACTCGGGCCGTCGCCGGATCCGGCAGCAGGTCGTTAATCTCTCCGCCGTGCCGCCCGACGACGATCGAGCGCGTTGTGCGTGGTGCGGGGCTCCGACTCGGCCGACCAGCGATCGGCTCGCCCTCTGCTCAGCCTGCGGCGCCGCCACCACATATCCGCCTCCCAGTGATCAGGAGCTGGAGCGCGCCTACGCCAACTACCGCCCCGCCTCGGGACGGTTCGCGGCGGGCGGGGATCGCGTGCTCGCAGCGTCCCGCGCGAGCTTGGCCCGGCGGCTCGACCGAATCGCCCCGGCCGGGCCGCTGCTCGACGTGGGATCAGGAGACGGATCGCTGCTGCGCGCACTGCGCGCGCGCGGACGCGAGGCGGTCGGCCTCGAGCGCACCGCCGAGGGCGACGGGGTCGGCCCGGATTACCTTGTCGCCATGGTGATCACCGGCGAACGGGTGAGCACCCCTCGGGCGGCTTCAACCCGACGTTCCAACGCCACCGGGCCTATCGGCTCTGCGCTCCGCTGTTGCCGGCGGGTAGGTGCTCGACCTTGGCTGCGGCGTCGGGCACTCCTACCAGGAGCTCGCGCCGCGTGTGAGCGTGGGGGTCGATCTCGAGCCCTCGGCACTCTCCGGCCAGGATCGCGAGACGCACGTCGCCGACATGCGCCGATTACCGTTCGCGGACGGGTCCTTCGCATCGGTGGTGGCCGTCCACTCGATCGAGCACGTACCGGATCCGGAGCGCGTGCTGGCTCAGGTCGTGCGGGTGCTGGGACCGCGCGGTCGCGCCGTGTTCATCACTCCGAACCGACTGACGTTCGGACGCCCGGACGAGATCATCGACCCCTACCACTATCTTGAGTACGACCCCTCCGAGCTGCGCGCGCTGTGCGTGAGGTTCTTCGCCGGCGTTAACCTGCTCGGGCTCCACGGGTCAGTGCGCTACGCGGCGCTCATCGATGCCGAACGCGCTGAACTGGACCGTGTCCTGGGGCGCGATCCGCTGCGTCTGCGACGGTTCGTCCCGCGGCGTGTGCGTCAGCGCCTGTACGACCGTCTGCTCAGCTCAGACCGAGCGAGGCCACGGCCCGGCGCACTCGAGATCGGACCCGAGGACTTCCGGCTCGAGCCTGAAGGTCTCGGCGAATCGCTTGACCTGATCGCGGTGTGCGATCGAGCCTGAGCGGCGAGAACCGTGGTCCGCACACCATGGTTCTCCAGAGCTCCCACCACACCACCGAGGGAGCATCCCCGTGGCTAGACGGCCCGAACCCCCCGCGCCACCAGCGCTGCGACCAGGTTCACCGCGGTGAACACGATGATCGTGCCCAGCGGATCGTGGATGGCGCCGCCGGCCGCGGAGCCGAGCGCGCCGGCGGCCATCGCGACGCTGGTCACGGTCGTCATCAGCTGGGCGCGGACGGCGGGCGGCGTGTGGCGTTGTCGCAGGGCGATCGTGCCCGAGTAGGCGGGGCCTTCGACGACGCCGGTCAGCCCGACGAGCACGATCCCGACCGCCAGCGTGCCGGCCAGCGGCCACAGCAGGGCGGAGGCGCCGAGAATCGCGTAGGACAGCGCGATCCGGCGCAGCGAGACGCCGCCGGGGAGCGCGACGTGCCCAGGATCGAGCCACCGGCGATCGCCGCCCACAGGAAGCCGCTGGCGCTGGCGCCGGCGCCCAGCATCTGCACGGCGTAGAGCGGGAACCCGACCGCCATCAGGCCCCAGCCGAACGCCGCCAGCGTGCTCGCCGTGGCGGTGACGCGGAGCACGCGGCTACGAGCGAGTGCGCGCAGCCCGTCCTTGAGCGCGTCGCGGACACCCTCGGCCCGCCCGTCGGCATGGGCCTCGAAGGCGGGGTTGACGGCGATCAGGCCCGCCACCACGAGCGTGATCGCGGCCTGCAGCCACACGGCTGTCGCGGCCCCGGCCGCACCAGCGATCGCGCCCGCGAGCGCCGGGCCGACCACGAACGAGAGGTTCAGGCTCGACGCCTCGATCATGCTGGCGTAGTCGAGCAGCTCGGGTCCGGCCAGCTCGGCCAGGGCGCTGAAGAACGAGCCGGAGCTGAAGGGGCGCGTGACGCTGTAGAGGACCGCGACCACCGGCAACGTCCAGTCCGGCCCGCGGCCGGCGGCGCGACGATCGCCGCCAGCGCCACCACGCTCGTGAGCTGATCGATGACGATCAGCGTCCGACGCCGGCGCGCCACGTCGAGCCACGCGCCCAGGAACGGTCCGCTCAGCGCCGCCGGCAGCACCGCCGCCGCCGAGGTGATCCCCGCCAGCGGAGCGCTGCCCGTCCGCTCCAGCACCAGCAGCACCCCGCTGACCGCGAACATCGAGGAGCAGGTGCGCGACAGCGACACCGTCAGCACGAAGCCCGGATACCGCGGCCGCCGGAGCAGCCTGACCACGTCGCGATTCGCGTGATTCCCGCAGAGGACACGCGGCCGATGTTCGCGCACGCCGCCGCCGCTGAGAAGCGGAGCAGTCACCTCGGGTCCCGGCGGGCCGAACCGCGCCTACACCGCCGGACCCCTGCCGCGAACCGCCCCGCCGGGGATGGGTCAGTGGCGCGGCCGCGGCGTCCCGGCCCAGGCGCACGCCATAATCCGCCGCCGTGACACCGCCGGTGGCCATCCTCTGCGGCGGGCGCGGCACGCGCCTTCAGGAGCATACGCAGTCGATCCCCAAGCCGCTGGTGGAGATCGGCGGGCGGCCGATCCTGTGGCACGTGATCCAGATCTACGCGGCGCAGGGGTTCCGCCGCTTCCTGCTCCTGACCGGCTACAAGGGCGAACAGGTGCAGGCGTTCGCCGCCGCCCAGCCCTGGCCTGAGGGGGCCCGCGTCGAGTGCCTGGCCACCGGAGCCGACACGCCGACGGGAGGCCGCGTCGCGCTGGCCGGCGGCGCCCTCGGCGACGCTACGTTCTGCGTCACCTACGGCGACGGCGTGGCCGACATCGACCTCACGGCGCAGCTCGCCTACCACACCGCGCACGGCGCGGCAGCCACGATGACGGTGGTGCGGCCGGAGCTCCCGTTCGGGGTGGCGGACCTGGGTGGCGGCGGGGTCGTACGGGGGTTCGTCGAGAAGCCGCGCAGCGAACATTGGGTCAACGGCGGTTTCTTCTGCTTCGAGCCGGCCGTGCTCGACCTGCTGGAGAGCCAGAGCGTGCTCGAGCGCGAGCCGCTCGAGCGGCTGGCCGCCGCCGGCGAGCTGCGGGCCTACCGTCACGAGGGCTTCTGGGACTGCATGGACACCTACAAGGACGCGATCGTCCTCAACGACCTCTGGAGCCAGGGGCACGCGCCGTGGAAGCTGTGGAACTGAACGGCCGCAGCGTGCTGGTGACCGGCGCCCACGGGCTGCTCGGCGCGTGGCTCGTCAAGGCGCTGCTCGAGCAGGGCGCGCGGGTGGTGGCGGTCCGCCGCGACGAGCCGGCGGTCTCGGCGCTCGCGCTGATGGATCTCGAGCAGCGCATCGACCTCGTCCACGGCGACATCTGCGCCGAGGGCCTACTCCCGCGGGCGCTGGCCGAGTACGCGGTCGACACGGTGTTTCATCTCGCCGCCCAGACGCTCGTCGGGATCGCCAACCGCGCGCCTCTGTCGACGTTCGAGACGAACATCCGCGGCACCTGGCTGCTGCTCGAGGCCTGTCGCGCCCACGGCGTGGACCGGGTCGTGGTCGCCTCCTCCGACAAGGCCTACGGAGCGCACACCGAGCTGCCCTACCGCGAGGACCTGCCGCTGCAGCCGGTGTTCCCCTACGACGTCTCCAAGGCCGCCGCCGACCTGCTCGCCCGCTCCTACTGGCACACGTTCGGGCTGCCGGTGGCGGTCACGCGGTTCGCCAACCTGTACGGAGGTGGGGACACGAACGGCACACGGCTCGTGCCCGAGGCGGTGGGCGCGGCACTGGCCGGCCGGCGGCCGGTGGTGCGCTCCGACGGCTCGCCCGAGCGCGACTTCCTCTACGTCGAGGACGCCGTCGCCGCCTACCTGGCGATCTGCGGCGCGCTCGACCGAGGTCAGGGCATGGGCGAGGCCTTCAACGCGGGCGGCGGGCGCCCCCACCGGGTGGGCGACGTGGTGGCGCTGATCTGTCGCCTGGCCGGCTCCGAGCTCGAGCCGGAGATCCGCGGCGAGGGGGTGCCGCACGGCGAGATCGACCGCCAGTGGGTCGACTTCGGAAAGCTCCGCGCGCTCACCGGCTGGGAGCCCGCGGTGACCCTGGAGGAGGGGCTGCGGCGGACGATCGACTGGTACCGCGCCCACGCGCCGGCGTCGGCCCGATGAGCGGCGTGCGGGCACGCCCGCGGGTGCGGGGGCCGATCCGGAGGCGAGCCACGCCGGCGCGAGGCATGCCAGCATGGGCGCCGTGCGTGCAGCCGCGCTCACCGCTCTGATCGGCGCGACGATGCTGCTCGCCGCCTGCGGCGGCGCGCGCACGAGCTCGACCGCGGGTTCGGCTCCGACGACGACCCCGGCGACCGCCGCGACGGCGCCGTGTGCCTCGCGCGCCGCGGCCCTGCCGGCGCTCGACCACGTCCGGACCGCGCTGGCCGGCCTCCCCGCCACGCCCTACGCGATCGTGAGCCGGCCGCGCTACTCGTTCGTGTCGGCGCCCGGCGAGGTCGACGTGCTCGGCAACAGCGGCTTCGCGCCGCGCGTGATGCGGCGGATCGCCTTGCCGGCGTCGGCCGGCAACGGGCAGCCCGGGCTCGCGCTGACCCACGACGGCCGCTACCTGCTCGTGGCGGCCGGGAGCGGCGCGGTGGTGATCGACGTCCATCGCGCCGAGGACGGATCGCGCCGCGCGGTGCTCGGGCGCCTGACCAGCGCGACCCAGGGCAACCCGGCACTGGCCGGCTCGGTCGCCGTGGCGATCTCCCCCGACGACCGGTATGCCTACGTCGCCCGAGGCCGGGCGAGTGGGATCGCGGTGTTCGACCTGGCCGCGGCGCTGGCCGACCGGCTGCGTAGCTCCGGCTACATCGGCCGCGTGCCATTGCGCTACGGCCCCTCCGACGTGGCCGTGGATCCCGGGGGTCGCTGGCTCTACGCGACGGCGCTGGCCTCGGTCAACGGTGCCGGGTCCGGCACGCTCAGCGTGATCGACGCGACCCGGGCCCAGACCGATCCCGCCACCGCGGTCGTGCACAGCGTCGCCGCCGGTTGCGAGCCTGTGCGCGTGGCGCTCTCGGCCGACGGCCGGCTGGTCTGGGTCACGGCGCTGGCCGACCACGCCGTGATCGGCTTCTCGCGCTCACGGCTGCTCCGTCACCCTCGCCGCGCGCGCGTCGCCTATGTCCTCGTGGGGAGCGCCCCCGTGGGCGTGCTGGCGGTGGACGGAGGGCGCCGGCTGCTGGTCGCCGACTCGGGCCCGTCGGCCTCCTCGGCGCCGGGGCCCGGCGTGAGCGTGGTCAACGTCGGTGCGGCCCTGGCCGGGCGGCCGGCGGCGCTCGGCTCGGTGCCGGCCGGTGTCTACCCGCGCGATCTCACGGTCCCGCCCGGCGGCCGGACGGCCTATGTCACCAACTCCGGCTCGGCCCAGGTCGAGGCCGTGAACCTGAACGACCTGCCCTAGGGCACGCTCTTACGCGCCTCTACGGCGCGACGACGATCGTCCCGTTCATGCCCGGGTGGATCGTGCAGCGGTAGGCGATCGTGCCCGCCTTGGTCAGCTTCAGTGTGAAGGTGCCGCCGTTGGTGAAGGTCGGCGACGAGGTGAACTGGGGTCCGCTGACGTAGGTGACGTTGTGCGGCGCCGAGTCCATGTTCGTCCACTTCACGGTCTGACCGACCTTGGCGTGGATGAGGGGCGGATTGAAGGAGATGTTCTGCATCACCACGGGGACGACAGCGCCCGTGGCGGCGGCGCTCGTGCTCGCGGTGGTCGTGGCCGCGGGCGTGGAGCTCGCCGCCGAGCTGGAGCTCGAGCTCGACGAGCTGCTGGAGCTGGAGCCGCACCCGGCCAGCGCCACCAGGATCAACGGCAATGCGATGGCGGACAGTCGTTTCATGCGGTGGGTCTCCTGTTCGGGCTCGGAAGCATCTGAACGAAAGGACGCGGAGAGGAGCGGAAGCATCCCGCCGCGTGCAGCGCATCCCGAGACAGCGTACTGCGTGGCAGAGCTTAGACTTGTGGTCATGTCCGGTCATTCCAAGTGGGCCTCGATCAAGCACAAGAAGGCGGTCGTGGATCAGCGTCGCGGCCAGCACTTCACCAAGCTCGCGCGAGCGCTCAGCGTCGCTGCGCGCGAGGGCGGGGGCGATCCGGATGGGAACCCGGCGCTCGCGCTGGCGATCCAGAAGGCGCGTGACGCGTCGATGCCGAAGGACAACATCGAGCGCGCGATCGCCAAGGGCACGGGCGAGGGCGTCGACACCGAGCAGATCGAGACCGTGCTCTACGAGGGCTACGGCCCGGGCGGCGTGGCGCTGCTGATCGAGGCGCTGACCGACAACCGCAACCGCACTGGCGCTGACGTCCGTCACGCGCTCTCCAAGCACGGCGGCAGCCTCGGCGAGCCCGGCTCGGTGTCGTATCTGTTCGATAAGCAGGGCGTGATCGTGGTCGACGCTGCGCGTTACGGCGAGGACGACTTGATGGGCGCGATCGACGCCGGCGCCCAGGACATCGTGCTCGATGACGACGTGTACGAGATCCTCACGGATCCGTCCGATCTCGGCGCGGTCCGCGCTGCCCTCGAGCAGTCCTGCGTCGAGCTCGAGAGCGCCGACGTGACCCAGCGTCCTCGGGCCCGCGTGCCGGTCGGCGAGGCCGAGGCGATGAAGCTGATGAAGCTGATCGACGCCCTCGAGGAGTCCGACGACGTCGGCGCCGTGCACGCCAACTTCGACGTCGACGCCGACGTGCTCGAGCGCATCGCGGGCTAGCTCGACGGCGAGTCACGCTACCCTTCCCCGCCGATGTCCGTGAAGCAGAGGATCCTCCCCGTGCTCGTGAGCGCCGCAACCGCCGTCGGCCTGGCCGCCTGCGGTAGCTCCAAGGCGCCCGGGGTCACCCTCGCCCCGTCCGGCCCGACGGCCAGCGCCTCGGCAGCGACCTCGACGACGCCGACCTCGACGACATCGACCACGCCCAAGATCCCGGCGGCGATCGCCAAGAAGCCGGTCGTGGTCGTGCCCACGGGCCCGGCGCCCACGCACCTGGTGACCAAGGATCTGATCGTCGGCACCGGTGCGACCGCCGGCTCGGGCCAGAACATCACCGTCAACTACGTCGGCGTCCTCTACAAGGGGGGCAAGCAGTTCGACGCCTCCTGGGACCGCAACCAGACGTTCTCCACGCCGCTCAGCAACGGCAGCGTGATCCCCGGCTGGGTCCAGGGCATCTCCGGGATGAAGGTCGGCGGCCGCCGCATGCTGATCATCCCTCCGAGCCTGGCCTACGGCAAGACCGGCCAGCCGCCTACGATCCCCCCGAACGCGACGCTCGTCTTCGTGGTCGATCTGATCTCGGTCGGCTAGAGCGCCCGGGCTCGGGCGCCTCGCGCTCGGCCTCCTGGAGTGCCTCGGGCCCGTCGGGCCGCCGCCGTGCGCGATGCAGCGGCACCGGCTCGCGCACGCCCTTGAAGCGGTGCCGGCCGGCGAACGACCACGCGAACACGTCGCCCGCTGCGTCGCGGATCTCCTGGGTGCAGAGCACGCTGCCGGGCCGGGCCACGCCGGTGACCCGGCTGGCCAGGTTGACCGGATGCCCGTACCAGTCACCGGCGCGCTGTAGCGCGGGGCCGATCGCGATCCCGGCACGCAGCGCGGGCAGCTCAGCGGCCTCGATCGCCTCCACGAGCATCAACGCGGCGTCGACCATCGGGACCACCGCGGGTGAGACGAAGAGCCCGCCGCGCCGGGCGACTTCGGCCGCCGTGTAGCGGCGCCCAGGGCGCGCTCCAGCGGCAGCAGCACGAGCCGGTCCTCGGCGACGGCCGCCCGCAGCTCCTCGAGGCTGACGCCGTCGGCCGCCAGACGCTCGAGCAACTCCAGCCGAGCCGCTCGCTCATCACCCTCGAGTCCGTCCAGCAATCCCGCACCGGCGAAGTCCACGGCCGCCATCCTTGCGCACCCGCAACCGGAAAAGCGAGCCGGTGCTGCCATCGGCTAGCATCCGCCGCCTTCGCGGGCACGCCGGGACCCGAGATCGCACCGGTCCTGGGCCGATCCCGCGCCAGCCGCCCCCCGAACTTGGACCCTGCGCAGATGCTCTCGATCCTGATGCCGGTCTACAACGAATACGAACGCGTCGAGCGTGCGATCGCCGAGGTCCTCGCCACCGAGCTGCCGAGCGACTTCGAGCTGATCATCGTCGACGACGGCTCCACCGACGGCACGCGGGAGATTCTGCGCTCGGGCGACTGGGGCCCCCGCGTGCGTCTGTTCGAGCACGACGTCAACCAGGGCAAGGGCGCCGCGATCCGCACCGCGCTCGGCCACGCCGAGGGCGAGTTCGCCGCAATCTTCGACGCCGACCTCGAATACGATCCCGCCGATCTGGGACTGCTGATGCCGCCACTGCTCGATGGGCGGGCCAACGCGTGTTTCGGGGTGCGGGCGTTCGACGGCTACACAAGCCATTCGTTCCTGTTCGTGCTCGGCAACAAGGGCGTCACGCTCGCGTGCAACATCCTCTACAACGTCTATCTGCACGACATCATGACCTGCCACAAGATGATCCGGACGGACATCTTCCGCAGCCTGCCGCTGCAGTCGCCCGGGTTTGCGATCGAACCCGAGATCACCGCTCGCCTGGTCCAGCGCGGGGAGCGCATCTTCGAGGTCCCGGTGCACTACCGGGCCCGCGCGACCGAGGAGGGCAAGAAGCTCACCGCGATCGACGGCTTCCGCGTGATCGGCACGCTGCTGCGCTGCAAGGTCTCCCGCTGAGCAAGGCCGCCGCGAGCGTCGGCCTACGGTGACGGCCCGATCTGGACCGTCGAGCGGTAGATCGACTGCACGGTCCCGAACGAGGGCTTGAGATTGCCCTGGAAGTCGACCAGCCCCTTGTTGAAGAAGGGCGGGTTGGGGAGCGGGTTGCCCCCTGACCATCCGGGGCGGCACACGAAGTCCTGCAGCGCCCAGTAGATCGCGCCGGAGAGCCACTTCCTCTGCGCGAACACGCTCAGGTGGTAGGCCGCGCTGTCGGCCTGAAAGGCGTACGTGCCCCGCTGCTCCACGGGACCGGAGCGATCGGCTTCGAAGCCGAACTCGGAGATCATCAGCGCCTTGTTCGGATAGCAGGCGCGGAACGAGTCCAGGAACGGCCCGAGCCCGTCGCGGTCGGCGGTGGACCCGGCGTTGACGCTGTACCAGCCGAAGTAGTCGTTGAAGCCGACCACGTCGAGAGCCGCGTACGCGCCCTGGCAGCCGACCCCGGGCCACGCGCTGACCGCCATCCCGACCGGGCGAGTCGGATCGAGCCGGCGGGCGAGCTCCGCGGCGCCGGTGAGGTAGCTGCCCTCCTCCGGTGGCGCCGGCGAGCGCAGTTCGTTGGCCACGCTCCACAGCAGGATGGACGGGTGGTTCTGGTTGGCGGCGATGTTCTGGGCCAGCATCGAGTGCGCGAAGCCGACCCAGGCCGGCTGCGTCAGGTACTGCACATGGACCTGGTAGACCGGGATCTCGCTCCACAGCAGGACCCCGTCGCGATCGGCGAGCTCCTCGAGCAGCGGATCCGACGGGTACTGGCCGCGGATCAGGTCGCCGCCGAGGCGCCGGGTCCAATCGATCAGGCGCGAGATGTGGGCGGGATCGAGCGCGCCGCCGAGCGCGATGTCCTGCTCCTGCAGCCCGACCCCGCGCAGATTCAGCCAGCGGCCGTTGAGCGTCAGCCGGCCCCCGGTGACGGCGATCGTCCTGATCCCGCTGTAGGTCACGTACCCGGCGAGCGCAGTGGCCGTGCTATCGGTCAGCGACAGCGTGGCTCGATACAGGGTGGGACTGCCCGGCGCCCACAGCCGCGGATGCGCGATTCGCACCGTTGCCGCCGTCGTCCATGTCTCGCCGGGGGCGATCGTCGCCTCACCGAAGGCCAGGCGGGCGCTGCCGTAGGTCCCGCTCAGGCGCACGGTCTGGGCCGTCGCCGTGACGTTGCGCACCTGCACCTGCTCGTCGATCGTTGCCGCGCACGTCGGGCAGGGGAGCAGCGGCCGGACCTGGACGGCCGCGATGTCGGCCTTCTCGACGGCCCGCAGGTAGACCTCGCGCAGGATCCCGCCGTAGTTCCACCACCCGCCGACAGCGGCGCTCCCGCCCCCGGCGGGTCCCGGCGGCAGGTCGGAGGCGTAATGGCGGTCATCGACACGCACGATCAGCCGGTTGACCCCGTGCGGGCGCAGGCCACGCAGATCGAGCTCGAAGGGCAGAAACGCTCCCACGTGGCTGCCTACGAGGACGCCGTTGAGCCAGATCTCGGCCCGGTAGTTGACCGACTCAAAGCGCAGGATCCAGTGCATGTCGCCGGCCCGCGTGCCTCCGGGCAGGCCGGTGCTCGGAAGCCGGAAGTCCTTGCGGTACCAGCCGACGTAGCCGACCATGCTCGCCGTCGACTGATCGCCGGCGTTGTAGGCGTTCGGAACGGTCACCGGCGACCAGCCGTCGGTGGCGGCGACGTCACGCCAGAACCCCTGCGCAACGCCCGCATCGGCTCGGTCGGCGCGGTAGAGCCAGGCGCCTCCCATCAGGTAGCGATCGGTTGGTCCGTCCCGGTAGACGGCTCCCTTGACCGGCGTGTCGGGGCTGTAGAGCGGCCCCTGCGCCCGCGCGACGGAGCACGCGCAGAGCGCGACGAGGACGGCCAGGATCAGCGTTCGGGCGTGCACGGGCAGGAGTCAGCTTTGCGCGTCGGCCGTCGCGCTGGACACGGAGATGTTAGGGCTCGGACCGCTAGAATCGCCGTCCCCATGCCCGCTCGCGAGCACGCGGGGGGCCAGATCGTGGTCGATGAGCCGCAGCAGCGGGCGCCCGATCCTGAGTCCCCGAACGGAACCTCAGACACCCGCCGGTTTAACCCGGCTGGGTTCGTCTCCTCACGTGTCGTCCAGCTCGTGTTCGCTTGTGTGGTGCTCGCGGCGCTCTCGGCCGCAATCCTGCCCACCGTCCCCAGCTATGACCCGTGGGCGTGGATCGTGTGGGGTCGTGAGGTCGTCGATCCGCACCTCAGCTTCGCCACCGGCGGAGGGCCCTCGTGGAAGCCGCTGCCGGTGCTGTTCACGACCCCGTACGGGCTGTTCGGCGGCGCGGCGCCGACGCTGTGGGTGATCACCGCGCGCGCCGGCGGGCTGCTGGCACTGGTGGCGGCCTGGCGGCTCGGCGCCCGTCTGGCGGGCTGGATCGCCGGCCTCGTCGCCGTGCTGGGCGTCGCCCTGACCCAGGATTGGTTCTACTACATGTACCGCGGCACCTCGGAGCCGATGCTGGTGGGGGCGTGTCTGTGGGCGATCGATCGTCATCTCTCGGGCAAGCGCGGCCAGGCCTTCGTGCTCGGGGTCGCCGCCGCGCTGATCCGCCCCGAGGCATGGCCGTTCATCCTCGTGTACGCGATCTGGCTGTGGGTCCGCGAGCCGCGCCTGCGCGTGCTTGTCGTCGCCGGCCTCCTGTCGATCCCCGTGCTGTGGTTCATCCCGCCGTGGATCGGCTCGGGCCAGCCGTTCCTCGCCGCCTCGCACGCCAAGGCCTACAACGGCCATCTTGGTAGCCATCCCTCGCTCGAGGCGCTCCGCCGCGCCGGCGACCTGCAGATCCTGCCGGTCCTGATCGCCGCCGCCGTGGGTGTGGCGATCGCCTGGTTCAAGGATCGCGACAAGGTCGTGCTCGGACTCGCCGGCGCCGCGCTGGCCTGGATCGTGCTCGTGATCGCCATGGTGATCGACGGCTACCCGGGCCTCGAGCGCTTCTTTCTGCCCGCCGCCGCCGTGCTGTGCGTGCTCGCCGGGGTCGGCGTCGCGCGCGTGGCGATGCTCGCCGGCGGAGGCGTGGCCACGGTCGCCGTGGCGGCGGTCCTGATCGCGATCTCGATCCCGCTCGCCTCGAGTCGGATCGACACCGCGCGCGCCCAGAAAGCCCTCGCCGACAAGGCCGTCACGACGCTCGATCAGCTCTCAGCCGCCGTGCGGGCCGTCGGTTCTCACCACGGCGTGTTTCCATGTCGCTCGAGCTTCTCGGCCGTCAATCACGGCGTGCAGACCGCGCTGGCCTGGAAGCTCCACGTGACGCTCGGTCGCGTCGGCACATCGCTGCGCAAGCCCGGCGTGCTGTTCATCGGGCCCCACAACACGATCGACGGCGGCCCGGCGCCGATCACGGTCACCCCGCGCGCCGAGCAGACCTTGGCCCGCGTCGGCGGCTGGACCGTCGTGCGCGTCACCCGGCCCGGGCGCTCCAACCGTTGCGTCGGCAGCTAGACCATCTCGCCCCCGCGGTGCAGTAGCGCATGTCGGTTCTGCGCGCGCTCGCCGTCGCCTTCGCCGCGATCGCCGTGCTCTGTCTGTTGGCCGCGATCCTGGGGATGGTCAACGGCCGCCTGAGCCCCAGGACCGGCACGCTGCTGCGGGCGTTCGCGCTGTTCTGCTTCGTGCTGACCGTCGTGTTGAACGTCGCCTCGCGCAGCTGAGCGCCCCTGGCACGGGCCACGGTCGGCCCGGGTCAGACCCTGAGCGCGCCCATCTGACGGCAGCCATAGAGGTGGCCGATGAGCGCTGCGGTGACCCTGGGGTCGAACTGCGAGCCCGCGCACCGGGTCAGCTCCTCGACCGCCGCGTCGTGGGGCTTGGCCGCGCGGTAAGGACGGTCGGAGGTGATCGCGTGGTAGGTGTCGGCGGCGATGATGATCCGGCTGCCGAGCGGGATCGCCTCGCCCGCGAGCCCGTCGGGGTAGCCGCCGCCGTCCCAGCGCTCGTGCTCGTGGCGGACGATCCGGGCCACGGTCCCCAGGCCCGGCAGCACCCGCAGGATCCGCTCGCCGATCACCGGATGCTCTTTCATCAGTCGCCACTCCGAATCGGTCAGCGGCCCCGGCTTGTGGAGGATGTCGTCCGGGATCGCGACCTTGCCGATGTCGTGCAGCAGCGCCGCCGAGCGCACCCGCTCGACCTCGGCGCCGCTGCAGCCGAGGTTGCGTGCCACCGCGCCCGACATCTCGATGACCGCCTCGGAGTGCTCACCGGTGTAGCGGTCGCGTTCCAGCAGCGCCACGGCGAGCGCTTCGATCGCGTCGTGCTGGGGGGTGGCGGCCGGCTCGGCAATGTGCTCGGTGTCGGCGGCGAGCACCGCGCGTCCGCCGCCTACGCTCTGGGCCCGGGCCAGCGCCAGCCGCGCGCTCGCCAGCAGCGTCTCAGCGCCCATGCCCCGGCTCATCGCGGCGACTCCCATCGACGCGCCGGCGGCCCGGATCTTGCCCTCGCCGACGACTTCGAGCTCCACCAGGAGCCGCTCGAGCGCCGGCAGCGCCGCCTGGCCGGCGGTCTCGGGCAGCAGCAGGCCGAACTCCGCGTGGCCGATGCGGCCGATCAGATCATGGGCGCGGGTCGTGCCGGCAATGCGTCGTGCGACCGCGGCGAGCAACTCGTCGACCGCGCGGAAGCCGTGCCGGAGCTCGAGCGCGGCAAAGTCGTCGAGGGCGATGATCGCCATCGACAGGGCCCGCTGGTAGCGCCGGGCCCGCTCGACCTCCTCCGACAACCGGCCGCGGAACGCGCGCGGGCTCAGCGGCCCCGTCAGGCTGTCGAGTCGAAGGTCGCGGGCCCGCTCGGTCTCCAGCTCCGCCACGCGCTGGCGTAGCCGGGCGACCTCGTCGAGCAGGCCGTCCTGGGATCCTCGGCCGAACATACAGACCGGTATCGGCATCTCCGCGCCCGCACAACAGTCCCGCGCGGCCAGAGGGGGCAGGCGTCCGAGCGGCGACGCAGAATGTCGAGTTCGATGATCGTCCTCGGAATCGACCCGGGCACCGCGAGCACCGGCTATGGAGTGCTGGAGAGCGTCGGCTCGCGCCTGCGCGCGCTCGACCACGGCGTGATCGAGACCTCCGCGGGCGTTCCGCTCGAGCGCCGCCTGAGCGACATCCACCTCAGCATCTGCGCGCTGCTCGACGAGCACGCCCCGGATGCGATGGCGATCGAGGAGCTGTACTTCGGCGTCAACGTCCGCACCGCCTTTGCCGTCGGGCAGGCACGTGGGGTCGTGCTGCTCGCGGCCGGTCAGCGGGGCGTCGCCTCGCGCTCCTACACACCCCAGCAGGTCAAGTCCGCGGTCTGCGGCAGCGGACGCGCCGACAAGGGCCAGGTCGGGCGGATGGTCGCCCGGTTGCTCGGCCTCCCAGCGCCTCCGTCTCCCGACCACGCCGCCGACGCGCTGGCGGTGGCGATCTGCGAGGCCAACCGGTCCCCGCTCGCCGCGGCGGTGATGCGGGCGTGATCGCGTTGATCTCCGGCGTCGTGGCGGTGCGCCGCTCCGACCACGTCGTGGTCGACTGCGGCGGCGTCGGCTACCGGCTCGCGGTCTCGACCCAGACGCTGAGGCAGGTCCCGACCGTCGGCGGTCAGGTCGTGCTCCACACCCACATGGTCGTGCGTGACGACGCGCTGGCGCTGTACGGCTTCGCCAGCGAGGACGAGCGCGACCTGTTCCTGATGCTGCTCGGGGTCCAGTCAGTGGGTCCGAAGGTGGCGCTCGCCGTGCTCTCGGGCGGTCCCCCGCGTCAGCTTCTGGCCACGCTCGCGGCCGGCGACGCCGCGCGGCTGCAGTCCGTGCCGGGGATCGGAAAGCGCACGGCCGAGCGGATCATCGTCGAGCTGCGCGAGAAGGTCGGCGTGACCCTGCCCGACCAGGCGATCTCCGTCACACGCGGCGACGACCCGCTCAGCCTGGCCCGTGAGGGCCTGCTCGGCCTTGGCTACACGCTGAGCGAGGCCGACGAGCTGCTCGACGGCGCCGAGGGCGACCGACCGGAGGACCTGATCGCGCATGCGCTCCGGTCGGCTCGACGCTGACATGAACGCCGCCCAGGGGCCCGGCACGGTCAGGATCCAGGCGCCCGAGGCGCTGCCCGAGGAGGACCTCGACCGCTCGCTGCGCCCGCGCCGGCTGGAGGACTTCGTCGGTCAGGACGGGCTCAAGGCCCAGCTGGCCGTGTCGATCGCTGCCGCCGGCACCCGCGGGGAGGCCCTCGACCACGTGCTGCTGGCGGGGCCGCCGGGGCTGGGCAAGACCTCGCTGGCCCAGATCGTCGCCGCCGAGCTCGATGTTCCGTTCGTGCAGACGGCCGGCCCGGCCCTCGAGCGCAAGGGCGATGTGGCCGCGTTCCTGACCGCGCTCGAGCCCCGCGCCGTGTTCTTCGTCGACGAGATCCACCGCCTCCCGCGGGCGCTGGAGGAGACCTTCTATCCGGCGATGGAGGACGGCTGCCTGCCGATCACGGTTGGCCAGGGGGCCGGCGCCCGCGTGGTGACGATCGACCTGCCGCCGTTCACGCTGATCGGCGCGACCACGCGCACCGGCCTGCTGACCACGCCGCTGCGCGACCGCTTCGGGATCCAGCACCGACTCGAGCACTACGGCCCCCACGACCTGGCCAGGATCGTGCGGCGCAGCGCCCGCCTGCTCGAGGTGACGATCGAGGACGACGGCGCCGTGGCCATCGCGGCGCGCAGTCGCGGTACTCCACGGGTCGCCAACCGGTTGCTCAAGCGCGTGCGCGACTACGCTCAGGTCCGCGGCACCGGCGTCGTGACCGGAGCCGTCGCCGCCGACGCCCTCGACATGCTCGAGGTCGATCACGCCGGCCTTGACCGGCTCGACCGCGAGATCCTGCGCGCGATCTGCGAGACGTTCGCCGGCGGCCCCGTCGGCCTGTCGACGCTCGCGGTCGCGGTGGGGGAGGAGCAGGACACGATCGAGGACGTCTACGAGCCCTATCTGCTCCAGCGCGGGCTGATCGAGCGCACGCCGCGCGGGCGAGCCGCGACCCGGCGGGCCTACCAGCACCTCGGGCTCGAGCCGCCGGGTCAGGCCTCGCTGCTGTAGCGCCGCGGCGCGCCCTCTATCCTCCATCGCCGATGTCCCACTACTTCATCTGCCCGCACTGCGGGAACCGCTCGATCGCCACCGAGCGCACCGCCGGCTTCCGCCGTGATGCGAAGGGTTGCGAGAAGTGCGGCTTCGCGTATCTGTTCGAGCTGCTCGACGATTACTACCCGGCCCCGAACGCCGCTTTCTTCGCCACCGACGCGGACGGCAAGATCGTCGATTGCGGTAAGGGCTCATTCGAGCTCACGGGCCTGAAGACCGAGCAGGTCATCGGCCGGCCGGTCAGCGACGTGCTCGGGCTGCGGTTCGAGGACGGCACCGACCACGTGGGCACCGCGCTCGAATGGGAGGTCCGCGTCAAGGCCAAGCCGGTGGAAGTCCACGCCGAGGGCGATCTCCCGGCCAAAGCGGTCGCCGACATCTTTCCCGCCTATGACGACGACGAGGGCGGACTGCTCGTCGTCCTCACACCGGCCAACCACCGTTAGCGATCGTCCCTCACGGGGCGATTCGCCAGGCTGACCACTAGCATCAGGACAAGCTCGATGACCGACCGCCAGCGCAACGGCTTCATTCTGCTCCTGGTTCTGGGGCTCCTCGCCGCCTCCTTTGCCGTGATCGTCACCCACCAGACGCGGCTCGGGCTCGACCTGAAGGGCGGCGTCGAGCTCGTCTACCAGGGCCAGCCGACCAAGCAGACCCCCGTCGTGACCCAGGAAGCGCTCAGCCGCGCCGTGGACATCATCCGCGAGCGGGTGGACCAGCTCGGCGTGGCCGAGCCCGAGATCCAGACCTCGGGCGCGAATCAGATCAGCGTCGGTCTGCCGAACGTCAAGGACTTCGCCCGCGCCGAGAAACAGGTCGGCACGACGGCTCAGCTCGCGTTCTACGACTGGGAGGCGAACGCGATCACGCCCAACGGCAAGACGGTCGCCAGCCAGCTCGCCGCCCAGGACCCGAATGCGCTCACGATCAGCCAGGGAACCAGCGCCGGGCCGGGAACGCCGGGCGCGGGCAGCATGGGCCTGTACGAGGCGGTCAAATTGGCCGCGGCCCAGCCCGAGCAGAGCTCGCCGGACAATGCCCGGCTCGGCAACGAGTACTACTACTTCGGTGCCCCCGGCAGCGCGGCGTGCGCGACCGCCGCCAAGGCGCAGGGCAAGACGGCCACGCCCGGCGTCCACTGCCTGCTCTCCGGGCCCGACGACAACCTGCAGGATTTGAACTCCGGTCTGCCGGCGGGGGTGAGCGCCTCGGATCCGGGTGTCGAGCAGCTGGTGATCAAGCCGGGCACGGTGGTGGTCCAGGCCTCTGATCCGAGCGCCTCGCACACCACCAACTTCAACGACCCGACCGCGCAGTTCTACGTCCTCAAGGACCACGTCGCGCTGCTGGGCACCGATATCTCGAGCCCGACCCAGAGCACCGACTCCGGTGGCAACCCGGACGTCACGTTCTCGTTCAGCGGCAACGGTGGCAACAAGTTCCAGGACGTCACGCGCACGATCGCCCAGCGCGGCCAGACCGTGAGCGGGCTCGGCCAGTCGCTGAACCAGCACTTCGCCGTCGCGCTGGACCGCAAGCTCGTGACGGTCCCGCAGATCGACTACAAGCAGTACCCGGACGGGATCACCGGCGGCCAGGGCGCCGACATCACCGGCGGCTTCACGATCCAGTCCGCCAGCGACCTGGCCAACCTGCTGCGCCTCGGCGCGCTGCCGATCAACTTGAAGCTGATCTCCGAGTCTCAGGTCTCGGCCACGCTCGGCAAGCAGGCGCTGCACCAGGGCCTGATCGCTGGCCTCGTCGGGCTCGCCGTGGTGGCGATCTTCCTGCTCATCTTCTACCGCGTGCTCGGCGTGATCGCGGTCGCCGCCCTGCTCGTCTACGCCATCTACTTCTACGCGCTGATCAAGCTGATCCCGATCACGCTCACGCTGCCGGGCATCGCCGGCCTGATCCTGACCATCGGCGTCGCAGCGGACGCGAACATCGTGATCTTCGAACGCGTCAAGGAAGAGGTGCGCGCCGGGCGCTCGATCCGCCAGGGGATCATCACCGGCTACAAGAAGGGCCTGACCGCGATCATCGACGCCAACGTGGTCACGATCATGACCGCGTTCATCCTGTTCGTGCTCGCGACCTCCGAGGTCAAGGGATTCGCCTTCACGCTCGGCATCGGCACGATCGTGTCGTTGTTCACCGCCGTGCTGGCGACCCAGGCGATCCTCATGACGATGGGCGATTCTCGGGTGATCTCGAGCCCCGCCGCGCTCGGTGCCAAGGGCGGACGGGTGTGGCGGTTCGACTTCATGGGCGCCTCGAAGTACTTCTTCACGACGTCCGGCGTGATCCTGCTGATCGGGGCGCTGGCGATCGGCGGCCGGGGCCTGAACCTGGGCATCGACTTCACCTCCGGCACCCGGATCGACGTCGGCCTCGTGCAGGCGGCGAGCGAGTCGCAGGTGCGCTCGGTGCTCGCCGCGGCCGGCGCCGGCGACGCCCAGGTGCAGAAGGTGGCGGGCGATAAGACACTCGGCCGCAACGGCTATCAGATCTCCGCCAAGCAACTGCAGCCCGCGAAGGTGCAGCAGGTGCGCTCGACGCTCGAATCCAAGTTCGGCCTTGCCAACGGCGGCCAGGACTTCTCCAGCGACTCTGTCGGGCCGACGTTCGGCAAGACCGTCGCCAACTCGGCCGTGGTGGCGATCATCGCCTCGCTGTTGGTCATCTCCGCCTACGTGGCGCTGCGCTTCGAGTGGAAGTTCGCCGTCCCGGTGCTGATCGCGCTGATGCACGACCTGCTGATCACCGCCGGCATCTACTCCCTGACTGGCCGGGAGGTGACGACAGCGACCGTGGCCGCGCTGCTGACCATCTTGGGCTACTCGCTCTACGACACGATCATCGTGTTCGACCGCGTGCGCGAGAACATCCCGCGGATGCCGCGCGCCGCCTTCTCGCAGATCGTCAACCGCTCCATGTCAGAGGTGCTGACGCGTTCGATCGCGACGACGTCGTGCACGCTGATGCCGATCCTGGCGCTGCTCCTGTTCGGCGGCGCGACGCTCAAGGACTTCGCGTTCGCGCTGCTGATCGGTGTCGCATCCGGCGCCTACTCGTCGATCTTCATCGCCTCGCCCGTGCTCACGCACTGGAAGGAGCGCGAGCCGGGCTACCGCGCGCGCCGGCACCGGATCGAGGCCGAGTACGGCTTCGTCCCCGCCTATGCCGGGACCGCCGCTGACGTCGATCCCACGCCGACCCGTGGGCGCCGGGTCGGCCGGCTGACGACGCCCGAGCCCGAGACCGTCTCGGCGGCCGAGTTCGAGCAGATGAAGCGCGACGTCGAGATCGAGCGCCAGGAGACCGCGGCGCGCGCCGCGCGCGGACGCTCGACCCGTTCGATCACCAAGCGCCTCGCCCGCACCGCGGACGCCGGCGGCGCCGGCGGGGCGGCTGCGGGGGGTGGCGCCGCGGGCGGTGCGGTCGCGGGCGCGGCGGCCGCGGGCGGTGGCGCCGCGGGCGCGGGAGCTGCGGGCGCGGGAGCTGCGGGCGGGGCGGCTGCGGAGGGCGGTGCCGCCGCGGGCGCGGCGGCTGCGGGCGGTGGCGCCGCGGGGGCGGCGGCGAAGCGGGCTACGTCGAAGGGCGCGGCGCCGAAGGTGGCGCCCACGCCAAGGGCGGCGCCCACGCCGGCCGTGGCGCCCGCCGCCAAGCCCGACGGCCAGGCGGCGAAGCCGGCGCCGTCAGCCGAGCCCACCAACGGCGCAGCCGAGGGCGGCGCCGACGTCGGGCACGCCCCCGACATCGCCGAGAACGAGGGCGTCGCCCCCGTCCAGAAGCCGAAGACGTCGTCGAAGTCGAAGTCGCGCAACCGGCGGCATGGGAGACGTCGCTGATGGGAATGCTCGCCTGGGTGATGATGGGACTCGCGATCTGGCACTTCACGATCTGGCTGCCCGACCACTACTGGGGCGGGATCGTGGGCGCCTTCATCGGCGCGCTGATCGGCTCCGTCCTGTTCGGCCTGATCGTCAACGGCTTCACCATCCCCGGCCGCCACGACACCCACCTGCTGACCGCGCTGGAGGCGATTCCGGGCGCCGTGATCGGCATCGGGCTCGTCTACTACGAGGGGCTCCGGCGCGAGCGCGCCGGCGAGCCCGGCGCACCCGGGCTGGCCTGAGCCGCGAGGGTCGCGGCCCGCGGAGTCGCGGAGTAGGCTCCCCGGGACGATGTTCGATTTCCTCCTGAGTCCGCTGCGTTCGGTGCTCGGCGGAGCCGAGGCGGAGGTCGTGGAGCCGCTGCGCGAGACGCGCGAGATCGAGTCGCACATCCTCGAGGGCGTCGACGCGATCCGCCACGCCACCGCCTCGATCGAGCAGCACGTCGAGGTCATCGACACGCTCGCGAACTCCGTCGCCCCACTCGGCGCGTCGGTCGACCGGCTCACCGAGACGATGCAGGAACTGGTCAAGATGCTCGCCCCGCTGGGCGGCATGGAGCGCGAGGCCGGGCGCGTCGAGCACTCGATCGAGCGCGTGCAGCACACTTTCGGTCGCCACCACCACGACGAGCCCGAGGGCCCGGAGGGCGGTCGGCCGCTTCCGTAGGGCTTGGGTTGGGCGCCCGGCGTCGCGGTCGGTCGCGGCCGCGGGGTTCGTGGGTGTGGTGGTCCGGGGTCCGGGGGTTCCGGCGGTGGTGCCCGCGATCCGGGGTGCTCTCCGCGGTCCCGGTTTGTTGTGGACGCAAGTGCTGCAACTGAGTTCCGGCCCCCGAAACTGAATTGCAGCGCTTCGCCGGCGTCGGCGTCCTCGGGCGCCAGACGTGCCGACTTCGTGTCGGCGCGTGTCGCCTTCGCATCGGGATGGCGTCGTCAGTCCGGATCCGTCGGGAGCTGCACCTACGCTGCGGCCATGTCCGAGGCAGCGCTCCTCAGCACCCCCGCAGCAACAGGCGACCAACCGGCGCCGCCGGCGCTGCGCGTCCTCCCGGGGGCGGACGAGCGGGCGCCGGGGCCTCCCCGGCCGCCGGCGCCGCGCCTGCACCTCGCCGGGTACGAGCTTGCCGCTGCGCTCGAGCTCGAGCGCCGGCTGGGCGTGAGCCATGTACTGGCGCAGATCCTCGTGCGCCGCGGCCTGTCCGATCCCCGCGTGGCGACGGCGTTCCTCGAGCCGCGCGAGGCCCACGATCCGAGTGAGTTCGCGGGCATCGACCGGGCGCTCGCGTTGATCCGGCGGCATGTCGCCGGGCGCAGTCGGATCACCGTCCACGGGGACTACGACGTGGACGGCGTCTGTGCGACGGCGATCCTGGTCCGCGCCCTGCGCTCGCTCGGCGCCGACGTCGACTGGTTCCTGCCGAGCCGGATCGACGACGGCTACGGCCTCGCGGCCGCGACCGTGGTGCGGCTGGCGGAGCGGGGCACCCGGTTGCTCGTGACCGTCGACTGTGGGATCACCGCGGTCGACGAGACGGCCGCCGCGCGGGCGGCGGGGATCGATGTCGTGATCACCGATCACCACTCGCCCCGGCCCGACGGCGTCCTCCCCGACGCACCGATCGTCCATCCCGCGGTGTGCGGCTACCCGTGTCCGGAGTTGTGCGGGACCGGGGTCGCGTTCAAGCTCGCCGAGGCGCTCGGCGCGGCGACGGTCGTCGACGACATAGAGCTGGTCGCGCTGGCCACCGTCGCGGACCTGGTGCCCCTGCGCGGGGAGAATCGGCGCCTCGTGCGGGAGGGGCTGCACGCGATGGCGAACACGGCCAAACCGGGCCTGCGGGCGCTGATGGCGGTCTCGCGCACCGATCCGAGCGGGTTGAACGCGACGGCGCTGGGTTTCCGGCTCGCGCCGCGGATCAACGCCGCCGGCCGGTTGCGTCGCGCCGACGCCGGGCTCGAACTCCTGCTCACCACCGACGAGGAGCGCGCGGCCGAGGTGGCGGCCGAGCTCGACCGCGCCAACCTCGAACGGCGCACGGTCGAGCAACGCATCCTGTGGGACGCCGAAACCCAGGTGACCCAGCTGGGCGAGCGCAGCGCCTACGTGCTCGCGGCCGAGGGCTGGCACCCGGGCGTGATCGGGATCGTCGCCTCGCGCATCGTCGATCGATTCCACCGGCCCGCGATCCTGATCGCGCTCGACGGGGATGGGCCGGCGCATGGATCCGGGCGCAGCATCCCCGGTTTCGATCTGCTGGGCGCGCTGCACAGCGCCGCCGGCGAGATGATCCGCTACGGAGGCCACCAGGCGGCGGCCGGGCTCACCGTGACGCCCGACCGGGTGGGGGCGCTGCGCGCGGCAATCGAAGCTCATGCGGCTGCGGTTCTGACCACCGAGCAGCTGACGCCGGTAGAACGGGTCGACGCGGTCGCCTCGGGAGGCGATCTCGGCCTGACGCTGGCCGAGGAGCTGGAGCGGCTCGAGCCGTGCGGGATGGGCAATCCCGGCCCGCGGCTGCTGATTCCCGGTGCCCGGTTCGGGGACCTGCGGCCGATGGGCGAGGGCAAGCACGCGCGCTTCTCGGTCCGCTCGGGAGGAGCCCAGGCGCGCGCGGTCGCCTTCGGCTGCGATGGCCGCCTCCCCGGTGGCGGCGACTCCGCGCTCGACGCCAGCTTCAGACTTGAGCGCAACCTGTGGAACGGCGTCGTCGAGCCCCGGCTCGTGTTGCGCCACGCGCAGCCGTGCGCCCCCGAGGCGATCGTCGTGCTCGGCGAGCCGGCCGACTACCTGACCGCGGCGCTGGCCGAGCTCGATGCTGACCTGAGCGTCGCGGCCGGCGCCCCGGGCGTGGCCGGCGCCCCGGGCGTGGCCGGCGCCCCGGGCGTGGCCGGGGGAGCGCCGGCGCTCGCCGGGGCCGACCGGACCGTGATCGACCGGCGTGGCGAGAGCCCGCTCGCCGTGCTGGCCGATGCGCTCGCGTGTGGGGGAGCGGTGCTGGCGGTGTGCGCCGACGTGCCGCGCCGGCTCGACGGGCTCGCAGCGCGGACGGGCGGCTTCGCGCTCATCTCATATCACGCGCTGGCTCGCGATCCGGCGATCGCGGCAGGATTCGATCAGCTCGTCGCGCTCGATCCGCCGGCCTGCCGTGCGTTCGCCGGGCTGCTGCGAGAGGCCGGTGGCGGGTCGGGCGCGACGGCTGGGGGGGCGCGCCCGCGCTTTACCCACTTGGCATGGGGCAGCGCTGAGCTACGCTTTGCCGTGCAGATGCACGAGCTGGAGTACGGTCTCCGCGCTTCGCTCGCCTCTCTGTACCGAGCCCTGAGGGCACGGGACGGAGCGGCCGGTGAGGAGCTCGAGCGACTGCTCCGCGGTGAGGCCCGGCATCCACGACCGGCACGGCTGGCCGGACGACTGATCAGGGTCCTCGCGGAGTTGGAGCTCGTCAGCCTCAACCGGGATCTGCCGGCCATGGCCATCGCGGGCTCGGCGCCGACGACGCTCGAGCGCTCCGCGGCGTACGTGGCCTATGAACAGCGATATGAGGACGGACGGCGATACCTGAGCAGCGAAACACACCGGCGAAGCGACTGAGTCGCTCCGCTGCCCGTGCCAAGCAGGGCAATGGTGCGTCGGCGTCGGCGTCGGCGTCGGTGTCCGAGGCCGGGGCCGCTGGCTCCGGCTCGGGCTCGGGCAAGACGCGGGCCGGCGACGGCGACGGCGACGCCACGGGCGCGGCCGGGACGCTGATCGCCACCCCCCGGCCGCCCGTCGATCGGGTCGCGAACCCCAAGTCCCACGGCACGGTGGAGCGGGTCGAATTGACCGCGACCGAGCGCCGGCTGCTCGGAGACCTGTTCGCGATCGTCGAGGAGCACGCCGACCAGGCCGCGGTGGAGGTCGACCGCGACCGGGTCGAGGACGCGTTCGTGTACGCCTGCGTCAAGCACGCCGACCAGCTGCGGCGCTCCGGCGAGGACTTCATCAACCACCCCGTCGGCGTGGCCAAGATCTGCGCCGGGATGCGGCTGGACACCGAGACGCTGTGCGCGGCGCTGCTGCACGACACGGTCGAGGACACCACCGCGTCGCTGGAGGATGTGAGCTCGGAGTTCGGCGAGGAGATCGCGAGCCTGGTCGACGGCGTCACCAAGCTCACCGGGCTCACGTTCCAATCCCGCGACGAGGCGCAGGCCGAGAACTACCGCAAGATGATGGTCGCGATGGCCACCGATATCCGGGTCATCCTGATCAAGCTCGCCGACCGGCTGCACAACATGCGCACGATCGCCGCGATGCCGAAGCAGAAGCAGATCGACAAGGCGCGCGAGACGCTCGACATCTACGCCCCGATCGCCCACCGGCTCGGTATCCACGCGATCAAGTGGGAGCTCGAAGATCTCGCGTTCCAGACGCTGCACCCGCGCAAGTACAACGAGATCAAGGGCCTGGTCGCGCAGCAGCGCGCGGAGCGCGAGCGCTACGTCAACCAGGCCGGTGAGTACCTGGCCAAGGAGCTCGACGAGCTCGGCATCGAAGCCGAGATCTCCGGCCGCGCCAAGCACTTCTACTCGATCTACTCGAAGATGACCAAGAAGGGCCGCGAGTTCAACGAGATCTACGACCTGACCGCGATGCGGGTGATCGTGAACTCGGTCAAGGACACCTACGGCGCCGTGGGCGTGATCCATTCGCTGTGGAAGCCCCTGCCCGGGCGGTTCAAGGACTTCATCGCGATGCCCAAGTTCAACATGTACCAGTCGCTGCACACGACCGTGATCGGGCCGGAGGGGCGGCCGCTGGAGATCCAGATCCGGACGCGGGAGATGCACGACCTGGCCGAGTTCGGGATTGCCGCCCACTGGATGTACAAGGAGGACGGCTCCGGGGGCAAGGGCAAGGCCAAGGCCCACCCGGCCGGCGGCCCGCGCGACACCGAGAGCCGGCTCAAGTGGCTGCGCTCGCTGCTCGATTGGCAGCAGGACCTGTCGGATCCGCGCGAGTTCATGGAGACGCTCAAGGTCGACCTGTTCGAGGACGAGGTGTTCGTGTTCACGCCCAAGGGCGAGGTCAAGTCGCTGGCCGCGGGAGCGACCCCGCTCGACTTCGCCTACGAGATCCACACCGACGTCGGACACCGCTGCGTGGGCGCGAAGGTCAACGGCAAGATCGTGCCGCTGTCCTACCAGCTGCGCTCGGGCGAGATCGTCGAGGTGCTCACCTCCAAGCGCGAGCGGGGACCGTCACGCGACTGGCTCGCGCTGGTCAAGACGACCCGTGCGCGCAACAAGATCAAGGCCTGGTTCAAGGCCGAGTCGCGCAAGGACACCGAGCACACCGGCCGCGAGCTGCTCCAGGAGCACCTCAAGAAGCAGGGCCTGCCGGCCCAGAAGATCGTCGGCTCGCCGCTGCTGGCCGACGTGATCCGGGAGATGGGCTTCCGGAAGGCCGACGACTTCTACATCGCCCTCGGCGGGGCCAAGATCTCGGCCAAGATCGTCGTGAACAAGGTGATGCAGCGCCTCAAGCAGGGCGAGACGGCCGAATCGGAGCCGACCGCAGCCGATGACCTGCTGCAGACGCGCCGGCGGCGCTCGCGTCCGACCACCTCCTCGTCGCGCTACGGCATCTCGGTCGACGGAATCGACGAGGTGATGTTGAGGATGGCCAAGTGCTGCCGTCCCGTCCCCGGCGACCCGATCGTCGGCTACATCTCGCTCGGGCGCGGGATCACGATCCATCGCGACGACTGCCCCAACGTCGCCGTGCTGAAGAAGGACCCGGACCGATTCACGCCGGTGTCGTGGGACGGAGATGCCGAGACGTCGTTCCGGGTCGAGATCGAGGTCGACGGGTGGGATCGCCACCGGTTGCTCGAGGACATGTCGCGGACGTTCGCCGAGGGTGGCGTCAACATCCTCGAGGCGCGCTGCACCGTCAACCACCCCATGGTCAAGAACCGGTTCGTGGTGGAGGTGGGGGACACCCGCACGCTCGACCAGACGATCAACCGTCTGCGCAACATCGACGCCGTGTTCGACGCCTACCGCGTCACGCCGGGCGCCGGCTAACCGGCCACCGCGAACGGGCCGCCGACGACCCGTTCGTCGTGCAGCCGGCCGATCTCCGTGCCGGTCAGGCCGAGGACGTCGGCCAGCACTTCGTCGGTGTGCTCGCCGAGCAGGGGCGCGCGGCGGGGCGGCAGGCGCTCGCAGGCGTCGAAACGCAGCGGCGAGCTCGGCATCAGATACGAGCCGATCCCTGGCTGTTCGATCTCCTGGAACATCGGGTTGGCCGGCGAGCAGCGCTCATCGTTCTCGACCAGCTCCATGAACGTCCAGTATGGACCCCAGCAGACGTCGTGGGCGTCGAACACGGTGCGGATCTCCTCGAGCGTGCGGCTCGTGGTCCAGGGCTTGAGGATCGCGCCGATGACCTCGCGGGCCTCGAAGCGGTCGCCCTCGATGCTCAGGTCGACGCCGAGCATCTGCTCGCAGCTGGCGAACGCCGCGGCGAGGCCGGTCGCGTCGACCAGGTTCTGCCACTGGCGCAGGGTCAGCGCGACGATCATGATCCGGCGGCCCTCCTTGGTCAGGAAGTCGCGGCCGAAGGCGCCGTAGAGGTAGTTGCCGTCCTTGGGCCGCTCGCGCTTGTTGATCTGGGCCTCGGCGATCTTGCCGAGGTTGCCGACCATGGCCAGCGCGACGTCGGAGAGCGCGACGCGGACGACCTGACCCTCGCCGGTCAGGCGACGGTGGCGCTCGGCGGCGAGCAGGCCGGCGGCGGCGAGCGTGCCGGTGATTGCATCCCACGCCGGGAGGAGGTGATTGAACGGCACGGCGAGGTGGCGCGGCCCGGTCGCCCACGGAAAGCCCGTGGCCGGGTTGATCGTGTAGTCGACGGCCGAGGAGCCGTCGTAGTTGCCGGTGATGTTGACCGTGACGAGATCCGGGCGCCGCTGCGCGAGCAGCTGGGGATCGAGCCAGCCGCGGAGCGGGAAGTTGGTCAGGAACAGGCCGGCGTCGGCGCCGGGGGCGCCGACAAGATCAGCCACCAGCTCGCGCCCGCGCGGCGAGGAAAGGTCGATCTGGATCGAGCGCTTGCCCTTGTTGAGCCCGGCCCAGAAGAGGCTCTGGCCGCTGTCGGTGACGGGCCAGCGGCTGCGGTCGAGGCCACCGCCGATGGGATCGAAGCGGATCACGTCGGCGCCGAGCTGCGCGAGCGTCATTCCGCCGAGCGGGGCGGCCACGAAGGCCGACCCCTCTACCACGCGCATGCCCTCGAGGATGCCGGTCACCCGACCGCTCCCGAGCGTTGCCCTGGATGCATCGATCCTCCCTCTCTGGGTCCGCGCCGCGCTCATGTTCGCGGTCCGACCCTCGACCCCAGATTAACGAATCGCGTGCGAATCGTCGCAATATGCTGAGACCACCGCCGTGCCGTCCAGGACGGTGCCGTCCATGAGGTTGAGTGAGGAACTGTGTCCAAGAGAAAACGCAAGTACGTATTCGACTTCGCCGAAGGCTCGCGCGAGATGCGCGACCTGCTCGGCGGAAAAGGGGCCAATGTCGCGGAGATGACGCGCATTCTCGGTGCCGGTCGCGTCCCGGCCGGGTTTACGATCACGACCGAGGCATGTGTCGCCTACATGGGCGCCGACCGCGTGTATCCGAGCGGCCTACAGGCGGAGATCGATGCGGCGCTGGAGCGCCTCGAACACGCCGCCGGACGCCAGCTCGGCGACGCCGAGGACCCGCTCCTCGTCTCCGTGCGCTCCGGTGCCAGGGCATCGATGCCCGGGATGATGGACACGGTGCTCAACCTGGGCCTGACCGACGATTCGGTGTCGGGCCTGGCCAAGGTGACCGACAATCCACGCTTCGCCTGGGACTCCTACCGGCGCCTGGTGCAGATGTTCGCCAACGTCGTCCGCGGCGTGCCCGGCGAACAGCTCGAGGCGGCGATCGAGGCGGTCAAGAAGGCGCGCGGTGTGACGATGGACACCGACCTCACGGTCGAGGACCTGCAAGAGCTCGTCGAGCGCTTCAAGGTGCTGCTGAAGGAGAACACCGGCGAGGACTTTCCGCAGGATCCGCGCATGCAGCTCGACGAAGCGGTGCGGGCCGTGTTCGACTCGTGGCGCGGCGAGCGTGCGACCGCGTATCGGCGGATCAACAGGATCCCCGATGACTGGGGTACCGCGGTGAACGTTCAGCAGATGGTGTTCGGCAACAAGGGCGACACGTCCGGATCCGGGGTGGCGTTCTCCCGCGACGAGATCACCGGCGGGCCGGAGCCATCGGGCGACTTCCTGATCAACGCCCAGGGCGAGGACGTGGTCAGCGGTGTGCGCAACACGCAGGATCTCGCGGACCTCGCGCACCTGATGCCCGCGGCCCACGCCGAGCTGATGGACATCCTGCGCAAGCTCGAGCGCCACTATGGCGACATGCAGGACACGGAGTTCACGATCGAAGAGGGGCGGCTGTTCATGCTCCAGACGCGCGTGGCCAAGCGCCCCGCGCAGGCGGGGCTGCGGTTCGCCTGCGACGCCGTCGACGAGGGCCTGCTCAGCGAGGCCCAGGCGCTGACCACGCTCGACGCGGCCAAGCTCGAGGCGCTCCTGCACCCGACGTTCGACCCGTCAGTGGACTACAACGTGGTCGCGCATGGCGTCGGCGCGTCACCCGGCGCCGGACAGGGAGAGGTCGTGTTCACGGCCGTCTCGGCGGTTCTGGCGGCGGAGCAGGGTCGCTCGGTCGTGCTCGTCCGCCCGTTCACCGAGGCGGAGGACGTCGCCGGCTTTCACGCCGCCAAGGGGATCCTCACCTCCGAGGGCGGTAAGGCATCACACGCCGCGCTCGTGGCCCGCGGCATGGGCCGGCCATGCGTCGTCGGTGCCTCGGAGCTCGAGGTCGACGTCGCCGGCGGCGTGATCCACGTGGACGGGATCGTGATCCGCGAAGGCGATCACATCGGCATCGACGGCACCACGGGTGCGATCACGACCGATGAGGTGCCGCTCGTGGCGCCCGAGATGACCGACGACTTCCGCCGCATTCTCGGCTGGGCGGACAAGCTGCGGCGGCTCGGTGTGCGCACGAACGCCGACACGCCCGAGGACGCCCGTCAGGCCCACGAGTACGGCGCCGAGGGGATCGGGCTGTGCCGGACCGAGCACATGTTCATGGCCTCCGATCGCGTCCCGAAGATGCGCGAGATGATCCTCGCCGACACGGCCGAGCATCGCGAGGCGTCGCTCGACGCCCTGCTGCCGCTGCAGCAGGGTGACTTCGAGGGCCTGTTCGAGGAGATGGCCGGGCTGCCGGTGACGATCCGCCTGCTCGATCCGCCGCTGCACGAGTTCCTGCCCTCGCGGACGGAGCTGAGCGTCGAGCTCGAGCGGGCCCGGCACACAGGCACCGAGGAGGACGTCAAGAACCTCGAGGCGCTGCTCGAGCGGGTCGGCTCGCTGGAGGAGGTCAACCCGATGCTCGGCACCCGCGGCTGCCGGCTGGGCATCCTGTATCCGGATATCTACGAGATGCAGGTGCGAGCGATCGCCCGCGCCGCGATCGCGGTCCGGGAGCGGACCGGTGCGATGCCGCACCTCGAGATCATGGTCCCGCTCGTGGCCTATGAACGGGAGCTCGAGGTCGTGCGCGAGCTGATCGAGCGGGTGGCCGCCGCCGAGGGGCTCCACGTGGGCACGGACTACCTCGTCGGCTCGATGATCGAGCTGCCGCGGGCCTGCCTGATCGCCGACCGGATCGCCGAGCACGCCGATTTCTTCTCGTTCGGCACCAACGACCTGACCCAGACCGGTCTCGGGTTCTCCCGTGACGACATCGAGGGGAGCATCGTGAGCCCCTACATCGATCAGGGGATCCTGGACCGCTCGCCGTTCGAGACGATCGACGGGCCGGGGATCGGTCAGCTGGTGATGATGGCCGGATGGCTTGGCCGCAAGAACCACCTCAAGCTGGGGCTGGGGATCTGCGGCGAGCACGGGGGCGACCCGCAGTCGATCGCCTTCTTCCACAGCGCGGGCTTGGACTACGTGTCCTGCTCACCGTTCCGCGTTCCGGTGGCACGTGTCGCGGCAGCCCAGGCCGCTGTGGCCAGCCCGGTTCACTGGGGTGATCACCGCTGACGGCGCCGCCGGAGCGCGCCGTTCGCGCGGCGCGCTCCGGACCGGCATCAGTGCTTACTCGCGCTCGATCGCGCCGTGCGCCGGCGGCGGTCGCTCGGTCTGGCGCCCCGGGACTGGGCGCGCGATCGCGCCGTGCGCCGGCGGCGGCAGCACACGCACGGTGCGCGCCTGCGCGCGCGGCAGCTTCGTGATCAGCACGGCCTCGCCGGTCGGCAGCAACTTGATCACATTCGGGTCGATCACGAAGCGCTCGACCTGACGGCGTGTGCCGGCGCCCGTGTCGTGGGCTCCGAGCAGCGGCCGGCGGGCGATCCGGTAGGTGTGATCCCACACCATCTCGGTCCCGGCCATCTGCGCCGTCCCGTAGTCCTCGGCGGCCATAGCGTCGAGCGCCTTCGCGAGCGGTGCCGCCCCGGCCTCCCGACGGACGAGGTCCACCGACAGCTGCTGAGGATGCTGACGAACGCTCGCGTGACCGCAAAGCCTCCGGAGTGGGTCGACGCACGCAAGGCGGCCTACTTGGTCATTGCGGACGCGGTCTTCCCGCTCTTCCTTCGCGGCGACGAGCTCCGCGCCTCGACGTGTCTGACATCCAGGGACTTCGGGCCGGTCCGGCGCGAACAGCGGACCTTGGCCAAGCGATCGGCGAGGAGAGCCGTACGAAAGCCCGCATGGCAGCCCAAGACCAAGCGCAAGCGCAAGCGCCCGGGCCGTCGATGGGCCAAGGGCCGGCGAGGTAAGTGACGCCGGCGTGGGGGCAGTCGCTGAGCCAGGAGTCCCCTAGTTGTCGCGGCTACGCGCGTCAGTTCGTCCGGCCAGTCGGGTCGCGCTCGCTGGCGAGCCTCTGACCGTCGGCGAACGCTGAGGGCAACAGCGGGTGGAGGTTCGCCTCGGGGAAGTAGGCACGCCCGAGCCCCGCTCCCCGGACGGAGCGGGGCTCGGTGCAACCGGTCTTGGGTCTCTCCTCAGGAGACGACCCTGACCGTGCTGTCGAGCTTCGCGATCTCGGTGCCCGGCACACTGACGTTCTCGCCCACCAGCCAGTCGAAGGCCTTGGCCGCCGGCTCGCTCAGCTTGAGCTCAGCCGTGACGGTGGCCTCGTTGGTGCCCATGTAGCTCATGTTGGTGGAACTCAACCAGGCGAAGATCACCCAGCCGCGGTCGTTGTCGTTGAGCTTCGCCGTCAGCTACGCGCGGCCCCCTTCGTTCACCAGCACGAAGTCGCGGAAGTTGAGCGAACGGTGCGCGGTTGAGAACGTCACGCCGCCTGAGTGTTAGATCTTGGCGTTCGGCGGCCCCTCCGTGGTGACGAAGCTTCGTGATCGGCAGGATCAGCGATCCATCCGTGCCGAAGCTCGCCGGACCGGTGGGCGTCGCAGTTATTCCGTGCGCGGCAAAGAATGCGGCGGACGCCGCATTCGGAGTGATCGCTGTGCGCTCGCCGTTGACCTGCAGCACGCCTGTCTGAGCCGACGCCGCCGCGAGGCCCCCGACGGCAAGCGCAGCGTCAAACAACGACAGCACCCGACGGGATGCTTTGAGCACGAGCCCGTCCTACTGTTGTTGGTCCCGGGGAGCGGCTAGCCAGGCTCCCTCCGGGGCGAACGTACTCCCGGGAACAAACAGAAGTCAATCGGGGACTACTATGGACGCCGACTGGCGCTCCGCGCTGTCCGTTGGCGTCCTAACCAGGCAGTACAACGAGGTCGGCCGCGCGCTTCAGGCGCGAGACGAGTCGCGGCTCGAACGGAGATCCGGGCGCTGAGCGCCGAGGCCGACCTCCTCGCGAACCTACGCCCGCTGCTGCCCTCGCCGGTCGCCGCCCGTCAGAAGGTCGCGGGTCGAGCGCGATCAGGCCGGCCGGCTGAGCTAGCGGTCCTCGCGCCCGAGACGCGGAAGGTACGCCCTCAGATCGAAACTCCCGGCCGCGTTCGCCGTTACATGGGTACAGCCGAATCGGGGGGGCGAATGCGAGGCGAGTCGGGACTGGGGGCGCCCGGCTCGCCCCAGCTGGTCGATCTTGACGCCCTCAAGGGTCGTCCCGCCCGACCGCGCTACCCCCGAGGTCCTCAGAACGGCGAAAGGCCGTCTCGTCGATCCTCCTGCGGGGCAATCTCGCGCGTGCAATCGCCGAGCCCTCCGCCCTTGCTGGGGCGAGAATCTTCTTGACGACCTTCCGTATCGATGACGATCTCACTCACCGACGCAGGCCGCATCCGTACTTCCCACGTGTCCGCACCCGGCCGAGATTACGGAACGGACGGTATTGGCCGACGGTCACGCTGCTCGCGGCAAAGGGCCGCTGGGGCGCCGTCCACTGGACGAGGGTCGCCCCGCCCGGCCATCCTTGACCAGACGAGGCGTGCGGCCGGGGGGCCAGGGGCAGCTCTCCGGACCGCGTTCGAGGAGCCGCGTGGAATGGCACCCCGATGTCTGTTTAAACGGCGCGATGAACCGCGCGCTTGCGTAGAGCGCCCCGCCCGGACCATCCTCGGCCGGACGGGGCGTGCGGCCGGGATGGGGCATGTCCGCCCGGCCGCGTCGGGGCGCCACCGTGCATGGCACCCACTGTCCTGAGTAACGACGTCATGGACCGCGCGCTTGCATGCGCGCATCCTCGGAGGAGTCGAGGGAGGAGATGGAGCGCGCACCTAAGGGGTGGCCCCCGGCGACCTGACCCAGACCGGTCTCGGGTTCTCCCGTGACGACATCGAGGGGAGCATCGTGAGCCCCTACATCGATCAGGGGATCCTGGACCGCTCGCCGTTCGAGACGATCGACGGGCCGGGGATCGGTCAGCTGGTGATGATGGCCGGATGGCTTGGCCGCAAGAACCACCTCAAGCTGGGGCTGGGGATCTGCGGCGAGCACGGGGGCGACCCGCAGTCGATCGCCTTCTTCCACAGCGCGGGCTTGGACTACGTGTCCTGCTCACCGTTCCGCGTTCCGGTGGCACGTGTCGCGGCGGCCCAGGCCGCTGTGGCCAGCCCTGTCCACTGGGGTGACCACCGCTGACGCCGCGGGGGCAGCACACGCACGGTGCGCGCCTGCGCGCGCGGCAGCTTCGTGATCCGGGGTGGAGACGGACGCAAGGCCCGGGAGGTAAACGATGTCGACGACGGCGACCGTGCGACCCCAGAGTTCCCTCGTCCGGGAGCCACACGTCATCGTGTCGCGCTATGTGCTCCCGTGACATTGTGGCTCCAGGCCGACGTAGTTAGCGTGTTGGCGAGCGCACTCGCTCCGCGGCCTCCGCCCCCCTTGGCCGCCCCCCGCGGGGAAACGCCCGGCCGGGCGCTGCCGATCGTGTCCGGCCGGGCGCGCGCTTAACCGCGGCAGAACCGAAGCGCCCACTATCGCGGGGATGGACGACCGGAATCAGGCGCGTGTAACGGCGGAGTGACGGGGCCGCCGCGAGAGGGTGAGCCACGTATCACCCGTTCTTGACCGCAAGGTCACCCCAATATCACCCGCTGGAGGGGACGATTGTCGCACCAATATCCGGAAGGATCCGTCCGAGCTTGTAGCAGGAGGCGCAAGGACCGGGAGGCAGGTCCACCGAGGACGGGGGCGGCCTCGGGAGGGACCATCGGGGGGCAGAGCAGGGACGAAGACAATGAGAGCGGGGCCGGATTCGGGGCCCCGCTCCCATCGTTCGTGGCAGCGCGCTCCTGGTGGTCGTCAGGCGGTGGAGGTCTGGGCGGCCTGGAGGGCCGGCAACGAGGACGCGCTCCGCGGCGAGCTCCGGGCGCTGAGCACTGAGGCCGACCTCCTTGCGAACCTCTGCCGGCTGTTGCCGTCGCCGGTCGCCGCCCGCCAGAGGGTCGCGGCGGAGCGCGATCCCCGGCGGCCGGATGAGCTAGCACCGACGCCGATCTGTTCGTGACGGCGGATCCGCCACGGGGAATGACGGACCTCGGAGGTCGCCGTCGGGACGAGGCTTCGGACAGAGTTCGCGCCTGCGACGCTCCTCCGCTCACCCGCGGGTTTGCCTCTCCGGTCTCAATCCTCGTCCCGACCGGCGTTCACATGAACAACGTGACGGAACTGGCCAGACTGTCACCAGCCCGACGGCATAAGGGTCGCCCGCCCGGAACACGCTGGGCCGGGCGGGGCGTGCGGCACGGGGCGGGGAGCTCTCCGGGCCGCGTTCGGGGTGCCGCGTGGAATGGCACCCCGATGTCTGTTCAAACGGCGCGATGAACCGCGCGCTTGCGTAGAGCGCCCCGCCCAGCCAGCCCCTGAGGCCGGGCGGCGGCGCGGCCCGGGCTCATCAACGAGCCGCGTCAGGGGGGTGCCAAGGCGTGGCGGCAGCCCCACTGTCCTGGTTAACGGCGCGACGGCCCGCGCGTTTGCGTGCGCGCATCCTCGGAGAAGTCCAGGGAGGCGATGAGCGGCCCGTAGTGCCCGCCCGGCCAGATCGCCGCCTCGTTGGCACGCCGGCGGGGCGTTTCCCATTGCCGCGCGCGGAGCGGGAGGCGGGCTCTCGCACGCTGGGGGTACATCAACGGTGAGCAACTGGACACACGGCCACAACGGCCAGGTCCGATACAAGACCTCACGACCGTGTCGATCGTCCCGGCGGGAACAACGTCCGGTGGGCCCTCGGTTCCATAGCCGGCCGGGCGTCCCCACGCGCCGTCCACAGGGATCACGATTCGGGGAATCGTGATCCTCCGTCTGCTGGTTCCGCGCTCGGTCGCCGAGGGATCGGCCACGAACCCTCAGCGTGGCAGCAGCGCCCTCGCCGACGCCAGCAGTCCGGCCTCGGCTGACAGTGCCTGAAGCTCGGCGCGGAGAGCTGCCTCGTCACCCGCTCGGGCCGCCGCGGAAACCGCCTCCACTCGCCTCGCGAGGATCGCCAGCGACGAGCTCGCCCGGTCAGTCATCACCCGCTCGGGCACCGCTCGGGGAGTAGTGCGCTTCTTCATGCCCGCTTAATCGGCAGCGACTCCCGGAACGTTGACCTCCGGCTCAGGCCACGGCACCGAGCCCTTCCGCACCCCTCCTTAGAATTGGTCTTGGGCCAGACCAAAGAAATGCCCCAGCAGCGCGGCTAACGTCCGGGGCACCACACCGAAGGAATGAGCCGCGGCTCGGCCTGGCCGCCGCGATCGAGGAGGCGACCGACTCTACGAGGACCCCGAGCCTCAGCACATCCACACGGCCTCTGGGACATGCTCCGGGACGGCACGAGCCTCCAGGCGGTCGGGCTGGAGTACGCCTCTCGACTACAAGACGGCCCCCCGCCCGGCGCCGTTCAAGCCCCGGCCGTTCGACACGAACCGGCTGGCGCAGGTCGCCGCCAACCCGTTGACGCGAGATAGCGGCGGAGGTCGCGGCCGCGCCCGTGAGCGCCTGCATCTACGCGGGCTTGGTCCTCTACCGCGGCGAGATCCGCCGAACCCCGGCAACTGGCCGCGCGACCTCAGGCCCGAGGACTTCTACCGCCTGCGTGCGGAGCGCGCAGTGCGCGGGAGGTCGACTAAGCGTCGCGTCGGGCGTCCAGTCGAGGGGTTCCTGCTGGCCGAGCTGGCGAGGTGCGGCAAGTGCGGCTCCCAGATTCGGGGCGAGCGGCACCGATGGATGATCGTGTCGTCCTCTCAGACATCCCGTCGCTTCTGGCCGACACCGACGCGCTCCGCGGGCAACTGCTCGCCGGACGTCGCGCCGAGCGCGAGCGGCTGGTCAAGGACATCGAGACCGCACGCGCCGACGCCGAAGCGGCCGAGCGGGCGGCCGACCGGGCGGAGCAGCGCCACGCGGCCGAGCACGCCGATTTCTTCTCGTTCGGCACCAACGATCTGACTCAGACCGGTCTCGGGTTCTCCCGTGTCGACATCGAGGGGAGCATCGTGAGCCCGCACATCGACCTGGGGATCCTGGACCGCTCGCCGTTCGAGACGATCGACGGGCCTGCGGATCGGTCAGCTGCCGTTCGCGCGGCGCGCTCCGGACCGGCCTCAGTGCTTACTCGCGCTCGATCGCGCCGTGCGCCGGCGGGGGCAGCACACGCACGGTGCGCGCCTGCGCGCGCGGCAGCTTCGTGATCAGCACGGCCTCGCCGGTCGGCAGCGACTTGATCACATTCGGGTCGATCACGAAGCGCTCGACCTGACGGCGTGTGCCGGCGCCCGTGTCGTGGGCTCCAAGCAGCGGCCGGCGGGCGATCCGGTAGGTGTGATCCCACACCATCTCGGTCCCGGCCATCTGCGCGATCGCCTGGGCGGAGGCGGGGACGTCCTGGCGATGGGCGATCTTGACCGCGGTGTTGCCCAGCACCTGGTCACGCAGTCCGCGCGCGGCACGGTCGAGGTCGGCGAGCTCCTGGGTGGCGAGCAACACACTCGCGCCCGCCTCGCGGCTGCGCGCCAGCAGCGCGATCGTGTTGTCGCTGCCCAGCGCCGAGAACTCGTCGATCGCGATCAGGGCGCGAGCGCCGCCGGGCGCCTGCAGCCGGTGCCCAACGGCGGTGATGAGGTCCTGGATCACCAGTGTGCCCAGCTGGGCGGCGAGCTTGCCGTACGTGCTCGAGTTGAGGCTGAAGGCGACGACCTGCTCCCCGGCCAGCGCCCCGCGCAGATCGATCTGTCGGCCGCCGCCTGGACCGAGGTAGGCGCCGGTGTGCGATTCGCTGATGATCGCCAGCCGGGTGCCGAGGCCGCGGATGGCGCTGAGCTGATCCGGCGACAGCGTCGCCACGTAATCCTGGACGCGGCGCGCCAGGGGTTGCGGCGCCGCTCGCAGGCTCGCGGCCAGACGCCGCGGATCCATCAGCGCGACCACCTCGGCGAGCGTCGGTGCGGCACCGGAGCCGCGCTGGAGCAGGACCTGCAGGACGGTCTGGACATAGCGCTCGGCGGCCCGCTGGTAGTGGGGCTCGGTGAAGCGCTCGGTGGCGATCAGCTTGTCCTTCAGCTCGGTCGCGTTGCCGTGCCCGAGCGGATTCCAGTGGGCGGGGCCGTCGGGCGTCCACAGCGCGAACTCGCGTCCGGCCGTGGCCGCGGCGTCGCCGAGCGCACGCACGAACGCGGGGGAGCCCTTGAGATCGATCGCCACCACGGGCATCCCGCGGCGGATGGAGTCGGTGAGGATGCGCAGCAGCGTGGTCGACTTGCCGGCGCCGCTGGCGCCGAGGATCAGGGCGTGGGCCGATAGCTGGCGATCGGTCAGGAACACCGGACGGCCGGGCCGCTCCCGGGCCGCACCCGCGCGCTCGGACCCGAGGAGGACGCCCTCGCCGCTCGGCTCGGTGACGGCCGCCGAGCGGTCGGGCACGATCCGGGCGGCGAGCAGCGTCGCCCCGGCCGCGCCGGCGAGCGCCGCAACCGAGAGCCAGGCCGGCGGCGAGATCAGGAGCAACGGGATGATCACCAGCACCCAGTACGGGCGCCACCGGCGAGCCGGCGCCGGACTCACCACGCCACCGCGCTCATCGTGCGCCCACCCGCTCGGGCTCGCGCGTGCGGGCCGCCGAACGCAGCTCCCGGGCCAGGCCGGGACGAGCGCCGCCCCAGCTCATCCGCTGGACGTGGACGAGGCTCGCCACCCCAAGGCTCGCGGCGGCGCAGCTGATCGCCCGCGCCACGGCGGGGCGGTCGGTCAGGTACAGGACGCCCCGGATCCGAGGGTCGGCGCCGTAGGCCGCCAGGATGCCCTCACGACGCAGGCGCCCCTTGGCCGAAAGCTCGAGCTCGAGCGCCAGGCGTGAGCCGTCGGGCCGGATGAGCAGCAGGTCCGGGTAGTGCCGGCGTTCGGCGCCCGCGGGCCCGAGGCCGCCGACGCCCACGCCGTAGGGGTCCGACCGGGGCTCGGCCGCGCCGTCGAGCGAGCGCATACGGCGCTCGCCCACGACCGTGGCGCCGGCGCCGAACGCGCCGCGGGCGGCGGCCAGCCACAACCAGGCGACGCCGACATCGTGGGCGTAGCAGCGCAGGTCCTCGCGCGGGACCGGGAGCCCGCTGCCGATCGCCCCGAGCCCCGTCCGTGTGATGTGGAAGCAACCGGGCTGACCTTGGAAGCGGGTCCGGCGGACGAGGAGCCCGGGCCCGGCCAATGCCCGCAGGCGCCGATCCGCCGCGTGGTGCGAGGTCCCGAGCAGCGCCTGGACATGCGCGCCGAGCACGAGTCGGTGCTCGGCGGCGAACTCGAGCAGCTGCGCGTCACGATCGGTCAGCCGCAGGCCAGGTGTCACAGCATCCAGAGTCGCGAGGGCAGCGGAATTCGCCCCCCACGCCGCTCAGCCGCCAGGGTGGGGCAGCGAGCTCGTGTTCACGACCTCGAAGTCGCGGTCGGTCAGCTCATCCAGAAGGTGCAGGGCATCGTTGTTCCAGCGTGGATCGGGCGCGCCCGAGATGTACCACGGCGACCCGTTGTCGGCCAGAATCATCCCGTAGCGCTTGAGCGCCGTCGCGACCACGCGCGCCTGTCGCGGCAAACGCGAGATGTCGACGCCGGCCTTGAGCCGGACGCGCAGGCCCATCGGCGGCAGTGACGGATCGCTCGGGGAGGAGGCGAAGTGCCGCGCCGGGTAGACGTAGGCCATCCGCGTGTCGGGCGCAGTGAAGCGCAACGCGTGGTCGATCGAGCCCGCGGCCACCTCGTCGTAGCGTGCGAGTCCGGGCAGAATCGGCAGCCCGGCGGCGTCGGCCGAGGTCCAGCCCTTCGGCCGCAGGTGGTCGGAGCGGAGGTTGAAGATCGCGCCGGAACCCGCCGTCCAGCTGGTACCGCCGTGATGCGGGTAGGCGGCGTAGAGCTCGTAGTCGCGGCAGGCGCTGCGGTCCACGACGATCACGTGCCGGTCACCGCCGGATCCGTTGCCGCCCTCGATCGGTACGCCGCGCGGCAGCGGGTAGAGCCGGCCATCGGACTCATCGGCGTGCTGGAAGCTGACCGGCACGCGGCGGGTGTGCCCGGACACGACGGCGAACGGAATCCCGATCGGCTCGCCGTCGTAGAGGCCGGAGCCGAAGTCGGGGTGGACGGGCGCACCGAGGCCGATGGACGCGATCAGCGTGGCCGAGTTCCAGGCCGCGGGCAGCCGGTCGACGCGCTGATTCCACGCGTTGTCGGCCGGGAACACGGGACAGCGCGGAGCACCGGGAAGCGGGTGGGCGGCCAGCCGCGCGGGAATGATGAGCGCCAGGGCCACGGTCAGGAGTGCGGCGCGTCTCACGACGGCGCGATGTCAGGACCGCGGACCGCACCGGTCCACCGGGCTCGAGGAACGAACGTCAGGAGACGACGGCGATGCCGTGCGGGATGACCGAGAACGCGGCCTCGAGCGCTTCGCCGATGTAGTCGCCGTCGACCTGCAACGGCAACGGCCGGCCGTCGAGCGAGCGGATGTACAGGTTGCCGGCGCCACTGAACGAGTGCACGCGGCGATGGCCGGAGAGCTTGGGGCCGCCGAGCAGAGCCCGCCAGGTGATGGTGGGGACATCAATCGGGTTCGCGCGCGTCAGTGCGACCCCCGAGAGGTCGTGGCTGTCGAGATGCGCCCCCTCGGCGAGGTGGACCGGACGGTCTCCGAAGTAGGTGTAGGGGTCGGCGTTCTGGATGATCGCGGTGACGGCGTTGACCCGCTCGGATTGGACCTCGAGCTCGAATCGAGGTGGCCGGACGAGGTAGCGGCGCAGGAACGTCTGCACGCCGGTCCACGTGTAGTACCACTCGCCCAGGCGCGTCTTCAGCTGCGGATGGGCGTCGACCCGCTCGACCACGCTGGCATCGAGGCCGACGCCGGCCGAGAAGGTGAAATAGCGCTCGTTGACGCGGGCGATGTCGACCCGGCGGGGATGCCACTGGTCGGCCATCCGCAGGAGATGCTCGGTCGCGTCGACCGGATCGGTGGGGATGCCGAGCATCCGGCAGAAGACGTTCGTGCGGCCGCCGGGGAGGCAGCTCAGCGGCGTATCGGATCCGGCCAGCCCGTTGGCGGCCTCGTTGACCGTCCCGTCGCCGCCGAACGCGACCACCACGTCATACCCCTCCTGGGCGGCCTCGCGACACAGCTCGGTCGCGTGCCCGCGGGCCTCGGTATCGATCGCGTCGACCTTGTAGCGGCCGCGGAGCGCGTAGACGACGAGGTGCCTGAGGCGGTCCGACACCGTCGTCGCATACGGGTTGACGATGATCAGCATGCGCTTGCTGGGGGCGCTCGCGCCGAGCGCGAGCGACGCCTCGAGTCGCTGCAACGGATCGGTTGAGATGGCGGCCATGCGAATCACCTGAACACCGCCGTGTGACGGTCGTTACGCGCAAGTCCTCACGGATATTCGGCGCCCCGCGGAGCGCTCACTCGTCTTGCCGCCCTGCCGAGCCTGCGGCTATACTGCGCACCACATAGCAGTACGCATCCAGAGGGGTGGAGGGATATGGCCCTACGAGACCCCGGCAACCTCCCGCAAGGGAAAGGTGCCAATTCCATCAGGCTCCAACAACAAGGCCTGGGAGATGTGGAGAGGGCGGTTTCACAAGGACCTCCGACCACAGACCCCGGCGGAGGTTTTTTCAGATATGCCGCCAGAGTCTCTTCGCTGCAAAGAATGCAAGACCACCTATCCGCTTGATGCCAGATACGTCTGCGAGCGGTGCTTCGGTCCGCTCGAGGTCGCCTACGCGTCGCGCGCGGACACCGATGCCGACGAGCTGAAACGGCGCATCCAGGCCGGACCGCACTCGATCTGGCGCTACGCCGACTTCCTGCCGCTGGCGGCGCCGCCGAAGGGCACGCTTCCGGCCGGCTGGACGCCGCTGCTACGGGCCGACCGGTTGGCCGAGCGTCTCGGCCTGCGCGAGGTATGGATCAAGAACGACGCTGCCAATCCGACGCACTCGTTCAAGGACCGTGTCGTGGCCGTCGCGCTGGCCCGCGCGCGTGAGCTCGGGTTCGAAACGATCGCCTGCGCCTCGACCGGCAATCTGGCCAACGCCGTGGCCGCGCACGCCGCTGCCGCCGGGCTCGAGAGCTACGTCTTCATCCCGTCGGACCTCGAGGAGCAGAAGATCCTCGCCACCGGCGTGTACGGGACACACCTGGTTGCGGTCCGCGGCAACTACGACGACGTCAACCGTCTCTGCACCGAGCTCTCGGGCGAGCATGAGTGGGCGTTCGTGAACATCAACATGCGGCCGTACTACGCCGAGGGCTCCAAGACGCTGTCGTTCGAGATCGCCGAGCAGCTCGGCTTCGAGATCCCCGATCGCGTCGTCTGCCCGATCGCCTCAGGATCGCTGTTCACGAAGCTGGCCCGCGGGTTCGAGGAGTGGACCGAGGTGGGGCTGCTCTCGGGCGAGCTGCCGATCATGAACGGCGCTCAGGCGGCCGGCTGCTCGCCGGTGGCGACGGCGTTCGAGGCCGGCCAGGACGTGTGCCGCCCGGTCAAGCCGGACACGATCGCCAAATCGCTGGCGATCGGCAACCCGGCCGACGGTCCCTACGCGCTCGATCTCGCCCGCCGCACCGGCGGCTCGATCGACTCGGTCACCGACGATGAGCTCAAGCTGGGGATCCGGCTGCTCGCCGAGACGACGGGGATCTTCACCGAGACCGCCGGCGGCGTGACCGTGGCCGTGCTGTCCAAGCTCGCAGAACGCGGCGATATCGACCCCTCCGAGCGCGTGGTCGCGGTGATCACCGGCGAGGGCCTGAAGACCCTCGATTGTGCCCGCGGGACGTTCGAGACGTGGGAGATCGATGCCTCGCTGGCGTCCTTCGATCAGGCTGCCGCGGCCGACGCGGTGGCGGCGTAGCGGACGGCGATGGCGGTCACAGTCAAGATCCCCACCCAGCTGCGGGCCGCGACCGACGGCCAGGCCACCGCGAGTGTCGACGGCGCCACCGTCGGCGAGGTGCTCGACGCCCTGTATGCCCGCTTCGGTGAGCTGCGGGTTCGGATCGCCGAGGACGGCGGTCTGCGGCGCTTCGTCAACGTGTACGTCGGGGGGGAGGACATCCGCTTCCTGGACGGGCTCGACACGCAGGTCTCCGACGGCGACGAGGTGACGATCCTCCCCGCCGTCGCCGGCGGCTGAGCCCGGCTGCGAACGGTCGGTGGGCGCGCGAGCGCGCCCACCGCTCTCAGCTCGCCGGCGTCGAGTTCAGGCCGACCGCTCGGCGGACCACGCCGCCCGATGTGAACGGACCAGAAAACCGGCGGAGCCCGAAGGGCGGAGCCATTCAGCATCGCGCAGGTCGGCACGGTCACGTATCGTCGCTCGGATGGTCAGCTTCGGTCAGATCACCTTGATCATCGTCGCCGGCCTGCTCGGGCCGTTGCTCGCGTCCTCGCGGCGGGTCCTGATCCCGGTCGTGGTCGGTGAGCTGCTGGCCGGGATCGCGCTCGGCAAGACCGGCGCCGGGCTGATCAAGGCGGACAACCCGACGATCGCCTTCCTCGGGACGATGGGGTTCGCCGTGCTGATGATGGTGGCCGGGATGCACGTGCCGCTGCGCAACCGGGCGCTGCTCGGATCGTTGCGCAAGGGCATCATTGCGGTGGCCGCGAGCGCGGCGGTGGGGGTCGGAGGAGGGCTGCTCATCGCCCGCGGCCTCGGACTCGGGCACCCGGCGATCTGGGCGGTCCTGCTGGCCACCGGCTCGGCCGCGATCGTCCTGCCTGCGCTCCAGGAGGCCGGTATCGGTGCCGACCGGGCGCTGCTGGCGATGGCCTGGGCGACCGTCGCGGACGTGATCACGATCGTCGCCGTCCCGCTGGTGATGAACCCCTCCCAGGCGCCCACCGCCGGGCTCGGTGTGCTGGCCGTCGCCGCCGGCGCGGCCATCGTCCTGCTCGTCGCGCGTCTGCTGCAGCGCGGGCGGGAGGTGCGCAACCTCCGGGGCCAGTCCGGGCGCAAGGCCTGGGCGCTCGACCTGCGCTTCGCGCTGATCGCACTGTTCGGCCTCTGCGCGATCGCCGAGGGCATCGGCACGAGCATCATGATCGCGGGGTTCGCCGCCGGGCTCCTGGTCGCCTACGAGGGTGGACCCGACCGGCTCTCCGAGCAGGTCTCAGGCGTCGGCGCCGGTTTCCTCGTGCCGATCTTCTTCGTCGTACTCGGCGCCAGCCTCAACGTGCGCGCGCTGGTCCAGAGTCCCACCGAGCTCGAGCTCACCGGCGCGCTCATCGTCGGGATCCTCGTCGCCCACCTCGTCGGCGCCCGCGTCGTGCGCGCGCCGATGTCGACCGGGCTGATCGTCAGCGCCCAGCTCGGCGTTCCCGCGGCGGTGGTGAAGCTGGGCCTGAGCTCGCATCTGCTGCGGGCGGGGGAGGGGGCGGCGATCATCCTCGCCGCGCTCGCCAGCCTCGGCCTGTGTGCCGCCGGCACAGGGCTCGCCGCGCGCGCGACCCCGGCCACCGCCTCGCCGGCCGACCCGGTCGCGACCGACGGGGTCGCGTCTGAATCGCGACCCCGGCTCGCGCCCAGCGGCGGGCCGTGAACAGGCGGCGAGCCCTGGCGCGTGCCGCACGGACGCTGACCCCGCTCATGAGCATTTTCACCATTGAGTGATCCGATCCAGCCCCAGCTGCGAATTGCCAGTCAACGACCGTCAACCGCAGTGATCGGAGATGCACATGACCGACGTCCAGCCCGGCGTGAGCCGGGGTCAGTTCCTGAGAAACACCGCCAAGGGCGGGATCGTCCTCGCCGGTGCGAGTGGGATCGTCGCCGCCGTCGAGGGTGGAGTCGCCTTCGCCGCCGGCCCGACCAAGAGCGACATCGAAACCCTCCAGGCGGCGTACATCGCCGAGAGCCTGGCCGTGATCGTCTACACGGCGATCGTGAACAACTTCAGCTCGTTCACGAACCCGGCTCTGCAGAACAAGGACTATTTCGTGGCCGCGCTGCAGAACGAGAAGGACCACAAGGCCTTCCTGCACTCTGCACTCGGGTCGAAGACCCCGAAGAACCTGAAGTTCGTGATCCCGCCGAGCGTGACCAAGACCGGTCAGTCGCTGCTCAACACGGGTGTCGTCCTCGAGACGGCGTTCGTCGAGGCGTACCTCGGCGCGGTCAGGACGCTCAGCTCCACCGACCTGAAGGTGATCGCGGCGAAGGTCGCGGCGAACGAGGCGACGCACTTCAGCTTCTTCGACGCTGCTGCCGGTGCGGGCCCCGCGGCCAACCTCGGGGGCCACGGCGTGCTGCCGTCGCTGCCGAAGACCGACACGATCCCCAACACGGTCAAGAAGCTCAAGCCGTTCCTGGGCTGACGGTCCGAGAGTGAACGCGCGAGGCCGTCCCCGGATCGGGGGCGGCCTCGTTCGCTGGGCGGGCGATTGCCGGGCGTTCAGACCTGCGCCTCGACCAGGCGCCGGATGGCGTCCAGCGTGCCCATCACCTCCTGGTCGGGAGCGTCCCCGCGCGAGGTGGCGAGAAACAGCGTCAGGCGCGAGCCGTCACCGTCCGCATCCACCTGCATCCAGCCGTGGTACTCACTCGAGTTGGAGCCCCACTCGACGCGACGGCGGTCCTCGTCCTTACGGAACCATCCCTCACCGTGCTGGGTGTGGCCCTCATAACGCGCGTCGACGGTGACCGAGTCACCGTCACCGGCATGCGCGCCGGTCATCTGCGGAACAAACTCGGGCAACCGATCGAGGTCGCCCAGGACGGCAAACACCTGGTCCGGCGGTGCGGCTATGTGTTGTGTGTGCTCATGTTCCATGGTGGACGCGATCCTGACAGACGCTCGGCACGGCCGCCATCTGGGTCGCCGGCGAGGTGACCTGGAGCACTCCTGGCCCGCAGCTTCATCCGGTTCGGATGATGCGGGTCGTGGTCCTGGCCGGTGATAGTGCGCCCCCCGATGGCAGACCGCGCCGCATCGACGAGCCACGGCATGAGCCGCGAGCGCTGGATGGCGCTGCTCTTCGCACTCGGGTCGACCTGCTTCCTGATCGGTCCCTTCCCGGGCTACGCGCAGCTGGTCGGAGCCGCCGCGGACGGCGTCACCTTCTTCGTGGGGTCGATCCTGTTCACCGCCGGCGGCGCAGTTCAGTCCTCGCTCGCGTTCGGCGGCCGCCACTCACCCGGGGCCGGACGTGCCGCGTGGCGGGCGGCGATCGTCCAGTCGGCGGGAACGCTGTTCTTCAACGTGACCACCTTTCAGGGCATGAGCACCGCCCTGTCGGACTCCAATTACGACAAGCTGGTCTGGCGGCCGGACGCCTTTGGGTCGGTCTGCTTCCTCGTCTCGGGCGTGATCGCCTATCGCGCCTCGGCCCGGCACGGCTGGTGGCCGGCGCGCGGAACGGCGGGATGGTGGGAGCCGGGCGTGAATCTGCTCGGCTGCATCTTCTTCGGCATCTCGGCCATCGCCGGCTACGTCGTGCCCTCGACGGGTTCGATCATCGATCTCGCCGCGGCCAACTTCAACACAGCTCTCGGGGCCGCGTGCTTCCTGGCCTGCGCGCTCGCGACCCTGCGCACCGGCCGCAGCTTCAAGTTCCCGCGGCTGCGGCACCTGCGCGCCTTGGGTGAGGAGCTCGGCCACGACGTCGAGCGACTGGTCTGAGACCTCCGTGACGCGCCCGCGTCGGCGCGGAGCGGCGGGCGCGCCCGCGTCGCGCGCAGCGGGGGGCGCGACCGCGACCGCGCAGACCCGGAGCGGCGCTAGAGTCGCGCGCATGCCCCGTCGGCGTGTCGTGATCGACCACATCACCATCGGCGTGAGCGACCTCGCGCGCTCCCGCGACTTCTACCGGCACGTGCTCACTCCGCTCGGATTCGCCGAGATCGGGGCGTGGCGGGAGGGCGCGCACGAGGTGGAGTTCGGGCTCGAGGAGGCGAACGACTTCGCGATCTCCACCGAATACGGGACGGAGTCCCCGGCGCACGTCGCCTTCGCCACCGATCGTCGCGAGCAGGTGGATGAGTTCTACGCGGCCGCGCTGGCCGCCGGCGCACGTGACAACGGGCCTCCGGGCCTACGCCCCGAGTACTCGGAGGGCTACTACGGCGCCTTCGTGCTCGATCCCGACGGGCACAACATCGAGGCCGTGCACCACGGGCGGTCGTAGGGCCGGACCGATGTTCAGCGGGCGCGCAGCGCACGGTGACCAGGTCCGTAGAAATCCCCGATGGACTTGCGTTTTCTGCTGGGAGTAGCGTGGCATCGGGGCTGCGGCAGTTGCCGCCCCCGGGACCAACACACAGTAGGAGGGGCACATGCTCAGAACAGCCAGGAGGGTGCTGGCGCTATCGGCGGCGGCACTCACCGTCGCGGGTTTGGCCACCGCGTCGGCGCAGGCAACGGTGTTGCGCGTCAACGGTGAGCGCAGCTCGATCTCGTTGTCTGCAGCGGCCAGCCAGTTCCTGGCCACCTACCACATCACCGTAGCCGTCACGGGTCCGGCGAGCATCGGCTCGGACGGATCGCTGATCCTGCCGATCACCGGCGGCACCGTGAACACGGAGAGCACGGACGGGACGATCTTCCACTCGGGGGGCGTGACGCTGTCTCACGAGGGGCGCTCGCTCAGCTTCCGTGACTTCGTGCTCGTGCGCGAGGCAGGTCACACGTGGCTGTACGCGCTGCTGAACGACCGCGGCTACGTGCCGTACGCTCGGCTCGATTTCTTCGCCGTTCAGATCATCGGCCACGAGGCCATCGTCACGGGGGAGCTGAAGCTGAGCGAAGCGACGGCGGAGGCCTTCAATTGGCTGGTCGGGACCAATGTCGTGAGTGCCGGCGTGGAGATCGGCAAATTGAGGAGCACGATCCGCTTCGCCTGAGGGGCGAGCACGGGGGCCGTTGCGCGGGCCCCGCTCCTGATCGGAGCGGGGCCCGGCAGCTGTGCGCCGGTCGCTTCGAGGACCGCACTCGAAGCGGATCGCGTCAGCGGCACGAGCAGGCGGCGAGCGCAGCGGCGACGGACGCCGCTTACAATCGCCTCGCATGCTCGGCCCGCTGCCTCCCGACGACCTCGTCGTCCGGGTCGGGGTTTCAAGAGAGCACTTTCCAACGCCTGAACGACGGGCGGAGGTGTTCGACGAGGTGGGGCGATCGGTGTACAGCGATCTCGTCGCGAGCCTTCCGGTGGATTGGTCTTGGTCAGGCCGGCGCGTGCTCGATTTCGGCTGCGGATCGGGTCGCGTGCTGCGTTACCTCGCGCAGCACGAGGCGGAGCTGGTCGCTTGTGACATTCACCCGTCGACGATCGAGTGGTTGACCGGTGCGTATCCGACCGTCCGCGTGTACATCAGCGACGAACTCCCGGCGCTACCGGAAGCGGACGAGTCCTTCGACCTGATCTGCTGCGTCTCTGTCTTCAGCCACTTACCGGATTGGGCACCGTGGCTGCTGGAGATGAGGCGGTTACTCAGGCCGGGAGGTCTGCTGTTTGCATCGATCCACGGCCGCGGCTTCTGGCGCGATGGCGTGGCCGGTGCACGCGGTGTGCCATGGGATGAAGACAACACCGGGATCATCGTTGAGCGCCTCGGCGAGGATTTCGAGCGAGGCTGGGGACCAGCGGTATTCGTCTCGGAATGGTGGCTGCGTGAGCACTGGGGTCGAGCCCTCCATATCGAGCGTTTCGAGCCGAGTGGGTTTGCGATGTCCGGCAACCGCGAGAGTGGCCAAGCCTGGCTGCTGGCCCGCAAGACCGATGACCATCCGTTGAGCTCGGAGGCACTGACCGAACCATCGAACGATCCGCGCGAGCTGCCGTCGGCCGTTCGCGCCCAGTGGCTCGCCTACGCAGAGACCGCGAGTCATCTCGCCGACGTTCGCAGACTGCGGGCTGCAGCGCAGGGCCGCCTGGAGCGGGATCGGCCTGCAACCACGTCCCGCGCTGACGACCTGCGGCGCTTTCAGGAACGACTGACAGGGGAGTCGCGCGCGTTTGGCCGCCTGATGCGAGATGCCGTTGCACGGCGGCGGTGACTTCGATCGGACGGTGACCAGTGCGGACCTTGACCGTGATGGCGTGTCCGACGACACCGCTCGAGCGCCCCGGCGTGGCGGGGCTTTCTGTGACGCGCCCGCCCGAAGCAGAAGCGTGTGTTGGTTTCCGGGGGACGGCGATCTTCTCCATGGACGTTTTCTCGCGTCGCGTTCGCGATCGCGTCGGGCACGGACTGTCGCCTCGATTCGGGCTGGGTGTTCGAGGCCTGCAGGGTCATGACGACGCACGCTCAGAGCCTGTCGGTGCCGCCTCAGCGCGCGGGCAGGCTGATGACCGACCCGATCAGGGGGAGTGATCGGCGCTCCCGGTGCGGTGTGCCGGTGACGAGGGAGGTCGCCAGATCGAAGGTCCCTTCCAGCGTGTAGCGGTTGATCTCGAATGGTTCGCTCTTGGACAGGGGGTCGGGTCGGTTCTGGATCCCGAAGTGCAGGTGGGGGAAGGTCGTGTTCCCGCTGTTCCCGAGCAGGCCGATGATCTGCCCGGTCCGGACGCGCTGTCCGCGCCTGACGCGGACCGAACCGGGCTGCAGGTGCGCATAGACCGCGTACCGGTCGGGGCCGATCTTGATGGAGACGTTGTTGCCCCCGTAGTCCTGGGGCCCGCTGAGGTTTGGGGCGGCGAGCGGTGGGATGTCTGGGAGGTTGTCGACGGTCGAGACCACGGTGCCATCCGCCACGGCGTAGAGCGGGGCGCCGTAGGCCGGCCAGTCGCTGTTGTGCTTGCCATCGCCGGTGTAGGGCCGACCGTCGACGAGGCGGATCCAGTCGATCGCGAAGATCTCAGGCGTGACGTAGGTCCCGTTCTGCGACAGGACGACGTTGCGGTGGAGAGCGGTGGGATCGCTGCAGCACCCGTTGAGATTGACCCATCCGGAACCCCGCAGCGGCGGTGCGATCACGACGGGCGCGCGCCGGTCGGTGCGGAGCAGGGGTGCCGTGACGGTCGTACTGCCGATCAGCGACCGCGCTGGAGCGTCCGGCGGGATCGCGTACTGGATCCGATTCGTCAGGCGTGTGGGCGCCGCGCGCCCGGCGGAGGCCGGCAGCGCGATGTCGACGAGCGTCACGACCGTCGACGCCGGCGCGATGCGCGCCGTCGGGCCCGAGCCGAGGGGCGGGAGGGTGACGGCCGCGAGCGCAGCGCCCCTGAGCACCAGCAGCCGCCTCCCGTCGCCACGCACCTCAAGCGACTTGAGCGTCGCGTCGGCCGTGAACACATTGGTGATGATCAGGTCGTACTCGAGGTGCTCGCGTCCGTCGCTGCCATGGACATACTGAGGCGCGCCCGGAGCCTCGACCTGGAGCGCCGTCGGCTGGGCACCCGCCCGCCCCGCGGCGAACAGTCCGACCATCAAGCACACCCCCACCGCGGCCACGCGTCGCGTCACAGTGCGTCGCAGTCCGCTCTCAAGCACGGCTGACAACCTACCAGGCGCCCCCGTGGCCGTCTGCGGCACACGTTCGGACCGTCCGTGGCGGGCGCGGGCCGGCAGAGTGGCGTCGCGTGGACGACGAGGGCTTCCGGCGCGTGAACTGACCATTGATCAGCGGACAGTGGGTCCATCGAACTCCCTCACGGGTGTCGTGCGGAACCTGCCTCACGCGCAGCGCGCCGATGTCGTGCGCTCTGTCACCCCGTACGCGCCCGCACCAGAGCCCGATTCGTCAAATCGAGACTGCTGCATCTAGCCCCGATCCAGCAGTCTCAAGCGATGGTTCGGGAACGGTCGACGCTGCCGGTGCTTCGTGATTGCAGGTGTGAGTCAAGCGGTTCTATTGGGCTAAGTCGTGGGGGTGTGTCCGCGGATCAGGTCTGCGGCGCGCTCGGCGATCATGACCGTGGCTGCGTGGGTGTTGCCGCGGATGATGGTTGGCATCACCGACGCGTCGACCACCCGGAGTCCATCGACCCCGAGCACCCGCAGTTCGGGGTCGACGACCGAGCCGATCGAGCAACTTGAGGTCGGGTGATAGAAGGTCATTCCGGCTTGTTTGGCGAACGCGAGCAGGTGCGACTCGGACTCTGAGTCCGGGACCTCGAGCGGGGCGGTGATGATGTCGCGGAGGGCAGGCTGGGCGGCAATGCCGAGCACGATCCGCAGCCCGGCCGCGATGCACGCACGATCCTCTTCGGTCTGGAGATAGTTGTGCTGGATACGCGGCGCGGTTGCCGGGTTCAGCGACCGCAGCGTCACCTGGCCCCGGCTGCTCGGCGCCAGTACGGACGGCCCTAACGCCAGCGCGTGGACGGTGGGCACGCCGAGATTCTCCTGATAGGACATCACCGGCGCGATGAGAAGCTCGCTGTCGGGCGCAGCAAGCCCGTCGCGGGTGTGCACGAAGCCGCCGGCCTCGGCGAGGTTTGACGTCAACGCGCCGCGCCCCTCACGCTCCAGCAGTTCGACATCCTCTGCCGTGCCGGCGCTCATCAGCGACTCGACATCGGTCGCGTAGTTGATGAAGACCAGGAGATGATCCTGCAGTCCCTGACCGACCGGCAGGTCCGCACGGACCTCCAGTCCGAAGGACCGAAGCGCATCGCCCGGGCCAATGCCAGAGAGCATCAACAGCTTCGGCGTCTCATAGCTGCCGGCCGACAGGATCACCTCGCGGTCGGCGCTGACGGTCCTGCGCGCCCCCGCGCGGCTGAACTCGACGCCGACAGCTCGGCTACCCGAGAATGTGACGTGGTCAGCCAGCGCGTCAGAGATGACGGTCAGGTTCGGTCGCGTCAAAGCGGGACCCAGGAATGCCGCCGCAGCACTGCAGCGCATCCCATCTCGCTGGTTGAGCTGGAAGAACCCAACTCCCGCTTGGTCGGCGCCGTTGAAATCGTGGTTCGGCGAGATGCCGGCTTGTATCGCGGCGTCGACGAACGCTCGCGACAACGGATGCGACGAACGACCGTCACTGACGGCCAGGGGCCCGCCGGCGCCGTGATAGTGATCGCTCCCCCGTTCGTTGTCCTCAGACCGTCGGAAATACCGCAGCACATCGTCATACGCCCAGCCCGTGGCCCCGTTGGCGGCCCACCCGTCATAGTCGGCTCGGTGACCGCGGACGTAAATCATCGCGTTGATCGAACTCGAGCCACCCAGCACCTTTCCGCGCGGCAGATAGATCCGGCGACCGTTCAAGCCGGGCTCGGGCTCGGAATCCAGATCCCAGTCAAACGGACCCTTGAACAACTCACTCCACGCGATCGGGAGATGAACCTCCTCCGCGCTGTCGACACCACCGGCCTCCAACAGCACCACCGACACATCGGGATCCTCGCTCAGCCGCGCCGCCAACACGCAACCGGCCGACCCCGCGCCGACGACCGCGTAGTCACAGCTGCTCACCCCGCAACCGCCGAGATTGTCGTCCCTGCCCACCCGCCCCGGACGCTCATCGCGCAAACTATCTCACGAATCCACCGACCGCGGCTACTGCATTGTCGCCGATCCGGCAGCAAGCCGCAGACTGTCGGTTCGATCGAGATCCACCAGTCCCGGCGACTCGATGCGACCTCATCTCGTGCCGAACTCCCTACACCCACACTGCCCAGACGATCTTAACGAGCCGATCGGCATGACCCCGGAAGTCCAGATAATGGATAGACCGCGGCGAGCTTCCGGCGCTGCACGTGGGGCGACGTGTGCGGGTGAGGCGGGAGGAGTTCGACCGCCTGATCGAGCAGAGCTACATTGGCGCCGGGAAGTAGTCCAGCGGCGCGCCCGACCCGTCTATTTGGGATGGAGACGTGCCGCCCGCTGGTTGCGTAGCCCCGATCGAGGACCCTTCCAGCCTCCGCTCGACGCCGGGGCGCATCGCGACCTAGCCTGGCTAGGCTAGGGGGCGCCGCTGCCTTCGGGCCCATCGACGGTTGGCGGCAGGAACAGGGCGACGTACTCGCAACGCGAACAGACACTGATGCCCACTGGCACGCCGCGCCCCACGCGCTTCTCCTCGTCGTCCGGCAGGCCAAGCGTGGCGGCGGGAGGACGTACCACTCGGGCGGGCCGTCCATCCGTTTCAGCTCGCCCTCGCGGCAGATTGGGCAGGTCGCGCTCACGCGCTTGTCTTTGTCCATGTGCGCAGTCTCCTCCATCGGCGGATCGTGGACGTCGCCGACGCGCTCTCGATGAACTCGAGCGCGACGCGCTCTCGATGAACTCGAGCGGCCGGCGAGGCGAAGGATCGCCCCCGCGATCTGCACAGCGTCCGGCGTACTCGACGACGGTTCCATGCCCCCGGCCGTTCGAGCGGTGCGGGGGCGGCTCTGCGCACCACATCGTCCATGCGAGAGGCTTGCGCTTCCAAAACGCTGCCAAAACGCCCGTCTGGAGGCGCATTGTCTCAGAGCCAAGTGACAAAAACCCCGCGTAAGCAGAGCTTCCAGTGACGCGCCCGGCAGGATTTGAACCTGCGACCTTTCGCTCCGGAGGCGAACGCTCTATCCCCTGAGCTACGGGCGCCCGGGGGGAGGAAGGTTACCGTGGAGCTGGCCATCATCTCCGACACCCACCTGTCGCACGGAAACCGGCGGCTGCCGGGGGACTGCGTCGAGCGGCTGCGAAGGGCGGACGTGATCGTCCACGCCGGCGACTTCATCACGCTTGCGGTGCTGCGGGAGCTGCAGGCCTTCGGGCGACTGGTGGCGGTGCACGGCAACGTGGACGATCAGCAGGTCCGCGTGGCGCTGCCCGAGACGCGTGTGCTTCGCCTCGATGATGTCCGGATCGGGATCGTGCACGACGCCGGGCCGGCGCAGGGTCGGCTCGAGCGCCTGCGCAAGCGGTTCCCGGATGCCGACGCGGTCGTGTTCGGCCATTCGCACATGCCGCTGCACGAGCGCGCCGTCGACGGGTTCCAGATCTTCAACCCCGGCAGCCCGACCGAGCGGCGCCGGGCGCCCGAGCACACGATGGGGATTGCGCAGGTGCACGGCGGCGGGGTGGAGTTCGAGCTGGTGGTGGTCGACTGACCACGCCGCGCCGATGGCTGACACACTGACCCACGGCCATGGACCTGTCGATCTTCTTTGCCGGCACGGCCGGCTCGATCCCGACGGCCAGGCGCGGACTGCCGGCGCTGCTGGTCAGGCGCGGGGGCGACCGGATCCTGTTCGACTGCGGGGAGGGCACGCAGCGCCAGCTGGTGGCCTCGGTCGGCCTGACCGAGCTGACAGAGATCTTCCTGACGCACTTCCACGCCGATCATTGGCTGGGGCTTCCGGGCCTGCTCAAGACCTTCGATCTCCGCGGCCGCGAGCGGCCGCTGACCGTGTACGGGCCGCGCGGGCTGCGCGATCTGATGGCGCTGGCGATGCGGGCGGCCGGGCGGGTGAGCTTTGCGCTCGAGCTGGTGGAGCTCGAGCCGGGGGAGGTGCTCGAGCGCGACGGGTATCGGATCGCGCCGTTCCCCGTCGCCCATCGTGGGCCGGCGTACGGGTATGTGCTGTTCGAGGACGAGCGGCCCGGTGTGTTCGATCCCGGGACGGCGGTGCGGCTGGGGCTCGAGCCGGGGCCGGAGTTCGGTCGCGTGCAGCGCGGGGAGACGGTCAACGGCGTCTCGCCCGAGCAGGTGCTCGGGCCGGCGCGGCGCGGGCGCAAGCTCGTGTACTCCGGCGACACGATGCCGTGCGAGACGCTCGCGGTCGCGGCGCATCAGGCCGATGTGCTCGTGCACGAGGCGACGTTCGCCGAGGAGGAACTCGAGCGCGCCCGTGAGACCCGCCACTCGACCGCCGCCCAGGCGGCGGCGATCGCGGCGCAGGCCGAGGTGCGGCTGCTGGCGCTCAACCACTTCTCGATGCGCTACCCGGTCGGCGTCCTGCGCGATGAGGCGCGCGCCGTGTTCGCCCACACCGTGCTGCCGCGGGACTTCGACACGATCGAGGTGCCGTTCCCCGAGCGCGGTGAACCCGGGCTCGTGCGCTGGGACGCACGTCGCGACGAGATCGCCGACGCCCCGGAGCCCGCTCAGACGTAACGCCCACTGGTGTCGGGCGCCCTTGCTAGGCTGCAACACGTCGGCACCTTTAACCCGGTCCAGCGAGACCAGGAAGGAGCACGTTGCAAGCCACGACGGTCGTCCTCGACCGCGATGACATCCGCCGCACGCTCGTGCGGATCGCTCACGAGATCGTCGAGAAGAACCCGGCTCGTCCGATGGCGATCGTCGGCATCCACCGGCGCGGCGCGGTTCTGGCCCAGCGGATCCATACGCTGACGAGCGAGCTGCTCGAGACCGACGTTCCCCTCGGCGACGTGGACATCGCCTTCTATCGCGACGATTACCAGAGCCGGCCCAGCGCCCCGGTCGTGCACTCGACCCATCTCGATTTCCCGATCGACGGCCGCACGATCGTGATCGTCGACGACGTGCTCTACACCGGCCGCACGGTGCGCTCCGCGATCGACGAGATCTTCGACTACGGCCGTCCGGCCCGGATCCAGCTCGCGGTGCTCGTCGACCGGGGCCACCGCGAGGTTCCGATTCGGCCCGACTACGTCGGCAAGAACCTGCCCACCTCGCACGATGAACGCGTCAACGTCCGGGTCGAGGAGGTCGACGGTGTCGACGAGGTCACGATCGGTCCAGCGATGAAGCCCGAGCGGGAGGCGGTGTGACGCCGCGACATCTGATCTCGATCGACGATCTCGATCGCCCCGGGATCGAGCGCATCCTCAACCGCGCCGAGTCCTTCGCGGAGGTCTCCGGACGCGCGATCAAGAAGGTCCCCGCGTTGCGCGGCCGCACGGTGGTCAACCTGTTCTACGAGGCCTCGACTCGGACGAGCTCGTCGTTCGAGCTCGCGGCCAAGCGGCTGTCGGCCGACGTGGTCAGCGTACGCTCGGTGGGATCGTCGGTCGACAAGGGCGAGTCGCTCAAGGACACGATCCAGACCCTGTCGGCCTACGACCCGGCGGCGATCGTGATCCGATCGCCCCACGCCGGCGCGGCGCAGCTCGTGGCCGGCTGGACGTCGGCGGCGGTGATCAACGCCGGCGACGGTAAGCACGAGCACCCGACGCAGGCCCTGCTCGACGTGTTCACCCTGCGGCGCCGGCTCGGCGCACTGGACGGCGCCCGGATCTGGATCGTCGGCGACGTCCTGCACTCGCGCGTGGCCCGCTCGAACATCCTCGCCTTCCAGCGGATGGGCGCCGAGGTGACGGTCGCCGGGCCGCCGACTCTGATCCCGCGGGAGATCGAGGCCCTCGGGTGCCGGTCGATGCCGACGCTCGAGCACCTCCACGAGGCCGACGTCGTCTACGTGCTGCGGATGCAGCACGAGCGGATGCGCGAGGCATTCGTCCCCTCGCTGCGCGAGTACGCGGCCCGGTACCAGATCAGCGCCGCGCGGCTGAACCCGGGTCAGCTGCTCATGCACCCGGGCCCGGTCAACCGTGGGGTCGAGCTCTCGGCCGACGCGATCGACTCGCCGCAGGCGCTGATCGGCGACCAGGTCAAGGCCGGTGTCGCCGTCCGCATGGCCGTTCTCTACGAGTTACTGGCCGGTTCTCCGGCACTGGCGGTGGCCGCATGAGCTCCCGTCTCTCTCACCGCGACGCCGAGCCGGCGGAACTGCTGCTGCGCGACGCCCACGTCCTCGACCCCCGGGCCGACCTCGACGACCCGCGCGACGTGCTGATCCGCGGCGGCCTGATCGCGGAGATCGGCCCGCCCCGCTCGCTCAGCGCGCCGGCGGGCGCCGAGACGATCGACGCCGGGGGCCGACACGCCTTCCCCGGCTTCGTCGACCCGCACGTCCACCTGCGGACGCCCGGCCAGGAGTACAAGGAGACGATCGAGACCGGCACTGCGGCGGCCGCCGCGGGCGGCTTCTGCGCGCTGATCGCGATGCCCAACACGGCGCCGGTCGTCGACGAGGCGGCAATCCTCCGCTCGCTCGTCGACACGGCGTCCCGCGAGGCGCGTGTGCCGGTCGGATTCCTGGCCTCGATCACGCGCGGTCTGCACGGCGATGAGCTGACCGAGATGGCCGAGCTGCGCGATGCGGGAGCCCTCGGGTTCACTGACGACGGCCGGCCCGTCGTCTCGGCCGGGATGCTCCGCAAGGCGCTTCAATATCAGCGGCTGTGCGGTGGCGTGGTCGCCCTGCACGAGGAGGACCCGGCCCTGTCGGCGGACGGCGTGATGCACGAGGGCGCAGTCTCGGCCCGGCTCGGGATGGCCGGGATCCCGTCGATCTCCGAGTCGACGATGGTCGCGCGCGACGGCGCCCTGGCCAAGTACGAGAACGCGCGCGTGCACTTCCAGCACCTCTCCTGCGTGGAGTCGATCGAAGCGCTCGCCCACGCCAAGGCCGCAGGCGCGCGGGTCAGCGGCGAGGTCTGCCCGCACCATCTCACGCTCACCGACGACATCGTGCGCACGCTCGACAGTCGCTTCAAGATGAACCCGCCGCTGCGCTCCGAGACCGACCGCCGGGCGCTGGTGGCGGCGCTGGCCAGCGGCGTGATCGACTGCATCGCCACCGACCACGCGCCCCATGCCCGGCACGAGAAGGAGGTTCCGTTCGAGCAGGCGCCGATGGGGACGACAGGCCTGGAGACCGCCTTCCCGGCGCTGTTCACGGAGCTGGTCATGCCGGGTGAGATCGAGCTCGCGACGGTGATCGAGCGGATGACCGCCGGCGCGGCCCTGTATGACCTGCCGACCCCGCTGATCGCTCCCGGCGAGCCCGCGAACCTGTGCCTGGTCGACCTCGAGGCTCGCTTCGAGGTCGGCGCCCATGGCTATGTGAGCCGATCGGAGAACTGCTGCTTCCACGGCCGCACGCTGCACGGCCGCGTGGTCCTGACCGTCGCAGCGGGCGCGGTGGCGTTCCGCGCGCCGGTGCTCACCGAGGCCGGCTCGGTCGCGTGAGCGCAGCACCCGCCACCGCCTACGTCCTGCTCGAGGACGGGACGCGCTTCGACGGCCTGGCCTGCGGGAGCGACGGTCACGCCGTGGGCGAGATCGTGTTCACGACCTCGATGTCGGGCTACCAGGAGGCGATGACCGACCCGAGCTACGCCGGTCAGCTGATCACGTTCACGTACCCGCATGTCGGCAATTACGGCGTCTCCGAGGAGGCGCTGGAGTCGGACCGCATCCATGCCCGCGCGGCGATCATGCGCGCCGCGATCGACCGCGAGGACGCGCCCGGCGCCGAGCGCGGCTGGCTCGCGTGGCTGACCGACTGCGGAATCCCGGCGATCACCGACCTCGACACCCGCGCGCTCGTGCGCCACCTGCGCGACGAGGGCTCGATGCGCGGCGGCGTGTTCCCGGCCGGCGTGCCCGAGGCCACGGCCCTGGAGCTGATCGGGGCCGAGCCGGCGATGAAGGGCCGTGACCTGGCCCGGGAGGTGACGCCCGCGGAGCGGGTCGTGCTGGAGCCGACCGGCGGGGCCGCCGGCTCTCGCGGGCCGCGGATCGCGATGATCGACACCGGCGTGAAGCTGTCGATCATCCGCAACCTTCGCGCCCGGGGTGCCACCGTCGAGCTGTATCCCTGCACCACCAGCGCCGAGGAGCTGCTGGCCGGCGACCCCGACGCGTTCTTCCTCGCCAACGGGCCCGGCGATCCGGCCGCCCTGGAGTACGTGGTCCAGACCGTCCGGCAGCTGGTGGGCCGGCGTCCGGTGTATGGCATCTGCCTCGGCCACCAGCTGCTGTGCCGCGCCGTCGGGCTCGAGACCTACAAGCTCCCGTTCGGCCATCACGGCGCCAACCATCCGGTCAAGGACCTCACCACCGGCCGGATTGAGATCACGAGCCAGAACCACGGGTTCGCGGTGCTTGGACCCAGTGGGCAGCGCACGATCGAGCGCGACGAGCCGATTCGCTGGGAGACCGACTTCGGCGCCGCCGAGCTGACCCACATCAACCTCTACGACCGCACGGTCGAGGGGCTTCGGCTGCTCGACGTCCCCGGCGCCACGGTCCAGTATCACCCCGAGGCCGGACCCGGGCCCCATGACTCGCTGTACCTGTTCGATCGCTTCGTGAGTGAGATAGAGGGCCGGCGCAGCCGGCCCGGTGAAGCGAGACGTGATGTCGAGCATTCGTCTCAGAACGCGGGGCTGGATGCCCCGCGGAGCTAACCATGCCGCGGCGTGACGACATCCACAAGATCCTGCTGATCGGCTCGGGCCCGATCGTGATCGGCCAGGCGGCCGAGTTCGACTACTCGGGCACGCAGGCGTGCAAGGTGCTGATGGAAGAGGGCTACGAGGTCGTGCTGGTGAACTCCAACCCGGCCACGATCATGACCGACCCCGAGGTCGCCACCGCGACCTACATCGAGCCGCTGCTGCCGGGGCCGGTGACCCAGGTGATCGAGCGCGAGCGGCCCGATGCGCTGCTGCCGACGCTCGGCGGCCAGACGGCGCTCAACCTGGCCAAGGCGCTGCACGAGGACGGCACGCTCGAGCGCTACGGCGTGGAACTCATCGGCGCCGACTATGAGGCGATCGACCGCGCCGAGGACCGCGAGCGCTTTCGCCAGACGATGACCGATGCCGGGCTGCGGGTGCCGCGCTCGGCGATCGCCCACGACCTCGACGATACGCGCGCGGCGGTCGAAGAGCTCGGACTGCCGATGATCGTCCGCCCGGCGTTCACGCTGGGCGGACGCGGGGGTGGCGTCGTGCGGCACGAGGCGGAGCTCGAGACGATCGTCGGTCGCGGCATCGCGGCCTCGCCGATCGGTCAGGTGCTGCTGGAGGAATCGGTGCTCGGCTGGGGTGAGTTCGAGCTCGAGGTGATGCGCGACAAGGCCGACAACGTCGTGATCGTGTGCTCGATCGAGAACCTCGACCCGATGGGCGTGCATACCGGCGACAGCGTCTGCGTGGCGCCCCAGCAGACGCTCACCGACAAGCAGTTCCAGGCCCTGCGCGATCAGGCGATCACCGTGATCCGGGCGGTCGGGGTGGAGACCGGCGGCTCCAACGTGCAGTTCGCCGTCAACCCACGGACCGACGAGATCATGGTCATCGAGATGAACCCGCGGGTGAGCCGCTCGAGCGCGCTGGCCAGCAAGGCGACCGGGTTCCCGATCGCCAAGATCGCCGCCCGGCTCGCGGTCGGTTACACGCTGCAGGAGATCCCCAACGACATCACGCGGGCGACGCCGGCCAGCTTCGAGCCGACGATCGACTACTGCGTGGTCAAGTGGCCGCGGTTCGCGTTCGAGAAATTCCCCGGCGCCGATGCGGGGCTGACGACGCACATGAAGGCCGTCGGCGAGGTGATGGCGATCGGCCGGACGTTCCAGCAGGCGTTCGGCAAGGCGCTGCGCTCACGCGAGCTCGACCACATGCCGCCCTCGCCCGAGGACGACGACGCGCTGTTCGCCGCGCTCGAGGCGCCGGGCCCCGAGCGCTTCGACCACCTGCTGGAGGCGCTGCGCCGCGGCTTCGACCTCGATGAGCTCCGCCGGCGCACCAGCATCGATCCCTGGTTCCTGCGCGAGCTCTCGGCGCTGGCCACCGACCCCGACGCCGCCTTCGCCGGCGAGCGCACGTACAAGTCGGTGGACACGTGCGCGGCCGAGTTCGCCGCCAGCACCCCGTACTACTACTCGGGGTGGGAGCGCGCGCCCGCCGGCGGTCCCGCTCACGAGATCGACCGCGGGACGCGCCCGAGTGTGGTCATCCTGGGCTCGGGGCCGAACCGGATCGGGCAGGGGATCGAGTTCGACTACTGCTGCGTGCACGCGGCGCAGACGGTGCGCGAGTCTGGTCGCGACTCGGTCATGATCAACTGCAACCCGGAGACGGTCTCGACCGACTACGACACCTCCGACCGGCTCTACTTCGAGCCCCTCACGCTGGAGGACGTACTCGCCGTCTGCGAGATCGAGCGCCCCGAGGGGGTCGTGGTCCAGTTCGGCGGCCAGACGCCGCTGAAGCTCGCGGCCGGCCTGCACGCGGCAGGGGTCCCGATCCTGGGCACGAGCATCGACGCGATCGACCTCGCCGAGGATCGCTCGCGCTTCGGGCCGCTGCTCGACCGCCTCGGCTACAAGGCGCCGCCCTACGCCACTGCGAACTCGGCTCAGGAGGCGCTCGATCGGGCGCCGCAGGTCGGCTTCCCGTTGCTGGTCAGACCGAGCTACGTGCTCGGTGGCCGCGCGATGGAGATCGTCTACGACACCGCTGGGCTCGAGCACTACCTGGAGCGGGTCGGGGCCCAGGCGCACCGCGCCATCTACCTCGACCGCTTCCTCGAGGACTCGATCGAGATCGACGTCGACGCGCTGTGCGACGGAACCGACGTGTGGATCGCGGGGGTGATGCAACACGTCGAGGAGGCCGGCATCCACTCGGGCGATTCGGCGTGCGTGCTGCCGCCGCACGCGCTCGGCGACGAGATGCTGGGGCTGATCCGGGCCCAGACGGCCGGAATCGCCAAGGCGCTCGGGGTGGTCGGCCTGCTCAACGTGCAGTTCGCGATCCACGGCAACGGCCTGTACGTGATCGAGGCCAACCCACGCGCCTCGCGGACGGTGCCGTTCGTCTCCAAGGCGATCGGGCTGCCGCTGGCCAAACTGGCCACACGAGTGGTGCTGGGGGAGCGGGTGGCCGATCTCGACCTGCCCGGGGACACGAGCAACGGGCACGTGTGCGTCAAGGAGGTCGTGCTCCCGTTCGACCGCTTCGCCGGCGCCGATTCGCTGCTGGGGCCGGAGATGCGCTCGACGGGCGAGGTGATGGGCATCGCCCGCGACTTCCCGACCGCGTTCGCCAAGGCGCAGGCCGCCACGGGCGCGAACCTGCCGGCCAGCGGCACCGTGTTCATCACGGTGGCCGACGGCGACAAGCCGGCCGCGACCGGGATCGCGACCGCGCTGCACGACCTGGGCTTCACGATCATCGCCACCCGCGGCACCGCGCAGGCGATCCGGCGGATGGGCATCCGGGTGGAGACGATCAACAAGATCGGCGAGGGGTCGCCGCACGTCGTCGACTGGATCGAGCGCGGCGAGGTCGACCTCGTCGTCAACACCCCGGTCGGCACCGGCGCCCGCACCGACGGCTACGAGATCCGATCGGCCGCGATCGCCCGCGGGATTCCCTGCATCACGACGATGGCGGGGGGGATGGCGGCGGCCCGCGCGATCGCCGCGGCCCGGCGGGGCGAGCCCGAGGTGCTCTCGTTGCAGGAGATCCACGCCCGCCCCAGCCCGGTCACGTGAGCGAGCGCACCACGGCGCCGTTCGGGCGGCGTCGCGCCCGCGTCCTCGGACGCACCGAGCACGGCGCATACACGGTGCTCCGCTGCTCGGACCCGGACGGCCCCGTGCCGAATGCGGGCCAGTTCTACATGCTGAGTACGGCCGAGCGATGGGGAGGGGGAGTCGGCGAACGTCCGTTCCTGCCCCGCGCGTTCAGCGTGATGCGCGCCCGCCCCACGGGCGGGAGGACCGGGTCGGCCGCCGGCGCCGTGCTCGAGTTCCTGCTCGAGGACGTCGGCCCGGGCACCCGGCGCCTGTGCGAGATCGGCGCCGGCGAGGAGCTGCTGCTCACCGGACCGCTGGGCATCGGCTTCACCGCGCCCGAGGGCGGGCGGCGGGCGCTGCTCGTGGGCGGCGGCGTCGGGATCGCGCCCCTGGCCATCTGGCAGGATGAGCTCGGCGCCGGAACCCCTGCGCTGCTCGGCTTCCGTGACGCCGAGCACGCCAAGGGCGCCGGCCTACTGGGCGGCGCCGCGGTGGCCACCGACGACGGCTCGGTCGGCCACCATGGGCTCGTGACCGAACTGCTGGCGGCCAAGCTCGACGCGGACGCGGATGCCATGGTCTACGCCTGCGGTCCGCCGGCGATGCTCGAGGCCGTCCGAGCGCTCTGCGCCGAGCGCTCGGTCGACGCCCAGCTCGCGCTCGAGTCGGGGATGGCGTGCGGGTTCGGCGCCTGCTTCGGCTGCGTCGTGCCGACCCGGGACGGCTACCTCCGGCTCTGCGTCGACGGGCCGGTGCTCGACGCCGCCGCGCTCGAGACCGCGATCGCGGCCGGGGCGGGGCATTGAGCCCGACGCCGCCGCAGGGACCGGTGCAGCTGTGCGGGATCGAGCTCGCCCACCCGGTGATCAACGCCTCGGGGACGTTCGACGCGATCGCGGCTCGCAAGGTGTTCGGCGACGCGCTGCTGGAGCAGTTCCCATTCGCGGCCTTCGTGTCCAAGACGGTCACCCTGGCCCCGCGCGAGGGCAACCCGCCACCCCGGCTGTGGGAGCTGGCCGGCGGCATGATCAACTCGATCGGGCTGCCGAACAAGGGCCTCGAGGAGTACCTGCGCACGGACCTGCCGCAGCTCGCCGAGCTTCCGGTGCCGCTGATCGTGAACGTGATGGGCTTCACCCGCGAGGAGGTCGGCCGGCTCGTGGCCGCGTTCGCCGAGCGCGACGAGGTGGCCGCACTCGAGCTCAACGTCTCCTGTCCCAACGTGGAGACGGGCCTGATGATGGGCGCCGTGCCGGCCGAGGTCTCCGCCCTGCTCGACCACGTCCGACCGCTGACCGCCAAGCCGCTGATCGTCAAGCTGACGCCGAACGCGACCGACGTGGCCGCGGTCGCCCGCGCGGCCGAGGAGAGCGGGGCCGACGCGGTGTCGCTGATCAACACGATCCGCGGGATGGCGCTGGACCCGCGCTCGGGGGAGCCCTGGCTCGGGGGCATCACGGGCGGCGTGTCGGGGCCGGCGGTCAGAGCAACCGCATTGGCACAGGTATTTGCAGTGGCAAACGTTGTAAAAAGTCCTATCGTTGCGATGGGCGGCGTGCAGCGCGGTCAGGACGCACTTGATCTGCTGCGCGCGGGCGCAACCTTGGTCGCCGTTGGGACGGAGAGTTTCCGCGACGCGGCAGCCGGGGCCAGAGTGGCCGGAGAGCTGGCCGGTCTCGCCGCAAACTGCGACGTTTCGTATCGCAGCCAAGCGCAGAGTTGCTAATACGCCGTGAAACCCCCTGCAAAACTCGGCTATTGCCGTAACCAGGCTCGACAGTGCTCAAGCTCAGGTTGAGGTCGAGCAAAATTGCACCCGATTTGCACCAGTAGGCCTTGAACGCCCCGCCCGACGATGTAGACTCGCCGCCGATGCCGCCGGTCAGTGAGTCGCCCACCAAGCCCGTTGCCGCACCCGAGAGGTCACTCGTGCAGCGCATGGAGGCGTTGCAGCGCGCCAACGACATTCGCAGCCGCCGGGCGCAGCTCAAGCGTGACCTCAAAGCCGGTCGCCAGCCGATCCACGAATTGCTGCTCGATCCGCCCGAGTATCTCGAGACCGCCAAGGTGTTCGACCTCCTGCTGGCCGTGCCGAAGTACGGCCGCGTGAAGGTCAACCGGATTCTCACCCAGTGCAGGATCTCTCCGAGCAAGACGATGGGCGGGCTCTCGCAGCGCCAGCGCGCCGAGCTTGTGACGCTGCTGCGCCGCTGAGCACCCGCTCGGTCCACCTTCCGAGCGCGTGGCCAAGGTCTTCGTGATCACCGGACCCTCGGGGGTCGGCAAGGGCACGCTGATCAACGGCCTGCTCGAGCGCACGCCCGGGCTCGAGCTCTCGATCTCGGCCACCACGCGAGCGCCGCGGCCCGGGGAGGAGCCCGGCGTGGCCTACCACTTCCTCACCGACGCCGAGTTCGACCGGCGGGTCGGGGCCGGCGATTTCGTCGAGCACGCCACGTATTCCGGCAATCGCTACGGGACGCTCCGCTCCGAGCTCGAGCGACGCCTCGCGGCCGGGGTGCCCGTCGTGCTGGAGATCGAGGTCCAGGGGGCCCGCCAGGTCCGTGCGGCGATGCCCGAGGCGGTGCAGGTGTTCATCGCCCCGCCGTCGAGTGAGGCGCTCCGGGCGCGTCTGGTCGGGCGCGGTACCGACGCGCCGGACCAGGTCGATGCGCGCATGCGCACCGCGGAGGAGGAGCTGGCCGCACTGCCCGAGTTCGGCCACGTGGTCGTCAACGACCGGCTCGAGGACGCCACCGACGAACTGGCCCGGATCGTCGCCGGCGCCCTGGCGGATCAGGCGACGTGAGCGCCCCGCTACCCTGTATCTCCCTCATCACAAAGGAACACCCTTGATCTCACCCCGCATCGACAAGCTGCTCGAGCATGTGGACTCCGATTACGCGAGCGTGATCGTCGCCGCCAAGCGCGCGCGCCAGATCAACTCCTACTACCACAACCTTGGCGAGGGCACGTTTGACGAGTTCCCGCCGCCGATGGTCGACACGCGCTCCAAGAACTACCTGACGATCGCGCTCGAGGAAGTCGCTCAGGGCAAGATCAAGTACCACTACCGGTAGGGTCGCGACGGCCGGTTAAGCGATGCCGGACCGGGAGCAGCCGACTCAGAACGCGGGGCCGGATGCCCCGCGGAGGTGACCCTCTGTGGCCCGGTTGCTTCTCGGCGTGAGCGGCGGGATCGCGGCTTACAAAGCGATCGAGACCGCGCGCCTGGCGATTCGCGCCGGCCACGCGGTCCGGGTGATCCAGACGCCGACGAGCAAGCGGTTCGTCGGTGCGGCCTCGTTCGAGGCCATCACCGGCGCGCCGGTGCTGTGCAGTGAGTTCGAGCCCGACCCGGCCCGCGGGTCCTATCCGGGCGAGCCACTGCCCGAGCGGGCGCCGATCAGCCATCTGGCGCTGGTCGAGCGGGCTGAGGTGTACCTGATCGCGCCGGCGACGGCGAACACTATCGCCAAGCTCGCCCACGGGCACGCCGACAACCTGCTGAGCACCGCCGCGCTGGCGGCAATCTGCCCGGTGGCCGTGGCGCCGGCGATGAACAACCGCATGTACGTGCATCCGGCGACCCAGGCCGGGCTCGCGCTGCTCGCGCAGCGGGGCGTCACGATCATCCCGCCCGGCGAGGGCGAGCTGGCCTCGCACGGCGAGTACGGCGTCGGCCGCCTGGCCGAACCCGAGCAGATCCTGGCCGCCTGCGAGCGGCTGCTGAGCACCGGTCCGGATGTCGGCTCGCTGGCCGGGACCCGCGTGCTCGTCACCGCCGGGGGCACGCGTGAGCCGATCGACAGCGTGCGCTTCATCGGCAACCGCTCCTCAGGGCGGATGGGCTACGCGCTCGCCGCCGCGGCAGCACGCCGCGGCGCTGCGGTGACCGTGGTCGCGGCCAACGTGTCGCTGGCGCCACCGCCCGGCGTGCACATCGTCGCGGTGCAGACCGCGGCCGAGTTGCAGCAGGCGTGCGAGCAGCACTTCGAGGTCAGCGACGTGCTGCTGATGTCGGCTGCCGTGGCCGACTTTCGTCCCGCGCACCCGACGGCGACCAAGCTCAAGAAGGATGCCGACGCCCCGCCGGCGATCGAGCTCGAAGCGACCGAGGACGTGCTGAGCGGGCTGGCCGCGCGCCGCCGTCCGGGTCAGGTGCTGGTCGGGTTCGCCGCCGAGCACGGCGATCGCGCCATCGACTACGGGCGCCGCAAGCTCGAGCGCAAGCATCTGGACGCAATCGTGGTCAACGACATCTCGCGACCGGGAATCGGCTTCGATGCTCCCGAGAACGAGGTCGTGATCCTGTCGCCGACCGGGGAGCGGCACGTGGACAGGACGAGCAAGGAACGCGTTGCAGAGGCGGTGCTCGACGAGGTCGAGGCGCTGCGCCGAGAGAGGGAGGGAAGCAATGGAGCCGCCGGAGCCACCACCGCCGGTCGCGTCGCACGAGTGTGAGGCGGCCGCTGCAATCGCACGGCGGATAGCTGCGAACGTCGCGCGGGCCGTGCAGGTGCGGCCCGAGACGCTCGAGCACGTGCTGGTCGCGATGCTCGCCGAGGGCCACGTGCTCGTGGAGGACTACCCCGGGGTCGGCAAGACGGCGCTGGCACGTGCGATCGCGCGCTCGATCGACTGTCAGTTCGCCCGCATCCAGTGCACATCGGACCTGCTGCCCGCCGACGTGGTCGGCACGAACGTCTACGACCAGCGCGAGCAGCGCTTCGAGTTCCGCCCCGGCCCGGTGTTCGCCAACGTGGTGCTGGTCGACGAGATCAACCGCGCGTCGCCCAAGACGCAGTCCGGACTGCTCGAGTGCATGCAGGAACGCCGGGTCACGGTCGACGTCCAGACCCACGAGCTGGCGCGCCCGTTTCTCGTCCTGGCGACCCAGAATCCGGTCGAGTACGAGGGCACCTACCCGCTGCCCGAGGCCCAGGTCGACCGGTTCATGGTCCGGATCTCGCTCGGCTACCCCGAGCCCGAGGCCGAAGCCGGCATGCTGGCCGACCACGAGGCGGGTGACCGCGTGCTCGGGCTCGGCCCGGTCGTCACCGCCGGCGAGGTGCTCTCGGCCCAGGACGCCGCCGCCCGCGTCCGGGCTTCCGGGCCGCTGCGCGACTACGTGGTCAAGCTCCTGTGGCGCACCCGTGAGGATCCGCGGGTCGACCTCGGCGCGAGCCCACGGGCCGGGCTGATGCTGCTCCGGGCCGCCAAGGCCCACGCGATGATGCAGGGCCGCGATCACGCGCTCCCCGATGACGTGCAGGCACTGGCGGAGCCGGTCCTGGCGCACCGGCTGGTGCTGGCGCCGGAGTCGGCCCGCCCGGCGGCCGGCGACGTGATCGCCGACGCGATCTCGGCGGTACGGGCGTTGTAGTGCGACGGGCACTCGGCATCGGCGTGGCCGGAGTGGCGCTGACGCTGATCGCCTTCCTGTTCGACACCTCGCCGCTGTTCGTGCTCGGGGCCGGCCTGGCCCTGCTGGGGATCGCGACGCCGGCGTGGATCGTGCTGAGCGCGCGCGGCACGCGCATCGAACGCCGGCTCGATGACCGCCGGGTCATCGAGGACGAGCCGCTCGAGGCGACGATCGAGGTGCACACGGGCCGCCTGCGCCTGCCGGTGGCGGAGGTGCTCGAGCCGCTCGCGGCCGGGCCGATCCCGCTGCCGCGCCGGGCGCGCTCGGCCACCATCCGAGTCGTGGTCCGCTTCGAGCGCCGGGGCCGGCGGCGCCTGGAGCCACCGTCGCTGATCATCCACGACCCACTCGACATCGCCCGGGTCGTGCGGGTCGGCGCCGAGCGCCCGCGGGAGCTGATCGTGCTGCCGCGCACCGCGCCGGTCAACTGGGTCGACGGCGCCCGCGGGGACCGGCGCAGCCCCGCGGCCGCGTTCGCGCGACCCGAGGCGCTGGCCGCGGTCGACCTCGACGGCCTGCGCCCCTACCGGCCCGGGACACCCGCCTCGCGCATCCACTGGCAGGCGCTCGCGCGCGGGGCCGGCCTGCTCGAGCGCCGCCTGCGCGTGGAGGGGGACACCAGCCCGCTCGTGGTGCTCGATGCCGGCGGGGATGCGCGCGCGGACGACGTCGACGCCGCCGTCCGCGCCGCGGCCTCGCTGGCGCTCGAGCTGGCCCGCGAGGGCGGCTGCGCGTTGCTCCTGCCGGGCGAGCGACGCCCCACGCCGATCGAGGCCGATCTCGCCGCCTGGCCGGCCGCCCACGTGCGCTTGGCGCTCGTCTCCGGGGGCCCCGGCTCACCGGCGCCGCGGCTGGGCGGGCAGGCGCGGCTCGGTCCGATGTTCTACGTCGCGGCGCTGTCGCTCGAGCGCATACCCCCGGCGGTGCTCGGGGTCGCCCGCGGCGCGCGCGTCCTGGTCGTGCCGGGGCCGCCTCAGGCCGAAAAGCAGGTGGCGGCGCGCGTGCCGGGCTCGAACCGCCCCCTGCGGCCGAGCTTCGAGGTGTCCGGCTGCCGCGGCTACGTGCTGCGCTCACGACCGGGCGAGCGGGCGGCATGAGCGCGTTCGACGAAGCCATCAGCGTCCTCGGCGCCGGCCGTGCCGAACACCGGAGCGCCCGCGTGGACCGCCGGGCAGCGCCCGCGCGGCCGCTGGTCACGCTGGCTGCGTTCGCCGCGCTCGGCCTGTACGGCGTCTCCCGCTGGTCGATCCTGCTCGAACCGCGGCCGACCTCGCGCATGCTCGGACTGCTCGCCCTGGCCACCGCGACGGCCGGCGTGCTCGGGGCTGCAGTGACGCGCGGCCGGCTCGCCCGGGCGGCGGCGGTGATCGTCGCCGTGCTCGCCTGCCTGGCGGCGCTGGCCCTGGCCGGCGTCCCGGCGACGCTGATCGTGCACGCCCACCCGCGCGCGATCTGGTCGGGCGTCTCGGACGGGCTCGGCGCGCTGCCGCGGGTGCTCGTGCCCTACAACGGTGCGGACCCGTGGGTGCCGGTCGTGGTGACGCTCGGCGCGGCGGTGCTGCTGATGGACGGCGCGCTCGTGCTGGCCTTCGCGCCCCGGTCGCTCGGCGACGCCCGCCGAGCGGCGGCGGCGATGCCGCTGATCGCGGTCGCGGTCGTGCCCACGACGCTGATCCGGCCCCAGGCGCCGTATCTGCAGGGGCTGCTGCTGCTCGTCCTGGTCGGGGCGCTCGTGTGGGGCGAGCGTCTGCGCCGGCGCGACGCGCGCGCGGCACTGATCGCGCTCGCGCTCGCCGGAGCCGGCGCGATGGTGATCGGCCCGGCCCTCGATCGCCACCGGCCGCTGCTCAACTACGAGGGCCTGGCGGGGGCGTTCGCACCCACCAACATCGAGACGTTCGACTGGTCCCAGCGCTACGGACCGCTCAACTGGCCGCGCACCGGACGCGAGGTGATGACGGTCAGGGCGACGCATCCGGATTACTGGAAGGCGCAGAACCTCGACGTCTTCGACGGGGTCGACTGGGTTCAGGGGACCAACGAGACGACCGCGGCGATCCCGGCGCCGGACCCCAACGCGCTCGCACGCTGGACCCAGCGCGTGGAGGTGACGATCACCGGGATGAGGACGACCGACGTGATCGCGCCCGGCTTCACGTTGCAGCCGCCCGAGCAGGTCCCGCAGGGGGTCATCCCCGGCGACAGCCCCGGTACGTGGCTGGCCGGCACCGACCTGCAGCCCGGCGACTCGTACTTCGTGACCAGCTACTCCCCGCAGCCGAGCACGGCCGAGCTGGCGGCGACGGCGGGGCAGCCTTACCCCCAGTTGTACCTCGCCTCCTATCGTGCGATCACACTGCCGACCCCGGCGCCGGGACAGCCGGCCGCAGGGGAGATCCTGTTCCCGGCGTTCGGCTCGCACGCGCCGGCGGTCCGGATCACCGGGGTCGCCAGCAACGACGGCGCCGCGGCGGTGCGCGCCTCTCCCTACGCGGGCGCGTACGCGCTCGCGCGACGCTTGGCCAAGGGAGCACCGACCCCGATCGCCTATATCAAGCGCATCGAGCGCTACCTCTCGACCGGGTTCACCTACAACGAGAATGCGCCCAGGCACGCGTATCCACTCGAGAGCTTCCTGTTCCAGGACAAGCTCGGCTACTGCCAGCAGTTCTCGGGCGCGATGGCGCTGCTGCTGCGGATGGGCGGCGTCCCGGCGCGGGTCTCGGCTGGGTTCACGAGCGGTACCTACGATCAGTCGCTCAATCAGTGGGCGGTTTCGGACCTCGATGCCCATGCCTGGGTCGAGGCCTGGTTCCCGAGCTACGGCTGGGTGCGCTTCGACCCCACGCCCGGCGTCGCGCCCGAACTCGGCGGGCGGGGAGCGCTCGCGGTGCCGAAGCTGCCGGCCGGCGGCGGCGGCGCCCAGGGCCAGCTGCACCGAGCGATCCACGACATCCCCACCGGCTCCCGGGCCGGCAGCGCCGGAAGCAGCTCCGGACTGTGGCTGATCCTCGGGGCCGGCGCACTGGTGCTGGCCGGGCTGGGCGCGCTGCTGGCGCTGCGGAGGAGGGGGCGTCACGCCGCCAGGGGGGACCGAGACCCGGTCGTGTTCGAGCTCGAGCGCGCACTGGCTCGCAGCGGGCGCCCGCTGCGAGGAGGGACGACGCTGAGTGGGCTCGAGCACCGCTTCCGCTCCTCGCCTGACGCGGCGGCCTACATCCGGGCCCTGCGGCTCTCGCGCTACGGCGCTGCCGGCGACGGTCCGACCCGGGCTCAGCGCCGTGCGCTGCGCGCGCGGCTGTCGGAGGGGCTCGGCGCCACGGGACGCCTGCGCGCGCTGTGGGCGCTGCCGCCGTGGCCCTTCCGGGCTCCCTGACCGGGTTGCGGTCCGTCCTAAAATCGAATCATGGATGACGTGTATGAGCTGTACCGGCGGGGGACCGAGCTGCTGGAGGCTGGTCATCACCACCAGGCGGTGATCCCGCTCTCCCGGGCGCGCGACCTCGCTCCCGACAAGACATCGATCCGCGAGGCGCTCGGTCGCGCCCTGTTTCACGCCCAGCGCTACGAGCAGGCGGCGGGTGAGTTCGAGGCGGTCATCGAGCGTGCGCCGACGAACGACTTTGCCCAGTTCTGCCTCGGCCGCTCGCTGCAGCTGCTGGGCCGCCACGCCGAGGCGCGCAAGCCACTGGTCCTGGCCGCCTGCCTGCAGCCCTCCCGGCGTGACTATCGCCTCTACCGCGACCGCGCCCGGGCGGCGGCCGCGCGGTCCTGAACAGCCGTCGGGGCGCGCGTGGTTCGCGGGCCCGCACGAGCGCTTGCGAACCGGGCCGCCCCATGCAGCCCCGTGAACGCGGTGCTACCCTGAGCGCACAGCTTTCGCCCGGGACGATTCCCGGTGGACGTACCGAAAGTGGGCGCTCGCCCGCTTTTTTTTATGACTTTTATGACCACGGAGGAGACAGTGAGCGCGCTTCAGTCGGAGATCGAAGCTCGGCTGCAGGAGGCCGAGCCCAAGGTCGAGGTGCTGCTCGTCGAGGTCGTCTCAGGCAGCACCCTGCGCCTGTTCATCGACCACCCGGACGGCGTCACGCTCGCGCTGTGCGAACGCGTCACCGGGCACCTGGGCGAGTACAGGGATCGATATTCGCTCGAGGTCTCCTCGCCCGGCCAGGATCGTCCGCTCACCAAGCCCCAGCATTACACGCGCTTCCTCGGGAGGCGCGCGCGGGTGCGCCTGCGGGACGCCCGTGACGGACACAAGAGCCTGACCGGAGAGCTCGTCGGCGCCTCCGAGCGGGACGTGACGATCGCCGCAGAGAACGGCCTCGTGACGATCCCCTACGCCGAGATCGTCCGCTCCAACCTCGTCCCGGGAGAGTAAGCCCAATGTCCAAGGAGATCGTGGAAGCAGTACGGGGCCTCGCGGCTGAGAAGAACATCTCCAGCGAGAAGCTGATGGAGGCGCTCGAGGACGCGCTCCTGTCGGCCTACAAGAAGACGCCCGGATCAGCGCCGTACGCGAAGGTCGAAATGGACCGTGACAGCGGCGACTTCATCGTCTGGGAGCTGAAGATCCCGCCGGAGCTCGAGGAGCAGCTGCTCGTCGAGTCGACGGTCGATCAGCAGCCCACGGTCGACCCGGAGACGGGCGAGATGCGCGAGCCGCCCGAGCCCGAGATCGATCTCGAGAAGCTCAAGGAATATGAGGACCAGATCGACACCGAGGACGTCACCCCGCACGACTTCGGGCGCATCGCCGCCCAGACCGCCAAGCAGGTGATCCTGCAGCGGATCCGCGAGGCCGAGCGCGACATGATGTTCGAGGAGTACCGCGACCGGGTCGGCGAGCTGATCACGGGCATCGTGCAGCAATCGGACTCGCGCTATACCCTGGTCCAGCTCCGCGAGCGCGTCGAGGCGCTGTTGCCGAAGTCCGAGCAGGTCGACGGCGAGCGCTACGACCACTCGCAGCGGATCAAGGCCGTGATCAAGGACGTCTCCAACTCGACCAAGGGGCCGAGCATCATCGTCTCGCGCCGTGATCCCGAGCTGATCAAGTCGCTGTTCGAGCTCGAGGTCCCCGAGATCGCCGACGGCCTGGTGGAGATCACCGGCGTGGCCCGGGAGCCCGGCTACCGGTCGAAGATCGCCGTCGTCTCGCACGTCGACGGCGTGGATCCGGTCGGCGCGTGCGTCGGCCCGCGCGGATCGCGGGTGCGCATGGTCGTGTCCGAGCTGCGCGGCGAGAAGATCGACATCATCCCCTACAACGACGAGCCGGCCCGGTTCGTCGCCAAGGCACTCTCGCCGGCCCGCGTGCGCGAGGTGCTCGTCGACGACGCCAACAAGCAGGCCACCGTGATCGTCCCGGACGACCAGCTGTCGCTGGCGATCGGCCGCGAGGGCCAGAACGCCCGGCTCGCCGCGCGCCTGACGGGGTGGCGGATCGACATCCGCTCGGAAACCGAGTTCGCCGCCGAGGAGGCCGAGCACGGCTACGAGCAGGAGGAGGCACAGGGACGCTGCGCAGCAATCCTCTCCAACGGCCGGCGCTGCCCGAACGCCGCCCTTCCCGGCTCGCGCTACTGCGGCATCGAAGCCCACCAGGCACTTGCCGGCCAGGACACCGACCAGGTCGACGCGTCAGCCGAGGACAGCGGCGATGAGGGCGCGGCGAGCGCGCCGGAGTCCGAGCCCGCCGAGGGCGCAACATCGTAGGCCCCCCGGGCGCGACCGGCCGTCGCGGCTGGCACGTGCCCTTACACTGGAACAGCAGATGAAGAAGCGAGTACACGAGATAGCGAAAGAACGCGGCCTGCCGGCCAAGGACGTCCTGGCCCGACTGAAGGCGGGCGGACTCGACGTCAAGGCGGCTTCGTCGGCCGTCGACGAGGCGGCCGCGCTGGCCGTGCTCGGAAATGGGGGCGCCGCGCCTGCGAACGCCAAGGCGGCGAAGGCCCCGGCAGCCGCGAAGGGTGCCGGGAACGCGAAGGCGCCGCCCGCGGCCAAGGCTCCGGCAGCCGCGAAGGCCCCGGCGTCCGCGAAGGCTCCGCCGGCGGACAGGGCCGCACCGGCGGCCCCGTCGGCTGAGAAGCCTCCCGCGGCGAGCGCCGCGGCTGAGAAGGCCCCGGCGGCTCCGGCAGCACCGGCTCCGGCAGCGCCCGCTCCGGCAGCACCGGCGCTGACGGCCGACACGGCTCCCGCACCCGCCCCCGACGGCGAGGCGCCCGCTGCGGCCGACGGCGGCCAGAACGGTGAGCAGGGACACAAGCGCCCGACGCGGGACTCGCTGCAGGGCGAGCGCGCCCCCGGCACCCCCGGCGGCCGCCGCCGCGTCGTGATCGACTCCCAGGCCTCACGACGCGCCCCCGGTGGCGGCCCCGGCGGCCAATCCAACCAGCCGCCCCGGCGCCAGCGCCGCGGCCGGCGCCGTCGCGGCGTCTACGACGAAGAGGCGGAGTCGCGTCCGTCGGCCTCGCGCACCGCGCTGGCCGAGCCGAACACGGTCAGGATCAACTCCGGCTCGACCGTCAAGGGCGTCGCCGAGTATCTCGACGTGCCGCTGGCGGAGATCATGAAGAAGCTGATGCAGCTCGGCGAGATGAAGACGGTCACGCAGACGTTGACCGACGAGTCGATCCTGGTGCTGGCGTCCGAGCTCGGTCGCGAGGTGGAGATCGTGCACTCCGAGGACGAGGAGATCTCCGAGCCGGTGTTCAACGACGCCGAGGTTGATCTGATCGAGCGTCCGCCGGTGGTCACGATCATGGGCCATGTCGACCACGGCAAGACGTCGCTGCTCGATGCGATCCGCGAGACCGAGGTCGCCGCGGGCGAGGCAGGCGGGATCACCCAGCACATCGGCGCCTACCAGGTGCACCACGGCGACAAGATCGTCACCTTCCTCGACACGCCGGGACACGAGGCGTTCACCGCCATGCGCGCCCGCGGCGCCAAGGTGACCGACATCGCAGTGATCGTCGTCGCCGCCGACGACGGCGTGAAGCCCCAGACCCAGGAGGCCGTGGATCACGCCAAGGAGGCCGGCGTCCCCATTCTCGTGGCCGTGAACAAGGTCGACAAGGAGGGTGCCCAGCCCGATCGCGTGCGCACCGAGATGACGCAGCTCGGCCTGCAGCCGGTGGAGTGGGGCGGAGAGACCGAGTTCGTCGACGTGTCGGCCAAGACCAGGCAGGGCCTCGACGACTTGGTCGAGACGATCCTCGTGATGGCCGAGGTCGAGGAGCTGAAGTCCAACCCGAATGCGCCCGCCTCCGGCACCGTGGTCGAGTCCAAGCTCGATCCCGGCCGGGGTCCCGTGGTCACGATTCTGATCGGCCGCGGCACGCTCGAGGTCGGCGACGCGCTGGTCGCCGGCGCCCACTGGGGCCGTGTGCGGGCGATGAACGACTTCCTCGGCAACCGCGTCGGCCAGGCGTTCCCGGGCGAGCCGGTCGAGGTGCTCGGCTTCGACGGCGTGCCCGAGGCCGGCGAGCACGTCCGCGTGGTCGACCACGAGCGCCGTGCTCGCCAGCTCGCGGGCGAGCGCGCGACCCGCCTGAAGACCGAGTCGCTGGCTCGTCGCAGCGGGAAGAAGATCTCGCTCGAGGACATCTTCAAGCGCGGCCTGCAGGAGCTCAACCTGGTCATCAAGTCAGACGTCGCCGGCTCGCTGGAGGCGATCGAGGACGAGATCGCCAAGCTGCCGCAGGACGAGGTGTCGGTCAACGTGATCCGGCGGGCGGTGGGCGCCGTGACCGAGTCCGACGTGATGCTCGCCGCGGCCTCCGACGCCGTGATCCTCGCCTTCAACGTACGACCCGTGGGCGATGCTCGCGCCGTCGCCGAGCGCGAGGGTGTGGAGATCCGGCACTACTCGGTCATCTACCGGGCGATCGAGGAGCTGCGCAGCGCCATGCAGGGCATGCTCGCCCCCGAAGAGGTCGAGGAGTCACTCGGCTCCGCCGAGGTGCGCCAGATCTTCCGCGCCTCGCGCGTGGGCACGATCGCTGGTTGCCACGTCACGGAGGGCAAGATCACCCGTGGCTCCAAGGTCCGGCTCGTGCGCGACGGCACCGTCGTCTACACCGGTGAGATCGCCAGCCTGCGGCGCTTCAACGATGACGTGCGCGAGGTCGCCTCGGGATTCGATTGCGGGATCGTGCTCAGGGACTTCGCCGACGTCAAAGAGGGCGACGTGTTCGAGACCTACACGACGCGCCAGGTCGAGCGCGAGCTCGCCTAGCCGGCTGTCGATGGCCGGGAGCGGCTTTGTGGCCGTGCTCGTGATCGACCTGCACTTCCCCGACGCGGGGAGCCTCAAGGGCAAGCGCAAGGAGCTGCAGTCGGTCAAGGCGCAGCTCCAAGGCCGGCTCGGAGCGGCGGTGTCGGAGACCGGCCATCAGGACTTGTGGCAGCGCTCGACCCTGACCGCCGCGCTGACCAGCGGCTCGCTGGCCACGCTGTCGGCCGCCGCCGACGGAGTCGAGCGATGGCTGGACGCCCGCTTCCCGCAGGGCGTCAGGATCGAGCGCCTCGTGGCGTCGGTGGAGGACCTGCGCGGATGAACAAGATCGGACCGTCAAGCAATCGCGAGGACGGATAGGATGGGCCGACCCCGGATGAGGCGCGTCGATGAGGCCGTACGCGCTGTTCTCAGCGAGGCGATCGCCACCCAAATCAAGGACCCGCGCGTGGGATTCGTCACCGTCACCGATGTGAAGACCAGTCCCGACCTTCGGCACGCCCGCGTCTACGTCAGCGTGCTCGGCGGCGACGAGGTCCGCGCCGAGAGCCTCGACGGCCTGCGCTCCGCCCAGGGCTTCCTGCAGCGCCGGGTGGCCTCCGAGCTCGTGCTCAAGCACACTCCGACGCTGACCTTCGCCTACGACGGCTCGGTCGATCACGGGATGCGCATCACCGAGCTGCTCCAGGAGAGGGCGGCGCCGGACGCATGACCGAGAACGGCAAGCAGTCCGCGCGCGCTGCGGTGCTCGCAGAGCTCCGCGGCGCGGAGAAGTTCATCGTCGTCACGCACGAGAACCCGGACGGTGACGCGCTGGGCTCGCTGATCGCGATGCAGGAGATCCTCACCGCGATCGGCAAGGACAGCGTCATGTTCATGGACGCCAACGAGTTCCCGCTGCCGTATGAGTACCGCTTCTTCCCCCTCGCCGGCCTCGTCTCCGCGCCGCCCGACGATCTCGACGAGCGGTCGATCGTGTTCCTCGACTGCGGCAACCTCGACCGCAACCCCGCCGAGGCGCTCAAGCGCCCCGAGGGCCGGATCCTCAACATCGACCACCACCACGACAACACCCGCTTCGGGACCGTCAACCTGGTCGACGCGCAGGCCTCATGCACGGCGGAGATCGTGTGGGACCTGATGCACGGGCTCGGGGTCGAGCCGACGATCACGATCGCCGAGGCCCTGTACGTCGGTCTGATCACCGATACCGGCCGCTTCATGTACGAGAACACCGGCACCCGCGCACACGAGATGGCCGCCGAGCTGATCACGGCCGGGGTCCATGTGCACGAGATCTATCGGCGCGTCTACGAAGGCATCCCGTACGGCAAGCTCGCCCTGCTCGCCCGTGGCCTGGCCAAGGTGGAGCGCTACGACGACGGCCGCCTCACGCTGACCTCCTTGACCGCCCAGGACTTCACCGAGTCCGGCGCCGAGGAGAGCTACTCCGAGGGCGTGATCGATCACCTGCGCGCCGTCCAGGGCACGGCCGTCGCCGCGCTCGTTCGCGACCGCGTCAGCGCGGCCGACGACGCGCCACCGACCAAGGTCTCGTTGCGCTCCGGCGACGAGCGCATCGATGTCTCCCAGATCGCCCGCGCCCAGGGCGGGGGCGGCCACCGTCAGGCGGCCGGCTTCAGCACGGCCCTGTCACGCGAGGAACTGGTCGACTTCCTGCGGGAGCAGATCGCGGCGCAGCTGTAGAGAGTCGCGGCAGTGACTCACGATCGTGACCCATGCCTGAACTCCAGTCCGGCGTGATCCTGTTCGACAAGCCCGCGGGCGTCACCTCGCACGACGTGGTCGTCGGCGTGCGGCGGCGGTTCGGCCGCGGGGTCAAGGTGGGACACGCCGGGACGCTCGATCCGTTCGCGACCGGGCTGCTGCTCGTCCTGGTCGGGCGCGCGACGCGGGTGCAACGGTTCCTGATGGCACTGCCGAAGACCTACGAGGTGGAGGCGCGCTTTGGCGCCCTGTCGAGCACCGGCGATCCCGAGGGCGAGATCACGGAGACGGGCGTGGTGCCGGACGGGGACCTGCACCTGCCGACCGGCCGGCTGATGCAGCGCCCGCCCGCGTACTCGGCGGTCAAGGTCTCGGGTCGGCGAGCGTATGCGTTGGCCCGAGCGGGGATCGAGGTCGAGTTGCGCGAGCGCGAGGTCGAGGTGCACCGGTTCAGCGAGAGCTGGCGCTCGGGACCGCGGCGCGGCTTCGTGATCGAATGCTCGTCGGGGACGTATGTGCGCACGCTGATCGCCGACCTCGGCGATGCCTACTGCGAGCAGCTCCGGCGCACGGCGATCGGCCACTTCGCCATCGCGGTGGCGGATCCCGAGCGGGTCATCCCGCTCGGGGAGGCGCTCGGCTTCATGCCCGAGGTCCGTCTCGGGGAGGAGGACGCCAAACGGGCCGGGCACGGGGTCGTGGTGCCCGGCGAGGCGACGGGGACCGTGCGGCTCACCGACGAACGCGGCCTGATCGCGCTGGCCGAGCCGGCCGCCTCCGGCGACGGCCTGAAGCCGATCGTCGGCCTCCGCGGCTGACCCCGGGTCCTTTCGGAGCCAGATAGCCTGGATTTCGGACCGGTAGTCTGACGCGTCATCGAGACGGCCGGCCACCGGCGAACTGAGGACTGGAGCGCATGAGGAACCACAAGCTGAGCCTGATGATCGCGGCCGCCGCGTGCGGCACACTGGCGGCCTGTGGCAGCTCCTCGAGTACCACGCTGTCGCGCAGCGAGCTGGTCGGCAAGGCCAACGCGATCTGCACCACCGCCCAGACCGCGGCGAAGGCGGTCCCGCAGCCGGCGAGCATCCAGGACGCCGGCCAGGCGGCGGCGTACTTCGACCGGATTGGTCCGATCGCCGACACGGAGACGACCCGGCTGCAGGCGCTCAAGCCCGACAGCTCCGTCGCACCGGACTGGGACGCCTTCATCTCGGCCCAGCAGGCGGCGAACACATTGCTGCAGACGATCCGCAAGAAGGCTGACGCCAAGGACCCGAGCGGGCTGCAGGATCTGAGCAAGATCCAGGGCGCCGGCGCGCAGGTGGCGAGCACGGCGACCAAGCTCGGGGCGACGGTCTGCGCGCAGTGAGGGCGGCGCGGAACGCCGCCCGCGGCTGACGGTGTGGTGCTCGCGCGCAACGTCTCACCCGAAATGGCGGCCCCGGTCCGAACCACTAGGCTTCCGCGCCGATGCGGGTGACGATGCTTGGAGACACGGCCCCGAGACCGCGGCGGGTGGCGGTCGGCGAGTTCGACGGCGTGCACGTGGGTCACCGGGAGGTGATCAGCGGCAACGACACCGTGCTCACGTTCGAGCCCCATCCCCTGCAGGTCGTGCGTCCCGAGGCGGCCCCGAAGCTGCTGACCAGCCTCGACGCCAAGGCCGAGCTGATCGAGACGCTGGGCGTGGAGGAGCTGGTCGTGATCCCGTTCGACGAGGGCTTCGCCGCCCAGACGCCCCCGGAGTTCGTCGACCGGATCCTGGTCGAGCGGCTCTCCGCGACGCACGTCTCGGTGGGTGAGAACTTCCGCTTCGGTCATCGCGCGGCCGGGGACACCGCAATGCTCATGGCCGACCCGCGGTTCGAGACCCGTGTGGTCCCGCTGGTGGCCGTCGACGGCGAGATCGTGTCCTCGAGCCACATCCGCGGGCTCGTGCTCGCGGGCGAGGTGGACCTGGCCCAGCGCCTGCTCGGGGCGCCGTTCCGGCTCCGCGGCGAAGTGGTGACCGGGGACCGCCGGGGCCACGAGCTCGGCTTCCCGACGGCCAACCTGGTTCCCGACGAGGCCCTCGTGTGCCCGGGCCACGGCGTCTACGCCGCCCGCGCCGACGGCGCCTGCGCGGCGGTCAGCGTCGGCGTGCGCCCGACGTTCGGAACCGGGCGTGCGGTGCTGGTGGAGGCGTACCTCCTCGACCGCGACGAAGACCTCTACGGGCGCGTGCTGACGATCGAGTTCATCCAGCGCCTGCGGGGCGAGCGGCGGTTCGAATCCGTCGACGCGCTGGTCGAGCAGATGCACCTCGACGTCGAGCGCACGCGCGAGCTGTGCGGATGAGCGTGGAGCGCTCACGGAGTGGGGGACGGACCGCGGAGTGTGCCGATGGCGCGCCCTCTGCTAGCCTCGTCGACCGCATGACCCTTACTCAGGAACGCAAGCAGGAGCTCGTCACCAAGTTCGGTGACGGACCCGCCGACACCGGCAAGGCCGAGGTGCAGATCGCTCTGCTCACGGAGCGGATCAACGAGCTCACCGAGCATCTGCGCACCCATAAGAAGGACCATCACTCCCGCCGCGGGCTGCTGATGCTGGTGGGACGTCGCCGCCGGTTCCTCAGCTACCTGCAGCGCACCGACCTCGAGCGCTACCGGTCGCTGGTGCGCGAGCTCGGGCTGCGCAAGTGACGGACGGCCCGCAGGCCGGGGTGATCGCCCCCGGGACCGCGGCGCCGGAGTTCACGTTGCGGCGCGAGGACGGGAGCGAGTTCACGCGCCGGGACCTCGAGGGCCAGACGACGGTGCTCGTCTTCTACCCGTTCGCCTTCAGCCCCGTGTGCACCGACCAGTTCAACCTCTACGAGGAGCTGCTGGACGAGTTCACGGCGCGCGGGGCGACCCTGTACGGCGTATCCTGCGATGCCAGCCAGTCGCAGCGGGCGTTCCGCGAGAAGCTCGGTGTCCGGATCGAACAGCTGTCTGATTTCGAGCCCAAGGGCGAAACGTCGCGCGCCTTCGGTGTCTACCACCCCGGCGGTTTCCCGCAGCGAGCGCTCGTGGTCATCGGCCCCGACGGCATCGTCACGTGGAGCTACGAGGCTCCCTCGCCGGGAGATCTCCCCGGCGCCAACCTGATCTTCGACGGGCTCGCTGCTTGAGCGACCTCGGTTCCGCCCCCGTCCCGCCACCATCATCTGAGGACCACTGCCGCGGGCCCCGGATGGGGCCGCTCGTGATCGAGTATGCGGACTTCGAGTGCCCATACTGCGCAGCGCTCGAGCTGCACCTCACCGACCGGCCGCTGCGGCGCGTGTTCCGGCACTTCCCCGTTCGCTCGAGCCACCCCCGGGCGTGGGCGGCGGCGTGCGCGGCCGAGGCCGCGGGCCTTCAGGACCGCTTCTGGGAGATGCACGACAGCCTGTTCGCCGACCAGGCCCGCCTCGAGGATCCGCACCTATGGGACCGGGCGAGCGCACTCGGGCTCGATCTGGAGCGCTTCGACGCCGATCGGCGGGCCCAATCGGTACGTGCGCGGGTGCGGCGGGACTTTGAGTCGGGGATGCGGGCCGGCGTCGTGACCACGCCCACCGTCTTCATCGGGACGGCGATGCACGCGGGACAGCTCAGCGCCGAGGTGCTCGACGAGCTGACCGCGGCGGCACCGCAGTAGTCACCGGCCGGCGCGCTCCGGCCGGTGACTACCGGGCGACGCGCGCCGCCGCGGACGCGCCCGCTCGGCGACGCCAGATCACTGAACGTTGAAGTCCAGCGCGCGTCCGCGATGCGCGTGTCCCGCGTGCGCCGTCACCCGGTGGGCCGGACGACGGGCCAGCCGGCCGCGACGGGACGCCACGGTCCTGTCGGTGACGATGCCCCAGCCGAGCAGCGCCAGCATGCCGGCAACGACGAGGGTGGCAAAGACGATGTTGAGAATCATTACGGCGGTCATCGGGGGGTCTCCGTTTCGTAGCCTTGGGTAACGCTTACCCAGGTTCCCGCGCGATCAACAGACGTCTGTCGGAACGGCATTAGAGTCCTGTAATAGCCCACGACCGAGCCACCCGGCAGCAGCGCCCGGGCGGAGGAGTGCCTCGCGGGCCTGGGGTCAACGCGCCAGTGGGGGCGCCAGTGGGGGCGCCGCCAGCCGCGAGGCGGCGGGCACGAATCCCGGCAGATAGAGCGCGAAGATGGAGCCATGGGGCGTGCTCGAGACCGTGCAGCGGCCGCCGTGGCCCTTGGCGATCGCGTCGACGATGGCGAGACCGAGACCGACACCGCCCGCGGAGCGCGTCCGCGCCGCGTCGACGCGGGCGAAGCGGTCGAAGATGCGGTGCAGCGCGTCCGCGGGCACGCCGCAACCCTCGTCCTCGACCTCGATCACGACCTGACCCGCGCCGTCGTAATGCGAGCGCAGCTCGATCGCCGCCTGTTGGCCGGTGAACTTGACCGCGTTCTCGAGCAGCGCGTCGAGCGCCGCGCGCAGGCGCTCGACGTCGACGGTTGCGCAACCCGCCACCAGTGGGCCCAGACGCCAGGCGCGCGGTGCGACCTCCGTCCATCGCACGAACACCTCCTCCAGGAACGGCTCGAGCTCCACACCCTCGGTCATCAGGAAGTCGGCCTGGTCGGCGGTGGCGAGGACGAGCAGGCGCTGCACGATCGCGTCGATCCGCGCGAGCTCGTCGAGGGCCACGTCGAGCTCCGGTGCGTCTTCGCCGTGGCCACGCAGCAACTCGAGGTGGCCGCGGGCGATCGTCACCGGCGTGCGCAGCTCGTGCGAGGCGTCATGGATGAAGCGCTCCTGGCGGGTGAGGAGCGACCGGCGCTCCTCGGCGCGCCCCTCGGCCAGGGCCAGCGCGTCCACCCGGCGGCGCGCATGCCAGACCATGGCCAGGAACATCGCCGCCATCAACGGCACCTCGGTCAGCTCGCCCCAGAGCTGGATGCCCTCGAACGCGTCGACCCCGATCGAGATGGCCATCGCCGTCATCACGGCGATCAGCACGACCCAGGTGCCGGCCATGGGCCACACCCGAAACCCGTACAGCAGCGTGAGGCTGATCCAGACGAAATGGAACGGGATCGTCTCCCAGCTCGGCCACAGGATCATGGCCGCGTAGCTCGCGGCCGCGAACGCACCCCACAGCAGCTCGACGCGGTAGCGCCGGAGCCAGGTGCCCCCGCTCACGCGGCCGCGCGGTAGCCGGCGTTGCGCACGGTCTCGATCGGAGCGCCCGGGCCCAGCCGGCGGCGCAGGCGCCGCACGCACACGTCGACCACGTTGGAGCGGGGATCGAAGTCGTAGCCCCAGACCTCCGACAGCAGCCGCTCGCGGCTGACCACCTGGCCTACGTGGGCCATCAGGAAGTGCAGCAGGCGAAACTCGCGGTCGGACAGGTCGGCGACGGTGTCGCCGACCCGCGCCTGACGGCTGGCCAGGTCGAGCACCAGCTCTCCGACCTGCACCCGGGGGGCGTCATCGACCACGCGCGCGCGGCGCAGCTGCACCCGGGCGCGGGCCAGCAGCTCATCGAGCGAGAACGGTTTGGCGAGGAAGTCGACCGCGCCGAGCTCGAACCCACGCAACTTGGTGGTCAGGTCGCTGCGCGCAGAGAGGATCAGCACGGGGAGGTCGGGCCGCGCGCGATGCAGCTCGCGCATCACGTCCAGGCCGTCGCGACCGGGCAGCAGCAGGTCGAGGATCACGAACTCGTAGCTGTCGGTCAGCGCCCGCTCGAGTCCGAGGTCGCCGTTCTCGGCCACATCGACGGCGAATCCCTCGGCCTCGAAAGCCCGCGCGAGGAACGCGCGGATTCGTGCTTCGTCCTCCACGACGAGAATGCGCAATTACATCTCTCTCCTTCCCGCGCGCACGATAGCCGCTGATAGATGACGTGTAAATGACCGACGGATGACATCGCGGTCATGTGCATGCCCCGCAGCCCCGCGGACGCGGTACTGATTCCGCTCGAGAGGAGCGTGAGAATGAGCGCACACGCCAAACGGGTGCTCGGAGTAACGCTCGCCGTCGTCGTCGCCGGCGTGTTGATTGGCTTCTACATGGGGTATCTGACCACCTCGCCCGGTTCCGGCGAGGCGTCCGCGGCCCAGACCCCGGCCGGCGCGCAGCTGTACCTGGCCACCGTCCCGGCCGCTGCGCTCAGCGATCCGCATCCGACCTGGGTCTCGTACTACCAGGTCGACTCCAAGTCCGGCAACTGGCGTCACGCCACGACCTACGTGCTGCCGGCCAACACGCTGGTCCACGTCACGATCTACCAGTACGACGGCCAGTCGGGCCTGCGCAACTCGTTCATCTCACAGGCGACGGGCACGGTCGGCGGCGCCTTCCTGCTCGACGGCAAGCCGACGCAGGCGATCAACCCCGATACGGCCTCGCACGTGTTCGCGATCCCGGAAATCGGCCTCTCGGTGCCGCTGGAGGGCATCGCCGACAGCGCCAAGAACCCGTGCAGCAACGCGCCGTGCTCGCTGGCCATGGACCACCACACGATCTCGTTCACGTTCCGCACGCCGGGGCGCGGCCTGTACCGCTGGCAGTGCTTCGTCCCCTGCGCCGCCGGCTACATCCAGGGCTTCGGTGGGCCGATGCAGACGATCGGGTACATGGACGGCTTCATCAAGGTGGTGTGAGGGGCGGTGCCGGCGGACAACGTCAACCACTTTCGCCGCCTGGCCCTGATCTGGCTGCTGGTCAGCATCGTGTTGACGCCGGTGGTCGTGTTCGTGCTGGCCCCCGGGCTTCCGCCCGGCAACGGCTCGGTGCAGGCCTCAGGCCAGGTCGTCGACAACGCCGTGCTGCTCGGCGTCTCCACCCCGGTCGCTCTGGCCGTGCTCGTGTACTTCTTCTACGCCCTGGTTGCCTTCCGCGAGCGGGACCCCAGCTCGGTGCTCGACGGACCGCCGGTGCGGGGTCATTCGGGCGTGCAGACCACCTGGCTCGTCGTGACCACGGCGATCGTGCTCTTCCTCGCCGCCTACGGCTCGATCCGCATGCTCGCGGACGGCGCCGGCGGCGGTCAGGGGCCGAATCCGATCGCCAAGCCGGCCGGCGCCTCGAGCGCGCTGCAGGTGCAGGTCATCGGCCAGCAGTGGAAGTTCACCTATCGCTACCCGTCCTTCGGCGGTCTGGAGACCAACGACCTCGAGCTTCCCGCCAACCGGGTGATCGAACTCCATGTCACCTCGCTTGACGTGATCCACTCGTTCTGGGCGTACCAGCTCGGGGTCAAGGCCGACGCCAACCCGGGCGTGGACAACGTCGCCTACGTCACGACGAAGGGGCCGCTGACCTTCAACGTCCACTGTGCCGAGCTGTGCGGTGTCTGGCACGGCTACATGTACTCGACCGGCCGCGTCGTTCCCCAGAGCCAGTTCGCGGCCTGGATCCAGCAGCAGCAGCAGCAGTACGCGCCGGTGCAGAAGTCGCTCGTGCCGTACTCCAAGCAGTACTTCCCAGACCCACAGAGGAGAGGTGGATGAGCGCGATCGCAATGCCCGCCAGCCAGCGCCCGGCCTGGCGGCGATTCATCGGCTTCAACCTCCTCACCGGGATCGTGCTCGGGATCGTCGGATGGGTGATCGGTGACCTGATCGGCAAGGCGATCCATGCGCCGAGCCTCGACTACTACTCCAGCGAGGCCGGTCAGAACGACATCTCGATCCTGCTCGGCTACCTGTTCGGAGTGATCGGCTTCCTCGTCGGCCTCGGGTTCGCGAACTACCCGATCCGGCGACTGCTCGGCCACGCGCCGACGCTGGCCGAGCACGAGGACGAGGGCGAGGGATGGGGCCGCTACTTCCGGCTGTGCACCGACCACAAGGTGGTCGCGATCCAGTACATCATCGGAATCGGCGTGTTCTTCCTCGTCGGTGGCATCAATGCGATGCTGATCCGCACCGAGCTGCTGCAGCCCAACACACACGTGTTCGGCGCCAACCAGTATCTGACGCTGGTCGGCATGCACGGCGCGATGATGATGGGGATGATGACCTCGGTCATCCTCGGCCCGTTCGCCAACTGGCTCGTGCCGCTGATGATCGGCACGCGGCGGATGGCCTTCCCGCGCATCGAGGCCTTCACCTTCTGGCTGCTGATGGCCGCCGGCGTGATCCTCGTCACCACGATCTTCTTCGGCGGGTTCCAGACCGGCTGGACGGGCTATGCGCCGCTCAGCGATCAGGGCACGGCCGGATATGACGCCTACATCGGCTTCTTCGCGCTGATCGGAGTGTCGATGTGCCTGCTCGGCTTCAACCTCCTGGCCACGATCATCACCATGCGGGCACCCGGGATGACGTGGTCGCGGCTCCCGATCTTCGTATGGAGCGTGGTCGCCACGTCCATCCTGATGCTGCTGGCGGCGCCGATGCTGATCGCGACCCTGCTGATGGCCGCGCTCGACCGCACGGCGCAGACGGCCTTCTTCATCCCCGGCAACGGCGGCAGCCCGTACCTGTATCAGAACCTGTTCTGGGTCTTCGGCCACCCCGAGGTGTACATCGTGGCGCTGCCCGGATTCGGGATCGTGCTGGAGCTGCTGCCGGTGTTCTCCCGCAAGCCGCTGTGGGGGTACCGCCTCGCCGTCGCCGGGATGCTCGGGGTGTCGCTGCTGAGCTTCTTCGTCTGGCAGCACCACCTCTTCGTGAGCGGCATCAATGCCGATCTGCGTCCCTTCTACATGCTCTCGACCGAGCTCATCTCGCTCCCCACGGGCTTCATTTTCCTGTGCGCGATGGGGACGATCTGGCGCGGGCGAATACGGTTCACCGTCCCGATGTTGTTCTGCCTCGGGTGGGTGTTCAACTTCCTCATCGGCGGAATCTCCGGTGTGTTCCTGTCCGACGTGCCGAGCGACGTGACGACGCACGGCAGCTTCTTCTCGATGGCCCACTTCCATTACACGATCATGGGCGGGCTCGTGTTCACGCTGTTTGCCGCGATCTACTACTGGGGTCCGAAGATGTTCGGCGTGCGGTTCAACGACCGGCTCTCGAAGATCCACTTCTGGTCGCTGTTCCTCGCCTTCAACTCGACGTTCGCGCCGCTGTTTGCGCTCGGGATGCTGGGAATGCCGCGACGCGTGGTCACCTACCCGGCCAATCTGCAGGCGCTGAACGACTGGGTCTCCGTATCGGCGTTCGTGATCGGGCTGTCGATGATCGTCTTCCTGGTCAACTTGGTGTGGTCCCTGGTCTTCAAGCGGGAGCCCGCCGATCCCAATCCGTGGCGCTCGAAATCGCTCGAGTGGCAACTGCCGACGCCGGTTCCGCTCCACGACTTCGACACCTTCCCGGTGTTCGACGAGGATCCGTACCCGTACGGAGCCGAGCGACCTGGACCGCCGGTCGTCGCCGCGGGTGGAGCAAGCTAGACAATGGAAGCCTCCGCCCCCGCCGCCCCGCACATCGAGCCCGAGCCGCGCGAGTGGCAGCCGCGAGCGCTGTGGGTGGGCGCCCGGCTGCTGTGCGGCGCTGCGGCGTTCTTCTTCATGGCGTTCGTCTTTGCCTACTTCTACCTGCGCTCACTGGATCCGAACCACGGCTGGAAGATCGGCACCGTCACCGTCCCGTTCGGGTTCGGATTGGCGATCGCCGTGTCGCTCGTCCTCAGTGCCGCGCTGCTTCGGCTCGCGACCGGCCGTCCCGAGCGGGTCGTCGCCCTCGGGGGCGCGGCCCTGGCGCTCGCGCTGCTGTCCGTCGTGCTGCAGGTGATCGAGTGGACGACGCTGGGCTTCGGGCCGGCCAGCGGCGGCTATGCGAGCGTGTTCGTCGGCTGGACCGCGTTCTATGCCGTGTTCACGCTGGTCACGGCGTACTGGATCGAGACCCAGGTCGCGACCGCGTGGCGCAGCCGCCGGGAGGGCATCCGCAAGCAGCGGCATGAGGGTGTCGTGGGCGACGACCGCGAGTTGCTCAGCGCCGGGCTCGAGGCGTGCTCGTTCTTCTGGATCTTCTACGTCGCGACCGGGGTCGTGGCGTTCATCATCCTCTACGTGGTCTGAGCGTGACCTGGTCGGGTTGGTCGATCGAGCCCGCACTGGCCTATGTGGGTTTGGCCGCGTGGCTCTACTGGCTCGGCGGCCGCAGCTACAGCCGCACGCCCGACGAGCCGCTGCGCGCCGCTGCGTTTGCCGCCGGGCTGGTGACGATCGTGCTCGCGCTCGACTCACCGATCGACGGGTACGCCGACCAGTTGTTCTGGGTCCACATGACCCAGCACGTCCTGTTGCTCACCGTGGCGCCGCCGCTGATCCTGCTGGGCCGGCCGTGGCCACGGATGTGGCTCGGGCTCCCGCCGGAGTGGCGCACGACGATCGGGCGGGGGCTCGCGCGCGCCCGCTGGACCGCCCCGCTGCGCCGCCTGGCGCGCCCGTGGCCGGCGTGGGTGCTGTTCAACGCGACGATTGTCCTGTGGCACATCCCGCGCGCCTACGAGGAGACGCTGACCTCGGGCATCGTTCACCAGCTCGAGCACGCGATGTTCTTCTTCACCGGCCTGCTGTTCTGGGCCCGCGTGATCGACCCCGGTCCGCTGCGCCCGCGCCTGAGCTGGCCGGGACGGATCGCCTACGTCATCGGCGCGATGATCGTCGGCTGGGGGCTGGCGATCGCGCTCGTGCTCTCCCCGGATCCGCTCTACCCCCATTACGCGGCGCTCGTACACCGGCCGGGCGGTATCTCGGCGCTGACCGACCAGCAGTTCGCCGGGGGGATGATGTGGGTTCCCGGCTCGCTCGCCTACGGGATCGCGGCCATCTTCGCCTTCTACCGCTGGCTCGAGCCCGAGAGCGCGACCCGCGCGCGTCGGCCGGCGCTCACGACCTGAGGAGAACACGCACGACATGCCACCGATTCCGTACGCCGACAACTTCCTCGCCGGCTCGATCCTGACGCTGCTGCTGCCGATCGGGCTGCTGATCGCGATCGCGGTCTGGTACGTGCTCGCGATCAAGCGGGTCCCCGAAGGTACGACCAAGCCGCTGCCGCCCCAGACGCACGCCTCGGACATCCCACCCGGCGGGCCGGCCGCCCCGCCCGAGCCTCCCGCACCCGGCGCATAGTGGAGGCAGGGGCCCACACCCACGCCGACCCGCACGGCCGCCGGCCGGGGGCGACCCGGGTGATCGCCACGGTCGCATGCGCTGCGCTGGCCGGCGTTGCCATCGGACTGGGCGTCGGCGTGCATTACCTGTTCACGCAGCCGGCCACGGCACCGGCGGCGACGGCCACCGGTGTGAAGCTGGGCGGGGCGGCCACCTGGGCGGCCGGCGCGCAACCGGCTCCACCGATCACCGCCCTGCGCGACCAGGCCGGGCGGCCGTTCTCGCTGCGCTCGCTGCGCGGTCGCACCGTCGCGATGGCGTTCTTTGACTCCTACTGCACGCAGGCCTGCCCGCTCGAGGGGCGGGCCATAGCCTTCGCTGAAGCCTCGCTGCCGGCGGCCGAGCGGCCGGTGCTGGTGGTGGTGAGCGTCAATCCGCTCGACACACCGGCGAGCACGCGAGCCGCGGCACGGCGGTGGGGCCTGTCGGAGGTCGGGGCGTGGCATTGGCTTCGCGGCAGTCATGCCCAGCTGGCGCGGGTCTGGAGCGCGTATCGGATCTTCGTCGCCCCGGCGGCCAGCGGCGACATCAGCCACACCGCGGCGCTCTATCTCATCGATCGCCGTGGCTACGAGCGCTCGGCCTACGTGTATCCGTTCTATCCCCATTTCGTGACCCTCGACCTACGGACGCTCACCGGCGCGCGCGCCGGCTGATCATGGCCGTCGCCGAGATCGAGCCAGCCTTGGCGGTCACCGGGATTGCCGAGGCTCTGCCGGCCGGGGCAGGCGGGCACGGGGCGCGGGGGGGCCAGATCAGGGCTGCCGCCGCGACGGCGAGCTGGCACGACTACGTGACGCTGACCAAGCCGCGCATCATGTCGCTGCTCGTTCTGACCTCGGTCTGCGCCATGGTCGCCGCCGCCGGCGGGGATCCGGCGCCACTCCCGCTCGCGGCGCTCGTCCTCGGCGGCGCGCTCGCCTGTGGCGGCGCGAGCGCCCTGAACCACGTGCTCGACCGCGACATCGACCGTCTCATGGGTCCGCGCACCGCGTCGCGCCCAGTCGCCGCGGGGCGGATCTCGCCGGCTCGGGCGGTGGCCTTCGGCCTCGCGCTCTCGGGGGTCGCGTTCATCATCCTGGCCGTGTTCGCCAATTCGCTCGCGGCCGGGCTGGCCCTGGCCGGCGGCGCCTTCTACGTGCTCGTCTACACGCTGTGGCTGAAACGCACGACGTCGCAGAACATCGTCATCGGCGGCGCCGCGGGCGCCTTCCCGCCGCTGGCCGGATGGGCGGCGGCGACCGGCCGGCTCAGCATCGGAGCCGTGTTCCTGTTCCTGATCGTCCTGCTGTGGACGCCGCCGCACTTCTGGGCGCTCGCTGTGCTGCTGGCGCCGCACTACGCGGCGGCCCGCGTTCCGATGTTGCCGGTCGTGCGCGGGGCCGCGGCGACGGCGCAGCAGGTGTTCGTCTACTCGCTGGCGCTCACGGCCCTCACCGCGGTGCCCTTCCTGACCGGCACCTTCGGCGCCGTCTACCTCGCTGCGGCGATTACGCTCGGCGCGGTTCTGTGCGTGCTCACGTGGCGGCTGCGCGCCGAGAGCGTCCCGGCGCGGGCAGCGGTCCTGTTTCACTACTCGCTGCTCTACCTGGCGCTGCTGTTCGTCGCCGTTGCGCTGGACGCCGTGATCCGCTGACGTGGGCGGCCGCGCTCCCACGCTGCCGAATGCCGCCGCGTGCGTCCCGCCGGTGCCTATGATGAGCCGATGACCGCCGCCCCCCGAGCGGCGTCGCGATTTGCGTCGCCCGCGCTGGCCTGTGTGCTGGTGCTCGCGCTCTGCTGCACCGGTTGCGGGTCCTCGAGCAGCGCCGCCACGAACGACGTCACCACGAGCAGCGGCTGGGCCGGCGGCCCGGGGCTGCAGGGGCTGGTCCTCAACCCGCCCAAGCCGGCGCCGCCGCTGGCGCTGCGCAACTACACCGGCGGCCCGCGGGTCTCGCTCGCGGCCCTGCGCGGCAAGGCCGTCCTGGTCACGTTCGTCTACACGCACTGCCCCGACGTGTGCCCGCTGATCGTCAGCGCCCTCGCCGCCGCCCAGCGCGGGCTGGGCGCGAGGGCGAACATGGTGCGGATCGTCGCCGTCACCGTCGATCCGAAGGGCGACACGCCTGCGGCCGTGCGCGCCTACCTCGCCGCTCGGGGCGCCACCGGGCGCATGGACTACCTGCTCGGGACCCGTGCTCAGCTGACGCCGACGTGGAAGGCCTGGGACGTCGCCGTGACCACCGGCACCAACCAGTTGACGGCCGGTCACTCGGCGGTCGTCTACGGCATCACGGCCAGCGGTCGCATTGCGGTCGTGTATCCCGTCAACTTCACGCCGCAGCAGATCATCCACGACGTGCCGCTGCTGGCGCGCAGTTAGCGTCACCGCACCGGGGCGGCCGTCCGCGTCCCGGCGCACCCGCTAGCATCACGTCTGTTCGGAACCGAAAAGATGAGAATCTAGGAGCACTCCGCCGACCGAAGGGTGGAGCTGGAAGGAATTGAATATGTCTGACGCCGTTACGCGCGTGTCCGTCGAGATCGCGGGCAAAGAGATCTCGTTCGAGACCGGCAAGCTGGCCAAACAGGCCTCCGGCGCCGTGGTCGTCCGTGCGGGCGACACGATGGTCCTGTCCACCGCCACGCGGGGCAACCTCCGCGATGTGGACTTTCTTCCTCTGACGGTCGACGTCGAGGAACGCATGTATGCCGCCGGGAAGATCCCCGGCTCGTTCTTCAAGCGCGAGGGACGCGCGGGGGAGAAGGCGACGCTGACCGCGCGCCTGATCGACCGCCCGATCCGTCCCTTGTTCCCGAAGGGCTGGCGGTATGAGACCCAGCTCGTCGCGCTGCCGATGTCGGTCGATCACGTCAACCCGTACGACATGCTGGCCATGAACGGCGCCTCGGCGGCCCTGATGGTCTCCGACGTTCCGTTCCCGACGCCCGTGGGCGCCGTGCGGATCGGGAAGATCGACGGCAACTTCGTGGTCAACCCGGAGGAGGAGGACCTGCTCGAGAACACCGAGCTCGACCTCATCGTCGCGGGCACCGACGAGGCGATCCTGATGGTCGAGGCCGGCGCCAACGAGATCCCCGAGGCGGAGATCCTCGACGCGCTCGACATCGCCCATGACGCGATCAAGAAGCTCGTCGCCGCTCAGCGCGAGCTGGCCGAGAAGGCCGGCAAGCCGAAGGTCGAGGTCGTGGTTGCGCAGGTCGCGCCCGAGCTCTACGAGCAGATCAAGGCCTCGCACGGCGCCGCATTGGATGCCGCGACGCAGGTCGAGGACAAGCTCGAGCGCCAGGAGGCGACCAAGGCGGTCGAGGAGGAGGTCCTGGTCAAGTACTCCGGTGATCCCGAGTCCGAGACCTACGCCGAGTACCGCGGCAACGCGCAGCGGGCATTCGACAAGCTCGAGAAGACGATCATCCGCGAGCGGATCGCCGTCCACAAGAAGCGCCCGGACGGTCGCGGCTCGGACGAGATCCGGCCGATCTCGATCGAGGTCTCGGTCGCTCCGCGCACGCACGGCTCAGCGCTGTTCACGCGCGGACAGACCCAGGCCTTCAGCGTCGCTGCCCTGGGCACCACGCGTGAGGAGATGCGCCTGGACACGCTCGGCCTCGAGACGACCAAGCGCTACTTCCACCACTACAACTTCCCGCCCTTCTCCGTCGGGGAGGCCGGGTTCATGCGCGGCCCCAAGCGCCGCGACATCGGTCACGGCGCGCTCGCCGAGCGGGCGCTGGTGCCGATGATCCCCTCGCAGGAGGAGTTCCCGTACACGATCCGGGTCGTCTCCGACATCCTCGAGTCCAACGGCTCGAGCTCGATGGCGAGCGTCTGCGGCAGCTCGCTGTCGCTGATGGACGCCGGTGTGCCCATCAAGCACCCCGTCGCCGGCATCGCCATGGGCCTGATCAAGGAGGGTGACGAGTACATCATCCTCACCGACATCGCCGGCGTCGAGGATCACCTCGGCGACATGGACTTCAAGGTCGCCGGCACCGAGAACGGGATCACCGCCCTCCAGATGGACATCAAGATCACGGGCGTGACGTTCGAGATCATGCGCGACGCGCTGGCTCAGGCCAAGGTCGCACGTCACTTCATCCTGGGCGAGATGAAGCAGGTCATCGACGCACCGCGGGCCGAGCTCTCCAAGCATGCGCCGCGGATCTCGACGATCAAGATCGACCCCGAGAAGATCGGCCTGCTGATCGGCAAGGGCGGCGAGACGATCCGCTCGCTCCAAGAGGAGTTCGAGTCCCAGATCGACGTCAACGACGAGGGCCAGGTGCTCGTGTACGCCGCCAACGGCGAGCGTGGCGATGCGCTGGTGGATCGGATCCGCTCGATGACCAAGGAGGTCGAGGTCGGCGATTCGTTCGCGGGCAAGGTCGTCAAGACGACGACGTTCGGAGCCTTTGTGGAGCTCGCCAAGGGCACCGACGGCCTGCTGCACATCTCCAACGTCGCCCCCGGGCGCCGCATCGACACGGTCGAAGAGGTGCTCAACAAGGGCGATGAGATCAACGTGCGGGTCGTCGAGGTCGACCGCGAGCGTGGCCGCATCGGCCTGCGTCTCGCCGAGGACCCGGACGTGGCCGGCAAGAGCAAGGAAGAGCTCGCCACGGTCGGCAGCGGCGACTCCGGACCGCCGCGGCGCGACCGCGGCGACCGCGGAGGCCGTGGCGGCGGCGACCGAGGCGGCCGCGGAGGCCGTGACGGGCGTGACCGGGGCCGGGACGGCGATCGCGGCCGCGTGCGCGACCGCGACCCCGACCGCTCGTAGCCGAGGGCTCAGCAGACCACGTGGTCCAGGAGCACCGGCTCACAACGCTCCCATCAGGCGTGCGGATCGTGACGGAGGCAATGCCCTCCGTCCGATCCGTGTCGCTCGGCTTCTGGATCGGCACCGGCTCGCGGGGCGAGTCCGACGACGAGGCCGGCCTGTCGCACCTGATCGAGCACCTGCTGTTCAAGGGTTCGTCGAAGTACGCCTCGCTGGAGATCGATCAGATCTTCGACGCGATGGGCGCCGAGCTGAACGCGGGTACCGGGAAGGAGACGACGTCGGTGTACGCGCGGGTGATCGACGATCACGTCGACACCGCCTTCGACGTGATCGCCGACATGGTCTTCCGACCCGCGCTCGAGGACGTCGAGTCCGAGCGCGCGGTCATCCTCGAGGAGATCGCCATGTACGAGGACGATCCCCAGGAGAAGGTGTTCGACGTGCTCGGGGAGGCGGTGTTCGGCGACCATCCGCTGGGGAGGGCGATCATCGGCCGCGCCGACGTCGTCGCGGGCGTTCCCGTGCCGGAGATCGCGCGCTTCCACGGCTCGCGCTACCTGCCGAGCAACGTGGTCATCGCCGCCGCCGGCGCCGTCGACCACGATGCGATCGTCGCGCTCGCCGCCGAGCGGATCCCGGCCGTGGGCACCAGCCATCCCGCCGGCCTCGACGTGGCATCGGCGCCCGCCCTGTCGGGCGCGCGGCGCCGGTTCGAGCGCAAGGACACCGAGCAGTTCCACGTGTGCCTCGGCGGTCCCGGCCTCTCCCGTCACGACGACCGCCGGTTCGCGCTCCGCGTGCTCGACAACATCTTCGGCGGGACCTCGTCCTCCCGGCTGTTCCAGGAGGTGCGCGAGCAACGTGGGTTGGCCTACGCCGTGTATTCGTTCACGGGCGCCTTCCAGGACTCGGGGCAGATCGGCCTGTACGTCGGCACGCGGTCGGAGAACCTGGCCGAGGCGCTGGCGGTCGTCGATGCGGAGCTCGAACGCATGCGCCGCGAGCCCGCGACCGCCGAGGAGCTGCTGCGGGCCAAGGAGAATCTCAAGGGCCGCATCGTGCTCGCGCTCGAGTCCACCGGCGCGCGCATGAACCGGCTCGGCTCCGAGGTCCTGGCCGGAGCGCCGCTGCTGTCGCTGGACGAGGTCGTGCGGCGGATCGACGCCGTGACGATCGACGATCTGGCCGCGCTCGCCGACTCGCTGTGGTCCTCCGAGCACCTATCCGCGGCGGGCATCGGCCCTGATGAGGCGCGCTTTGAGCAATCTCTGGGTGCGCTCGCCGCTGCCGCTCCGCCGGCAGCCGTGGAGGCGGCCGGGTGATCCGGGTCGCGGTGGCCGGCGCGGCGGGGCGGATGGGCGCCACCGTGTGCGAGGCGGTCTCGGCGGCCGACGACATGGAGCTGACCGGACGCGCGGATCCCGCGCTCGGCGTCGCCCTGGCCGACGTGCTCGGCGACGCGGATGTGCTGGTGGACTTCACCGTGCCCACTACGGCGGTCCAGAACACTCGCGAGGCCGTCGCCGCCGGCGTGCACGTGGTGATCGGGACGACCGGGTTCGACCTCGACGACCTGCGCGAGGCCGCACGTGCCGGCACCGGCGCGAACGTCTTCATCGCCCCCAACTTCGCCATCGGCGCGGTGCTGATGATGCAGTTCGCCGCCGAGGCGGCGCGGCACATGGCCAAGGCCGAGATCATCGAGCTTCACCACGATCGCAAGGTCGACAGCCCCAGCGGCACCGCCGCCCGGACCGCGGCGCTGATGGAGGCGACCGCGCCGGGCGCGGGGCCGGTGCCGATCCACTCGGTGCGCCTCCCCGGCCTCGTCGCCCACCAGGAGGTCATCCTCGGCGACGTCGGCCAGACACTGACGATCCGGCACGACTCGATCGACCGCCACTCGTTCATGCCGGGCGTGCTGCTGGCCATCCGGCGCGTCGGCACGCTGACCGAGTCGCCCGTGGTCGGACTCGAGCATCTGCTGTAGCGCCGCCGCGCCGCCCCCCTCGCTATTCTTGTGTTGAACAGCACAAGCACCGGGAGAGTCGACATGGCATGGAAGAGAACTGTCCTTGTGGTCGCCAACGTGACCGCGACTTCCGATGAGCTGCTCGAAGCGCTGCTGGCGCGTCAGGGCGACGCAGCGGCCAGGTTCACGCTGATCGTGCCGGCGACCCCGTTCGGTGGCGGACGGGCCGCGGCGCAGGGGAAGCTCGACGAGGCGGTCGCGCGGCTCCGCGGCGCGGGGCTCGAGGCCGAGGGCGCGGTCGGCGACAGCGACCCGATCGTCGCCGTCACCGAGGCCTGGGATCCGAAGCGTTACGACGAGATCCTGATCTCGACGCTGCCCAGCGCGCTGTCCAAGTGGCTGCAGACCGACCTTCCGCACCGGGTGGAGAAGATCACCGGCGCGCCGGTCGTCCACATCGTCTCCTCGCCGCCCAAACGACCCCTGGAGACCGTCACCGCGCGGCCGGCGGAGAAGCGCGGCGTGATGACGCCGCTGACGGTGCTGGGCTGGGGCGGCGGCGGTAGCACGTAGCCGTACGCGCGTCGCGGCGAGGCCGACCGAGCGCGCGGGGCCTCTAGACTCGAATCGTGGCTTCGAAAATCCCCTTCGACCCGTCGGCCATCCTGCGCGGGTTCGGTGCCCTGCGCAGCGCGATCGTCGCGCCCGGCAACGTCGGCGACTCGCTGCCCCGGGCGGTCGACCGGGCGGCCGAGATCACCGAGGCGATCAACCGCTTGACCGACGAGGTCGCCAAGCTCAACGACCAGGTCGAGCGGGCGCTGCCCGTCATCGAGTCGATGGACCAGCAGTTCAAGCGCTCGGGGCCCGTGCTGGACACGATCTCGCAGGCCGAGAAGGGCCTGGCCCAGGTCCTGCGGCGCACGATGCGTCCGCGGGGACCGGGCGAGGGGGGCGCGGCCGGAGAGCCGCCTGGGCCCACCACGGGGCCGATCCTGCCCGAGCCGGGTCCCGGTCCGGGTGATCCCGACGAGCCTCCCTATCGGGACGCCGAATAGCCTGCCGGGACGGGCGCGCGGACAGGCTGCGCCCGGCCCTGCGGCGGGATTGCGATAATCACGCCATGCCGGGCGACCTGGGAGCGATCCTGACCGCGATGGTCACGCCATTCGACGCGGACCTGCGCGTCGACGAGGACGCGGCCGTGGCGCTGATGCACCATCTTGTGGAGAACGGCTCGGACGGGCTGGTCGTGTGCGGGACGACCGGCGAGGCGGCGACGCTGACCGACGAAGAGCACCTGCGGGTGATCCAGCTCGCCGTGGAGGAGATGAGCGGTCGCTGCACGATCGTCGCCGGCGTCGGATCCAACGACACCAACCATGCGATCGAGCTCACCGAGCGGGCCACGGCGCTCGGCGCCGACGCGATGCTGTCGGTGACCCCGTATTACGTGCGGCCCAACCGGCGCGGCATCGTACGCCACTTCGAGGAGGTCGCGCAGGCCACCGACAAGCCGATCATTCTCTACAACATCCCCAGCCGCACGGGCACCGACATGCCCAATGATCTGCTCGCCGAGCTGGCCCAGATCGAGCACGTGGACGCGGTCAAGCAGGCCAACAACGCCAACCTGGCCCTGGTCGACGGACTCGAGCTGTACGCCGGCAACGACGACATCCTCTGCCGGACGCTCGAGCTCGGCGGCGCCGGCGGCATCCTCGTGGCCAGCCACATCGTCGGCCACGAGATGCGGCGCATCGTCGATGAGCCCGAGCGGCGGCGCGAGATCGAAGCCGGGCTCAAGGATGTCTTCGAGGCGCTGGCGGTGACCACCAACCCGATCCCGATCAAAGCTGCCCTGAATCTGCTCGGACACCGCGTGGGCGGACTGCGCCTACCACTGGTGGAGGCCGACGAGCACGAGCTGGCGACGGTACGAGAGATGCTCGAGCGTCACGGCCTGCTGCAGACTGTTCAGACGTGAGCGACCGGCTCCGCGTCCTGCCGCTGGGCGGTCTCGGCGAGATCGGCAAGAACATGACCGTCGTCGAGTACGACGGCCGCATCGTGGTGGTCGACACCGGCCTGCGCTTCCCCACCACCGACATGCTCGGCATCGACCTCGTGCTGCCCGACTTCACCTATCTGCGCGAGCGCGCCGAGGACATCGAGGCGATCGTGATCACCCATGGACACGAGGATCATCTGGGGGCGCTGCCGTGGGTCCTGCGTGAGCTCGGCGACCAGCACTCACCGCCCGTCTACGGCGGTCGGCTGACGACCGCCATGGCCCGCTCCAAGCTCGACGAGCACAAGATCCGCGACGTCCGACTCGAGGACATCGAGCCCGGTGACGAGGTGGCGCTCGGCCCCTTCACGATGGAGCTCGTGCACATGACGCACTCCATCCCCGACGCGTCGGCCGTGGCGCTGAGCACTGATCTGGGGACCGTCCTGCTGACCGGCGATTACAAGTTCGACCAAACGCCGGTCGACGGCGTCCCGGCCGATGTGTCGCGACTGGCCGAGCTCGGGCGCGATGGGCTGCTGCTGCTGTGCGGTGACTCCACCAACGCCGACCGCCCGGGCTTCTCGCCCTCCGAGCGCGAGGTCGGTCCGCATCTGGAGGAGGTGTTCGCACGGGCCGAGGGCCGAATCATCGTCACCAGCTTCGCCTCCAATATCCACCGCGTCCAGCAGGTCGTCGACGCCGCGGCGGCGCTCGGGCGCAAGGTGTCGCTGGTCGGTCGCTCGATGCGCAAGAACGTGAACATCGGTCGCTCGCTGGGCCACATCGAGATCCCCGACGGGATACTGGTCCAGCCCCAGGAGGTCGAGGACTGGCCCGATCACAAGGTCGTCGTGATCTCGACCGGGTCGCAGGGCGAGCCGCTGTCGGCGCTGCGCCGCATGGCGCACAGCGACCACCGGATGATCAAGCTCCACCGTGGCGACACGGTTGTCTTCTCAGCCACGCCGATTCCCGGCAACGAGCGCGCGGTGAACGAGACGGTCGACCGCCTGTACCACATCGGCTGCGACGTGATCACGCCGCGTGAGGCCCCGATCCACGCCTCCGGGCACGGTTACGCCGAGGAACTCAAGCTGATGCTCAACCTGGTCAAGCCGCGCTACGTGCTGCCGATCCACGGCGACCACAAGCGACTGCACCTGCACGCCCAGCTGGCCGAGGCGGTGGGCATCGATCCCGACGACATCTTCAAGGGGGAGAACGGCCTGCCGCTCGAGATCGACGCGCGCGGCGCCCGCTGGGGCGACCCCGAGCAGTCGGGCATGATCTTCGTCGACGGCGTCGACATCGGCGATCCCGCCGACGTCGCGCTGCGCGACCGGCGGATGCTCTCGGCCGACGGGATCTTCATCGTCGTGGCCACGGTCTCCGAGCAGGACGGCGAGTCGGTCGTCCCGCCCGAGGTCATCTTCCGCGGGGTGCCGTTCATCGAGCAGGCCGACGGCCTGGTCGAAGAGATCCGGGCCGAGGTCGAGCGCTCGCTCGAGCGCTCGGCCAAGGACGGCCTGCGCGAGATCGACATGCTGCAGCAGGAGCTGCACGACGACCTCGCGGCGTTCGTCTACGACCGCCTCCGTCGTCGTCCGATGGTGCTGCCGGTCGTCGTCGAGGTGTAGGGGCCGGCGCGGGCTACGCGCTCGTCGAGCGCTCGTTCCTCGCTCGTCGCGTCAGGTGGCGCTCGGGGGGTGCCGGCACGGGAACCGCATCGTCGGTGGCCGCCGAGGCGGACGTCCCCGCGCCGGTGGCGAGACCGGCCTGATCCTCGGCGCTCGCGGCGGCGAGCGGAATCCGGATCACGAACCGCGTGCCGCGGCGCTCCGCCGGCGCTCCGGGATGCTCGAGCGTGATCGTCCCGTTGTGCGAAGCGACCACCGCGCTGACGATCGCCAGCCCCAGGCCCGACCCGCGGGCGCCGTCACGGCCGCCGCGCACGAAGCGCTCGAACACGCGGCGCTCGAGTTCCGGCGGGATCCCGGGACCGTCGTCCTCGACCACCAGCACCGCGTCTGCGTCCGCGGCCGAGACCGTGGCGCGGATCTGCGTCTGGAGCGGGGTGTGGCGGATCGCGTTCTCGAGCAGGTTCAGCACGAGGCGGTGGAGCTCGTCCATGGAGCCCTCGACGACCGCCGGCTCGACGCTGACCGACAGGTGGCGGTCGTCGGCCACCGGCTCGAGCTCGGCGACGGCCTCCAGCAGCGCATCGGCGAGATCGACGGGCCGGTGGGGCTGGATCCGCTTCGCGTCGGCGCGCGCCAGCAGCAGCAGGTCCCCGACCAATCGGCGCATCCTCTGCGTCGAGCGCAGCGCCGCCTGGGCCGTCTCGGCCTGCTCGCCCTCCAGTTCCTCGCCGAGCAGCTCGAGGTTGGCGAGCACGCTCGTGAGCGGCGTCCGCAGCTCGTGCGAGGCATCGGCCACGAACTCGCGCTGGCGGTCGAGCATCGCCTCGGTGTCGCTCCGCGCGGCCCCGAGCGCCTGGAGCATGCCCTCGAGCGTTCGCGCCAGCTCGGCGACCTCGTCGTCGGCCTCCGGATGCGGCAGCCGCAGGCTCGGATCGCGCGTGCGCTCGATCTCGCGGGCCGCGTCGGTGAGCTCGGCGACCGGCCGCATCGCCCGCTGGGCCAGCGCGAGCCCGGCCAGGAGCGCGAGGATCGTGCCGCCGAACACACCCAGGATCAGGAACACGCGGACCTTGGCCAGCGTGTGATCGATGTCCGACAGCGGGCGGGCGTAGAACAGGTACCCCTCGCCGCCCGACCAGGTGATGAAGCGGAACTCGATCCGGTATCCGAACTGCTCGGCCGGGGAGTGGGTCGGGAGCGTGAACGCCGGATCGGTGACGGGCACCTCCCGGCCGTCCACGAGGCGCGTCTGCGAGCACAGCCGCAGTCCCGTGTCGTTGAACACGCGGATCTGCGCGTGCTCGGCGCTGGCGTAGTCGCTGAGCTGGATGTTCGTGTTGCAGTCCAACGTGCCCGCGTTCTCGACCGGGTGGAACTGCTGCTGCAGCTGCTCGATCGCCGAGCGGATCTCGTCGTTGAACTGGCCCCGCACCTGTCGCGTCGTCAGCACGCCGACGATGGCCGCGAACCCGCACAGGATCACGCACGTGAGCACCGCCGAGCCGCCGGCCAACCGCCACCGGATCGGCAGCGACCTATACGCGGAGAACGTAGCCCGCGCCGCGGATCGTGTGTAGGAGCCGAGGCTCTCCACCGGCTTCAAGCTTTCTCCGGAGGTTTGAGACGAACACCTCGATCGTGTTCGTCATCGAGAACGGGTCATACCCCCACACCTCATCCAGCAGGCGCTGGCGCGAGATCACGATGCGCTCGTTGCGCATCAGGTACTCGAGCAGTTCGAACTCGCGCTGGGTCAGATCGACGGACCGGCCCTTCCGGGACACTTCGTGCGTGTCGGGGTTGAGCTGCAGGTCGCCGACCTCGAGCGTCGCCTGGCCGCGTGGGGGGCGGCGCCGCAGCAGCGCACGCAGCCGTGCCAGCAGCTCCTGGCGCTCGAACGGCTTGACGAGATAGTCGTCGGCGCCGGCGTCGAGGCCTTCGACCCGCGATTCGACCGCATCGCGCGCGGTCAGGACGAGGATCGGCACGTCGTCGGTCTCGCGCAGCGTCTTGGCCACGTCGATTCCGTCGAGCTTCGGCAGCCCGAGGTCGAGGATCACGAGATCGGGCAGGAACGCATGGGCCAGGTCCAGCGCGCTCACGCCGTCGCCCGCGAGCTTGACCTCGTAGCCCTCCATCCGCAGCGAGCGCTGCAGCACGTGGGCGATCGCGTCGTCGTCTTCCACCACCAACACGCGCGGCGGGCGTTCGAATTCGGCCATCCTGAATGAGGATGGTAGGGATGCCGGGAATGGCGGCGGGGAGAATTTAGTGCGGCTTGATACAGACGCTCATGGGTTGAGGCGGGGTCTGGCCTGGTCCGAGCGCGCGGGCCGCCGGGAGCGGCGCGGGGAGGAACCCGCCACCTGGCAGCGAAGCAGGATGTCCCGGACATGGCCACCCGCCAGAAGCGCAAGCCCAAAGCGCCACCACCGCGCGCACGCCGCTCGCTGCTCGCGAGTCGTCCGAGCCTGCCCCGGATCGAGCTCCAGGCCCACCAGCTCGACATCATCGGCCTGGCGCTGATCGCGCTCGGCCTGTTCCTGGCCGGCGTCGCCTATCTGCACTGGACCGGCGGCACCGTCGGGGAGGGGCTCGTGCGCGGGCTGCGGTTCGTGCTCGGGCTGCTCGGCTATGCCATCCCGGCCGCGCTCGTGGCGGCCGGCGCCCTCATCCTGATCCGTGAGCTGCGGCCGCCCGCCCGGCCGATGCGCACCGGGATCCTGTGCCTGGTGGCGGCGCTGACGCTGATGCTCGCCGCCGGGACGCTGGGGCTCGGTCCCGGGCTGGCGCCGAAGCAGGCCCTCTGGCACCCGGCGACGTTCGAGGCGCGTGGCGGGATCATCGGTGAGAGCGAGCTCTGGGTCGCCTCGACGCTGTTCTCGACCATTGGCGCGCACATCCTGGGCGTGTTCATGCTCATCGCCGGCCTGATCCTGGTCACCGGCGCGACATTGGCGGGGGCGATCCGCGCCACCGGCGCCGGAGTGGCCGGCACCAGCCGGGTGCTCAAGCGCTCGACCGAGGAGATCGCGTCGACGGTCAAGCGCCCCGCCCGGCTGACCCCCGACCCGGCCGCCGGGGCCGCCGGCGATCCCGATCCCATCCTGCCGCCGGAGCCCGACACGGCCGAGCTGATCGTCCGCGCCACCCACGTCGAGGCGCCGCCGATCGAGGATGACGGGCCCGAGGACGTGCTCGGCGAGGAACTCGAGCTCGACCCGGAGCCGGAGTCGGATGCGCAGGACGGTGCAGCGCCGGGTGAACGGCGCGAGACGGCGGTGACCAAGCGTGAGGTGGGCCCGGACGATCTGACCCCGCAGGGCCGCTACCGGGCCTCGATCACCGACGATCCCGACTTCGTGTGGCGCGTGCCGGGCGGGCGCTTCCTGACCCGCTCGACCGGCGAGGCGGCCAAGCCCGACACGGCCGGCCAGGAGCAGGTCGCGCGGACCCTGCTCGAGACGCTGGGCCACTTCGGGATCGAGGCCAAGGTCATCGGCCGCGTGACCGGACCGCACATCACGCGCTACGAGCTGCGACTCGCCCCGGGCACCAAGGTCGCCAAGGTGGCCCAGCTCAAGGACGACCTCGCCTACGCGCTCGCCGCCACCGACATCCGCATCCTGGCGCCGATCCCGGGCAAGCAGGCGGTCGGCGTCGAGGTCCCCAACGCCCGCCGGCGGATCGTGCATCTCGGCGACGTGTTCCAGGATCCGCCGCCCGACTGGTCGCCACTCACCGTGTGGCTCGGCAAGGACATCGCCGGCCGGGCGATCGGCGCCGACCTGGCCAAGATGCCACACCTGCTCGTGGCCGGCACCACCGGCGCCGGAAAGTCGGCGTGCGTCAACGCGATGCTGTCGAGCATCCTGCTGCGGGCCACCCCGCACGAGGTCAGGCTCGTGCTCGTGGACCCCAAGCAGGTCGAGCTCAACCACTACGAATCGATCCCGCACCTGCTGACGCCGGTGATCACCAGCCCGCGGATGGCCGCCAACGCACTACAGAACCTGGTCAAGGAGATGGAGCAGCGCTACGGCACGATGTCGCTGGCGCGCACCCGCTCGCTGCCCGAGCTCAACCGTTCCCGTGCCGAGCGCGGCGATCCGCCGCTGCCCTACATCCTGTGCGTGATCGACGAGCTCGCCGACCTGATGATGGTCGCGCCGGCCGACGTCGAGGACTCGATCATCCGCCTGGCCCAGAAGGCCCGCGCGGTCGGCATCCACCTCGTGCTCGCCACGCAGTCGCCCCGCGTCGACGTGATCACCGGCATGATCAAGGCCAACGTCCCCTCGCGGATCGCGTTCGCCGTCTCGAGCCAGACCGACTCGCGGGTCATCCTCGACCACAACGGCGCCGAGTCGCTGCTCGGCCAGGGCGACATGCTGTTCTCGCCCGTCGGCTCCTCCAAGCTCCAGCGGATCCAGGGCGCCTACATCGACGAGGCCCAGATCCTGGAGTTGACCGACTCCTGGCGGCGCCAGGGCGAGCCCGAGTTCCACGAGGAGCTGCTCGAGGAGGTCGCCTCCGAGGACGCCGGCGGCGACGAGGACGACGCCCTGCACCCCGATGAGGATCCCCTGCTCGAAGAGGCCATCTCGCTCGTCGCCCAGATGGGCACCGCCTCCACCTCGATGCTCCAGCGCCGCCTGCGCCTCGGCTACACGCGGGCCGGGAGACTGATCGACATGCTCGAGCGCCGCGGCATCATCTCCGGCTACGAAGGCTCCAAGCCCCGCCAGGTCCTGATCACCGAGGCCGACGTGCCGCGGATCCTGACGCATCTGGCCGAGGGGGCTGCCGGCGCGGCGGCGGGGGCTGGTTCCGGCCGTGGTGATGCGTCTGAGGGAGCCGCTTCGGGTGGCGAATAAGTGCCCGTGGCACGAAATCTGCCCACCCTCGCACCACCGGGCCCGCGCCGCCCTAAACTCGCCGCCGTGCCACACCTTCAGGCCAACGGGCACCGCCTGTATTACGAGAGCCATGGCGGCGGTGAGCCGCTCGTCTGCATCATGGGCCTGGGCGGCGATGTCTCGGGCTGGCGCTCGCAGGTTCCCGTCTTCTCACGCGAGTACCGGACGATCGTGTTCGACAACCGCGACGTCGGCCGCTCCTCGTACGCCGAGGAGCCCTACGCCATCGAGGACATGGCCGCCGACACGATCGGGCTGGCCGACGGTCTCGGCCTCGGTCGCTTCCATCTGATCGGGATCTCGATGGGCGGCGCGATCGCCCAGCAGGTCGCGCTCGCCCAGCCCGAACGGATCACCACGCTGACGCTCTGCGTGAGCTACGCGGCGGCCGGGCGCTGGGGGCGCGATCGGGCCCGATTGCAGGCCGAGGCCGCCGCCGACAAGTCGGACGAGGCACTGCTCGAGGAGCTGATGCTGCTGACGCTCTCGGAGGCGATCTACGAGACCACCGAGGATCTGCCCACCGTGCGCGAGTTCGTGCTCTCGTATCCGTACCGGCAGCGGCGCGACGGGTTCATCCGCCAGATCCTGGCCGGCGCGACGCACGAGGCACGAGATCGCCTCAGCGGCCTGACCATGCCCGTGCACGTGATCGGGGCCGAGCAGGACCTGCTCGTGCCGGTGTGGAAATCCCGTCAGCTCGCGGCACTGATTCCCGGCGCGCGGCTGTCGGTGATCGACGGCGCTGCCCATGCGGTGAACGTCGAGCATGCTCGTGCGTTCAACGCGCTCGTGCTCGAGTTCCTGCGCGATCACCGCGCCGCACCCGTCGCTTTCTGACAGCGACCGTTCACGGGCCCGTCCGCGCCGACTGCGGATCGGCTGGTGGGTAGCCTTCGGCGCGTGGCGGATATCGGCTCCACTTTGCGCGAGGCGCGGATGCGCAAACGCATCGACATCACCGAGGTCGAAGCGCGAACCAAGATCCGCGCCAAGTACCTGCGCGCGATCGAGAACGAGGAATGGGACCTGCTGCCCGGCCCGGTGTACATCAAGAGCTTCCTGCGCACCTACGGAGACTTCCTGGGGCTCGACAGCCGGGCGCTGATCGACGATTTCAAACGCCGCTATGAGCGTCCGTCCGACAACGAGATGCGGCCGATCGCCGCGCTCGGCCGCGAGCGCGAGCGCGCCGCCCGCGGGCCACTGCTCCCCCCTTGGGCGCTGATCGGCCTGGTTCTGCTGATCATCGTCGCGGTGCTGTACATCGTCGGTCGCAACAACGGCCCGAGTACGCCGGCGCCGCCCACCGGCGCGCGGGCGACCGGTCCGCACAAGGCTCGGCCCGCGGCCCCGGCCCATACGCATCACGCCGCGGCCCCACCCACGACCGTCAAGCTCCAGCTGAGGGCGACCGGGCAGGTCTACATCTGTCTCGTGGACGGCGCCGGCAAGAGGCTGATCCCGGGCACGATCTATGCCGCGGGGCAGTCGATCCCGACCTACACGGCGCCGAAGCTGCTGGTCACGCTCGGCAATGCCTCGGTGCGGATGCGGGCCAACGGCCGCCTGGTCCGCGTACCGGCCTCTCCCAACGCGATCCGATACCTCGTCGGTCCCACGAGCGAGCGGCAGATCCCACTCTCGGCCACTCCGACCTGCCCATGAGCGCGCGGGCCGGCATCCTGATCACCGGCACCGAGGTGCTGACCGGGATCATCTCGGACCGCAATGGCCCCTGGCTGTCGGAGCGGCTGCGGGAGATCGGCGTCGACGCCGCGCAGATCCAGATCGTGGGCGACCGGCCCGACGACCTGCTCGCAGCGCTCGAGTTCATGGCGCGCGAAGGGCTGTCGCTGATCGTCACCAGCGGTGGCCTCGGCCCGACCGCGGACGACCTCACGGCGGAGGTCGTGGGCCGCTTCTCTGGTCGCCCGATGGTGCTCGACGCCGAGCTCGAGGAGCGCATCGCCGAGATCCTGCGCCCGATGATGCAGCGGTGGCCGGGACTGGACCTCGACGCGATCCGGGCCTCCAACCGCAAGCAGGCGGTGATCCCCGAGGGAGCCACGATCCTCGATCCGGTCGGGACCGCCCCCGGGCTCGTGGTGCCCCCCGCCGAGGGCTCCGGTCCGACCGTGGTGGTGCTGCCGGGGCCCCCGAGGGAGCTGCAGCCGATGTGGGAGACCGCTCGGAGCACCGAGGCGTTCCGGGCCGCCACCGCCGGAGCGACGACGTACCGCCGCGGGATCGTGCGCCTGTTCGGAATCCCGGAATCGGAGATCGCCAACACGCTGCGAGCCGCCGAGGCGGCCGGGCTGCAGCTCGACACGCTCGAGATCACGACCTGTCTGCGGCGCGGCGAGATCGAGATCGCCACCCGGTACGAGCCGCCCGCGCAGGACGACTACGACGCCCTGATCGCGTTCGTGGCAGAGCGCCACGCCGACACGCTGTTCTCCGAGGACGGGTCGACGATCGACGACCAGGTCGCGGCGCTGCTGCAGGATCGCTCGATCGCCGTGGCCGAGTCGTGCACCGGCGGGCTCATGGCCGCGCGCCTGACCGATCGCGCGGGCTCCTCCGCGTACTTTGCCGGCGGTGTGGTGGCCTACTCCAACGAGGCCAAGATCGGGCTGGTGGGAGTCGACCCCGACCTGATCGCCGGCTTCGGCGCCGTGTCGATCGAGGTCGCGGAGGCGCTCGCGCTCGGCGCGATCGAGCGCTTCGCGGCCGGCGTCGGCGTGGGCATCACCGGGATCGCCGGCCCTGACGGCGGAACCGAGGAGAAGCCGGTCGGCCTCGTCTGCTTCTCCGTCGCCACCGCCGACGGCGACCGGATCACGCGCAGCATCCGTCTCCCGGGCGGGCGCGCCGACGTCCGGGATCGCTCCACCACGGTCTCCCTGCACCTGGTGCGCCGGCTGCTGCGGGGCGAATCCGACACACCGCTGCCCGGCCCCGAGGACGCCCGCGGCGCCGGTCCCTCCGCGGCACGATCCTCGACCGCTGACGACGCCGCGCGCCCGTGAGCGGCGAACGGGCGCGACTGTTCGTCGCGGTCGAGCTGCCCGACGCCGCGCGTGAGGCGCTCGTCGGCTGGCGCCGGCAGGTGCTCGGCGATGCCCCGGGGCTGAGGCTCGTCGCGGCGGGCTCGCTGCATCTCACGCTGTGCTTTCTCGGCTGGCAGGAGCCGCCGGCGCTGGAGCCGATCGCCGCGGCCTGCGAGCAGGGCCTTGCGGCCGTCGGCCGGCCTGCGCCGCCGCTGGCGATCGGAACGCCGGTCTGGCTCCCGAAGCGGCGCCCGGCCGTCCTCGCGGTCGGGATCGAGGATCCCACCGGCGGCCTTGCGCAGGCCCGGCAGTCACTCGCCGCCGAACTCGCCGGCGGCGATTGGTTCGCACCCGAGGGACGCCCGTTCCTGCCCCACGTGACGGTCGCGCGGGTCGGACGGGGGACGCGCGTGCGCGCGAGCGAGCTGCCGGCTCCCGCCCGGCTCGAGTTCCGCGGTGAGGAAGTGGTCCTGTACCGCTCCACACTGCTGCCGACGGGCGCCCGCTACGAGCCGCTGCGGACGTGGGCACTGGAGCGCGAGGCGGCCTGAGGGCGGGGTGGGCGGGGGCCAGACGTCCGGCGGCTGCGAAAAGGTTGCACAGACCCGGGTCTGTCCTGGCACGGATCTGTCTTGTTTCGTTGCAGCGGCCGGTTCTAGCGTGCCGGTTCCGTCCGCCGCCCGTCCTACCGTGGCGTGTTCACAGCGCATGAGACAAGGAGCCGAACCGGAATGACCGATCACGACAAGGCCGACGCGAAGTCGGATGCCAAGCGTCAGGCCGCCCTCCAGGGTGCCCTCACGCAGATCGAGCGGCAGTTCGGCAAGGGCACGGTCATGCGGATGGGCGACCCGGGCGCCCGTGTGGCCGTCGACGCGATTCCCACGGGCGCGCTGTCGCTGGATCTCGCCCTGGGGATCGGTGGCGTCCCGCGGGGACGGATCATCGAGATCTTCGGGCCTGAGTCATCGGGGAAGACGACGCTCGTCTATCACATCCTCGCCGAGGCCCAGAAGCTCGGGGGCGTGTGCGCGTTCGTCGACGCCGAACACGCGATGGACCCGCTGTACGCCCAGGTGATCGGGGTCGACATCGACGAGCTGCTCGTCTCCCAACCCGACTTCGGTGAGCAGGCGCTGGAGATCGTCGACATGCTGATCCGCTCGGGTGCCGTCGACGTCGTGGCGATCGACTCGGTCGCCGCGCTGACGCCGCGCGCCGAGCTCGAAGGTCAGATGGGCGACCAGTCCGTCGGCCTGCAGGCCCGGATGATGTCCCAGGCGATGCGCAAGCTCGCCGGCGGGCTCAACCGCACCCAGACGCTGTGTGTGTTCACCAACCAGATCCGCGAGAAGGTCGGCGTCATGTTCGGCTCGCCCGAGACCCAGCCGGGAGGCCGGGCGCTGAAGTTCTACTCCTCGCAGCGCCTGGACATCCGCCGGATCGAGACGCTCAAGGACGGGACCGAGGCGGTCGGCAACCGGGTGCGGGTCAAGGTGGTCAAGAACAAGGTCGCGGCCCCGTTCAAGCAGGCCGAGTTCGACATCGAGTACGGCCGAGGCATCTCGACCTCGGGCTGCCTGATCGACTATGGAATCGAGCACAACATCGTCACCAAGTCCGGCTCGTTCTTCTCCTACGGCGACGAGCGACTCGGACAGGGGCGCGGCAACGCGAAGGCGTTCCTGGATGAGCATCCCGAGACCGCGAAGGAGATCGAGGGCAAGATCTACGCCGCGCTCGGACTCGACCGCGACCTCGTGAAGACGATCGAGCCACGCGACGACGCAGCAGCGCTGGCGGCGGTGGAGGCGGTCGACGACAAGGCGGCATAGCGTGCGGCAGGGCTCGTCGGCCGGACCTGGGCAGGATCCCGCCACGCGCGTCGAGCACGCGCTGGCGATCGCGTACCGGTACATCGATCGTCGCGAGCACAGCGTCGAGGAGGTTCGCCGCCACCTGGATGCCAAAGCGGTGCAGCCGCAGACGATCGAGGAGATCCTGCGACTGCTCGGCGCGCAGGGCCAACTCGACGATGCCCGCTTTGCCCGCCTGTTCGCCGAGGACAAGCGCGAACTGGAGGGGTGGGGCGCTGAGCGGATCCGGCGCGGCCTGATCGGACGGGGAATCGAGCCCGAGGTTGCGGAGGCGGCGCTCGCCGGCGCGGACGCCGACAGTGAGCTGGATCGCGCGGTGGCGCTGCTGCGCAGCCGGTACGGGGCTCCGCTCGGTGATCGCCGGGAGCGCGAGCGGGCCCTCGGGGTGCTGCTGCGCAAGGGCTACGAAAGCGAGCTGGCGCTCGATGCCCTGGCCGCGTTCGCGCGGGATGCGTGAGCGTCGCGCCGGCGCGGCGTGCAATACCGTGGAGCGTGTTTGCGCGGCGTGGTTCGCGGTACTACGATGCAGCCAGCGAACGAATGGCCCGTCAGGCCAGAAAACACCAGCAAATTCTTGATTCTTTGGATCCCGGAAGTTCAACGTTGACGGCAGCCACCAACGGGCCACGCGGCCCTCGACTTCGAAGAGAGAATCCGTAGCCGCCGACTGAAGGGCGACCTCCTGGTCGCCTATTTCGGGCATCCGTTCGTGCACCTGGCACGGGCCGCTCGGTCGCTCCCGACAACTGAAACTTGAAGGGTCGGGGCCTCGCGCCCCGGCTGTCAGGAGAGGAACGACCATGGAGATCATCGGTGCCGCAGCGCTGATAGCGGTCGGAATCGTGCTCGCTGCGCTTGTGTATGGACGCACGCATCCGGCTGCGCGGCCCGCCGCTGCCGCCGTGAACCCGGCGCCGACGGCCGATCTCGAGACCGAGCTGCGTGAGCGCCGCGTCGAGCTCGCGCGGCGCGAGGACGCCCTGGACAAGCGCGAGGTCGAGCTCGAGCACGAACGCGAGGCGCTCTCGGCGCGCCGGGCCGATCACGAACGTGACCTGGAGCGCATCTCGGGTCTGTCGGCCTCCCAGGCCAAGCAGATGCTGCTCAAGGAGATCGAGGATCAGACCCGCCACGACGCGGCGCGCCGGATCCGCCAGATCGAGGAGGAGACCAAGCGCGAGGCCGAGCGGCGCGTCCGCAACATCCTCTCGGTGTGTATGCAGCGCTTGGCCGCGGGGCACGCCGCCGAGACGACGGTGTCCGTCGTCCAGCTTTCCGCCGATGACATGAAGGGCCGCATCATCGGCCGTGAGGGGCGCAACATCCGCGCGCTCGAGAACCTCACCGGCGTCGACTTCATCATCGACGACACGCCCGGCGCGGTGGTGCTCTCCGGCTTCGACGGGGTGCGGCGTGAGATCGCGCGCCTGACGCTCGAGAAGCTGCTCCAGGACGGCCGCATCCACCCGGCCCGGATCGAGGAGATGTACTACCAGGCCCGCTCCGAGCTCGAGAGCCACATCGTCGAGCTCGGCGAGGCGGGCGCCTTCGAAGCCGGTGTCCAGAGCATTCATCCCGAGCTGGTCAAGCTGCTCGGACGCCTACGGTTCAGGACCAGCTACGGCCAGAACGTGCTCGCCCACTCGATCGAGGTCTCGCACCTCGCCGCGATGATGGCCGAGGAGCTCGGGGCAAGCCCCAAGACGGCCCGTCGCGCGGCGCTGCTGCACGACATCGGCAAGGCCGTGACCCACGAGATCGAGGGACCGCACGCGCTCGTCGGCGGTGACATGGCCCGCAAATACGGCGAGTCCGAGGCCGTGGCTCACGCCATGGAGGCACACCACAACGAGGTCGAGCCGCAGACGATCGAAGCCGTCATCGTGCAGGCCGCCGACGCGCTGTCGGGGGCACGGCCGGGGGCGCGCGGCGAGTCGCTCGAGCAGTACGTCAAGCGGCTGCGGGACCTCGAGCAAATCGCCACTCGCCACAAGGGCGTCGACAAGGTCTACGCGATGCAGGCCGGTCGCGAGATTCGCGTCATGGTCGCCCCGGGGGACATCGACGACGACGCGGCGACGATCCTCTCGCACGACATCGCACGCGAGATCGAGAAGGAGCTCGAGTACCCGGGCCAGATCAAGGTGACCGTGATCCGGGAGTCGCGCGCCGTCGAGTACGCCCGCTGAGCGAGGCCGGTTCCAGCCCTCGTCGGTACCCTTGGCGCGATGAGGCGCTACCACGTCACGACGTTCGGCTGCCAGATGAACGCGCACGATTCCGAGCGGATGAAGGGCATGCTCGAGTCGCTCGGCTACACCGAGGCCGGGACGCGCGAGGAGGCCGACGTGATCCTGTTCAACACCTGCTCGATCAGGGAGGCCGCTGACAACAAGTTGCTCGCCCATCTGGGTCACGCCAAGCGGCTCAAGAACGAGCATCCGGAGCGCATCGTCGGCGTCGGGGGCTGCTGGGCGCAGTCGGTCAAGGAGGAGGTGTTCGCCCGGTTCCCGTTCGTGGACGTCGCCTTCGGTCCGGGCCAGGTGCACAAGCTGGCCGAGTTCCTGACCAGCGACTCGTTGACCGCACAGGGCTTCTTCGAATTCGAGGGCTTCACCGGCCACCTGCCGGCCAAGCGCGCCCGGAACTTCCAGGCCTGGCTGCAGATCTCGGTCGGCTGCAACTGTGTGTGCTCCTACTGCATCGTTCCCTCGACCCGCGGGCGAGAGGTCAGTCGCGACCCCGGCGAGCTGATCGACGAGGTGCGGCGCCTGGCCGCCGATGGCGTCCGCGAGGTGACGCTGCTGGGCCAGAACGTCAATTCCTATGGCCGTGACCTGCGCGGCGCCGAGCGTACCTCCTTCGCCGAGCTGCTCACCCGACTGGACGAGATCGACGGGATCGACCGGATCCGGTACACGAGCCCGCACCCCAAGGACATGCGCGAGGACGTGATCCGCGCCCACGCCGAGCTGCCCTCGTTGTGCGAGCACATCCATCTGCCCCTACAGTCCGGCTCGAGCCCGGTCCTCAAGCGGATGCGCCGCACCTACACCCGTGAGCGCTACCTCGATCGTGTGGCGCTGATCCGTGAGCATGTGCCCGACTGCGCGCTCACAACCGACATCATCGTCGGCTTTCCCGGCGAGACCGAGGCGGACTTCGCGCAGACGCTGTCGCTCGCCGAGGAGGTCGGCTACGACGGCGCGTTCACGTTCATCTATTCGCCGCGACGGGGCACCGAGGCGGCCACACTGCCCGATCAGGTCCCGCACCCGGTCAAGGTCGAGCGGCTCGAGCGGCTGGTCGAGGTGATCCAGCGCCGGGCGCGCGAGCGCGCACAGCGGTTCGTGGGTCGCTCGCTCCAGGTGCTCGTCGAGGGGCCCTCGCGGACCGACCCGACCCGTCTGCGTGGCCGCTCGCGCCACAACAAGGTGGTCAACTTCGCCGGTCTCGGCGCGACCGGCGAGGTGGTGTCGGTCGAGATCGCGAGCGCCACCAGCCAGACGCTCGCAGGCTCCGAATCGCTGCTCGCCCGCGCCGTCCGCTGACATCCGTCGAGCGGGCCCTCGCGCCCGCGCGCGGGGCACCGGGGGCGCCGATACCTGGCTCGTGGGGGATGCATACGGCAGCCACGACAACGGCGCCGCGGTTATCCCGGCGGCGATCGGTCCCGCGTTCGCCCTGATCGGCACGCGAGGAGGGCTGGAACGCGCCACGTCGGCCTTCCGTGAGCGGTTCGGAGACTGGATCGCCGCCTGGGATGACAATCGCGAGGAGCTCTACCGGCTGATCCGCGACGAGTGCGAGCGCGCCACCGTCACGCTGTGGGGTCCCGAGGGCTCCGTCGCTGCCGAGGCCGAGTGCCTGCTCGGTTCGGCCGGCGAGCGCTACCTGCTGCTCAGCGTCCGACGGGGAACGGGAAACGAGCCTCGCGCCGGCCCCGAGTCGCTGATCGGGCCGTGGCTCGACGAGATACCGGCGATCGTCTGGCTCAAAGACCTCGAGGGACACTATCTGCACGTCAACCGGGCCTACACCCAGGTCCTGGGAATCGAGCCGGAGGAGATCGCAGGGCGCACCGATACCGAGCTGGCGACCAGCCAGGCCGTCGACGGGCCCCGCCTCAACAGTGGCGGCGCTCACTCGTCCGAGCCGCTCGAGTTCGAGTACACGGTGGCGGCCTTCGAGAGCCGCCCCGCGCTGGCCGCGCTACGGTTCGCGGTGCGCGACTCGTCCGGAGCCCCAGTGGCCGTATGCGGAGTGGCCGCTCCTCTCCCGGACGCCGCCGTGGCCCGCGCCGAGTGCGCACGCCTGATGCAGATCGAGCGATCGAGCCGGCTCGGCGACGACTCGATTCGCGCCGATGTGATCGCGGAGTGGGGCCTGAGTGCTCGCCGTGAACACGCACCGCAACCGGAGGAGGCCGAGGCGGTAGCCGGCCCGGCCTACGCCCACCCCGAGCTCGCAGGGGAGCTCGAGCGCGTCAGGGCCGAGCTCGAGCAGGTCACGGGTGAGCTCGAGCATGCCCACACGCGCCTCGGCGAGCTCGAGGCGACGCTGGCGGAGGAGCGACAGCGGCTGGGCGCCGAGCTCGACGCAGCACGCGCGAGCGCCGCGGACCTCAGTGGCCTGCTGGCCGAGGAGCGCCGGCGGATCGAGTCCATGCAACACGAATCCGATGCGGCCGAGCGTCGGACGGGCGAACTGCTGGCGGAGCTGAGCGCCGAGCGGGCGCGGCGCGAAGAGCGGGAGCAGGCGCTCCAAGAATTCCGGTCGCGCCTCGGCGAGCTCGAGGCGGCGCTGGCCGACAGTCGCGCGCAGACCGAAGGGGTCGAAGAAGAACTCGCACGCGCGGAGGCCGAGCGGGCCGGCGCCGAGCAGATTCTGGCCGGTGAGCGCGCGGGGATCGCCGAGCTGGAAAGCGCCCTGTCGACTGGGCGCGAGCGGATCGCCGAACTGGAGAGCACCTTGTCGGCTGGTCGCGAGCGGATCGCCGAGCTGGAGAGCACGATGGTGAGTGAGCGAGAACGGTCCGACGCCGCCGACGCGGCGCGGGCCGAGAGCGCGCAGGCGGCCGTGGCAGCCCATCGGGCGGACGCGGAGCGCGCGCAGGCGGCGCTCTCGACGCAGCGGGCCGCCGCCGACCAGGAGGCCGGCGCACTCCGCGAAGAGGTCGCCGCACTCCGCGGAGAGGTCGATGAGCTCCAGGAGCAGGTCCAGCGTGAGCGCCGTGAGGCGGAGGAGGTCCGCGCCCGCCTCGCCGACGCCACGGCGCGCCTGGAGGCGGCCCGTCAAGAGACTCCGGAAGCCCAGCCGGCCGTGCCGCGGGAGGCCGGCGGAGCGACCGGTCGGCCCGAACTCGGCGCCGCATCCGACCCCGCTCCAGCACCGGCCGAGCCGGTCCCACACGGACAGCATCCTTCGGCGGCCGCGACCGAGGGCCCGGTGCCCGAGCTCAGGTGGCGCCCCGCCGCTCAGCACCAACTCACAGCCACGCTCACCGGTGCCTTGGAGTGGAGGACCGGGCTCAGGCATGCGGTCCGGATCATCGGCGCGGAGGGCGGCTGGGATGCGGTCACGGCATGGCTGCCCGAGGCGCGCAAGGCGGTGCTGCGCTGCACGGCGATGTGGACCCGGGCCGCGAGCGGTCTCGGTCCGTTCGAGACGCTCACGTGGCAGAAGCCGCAGCCGATCGCCGGGGAGCTCGGACGCGCGCTGGGGGGGGCCCACGCGGCATGGCTGACAGGACTGGACGCGGCTGACGAACTCCGCTGCGCGAGCGCGGCCCGCGAGGGAATGCGGTCGGCGATGCTCGTGCCCATCCACTACGGCGGGAAGCCGATCGGGGTGCTCGAGCTGCTGACCCGGGCCGCCCGCGTGCCTGACGCGGAGATCGCCGTCTCGCTCGAGGCGGTCGCCGTCCAGCTCGGTCATTTCGCGCATCTGACGCGGCTCGGGTCCGAGCCACGCTGGCGCACGCGGCTGTGAGGGGACAGGTCGTGCTGGAGCGGGGCTTCGTGCCGGAGTCATCCGATCGGCTCCGTCCGCCGGCTCTGTCCGTCGGCTCTGCGAACATATGTTCGTGCGCTGGAGCAATCTGACCACCGAGGAGGATGAGAGGGCGAGGCTGCCGGGTTATTCCGAGTCCGCAGTAGTGCGCCGCTTTCGAGCGCCGGATGCGGTCGAGACGCGGTTCTACGAGATCCGCGCCAAGTCGATCCTGAATCGGGTGCCGGAGGCGTCGCAGATGCCGTTCCGGTGGACGATCAACCCGTTTCGTGGCTGCGCACACGCGTGTGCCTACTGCTTCGCCCGCCCGACGCACCGGTACCTCGACTTTGACGCCGGCCGGGACTTCGAGCGCGAGATCGTGGTCAAGGTCAATGCGCCCGAGCGGCTCCGGGCCGAGCTCGCGCGGCCGTCGTGGAAGGGCGAGCACGTCGCGCTTGGCACGAACACCGATCCCTACCAGTGGGTCGAAGGCCGCTACAAGCTGATGCCGGGTATCTGGGAGGCGTTTCGGGACGCGGCAAACCCGTGCTCGGTGCTGACCAAGTCGCCGTTGCTGCTGCGCGACCTGCCGCTGATGCGTGAGATCGCGGCCCGGACGAGCTTCAGTGCCGCGCTGTCGGTTCCGACGCTCGACGAGCGCGCGTGGCGGGCGACTGAGCCCCACACGCCACACCCGCGGGCGCGGCTCGAGGCGGTGGCGGAGCTCACACGGGCCGGGATCGAGACCGGGGTGCTGATCGCGCCGCTCATGCCAGGGATCAACGACGCGCCCGAGCAGGTGGAGGCGATCCTGGAGCTCGCCGCCGACGCGGGGGCCTCGTACGTGACCGGGATCGCGCTGCACCTGCGGGGGGAGCTGCACGAGCTGTTCTTCGACTGGCTGCGCGCGCACCGCCCTGAGCTCGTCGAGCGGTACGCGCGGCTGTATCGGAAACGGGCCTACGCCCCGGTCGAGGAGCGGCGCCGGCTGGCTCGGCTCGTGAAGGGGCCCGAGCTCTCGCCCGCGCAACGGATGCGACGACCGCCGCGGAATCTGCGCTTCGAGCGGGGGGTCACGCAGTCGCCCCTGCCCGACCTAACCCCAACCCAACGGCAGGAGCGGCTATTTTGAGTAGGAACGTGCGCTCGCCGGTTCGGAGCGCGCGTGTCGGAGCTCACTTGCGACACGGCCGTGAAACCGGTGAGCCGTAACGGTGGTAGCTGTTGTACCACCATGTTGAATGACCCGATTGCACGGGCTGCCGAGTGGGCAGCACGTGCGCACGATCGACAACGAGCCAAGGCCATGTTCAAGCGCAAACAGAAACCATCCGACGGCGACCACAACGCCCGCCGCGACCTGTACCTCGAGCGCATGTTCGAGACGCGCAGCCACGCGTGGGAGAAGGTCGGGCTGGCCAAGCAGGTGAGTCAGGAAACGGTGCGCCGCGCGCGCACCGAGGCGGTCGTGCTGATCGGCGCTCTCGTCGCCGTGCTCGTCGTCTACTCGAACCGCAAGACGCTCTTCGGCGCCGGGCTCAACACGCCGGTCCACATCGCCACCGCCCTGGCGCTCGTGGTGATCGGCTGGGCGCTGGCCCGGGACGTCGGCAAGGCGGCGGCTCCGACCTTCTTCCGTCGGATGGATCCTGCCACCGCGGGCACGGTCGGCTTCCTGATCCGGCTCCTGACACTGCTGGTCACCGCGCTCGCGGCACTGCGGATCGTCGGCATCCAGCCCCAGACGCTGGCCGTCGGCGGCGCGTTCACCGCGGTCGTCTTCGGACTCGCCGCCCAGCAGACGCTGGGCAATCTGATCGCCGGGATGGTGCTACTGAGCGCGCGGCCGTTCCGGGTCGGGGAGCGCGTCCGGCTCCAGGCGGGCCCGCTCGGGGGAACGAGCGAGGGCGTCGTCAGCTCGCTCGGCCTGCTGTACACGACGCTGGCGCGCGGCGCCGACCGGATCATGATCCCCAACAGCGTCGTGCTCTCATCCGCTGTGGTGCCCCTTCGCGAGCCGGAGCCCGTCGACGTCAAGATCCGCCTCAGCGCCGGCATCAGGGCCTCCCAGGTGCAGCAACTGCTCGATGACGGCATCTCGACGCCGACGCGGTCCAAGCCGCGGGTGCTGCTGGAGGAGATCGACGGCGACGAGGTGGTGGTGCGCGTCCAGGCGACGCCCGAGAGTGCCGACGACGGCGCTCAGCTGGCGGACGAGATCATCGCCACGATGGCGACGGTCACCGGCGAGCACTCGATCGTCGGCGGCTGACACGCCGACCCTGGGCCGGCCCGCGTGCCGACCCCGCAACCCGGCCGCGCTCACCGGCCGCGCTCACCGGCCGCGCTCACCGGCCGCGCTCAGCGCTTGTCGCGCTGAGCCTCGCTGATCGTCGCCGACACGCGGTCGCTCCCGATCAGGCGGCTGACCGAGGCGGAGGTCTGTGGCGCCAGGCCCGCGAACATGGTGCCGAACCGCAGGCTCGCCGGAGCGACGTCGATCTCGGCGCGATTGCGCTCGATCGCGCGCAGCACGGCCGACGCTACCTGCTGCGGGGTGCGTGTCCCGATCCCCGGGGGCAGGGTCGCGCCGGTGTCGGCGAACATGCCCGCGCCGCGGATGAAGCCCGGGAACACGATCGAGACGCCGACACCGCCGGCGCGTAGATCCTCGCGCAGGCACAGCGCGAACCCGCGGATCCCGAACTTGGTCGCCGAATAGACCGACGAGCCGGGTGCCGCAGCCTTACCGGCGATCGAGGAGATGAACACGAGGTGCCCGCGCCCGCGCTGCACCATGGCCGGCGCGAGCGCGCGGGCGAGCATGATCGGAGCGTGGAGATTGACCTGCAGCGCCCGGTCGATCTGTTCCGGCGTGTACTCGAGCAGCGGTCCGCTGGCCGGTAGCGCCGCATTGGCCACGAGCACGTCGATTGAACCCGCCTCGGCGATCAGGCGCTCGACCGCCTGCGGCTGCCCGAGGTCGCACGCCAGCGCGCGGCCTCCGACCTCGGCCGCCAGCGGCTCGAGCACGTCGGCCCGGCGGCCGGTCAGCACCAGATCGGCCCCACGGTCCGCGAACGCGCGGGCAATCGCGTGCCCGATCCCGCCCGTGGCGCCGGTCAGGAGCACGTTCCCGCTGACGAGACTCACGCCGCGGGAGTGTAATGCGGACGCGTCCCCCGCTGCGGGCGAGGAGGGGAAGGCGCGGCGGGTCAATCCGGGAACACCGCGACAGTCGCCGTGAAGCCGTGCAGGAAGCTCCGTCCGCCGACCGGGCCGATCTCGCCGGCCGCGAAGAAGCCGGCGCTCGGCGCCCCGCGCAGCTGACCGTGGACGAGCTCGGCGTCATGGTCCGCGACGCCGAACATGCCCCGGCCGCGGCCGTTGCAGGAGAAGACAAGCGCGCCCGCCGCAGGCCGGCCCGCGAGCGCATCGACCCGGACGGCCAGCTCGCGCCGCAGATCCTCGTCGGCCGATCGGGCATCGCGGGCGTGCAGGCGCACGACCTGACCGGGCCGGACGCTCGTGCCGACCGCGATGCGTCCGGTGTCGCGATCGGCGCCGAGCAGGCCACGGACGAGGAAATCGCCCTGCTCGTATTCGGGCTTGCCGCCATCGATCACGATGCCGACGAGGAGGCCGTCCGCGACCAGGCGGCGCTCACGCGAGGTGAGCTCGCCGATGATGCTCTCGACCGTCTCCAGCGCCGGTTTTCCCGCGAGCTCGTAGATCACGTTCCCGTCCGCCTCGGTGATCGTCACCTCGCGCCCCAGCGGTGTGGCGCCCTGCGAGACGCACGGAAGCATCTCGATGCCGTCGAGCCGGACGCCGACGGCACCCTCGTCGCGCATCTCGTCGGCGAAGAACAGGGCCGCCGTGCCGCCCGACGTGCGCGCGCTCGAGAGACCGCCGAGCACGGGCACGGAGGGGGCGATGTCGGCCAGTCCGCTGAGCACGGCGTCGGTCGGGAACGAGTACGGGTCGGGCAGCATGATCGCCCCGCGCGCGCCGTCGAACGGCGGCAGTCCGCGTAGCTCGGCCTCGTCGCCGTCGCCGTCGTCGTGCACGGTGGCATGGAACGGCGTCACCTCGGCGGTGCCGTCGAAGCTCGCGGCCCACACCGCCACGGCGGCGCCGGACTCGAGCTCGCGTCCTCCGCCGAGCACGCCGCCCGCGCCACAGCCCACGAGCGCGCCGGGAGCCAGCGTCCCATGAACGGCGACCAGAACGTCATCGGGCTCGGTGAGATGCGTGCCGCTGACGAACAGCAGGGCCAGATCTACGGGCCGGCCGGCGAGCCTGATCGCCGCCATCGCCGACGCCTCGCCGGCGGCGACGCCGGGATCGGCATGGGTCGAGAGACCCGCCCCGACCCTGACACTCATCGCCGGACCCGCGGCTCTCGACCGCGGGATGCATCCACCGGGATTGGCGAGTCCGTCGCCCGTGCCATCGCTGCACGATACTGAGCGCGATGAGCCCGGCCGAGGTGATCGCACTGTTCGGGCCGACGGGGGTCGGGAAGACCGAGGTGGCGATCGCCCTCGCCGGCAGGCTGCGCGAGCGTGGCGAGCGGCCCGTCGCGGTGTCCGCCGACGCCCTGCAGGTCTACGCCGGTCTCGAGCGGCTGACCGGCGTGGCCGGCTCGTCCGAGCGCGCGGCGCTCGAGCACCGCCTGATCTCGTTCCTGCCCGCCGACGCGACCTTCAGCGTCGGGCAGTACGCGGAGCTCGCGCACTCCGAGATCGACGGCCTGCTCGCGGCCGGCGAGCGCCCGATCGTGGTCGGCGGCACGGGCCTCTACCTGCGCGCGGCGATCAGCGAGCTGAGCCTGCGCCCACCTCCCCCCGAAGGGATCCGGGAGCACTGGGAGGCCCAGCTCAGCCTGCGCGGGCCGGCAGCGCTGCACGCCGTGCTCGCCGAGCGCGCGCCCTGGGCCGCGGCCGAGATCGAGCCCGGCGACCGGCAGCGCATCGTCCGCTCGCTGGAGCTGCTCGACGCCGGTGAGCTCGAGCGGCCGGGCGGAGGCTCGGAACTGTGGTCGGACTCGGTCCGCCATCCGACGCTTCTGATCGGCCTCACGATGGGCCGGGAGCAGCTCTACGCGCGCATCGACCAACGCGTGGACGCGATGGTCGCCGCCGGGGCCGAGGCGGAGGTGCGCCGCGCCCACGCCGCCGGCGCCTCGGTCACGGCGCGCAAGGCGCTCGGCTTCGAGGAGCTCCTGGCCGGCGACGTCGAGGGGATGAAGCGGCGGACGCGCAACTACGCCCGCCGCCAGCTGACCTGGATGCGCAAGCTGGTAGGGACCGACCTGATCGACGTCACCGGCCGCGCGACGGCCGAGGTGGCCGACGAGGCCGTGGCGCTGTGGCTGCAGGGGGCGGGCGTCACCGGGCGCGGCGGCTGACGGCGCCGGGTCGCAGCCGCCGGCCCCGAGCTCTGACGGGCGTTGGTCGTCGCTGCCCGGCTCCGCCGCCCCGCTCCCATACACTGCCGCCGCGTGGAGTTCGAGAAGTGGCACGCGCTCGGTAACGACTACGTGATCGTGGAGGAGCAGGCGCTCCCGTTCGAGCTGACCCCCGCCCGGATCCGCGCCATCTGCGCGGGTCACACCGGGGTGGGAGCGGACGGGATCCTGCTGCTGTCGGCGCCCGGCGAGCCCGGATACGTGGCCCGCCTGCAGATCTTCAACCCCGACGGCTCGGAGGCCGAGCTGTCCGGCAACGGCGCCCGGGAGGCGATCCTCTATCTGCGCCACCGAGGCTGGACCGACTCCGACACCTTCTCGATCCTGACCGCTGCCGGCGAGATCCGCCCCACGATCACCTCGCCCACGACGGTGACCGTCGACATGGGCCGCGCGCGGCTGCGCTCCACCGAGTACCCGAGCGGACCCGATGATGGGGCCGGAGAGCTGGTCGCGGCCGGCCGGACATGGCGCTTCCAACACGTCCAGGTCGGCAATCCGCAGTGCGCGATCGCGGTCGCCGACGAGGGTGCGCTGGCCGCGCTCGATCTACCGGCCATCGGCCCCGAGATCGAGCGCCACGAGCTGTTTCCCCACCGGACCAACGTCTCCTGGTTCGCGATGCTCGGGCCCGACCGGATCCGGGCGCGCATCTTCGAGCGGGGGGCCGGTGAGACGCTGAGCAGCGGGACCGGCGCCACGGGCGCCGCGGTCGCTCATGTGCTGCGTGGCGGTGACTCACCGGTGACCGTCGAGCTCGACGGCGGCGAGCTCGGGGTCGAGGTGGGGGAGGACCTACATGTCAATCTGAGCGGCTGGGCGGTCCCGGTGTACCGGGGCAAGCTGGCCGAGGCGTTCATCAAGGAGCTGCATGAAACCGAGTAGCCGCCTGGCGCAGATACCGCCGTACCTGTTCGCAGAGCTCGAGCGCAAGATCGCCGCCAAGCGGGCCGCCGGCGTCGACGTGATCAGCCTGGGGATCGGCGACCCCGACACACCGACCTACCCGCCGATCGTCGCCGCGGCCCAGCGGGCGGTGGCGGACCCGAGCACCCATACCTACCCCTCCAACCGCGGTCGCCCGGAGTTCCGCGAGGCGGTGGCGGCCTTCTACGAGCGCCGCTTCGGCGTCACGCTCGATCCCGAGAGCGAGGTGATGCCGGCGATCGGGGCCAAGGAGTGCATCTTCAACCTCAACCTCGCCTTCCTCGACCCCGGTGACGTGGCGCTGGCCGCCGACCCGGGCTACCCGGTCTACACCGGCGGACCGCTGCTGGCCGGCGCCGAGCCGGTCCTGATGGGGCTCGTGCCCGAACGCGGGTTCGCGCCCGACCTCGACGCGATCGCCCCGAGCGCGCTCGAGCGAGCGCGGCTGATGTTCCTCAACTACCCCAACAACCCGACCGGCGCGATCGTGCCCGACGGCCTGTTCGCCGAGGTCGTCGACGTCGCCGGCCGCCACGACGTGCTCGCGGTGCACGACAACGCCTACAGCGAGACGACCTACGACGGGTACGTGGCGCCCTCGTTCCTGGCCACGCCGGGCGCCAAGGACGTCGGAGTCGAGGTGTTCTCGCTCTCCAAGGGCTACAACATGACCGGGTGGCGGTGCGCGGCGATCGTCGGCAACGCCGAGGCGATCTCGCACTACTGGCGACTGAAGTCGAACATCGACTCGGGGCTCTTCGACGCGATCCAGCTGGCGGGCGCGGCGGCGCTCGCACCCGAGGTCGACGCCGAGGTCAAGGCGATGAACACGGTCTACCAGCGCCGTCGCGATCTCGTCTGCGACGCGCTCGCCCAAGCCGGCGTCCATGTCACGCCGCCGAGGGGGACGATCTACATCTGGGCGCCGGTCCCCGAGGGCTTCGCGTCAGCGGCGGAGTACTGCGAGCACGTGCTCGAGCAGGCCGCGGTGGTGATCTCCCCCGGGGGCGCTTACGGGCCCAACGGCGAGGGCTTCTTCCGGATCTCGCTGACCACGCCCGACGAGCGGCTGCTCGAGGCCGTCGAGCGCTTGCGGCGGCTGTAATCGGATCGCACCGACATCCGGAGCGGTTAGTGTGCGCGCTGGCGCACACGCGACACGCGGCTTCAGGAGGTGCTCGTCCGATGACCACTAGATCGCGCCGGCGCAGCCCGGCGCTGCTCGGTGTCCCAGTTCTGTTCGCGGGACTCGCCCTGTCGGCCTGCGGCACGACCACGATCGACCCCAAGTCAGGCGAGGACCTGATCCGCAACGACGTCAACCGGATCGGCGCCGCCACGGTCAAGTCGGTCAGCTGCCCCTCGGGCGAGAAGCCCAACGACGGGGTCTCTTTCGACTGCAAGGTGGTGCTGGTCGACAAGGCGACCGGCACCACGCATTCGGGCACGATCACCGTGCACGTCACGGGTGGCGGCAAGAAGGTCGAGTTCGGGACCGCCGATGTCCACATCTCCTAGATCAGCGCCGACCGAGCCGCGGCTACCATGAACTGAGTGCAGCGAACCCGCCACGGCCGTACCCAGCAATCCGCGAACGGGAATCATGGCCAGCCCACCACCGGTCGTGCGCGTCAGCGTGCCTATCTGATCGCCGCGCTCCCGCCCGACGGCGATGAAGCGCAGCTGGCCGAGCTCAGAGAGCTGCTGCGCACCGCCGGCGTGGCCGGCGTCGGCGAGATGGTGCAGCGGCGCGAGCACCCCCACCCCAACACATATCTGGGCCCGGGTAAGCTCGAGGAGCTGAAGGCCGATCTGTCCCGCGCCGACGCCAACCTCGTGGCCTGCGACGACGAGCTCTCCCCGCGCCAGGAGCGCAACCTGGAGGCGGCGCTGGGGCTGCCGGTCATCGACCGGACCGCGATCATCCTCGACATCTTCGCCGACCACGCCCATAGCGCAGAGGGCAAGCTGCAGGTCGAACTGGCCCAGCTCGAGTACAACCTCGCGCGGATGCGCGGCCTGTGGACCCACCTCGAGCGGCTCGGCGCGGGCCGGATCGATGGCGGCATCGGCACCCGCGGTCCCGGCGAGACGCAGATCGAGACCGACCGCCGGCTGGCCCGCGACCGGATCGCGGCGCTCAAGCGCAAGCTCGCCCACGTGCGATCGAGCCGCTCGGTCATGCGCGCCGAGCGCGAGCGCGCGGACCTGCCCTCGATCGCCCTGGCCGGCTACACCAACGCCGGCAAGTCGACGCTGCTCAACGCGCTCACCGGTTCCGATGCGGGCGTCCGCGACCGGCTGTTCCACACGCTGGACCCGACCACGCGCACACTGCGCGCGGGCGGACGCGACTACCTGCTCACCGACACGGTCGGCTTCATCCGCAAGCTGCCCCACCAGCTCGTCGACGCGTTCGGGGCCACGCTGGAGGAGACCCGGCGGGCGGACCTGATCCTGCACGTCGTCGACGCCTCGGCGCCCGAGGAGGAGCTGCTGGCGATGACCGCGGCGGTCGAGGACGTGCTGAGCGAGATCGGCGCCGAAGAGCAGCCGCGGGTCCTCGTGCTCGGCAAGGCCGACCTGATCGACGAGGACCGCCGCCGCGAGCTGGCCCGGCGCCATCCCGACGCGCTGCTGGTCTCGGCGGTCACGGGCGAGGGTCTGGAGGCGCTCGTGGAGCGGATCGAGGTCGAGTTCGCCCGCACGCTGCAGGAGGTCGAGCTGCTGCTCCCGTATGACGAGGGCGGTCGGCTGGCCGAGTTGCACGCGCTCGCCGGCGACCTCGTGCGCGAGGACACGGCCTCCGGCGTCCGCGTGGTCGCCCGCGTGCCGCCGAGCGTGGCCGCGCGGTATGCGCGCTTCGCGCTCAGCACCCGCTCGGCATGAGCTTCCGCGTTCGCCGGCTCGACGATCGCGCGCTGCTCCCGACACGGGCGCACTCCGGTGACGCCGGGCTCGACCTGTACGCGGTCGAGGGGGTCGTGCTCGAGCCCGGCGCGCGCACCTCCGTGGGCACCGGGATCGCGGTCGAGATCCCCGACGGTCAGGCCGGCCTGGTGCTCCCGCGCTCCGGCCTCGCGGCGCGCCACGGCATCGCTCTCGTCAACGCCCCCGGGCTGATCGATGCCGGGTACCGGGGCGAGATCCGCGTGCTGCTGCTCAACACCGACCGCAGCTCGGCCGTCCGGCTCGAGCCCGGCGACCGGATCGCCCAGCTCGTGCTGGTTCGGGTCGAGACGCCGGAGGTGGTCGAGGCGGAGGCGCTGGCGTCCTCGGAGCGGGGCCACGGCGGCTTCGGCTCGAGCGGAACCTAGCCGAACCCAGCCGACGCAGCCCCGCGCTCAGCTCGTCGCCGGCGGGGGCGTGATCAGCCCGTGGTCCTCGAGGAAGCGCGTTGCGACGGCGGTCGGATCCTCGTGCGCCACGTCGACGTCGGCGTTCAGCTGGCGGATCACGTCGGTGCTGAGCAACGCCGATACGGCATCGATCGTCCGGGCGAACACCGGGCCCTCCGCGGCCAGCACCTTGAGCGGAACGACCGGGACGACATTGCCCCAGCCGAACACGTGCTTGGGGTCACTGAGCAGGCGGTAGCCGTCATCCCGCAGCTGGCCGTCGGTCGTGTTGACATCGGCGGCCTGGACGGTCCCGCTGTCGAGCGCCGGATACTGGGCGCCCACGTCGAGGGCCTTGAACGTGGCCGGGACGACGCCATAGGCCTGCTGGAGGATCGGCAGGCCGTCCGGGCTCTGCTGGAACTGCACCGGGGCGCCGAGCGTCAGCGACGCCTGCACGTTGGCGAGGTCGGCGATCGACTGGAGCTTGTTCCGGGTGGCGTAGGCCACCGTGACGGCGATCGCGTTGACATTCGAGAAGGGCGTCGGGCGCATCAGCGTCAGCGCGTGCGCGAGCGCGAACCGCTGCCCCGCCCGGTATGCCGCCCCCGGGGTCTGATACTGGCGCGTGTCGCCGGCCACGGCCGAGTTCCACGTGCTCAGGTATTCCGGATACATCGACAGGCGGCCGCTCTGCAAGGCCTGGAACGTGACGGACGTGGGCCCGATGTTCTGATTCAGGACCACGTTGTAGCCCTGGGCGATGAGCGCCTGCTTGTAGAGCGCTCCGAGAATGAACTGCTCGGTGAAGTTCTTGTCCCCGATCGTGATCGGCGGCTTGTTCGATCCGGGCAGTGTCGTCGTGGCCACCGGCGTCGTCGGCGTCGTGACGCTGACCGACGACGACGTGGTATGCGAGCCGGAGCCACACCCGGCCATCAGGGCGATTGAAGCGATGGTCGCGGCGGCCGCGAACAGGCGTGCACAGCGAGGACGATTCACAGCGAGGGGCTCCCAGCGGGTGGGCGGGCCATCCTAGTGCACCACTGTGAAGTCTCTCGTGCACTGACGGCGTCTGGACGCGCCGGCGGGAGCGTATCCCCAAGCCCGCCCGGTCCCCTACACGCCCGCGGCCCGCCGCGCCTCGACGTGCGCGGCGTCCTCGAGCTCGTCGTCGAGCGGCTCGAGCGATCCCGCGCCGTCCCCCAACGCGGCCGCGATCAGCCAGTCGGCGAACCAGGCGTTCTTCGGCAGCAGCGGTCCGTGCAGGTAGGTGCCGATCACATTGCCCCGGCGCACGCCCTCACGCCCATCGTCGCCGTTGTTGCCGTGCCCACGCAGGACGCGCCCGAGCGGCTGCGCGTCCGGCCCGAGGTGCGTGCGGCCGCCGTGGTTCTCGAACCCGGCCAGGACCCGCGACCGGCCCCGGTCGAGCTCGACCTCGATCGCCACGTTGCCGATCAGCCGCGGTCCCTCGGCGCGCACGGTGTGCAGGTCAACGAGGCCGACGCCGGGCAGTTGCTCCTCACCGAGCTGATAGGAGTGGCCGAGCAGCTGGTAGCCGCCGCAGACCGCGAGCACCACGGCACCGCGGTCGGCGGCGGCATGCAGCGCGTCGCGCTTGACCTCGGCCAGGTCCAGCGCGCACAGGCGCTGGTCGCGATCCTGACCGCCGCCGATGTAGAACAGGTCGGCCCCGTCGGGATCGAGCGCGTCGCCGAGGTCTGAGCGCAGCAGCGTGAACCCGATGCCGCGCCATTCGCAGCGCCGCTGGAGCAGCAGCAGATTGCCGCGATCGGCGTAGATGTTCATCAGCTCCGGGTACAGGGCGCACACGCGCAGCTCAGGCACCGAGGATCACCACCGCGCTACCGACGTACTCCGCGGTGAACGGGATTTGAGCCCGTCCGAGGACGGCCAGCCCGACTGCGTCGGCCTCGGCCTCGAGCTGGTCCGGCTCGAGCCGGTCGAGCCGGATCGTGTTGTCCTGCACCGAGCGCGTGCCGTCGGTGTTGATCACCTCGCGCCGGCGCTCGAGGATGAAGCCGTCGCCGTCCCGGCGCACCGCAGTCGGAAGGCTGGCGTAGACGACACCGTTGAGCTCGCGGATGTCCGGCAGGGGGGAGGGGCCGCCGGGCACGGTCTCGTACGGCTCGAGCTCGTCGGCCAACGCGATCGCCAGCGCGCCGCCGGGCTCGAGATGGGCCCGCGCGCAGGTCAGGAACGCGGCCCGGCCCGCCGGGCCGTCGAGCAGCTGGATCGTCTGCATCGGGACGATGCAGAGCGGGAAGCGCCGCCCGAGCGCAAACTCGCGCGCGTCGGCCTCCACCGTGTCCAGCGGCAGGCCCTCGCCGCGCCGCCGCAGCTCGGCCAGCAGCTCGGGATCGCGGTCGAGCGCCGTGACCCTGATGCCGCGGCGGGCGAGGTCGAGCGCGATCCGTCCGGTGCCGGCACCGACGTCGAGCACCGGGTCGCCGTGCTCGGCGGCCAGCGTGCGCCACAGCGCCAGGTCCTCGACGTAGGCACCACACTCGAGGTCGTGCCAGATGTGACTCCCGGCCGTGGTCACCGCCCCGCCCCCTTCGCCTCCCAGAAGCGCTCGACGTGACCGCGTTTGGCCAGCTCCTCGCGCAGCTCGAGCAGGGCCGTGTACGTGGGCAGCACGAACAGGCGAGCGGCGGCCGCCGAGCCGAGCGCGGCGTCGAGCGCCTCGCCGAGGTCGTGGGTCACGACCAGTCGCTGCGCGGGCACGCCCGCGTACTTCATCCGCAGCGCCAGCTCGGCGGCCCGGGTGCCGGCGCAGGTGAGGCGGCGAACGTGGGGGGCGAGCAGCTCGAAGTCCGCGTCCCACACCCAGGAGATGTCGCGGCCGTCGGCCGTGCGGTCGTTGAGCACTCCGAGCAGGTCGAGCTCGGCCCGCTCGAGCACGAGCGTGCGCAGGATCTCGTTGGCGCCGGCCGGGTTCTTGACCAGCAGGATCGAAAGCTCCGTGTCGCCGACCTCGATCGTCTCCGCGCGCCCGAACGCGGCCGTCACCGACTCGAGTCCGGCGACGACTCCCTCGAGCCGCACGCCGAGCTCGAGGCACAGTGCGGCGGCCCCGAGCGCGTTGTAGACGTTGTAGAGGCCCGGCAGCGGCAGGCTCACGGTCGCCACGCCGGCCGGCGTGCGGAGGCGAAAGCGCGAGGAGCGGGTGCCCAGCAGCTCGATCTGCTCGGCCGCCACCGCCGGCGCCGGGCGTTCCTGGCCGCAATTGGGACAACGGTAGCTACCGAGGTGACCGAGATAGATGGCGTCGTAGACGTAGGCGTGCCCGCAGCGACGGCAGTGCTTGGAGTCCGAGGCATGCTGCATCTCCGCCGTCGCCATCGAGGCGTCCTCGACGCCGAAGTACGTCACCGCGTCGCTACCGCGACCGAGATCGGCGATCAGCGGGTCGTCGGCGTTCAGCACCAGACGCGTGGCGGCGGGCAGCGACGCCGCAACCGCGGCCCAGCGGTCGGCGATCGTCTCGAGCTCGCCATAGCGGTCGAGCTGGTCGCGGAACAGATTCGAGAGCAGCACCGCGCGCGGCGCCAGCTCGGCGGTCAGACGATCGAGCCAGAACTCGTCCACCTCGAACAGTCCCAGCTCGCCGTCGATGCCACCGCCCGGGCCGGCCGCGTCGAGCAGCGTCGAGGCGATGCCGCCCGCCATGTTCGCGCCGGCGCGGTTGTGGACGAGCGAGAAGCCCGCGTGCTCGAGCACCGATGCGGTCATTGCAGCCGTCGTGGTCTTGCCGTTGGTGGCCGAGATCACCACCGAGCCGCGGTCCAGGCGCGCGGCCAGCTCGGAAATGGCGTGCGGCTCGAGGCGCATCAGCACCTTCCCGGGGAGGCTCGTGCCGCCGCCCCGCCCCGCCCGCCGGGCGAGCGTCCCCACCGCGCGCGCAGCCGCGATCTTCGGCGCCAGCATCGTCATGCCGGCACGATCACCCGCGCCGCGCCGGGCAGCGTGCGCACCGTGACCGGGAGCGCCGCGACCGGATCGCCGTCGGCGTAGAGCATGAAGGGGCGGTCGGCACTGATCGTGACCGAGGCGGCGCGCATGACGTGTACGTCGGGCAGCTTGACGTGCTCGCCCTTGAACACGGTCGGAAGCAGCCGCAGAAAACGCAGCCGCGGGACGTTGCCGGTGATGACGACGTCGAGCAGGCCGTCCTCGAGCGAGGCGTCGGGAGCCAGGTACATGCCGCCGCCGTAGGCCTTGGAGTTGGCGGCCGCGACCGTGTAGCCGGTGATCGTCAGCGGGTCGCGGTCGTCGAGCGTGACCGTGAACGTGGCCGGGCGCCAGCTCAGCAGCGCTCGCAGCGCCCCGTAGGTGTAGACGAGGTTCCCGCGGACGATCCGGGTCTCGTTGGCGATCCGGTTGGCCTCGGAATCAAAGCCGCAGCTGGCGATGCCGATGAACACGTGTCCGTCGGCCTCGCCGAGGTCGAGCTCGCGCTCCACGCCGCGGGCGAGGACGCCGCACGCGGGACCGGGCTCGAGCGGGATGCCGAGCACGCGGGCGAAGTCGTTGCCGCGGCCGCCGGGCAGGACGCCGAGCACGCCCCCGGTACCGCGCAGGGCTCCCGCCACCGCTCCCACGAGGCCGTCGCCGCCGAAGGCGACGGCGATCTCACCGGCCGCTGCCGCGGAGGCGGCCAGCTCCCGCCCGTGCTCGAGGCTGCGCGTGCGCTCGGTTCGGTACTCGATGCCCAGTCGTGTGAGCTCGGACTCGACCCCGGGCAGCTCGCGGGCAGCTCGTCCGCCGCCCGCGGACGGATTCACGATCAGCAGCGCCCTCATCGCACGACCAAGTCGTGGAGGGTCTCGGCGATGGCCACGGGCGCGGGGTCGGAGGCGGCCTCGGCCTCAGCCCGGCTGGTGACCCCCGTGAGCACGATCGCCGCGTCGAGCCCCGCGGCGGCCGCGCCGGCGAGGTCGGAGTCCAGGCGGTCGCCGATCACGAGCGCGTTGCCGGGGCCGAGCCGGTCGAGCGCGGTGAGGAAGATCTGCGCGTCGGGCTTGCCGACGATCCTCGCCCGGTGGGCGGTCGCGTACTCGAGCGCGGCCACGACCGCGCCGGTGCCCGGCCACATGCCGTCCTCCATCGGAAACGTGCGGTCGCGCCCAGCGCCGAGCAGCTCAGCGCCGGCGAGCACGGCCTGTGTGGCCGCGCGCAGCTCCGAGAAGCGCAGGTCGCGATGACCGGCGACGACGACGACGTCGGCGTCGGCCGCCCGGTCGCTGGCGTTGACGATCCGCGCTCCGGCATCGGCGACGTGGCGGAAGATCGCGTCCGAGCCGATCACATACACGCGGGGCGGCTTCTCGCGCACCGCCAGTACGTGCTGGATCGCGCCGCCGACCGTGACCACCTCCTCGAGCGAGGCCTGCAGTCCGAGCGACCACAGCTTGCGCACGAACTCCTCGGGCGAGCGCTGCGGGTCGTTGGTGAGGAAGGCGATCGTCTTGCCGGCGCGGCGCAGCTCGGCCAGCGCCTGGGGCGCGCCGGGCGTGCACGCGCGACCGACCCAGACGCAGCCGTCGAGGTCGAGTAGCACGTGGTCGTAGCGGGTGAGCAGGGGGGAGAGGGCCACTTCGCAGTCGGATTATCGCGGCGCGGTGTGCCATCCTTCCGCGCCGTGCGCCGATTGCTCCTCATCCTCCCCGTCGTGGCGCTGCTCGCAGCGTGCGGCGGCTCGAGCTCGTCGAGCTCCTCATCGTCGAGCTCGTTGTCCGGTTCTGCGGCCACCTCGGGCAGCGCCGCGCCGTCCACGCCGGCGTCCTGCCACGCGGTTCCCGTCCCGGCGCCGAAGGGGCCGCAGCACCTGAGCGCGCCGACGATCAAGCTCGATCCGGCCAAGACCTACACGGTCACCGTGGTGACCAACTGCGGCACGTTCGCGTTCACGCTCGACGTCAAGAGCTCGCCCAAGACCTCGGCCTCGATGTACTCGCTGGTCAAAAGCGGCTTCTATGACGGCCTGACCTTCCACCGCGTCGCGGCCGGGTTCGTGATCCAGGGCGGCGACCCCAACGGCGACGGCTCCGGCGGTCCCGGGTACACCGTCGTAGAGCCCCCGCCGGGCGGCACCCAGTACGTCAAGGGCGACGTGGCCATGGCCAAGACCCAGGCCGACCCGACGGGCGCGTCGGGCAGCCAGTTCTTCGTCGTCACGGCCGCCAACGCGACCCAATCGGCCGGACTCACGCCTGACTACGCACTGGCCGGAAAGGTCGTGACGGGCCAGAACGTCGTCGACGCGATCGGCGCTCTGCCCACCAACCCGCCCCAGGACGGGACGCCGACACCGGCGGTGGTCATGTCCAAGGTGACGGTCGCGACGAGCTGAGGCGCTGGTGGCGGGGGTGGGGGCGGCGGCTGGGGCCGGGCCGGGCCAGGGCCGTGGTCTCCGCCGACGTGCGTGGCGGGGTTGGCCTGGAACGGCGGCTGGGAAAGGGGGATCGGGGCCTCAACCGTCTTCGTTAGCGGCAAACGTCGCCCGGCACTGCTGCGGAGGGCGAAAATGCAACGCAATACCCCCGGGCAACAGCCATTTCGTAGCCACTCGCTGCGCCGGCGCGGACTGAGGCAACGTTATGGCTGTACAGCAGCCATAACGTTCCCCCCGGGACTGAGCCGGCGTCGAGAGGCATCGAAATGGCGGTTGCCGGCGCCCACCGACGACCGCGCGCCCAGCCCGAGCCCGCCCGCGCCCACGGGCGGCCGCGCGCCCACCCCGATGCCGCCGGCGCCCACGGCGGACATCCCCTCTTCCCAGCCGGCCGTTCACCGCCCCGTGCCACCACGCGCACCAGGCACCCCAATCGGCGCGCCCCGGGCGCCACCACGGTTGAGTCCCTGACCTGCATCTGATATATCACGGGCGATGGCCGCCCAGGCAGAGTCCCCGCAGCAGCTGCCGGGCGCGCAGAGCGTGGTCATCATCGGCGCCGGCATCGTCGGCAACAGCGTCGCCTACCACCTGGCGCGGCTGGGCCAGAAGGACATCACGCTGCTCGACAAGGGGCCGCTGCCGAATCCGGGCGGGTCGACCGGGCACGCCTCGAACTTCATCTTCCCCGTCGATCACTCCAAGGAGATGACCGCGCTGACGCTCGACAGCGTGCGCCAGTACGCCGAGATGGGCGTGCTGACCGAGAGCGGCGGGATCGAGATCGCGCGCACCGAGGAGCGGATGCAGGAGCTGGCCCGGCGCGTGGCCTCGGCCCGGTCCTGGGGCATCGAGCCGGTGTCGCTGCTGAGCCCGGCGCAGGTCAGGCAGCTGGTGCCGTTCATCAACGAGGAGTTGATCCTGGGCGGCTTTCACTCCCCCACGGCCGGCGTCGTCGACTCGCTGCGGGCCGGGACGATCATGCGCGAGCGGGCGCAGGAGCTCGTGGGCATGACCGTGGCCGCCAACACGGAGGTGCTCGGCATCGACGTCGAGCAGCGAAGGGTCAGGCGCGTCCGCACCACCCGCGGCGACATCGAGACCGATGCCGTCGTCGTCTGCTGCGGCGTCTGGAGCCCGCTGATCGCCGCCATGGCCGGCGCTTCGATCCCGCTCGCCCCGGCGGTGCACCAGATGATCGACATCGGCCCCGCGCCACGGTTCGCGCAGACCACGGGCATGATCGAGTACCCGATCGTGCGCGACATGGACGTGAACATGTACGAGCGCCAGGAGGGCACCGGACTCGAGATCGGGTCCTACGCCCACCGCCCGATCCTCGTGCACCCGGCCGAGATCCCCTCGGTCGACGAATCGGCACTGACTCCGACCGAGATGCCGTTCACGCAGGACGACTTCGATCCGCAGATGGAGATCGCGCTCGAGCTGATGCCGGAGATCGTCGGCGACGAGAGCGTGGGCGTGAAGTACGCGATCAACGGCCTGCTCTCGATCACCGGCGACGGCCTGCCGCTGCTCGGCGAGACGCCCGAGGTCGGCGGGCTGTGGTCGGCCGCCGCGGTGTGGATCAAGGAGGGGCCAGGCGTCGGGCGCGCGATCGCCGAGCAGATGGTCCACGGCGAGTCCGAGATCGACGTCTACGCCTCGAACGTGGCCCGCCTGCACGAGCACCACAAGACCGCCGCGCACGTCCGGGCCCGGGCCGCGGAGAGCTTCAACAAGATGTACGGGATCATCCATCCCGGCGAGCAGTGGGAGTCCGACCGGGACGTCCGGCTGGCTCCGTTCCACGAGCGCGAGCGCGCGCTCGGGGCCGTGTTCCTCGAGACCGCGGGCTGGGAGCGGCCCAACTGGTACGAGTCAAACGCGCCACTGCTGGAGGAATACGGCGACCGGGTCACCCGCCGCGAGGCCGAGTGGGACGCGCGCTGGTGGTCTCCGATCATCAACGCCGAGCACCTGGCCATGCGCGACCGGGCGGGCATGGTCGACCTGACCGCGTTCTGCGTGTTCGACATCACCGGCGAGGGCGCGCTCGACACGGTCCAGCGAGCCTCGGTGCGCCAGATGGACGTCCCCATCGGGCGCGTCGTCTACACCCCGATCCTCACTCCCGGCGGCGGCTTCAAGGCCGACCTGACGATCATGCGCCTGGCCGACGACGTGTTCCGGGTGGTCACCGGCGGCGCCTACGGGATGTCGGACAAGAAGTGGTTCGCCGACCACCTGCCGGCCGACGGCTCGGCGCAGCTGCACGACGCGACCAACCAGTGGACGACGCTCGGGCTGTGGGGTCCCCGGGCCCGGGACATCCTCGCCGGCGCGACCGGCGATGACATCTCGCACGAGGGCTTCCCCTTCGGTCGCTGCCGCACGATCGAGGTGGGGCCGCTGCGCGTGCTCGCGTCGCGGATCTCCTACGTCGGGGACCTCGGCTGGGAGCTCTACGTCCCGATCGAGCAGGGTGCGAAGCTGTGGGAGATCGTCGCCGAGGCGGGCCGGCCGCACGGGATCGTGCCCGTGGGCATCGGCGTCTACGGCACCACCGGCCGGCTCGAGAAGTGCTACCGCGCCTACGGGGCCGAGCTCGAGGCGGAGTACAACGTGGTCGAAGCGGGGATGGCGGGCCCGAAGGTCAAATCCGAGGACTTCACCGGCAAGGAGGCGTACCTGCGCCACCGCGAGGAGGCACCGGCCGCGGTGATGTGCACGCTGACCGTCGATGACCACACCTCGGCTTCGGGCGTCAAGCGCTACATGCTCGGCAACGAGCCGATCCTGACCCGCGCGGGGGAGGCGATCACCGACGCCCACGGCCGGCGCTCCTATGTCACGAGCGCGGGCGCCGGGCCCTCGATCGGCAAGCACATCCTGATGAGCTATCTGCCGCCCGAGCACGCGCAGGTGGGCGAGGAGCTGCTCGTCGAGTACCTGGGCGAGCGCTACCCGGTCACGGTGCAGATCGCCGGCGCGACCCCGATCTTCGACCCCGAGAACCTGCGGGTGCGCTCGTAGTGGAGGCCCACCGGCGATGAACGTCCTCGTGTGCGTCAAGCGGGTCCCGCTGACCGGCGGCAAGATCGTCCTCACCGAGGACGAGCGGGCGATCTCCACCCGGCACCTGGGGTTCACGGTCAGCCCGCACGAGGAGTGCGGCGCCGAGGAGGCGGTGCGGCTGATCGAGCAGCACGGCGGCGCCTGCACCGTGCTCACCCTGGGTCCACCCGAGGCCGAGGAGCAGCTGCGCGACGCGATGGCCCTCGGCGTCGACCGGGCGATCCATCTGGTCACCGACGGCACCGAATGGGATCCCGAGGCCACGGCGGCGGCGATCGTCACCGCGACCCGAGCGGATGAGCAGCAGTACGACCTGATCCTGTTCGGCACCGAGTCCGCCGACGGCGGCAACTACCAGGTCCCGATCCGCGTCGCGCACGCGCTCGGGCTGCCGTGCGTGACCGGGATCAAGGCGATCGAGGTGCGCGACGGGACCGTGCGCTGCGAGCAGGAGGTGGCCGGCGGCCGCGATGTCTACGAGCTGCCGCTCCCGGCCGTCGTCGGCGTCAAGGAGGGGATCAACCTGCCGCGCTACCCATCGGTGCCCGGGCGGATGCGGGCCAAGAAGAAGCCGGTGCTCCGCACCGAGCCCGCCCGCCCCGACGCGCGCCTTGAGCTCGTCCGCCTCGCCGTTCCGGGCGGGACCGGCAAGCAGACCGAGATCCTCGGCACCGGTCCAGAGGCGGCGCCCGCCGTGGTCGGCGTCCTGCGCGAGCTGGGGCTCGTGCGATGAGCGCGCCGGTGCTGGTGTTCCTGGAGCGGAGCGCCGACGGCGAGATGGACGAGCTCTCCGCGCAGGCGCTGTCGCTGGCGCGGGAGCTCGGAGAGCCGCTGGACGCCGTGCTGATCGGCGAGACCGGCGCGCCGCCGAGCGCCGCCACGCTGCAGAGCCTCGGCGCCCACGGCGTCGCCACCGTTCACCTCGCTGCGCATCCCGCGTTGGGCGCGTATGCCCCCGCGGCCTGGGCGAGCGCGATCGCGCAGGCGGCGCAGAGCGTCTCGGCCGGCGCGGTGATCGCCGCCGGCAGCGAGCGCGGCAACGAGCTGCTCGCGCACGTGGCGGCGCGCACCGGTCAGCCGATGGCGGCCAACTGCGTCGCGATCACCCCTGGCGCCCCGACCGAGGTGACCCGCGTGCGGTGGGGCGGCAGCCTGCTCGAGCATGCCCGCCTGCACGGCGCGCCGCTGCTGGCGACGGTGGCACCGCACGCCGTCGCCGCGACCCCGGCCCGCGCGCCCGCCGACACCGCCGTGGCGCCGTTCGCGCCCGAGATCGCGGACGCCGACGTGGTCGTCAGGGTGATCGAGCGGGTGCCCGCGGCGACGGGAGGCGTCTCGCTGGCCGACGCCGACGTGGTCGTCTCCGGCGGGCGCGGCGTCGGCTCCGCGGAGGGGTTCTCGGTGATCGAGGAGCTGGCCGACCTGCTCGGCGGCGCGGTCGGGTGCTCGCGGGCGGTGACCAGCGCCGGGTGGCGGCCGCACACCGACCAGGTCGGGCAGACGGGCACCAAGATCGCCCCGGAGATCTACATCGCCTGCGGGATCAGCGGCGCCACGCAGCACATGGCCGGCTGCAAGGGAGCCAAGAAGCTGCTGGCGATCAACCCGGACGGCGAGGCGTCGATCTTCGCCAGCGCCGACTACGCGGTGATCGGCGACCTGCACGAGGTCGTGCCGGCGATCTCGGCCGAGCTGAGGAAGGCGAGGGCGACATAGTCTCGCCGGTCGCCGCCGTCGCGCTCGCCGCGGCGATCATCATCAGTGCGACGTTCTGTGCGCGTCGGGTCGCGTTCCTCGTCGGTCTCGTGCGCTCGGCGCAGCCCACCCGGCGTTCGGAGCACCGCTCCCGCCGCGTGCGCAACGAGGTGACGATCGTGCTCGGGCAGCGCAAGCTCCTGCAACGGATCGTTCCCGGGCTCGCCCACGCGTTCATCTTCTGGGGCTTCCTGGTGCTGCTGCCGACGATCCTGATCGCGATGATCGGCGTCGTCGACAAGCACGCGACGCTGCCGTGGCTCGGGCATCAGGGCTGGTTTGCGTTCCTGGCCGACACGTTCGCGACGCTCGTGCTGATCGGCGTCGGCGTGGCGGTCTGGATCCGCCAGGTGCAGCGCCCCGATCGCTTCCGCGGCAGTCACCGCGGCGAGGCCGACCTGATCCTCGCGATGATCGCCACGATCGCGCTGACGCTGCTGCTGTGGCATGCCACGCGGATCGCCCTCGGTCTCAACGAGTGCCCGCCGTCGGCGACGCCCGTCTCGAACCTCCTGTCGCATCTGTTCAGCGACAGCGCGCTGACGAAGGTGCTCGAGCGCGTGTTCGTGTGGGTGCACGTGCTGACGATCCTCGCCTTCCTGGCCTACCTGCCACGCTCCAAGCACCTGCACATCGCGAGCGCGGCATTCAACGTGTGGTTCGGACACACAGGCCCCGGCGGCCGGCTCGAGCCGCTCCGCTTCGACGATCCCGAGGTGCCCGAGGACGAGATCCGCTTCGGCGCGGGCACGGCGCCCGACCTGACCTGGAAGCAGGTCCTGGATACGTTCTCGTGCACCGAGTGCGGCCGCTGCCAGGACGCCTGCCCGGCGTTTGCGACCGGCAAGGTCCTCTCGCCCAAGCTCATGATCATGGGACTGCGCGACCAGGTGCTCGCGCAGGACGAGGGGGCGCTCGTGCCGGACGCGGTGCCGGAGGAGTCGGTCTGGGATTGCGTCACCTGCGGCGCCTGCGTGCAGGCCTGTCCGGTCTCGATCGAGCACGTTGACCACATCGTCGATCTGCGCCGGCACCTGGTGATGGTCGACTCGAACTTCCCGGCCGAGGCCGAGCCGATGCTCCGCGATGTCGAGCGCGCGTCGAACCCGTGGGGCAAGCCGCAGTCCGAGCGCGCCGACTGGGCGGCCGAGCTCGGCGTGCGCGTGCTCGAGCCGGGCGATCCGCCCCCGGAGGTCCTGTACTGGGTCGGCTGCGCGTCCTCGTTCGACGAGCGCGCCCGCAGCACGGCGGAGTCCACGTCCAGGCTCCTGCAGGCGGCCGGCGTCGACTTCGCGATCCTCGGCCCCCGCGAGAGCTGCACCGGCGACCCGGCCCGCCGGATGGGCAACGAGTACGTGTTCCAGGCCTTCGCGGAGCAGAACGTCGAGACGCTCAACGACGCCGGGGTGACGAAGATCGTCGCCAACTGCCCGCACTGCTTCAACACGCTGGCCAACGAATACCCCGACTTCGGCGGCCGCTACGAGGTCGTGCACCACTCCGAGCTGCTCTCCGAGCTCGTGCGCGACGGGCGCCTGACGCCGGGCCCGGCCGGGGAGCAGTCGATCACCTACCACGACTCCTGCTACCTGGCCCGCCACAACGACGTGCGCGCGTCGCCGCGGGAGCTGGTGGCCGCGGTGGGGGAGCCCGTGGAGATGGAGCGCAGCGGGCGCAACACGTTCTGCTGCGGCGCCGGCGGGGCGCACATGTGGATGGAGGAGCGCGGCAGCGCGATCAACGAGAACCGCGTGCGTGAGGCCGCCGCCACCGGGGCCGGCACGCTCGCCGTCGCGTGTCCGTTCTGCACCGTGATGCTCGACGACGGCGTGCAGAGCACCGGCGACGAGTTGCGCGTGGTCGACATCGCGACCCTGCTCGCAGAGCAGATCGAGGGCCACCCTCGATAGGGTGGTGAACTCGCTGTGAAAGCCTGAGAGGAGAGGGATGTCCGTTCACCGCACGACCCGGAGGTCGCGGGCAGCGTTGCTGTTCGCGGCGCTGCTCGCCATTGGCCTGACCATTAGCTCATTGGTCACCGCGGCGCACGCGCTCAGCGCCGGCACGCCCGCAGCGGACTGTCAGCCGTACTCGAGCACACCGTGCCTGCTCCCGTTCCCCAACAACCTCTTCACCCGCACCGACCACTCGACGCCGACCGGGCTGCGCGTGAACCTGCCCGCCGCGGCGATGCCGGTCAACTCGCAGGGCCAGCGCGTCGACACGGCCCCCTACGACCGGGCTGATGGCTTCAGCCCCGGCAGCGACGTGGTCCTGCACGTTCCCGGCCTCGACACCGCACAGGCGATGAGCCGGACCGGCGCGGTCCCGCTGATCGACATGTCCCAGGCCTTCGCGCCCAACCAGCCGATCGTGATCATCGACGCCGGCACCGGCCGGCGCCAGCTGATCTGGGCCGAGCTCGACGCGAACGCCAAGACGCCGCAGACCACCGATCTGCTGATCCACCCGGGCAAGAACTTCCTCGAGGGGCACACCTACGTGGTGGCGCTGCGGCGGCTGCGGGACGCCTCCGGTCACACGATCGCGGCCCCGCGCTGGTTCGCCCTGCTGCGCGACGGCCGTGCGCTGCCGGCGGCGGAGCGCTCCCAGCGCGGCCGCTATGCGCGGATCTTCACCGAGCTCCGCCGGGCCGGGATCGCCCGCTCCAACCTGTATGAAGCGTGGGACTTCACGATCGCCTCGCGCCAGAGCCTCAGCGCGCGGATGCTGGCGATCCGCAACAACGCCTTCGCCCAGCTCGGCGACCACAACCTCGCCGACGGCAGGGTGGCCGGCCACGCGCCCGCGTTCACGGTCACCAGCACCGATCAGCTGTCGCCGACGATCAAGCGCGTGCAGGGGAGCTACACCGTGCCCTGCTACCTCGTGGTCTGCGGGCCCGCGGCCTCGTCGGGCTTCTCGTTCGCGTCGAGCAAGCTCGACGCGCTGCCGGTTCAGAAGCCCGGCAACCTCGCCACGGCGCTGTTCGACTGCATCATCCCCGCCGGCGCGGCCGCCCACCCCGGGCGCCCGTCGCTGTACGGCCACGGCCTGCTCGGCGATCGCGGCGAGGTCGAGGACTCCTGGGTCCGGGCGCTGGCCACCGAGCACAACATGGTGTTCTGCGCCACCGACTGGTGGGGGCTGGCCAGCCCCGACCAGGGCAACGACGCCGCGGCCCTGCTCAACCTGAACAAGTTCCCGAACGTGATCGACCGGCTGCAGCAGGGCGTGCTCAACACGCTGTTCCTGGGCCGGCTGATGATCGCCCCCGGCGGTCTGGCCTCGAGCCCGGCCTTCCAGGCCGGCGGCCACTCGGTGATCGACACCTCGCGCCTGTACTACGACGGCAACAGCCAGGGCGGGATCGAGGGCGGGATGACGACCGCCGTGTCGCCGGACTTCCGCCAGGCCGTGCTCGGCGTGACGGGGATCGACTACGGCAACCTGCTCGTCCAGCGGAGCGTCGACTTCGCGCCGTTCGGCGGGATCCTGTTCGCCAGCTACAGCGATCCGTCGATGGAACCCGTGCTGCTCGACGTGATCCAGCAGCTGTGGGACCGCGGCGATCCCGACGGCTACGCGCAGCACATGACCTCGAACCCGCTGCCCGACACGCCGTCGCACACGGTGCTGATGCAGGTGGCCTACGGCGATCATCAGGTGAGCATGTACGCGGCCGCCGTGCAGGCGCGCACGATCGGCGCCTCGTTCCATTCGCCGGCGCTCGATCTCTCGACCAACCGGGCGCGAGACCGGAACCTGTTCTACGGCATCCCGGCGATCAGCCGCTACCCGTTCCATGGCTCGGCGATCGTGATCTGGGACAGCGGCCCGGGCCGGGTGCAGCCGCCGCCGCTCGGCAACATCCCGCCGGTCGAGACCTCGAGCAACCAGGACCCGCATCAGGACCCGCGGGACACCCCGGCGGCCCGCCTGCAGGACTCGTCCTTCCTGGCCCCGGGCGGGGCCGTGTTCGACGTCTGCGCCGGCCGGCCGTGCCGCACCGCGGCGTTCGTGCCGTGAGCGCCGTGAGCTAGGTGGAGAGCAGGGCCTCGAGCCGCGACTCGAGGCCCGCGTCCCCGACCTCGCGCACCTCGAGCGGCAGCCCGATCCGGGCCGCCGCGCGCTGCGCGGCCGCGCGGGTGGGGGGCGTCGGCCGTTGCGTGAGCCAGAGCACCCGCCGGTAACCCCCGAAGTAGTCATCCCGGAGCTCGGGGTAGCGGTCGAGGCCGAGCTCGCGCACCACCGTGCGCTCGAACGTGCGGGCGAGGAAGTCGGTCAGGAAGTAGGTGCCGGGCTCCTCGGCGAGCGCCGCCCGGACCTCCTCGCGACCGAGCATGTCGTAGCAGTGCTCGGCCGCGATCCGGCTCACGCCCGTGCCGGCGAGCGCGTCGTCGAGGGCGCCGTAGGTGCCGCAGTCGCCGTAGGCGACGGCCACGCGGTCATACCCGGCGCGCAGGCGCTCGAGCTCGGCGCGGACCGCCGGCGCGATCCGCTCGGGGCGGTTGTGCAGCAGCGCCGGCACCGGCGTGACGTCGAGCGCCCAGCCGCGCCGGCGGGCGATGCGCCGCACATCGGCCGCAAGCGCCCCACAGGCAACGACGGCGACTTTCTGCTTGGCCGCGCTCACGCCGGAAACGCGAGTTGGTCGATGAACAAATCGTTGAAGTCGGCGCGCCCGGAGAGCTCCACGTACTCGACCTCGCGCAGGATCGAGTGCGCCTCGGCCCGCTCCCGCAGCGAGAGCGCGGCGATCTTCGCCCCCTCGCCGGCGACGTTGCCGGCCGAGACGATCCGTGGCAGCGCGAGGTCGGGCACGAGGCCGATCCGCACCGCGCTCAGGGGCGTCAGGTAGGCGCCGAAGCTGCCGGCGAGCAGCACCTGGGTGATCTCCTCGGGCCCGACGCCGAGCTCGCGCAGGAGGATCTGCCAGCCGGTGGCGATCGACGCCTTGGCGAACTGGAGCTCACGCACGTCGCGCTGGGACAGGTACACGGCGTCCTGCGGATCCTCGCCGCGCCAGTGCAGCACGAACACCCGCTCCTGACCGACCTTGGTCAGCCGGGCCGCGAGCCCGGGGTGGGTCTCGGCCGCGACCTCGTCGGCCAGGAAGCGCCCGGAGTTGTCGAGCAGGCCACGGCGGACGAGCTCGGCCACGGCGTCGACCAGCCCCGATCCGCACATCCCGACCGCGTCGACGTCGCCGATCACCTCGAGCCCCACCTCGTCGGCCTCGATCCGCACGCCCTCGATCGCGCCTTCGGCCGCGCGCATCCCACAGCGGATCTGGGCGGCCTCGAAGGCGGGGCCGGCCGGCGCGGCGCAGGCCAGGACCCGCTCGCCGGAGCCGAGCGCGATCTCGCTGTTGGTGCCCACGTCGATGAACAGCCGCAGCCGGCGGTCGCGCGTGAGCCCGGTGGCCAGCATCCCGGCCACGATGTCGCCGCCGACGTAGGCGCCGAGCGACGGGAACACGAACGCCGGCGCGCGGGGGTGCACGCTGACGCCGAAGTCGGTGGCGCTGACCGCCGGGAAGGAGTGCGTCGAGACCACGAACGGCGCCATCGAGAGGGGCTCGGGATCGATCCCCAGCGCCATCTGCATCATCGTCACGTTGCCGCAGACGACGATCTCGTACACCTCGCGCGGGGCGACGCCGGCCTCCTCGCACACCTCGGCGGTGAGCTCGGCCAGCGTCTCGTGCGCGCGCTCGGTCAGCGCCGAGAGCGCCCGCTCGTCCATCATCGTGGCCGAGATGCGGGTGATCACGTCGGCGCCGTAGGGCTGCTGGCGGTTGAGCATCGAGCGTACGGCGGCGGGCTGGCCGCTGTCGAGGTCGAGCAGGGTCGCCACCACCGTGGTCGTGCCGAGATCGAAGGCGATCGCGTAACGCCGCGCGGTGGTGTCGCCGGGCTCGAGGTCGATCAGCTCCTCATCGCAGATCACCGCGGTGACGTCGAAGTTCGCGGCGCGCAGGGTGGCGCCGAGTGTGCGCAGCAGCTCGATCGAGGGTGTCGGCTCGAGATCCTCGATGCCGTCGAGCACGCGCTGCAGGTCCGAGCGCTGATCCTCGAGCGTGGGCTCCGCGAGCACCAGGTGGCGCTTCTGCACCGACGGGCGCAGGATCACGTGGCGACCGACACCGACCAGCGCCGCCTTCGGCCGCGTCTGCAGCGGCGGCACCTCGATCACCAGGTCGCCGCGGGCCTGCGCCCGGCAGGCCAGCCGCCAGCCCTCGCCGAGCTCGCCGGGGCTGAAGGCGCGCGGGTCGAGCGGACCCACCGGAACCTCGCCGGAGACGATCCTGACCTTGCACTTGCGGCAGGTCCCATGGCCGCCGCAGGTCGAGTCGATCGCGATCCCGTTCCAGCTCGCGGCGTCGAACACCGGCGTGCCGCTGGGCACGCGGACCTCAGCGCCGTCGGGCAGGAAGCGCATCCGCACCCGGGTGGCGCCGTCCGCAGGCTGCGGATCCTCCTCCCGCGGGGCGGCGCGCGGCGCGCGCCGTGGCGAGGGCGCGGTCACGACGCGGCCGCCGCCTCTTTCTCGGCCGCCTGGCGGGCGCGGTGCGCGGCGATCCAGCTCGAGCCCCAGGCGTCGTGGCCGAGCAGCAGGTCGGACCCGCGCACGCTCTCGACGCAGACGGGGGCGGTGCTCATGATCGCGCTGGTCAGCCCGGCCGCCATCGCCATCGGCAGGAATGCGGCGTTGAGGACGTGGCGCTGGGGGAGCCCGAAGGAGACGTTCGAGGCGCCGAGGCACATGTTCACGCCGAGCTCGTCGCGGATCAGCCGGATCGTCGCGAGCGTCGTCGTCACGGCCTCGGTGTCGGCGCCGACGGTCATGGCCAGCGGGTCGATGATCACGTCGTGCGCGGCGATGCCGTGATCGCCGGCGACGGAGACGATCTTGCGGGCGTTGATCAGGCGCTCGTCGGGGGTCGCGGGGATCCCGGTCTCGTCGTTGGCCAGGCCGATCACGGCCGCACCGTGGCGGGCCACCAGCGGCAGGATCTCCTGCAGGCGGTCGTCCTCGGCGGTGACGGAGTTCACCAGCGCACGCCCCTCGTACACCGACAGGCCGGCCTCGAGCGCCTCGATCACCGAGGAGTCGATGCAGATCGGCAGATCGACCGCGGCCTGGGCGGTGCGGATCATGCTCATCAGCAGCTCCGGCTCGTCGACCAGCGGGATCCCGGCGTTGATGTCGAGGACATCGGCGCCGGCCTCGGCCTGGGCGATCGCATCGGCGGTCACGGTCGAGAGATCGCCGCCGCGGAGCTGCTCGGCGAAGGTCTTGCGGCCGGTGGGGTTGATCCGCTCCCCGATGATGCAGAACGGCTGCTCGGAGCCGATCGTCACCGTCTTAGAGCGCGACCGGAGCACTGTGTCCATTGGGTTCCCTTTCGAGTCGGGGCGCAATGCCCAGGCGTGTGCAGAGCTTGGCGATGCCGGCGTCCTTGCGGAATGAGATGAAGTGCAGGCCGGCCACGCCGGGTTGGGCGAGCGCGTGGGCGGCGAGCTCGTAGGCGAGCTCGAAGCACTCCGCCTGCGCGTCGCGCGCCCGCTCGATCCGGTCCACCGTCGCCGGCGGGACGTCGATCCCGGGCACCCGCGTGGCCACGAAGCGCATGCCGCCGGCGGTGCGCAGAATGCAGATGGAGGGGATGATCGCGACCCGCTCGGTGAGCCCGCTGGCCTGGGCCTCGCGCATGAAGCGGGCCAGCAGCTCGGGCCGGTAGCAGATCTGCAGCTGCAGGAAGCGCGCGCCGGCCAGCGCCTTCTTGGTCGCCCGGCGCACGCGCGCCTCGTAGGGGGGCGCCCCCGGATTCTCGACCGCGCCGAGCAGGAAGTGGGGCGGGCGATCGATCGCGCGCCCGGACAGGTAGTGGCCGTGCGAGAGCGTCCTCGCGACCGAGATCAGCTGCGGTGCGTCGAGATCGAACACGCGCCGGCTCTCGGGCTCGTCGCCTGCGGTCACGTCGTCGCCGGTCAGACAGCAGATGTTCTGCACCCCGTGCATCGCCGCGCCCATCAGGTCAGCCTGGAGCGCGAGCCGGTTGCGGTCGCGGCAGGCGAGCTGCATCACCGGCTCCACGCCGGCCTGCCGCAGCGCGATCGAGACGGCGAGGGGGGAGGCGTGGGCGTGGGCCGAGGGGTTGTCGGTTGCGTTGAAGGCGTCGACGAACGCCTTCATCGGGGCGAGCTGGCGGACGATCTCGGGGTGGCCGCCGCCGTCGATGACGGGCAGCTCGGCCGTGACTACGAACCGGCGCGCGTCGAGCTTGTGCTCAAGCGTCGACATCTCCCCACCCCGCCGGCGTCTCGCGGTCACGTCCGCTGACCAGGTTCAACCAGGCCGAGGTGCCGCTCAGCGTGTTGTCGACCGGTGGACGCAGGTCGTCGATGTGCCCGCGCCACAGCGGCAGCCGCTCGGATCGCTCGAACGCCTTCAGCCACACGCAGCGCATCTCCGGCTTGACCTCGCAGGACCCGTCCGGGCGCACGCCGCCACAGGGCCCGTTGCGCAGCGTCTTGGGGCAGTTCATCGGGCAGGTCAGCCCGGTTGAGTGCAGCACGCACTGGCCGCACGCCTTGCAGCCCCAGATCGGAGCCTTGACCGCGTGCTCGGCGCGGGCGAGCAGCGAGGCGGCACTCATGCCGGCACTTGCTGGCGCTTGCGCTCGATCAGTTCCTTGGCCTTCTTGACCGCCGAGGAGGCATCGGCCGAGTACCCGTCGGCGCCGACCGCGTCGGCGTACTCCTGGGTCACCGGCGCGCCGCCCACCATCACGATCACCTTGTCGCGAATGCCGGCCTTCTCGAGCGCGTTGATGTTGGCCTTGAACATCGGCATCGTCGTGGTGAGGAAGGCCGAGAAGCCGACGACGTCGGGGTTGTGCTCCTCGATCTGCGCGACGAACTTCTCCGGCGGCACGTTGACGCCGAGGTCGATCACGGTGAAGCCGGCGCCCTCGAGCATGATGTTGCAGAGGTTCTTGCCGATGTCGTGCACGTCGCCCTTGACCGTGCCCATCAGGAACGTCCCCACCTGCTGCGTGTCGCCCTCGGCCAGCAGCGGGCGCAGGATGTCCAGCGCGCCCTGCATCGCGCGGGCGGCGATCAGCATCTCGGGGACGAAGTAATCGCCGCGCTCGAACCGGGCGCCGACCTCCTCCAGCGAGGGGATGAGGGCGTCGTAGAGCATCTTCTCGGGCTCGAGCTCCTGCTCGAGCCCCTGGTTGACGCCGTCCTTGACGGCGGGCGCATTCCCGACGAGCGTCTCGTCGTAGAGCAGTTGCAGGATCTCCTCGTTCGTCATGCGGCGTGCTCTCCTGGTTCGCGGTGACCGAGACGGTGACTGAGCGTCGCCGCCTCGTCGATCAACTTCGGGGCAAGCTCGAGGATCCGCGGCGGCGTCAGCCGGAGCGTGGGCCCGGTGATGCTGATCGCGGCGATCACGTCGCCGCGGGCGCCGCGGACCGGGGCCGCCAGCGCCGCGAGGCCCGCCTCGAGCTCGTCCACAGCGGTGGCGTAGTCGCGGGCGCGCACGACGTCGAGCTCGGCGCGCAGCGCGCTCGGGTCCGTGACCGTGGCCGGGGCGTGGGCGGCGAGCGCCCGGGCGGGCAGCGGGGCGCGGCCGAAGGCCAGGAACACCTTGCCGACGGCGGTGCAGTGATAGTCGACGGTGCGGCCGAGCCACTGGCCGGTCCCGAGGAAGTGGACGCTGTCGACCTGGGCGACGTGCTCGACGCCGTGGCGTGCGGGCACGGCGAGGTTGATCGTCTCGCCACTGAGCTCGCCGAGCGCGGCCAGCGTGGGACGCGCGAGCTCGACGACGTTGCGCTCGAGCATGCTGCGCTCGGCCACGCGCAGGATCGCCGGGCCGGGACGGAGGCGGCCACGCTCGCCTTCCTGCTCGATCAGGCCCCGGCGCTCCAGTGCGCTCAGCAGGCGCGAGGCGGTGCTCTTGGGGATCCCGCTGGCGGACGCGAGCTCGCCCAGCGCGATCGGCTCCTCGCTCTCGAGCACGCGGACCAGCAGGTCGGCCCCGCGGTCAACGGCGGTGGTGCCGTGGGCGGGAACTTGGAACTCTTGTTCCACGGAGGATATATTACGGCCTGCGCCACTCCGGTCAAGCCGTCCGCGGCCGGAGCGTCGCGGTGCGATCCAGCAACCGAGGAGGAGGCCAGCTTGTTCGTCAATGCCATGCCCCGCTACGAGATCCTCAGCGAGGATGCGATGGAGGTGCTCGACAAGGGCTGGCGACGCATCGTCAGCGAGCTCGGCGTCGAGTTCCTGCTTCCCGAGTCGGTCGAGATCCTGCGCGCCGCCGGGCAGATCGTGGAGGACGAGAACCGGGTCCGGTTCGATCCCGAGTTCATCCTCGAGCAGATGGCCAAGGCGCCGGCCGAGTTCGAGCTGCAGGCGCGCAACCCGGCTCAGACGGCCCACATCGGGGGCGACAACATGGTCTTCGCGCCCGTCTACGGGTGCCCGTTCATCCGCGAGGGCGACGTGCGCCGCGACGCGAAGATGGCCGACTTCGAGAACCTGGTGCGGCTCTCGCAGGCCTTCCCGGAGCTCGACTCGCCCGGCGGCACGATCTGCGAGCCCGAGGATCGGCCGCTCGACTCGCGCCACCTCGACATGGTCTACGCGCTGCAGACCCTGTCCGACAAGCCCTACATGGGCTCGGTCACCTCCGGGCCCAACGCGGCCGACACGATCGCGATGGGGGAGATCCTGTTCGGCGGCCGCGAGGCGATCGAGCGCGCGCCGGTCTCGATCTCGCTGATCAACGTCAACTCGCCGCTGCGCTACGACGACCGCATGCTCGGCGCGATGCACGAGTACGTCAAGGCCGGCCAGGCCGTCGTGATCACCCCGTTCCTGCTGATGGGCGCGATGTCGCCCGTATCGCTGCCCGCGACGCTCGTGCAGCAGATGGCCGAGGCGTTCGCCGGCATCGCCCTGGCGCAACTGATCCGGCCCGGCTCGCCGGTCGTGTTCGGCTCGTTCCTGTCCAACACCGACATGCAGTCGGGCTCGCCCTCGTTCGGCACCCCCGAGTCGGGGATCGGCGTCCTGTGCACGGGCCAGATCGCCCGTCGCTACGGCCTGCCCTGGCGCGGCGGCGGCGCCCTGAACGCGTCGCAGACCGTCGACGCCCAGGCCGCCTACGAGTCGTTGATGACGCTGCTGCCGACGTTCCTGGCCGGCGCCAACTTCGTGATGCACTCGGCCGGCTGGCTCGAGGGCGGCCTCGTCTCCTGCTATGAGAAGTTCATCGTCGACGTCGAGCTGTTGCGGGAGCTGCGACACGAATTCACGCCGCTGGAGATCGACGAAGCCTCGCTCGCCTTCGATGCGCACGTGGAGGTCGGCGCCGGCGGTCACTTCCTCGGCGCCATGCACACGCTCGAGCGCTTCCGCGACTGCTTCTACCGCCCACTCCTGTCCTCGACCGAGAACTTCGACCGCTGGACGAAGAAGGGGGCGCGGGACACGACCGCGCGGGCAGGGGAGGTGTGGCGCTCGACGCTGGAGTCCTACGAGCAGCCGGCGATGGATGACGCGGTGCGGGCGGAGCTCGAGGAGTACGTGGTGCGCCGGCGGGCGGAGCTGGGGGACTGAGGGGCGCCGGCCGGTGGGTGTGTGGTGGTGGGTGGCGGCGTGTGGCGGCGTGTGGCGGCGTGTGGCGGGTCGAGCGTCGCGGGTCCGGGTGGCCGGGGGCGTGTGGCGGTGTGTGGCGGGGCGGACGTGGCTGAACGGCTTGCTGGGGAAGAGGGGGCTGGTCTCGGCGGCGCGTGGAGCTCGGGGGCGGGACGGGCCTCGGCGGATGCGTGCGAGCGGGTGCTTATCTCGACAAAGTCCGCTGCCTTCAGCCAACGACTTTGGGCAGGCTAAGCGCCTCCACGGCGCTTACATGGCCGAGGACGGCTTGACCGAGCGAAGTTTGCCGACATAAGCACGGCCGTCATCCGGTGCATCGGCACCACGGGCGGCGCCGCGCGCGGGCCGCCCCGGCGACCCCACCGGCCCCCACCGACCCCCAGCACCTCACCCTCATTGCCGCCGTTTACACGCCGTCCGCCACGCTCGCCGACCGACAGCAGGCGCCGGCGCCAAGACGCCGCGCCACGACCCGCCGCCGGACGGAGCTGAGGGGCTGAGGGGCGCTGGCCGGGTGGCGAGTGATGACGCGTGACGGGTCGGGCGTGGCCGAACGGCTTGCTGGGGAGGAGGGGGCTGGTCTCGGCGGACGCGTGGAGCCGGGGGCGGGACGGTCCTCGGCGGACGCGTGGAGCGGGTGCTTATCTCGACAAACTCGGCGGCCTTCAGCCAGTTTGTGCGCCTAAGCGCCTCCACGGCGCTTACATGGCCGAGGACGGCTTGACCGAGCGAGGTTTGCCGACATAAGCACGGCCGTCATCCGGTGCATCGGCACCACGGGCGGCGACGCGCGCGGGCCGCCCCGGCGACCCCACCGGCCCCCACCGACCCCCAGCACCTCACCCTCATTGCCGCCGTTTACACGTCGCCCGCCACCATCGCCGACCGACAGCCGACGCCAAGACCCGCCGCCGGCGCCAAGACCCGCCGCCGGCGCCAAGACCCGCCGCCGGCGCCGAAGACCCGCCGCCTACCCGTTGACCGAGAAGCTCGAGTCCGGGTTGATCTCGCGCAGGCGGGAATAGAACCCGCTGTCCAGCTCGATGCCCGTGTAGCGCGCCTTGACCCTGACCGGGTCCTGGTCGTGATCGTGGCCGTGCTCGACGCGGTCGATCAGCTCGGCCATCAGGTGGCCGACGACGGGGGCGTTCTTGAACTGGTTGCCGCTGGTGCCGATGGCCATGTAGAAGCCGGGCAGGTCGGAGCGGTCGTAGATCGGGATCCAGTCGTCGGAAACGTCGTAGAGGTCGACGACGCCCTTGCGCTCGTGGGGGATCCGGAGCGTGGGGATGCGGCGGGCGAGGCGGAACACCTGCGCCTCCCATTGGGCCTCGGTGACGTTGCGGTCGAACTCGTCGGGCTTGTCGACCCAGACCCGGGGGTCGCAGTCGGGATCCTCGGAGCCGATCAGGATGTGGTTGCCCGACTCGGGCCGGAAGTAGATCCCGGTGTCGCCGTCGGAGGTGTGGAACCCGTCAGCCTCGAAGTCGAAGTCCGGCGGCGCCGGGACGTGGTGGACCTCGTGGCGCAGGGCGCGGGTCTTGACCTTCATCCCGTCCTCGACACCGGCCATCCGGTTGATCACGAACGAGTGGGGGCCCGCGACGTTGATCACGATCGGGGCGTCGATCTCGTGCCCGTCGGCGAGGGTGACGCCGCGGACACGCTCGCCGTCTGAGCGGATCTCGGCCACCTCGGCCTTGAACAGGAATTCCCCGCCCTTGGCCTCGGCCGCGCGCTGCAGGTTGTGTGTGGCCAGCTGCGGGTCGGAGACGTAGCCCGAGCCGGGGGTGAAGATGGCACCGTCGAGCTCCTGCTCGGGCTGGTCCCAGAAGTGGGGATCGCTCGGACGCCGGGGTGGCCAGAACGCGCTCGTGTCGTAGATGGGGATCCGGCGCTTTAGCTCGGCGTTGTCCCACTCCTCGTATTCGACGCCGAGGTCGCGGTAGTGGGCGAGCACCTTCTCGTGGTGGCCGGTGCCGCTCTTGAGCAGGATCGTGCCCGACTGCATGTACTTGGCTGCGCCGGATTCATCGGGCGTCTCCAGGTAGTTCTCCCAGTCCTGCCAGTAGAAGAAGCCCTCATAGGCCATCGCGACGCCCTCGCGGGAGGAGTAGTGAGCGCGGACGATCGCGCACGAGTTGCTGGTCGGCCCGTAGCCGGACGCCGGCAGCTTGTCGATGTTGAGCGTGTGATAGCCGCGTTTGGCGAGCTCGAAGGCGATCGACGCGCCGATCACGCCCGCGCCGATGATGATGGCGTCGGCCTTCCGTGTCATGGACATCCCTCGCTCATTGCCACCCTCCTCGGCCCGCCGCCCCGCACCTCCGCGGGAGGGCAAATATATCAGTCATCTATCAGTTGTCTCGCTGATCGAGAGCCGCATCTGCGCCGCGCCCGCCCCGCCGCCGGCGGCCCCCGGCGCGGTCTCCTGATCGAGTCGGGTGACGGCATAGCCCGCCTGCGCGAGCGTGGCCAGGATCGCCTCGCCGTGGCGGCTACCGCGCGTCTCGAGCGCGATCTCGACGCCGGTCTCGCGCACGTGCAGCGACACGGCCTCGCGCACGTGATCGGCGTGGACGACGTTGCCGCCGGCCTCGGCGATGCAGGTCAACAGCGCCGCGAGACCGCCGGGTCGATCGGAGATCCGGGTGAACAGGCGCAGGCGCCGGCCGACCGTGGTCTCGTGGCGCTGGGCGATCGCGGCCAGAAGCCCGGCGTCGACGTTCCCGCCCGAGAGCACGATCACCGTCGAGCCGCGCGGGGCCGGCGCGATCTGCCCGGCGACGAGCGCGGCCACTCCGACCGCACCGCCGCCCTCGACGACGAGCTTCGCGCGCTCGAGCAGCCACACCATCGCCTCGGCGGTGTCATCGTCCCGAGCCACGACGATGTCATCCACCCACCGGGCGACCAGCGGCAGCGTGATATCGCCGGGCCGCTTGATGGCGATGCCGTCGGCGATCGTCGGGGTCGGGACGACGGGTGTCGGCGTGTGCGCATCGAGCGAGCCCGGGTAGGGGGCGCAGCCCTCGATCTGCACGCCGATCACGCGCACCTCCGGCCGAGCGGTCTTGATCACGCCGGCGACGCCGGAGATCAGCCCACCGCCGCCGATCGGGACCACGACCTGAGCCAGGTCCTCGACGTCCTCGAGCAGCTCGACCCCGAGTGTCGCCTGACCGATGATGATCTCCGGGTCGTCGAAGGGGTGCACGAAGGTGGCGCCCACCTCGGCGGCGCGCTCGCGCGCCGCGGCCACGCAGTCGTCGACGGACTCCCCGCCGAGACGGACCGTCCCGCCGAACGCCTCGACCGCGGCGATCTTGGCGATCGCGGCCTCGCGGGGCATGAACACCTCGCACGGCAGCTTGTGCGCCCGCGCGGCGTAGGCCAGCGACTGGGCGTGGTTGCCGGCGCTGCCCGCGACCACGCCCCGGGGGTTGTCCAGGCCCCACAGCTTGTGCATCGCGCCGCGGATCTTGAACGAGCCCGTGCGCTGGAGGTTCTCGGCCTTCAGCAGCACGCTGCCGCCACACAGCTCCGACAGGCTCCGCGAGCTGAGCACGGGGGTGTGGCGGACCAGCTCGGACACCTTCTCACGCGCGCTCAGCGGCGTCGCCCGACGCCAGCCGTGCGACGACGGTTTCCGCTGCGCTGGGGTCGGCTGTGGGTCGCATGCGGCACCTCGACAGCACTCCCGCCGGCCGCCGCAGCAGCGACGGTTCAGGGCTGGCGGAAGCGATGTCCCTTGTCTAGAATCGCTCGTCGATGACTCATATATCAGGCGGCGAGGCGGCCCGTCAACCGAGGCCCCGGGTGTGACCACGCAGCCTTCGCCCCCCGCCGGCGGATCAACTCCGGTGCCGCCTTCGTCGAGGGGTCCCGCGACCGCGCCCGACAGACGGCCGCCCGGGACCCGCGAGCTGCTCGCGGACCGCGCCTACTCGGAGCTGCGCGACCGGATCGTCACGCTGAGGATCGCTCCCGGGGCACCGATCAACGAGGACCAGCTCGGCGTGGAGCTCGCGATGGGGAGGACCCCGGTGCGCGAGGCGATCAAGCGGCTCGCGCTCGAGAACCTGGTCACCGTGTTCCCACGGCGGGGCACGTTCGCCTCGGAGATCAACATCACCGATCTCGCCCATATCTCCGACGTGCGCATGCAGCTCGAGGGGCACGCTGCCTTCCGCGCCGCGGAGCGACTCACCGACGCGCAGCGGGCCGAGCTCGACCGGCTGCTGGCGGAGCTGGCCGACAGCCAGGGCAGCGACGACGTGGAGGCCCTGATGGCGCTCGACGCTCGCGTGCACCGCTTCATCTACCGCTGTGCCGGGAACCCGTACCTCGAGGACACGCTGGCGCGCTACTTCAACCTCTCGCTGCGGATCTGGCATCTCGTGCTCGACCGCCTCCCGCACCTGTTCGCGCGCGTGCACGAGCACGACGATGTGCTGCACGCGATCGCCGCGGGCGACGCGGTCCGCGCCCGCGCGGTGCTCGAAGAGCACATCGCGACCTTCGAGCGCGAGATCAGAACGGTGCTGTAGCGGTAGCGCCCAGCCGGCTCGACAGCTCGCGCGCCTGCTCCAGTGTCAGTCGCCCGAGCAGCTGCAGTCGCGCAGGCGCGAGGCGGAGCGACGCTCCGGCCACGGTGAGCGCGGCGATGACGGCACCGTCGCGGTCGCGCACCGGGGCCGCGACCGCCGACAGGCCCGGCTCGAGCTCATCGACGATTGTCGCGTAGCCGACCTCGCGGACCGCGTCGAGCTCCCGCTCGAGGCGCGCCGGGTCGGTGATCGTGGCCGGGGTCGGCGCGTCGAGCTCGCCGGCCGGCAGCTCGGCGGCGCCGAAGGCCAGGAACACCTTGCCGGCCGCGGTGCAGTGCAGCCCCAGCTCGCGACCGATCCAATTCGTCGCCCCGAGCAGGTGCGCGCCGTCGATCTGGGCGATGGCCTCGGTCGCGGCGGGGTGGGGGAGGATCAGGTTGGCCGTCTCGCCACTCTCATCGGCCAGCCGTCGCAGGCTCACCTGGGCCCGCTCGACGAGATCCTCGCGCCCGGCACCCGACCGGGCGAAGCGCAGCGCCGCCGCTCCCGGCCGCAGGCCCGCTCGCGCGGCGTCCCAGGCGACGAGTTCGTGGCGCTCGAGCGCGACGGCCAGCGGCGCCACCTCGGTCGCCGGCTGCCCGAGCGCATCGGCGAGCCCGGTGAGCGTGCGCGGGGAGCGCTCGAGCACGAGCGCGAGCAACCGTGCGACCCGCTCGGCAACCGGGTCTGGTGCGACCCCGTCGCCCGGTATCACGACGATGGAGTGTGAGGCGTGAGCACGACGGTCTGGAACTCGGTGAAGGCCTGCATCACGTGCGCGCCGCCAACGCGGCCGATGCCGCTGTCGGTGCCCGCGCGGCCGCCGAACGGCAGCTGCGCCTCCCAGTAGTTGCTCGACTCGTTGATGTTCACCCATCCGGTCCGCACGCGGTCGGCGAACTCGAGGCCCCGGTTCAGATCAGCGGTGAAGATCGCCGCCAGCAGCCCGTAGGGGGAGGCGTTGGTCAGCTCGATCGCCTGCTCGAGCGAGTCGATCGCGACCACGGGTGCGATCGGGCCGAAGGTCTCCTCGACCGCGACCCGGGCATCGGCCGGCACGCCGGCCAGCACGGTGGCGTGCCAGTAGAGGTCGGTCGGATATCCGGTGGCGCGCTCGCCGCCGCTGCGCACCGTCGCGCCGCGCTCCAGCGCGTCGGCAACGTGCTCGTCCATCTTGCCGGCCACGGGCTCGTTGTTGAGCGGGCCCATCGTCGTCCCCTGAGCGAACGGGTCGCCGAGCCGGATGCGCTCCGAGACCCGGGCGGCCAGCCGCTCCACGTACTGATCCTCCACGGCTCGGTGCACAAGGATCCGCTCGCCGGCCGTGCAGCTCTGACCGGCACACAGGAAGCACGCCGTCAGCGTGGCCTCGACGGCGGCATCGATGTTGGCGTCGTCCATCACGACGAGTGGGCCGTTGCCGCCCATCTCGAGCAGCGTCGCCTTCCCGGCCGCGGCCTGGCCGACGATCCGGCCCGTGGCCGTCGAGCCGATGAACGCGACGCCGTCGGTGCCCCGGTTGCGGGCGATCTCATCGCCCACCACCGGCCCGGGCCCGGTGACGAGGTTGAACACGCCCGGCGGCAGGTCGGCGTCGGCGATGCACTCGGCCAGGGCGACCGCGCACACGGCGGTCGACGGTGCCGGCGTCCAGACGACCGCGTTGCCGCAGGCCAGCGCCGGGGCGATCAGCTCGGCCGGCATCGTGTAGGGCCAGTTCCAGGGGCTGATGATGCCGACCACGCCGCGCGGGCGACGCACGAGCATCACGCGCTTGCCGGGTGAGACCGAGTTAGGCAGCTCGCCGCCGAGCCGCTTGGCATCCTCGGCCGCCATCCGCCAGTACTCGACCAGCTCGTCGACCTCGTCGTAGGCCTCGGCGTGCAGCGGCTTGCCCTGGTCGAGTGTCAGCGTGCGGGCGAGCTCGTCGCGGCGTGACTCGATCAGGTCGCCGACGATGTTCATCTTCGCAGCGCGTTCGAACGCCGTCAGCCGCGCCCACGGCTCGGACGCCGCGCGCGCGGCGGCGATCGCGCGCTGCGCATCGCCCCGGTCGCCCTGGGGGACGCTGGCGATCAGCTCGCCGGTCGCGGGGCTCGTGGCGTCGAAGGTCTCACCGGTCGCGCTGGGACCCCAATCGCCACCCACGAACATCTGTTGTGCGGCGCCTACGGCCATGGGCAAGCACGGGATCTTGATCGCGTTGACACAGTTAGACGACTGATATATAACAGTTCGATCAGGCCCTGGTCAATGGGGCCGCGGACCCGGCGAGAGCCGTTGACGCGACACTGGAGGACCACGGAGGAGAACTGAATCGCGCGTGACGCAAGGGTCCGACACCAGGTTCGGGGTGCGTCGCCGAGGCGGGCTCGAACCGCCACACATACGCTCAGTCCAGACGCTCAATCGTTCCGAGTAGTCGCGTCGACAGGCGCGCACGGGAGGTACATCGATGGCCACTGAAGTAGAGGCGCCGACAACCGCGAGATCCGACAGTCAGGATCTGGCCGAGTTCGGCTACAAGCAGGAGCTCGACCGATCGCTGGGGAGTTTCTCGGCGTTCGCCGCCGGCTTCAGCTACATCTCCATCCTCACCGGCGTCACGGCGCTGTTCGGGTTCGGGTACCTGAACGCCGGACCCGGGGTGTGGTGGACGTGGCCGGTCGTCGTCTTCGGTCAGATCCTCGTTGCCCTGTGCTTCATGGAAATGGCCGGCCAGTACCCGATCGCAGGCTCGGTCTACCAGTGGTCAAAGCAGATCGCCGGCCCGTTCTCCTCGTGGATGGTCGGCTGGATCTACATCGTCGGCGCGATCGTGACGATCGCCGCCGTGGCGGTCGACTGGCAGGTCGTGCTGCCGCAGATCACGACCAGCTTCCAGTTCTTCGGCACCGCCGCCGACGCCGGCACCACGCTGACCAAAGGTGGAGCCCAGAACGCGCTGCTGCTCGGCGGCATCCTGGTCATCATCACGACCATCATCAACATGCTCGGCGTGAAGTTGATGTCGCGCATCAACAACGTCGGTGTCGCCGCCGAGCTGGTCGGTGCGACGCTGCTGATCATCCTGCTGCTGTTCCACCTGCACCACCCGCCGTCGGTGATCACGCACGCGTACAACTACGGCGCCGGCCACCCGTGGGGGTACTTCGGAGCGCTGCTCGTCGGCGGTCTCGTCAGCGCGTACGTGATGTACGGCTTCGACACCGCCGGCACGCTGGCCGAGGAGACCAACGACCCGCGCAAGCATGCACCGCCGGCGATCATCCGCGCGATCGCCGCCGCCGCCGTGATCGGCGGCCTGGTGATCCTGCTCGCGATCCTCTCGAACAAGAACCTGGCCGACAAGAACATCGGCCTGCTCGGACTGCCGTACGTGATCAAGAACGCGTTCGGCAACACGACAGGAAACGTATTCCTCGCCGACACCGCGCTGGCCATCTTCGTCTGCTGCCTGGCGGTTCAGACTGCGACGATCCGGATGCTGTTCTCCATGGCCCGCGACAACCGGCTCCCCTTCGGCTCGCAGGTCGCGCGCGTGTCCGGCCAGCGCAAGGTGCCGATCGTCCCCGCCCTGGTGACGGGCATCCTGACGCTGGTGCTGCTGGCGATCAACGTCGGGAACCAGAGCGCGTTCTACGTGCTCACATCGCTGGCGATCATCATGTTCTACCTCGCCTACCTCGGGGTGACCGTCCCGATGCTGATCCAGCGCTTCCGCGGCAACTGGCCCAGACCCGACCGCGGCCCCTACTTCTCGATGGGGCGGTGGGGAACCCTGGTCAACGCGCTCGCCGTGCTGTACGGCGCCCTGGTCACGATCAACATCGCCTGGCCGCGCAACGCGATCTACAACTCGGTCGGCAAGGCGCACTGGTACTGGCAGTACTCGCCGATCCTGTTCATCGCCATCGTCGTGGTCATCGGGTGCCTGTACTACTTCCTGGTGCAGGTGAAGAAGTCACCCGACGTGCTGGCTGAGCACCGCGCCGCGATGCCGGACATCCCGGCGCCGCGGGGCGACGCGGCGCCATGATCGCCGCGGGCGAGTTCGACTATGTGATCGCCGGTGGTGGCACCGCGGGGTGTGTGCTCGCCGCTCGCCTGTCCGAGGATCCCTCGGTCAGCGTGTGCCTGCTGGAGGCCGGGCCGTCCGATGTCGACGACCCGGCGATCCTGCGGCTCGAAGCGTGGATGTACCTGCTCGACTCCGGCTACGACTGGGATTACCTGGTCGAGCCGCAGGAGAAGGGCAACAGCTTCCTGCGCCATGCCCGCGCGAAGGTCCTCGGGGGCTGCTCGTCACACAACTCCTGCATCGCGTTCTGGACTCCCAAGGAGGACCTCGACGAGTGGGCGGCCAATGGCTGCAAGGGCTGGAGCGCAGCCGAGTGCTGGCCCCTGATCAAGCGGCTGGAGACGAACGACGGTCCCGGCGAGCACCACGGTCGCGAAGGGCCAGTGAACATCCGCACCGTCCCGCCGAATGACCCGTGCGGGGTGGCGATCCTCGAGGCGGCCGCCGAGGCGGGATTGCCGACCTCGCGCTTCAACGAGGGCGTGACGGTCACCGACGGCGCCGGCTGGTTCCAGATCAACTCGGCTGCCGACAACACCCGCATGTCGTCCTCGCACGCCTACCTGCACCCGATCATCGGCTCACGCCCCAACCTCGAGATCCGCACCGGTTGCTGGGTCAAGCGGGTGGCGATCGAGGGGGGACGCGCGACCGGCGTCGAGTACCTCACCCCCGATCTGCTCACGCAGGCATCGGTCACCGCGCGCCGTGAGGTCATCCTCAGCGCGGGCGCGATCGACACCCCCAAGTTGCTGATGCTCTCCGGTGTGGGCCCGGGCGATCACCTGCGGGAGTTCGGGATCGAGACGCTCGTCGACTCGCCCGGAGTGGGGGCGAACCTCGACGACCATGTCGAGGGCATCGTGCAGTGGGAGGCCACGCAGCCGATGATCCGCACCTCGACGCAGTTCTGGGAGATCGGCCTGTTCGCGCGCACCGAGGAGGGGCTCGACCGCCCCGATCTGATGATGCACTACGGCTCGGTGCCGTTCGACATGAACACCGCCCGGTGGGGCTATCCGACCACCGAGAACGGGTTCTGCCTGACGCCCAACGTCTGCCGCGGCCGCTCGCGCGGCACGGTGCGGCTGCGCTCGCCCGACTACCGCGACCGCGCCCGCGTGGACCCGCGCTACTTCACCGACCCCGAGGGTCACGACGAGCGGGTCATGGCCCACGGCTTCCGGCTGGCGCGCACGATCGTCGCGCAGCCGGCGATGGCGGCCTGGGCGGGCAGGGAGCTGGCGCCGGGACCCGACGCGCAGACCGACGACGAGTTGATCGACTACATGCACAAGACCCACAACACGGTGTACCACCCGGCGTGCACCGCGCACATGGGTCCGGACTCCGATCCGCTCGCGGTCGTCGATCCGCAGCTGCGCGTGCGCGGCGTGGAGGCCCTGCGGATCGCCGACGGCTCGATTCTCCCGTTCCTGCCCGCTATCAATCCATGCATCACGACGATGATGGTGGGCGAGAAATGCGCGGACATGATCAAGCGGGACGCCCGGGCGTCCACGGCGGGGCTGACGACGCCGGCGACGGGGTGAGCGCCGGACCGAGCGCGGCGATCGCGCCGCCCGAGGTGACGCGTTTCCTGCGCGAGCACCCGCCGTTCGAGGTCCTGGAGCCGGCCGACGTGGAGCAGGTCGCGGCGTCGGCCGAGGTCGAGTTCCACCGCGCCGGGAGCACGATCTTCTCCCAGGGGTCCGAGCCCGTGGACCATCTCCGCGTCGTGCGCAGCGGCGCCGTCGAGATCGTGCACGACGGTCGCGTGCTCGATCTGCTCGGCGAGGGGGAGTTGTTCGGCCACGCCTCGATGCTGTCGGGCCTGCCGCCGGGGTTCGAGGCCCGTGCCGTCGAGGACACCCTGTGCTACCGGATTCCCGCCGATGTGGCCAAGGGGCTGCTCTCGCGCCCCGACGGCCTGCGCTTCGTCGCTCGGTCGCTGCTCGAGGCGCCGATGCTCGACACGAGTACCGCGCGCCTCGCGCGCGATCCCGCGCATCAGCCCGTCGGCACGCTGCTGCGGGGCGAGGCGGTGATCTGCCGCCCCGACACCTCGATTCGCGAGGCCGCACAGATGATGACCGAGGCCGGACAGACCTCGGTCGTGATCGACCTCGGCGACGGGTCGCTGGGGATCCTCACCGATCGCGATCTGCGCACCCGCGTCGTTGCGAACGGCATCCCGGGTGAGGCGCCGGTGACAGCCGCGATGTCGGCGCCCGCGTACACGTGCACGGCCGAGCAGCTCGGCGGCGAGGTCCTGCTGGACATGCTCGACCGCGGCTTTCGCCACTTCCCGGTGCTCTCGGCGACCGGCCGGGTGATGGGCGTGCTCTCCGACCTCGACCTGGTGGCGGCCGAGACTCGGTCCTCGTTCTATCTGCGTCAGGCGATCACCGCCGCCCAGAGCCCACAGGAGCTGGCCGTGGTCGCGCAGGATCTCAACCCATCCGTGATCGCGCTGTACGACGCGCGGGTCGCGCCCACCAACATCACCGCCGTGTACGCGGTCGTGCTCGACGCGCTCACGCGGCGGCTGGTCGAGCTGGCCGTGGCCGAGGAGGGCGAGCCCACGGTCCCGTTCTCGTGGTTCGCGCTCGGTAGCCAGGCGCGCCGGGAGGCCACGCCGGCGTCCGACATCGACAGCGCGATCGCCTGGGTCGGCGAGGTCGCCGAGGAGGAGATCAGACCCTACCTGCACCGCGTAGCCACCACGGTCGTGGCCGGGCTCGAGGCGTGCGGGTTCCATCCGGATCCGCACGGCGCGACCGCCTCCGACCTGTTGTTCGTGCGCTCGGTGGAGTCCTGGCGCCGCGTCGCCCGCAGCATGATCGCCGACCCGACCCAGGAGAAGGCGCTCATCCTGACCTCGGTGCTCGTCGACAGCCGGCCGGTCTGGGGCCTGCACCTCGGTAGCCCGATCTCCGAGACGTTCCGCGTCGCCCCGGGCAACCCCGACCTGATGCGGATGCTGGCCCGCTTCGCGCTCTCCTACCGGCCGCCGACGGGGTTCCTGCGCGGCCTCGTCGTCGAGCACACCGGGGAGCACCGCGGCCGGCTCGACCTCAAGAAGGCCGGGATCGTCCCCGTCGTCGGCCTCGCCCGGTGGGCGGGGATGGCGGCGGGCGTGACCAGCGGCTCCACCGGCGAGCGGCTGCGCGCCGCCGCCGATGCCGGCATCCTGCCGAGCGCCGACGCCCACACCCTCATCGACGCCTTCGAGCTCATCCACGGGCTCCGGATCGAGCACCAGGTCCAACTCCTGCGCGCCGGTCGTGCCCCCGACGATTACGTCGATCCGTCCGCCCTCAGCTCGCTCACCCGCAGCCACCTCCGCGAAGCCTTTCGGGCGGTGGCATCGATCCAGCGGCGCATCGCCGCCGACATTCACATCGGAATCAAGTGAGGCTCCGGCTCCCCTCGATCGGCGTGCGCGCTCCGCGCTGCGAGTCGGCCGCCGCGTATGGCCGCGCGGGGCTGTCGGGTCGCCGCACGCGGTGGCGCGACGCGAGCTGGTGCGTGGTCGACCTGGAGCTGAGCGGGCTCGATCCCGACGAGCACGAGATCATCTCGTTCGGCGCGCTCCCGGTCGAGTGCGGCCGGGTTCAGCTTCACCACGCCGTGACGGGACTGGCGCGCCCGGAGCGCTCGCTGAGCGAATCCTCGATCCGCGTGCACGGCATCCGCGCCACCGATCTGGCCGATGCGCCGCTGCTCGATGAGGCGATCGTGCCCCTGCTCGAAACGATGACGGGTCGGATCCTCGTCGCCCACGCCGCCGAGGTCGAGCGGGCGTTCCTGGGCTCGGCATTGCGACGCCAGGGAGTGAAGCTGCGCGGGCCGATCGTGGACACGATCACGCTCGCCCGATTGTGGCTCCGCGAGCGCGACGGGACCTCTCCGCCGTCGGTATCGCTGAGCGCAGTGGCCGGACTGCTCGGGTTGCCCGCCGAGCGTCCGCACGATGCACTCGGCGACGCGCTCACGACCGCACAGGTATTCATCGCGCTCGCCACTCACCTCGACGGCGCCAGTGCACAGACCGTGAGCAGCCTCGTCCACGCCGGCCGCCGGCTCAGCTCTTTGGTCACCTACGCCACCGCGCCAGGTAGCGTGTCGGCATGACCGGCGACTGGCGGGACTTCCGTCCCGCGATCTGGGTCGCGATGCTCGGCGTCGCGTTGCTCATTCTCCTCTCGTCTCCCGCCATCGGCGTGATCGTGCTCGGAGGCTCGATCGGACTCCTGATCCGGATCACCCAGCGCCGCCGCGCGCTCGCCCGAAACCCCCCGCCGTCCAAGTCCAGGTCGAAGACCCGCCGGCGCAAGTGAGCCGTTCCGGGCCGCGATGAAGGTTCGCTAGGTTCTCGGGATGGAATATCGCACGCTTGGAACCACCGGAGTAAAGGTCAGCCCGCTGTGCCTCGGGGCGATGATGTTCGGCGCCTGGGGCAACACCGATCACGAGGATTCGGCCCGGATCATCCACCGCGCACTCGACGCCGGGATCAATTTCATCGACACCGCCGACGTGTACTCGCGCGGCGAGTCCGAGGAGCTCGTCGGCAAGGCACTGGCCGGCGGCCGCCGCGACGACGTCGTGCTGGCCACGAAGGTACACGGCAAGATGGGGGATGACCCCAATCAATTCGGTAACTCGCGGCGCTGGATCGTGACCGAGGTCGAGAACAGCCTCAGGCGGCTCGGCACCGATTGGATCGACCTCTACCAGATCCACCGGCCGGAGATCGACACCGACATCGACGAGACGCTCGGCGCACTCACCGACCTCGTGCGCGCCGGCAAGGTCCGCTACATCGGATCCTCGACCTTCCCGCCGAGTCACATCGTCGAGGCGCAATGGACTGCGCAGCGCCGGGGCCATGAGCGGTTCGTGACCGAACAGCCGCCGTACTCGATGCTGATCCGCGGGGTCGAGTCCGACGTGCTCCCGACCTGCCAGCGCTACGGCATGGGTGTGATCCCGTGGAGCCCGCTCGCCGGCGGATGGCTGTCGGGGCGCTACCGCAGGGACACCGACGTGCCCGAGTCGCGCCGCGCCCAGATGCTCCCGAGCCGCTACGACATGTCGCTGCCCGGCAACCAGCGCAAGCTCGACGCCGCCGATGCGCTGGCGCGGCTGGCCGACGAGGCCGGGATGTCGCTGATCGAGATGGCGCTCGCGTTCGTGATCCGCCATCCCGCCGTGACCGCGGCGATCCTCGGCCCGCGCACGATGGAGCACCTCGAGTCGCAGCTGCCGGCGGCCGAGATCGAGCTCAGCGACGAGATCCTCGACCGCATCGACGAGATCGCCCCGCCGGGGGAGAACGTGAACCCGTCGGACACCGGCTGGGAGAACCCCTACCTGAAGCCGGAGGCCCGCCGCCGGTAGGACAGTGGCGAACTTTCTCGGCCGGCGGACTCGGCAGAGGTGCCGTGCTTCGATAGGGTCTGCCTCCACGGAGGCCGGGCAAGGGAAACGATATGTACAAAGCGATCGTTGTGGGAACCGACGGGTCCGAAACCGCCAAGCGAGCGGTCGAGGAGGCTGCCACGCTGGCCAAGGCCCTCGGCTCGGATCTGCACATCGTGGCCGCCTACGAGCCCGTGCGCGGAGCCCGGATCTCGGGCGCGCCGGATGCGGCGGCCAAGATCTGGGCGCCCCTGCCGGACGCGCAGGTCGACGCGACCGTGGAGCAGGCGGCCGCGGCCGTGCGCATCGGCGGCGTGGAGGCCAAGACGCACACGCTGCGCGGGGACCCGGCCGATGCCCTGGTCGAGGTCGCGGCCAAGGTGGGAGCGGAGCTGATCGTGGTCGGCAACCAGGGCATGCACAGCGCCCGCCGATTCGTGATGGGCAGCGTGCCCAACAAGGTCTCGCACAAGGCGCGCTCGAGCGTGCTGATCGTCTCGACCGACCGCGCGTGAGGGTCCGGCCCGCGCGGCGCGCGGTCTAGAACAGCGCGGCCTGGGGGTCGGGCTCCGGCGGCGCGAGGCACTCGGGTCCGTCGTAGCGGGCGTCGTTGACCGCCCGGCCGACCGGATGCAGCGCCGTCCGCTGCGGGCTCAGGCTCGACAGCAGCTCCGGGAGGCGGGCCACCGGCGTCGAGGCATCGAGCCACGGCGCCTCCGCCGCCGGGTCGAGGATCACCGGCATCCGGTCGTGCAGCGGCGCCACGGCCGAGTTGGCCGCGGTGGTCAGGATCGTGCACGTGCGCAGCGTGCTGCCGTCCTCGCCGTGCCAGATCGACCACAGGCCGGCGAACGCGAACAGCCCGTCATCGGAGCGGGTGATGTGGAACGGCTGCTTGGGCCCGTGCGGCACCCGCTGCCACTCGTAGAAGCCGTCGGCGATGATCAGACAGCGAAAGCGCTCGTAGGGTCCACGGAAGGCGGCGCGCTCGGCGACCGTCTCCATCCGCGCGTTGATCATCTTCAGCCCCGTATCCGGGGTCTTGGCCCACGAGGGGACGAGGCCCCAGCGCAGCTTCTCACCCCGCGGTGTGCCCTCGCGATCCGCCGTGACGGCGAGAACCTCGTCGCCGGGGGCGATGTTGTAGCGGCGGCGGACCTCGATCGTCTCGCCGATCGGGAACCGCGCCCGGACGTCAGCCGGGTTCGGCGTGGCAAGCGTGTAGCGGCCGCACACGGGCTGAGGGCGCCGTCAGCGCGAGCGCGCGGCGATCTGCTCGGCGCGCTCGGCCTGAGCGCGCTTCTGCCGCCGTCTGCCGACGAACACGAGCGTCCCCACCGCGACCGCCACGACCACGAACGTCCAGAAGATCGACAGGTCGGTGGAGACGCCGCCGAACGGGAGCGCGATCAGCTCCACGATCCCGTACCCGATGGCCAGGACCAGGACGATCACCACGGCGATGATCACGATGCCGCGGATCCGGGCCAGCAGGCCCGCGCTGGCGGGCGGGGCGACGAGGCCCATCAGCTTCAGGCCGCGCAGCTGGCGCTTGGACGGGGGCTCGACCCCGAGGCGCTCCGCCGCCTGCTTGAGGTCATCGGGGCGACGCTCGGCGAGGGCCAGGGACGCGTCGGCCATGCGCCGCAGCTGCAGTCGCTCCTGGGGGCGCGCCGCAGCCAGCGCGCGCTGGAAGTGAGCGCGGGCCGCTTTGGCGTCATACCGCTCGGCCGCGCGCGCGCCGAGGATCGCCTGGGCCGCCGCCTTGAACTTCGTCTCGGCCTCGAGCTCCTCGTCGGAGCGGCTCTCCATCTGCTGCATCGCGGCGAGCTGACTGCGCTGCTCGACCCGCATCGTGCGCTGCTGCTTCGCCATGACGATCAGAGTCTACGCGACGCTGCCTGATCCAAGCCGATCCGCGGCCCGCGGTGGCGCACTCTCAGCCGCCGGTCTTGACCACGAAGATCTTCTGACCGGTCAGATACTGGCCCGAGTCGCCGGGACTGGCCGGCGGGCTGCGGTACACGTCGACATGGCGTCCGTTGATCGCGCCACCCGTGTCCTGGGCGATGAACCAACCGCCGTGCCCGTCGTGCTTGTAGGCGGGGATGTAGACACGGCTGCCGAGCGGGATCACGCTCGGATCGACCGCGATCGACTTGTAGAAGTGCAGCGGCAGCGACGGGCCCGCGGCGAAGGTGACACCCGGAATCGGCACATAGTGACGACCCGTGCCCGCCGACCAGCCACCGGCGGAGAGCGGGAACGTCACCGCGCCGCGGGAGTTCTCCCAGTAGCCGCCGGCGCGCCAGTACGGAGCTCCGGCCGCGAAGCCGTCGAAGGCGTCGGTCGGCGCACCGTCGGCGGTCACCCAGCCCTCGTTGCCCAGCGCATCGATGTGGTACATGCGCCCGTCGAGGCCGAACCCCTCGCCCTCCATCGAGACGCCGGTGGCGGAATAGAGCCAGTCGATCCGGTGCTTGCCCGGCAGACCCGGCGCGCTCACCAGTCGGCCGACGAACCATGCCTCGGGCGCCGGCCAGTACTCGGTGATGGCGACGCCGCCCAGCCACACACCGTGCAGTGGCTTCTGCGCGCCGTTCGTCTTGGCCTTCGGCTTCGGCTTCGGCTTGGGCTTCGGGAGCGGGTCAAGGCCGCCGATCGGCGCGCCGCCACTCCCGAGGGTGCTCACCGGCGCAGACGCCGACGAAGCGCCGCCGAGACCGACGCCCCCACCCGACGCGAGCCCAGCCGCGGGAGCGAACAGCAGCGCGGCGGTGGCCACGAGCAGTGCCGCCGGCACCGAGCGGGCGCACAGAGAAAGCGGTCGTGAGGACATCTGAGAGCGTTCCTTGGCGATCCCGTACGATGGCCGCTCTGGCGCGCGGGGGCGCTCCAAATGCAGCGAATGGAGGCTACGACATGAAGCTACCGGGGTCCTTACGAGGGCGCGTTCTTGCAGTATCGACGGTTGGCCTTGCGCTGACCGGGTTCACCGGGGTCGCGTTCGCGACGACCCTCGGCGCGCCGTCGCCGCCCAGGATCACGTCGCTCGGCTCGCCGCTGAGCGCCGCGCTGACCCAACCGATGCGCACCGACCTCCCGGCCGATCAACCGCTGATCGTGGTCGCCTTCGCCAACGGCAGGGCCAAGATCCTCGGCGGCAGCGCGGTACCCGCGAGCGCCGTCTCGTTCGGCGCCCGTGCCTCCGGCGTGGCCATCTCGTCCGCGCAGTGCCTGGTCAACTTCACGACGGTCAAGACGCGCAATGCCAACCACAAGTCGGTCACCGCTCGCTGGTACGGGGGCATCGGCTGCTCGCAGCGGATGGAATTGATCGGTCAGGCGTTCCTGGCCGAGAGCGCGAAGAAGTTCGACGGCTACGGCAACCACTACAGCGGTGTGTTCGCGAGTGTCTCGAGCGGGCAGCGCGCGACGTTCATCAACTCGCCGGATCCGTCGCTGTACATCTGGCACGCGACCAACGTGTATTTCCCGACCAAGACCTCACGCGGCGTGATCTCGGTCCTGCCCAAGCCGGGACAGAAGATCAACGCGGCGTCGAAGTGCAGCGTCGTGAACAGCGGTGCGTACGGCGCCGGGGTCCATTGCGACCTCTACACCAACCGCTTCTGAGCCGACTGGTGTACATAAGCCCCATTATCGAGCGTTGATGCGGACGGGTCACGGGGCGGGCATCCCGGGTGTGGATGCCCGCCCTCGCCCGGCGCGCTCAGCGAGGGTCCTCCGGCCTACTGACCGGTGAGGAGCACCATCCGGAAGCGGGCGTCGCCGGCCATCATCCGCGCACGCCGGCCACCTCGTGCCCGGGCACGAGCGGGTAGCTCACTCCTGGGTACTGTCCGCTGACCGCGAACGAGTCGCTGTGACAGACGCCGCAGGCCTGCACCTTCACCCTCACCTCGCCCGGTCCCGGTTCCGGGATAGGGCGCTCGGCCAGCTCGAGCCGGCCGCCGGGCTCCGTCACCTGCACCCGCATGTTCGCCATCGGACGTCGTCTCCTGTGTCGCTGTGAAAGCGCAACTTCGCGCCGCTTGGGGTATTACTGCAGACAGCAACCCTGAGGAGGCCGGCATGAAGAGACTGTTTGCGGTGCTCGTGGCCGCCCTGGCGGCGGGTGCCGCCTGCGCCGCGGTGGCGCTGGCCGCATCGAACCCGCTCGTCGCCACGGGGAAGGCATCGAGCATCACCACGACCTCGGCGGCGCTGAACGCCACGGTCAATCCGGCCTCCCGCGCCACCAACTACCTCTTCCAGTACGGGCTGACGACCGGCTATGGCCTCACCACGTCCACAAAGTCGGCGGGCTCGGGATCGAAGACCGTGTCCGTCAAGCTGACCGCCTCCGGCCTGATCCCCGGGACGGTCTACCACTACCGAGTGGTGGCCTACAACAGCATCGGCACCTCATACGGCCAGGATCGGGCGTTCACGACCGCCGGGCATCCGCCGCCGGGCGCCGTCACCGGCGCCACGCTCAGGGTCGGGCATGGGTTCGCGATCCTCACCGGAACCGTTGTCCCGAACGGGCAGGCGACGAATTGGTTGTTCCAGTACGGACCTGCCGACAACAACTACACCGCATCGAGCAACGGCGGCACCGTGGCCGCGAACAGCCTCGCCTCGACGGTCGCCGTCACGATCTCCCCTCTGCCGACCGGCACGACGTTCCACTATCGGCTCGTCGCGCTGCACGGGAACGCGTTCCAGGTCGGTCAGGACGAGAGCTTCACGACGCTCCCCTTCCCGCGCCCGCCGGGCCGCGTGACGGCCAAGACGACGCCGCACCAGGCGCGCTCCAAGCCATATGTGTTCACCACCACCGGCTCCATCCGGCTGCCCGCGTCGATCCCGGCCGCCGCCGGCTGCAACGGAACCGTCGCCGTGCGCTACCTCGTCGGCAGCCGCTCCATCGCCTTGGGCCTGGCCGCGGTTCAGCCTGACTGCAGCTACACAAACGAGGTCGCGTTCGGCCAGCTCGTCAACCATCGGAGCACCAGGCTCCGCGTCGAGGTCCGCTTCCGCGGCAACGCGTACCTGGCCTCGACCAGCGCGCGCGTGCAGCGCGTCCGGCTCGGGTAGCGGGCGGCGACGCGCCCGGCACCACGTCGGTGGGCAGCCCTGAGCAGCCCCGGCACCGGCAGCTCGGCGCGACCGCGGTCCTTCACGGTCGCGCCGAGCGGACCAGGCTCGCTACAGCCGTCGACGCCTGAGCCCCGTCGCGGACCGATGCCTCACTGGAACTGGACGAGGGTCAGCACGCCCGAGGACGGCTGCCCGGCCCCACCGCTCACGGTGACGTTCACGCGCAGCTGATGGGCCTGGTTCAGCATCGACTGCCCGGTCGCGTTGAGCGAGACGTGCACCACGCCACCGTCGTTGGCGCCGACGAAGTACACCGGGCGCGCACCGAGCGTGACGCCGCCCCGCGCGACGACCAGGCTGCCCCGACACGGCGTGTCGCCGATGCAGCCCACGAGCACGCCACCGACTCCGGACGGCGACACGAAGCCGGTGCGCCCGAACAGCCGCAGCGACGAGGCCCCCGGCGGCGGCGGCGCGGTCTTGAAGCTCTCGTCCGCGCCCAGCACGGTCCCCGCGGAGCTCACGGCGTCGAACCGGTAGTGATAGGTCTCGTTCGAGGCCAGGCCGGTGAGCGCGGTGCTCACCGAAAGCGGGCTCGTGCCCGACCCGGTGCTCACAGCGGTGGTCTGGTAGCCGTAGGCCGAGGTCGGGCCGAACTCGAAGTAGTACTTCGTGGCCAGCCCCGAAGGATTCACCGAGCCTGACACCGTCGCCCCGCCCGTTGTCACGGCGGTGGCCGTTCCGGTCGTGACCACCGGTTTCACCGGTGGTGGCGGCGGCGCGGTACCGGCCGTCCTGAACGTCTCATCGACGCCGGTGGCCGTGCCCCCGGGGCTGATCGCGATCACGCGATAGTGGTAGGTGGTGCCGGAGACGAGGCCGCCGATCGTGGCCGAGACCTGGAGCGCGGTGGAGCCGGCGCCCACCGCGGTCAGTGTCGTCTCATGCCCGTAGAGGTTCGTGGTCCCGTACTGGAACGCGTACTGGGTGGGCTGGCCCTCCGGATTGACCGTGCCCTGCACCGTGGCACCACTGGTGGTGATCGTCTTCGACGCGCCGGTGGTGACCGACGGCGAGGAGATCGTGGCCGCCGAGGCGACAACCGCGATCGGCACGCCGATCAGGGCCGTCAACCCGATGAGCAGAATGGCTCGCTTCATTCCTACCTCCTTCTCGCTGGCAAGGGCTCTGATGCGGGCAAACCCGGTTTGGCGGGCTGAGTTCCGGTTGCGGTTGTTGAGGTGTCCGAACTCCGACACGCGGGTGCTGGGGCTTCTGGGGTGGGCGCCCCCGACCGCCTGCCAACCCTGCGTGCCCGTACCTACTGGCCATCCGCCCGCCGATCCGCCGCTGGCTCCTCGCCCCCGCGCCGGCACCCCCCGCCTGGCGAGATGCCGGAGCCCGAGCGCGGCGGGCAGTTCGCCCCGAAGCAGACCGAGCTTTCGCCCACGACGGCCGCCGGCGGGTGACACACCACGGTGGGCCAGGCGCACCGCCGGCCTGGCCGCGCGAGCGTCGCGGGGACGGCGTGCGGTCGGGGGCGCCGGCTCCTGGACACCTTGAGCGAGCCCATCCGGGCGCGAGCACCCGGAACCGCGTCTCGCGGTGTCCAGGAACCGGCGCCCGCGATCGCTCGCTCAGCCCGGACGGTCGCGGAGCCGGTAGACCAGGCGCAGGCCCGACCAGGTGGCGTCGATCGCGCACACCTTGTTGTCCACCAGGCCGGCGGCGAGGCCGAGCTCGCGGACCAGACCCTCCCCCACGTCCGTGGGCACGCCGGAGGCGCGCTTGGGCCAGGCGATCCAGAGGCCACCTGCGGAGTCGAGTGCCCGCACCGCCGCGGGCAGCCGCCGCTCGAGCTCACGTCGCGCGGTGAAGAACGCGACGATGACGTCCAGCGGCCCGCGCGCACTGTGGCGGATCGTCACCCCGGGCGGCAGCTCGCCCAGCGCGTCGCCGAAACCGTCCGGCTCGGCCAGCAGCCCAAGTCGCGCGCCGGGCTTGATCCCGAGCTTGCGCGGCAGCGGGGTGCCCGAGTAGCCGGTTGCAGTGATGCGGGCGCTCGTCGGCGCAGCCATGACCTCAGAGCCTACGGAGGCGGCGCGATCGCCGCCGGCGACCTCCGTGCCGCGGAGCGTGCGGACCGCTGCCGGCCGGTTGCGCCGCGGCCGTTCGTGGACGCGTCACAGCGGCTTGGGCGCTCGCTTGATCTCGCCCAGGGCGGCGGTTAGGCCAGCGCGCAAACGGGTGCGGCAGTCGAGGATCGGGGGTTCAGATGTTGCGGAGAAGCGGGCTGTTTACGACCGTTGGCCTCGCTGCGGCCATCGCGTTTCCCTCGGGGGCGAGCGCTCTGACGAAGACCGTCTACGCAGGCGCGCCGAAAGCGCAAACGTTGAAGCTCGCACAGAAGCTGCTCGGCAAGAGCGCGCTGGCTATCGTCAAGAACGACTCACCGGCCGTCCAAGCGTTCTCGATCCAGACGGTGACGATCAACCAGGGCGACTCGGTCAAATGGGTGGGGCTGCCGACGGGGTTCCACACGGTCGACCTGCCGGGCACCAGCCGGAGCGACCTGCCGCTGTTCGCCACGGGAAAGACGGTGACCGGGGTCAACGATTTCGCGGGCAACCCGTTCTAGTTCGACGGAGTCAAGCCCGACGTTGAGCTCAACCCGGCGCTGAACAGCCCGATCGGCGGCAACACCTATAACGGGATCGCACGGGTCGACTCCGGCCTTACGAATTCGGACACGCTGAACGTCACGTTCACCAAGCCGGGCACCTACAAGTACTTTTGTGACATCCACCCAGGGATGGTCGGCTACGTCGTCGTCCGCGCCAAGGGCAAGCCGATCCCATCCGCGAGGCAGGACGCGGCTTCGCTCACCAAGCAACTCTCGACCGACGTCCTGACGATCAAGAAGATCGCCAGCCCACACGTGCCGGCAGACCTCGTCCAGCGACGCTGCAACCCAGCAGACGATCTACCCGAGCAGCAACCCGGCACTCGGGCCGATCGAGCTCGGTCCCGCATCGCATGGGAACGGATTCGCGAACACCGGGTGGCTCGAGCGTGACCCGACGGCACCGTTCGCGTCATCCGAGCGGATCCGGTTCACGACGCCGGGCACCTACCACTTCGTCTGCCTGATCCACGCGTTCATGAGCGGCACGATCGTCGTCCATCAGTGCAGCACAAGCCCGCGCTCCCAGTTCTCCGTCAACCCGGGCGAGCTTGTTCGGGGTGATTCTCGCGGGGTGAGGGGCTAAGGTTTCGTCCCGCCTCAGCGGCCACCTCGGCGATCACCTTCGAAAGCTGGCTGCCCTGCCAGGCGATCGGTGAGCGACCGGGTTCGTCCGTGATCAGGCGGGCGCCGGGAATCGCCGCGGCGTAGGCCTCGCCGACGGCCAGCGGGTGCCCCGGGTCGGCCTCGTCGGAGCTGGCCACGACCGCCACCGGCACCGCGAGTCCGCCGAGCTGCTCGATCCGGTCGAACGGGCGCGATCTCGGCACCGCCTGCAACGCATCGGCGAGCGCCTCAGGATGCTCGTGCTGGGCCAGCCGCTGGCGGATCACCCTGATCACCGTGTCGCGCCAGGCGTCGGGAACGTCGGGCGTGCCGTACGCCTGCACGAACCCCTCGACGCCACCGTCGCGCAGGCCGTCGGCGAGCGCGTCCCAGCGCTCCAGCCGGGCGGTGTCGGTCTCGTCCCCGGGCTGGTAGGCGGGCGTGATGAGAACCATCGCACCGACGCGGTCCGCGTGGCCGAGCGCGAACGAGATCAGGGTGTGCGCCCCCATCGAAGCGCCGGCCAGGACCGCGCGCTCGATGCCGAGCGCGTCAAGCACCGCGCCGAGGTCGAGCGTCAGCTCTGGATAGCCGTAGGCGTCCGGGTCGGGTGCGGGCGCCGAACGGCCGTGGCCGCGGGCGTCGTAGGCGACCACGCGGTGCCCGGTCCGCTCGAGAGCGGTCGAGCCCATGACCACGTAGCGCCGGGTCGCCGTCAGCCCGTGCAGCAGGACCACCGGGATCCCGGAGCCTGAGTCGGCCACCGCCAAACCCACGCCATCTCGTTCGATCACCTGCTCACCCATACCCCGCTCCTTGACTGCTGCCTCGGCGTCGTACTATGAAGGCTATGGACGTCACCGACAGCGATTTCCAGACCGCGGTCATCGACCGCTCCCACCACGTTCCCGTGGTGGTGGACTTCTGGGCCGAGTGGTGCGGTCCCTGCCGCCAGCTCGGGCCGGTGATCGAGAAGGCCGTCGCTGCCCGGGCGGGCAAGATCGAGCTGGCCAAGCTCGACGTGGACGCCAACCCCGGAGTCTCCCGTGCCTTCGGGATCCAGAGCATCCCGGCCGTCAAGGCGTTCAAGGATGGTCAGCTGGCCTCCGAGTTCGTCGGCGCCCAGCCGCCGACGGTGGTCGAGCGCTTCCTCGACTCGCTGCTGCCCTCCGAGGCCGACGGGCTGATCGAGGCCGGCGACGAGGCGTCGTTGCGCCGCGCGATCGAGCTCGAGCCGACCCGCGCTGACGCGATCGTGCCCCTGGCTCGCATGCTGCATGAGCGCGGCGACCTCGATGAGGCGCTCGCGCTGCTGGCCCGCGTTCCCGGCAGCTTCGCGGCGGACGGGCTCGCGGCCCGGATTGGAATCGAGCGCGCCGGCACCCCCGATCTCGGCCAAGCGTGGTCGGCACTGGATGCCGGCGACCGCGAACAGGCGCTCGACCTGCTGCTCGACGCGCTGCCCGGAGCCGACGGCGCACGTGACGACATCCGGCGGGTCGTGGTCGGAGTGCTCGACGAGCTCGGCGTCGACAGCCCGCTGGCGCGCGAGTCACGCCGGCGCCTGGCCTCCGCGCTGTACTGACGCGGGCGGGACGGTCGGGCCTGGCGCGCCGCGGGCGCCCCCCGACGTCTCAGAGCGCGAGCGTGAGCTGATCCTCCGCCGTCTCGCCGGCCGTCTCGAGGCCGGCCACGCGCACGCCGAGCAGCCGCACGGGACGCGGCGCGGCGAAACGGCGCAGGAGCTCGAGCGCCACCGGGCCGACGCGCTCGACTGAGCTGACCGGCTCGGGCAGCGTGCGGCTGCGGGTGTGGGTCGAGAAGTCGTCGAGTCGCACCTTGATCCCGATCGTGCGACCCCGGCGTCGCTGCGCCGCGAGTGCGTCGCAGAGCCTCCCGATGAGCCGCTCGAGGACCTCCTCGAGCTGCGCGAGGTCGGCGATGTCGCGGTCGAAGGTGACCTCCCGCGATTCCGAGATCACCTTGCGCTCCTCGGTCACCGGGGCATCGTCTTCGAATTGGGCGCGGCGGACGAGCTCGACCCCGAACCGGGGGCCGAAGCGGGGGGCCAGCTGCTCGGGCGGTGTCCCGGCGAGCTTGCCGAGCGTGTCGATCCCGAGCGCGCGCAGCCGCTCTGCCGTCTTGGGGCCGATCCCGGGCACCAGGCCGGGCGGCGCGGCGGCGAAGCGCTCGCGCGCCTGCTCGCGGCTCAGGACAACGAATCCGCCCGGCTTCTCGGCGTCGGAGGCCACCTTGGCCACGAGCTTGCTCGGGCCGATCCCGACCGAGCAGCCGAGCCCGGTCGCCGAGCGGATCTCATGGGCGACGAGCCGCATCGCGGCATGTGGTGCGGCCAGCCCGGTCAGCTCCAGGTACGCCTCGTCCAGCCCCACCACCTCAACGGTCTCGACGTGCGAGCGGACGATCGCCATGACCGTCGCCGAGGTCTCGCGGTAGTGCCCGAAGTCGGGCTCGATCACGACCGCATCGGGACACAGGCGTCGCGCCCGTGCGGCCGGCATCGCCGAGCCGACGCCGAAGCGCCGCGCCTCGTAGGAGGCGGTCGTGACCACGGCGCGCGGGCCGCTGCCGGCGACGATCACGGGCCGGCCACGCAGCTCCGGCCGCCGGCGCAGCTCGACCGACACGTAGAACGCGTCCATGTCGAGGTGTGCCACGCAGCGCCCGCTCATCGCGGGTCTGAGGCTACGCGAGCGGCCAGACGCGGCCGGCAGGCCGGCGGCCAGGCGCGGCCGGCGCTCAGCGCCCGCGCGGGATGCTCGTGGGGTGCGGCGGCAGCTCGCCTGAGCCCGGCGCCCGCAGCCCGTCCAGGATCAGCTCCAGCAGCCGGCGCCAGTTCGCGTATTCGCCCTTGGTGTTGTTCAGCGACCCGAGCGAGCACATGATCGCCGGCACGTCCTCGAGCTGGAAGTCCCGGCGCAGCGCGCCCGCGTCCTGGGCCCGGGCGATCAGCATCTCGAGCGTGTCGAAAAAGCCGCTCTCCGCCTGCGCCTGCTCGGCGGCACGCTGCATCGTCGCCGGCCGGTCGGAGGCGATCTGGGCCAGCGCCCGGTTCTCGGCCATCAGCGTGGCGCCGCCACGCATGTAGCCGGTGAACGCCTGCCACGGATCCTCGAGCGACCGCTCCCGCGCCTCCTCTGCGGCCAGCGCCTGGCTCGCGAAGTAGTCCTCGGCGAGCGCATCGAGCAGCGCCTCCTTGGTCGGGAAGTGGCGGTACACGGTCCCCACCCCCACCTCCGCGCAGGCGGCGATCTCGTCGATCTGCGCCTGCATCCCGTCGCGCGCAAAGCATTCGCGGGCGGCGTCGAGCACGCGCTGGCGATTGCGCCGGGCGTCGGCGCGCAGCGGCCGGGCTTGTGTGTCAGGGGTCGTCATGATCCGTGCGGTCAGAGGGTGTGAAGTCGAGTTGACAAACGGAGCCGTGGTTCCGTAAGGTTCTGAACCGGAACTCCGGTTCCTCTAACTTTAGCCGCCGTCCAGCCAAGGAGCAAGCCGTATGTCCACCGTCAGCTCTGATCGACGCCGCTGGATCGCCCTCGCGCTGCTGGCGATGGCGCAATTCGTCGTCGTCCTCGACGCCTCGATCGTGAACGTCGCGCTCCCCTCGATCGGACGCGGGCTGCATTTCAGCCAGGACTCGCTGTCCTGGGTCGTCAACGCCTACGTGCTGACTTTCGGCGGCTTCCTGCTGCTGGGCGGCCGCATGGCGGACCTGATCGGACGGCGCAAGATGTTCATCGCCGGCCTGATCGTGTTCGCCCTCGCCTCGCTCGCCGGGGGCCTCGCGCAGAGCGAGGGCTGGCTGATCGCCGCGCGCGCGGTCCAGGGCCTCGGCGCGGCCATCCTGTCCCCCGCCGCGCTGTCGATCGTCACCACCACGTTTGCCGAGGGCGCCGACCGCAACAAGGCGCTCGGGGTGTGGGGCGCGGTCGCCGGCTCCGGCGGCGCGGCCGGCGTCCTGCTCGGCGGCATCCTCACCAGCGGACTCGGCTGGCAGTGGGTGCTGTTCGTGAACACCCCGATCGGCCTGCTGGCGGCGCTGCTGGCGCCGCGGCTGATCGACGAGAGCCGGGCCGAGGTCGAGTCGCGCAGCTTCGACGTTGCCGGGGCCGTGACGGTGACCGCCGGCCTCTCGATCCTCGTATACGCGCTCGTCGACGCGCAGCACGCGGGCTGGGGCTCGTTCCAGACCGTCGGACTGCTCGCCGTGGCGGTGCTCCTGCTCGGCGCCTTCGGGCTGATCGAGTCCCGGGCCACGGCGCCGCTCGTGCCGTTCCGGATCTTTCGCCAGCAGACCGTGCTCGGTGCCAACGTCACCGGCCTCCTGATCGGTGCGTCGCTGTTCTCGATGTTCTTCTTCATCTCGCTGTACATGCAGCAGGTGCTGGGCTACGGGGCGCTCAAGGCGGGGATCTCGTACCTGCCGCTGGCCGGCTCGATCATCGTCTCCGCCGGCGTGGCGTCGCAGCTCGTGACCAAGGTCGGCTTCAAGCCCGTCCTGTTGGCCGGGCTGGTGCTGATCGCGATCGGCCTGGTGTGGTTCGGCCAGATCAGCGCCGACGGATCGTTCGCATCCGACATCCTCGGCCCCTCGCTGGTCGCTGCGGTCGGGCTCGGGTTCGCGTTCGTGCCGGTCACGATCGCCGCCGTGGCGGGCGTCAAGGACCGCGATCAGGGACTCGCCAGCGGTCTCATCAACACCTCCCAGCAGGTCGGCGGAGCGCTCGGCCTGGCCGTCCTGGCCACGATCGCCAACTCGCGTACGGCAAGCCTGCTGAGCGATGCCCACGGTGCGCCCAGCGCCGTCAAGGGCGCGCTCACGTCGGGATTCCAGTCGGCCTTCCTGACGGCCGCCGGCTTCGCGATTCTCGGCTTGGTGTTCGGGTTCCTCCTGATCCGTCGCGAGGACTCCCGTCGTCACGTCGAGGCAGCGGTCGCCGAGAGCCCGGCCTGACGCGAGCGCCGGAACCGTCCGGCCGGAGCGCCTCGATGGGACGCCCCGGCCGGACAGCGCGCCGGACTACCTGGAGGACCAGACGGTGTCGACGCCGTTGAAGCCGAGCGCGCCGGCGGTGTTCTGATTGAGATCCCACTCGCGCCCGCCCACGTACGGGCCGCGGTCGTCGACCGTGGCCGTGACCGTGCGCCCGCCATAGCGGAACGTCACGCGGGTGCCGCACGGCAGCGATACGTTGGCCACGCCCATGCCGGCATGGAAGCCGCACGCGGTATTGCCACCGTCGTCGTACCAGGACGCGACGCTCTGGCGATACGCGGTCAGGCGCCGGGCCCGCGCCCACGCGGCGATGTTGAACGCATCGCCGCCGAAGCGCACGCGGACCGCCGCGGCGCCGGTGCCGGACGGGGTGTAGCGCAGCACGAAGTGGCCGTTGGCCTGCGTGCGCGCCGAGGCGACCGGCTGCCAGCCATGGCCGTTGCCGATCTCGAGCCGGACGACGCGCCCGGTCCGGCGCGGGAGCAGACTCCCGAGCACGGCCACGTGCTGCCCGGCCAGGGTGTCGAGCGGGCCGGCGCCGGAGACCAGCTTGGCCGCGACGGCCACGCCCACGGGCGCGCTGGCCGGGATCGCCGCGCCGGTGCCGGGGGTCACCTCAGCGGGCACGGCAGCCCGGGAGCTCGACCCATCGGGGGTCGCGATCACCCGGACCGAGCCCGACTGGCGCATCGGCGCGACGAGCCGGAACCGGCCGTCGGAGCCGACACTGCCTGAGCCGAGGACCGTCCACGCGCCGCGGCGGGGCGCGTACTCGAGCAGCAGCCGCCGCCCGGCATTGGACGTCGAGGCGTTCCCGCTGACCACCAGCTTCTGCCCGTAGGCCATCCAATGGTGGTCCAGCGACACCTTCAGCGTGGTCTGTGCTGGTGCGCTCTGGGCATCTGCGACTGCGGCGGAGAGCGCGACCGCCGTAGCTGGAATTGCGAGCATCAGCGCGACACCGGCCGCATGGGCCGCGCGTGCGCGCAGGCTGATGATGGTCCTCATCTCGAGGGCCTCCTTCTGAACGTCGACCGGGCGCCTACGGGGTTAGCTGACGGGCTCGCGGCCAGCCGAAAGCAGGCATCTCGCCTACTGTCGAGTGGTCGCTACAGCTGCAGCCGGGTGTGTCCCGGGCAGCCGATTCGCCCCGGCCGGACGGACGAATCACGTCCGGCAATGGGTCCCCCGTTCACCCCCGCACCGGGCAGGGGCAACTCGGCAGGTCGAATACGACGCCCGTAATAGTACTCAAAAGCCGCCCAAGCAGAGTGCGGTCGATCACACAAGCCTCGGCCTGCAAGAATCCAGCTGTGGCAAATCCGGATCGACTGACGGGCCTCGACAGCTCGTTTCTGCACCTCGAGCGCGACTCCGCGCACATGCACGTGGCGGGCTGCGCGATCTTCCGCGGACCGGCGCCGGCGTACAGCGAACTCGTCGGCGCGATCGTCTCCCGCCTGCACCTCGTCCCCCGCTATCGCCAGCGGCTCGCGTTCGTCCCGCTCGAGCAGGGCCGCCCCGTATGGGTGGACGATCCCCACTTCAAGGCGACGTATCACGTGCGCCACACCGCATTGCCCCGTCCCGGCGGCGAGGACGAGCTCAAGCGACTGGCCGGACGCGTGTTCTCGCAGGCGCTCGATCGCTCCAAGCCGCTGTGGGAGCTGTGGCTGGTCGAGGGCGTCGAAGACGATCGCTTCGCGCTGCTCTCGAAGACCCATCACGCGCTCGTCGACGGGATCTCCGGCGTTGACATCGCGACCGTCCTGTTCGACGCCTCGCCGGACCCGGCGCCGGTCGCGCCGCCCGAGCAGGAGTGGATCGCTCGGCCGCTGCCGAGCGACGCCCAGCTGCTGGCCGACGCGCTGTTGGAGCGGGCCACGGTGCCGGCCGAGATCATGCGCGGTGTGCGCTCGGTCCTGCGGGGTCCGCGCCACGTCGCCGACCGCGTCGGTGAGGCCCTGGTCGGCGTCGGCGCGATGGCCTGGGCGGGACTCAATCCCGCGCCGCCGAGCTCGTTCAACGTCAAGATCGGCCCCCACCGGCGGTTCACCTGGGTCCGCGGCGATCTGGCCCAGTTCAAGGCGATCAAGGACTCCCTGGGCGGCACGGTCAACGACGTCGTCCTGGCCGTCGTGGCCGGCGCGCTCGGGCGCTACATGCGCCTGCACGGCGAGAGCACCGAGGACGTCGTGCTCAAGGCGATGGTGCCCGTATCGGTCCGAGCCGACGTCGAGCAGGGTGCGCTCGGCAACCGCGTCTCGGCGATGTGGGCGCCGCTGCCGGTCGGGGTCACCGACCCCGTCCAGCGCCTGCTCCGGATCCGCCGCGAGATGGACGGGATCAAGGAATCGGGCCAGGCCGTGGGCGCTCAGGTGATCACCCAGCTGTCCGGGTTCGCCCCGCCGACGATCGTCGCCCAGGCGGCACGCCTGCAGAGCCGACAGCGGTTCTTCAACGTCGTCGTCACCAATGTGCCCGGACCGCAGATCCCGCTCTATGTGCTCGGTCGCGAGCTCGACTCGATCTTCCCGCTCGTGCCGCTGGCCAAGAACACGGCGCTGGGGATCGCGATCATGAGCTACAACGGCCAGCTCAACTTCGGCCTCACGGGCGACTTCGACGCCATGCCCGACCTCGAGACACTCGCCGAGGAGCTCCGGTCCTCGATCGACGAGCTGGCCGCGATCGCGAGCGCGCCGCCAGGCGACTCACCGGCGGTGCGGGGACTGACCCCGGTCTCCTCGCCGACGGCCGGCGCCGACCGCTGACGAGCCGAGGCCACCGCGTGAAGCCGGCGGGGACGGCGCTCGAGCGGGTGCTGATCGTGATCGTCGCCCTGGTGGTGACGGTCGGCGCGATCGTGGCCCTGTCGGGATTCTTCGCCGGCCGCGACCAGGCCGGCGTCTCCGGCGCCGGCGGTGGCCCGGGCGAGAGCTTCGCCGACCTCGGGCACGCCCATCTGCACCCAGGTCAGCTGCACCCGGTCTACAACTCCGACCCCCCCACCAGCGGGGCCCACGTCCCGCTGCCGGTGCTCCGCGACGGCGCCGAGCTGAATGACGACCAGCTGCTGCAGGCCCTCGAGAACGGCAATGTCGTGATCTTCTACGGCACCCCCCGGGCGCCGGCCGGGCTGTCCGCGCTGGCGCAATCGATCGCGGGGCCGTTCAGCCCCGCACTGGCCGCGGCCGGCCAAGCGGTGATCCTGGCCCGGCGCCTCGGCACGACGGGACTGATCGGCCTGGCCTGGGCGCACGAGGTCCGCGTCAGTGCCCCCAACGACCAGCTGCTGGGCGCGTTCGCCGAGTACTGGCTCGGGCGCGGCGCGCCCGGGCGCTGACGCGCCACCGCTGCCTGGTCGGGGCCGCGGCGGCGCGCCCGGCGCGGGCTCGGTCCGAGCCGCGGTGGCGCCGCCCGGAATAAGCTCCGAGGAGATGACCGGTCCCCTCACACTCGCGCTCGCCCAGATCAACCCGACCGTCGGGGACATCACCGGCAACGAGCACAAGATCACCGAGCAGATCCGCACGGCCGGCGCCGCCGGGGCGCAACTGGTGCTGTTCCCCGAGCTCTCGGTGACGGGCTACCCGCCCGAGGATCTGCTGCTCAAGGAGCACTTCCTCAGCGACGCCCGAGCGGCCGTGGCGCGGATCGCGGCGCACACGCAGGGCACCGTGGCGCTGGTCGGGTTCCCGGAGCGGGCCGAGGACGTCTACAACGCCTGCGCGGTGCTCGCCGACGGAGAGATCCAAGCGATCTACCGCAAGGTCTTCCTGCCCAACTACGGCGTGTTCGACGAGCAGCGCTACTTCCAGTCCGGGACCCAGGGGGCGCTGATCAAGGTCGGTGACGTGACGATCGGACTGACGATCTGCGAGGACATCTGGGAGCCGGGTCCCCCGGCCTCCGACGAGGCCCAATCGGGCGCCAGCCTGATCGTCAACATCTCGGCCTCGCCGTTCCACGCCGGCAAGGGGTCTGACCGCGAGCTGATGTTGATCCAGCGCGCCCGCGACAGCGTCGCGGCGGTGGCGTTCTGCGCGCTCGTCGGCGGTCAGGACGAGCTCGTGTTCGACGGCCATTCGCTGGTGATCGACCACGAGGGCGAGGTGATCGCGCGCGCAGCGCAGTTCGCGGAGGAGCTCCTCCTCGCCACGATCGACACCGAGAGCGCGCGAGGATCGCGCCTACGCGACACCCGCCACCGCCCCGCCGTGCGCCGCGCCCGCCCCGACGTGCCGGTGATCGCGCGGCTCGAGCTCGCGCCCGGCCCCGACCCCGCTCCACCCGTCGGCGGCCCGCTGGCCGAGCTGCTCGACCCCACGGCCGAGGTCTACGCGGCGCTCGTCCTGGGCCTACGCGACTACGTCGAGAAGAACGGCTTCCGCCACGTCGTGCTCGGCCTCTCCGGCGGCATCGACTCCGCCCTGGTCGCCGTGATCGCGGTCGACGCGCTCGGCGCCGAGCGCGTCTCCGCCGTCGTGATGCCGTCGCCGTACTCCTCCTCGGACACCCAGGGCGATGCCCGCCGCCTGGCCGCGAACCTCGGGATCGAGGCGCTCGAGGTGCCGATCGAGCGCGCGATGTCGGCCTACGACGCGATGCTCGGCGGGGTCTTCGGCGACCGCCCGCCGGACCTCACCGAGGAGAATCTGCAGGCGCGCATCCGCGGCAACCTGCTGATGGCGCTGTCGAACAAGTTCGGCTGGCTCGTGGTCACAACCGGCAACAAGTCCGAGATGGCGGTCGGCTACTCGACCCTGTACGGCGACAGCGCGGGCGGGTTCGCGGTGATCAAGGACTGCCCCAAGACGCTCGTCTACGCGCTGGCCCGCCACCGCAACACGGCCGCGACCGAAGAGCTGATTCCCCCCTCGATCATCGACCGGCCGCCGAGCGCCGAGCTCCGGCCCGGCCAGCGCGACGCCGACTCGCTCCCCGCCTACGACGTCCTCGACCCGATCCTCGACGGGTACATCGAGGACGATCTCGGACGCGAGCAGCTGATCCTGCGCGGCTTCGCGGCCGAGGACGTCGATCGTGTGATCGCGCTGGTCGACCGCGCCGAGTACAAGCGCCGCCAGGCCCCCCCGGGCATCAAGATCACCACCAAGGCCTTCGGCCGCGACCGACGGGTGCCAATCACCAACCGCTACGGAGGCTGAGACGGGTCTGCGCCTGCTGCGCCGGTGCTCGTTGGCCGGCCGGCGCGGCTACCGGCCGGGAATGTCGCGGACCGCCACGGTCATCCGCGTGACGACGCACAGCCGTCCCTCGTCGTCGCGGACCTCGACCTCCCACACCCACGTCGTGCGGCCGGCGTGCAGCCGCCGGGCGAGCGCATGGATCGTGCCGGTGGTGATCGGGCGCATGAAGCTCGTCTGGTTGGCCAGGCCCATCGCGACCTTGCCGTCGCCGAAGACATCGAAGGCCGTCCCGAGCGACGCCAGGCTCTCGGCGAGCGAGGCGTAGACGCCGCCGTGCACGAGGCCGGCCGGCTGCTTGAGCTCGTCGCGCACCTCGACCTGGCCCCGGACCTCCGTCTCCGACATCTCGAGGATCTGGAGGCCGTACAGGCCGTCGAATCCGTGATCGGCTCGGAAGGGAAGTTCCAACTCCACGAGTGGGCACCTTACCCACCTCGCCAGCGCCGCACGCAGCCGCCCGCTTCTCTACGCTTCCGCGGGCATGGCCACCGTCGACAGCCTCCCGCCCGACCAGCGCGCGGTCCTCCAATTGGTGGTGCAGCGCGGGCGCAGCTACGACGACATCGCCAAGCTGCTGTCGATCGACCGGGCGGCGGTCAGGCAGCGAGCGCTGGCTGCGCTCGACGCGCTCGGCCCACAGACTCGCCTGGCCCCGGAGCGCCGCGCGCTGATCACCGACTACCTGCTCGGCCAGCTGCCCGGCCCAGTCAGCGACGACACGCGCAACAGCCTGGCCGGCTCGGCCAGCGAGCGGGCCTGGGCCCGGGTCGTCGCCTCGGAGCTCGCGCCCCTGGCCACGCACGAGCTGCCCGAGATCCCGGCCGAGGACGCCGGCGGACGGTCCGCGGCACCGGCGACGCCGGCCGCTGCGGCGGTGGCGGCGGTCGAGGCCTCCGAGTCGCCCGGCCACGGGTCCGGCCGCGAAGCGGCGCCCGTGGCCGCGGCCGCGGGCTCGCTCGCCCAGGCGCAAGCCGAGCCCTCCGCGCCCGTCCCCCAGGACCACGGCCTGCCGGAGCCTGCGCCCGCAGCCGCGCCGGGTGGCGGCGGCAAGCCAAGCTCCCGTGTCGGCGGCGCCGTGCTGCTCGGCATCGGCGCGTTGATCGCCGTCATCGTCGTGGTGATCGTGATCGTCACCTCCGGCGGCGGCTCGACGAAGACCACTTCAAGCTCCGCGGCGGCGCCGCCGACGACCACCTCCACGCCCGCCACGGGCACCACCAGCACTGCCGCCAAGCCGGTCGCCCAGATCAACCTCACCTCGCCCACCGGGGCCACCTCTCCGACCGGCATCGCCGAGGTCGTCAAGCAGGGCAGCGCCGACGGGATCGTGATCGTCGCCCAGGGCGTGACTCCGAACTCCAAGCACGACGCCTACGCCGTCTGGCTCTACAAGTCCGCCACCCAGGCCAAGATCCTGGGGTTCGTCAACCCGGGCGTCGGCAGCAACGGGCGGCTGTCCACCGCAGGCGCCCTGCCCACCGACGCCGCGAACTACTCGCAGCTGCTGGTGACACTCGAGACGCAGGCGTCGCCCAAAGCGCCGGGCAAGATCGTGCTCCAGGGGAACCTGACGCTCGGATAGCGGATCTCGGGGGTTCTCGAGAGCGGGTGGGGGCGCCGGCGCTGGACACCGTGAGAGCGCCCGGCACACCGCCTGCACCCGCCACCCCCGTTCTCGCGGTGCCCAGGGCCGGTGCCCGCGCCTGCCACACGCGCCTATACGCAGATCTGCTCAAGCGCATCGAGCGCCTCGTCGAGCTTCTTGGCCGTTGCCCGCTTGAGCATCACCGACCCGACCCGCGAGTACCCGCGCAGCTTCTGTCGGAGCTCGAGTGTGACCTTGGTGCCCTCGCCGGCGGGCTCGAGCTCGATGGCGGTGATGGCCTCGTTGAGCAGGCGCTCGAAGGGGGTGCCGATGAGCTCCTGCTCCCAGCGCCGGCGCGCGGTGCCTGCGCCCCTGGGTTGCTCTGACTCGAGCAACCGGAAGTCGACCCGCACCGGGCGGCCCTTCTTGGTCGTGAAGACCTCGGTCCAGCCGTCGTCCTGGACGGCCTCCATTCGGGTCACGCCGGGCCACCAGCGCGGCAGGTGGTGCGGGTCCTCGATCACCTCCCAGACCCGTTCAGGGGCGGCGGCGAGCGTACGGGTGCGGCGCGCGGTCGCCATCAGCCGGCGGAGGTGCCCTCCCGCACCCTCACTCGTGGAAATCGATCAGCGCGTTGACCTCGTACGGGGCGAGCCGCTCGCGACCGCCGAGGAAGGACAGCTCGACCAGGAACGCGCACCCGAGCACCTCGGCCCCGAGCCCGGTGACCAGGTCGCAGAGGGCGCGGGCGGTGCCGCCGGTGGCGAGCAGGTCGTCGTGCACGAGCACCCGCGCGCCGCCCGCCAGCGCGTCGGCGTGGACCTCGAGCGCGTCGATGCCGTATTCGAGCACGTATTCGGCGCTCACCGTCTCGTGGGGCAGCTTGCCGGGCTTGCGGGCGGGCACGAAGCCCGCCCCGAGTTGGCGGGCGATCGCCGCCCCGAGGATGAACCCCCGCGCTTCCGGGGCCACGACGAGGTCGATCCCGAGGCCGTCCGCATAGGTGGCCAGCCGGTCGACCGCGAGGTCGAGCGCGCGGCTGTCGAGCAACAGCGGGGTGATGTCCTTGAACACGATCCCGGGCTGGGGGAAATCCGGAATGTCGCGGATGTGAGCGCGGAGGTCGAGCGGTGCTGCCACTGGCTATGTGGCGATCTTGCGCAGATCGCGGATCAGCAGCAGGTGCTTGAGGTGGGAGGTCACCGAGGCGAGGTTCTCGAGCGCCTCGATCGCCTCCTTGCGGCGCTCCGGGTTGCGCGAGCGAAGCGCCGGGGCGAGGATGCTCTGCAGCAGCTGCGCCTCCCGGTCCGCGGAGCTGCGGAACACGCGCAGGTTGCGTCCTCCGACCCCGTAGCGGGCGAGCTCGCTGACCGCCCGGACGATCTCGCGCTCGGTCTCGTCGTAATAGCGCACGCCGGCGCGCACGTCGCCCTTGATGACCCCGAACTCTTCGAGCTCGCGGACGAGCTTGGGGTCAGCGCCCGTCTCCTCGACCACGTCGTCGAGCGAGTACAGGGCCCCCGCGTCGCGGGTGCTGACCATCGCGCGCCGCATCGCGCGGGGGTCGCCAGGCGGGGCCACCTCACGCTCGGAGCGGCCGCCGGCGAGCTCCTGGCGGATCACTCGCAGCGGCAGGAACTCGTCGCGCTGGAGACGCAGGATCGTCCGCAGGCGCTGGATGTCGTTCTGGGTGTAGAGCCGGTAGCCGCCCTGCGTGCGGCGGGGTGCGAGCAGCTTCTGATCCTCGAGGTAGCGGATCTTGGAGATCGAGATGTCGGGGAACTCCTGCACGAGCTGCTTGCAGACCGATCCGATCGTGACCGCCTTCTGGCGCGGGGCCTCGGCTTCGGCGGCGGCCGGCTCGGGCAGTTCGACCTCGGGCTGAGTGGTGTCGGGTGTGGCCATCAGCGGCTCAGGAACGCGAGCTTGTACTTGCCGATCTGCAGCTCGTCGCCGTCCTGCAGCCGGTGGGACTCGATCCGGCGGCGGTTCACGTAGGTGCCGTTGAGCGATCCGCAGTCGTCGAGGTGGTAATCGCTGCCACGTCGCACGAGGATCGCGTGATCGCGCGAGACGGTCACGTCGTCGAGGAAGATGTCGCTGTCGGGACGCCGCCCGACGGTCAGTCGATCCTTCTCGAGCGGGAAGCTCTCGCCCGCGCGCCCGCCGCCGGCTCGGATCACCAGAGCGGCGCCGCGCGCTACCACGTCTTCGAGCTCCACCGGCTCGATCTCACCGGTCTCGCCGACCTTGTAGGTAGCCGTGGTCGCCCCCGGGGTGGGCTCGGACTGCACCAGGAACGCGCCGCACCGCTGGCAGTAGTTGGCGCCGTCCGCATTGGCGAATCCGCACTCGGGGCAGTGCTGGGCCACGGCGGTCGGGACGACTATTCAGGGTCGCTGGCCGGAACGCGGCCGGCGAGGATGTCGGTGAGCTGCTGGACGTCGGCGCCGGAGATGACGTCCTCACCGCCCTCGTGCTTCTTACGCAGGCGGTTCACCAGCTCCGCGCGGAGAATGTCGATCTTCCCGTGCAGGATGCGCCGCTTGTAGGAGATCTCCATCTCCTCCTCGGTGAGCTGCTTGATGAGGTCCTTCAGCTCCTGGTCGGTCAGGCTGCCGAGATCGGGAAACGTGTCCATACAGAAAGGTCCTCCACCAGGTTGAGCGCGCGGAGCGCCGAGTATACCCCGCCGTCTCAGAGGGTCAATCTGAGCTTGAGGGTATTCGCCTCTCCGCTCAACGGTGGGCGGATTGTTGCGCCCGGGTCTGCGCGAGCCCGCTGCGGACGTAGAGCACCGTGGCGGTGATCGACAATGCCATGCCCACATAGAGCATCACGAGCGCGATCGTGTGCAGGCCGCACATGGCGAAGAACGGCGCCCCCATCGTCGGCGCCACGCCGAGCCGGCCCGGCCAATTGATCTTCAGCTCGACCCCGCGGCTGAGCCCGTAGCGGCTGAGCGCGAGCATGAACAGCTCGCGGGCGACCACGATCACGATCGCCCACCGCGGCAGCAGCGAGAAGTGAAACGCCACCACCATCCCGGAGACGACCAGCAGGCGATCGACAACCGGGTCAAGGAGCGCCCCGAGCCGGCTGTACTGGCCCGTCAGCCGAGCGGTGAAGCCGTCCAGGTAGTCGGCCCAGCCGATGAGGGCGAACAGCGCGGTGGCCGCCGGATCCATGCCGTCGGGGCTCGAGAGCGCCAGCACCAGGAACACGGGGATCCCGGCCAGCCGGAGAAAGCCGATCGCGTTGGGCAGCGTCCACGGGTTCAGCGGCTGGTCCGACCCCGTCGCCGTCGGCGGCGGTCCGGAGCGGTCGATCCCGAGCAACCTGCGCGTGGTGATACGACGCTCGGGTCCGCTCATCGAGCGCCCCTCAGGGCAATTCGCGCCAGAGCGCGGCGACGGCCTTGGCGGCGCCGTCGACCGGCACGCTCCGAGACTCCTGGCCGCGGCGCACCTGGACCTCGATCTCGCCCGCGGCGAGCGTGCGCTTCCCGACGGTGAGCCGCAACGGGCAGCCGATCAGCTCGGCGACAGCGAACTTCTCGCCCGGCCCCAGATCACGGTCGTCGTAGAGCGTCCGCAGCCCCGCTTCGCGCAGTTGCGCGTATAGGCCCTCGGCGAACGTCCGCTCCTCGCCGCCCTCGCGGCCCAGCACGACCAGCTCGACGTCGAACGGGGCCAGCGCCCGCGGCCACGAGATGCCCTGCTCGTCAGCGAACTGCTCGACCGCGGCAGCGGCGATCCGCGCCGGCCCGATTCCGTAGGAGCCCATCCACACGAGCTGGCTGTTGCCCTGCTCGTCGAGATAGGTGGCGCCGAGCGGCTCGGAGTAACGGGTGCCGAGCTTGAAGATGTTGCCGACCTCGATCGCGGGCTCGATCCGAATCGTGGCGCCGTTGATCGTGTCGCCCGCCCGGACGGTGCGGACGTCGACCGGCTCGAAGGCAAAGTCGCGGTCCGGCTCCACCCCGCGGAGGTGCGCGTCGGCCCGGTTGGCCCCGGTCACGTAGCCGCCAGGGGCGACACCCCGGTCGAGCAGGATCGGGGCGTCGGTCCCGACCGGCCCGATGAAGCCGGGCGGCCCGAGTCGCTCCGCAACCTCCTCGGGCCGCGCCGGCCGGAAGTCGCGCCGTAGGGCCGCACGCAGCTTGAGCTCGTTGACGCGGTGGTCCCCGCGTACCATCACCACCGTGAAGGTCCCGTCGTCGACGATGATCGGGAACGCCTTCAGCAGCGCTCCGGCCGGAGCGCCGAGCTCGCGGGCGACGCTGTCCACGGTGGTCATGCCCGGGGTCGAGACCTCCTCGGGCGCCGGCAACGGCGGCGGCAGCTCGACGGGCTGTGGATCGGCGGAGGCGACCTCGAGGTTCGCCGCGTAGCCGGACGCCAGCGCCACCTCGTTCTCCCCGGCCGCGCACGGCGCCATGTACTCGTGAGCGCCGAGGCCGCCCATCATCCCCACGTCGCCCTCGACGCGGTACCACTCGAGTCCGGTGCGATCGAAGATCCGGTCGTACGCGGCCACGTGCTTGTCGTAGGCGGCGTTCAGGCCCTCGGCGTCGCGATCGAACGTGTAGGAGTCCTTCATGATGAACTCACGGGTCCTCAGCACGCCTGCGCGCGGGCGCGGCTCGTCGCGCTCCTTGGTCTGGAAGTGGTACAGGATCAGCGGCAGGTCGCGGTAGGACCGAACCGACTGGGCGACGTGGCCGGTGACGATCTCCTCGTGCGAGAGTGCCAGCACCATGTCCGCGCCGCGGCGGTCGGAGAGCTTGAACAGCTCGTCGATGTCGTAGCGGCCGCTGCGCCGCCAGGGTTCGGCCGGGTTGAGGACGGGCATCAGCATCTCGTGGGCACCGATCGCGTCGAGCTCCTCGCGCACAATCGCGACGATCCGCTGGTGCACCTTCCAGCCCAGGGGCAGCCACGACCACAGGCCCGAGCCGACCTGGCGGATCAGCCCCGCCCGGACCATCAGCTTGTGCGAGGTGGCCTCGGCATCCGACGGCGGGTCGCGCTGTGTCGGCAGGAAGTATCCGGACAGTCGGGTCACGCGGCTGTGAAGCCTATCCACGCCGGCGCCCGCACCGGCGGCACGTGTCGGCGCGCCCCCGCCGAGGCCGGCTTCGTGGGCAGCCAGAGCGCTTCTGATAGAACGCCACCACCCCACCACAGAAGGAGCCCCGCATGGCGTACTCCGTTCCGCCCCTCCCCTACGACTACAACGCGCTCGAGCCCCACATCGACGAGGCCACGATGCGCGTCCACCACGACAAGCATCACCAGGCCTACGTCGATAAGGCGAACGCCGCACTCGAGGGCACGCAGTGGGCCGACGCGGCGATCGAGGACGTTCTGAAGGACCTCTCCGCGCTCCCGGCCGACAAGCAGGGCCCCGTCCGCAACAACGGAGGCGGCCACTACAACCACACCCTGTTCTGGGAGTCGATGGCACCGGGCGCCGGCGGCGAGCCGGACGGCGCGCTGCGGACGGCGATCGACGGCGCGTTCGGATCCTTCGACGACTTCAAGGCCAACTTGAAGGACGCCGGGGTGAACCGGTTCGGCTCGGGCTGGTCGTGGCTCATCCATGACGGCTCCGGTCTCGCCGTCGTCTCCAGCGCCAACCAGGACAACCCCATCAGCGACGGACAGACCCCGCTGCTCGGCGTCGATGTCTGGGAGCACGCCTACTACCTCAAGTACCAGAACCGGCGCCCCGACTACATCGATGCGTGGTGGAACGTCGTCAATTGGGCGAAGGTGGCGGAGCGGTTCGGAGCGGTCAGCTGACTGACGCTGGGCCCGCTACTTTCGCGGTACGCGCGCGTTCAAGACAGGGGCGGGCAGGGTATCTGCCCCTGTCTGACAACGCTGTCCACGAAAGGGCAGACTCAGCATGCCGTCCATTTCCGTACGCCTTCGCGCCCACACGCTCCCGCTCGTCGCGCTCGTGCTGCTGTGCGCGGCCGGCGCGAGCGCCGCGCCCGCCATGGCGAGCCCGGGGCAGTTCACGACATTCGAGGCCCCGGCCGAGCTGCTGAGCAGCGGCGACGGCGTCCGCATACAGACGTTGACCGAATTGCAGGCGCTCGGCGTCGATTCGATCCGCATGACCATGTACTGGCAGAATGTTGCGCCCAGCCCGGATGCGCGCCAGGCGCCGCGGTTCGACGCCACCGACCCAGCCGCGTACGCATGGGGCGCCTACGGCCAGCTCGCCGACGAAGCCCACGCGCGCGGGATGCGGCTGCTGATCGCCGTCACCGGGCCGGTCCCCCGCTGGGCGAGCGCTGGGGCCAAGGACCACCTGACCAATCCCAGCCCCGGTGACTACAAGGCGTTCATGACCGCGGTGGGTCGGAGATTCGGAGCCGACGCATACGCGTTCTCGGTCTGGAACGAGCCGAATCTGTCGAAGTTCCTCGCCCCGCAGTTCGCGCCGGGTGGTCGCGTTGTCTCCCCCGCTCTCTATCGCCGTCTGTTCTTCGCCGGCTACGACGGATTGCGGGCGGCCGGGGTGCACGCCCCGGTCCTGGCCGGCGAGACCGCGCCGGTGGGGAACGAGATCACCGTCGCCCCCCTGCGGTTCCTGCGGGGGGTGCTGTGTCTGAATGCCGACTACCGGCCCGCCACACGCTGTGCGCGGCTGCCCGCGGCCGGCTGGGCGGTCCATCCGTACATGCGGCCCGTGTTTCCCACCGCGGCGCCGCCTGGGCCCGATGACGTCACGATCGGCGGCCTTGGGCGGCTCGGCCGGGCGCTCGACCGCGCCGCGGCGGCCGGAATGATCGCCCAGGGATTGCCCATCTATGCCACCGAGTTCGGCGTCCAGAGCTACCCGAACGTCGTCGCCGGGCTTCCGCTCGCCACGCAGGCCGACTACCGCTCCGTGGCCGAGTTCCTGGCCTATGGCAACCCGCGCGTGGCGTCCTTCTCGCAATACCTGCTCACCGATCCGGCGCCGCTGCCCGGCCCGGCGATCAGCCGCTACGTGTTCCAGATGGGCCTGTACCTGTTCAAGGGCCACCAGGCAAAGCCCGCGTACGAGGCCTTCCGACTGCCGTTGGTCGTGCGCCGCCGTGGCCCGTCGGTGAGCCTGTGGGGACTTGTCAGACCCGGTCGCTTCGCCCACACCCCCGGCACGGTGACCGTCGAGTACCGCGACGCTCACGCCGCGCAGTGGCGCGTGCTCAGCCGACCGGCATTCGGGTCCTCGGGCTCCTGGACGGCGCGCGGGAGCTGGAAGGCCGAGCGCCGGTGGCGTGTGGCATGGATCGGCCCTGGCGGGGTCCTCTACACCGGCCCGGCCACGGCCGCATACGCGTTCTGAGCCATCAGCCGCCGTCGCTTGGTCGGCGGGCGATGAGCATCAGGGTGTGCCCGAACCGCGCGGCCCGGGGCCGGGATCCGAGGCGGTCGAGCGGCTCGCTCGCGTGCTGGGCGGCAACCGGCAGGCGCCTCCAGGTGTAGGTCAGCGCATGCAACTCGGGGACCAGCCCCGCCGTCAGCGCCTCGTCCACCAGGACACGTGGCGAGAGCGGGACGTCATCGGGAGTCCCGTGGATCGCGGTCGCCGCCCCGACTCGGTTGGCCAGTGCTAGCCCGAGCCCGACCGGGTGCCACAACCCGGGCTCGACGGCGACCAGCGCGCCGCCCGGACGGAGGGCGTCCGCGGCTTCACGGAAGCAGGGCCCGAGCGGGCCCTGATAGGCGATGTGGTGCAGGACCAGCCGATAGAGGACGACGTCGAAGGAGGCCGGTGGCAGGCCGAGTGCGCCGGCGATGCCCACCCGGGCCTCATCGGCGCGGCCTGAGCTCATCACTCCCGCCACGCGGTCGGGGTCGGAGTCGATCCCCAGCAGGCGCCACTCGGGGGCGGGGAACAGGTGTCGGCCAGGGTTCCATCCGCAGCCGACCGAGACCACGTCCCCGCCGGAACGCCGCAGTCGGCGCGCGAGCACCTGCTGCTCACCCGCCCGCACCCGCTGGTCGTGCAGCTCCCGAGTCGACCGCGGCGTGATGCGGTCGAGCAGGTTCCCGGCGTCGAACGGCTCGCTGCGGCCGCTGCGGACTCGAGCGGTCAGCCGATGCTCTTCTCGGCGCTGGTGTCGTGAGTCGAAAACTCGCATCCTGCGTCCGCATCTCCGCTCACGACACTGGGCACGGTGCTAGGCAAAGTACTTCTTCCAATGGGCGGCCAGCGCGTAGTACGCCTTACGCGGCGTGAGGCCGGGACCCAGCAGCGATGAGTCGAAGCGGTTGGTCCCCGCGTAGAAGAGGTCGTAGAGGTAGACCCGCGTGATGCGCTTGTTCGACAGCGCCAGCTGCATCAGCCAGTTCGTCGCCCTGGCCTGGCGCGCCAGGTCGTACTTGAGCCTGACCTTGCCCGAGCTGAGCGTGAACTCGGCGATGCCCCCGGTCTCGGTCAGCCACAGCTGCCCGGGGAGCACGCTCAACGCTGCCTTGGTGCCGCTGGAATGGAAGTAGTTCACGTCCACGTAGTTGTGCAGCCCCCAGACCTGGGGCGTCCGCACGTGCGCCTTTCCGAAGGCCCTCAGTAGCGTCCTGGCGTAGTTGACCATGTCGATCTGCGCGGGTACGCCGGGACCCTTGGCCAGATCCTCGAGATCTGCGCCGAGCACGGTGCAGGACGGGCAGTAGCGCTTCACGATCGCGTAGTAGGTGACGACGGCCTCGGGATGCAACGCGGTCGGCTGCGTGAGCGAGTTGACCTCGTTCCAGGGCTGGAAGATGTGGACGAACGGGTAGCGCTTGTGGAAGGCCACGAACGCCCTCGTGTACTGGCTTGCGCTCACCGGCTGGCAGGGCCGCGCCGGGCACCGCGTGCCCGCGCCGGGGTTGAATGCCACGACGATCTCCTCGTGGGCGAGCCGAGCGGCGTTCATCCAGGCGTCAGGCGCCGTCGACGCCGACAGGGCGCCGTCGTACGCCGTGATCAGCCGCGTCCGCTTCACGCCGAGCGCGGTGAACGAGGGATTCGTGAACGTCTGTGGGTTCTCGTCGCCGATCCCCATCGCCAATCTCGCCGAGGCGGCCGAGGCGGCCGAGGCGGCCGAGGCGGCCGAGGCGAGGATCGCACTCACAGCCAGGAGGCATGCAAGTGCAGCGCAGATTCTCATGCGGACGTTCACTGCGGCTTCCCTTTCGTCGTTGTCCGGCCGAACGGACGCTCGAGCGACCCCCCACCTCGAAGCGGCCCGGACTCTAGCGAACCCCGCTCGGGCGCTCGCCGGTTGCCGTGAGCGGCACTCCGGCCGCCCGACCCCGGTTCAGGTGCGCGTGAAGCGCCGGCCGGCCACCGGCGAGACGGCCTCGTCCAGCCGCGCGGGCTCGGGCCGGAGCGCCGAGATCAGCTCGTCGTCGGCGGCCTCGTCGTCCGCCGCCGCGGCCTCCATCGCGGCGAGGCGCTCGGGCGTCAGCTCGCCGGCGTGCTCGGACTCGATCTGCTCGAGCCACCGCGCGCCCTCGTCGGCCCGGGCGTCGTCGACCTCGACGCGCTTGGAGGCGACGTACTTGTCGATCTCGGCGAACAGGGTGCTGACGAGCTCCTCGGTGGGCACCTTGCGCAGCGGCTTCCCGCGGCTGAACACGAGGCCCTCGTTCTTGGCCCCGGTGATCCCGAAGTCGGCATGTGACGCCTCGCCGATCCCGTTGACCGCGCAGCCGAGCACCGCGACCTCGATCGGGTCCGCGTAGGCCTCCAGACGCTGCTCGATCTCCGCCACGACGGTGTCCATGTCGAACTGCAGGCGCCCACAGGTCGGGCAGGCGATCAGCACCGGGCCGCGCTCGCGGAGCTGCAAAGCCTTGAGGATCTCCCACGCCACCTTGACCTCCTCCTCGGCGTGGAAGGTCGACAGCGAGATCCGGATCGTGTCCCCGATCCCGTCGGCGAGCAGCGTGCCCAGGCCGACGGCGGATTTGAGCGATCCCGACCATTTCGTGCCCGCCTCGGTGATCCCGAGATGCAGCGGATACGGGATCCGCTCCGAGAGCAGCCGGTTGGACGCAATCGTGTTGGGCACATTGGTCGACTTGATCGAGACCTTGAAGTCCTCGAAGCGCAGGCGCTCCATCAGCTCGACGAACTCCGCCGCCGCCGTGACCAGCGCCTCAACGGGGTTCTCACGCTCGAGCGCGTGCAGATGCTTGGGCAGGGAGCCCGAGTTGACACCGATCCGCATCGGCGTCCCGAGCTCGCTCGCGCGGGCGGCGACCTCGGCCACCTTGTCCGGGCCACCGATATTGCCCGGATTCAACCGCACGCAATGCGCACCGGCGTCGAGCGCCTTGAGCGCCAGCGTGTGGTTGAAGTGGATGTCGGCGATCACGGGGATCGGCGACTCGCGGACGATCGTCTTGAGCGCCTCCGCGTCCTGATCGCGCGGGACCGCCACCCGGACGATGTCCGCGCCCGCCTCGGCGACTCGGCTAATCTGCGCCATCGTCGCAGGGAGATCGGCGGTCTCCGTCTTGGTCATGGTCTGAACCGCGACCGGGGCGCCCCCGCCGATCGGCACGTTTCCCACCCGGATCTGGCGTGCAGAAGCCATGCCGCCAGTGTAGAGCGCTGACCTGCGCCGCAACTTCAGACCCGGTCAACACGTTAGGTCAATCATGCCCCGAGCCCACAGACTCCTTTCCCCCTTCGCCCTGCTGCTGGTCCTCACCGCCGGTGCACTCGCCCTGCACGTGGCGCCGGCGCGGGCGTCCTCGACCCAGGAGCCGATGTTCCAGGACGACGGCCTGTTGAGGCGCGATCCCGCCGGGACCCTCGACACGCTGCGCACGCTCGGCGTCGCCCGGGTGCGGCTGTTCGTGTTCTGGAACTCGATCGCGCCGAGCCCGAACTCCCGCCGCAAACCGGCCAGGTTCACCGCGTCCGATCCCGGTTCCTATCCGGCGCAGAACTGGGCGCCGTATGACGCCATCGTCGAGGCGGCGCAGGCTCGCGGCATCGCCGTCGACTTAACGCTGACCGGACCCGCGCCCCTGTGGGCGATCGGTGCGGGCTCCCCGGGCGGACCGCACGGCCAGTGGAAGCCCTCGGCATCGGAGTTCCACGCGTTCACGACCGCCGTTGGACGCCGCTACAGCGGCAGCTACACGCCGGCGGGTGGCTCGCAGCTGCCCGCCGTCCACTACTGGGCGCTGTGGAATGAGCCCAACTACGGGCCCGACCTGGCTCCGCAGGAGATTCACAGCACCGGCGTCGAGGTGGCGCCGATGCTCTACCGCAACCTGGTCGACGCGGGCTGGAGCGCGCTCCAGAACACCGGACACCGGGGTGACACGATTCTGATCGGCGAGGTCGCGCCGCGGGGCATCACGACCGGCGGGCAGCCCGGCCTGTTCGGTGGCATGGTGCCGCTGCGCTTCATCAACGCGCTCTACTGCGTCGATTCCTCCTATCGGCCGCTGCGGGGGTCTGCCGCGGCGGCACGCGGCTGCCCGACGACAGCAGCCGGATCACGTGGGTTCAGCCGGGCGCACCCCGGGCTGTTCCAGGCCACCGGGTTCGCCGATCACCCCTATCCGCAGGGTCTGGCCCCCAACCGCCAGACCTGGCCCAACCCGGGTCCGAACCAGTACACCGATATGCCGCAGATCCCGGTGCTCGAACGGGTGCTCGACCGCCTCCAGCGAGCCTACGGCTCGGGCGCCCGACTCCCGATCTACTCGACGGAGTACGGGTACCGTACGTATCCTCCCGAGCTCGGGCAGCCCAATTACACCACCGCATCGCTGTGGCTGAACTGGGCCGAGTACATCAGCTACCGCGACCCACGTGTCAGGTCGTACTTCCAGTATCTGCTCGTCGACCCGGGCGCCGGAAACTTCCCCAGCGGTCTGGTGACCGCAGGCGGCAAGCGCAAGGCGACCTACGACGCGTTCCGGATGCCGCTCTACCTCCCGGTCACCTCGACCCGGAAGGGCCGCACGGTCGAGGTCTGGGGCTGTGTCCGTCCGGCGGCCTTTGCCAAGCAGGACACCGGCACGACACAGCAGGTCCAGATCGAGTACCAGAGCGGCTCGCACGGCTCGTTCCAGGTCGTCAAGACGGTCGCGATCACCAACCCACGCGGCTACTTCGACGTCCGGATCGCGTTCCCGGCCAGCGGCGCCGTGCGTCTCGGATGGGCGTATCCGAGCGGCGCGGTGATCCACAGCCGGGTCCAGAGCGTGACCGTCCGCTAGGAGCGTAGGGCTGGGGGCAGGCAGGCCGAAGTCGCGGCGAGGCAACCAGGGCCGGACCGCGACTTCGGACCGAGCGCTCGGACACACCACGGCCCCACCGTGTGGATCCGCCCACGCTGAGCTATCTTGCGCTCGATGCCCGTGAGCGCGCGACTGCTGGGCCGCCTGGAGCACATCTGTGGCGGCGAGCACGTTCTCACCCACCGCCACGCCCTCGCGACGTACCGCTCCGACGGTCTGGCCCAGTACCAGGTGGCCCCGGCCGCGGCCGTGCTGCCCGGTACCGCCGAACAGGTTCGCGACGTCGTGCGAGCGTGTCATGAGGCCGAGGTCCCGTGGGTGGCGCGCGGCGCGGGGACCGGGCTCTCCGGCGGAGCGCTGCCGGTCTCCGACGGGGTGCTGATCGTCCTCGCGCGCATGCGGAGGATCCTCTCGGTGGCCCTCGAGGACCTGCGGGTCGTCGTCGAGCCCGGGGTCACGAACCTCGCCGTCTCGCGGGCCGTCGCTCCGACGCACTTCTATCCGCCCGACCCGTCGAGCCAGATCGTGTGCTCGATCGGCGGCAACGTGGCGGAGAACTCGGGCGGCGCGCATTGCTTCAAGTACGGGTTCACAACCAACTACGTGACCGGCCTGGAGGTGGTGCTGAGCAACGGGGAGGTGGTGCAGCTCGACCGCGACGCACCGGGCTACGACCTCCTGGGCGCGTTCGTGGGCTCGGAGGGAACACTCGGCGTGGCCACGCGGATCACGCTCCGGGTCACGCCCGTGCCCGAGCACGTGCGCACGTTGGTGGCGTTCTTCGATGACACCGCGCAGGCCGGTGAGGCCGTGACCGCGATCGTCAGCGCCGGGATCGTCCCGGGCGCGATCGAGATGATGGACCGGCTCTCGATCGCGGCCGCCGAGGCGGCCACCAACGCGGGCTACCGGCTCGACGCCGGGGCAGCGCTGATCGTCGAGCTCGACGGTCCCCGCATCGAATGCGAGGCGCGCTTCGAGCAGGTGACCGCGCTGTGCGCCGCAAGCGGTGGCCGGCACATCCGGATCGCCGCCACCGCGTCGGAGCGGGAGCTGATCTGGAAGGCCCGCCGGGCCGCCTTCGCCGCGATGGGGCGGATCGCCCCCGCCTACTACGTACAGGACGGGGTGATCCCCCGCACGCGTCTGGCCGAGGTGCTGAGGCGCATCGACGAGCTGGCGGCTGAGTACGGACTGCAGGTCGCCAACGTGTTCCACGCCGGGGATGGGAACCTGCACCCGCTCGTCTGCTTCGATGCGGCGCGTCCCGGTGAACCCGAGCGTGCGGAGGAGCTCGCCGGCAAGATCGTGCGGGCCTGTGTCGACGCCGGCGGTTCGATCACCGGCGAGCATGGGGTGGGCGTGGACAAGAAGGCGCACATGCCGTCGATGTTCTCCGAGTCCGATCTGGACACGTTCCAGCGGCTCCGCTGCGCCTTCGATCCGCTCGGGCTCGCGAACCCGGGCAAGGTGATGCCGACTCCGCGCCTGTGCGGCGAGGTCCCCGGTCCCTACCGGGAGCATCCGCTGGAGCGGGCCGGCGTGGCGGAGCGCTTCTGAGCGCGGCGGTGTCGAGCCAGGAGCTGACACCCGACTCGTTCGAGCAGGCGGCCGCTTCGCTGGCGCGGGCCGCGGCGGCCGGACGCTCCGTGCACCCGCGCGGCGGCGGCACCAAGGACGAATGGGGCGCTTCCGTGAGCGCGCCGGATGTCGTGCTGCGCACATCCGGTCTGGACCGCGTGCTGGAGCACAACGCCGGCGATCTGACCGCGGTTCTCGAAGCCGGAGTCCGCCTCGAGACCGCCCAGCAGCAGTTCGCACGCGCCGGCCAGATGCTCGCGCTCGACCCGCCGCTCGGGCGCGGCGGCCGGCGCGACGCGACGATCGGCGGCGTGCTCGCCACCGGCGACTCGGGCCCGCTGCGTCACCGCTACGGCGCCCCCCGCGATCTGATCGTCGGCATCACCGTCGCCCTCGGCGATGGGACGATCGCCCGCGCGGGCGGCAAGGTGATCAAGAACGTCGCCGGCTACGACCTGGCCAAGTTGTTCACCGGCTCGTTCGGAACCCTCGGCGTGATCCTGTCGGCGAGCGTCCGGCTGCACCCGCGGCCCGAAGCCGCCGCGACTGCCGTGGGCAGCGCCGCGCGTCCCGAGACCCTGGCGACGGCGGCGACCACGCTCGCATCCGCGCCGCTCGAACTCGACTGCCTCGACGTCGCCTGGAGCGACGGGCGCGGCAGCCTGCTGGCGCGCTCCAGCGGCGCCGAGCCGGCCGAGCGCTCGCAGCGCGCGGCGGCGCTGATGCGCACCGCAGGCCTGCACCCGGTCGAGGTGGAGCACGAGGATGACGAGCTGTGGGAGCGCCAGCGGGCCCGGCAGCGCTCCGCCGATGCCGCGTTGGTCCGCATCGCCGCCCGACCGAGCGAGCTGGTGCAGGTGATCGCCGCCTGTGAGGCGGTCGCCGGGAGGCTCGTCGGGCGGGCGACACTGGGATCGAGCTTCGTCGAGCTCGATCCCGGGGCGCTCGCGCGGCTGCGGGCGGCGCTGCCGGACGGCGCCGTCGCGGTGGTGCTCGATGCACCCACCGCGCTGCGGGGCGAGCTCGACCCGTGGGGCTCGGGTGAGGGGACGGCGCTCGAGCTGATGCGACGGATCAAGGCGCGTTTTGACCCGGCCAATGCCTGCAACCCGGGCGTCTTCGTGGGCGGGATCTGACCATGCCCGCGTTCGATGCGCACCGCCCGCCCGAGCCGGAGGTGATCGCCGACTGTGTCCACTGCGGCTTCTGTCTCGACGCATGCCCGACCTACGTCCTGTGGGCCGAGGAGGCCGACTCGCCGCGCGGCCGGATCGTGCTCATGAGCGAGGGCATCTCGGACGCCGAGGAGAGCATCTCGGACGAGATGGTCACGCACTTCGACCGCTGCCTGGGCTGCATGGCGTGCGTGACGGCGTGTCCCTCGGGCGTTCGCTACGACCGGCTGATCGAGCGCGTGCGCCCACAGGTCGAGCGCCACCACCGGCGCCCGCGGGCCGAGCGGGCACTGCGGCGGGTGCTGTTCGAGACGCTGCCCCACCCGGCCCGGATGCGCGCGCTGGTGCCATTGATCGCCGCCGGGCGGAGGCTGCCGCTCGACCGGCTCCCCGGACCCGCCGCGGCGCTGGCGAAGGTCGCCCCGCGCACCCCGGCCCGGGCCGCCCTGACCTCGCGGCTGCCCGAGCGGATCCCCGCCGCCGGCGAGCCCCGGGGACGGGTCGGGCTGCTGCTGGGCTGCGTGCAGCGCGTCTTCTATCCCCACATCCATGCGGCGACGGCCCACACGCTCGCCGCCGAGGGTTTTGAGGTGATCCTCCCCCGCGCGCCCCGCTGCTGCGGCGCGCTCCAGTTCCACTCCGGTGAGGAGGAGGCGGCGGTCGCCCGGGCGCGCGAGACGATGGCGGTGTTCACCGGCGTCGATCACGTGGTCGTCAACGCAGCCGGGTGCGGCTCGGCGATGAAGGCGTACGGCGAGCTCATCGACACGCCGGGGGCACGGGCCTTCTCGGGCCGGGTGCGCGACGTGACCGAGCTGCTCGCCTCGGTGGATCGCCGTACCCCGCGCGCGCCCGTCCCGCTCCGCGTCGCCTATCACGACGCCTGCCACCTCGCGCACGCGCAGCAGGTCCGCGACCAGCCGCGCGCACTGCTGCAGGAGATCCCGGGCCTCGAGCTGCTCGAGGTCGGCACCGAGCGCGACATCTGCTGCGGCTCGGCCGGGATCTACAACCTCGTGGCGCCCGAGACGGCGGCCGCGCTCGGCGCCCGCAAGGCGCGGAACCTGATCGACACCGGCGCGCAGGCGATCGCGGCCGGCAACCCCGGCTGCGCGGCCCAGCTCGATCTGCATCTGCGCGAGCTCGGCCATCCGCTACCGATCCACCACCCGATCGAGCTCGTGTGGCGCTCGATCGCATCGGCGACGTCGTGAGCCGGATCGGCGGCGGGCGCGTGGCGCGCCCCGATGCGTTCGCGCCTGGGCGCGCCGAGAATCTTTCTTGCCGTTGCTGTCGAAATCGCCGCCCGTGCCGCGTCGTAGATGATGAAGCCGCACAAGCGGCGGACCACACGGACCAGGAGGCCCCATGCCCCAGTACATGCTGTTGATCTACGGACCGGCCGACGGAGGACCCTCGCCGGAGGAGATGGCCGCCGAGATGCCCCGCTGGTACGAGTACACCGAGGGTCTCAAGGAAGCCGGGATCCACGTCGCCGGCGACCCGCTGCACGGCGTCGACGCCGCCACCACGGTCCGCGTGCGCGACGGCCAGACGCAGATCACCGACGGGCCGTTCGCCGAGACCAAGGAGTTGCTCGGCGGCTACTACGTCATCGACGTCCCCGATCTCGACACGGCGCTGGCGCACGCTGAGCGCGTGCCGAGCGTCCACTACGGGTCGATCGAGGTTCGCCCGGTGATGGACCTGGCCTCGATGCCGTCGCCCGAGCAGGCGGCGCAAGCCCAGTCGTGAACACGCGCGGCGAGTGGCGGCCGGGTCTGCCCGATCCGGCGGCCACCGTCGAGCGTGCCTTCCGCGAGGAGCGACCGGCGGTCCTCGCCACCCTGATCCGGCACGTCGGCGACTTCCAGCTCGCCGAGGACGCGGTGCAGGATGCCTTTGCCGCCGCGGTCGCCACCTGGCCGCGTGACGGGGTCCCGGACAACCCGGGCGCATGGATCACCGTCGCGGCGCGCCGGCGGGCGATCGATCGTCTGCGCCGTGACCGGGCGCTGGCCGACCGGACGGGGCGCCTCGCCGAGCTCGCGCGCATCGACTCCGAGGAGCATCACGTGAGCCCCGAGGACAGCGCGGTCGAGGATGACCGCCTCCGCTTGATCTTCACGTGCTGCCATCCGGCCCTCGCCCTGCCGGCCCGGGTGGCCCTCACGCTGCGGGCGCTGGGCGGCCTCTCGACGGCGGAGATCGCGCGCGCCTTCCTGGTCAGCGAAACGACCATGGCGCAACGTCTCGTGCGCGCCAAGCGCAAGATCGCCGACGCGCGGATCCCCTACCGCGTCCCGTCCGATGAGGTGCTGCAGGATCGCCTCGGCGGCGTGCTCGCGGTGCTGTACCTGATCTTCAACGAGGGCTACGGCGCGGCCGAGGGTGACCGGCTGGTGCGTGGCGAGCTGTGCAGCGAGGCGATCCGGCTCGGCCGCCTGCTGGCGAAGCTGTTGCCCGACGACCCCGAGGTGTGGGGATTGCTGGCGCTGATGCTGCTGCACGACGCCCGTCGCGCGGCCCGGATCGACGACCGCGGCCACTACGTCGCGCTCGATCGCCAGGACCGCGCCCTGTGGGACCGGGGCCGCATCCGTGAGGGCCTGCGGGCGCTCGAAACGGCCCTGCGGTTACGCCGCCCCGGGCCGTACCAGCTCCAGGCGGCGATCGCGGCCCTGCACGTCGAGTCCCCGACGCCCGATCAGACCGACTGGGCGCAGATCGCCGAGCTCTACGGCGCCCTGGCCCGGCTCGCACCCTCGCCGGTGATCGAGGTCAACCGGGCGGTGGCGGTGGCGTTCGCCTCGACCCCCGACGCCGGCCTCGCGCTGCTCGGGCCGCTGCTGCGGGACGCCACACTCGACGGCTATCAGCCGCTCCATAGCGCACACGCCGAGCTGCTGCGCCGCGCCGGCGACCGGAGCGGCGCCGAGGCCGCCTATGGGCGGGCGATCGCGCTGAGCGCCAACACCGTCGAGCGCTCCGAGCTCGAGCGGCGCCTGCAGGCGCTTCGAGCCTGACCGGCGCCGTGAAGCCCGGTGCGCCCGACCGGTACCGTGCCGGTATGACGCCGGCAATTGCCTTCCGCTCGGCCTCGGTTGACTCTGGCCCGGGTGCGCTGCTCGTGCAAGCGATGCGCGATGAGATCGCGGCGATCTACGCGGGCCTCGATCTCGACGGCCCCCAGATGCCCAAGGCCGGCGCGGCCGAGCTGGGGCCGCCCGCCGGCGCATTCATCGTCGGCTATGTGGCCGGCGAGCCGGTCTGCTGCGGCGGCCTCAAGCGCCTGCCCGACGGCACCTGCGAGATCAAGAAGATGTTCGTCGCCCCCGCGGCGCGCGGCCAGGGCGTTGCCCGCGCGCTCCTGCACGAACTCGAGGACCGCGCCCGGAAGCTCGGATATACGCTCGGCCGGCTCGACACCGGCCCCAAGCAGCCCGCCGCGCGGGGGCTGTACGAGTCCGAGGGCTACGTCGAGGTGGCGAACTTCAACGGCAATCCGGTGGCGACGTTCTTCGGGGAGAAGGCGCTGGCGTAGTCCCGCCGCCCGCTCACCCGAAAAAAGCCGGGCGGGAGCCCGGCCCCTAACCCGAGTACATCGCCTCGATCTCGGCCTCGTACTTGCCGGCGATCGGCTTGCGCTTGAGCTTCATCGTCGGCGTGAGCTCGTCGCCGCCGGGGGCCCAGTCGCCGGGCACGATGGTGAACTTCTTGATCTGCTCGACCCTGGCCAGGCGCTGGTTGGCGGCGTCGACGCCGGCCTGCACGGCGGCGATCACATCGGGCTCCGCGGCCAGCGCTTCGAGGCTCATGTCGGCCAGGCCGTGCTGGGCCGCCCATTGAGGCGCGTAGTCGGCGTCGAGGACGATCAGCGCCGTGTTGTACGGGCGCCGGTCGCCGATGCAGCACGCCTGGCCGATCAGCGGGCTCCCGGACTTGACGGCGGCCTCGATGTTGGCCGGCGACATGTTCTTGCCGGCCGCGTTGATGATCAGCTCCTTCTTGCGATCGACGATCGTGAGGAACCCGTCCTCGTCGATCTCGCCGATGTCGCCGGTGTGCAGCCAGCCCTCGGAATCGAGCGCCTCAGCGGTCTTGTCCGGGTCGTTGCGGTAGCCGAGCATCACGAACTCGCCGCGGCACAGAACCTCTCCGTCCTCGGCCAGCGTGACCTCCACGCCGGGGGCGGGCGGCCCCACGGTCCCGATCTTGACATGGCCCGGGCGGTTGACCGTGCCAAGCCCGCACGTCTCTGACATGCCCCACAACTCGGCCAGCTCGATCCCCACCGCGTGGAAGAACTCGAGCACGTCCGGCGGCGTCGGCGCGGCGCCCACGTTGACGGTGACGGCCTGATCGAGTCCGAGCATCTCCCGCAGCTTCGAGAACACCGCCTCATCTGCGGCGGCCACGCGGGCCTCGAGCTCCTCCGGGACCGGCTCACCGCGCTGGCGCAGCCGCACCCGCTCGATCGACGCCGCGATCGCGTCCTGGATCGCCTTGCGCTGCTCCTCGGGCTGGCCGGCCTGCATCGCCTCGAGCCCGGCCTTGAGCTTCTCCCAGATCCGCGGCACGGCGAAGAACCAGTTGGGCCGGACCTGCGGCAGGTGCGAGAGCACGTCGCGCGGGTTGGGGACCGTGGTGATCGAGCCGCCGTAGATGACCGGGATGTAGTGGTGCGCGTTGCGCTCGGCGATGTGGGCCGAGGGCAGCCACGAGACGACCCGCGAGCCGGCCTGGAGCTCGATGATCTCCTCGATCGCCCGAGCGGTGAACATGATGTTGTGGTGCGAGAGCTGAACGCCCTTGGGGTGCCCGGTGGTGCCCGAGGTGTAGATCAGCGTGAGGACGTCGTCGGGAGCGACCATCGACGCGGCGGCGTTGGCGTCGAAGTCGGGGTTTGAGCCCTCGACGTCGGCCAGCGCGATCGTGCCCTCGGGCGCATCGCCGTCGACGACGATCACGTGCTCGACCCGGGGCAGGTCCCTGATCGCCTCGCGCATCACGTCGAGCAGCGCCTGCTCGACGATCACGACCCGGGACTGCGCATCGGAGAGCAGGTAGGCGATCTCCTCGGCCGGATAGGTGACATAGATCGAGAACGGCGTCGCGCCGATGGTGACCGCGGCAAGGTCGACGATGTGGAACTCGGGACGGTTGGAGAGCATGATCGCCACCGTGTCGCCCCGGCCGACTCCGAGCTTGGCCAGGCCGCCGGCGACGGCGTCGACCCGCTCGAGCAGCTCTGCCCACGTGAGCGAGACGCTGTCGTCGGGCGTGCGCACCGCGACGATGTCAGGGTGGTTGGTGGCGGTGCGCCGCAGCGCCTCCGTCAGCGTCGGTGCATCGACGGCGCGACCGGCCGCGGCCGTGATCGTGCTGCTCTCCATCCTCTCCTCCGCCTCTCTGCCGTGAAGTATTGGCGCGAAAGCTACCGCAGCGCCGCCCTCGGGACGACGGCTACGCTCCTAGTGCGGGACGGTGAAGCCCTTGCCGCTCAGCGTCGAGATGTCGTTCGTCAGCCCGACGATGAACAGCATCACGATGAGGATGAAGCCGACGGCGCTCGCGCGCTCCATGACCGAGAACGGGATCCGCTTGCCGCGGACCTTCTCGGCCAGCGCCCAGAAGATGTGCCCGCCGTCGAGGGGCAGGAACGGGAACAGGTTGATGATCGCCAGCGACAGCGAGATGATCGCCAGCACGTACAGCGCCTCGGTGGTGTCGAAGGCGAACGTCTGCTGGGTGACCTCGAAGGTCCCGACGACGCCGTGCAGCTGCTTGCGGACCTGGGGCTCGAAGATCGTGGCGATCGTGGTCACCGTCTTGTGGGTCACGTACCACATCTGCGAGACGCTCTTGCCGGCCGCGCTCAGCGGCCCCACCGGCCGGACGAGCACGTCGAAGCCGAAGCCGAGCCGGGTGCGCCCCAGCTGCGGGTCATAGCGGGGCGTGATCGCGTAGGCGATGACCCTGCCGTTGCGCTGCACGACGATCCGCACGGGCGTGGTGGCCTGGCAGCCGTTCGTCGGCGTCCCCGCGCAGCGGTGGCTCGAGATCACCTTGGTGATCTGCGCGACGCTGAGGCCCCCGCGGCCGTCGACGGAGACGATCTTGTCGCCCGCCTTGAGGTAGGCCGACGCCGGCGCCACCAGCGACCCGCTGGCGACCTTGCCCGTCGGCACGTCCTGGCCGTTCTTGGTCACCGCCACGCCGTTGGACCACACGATCGCGGTCAGCAGCAGAAACGCGATCAGCAGGTTGACGCCGGGGCCGGCGCTGATCACCACGATCCGCTTCCACACCGGCTGGCGGTAGTACGCGCGGGGGGCCACGTCCTCCGGGATCTCCTCGTTGGGATTCATCCCGGTGATCTTCACGTAGCCGCCGAGCGGGATCGGACCGATCCCGTACTCGGTTTCACCGCGCCGGACCTTCCACAGCATCGGTCCGAAGAACAAGGAGAAGCGCTCGACACGCATCCCCACCGCCTTGGCGGCGGCGAAGTGTCCGGCCTCGTGCAGGATGATCAGGGCGGCGAAGCCGAGAAAGGCGAGTACGTAGGACATCAGCGTCCTAGTGTGGCATGGCGCGCAGCTCGGTCCGCCTTCCGGCTCAAGGGCCGCTAAAGGGGACTCCGCCACGGCCGATCACCCCGGTTGCGCCCTCCCGGCGACGTACAGCTCGCGCCGCTACCGCTTGCGGCGGCGCATGGGGGCAAGGCGCCGGGCGGTGGCCGTTCAGGCCGCCGCCCGGTCAGCCACCAGCTCGGCGGCGATCGCTCTCGCCTCGGAGTCGGCGGCGGCCAGCGAATCGAACGAGTGCAGGCGCGAGGCCGGGAGCCGCGCCAGCGTCTCCTCGATCACGGCGGCGATGTCCAGGAACCGCAGCCGGCCGGCCAGGAATGCGTGCACCGCGATCTCGTTGGCCGCGTTGAGCGTGCACGGCGCGGTGCCCGCCGCGCGGGCGGCCTCGCGCGCCAGGCGCAGGCAGGCGAAGGTGATCTCGTCGACCGGCTCGAAGGTGAGCGATCCGAGCGCCGCGAGATCGAGCGGCGCGACCGGGACGTCGACTCGGTCGGGGTAGTTGAGCGCGTAGGAGATCGGAACCCTCATGTCCGGATAGCCGAGGTGGGCCAGCGTGGCACCGTCGCAGAGCCCGATCAGGCTGTGGACGATCGACTGCGGGTGCACGACGACCTCGATCTGCTCATACGGCGTTCCGAACAGGTGGTGCGCCTCGATCAGCTCGAGCCCCTTGTTCATCAGCGTCGCCGAGTCGATCGTGATCTTGCCCCCCATCGCCCAGGTGGGATGGGCCAGCGCCTGATCGACGGTGACGTCCCGAAGGTCGCCGGCGGTGCGGCCGCGGAACGGGCCGCCCGAGGCGGTCAGCACGAGACGGTCGACGGTCCCTGGGCGCTCGGAGCTGAGCAGCTGGTGCAGCGCCGAGTGCTCGGAGTCGACGGGGATGATCGCCGCGCCGGTGGCCTCCGCAAGCTGGGTGACCAGCTCCCCGCCCACCACCAACGACTCCTTGTTGGCCAGCGCGAGGTCGATCCCCTCCCCCAGCGTCGCGACCGTCGGCACCAATCCCGCCGAGCCCACGATCGCGTTGAGCACCAGATCGCAGTCACCCTCGGTGATCAGCTGCACGAGCCCGTCGGGGCCGGCCAGGACCTCGCCGTCGGTCCACGCCTCCGCCGCCCGCGCGGCGGCATCGGGGTCGACGAGGGCGACGCGTGTGACCCCGTGCTCGCGTGCCTGCGCGAGGAGGGGCTCCCACGAGCGCCCGGCCGCGAGCGCAACGACACGCAGCTCGTCCGAGCGCGAGACGACGTCGAGCGCCTGGACCCCGATCGAGCCCGTCGAACCGAGGATCACGAGTCGGCGCGGCACGGCCGGGATTGTAGGTGGGACGGTCCGCCGCCGAGCGCGCGTGTCGAGTTGCCGGCCCTTAGGCGTGCATCACCGCGACCCAGATGTAGTAGCCGGCGACGACCGTGAAGATGACGGCGTCGAGGCGATCGAGCGCGCCGCCGTGGGCGCCGAACAGGGTCCCGGTGTCCTTGGTGCCCGCGTCGCGCTTGACCAGCGACTCGAACAGATCCCCGAGCGGGGCCAGCAGCGCCACGCTGAGGCCCAGCAGCAGCGCGTGACCCTGACTCAGCCAGGTCTGGTAGAGGCCGGCCAGAAATACGGCCAGCACCGCGATCAGCATGCCGCAGAACAGGCCCTCGACCGTCTTGTTGGGCGAGATCGCCGGGGCCAGTGGCCGGCGGCCGAACAGGCGACCGCCGAGATAGGCCGCGGTGTCGCCCAGGAATGTGCCCACGAGGATGTCGATCAGCACCGCGCCGCCGTGCGGGAGCTGGCGCAGCAGCTCGGCGTGGGCGAACGCGAGCCCGATCCAGTAGATGCCGAACATGGTTCCGGCGAGGGCGACCGTCGCGCCGCCGGTCTGCGGCCGGGCGAGGATCATCAGGAACAGCACCGGCACCGCCGCGACGGTGACCAGGAGCACCGAGGACACGCCTCCCCAGCGGGCGGCCAGCACCATCCCGGCCAGGGCCAGGAAACCGGCCAACGGAATCGGCTTCCAGCGCGCGAGCATCGTGTACAGCTCCTGCAGGCAGACGCAGCCGAGCGCGATCATGAACAACGCGAACGCGAGGCCGCCGAGGTCGATGAACACGATCGCCACCACCGCGGCCGGGATCGCGACGAGCACGCGACGGGTCAGATCCGAGCGCTGTCGCCGCTCGCGCCTGGGGGCCGGCTGACGCCGGCGCGGGGCGGCGCCTCGCTCCGCCCGGCTCGAGGCCTCGACGTCGTAGAACTCGCGGCTCTGCCGCGGCGCGCGATCGGTCGATCCGCCCCGCGAGGAGCGGGTGCTGCGCGCCGGGCGCGAGCGGGGGCGTCGCTCCCGCGGGGGCTGCGGCATCTATGACCACCTCCACATCAGCGGCCACCGAAGCGGCGCCGGCGGGCAGCGAACTCCTCGAGGCTCTGCTCGAACGCCTCGCGAGAGAAGTCGGGCCACAGCTCCTCGCGGAACACGAATTCGGAGTAGGCGGCCTGCCACAGCAGATAGTTCGAGATCCGTTGCTCGCCGCTGGTGCGGATGATCAGGTCCGGGTCGCTCATGTCGGGTGCGTACAGATGGGCGCGGAACTCCGCTTCGGTGCTCCCCGTAAAGGTTCGCGCCGCATCGACGATCTCCGCCCGGCCGCCGTAGTTGAAGGCGACGAACAGCGTGATCCGCGAGTTCTCCCGCGTCGTCCGCTCCGCCCACTCCATGCGCGTGACCAACTCGGGCGGGACCGGATCGGTGCGCCGGCCGATGAAGCGCATGCGCACGCCCTCGGCGTGGAGCTCGGGCGTCTCGGCCTCGATCCGGCGCCCGAACATGTCCATCAGTCCGGCCACCTCCTCCGGCGAGCGGCTCCAGTTCTCGGTCGAGAACGAGTACACCGTCAGCTCCTCGATGCCGAGCGTGACCGCGTCGCGCAGCCGGGCCTTGACGACGTCCGCTCCGGCCTCGTGGCCGGCGAGCGGCGGCAATCCCTGGCGCTGCGCCCACCGACCGTTGCCGTCGGTGATGATCGCTACGTAGCGGGCCTCCGAGCGGGTGGCCACCTTAGACCTCGAGGATCTCGGCTTCCTTGTGCTTCAGCAGCTCGTCGAGTTCGGCGATCCGGGTGTCGGTGAGCTTCTGCAGCCCGACTTCGGCGCGTTTCTCCTCGTCCTCGCCGGTCTCGCCGGCCTCCTTGAGCTCGCGCAGGTCGTGCATCACGTCACGGCGGATGTTGCGGATCGCAACCCGGCCCTCCTCGGTGATGTGGCGGACGACCTTGACGAGCTGTCGACGGCGCTCCTCCGTCAGCTCGGGAACGCCGAGCCGGATCAGATTGCCGTCGTTGGACGGGGTCAGCCCGATATCGGACTCCATGATCGCGCGCTCGATGGCCTTGATCGAGCTCTTGTCGTAGGGCTGGACCGAGAGCAGCCGCGGTTCCGGGGCGGAGATCGTCGCCAGCTGCTTGAGCGGCGTCGTGGCGCCGTAGTAATCCACCATGATCCGGTCGAGCAAGGCCGGACTCGCTCGGCCCGTACGGACCGATCCGAACTCATGGCGGATCGACTCGACCGACTTGGCCATCCGATCCTGGGCGTCTTCGAGCAGCTCGTCGATCATGTTCGTACCAGCGTCCCCACGCGTTCACCGGACACTATCTTGTCGATGTTCCGGTCGTCGGCCATGTTGAAGACGACGATCGGGAGGTTGTTGTCCATGCACAGGGCGAGCGCGGTCGAGTCCATCACCTGCAGGCCGCGCGTGAGTGCGTCCTTGTGGGTGATCTCGGGGATGAACTGGGCGTCGGGGTCGGTGGCCGGGTCGGCCGTGTAGACGCCCTCGACGCCGTTCTTGGCCATCAGGATCATCTCGGCGTGCAGCTCCGCGGCGCGCAGCGCGGCCGCCGTGTCGGTGGTGAAGAACGGGTTCCCGGTGCCGGCGGCGAAGATCACGATCCGGCGTTTCTCGAGATGGCGCATCGCGCGGCGCCGGATGTACGGCTCGGCGACCTCTGAGATCGTGATCGCCGACTGCACGCGGGTGGCCACGCCCTCCTTCTCGAGCGCGTCCTGGAGGGCGAGCGCGTTGAGCACGGTGGCCAGCATCCCCATGTAGTCGCCCGTGGCCCGGTCCATGCCGCGCGCCGCCGCGGCCAGCCCGCGATAGATGTTGCCGCCGCCCACCACGATCGCGATCTCGACCCCACGGCCGTGCACGGCCGCCACCTCCACCGCGATGCTGCGCACGCGATCGGGGTCGGTGCCGTACTCACGCGCGCCCATCAGCGCCTCGCCTGAGAGCTTCAGCAGGATGCGCGAGTACGCCGGGGTGGGAAGCGAGGTCTCCGGAGCCACTGCTAGCCGCCGACCGCGAAGCGGGCGAAGCGGCGGATGACGACATTCTCGCGGAACTCCGCCGCGAGCTCCGCGCGCAGGTCCTCGATCGTCTTGCCGCCGTGCTTCTCCTCGTTCACGTGCTTCTGGCGCAGCAGCACGACCTCGTCGAGCCACTTGTCGAGCTTGCCCGTGACGATCCGCTCGCGGACGTTCTCGGGTTTGTCGGCCGCCTGCTCGGTGGCGATCCGCTCCTCGCGCTCGCGATCCTCAGCCTGCAGGTCCTCCTCGGTCACTGCGAGCGGGGCTGCCGCCGCGATGTGCAGGGCAAGGTCCTTCGCAAACGCGGTGAACTTCTCGTTGCGCGCGACGAAGTCGGTCTGGCAGTTCACCTCCACGAGCACGCCGATCTTGTTCCCAGAGTGGATATAGCTCTGCACGGCGCCCTCGCGCGCCTCCTCGCCCGCGCGCTTGGCCGCTTGGGCCTCGCCGCGCGTGCGCAGCAGCTCGACGGCCTGCTCGATGTCGCCGCCCGATTCGGTCAGCGCGTCTCGGCACGCGAGCATCCCCGCGCCCGTGCGATCCCGCAGGGCCTTGACGTCCTGGGCGGTTACCTCCGTCATCGTGACTCCTCCGTGGCGCTCTCCGCAGCGGGCTCTGCGGGGGTCTCGGGCCCGGCGGGCTGCTCGGCCGCGGGCACGGGCGCTGCGGGCTCAGCCGGGGGTTCGGGTGTCTCCGCCGTGGGCGCGGGCTCAGCCGGGGGCGCGGGCGCTGCGGGCTCAGCCGGGGGTGCGGGCGCTGCGGGCTCAGCCGGGGGTGCGGGCGCTGCGGGCTCAGCCGGGAGTGCTGGGGCCTCGGCCGCGGGCGCGGGCTCAGCCGGGGCCGCAGGGGCCTCAGCCGCGGGCGCGGGCTCAGCCTCGGCCGCGGGGGTCTCCGCCGCCGGTGCGGGGGCCGCGGGCTCAGCCGGGGGTGCCGGCGCCTCAGCCTCGGCTGCGGGCGCGGCCGCCGGCGTGGCCTCGGCCGCCTCAGCCGCCGCTGCCGCCTCAGCCGCCGCTGCCGCCTCAGCCGCCGCTGCCGCCTCGGCCGCCGCTGCCGCCTCCGCCGCGGCAGCCGCCTCGGCCACCGCTGCGGTCTCCGCCGCCTCAGCCGCCGCTGCCGCCTCAGCCGCGGCAGCCGCCTCAGCCGCCGCTGCCGCCTCAGCCGCCGCTGCCGCCTCCGCCTCGCGCTTGGCCTGCTCCTCGGCCTCGCGACGCGCGCGCTCCTCGGCTTCGCGGCGCTCGCGCTCGAGTCGGGCACGCTCCTCCTCGGCGCGGAACACGCTGTGCCCCTCGGAGACGACATCGCCGATCGCCTGCGTGATCGCCGCGCACGAGCGGATCGCGTCGTCGTTGCCGGGGATCACGAAGTCGATCCCGTCGGGGTCGCAGTTCGTATCGACCAGCCCGATGATCGGGATGCGCAGGCGCTGGGCCTCGCGGACCGCGATCGCCTCCGTCTTCAGATCGATCACGAACACCGCGTCGGGCACACGTTGCATGTTCTTGACGCCCCCGAGGTTGGCGCGGAGCTTCTCGAGGTCGGCCTGCGCGGCCATGCGCTCCCGGGTCGGCAGCAGCTGCAGCTGCCCCTCCGTCTCGTAGCGCTCGAGATCGTGCAGCCGCTTGATGCGCTGGTTGATCGTCTGGAAGTTGGTCAGCAGCCCGCCGAGCCAGCGGTGGTTGACATACGGCATGTCGGCGGCCTCGGCCGTCTCCTTGACCGCGTCGCGGGCCTGCTTCTTGGTGCCGACGAACAGCACGGTGCCGCCGCGATGGGCCACGTCGCCGGCAAAGCGGCGGGCGTTGTCGAGCAGCGCCTGCGTCTGCAGTAGGTCGATGATGTAGATGCCGTCCCGCTCACCATGGATGAAGCGGCGCATCTTGGGGTTCCAGCGGCGTGTCTGGTGGCCGAAGTGAACACCGGCCTCCAGCAGCTCTTTGATTCCGACTTGAGCCACGGATCCTGCTCCCTTGAGTTGTCGTGTTGCGAGGCTCCCACCGGCTGTAATCGCGAACCTCGGTGATCCGAGGCAGGGCCGCGACCCTCGACCAATGGGGTTTGGGGAAAAAAATTTGTCCCCAGAGTGTACGCAGGTTCCTCTGACGCGGTACGTTTTGAGGTGTAACGGGGCATCACCCTTCCCCTACCTTCGGTGGTGCCCCGGGACGCGAACCGATCCTCCCTTCCCCTACCTCCGGTGGCTCGGTTCGCAAACGGTTCGCGGCGGGGCGGCTTTGGACGGGCCGCCCCGCCGTGTTGAAGGGCGTCTCCTGCGCCCGTTCGCAGGCTACGCGGAGTCGCCGCGGGCGAGCTCGAGCGCCCGCTCCAGATCCTCCGGCAGTGGCGCGACGACGTCGATCCGCGGACCCGTGATCGGGTGGTCGAACGCCAGCCGGGTGGCATGCAGAAACTGGCGTTGCAGGCCGTATGCGCCGGCGGTCCCATACTGCGCGTCGCCGCACACCGGGTGCCCGATCGCCGCCATGTGCACGCGGATCTGGTGAGTCCGGCCGGTCTCGAGCACCACCCGCAGCAGCGTCGCCTGCGGCAGCGCGTGCTCGATCTCGAAGTGCGTCCGCGCCGCGCGACCCTGATCGGTGTCGATCGACATCAGCAACCGCTCGCGCCGGTCGCGCCCAATCGGCGCATCGATCGTCCCCGACCGTGCGCTCGGGCGTCCCTCCACCAGGGCCAGATACTCCCGGCGCAGGTCACGGGCGGCCAGCAGCGCCTTCAGCGCCCGGTGAACCTCCTCGCTCTTGGCGACGACCAGCAGCCCCGAGGTGTGACGGTCGAGCCGGTGGACGATGCCCGCCCGCCACGGATCCTCGCCGCCGGCCCCGACTCCGGTCAGAGCCTGGGCCAAGGTGCCGGACCGGTGACCGCGGGCGGGGTGCACGACCACCCCGGCGGGCTTGTCGACCACGAGCAGATACTCGTCCTCGTAGGCGACCGTGAACGGAGCCTCGCCCGCCGGGGCCTCGACGACAGGATCGAGATCGTCGATCACGATCCCCTCCCCCGGCTTGATCGCGTAGCGCTTGGAGCGAGCGACCCCGTCGACGCGTACGCGCTCGGAGTCGATCAGCCGCTGCGCCCGGGCCCGGGACCCGAGCGGCTCGGCCAGGAACTGGTCCAGGCGTGCGCCGGCGGCGTCGGCGGGGACGGTCAGCGTGAGCGTCACCGCCGGCGCCCGCCGCCCTCGAGCACGAACAGGAGCGCCAGGACTCCGAAGGTGATCGCCATGTCGGCCACGTTGAACGCCGGCCACAGCGGCAGCTTGATGAAGTCGGTGACCGAGCCCTGATGGATGCGGTCGTAGAGATTCCCCAGGGCCCCGCCGATCAGGAGGCCGGTCGGCAGCCACAGCCACGGGCGGTCCGGATGCCTGGTGAAATAGACGATCAGCACCGCGAGCGCCGCGAGCGTGAACACGAGCACGAGCGCGCCGCCGCCGGAGAAGAAGCCGAATGCGACGCCCGTGTTGCGCACGTGCACGAGGTGCACGCCGGGGATGAAGCGCCGGACCTCGCCCTCACCGATCCCGGCCGCAAGCGTGTGCTTGGTGACCTGATCGGCGATCAGGACGAAGACCATCACGATCAGGGCGCGGCCCCACGCACGGGAGCGAGCTCCGGGCATTGCGGCCGGCTCCGGTTCGGGCGCATCGGGACCCACGGCCTGCATCCGGCTGACCGCCATCGCCGGCCGGCGGGTCAGCTGCCCGCGATCGCGTTGACCACGATCGTGCGCACGAAGTACAGGAGGATGATCCCGATCATCGGGGATAGGTCGAACATCCCGATCGGCGGAATGAAGCGCCGGAAGAGACCGAGATACGGCTCGGACACGTCACGCAGGAACTTCATCACCGCGTCGACCCAGCGCGAGTACGGAGGCCTGACGCCGAGCGCGAAGATCAGGTTGAGCAGGATGTAGACGAAGATGATGAGGATGTAGACCGTGAACAGCGCGTCGACGTAGTTGGCGATGTCGACCCGGCTGAGGGCGAGCGCGAGCATCAGGCGCGGGCTCCGTGCACCACCGCGTCGATCGCGTGCTGGAAGGCGGCGCGCACGCCGGCTCGGTCGAGCTCGCGCAGCCCGCGCGCAGTCGAGCCTCCAGGCGATGTCACCTCGCGGCGGACCGCGAGCGTGTCGTAGTCGCGGGCCGCGAGCAGCGCCGCGGTGCCGGCCATCGTCTCGACCACGAGCTCGGAGGCGAGCGGGGCGCCCAGCCCGAGCCGGACCGCGGCATCGACCTGGGCTTCGACGAGCAGCGCCTGGTAGGCGGGACCGACCCCCATCACGGCCGTGGCCGGATCGAGCAGCCGCTCGTCGATCCGCACCACTCTGCCGAGCCGCTCGAACAGAGCCACCACCTCGGCCTCGAGCTGCGGATCGACATCCTGCGCGGGGGAATAGCAGACGATCCCGTGGCGCACCTCGACCGGCGTGTTGGGCATCAGACGGAAGACGGGAGTTTCCGGATAGGCGCTCTGCAGCGCCGCGACGGAGGTCGCACCGAGCACCGATGCGACCGCCTTGACGTGACCCCGGATCTCGGCGGCCACCGCCTCGAGCTGCGCCGGCTTGTGGCACAGCACGACCAGGTCGGCCCGCTCGGCGACGGCGAGGTTCGAATCGAGCGCTTCGCCACCCAGTTCAGCGGCCAGAGCACGGGCACGTCCGGAGCCCGAGTCCGAGCACAGAACCGGCTCTCCCCAGCCGCGCGCGATCGCGCGTGCCATGTTCCCGGCTCCGATCAGGCCCACTCGCATACGTTGAAGGCTACTCAGGGGCTCGCGAAACCGCTCGCGACCCCGCAGCAGCAGGCTCAGCTCTGGTTGAAGAAGCCCTTCTCGATCAACCGCGCGCGCTCCTCCGCCGAGACCTCGACGTTGCGCGGAGTGAGAAGGAAGACCTTGTCGGCGATGCGCTGCATGCCGCCGTCGAGCGCGTAGGTGAGGCCGCTCGAGAAGTCGATCAGTCGCTTGGACAGATCGGTGTCGGTGGACTGGAGGTTCAGGATCACCGGAATGGCGTCCTTGAACTTGTCGGCCACGTCCTGGGCATCGTTGAAGCTCTTGGGGATCACCAGGTGCACGCGGACATCTCCTCCTTCGCCACGTCCATTGCCGCGACCGCCCACGGGGCGAAGCGCGGTCGTCCGCCGCTCGGTCCCCGGATCGTCGGCGAAGATGTCGTCGAAGTCGTCCCGCTGGCGTCGCGTGCTGAGCCGGCGGACGTTGGGACGCTCGCGGTAGCGCTCCTCGACCTCGACCTCTGGCTCGTGATAGGGCTCGATCTCCTCCTCATACGGGTGGTCCTCGGCGAGCCCGAAGTAGACGAGCGTTCGATGCCAGGTGTCGCGGAAAGCCATATGGGTGAGAGGGTTCGCGGAAGCCGTGCGTTTCCCTGCCAGTGATTATGACGCGCTCGGCAGGTACAGGAGCGATCCCAGTCGCACGATTGTCGCACCCTCCTCGACGGCGATCGCATAGTCCTGGCTCGTCCCCATCGAAAGCTGGGGTAGGCCATGGCGCTCCGCGAGCTCTCGCAGCGCCGCGAAATGGGGTCGGCTGGCCTCGGCAGAACTGGTCAGCGGCGGCATCGTCATCAGGCCGACGACGCGGACCGGACAGCGCTCGAGGAGGTCGGGCAGCGCGGATGGATCGATCCCCGACTTGCCCGGCTCGCCCGCGATGTTGACCTCGACGAGGACCTCCGTCTCCGGCGTGCCGTGACGCTCGAGCTGCGCCAGCACCGAGTCGGAGGCGACGGAGTGGATGTAGCGCACGAGCGGCAGTAGCTGCTTGACCTTGCGGCTCTGCAGGTGACCGATGAAGTCCCACGTGAAGCGCCCGGCATGGGCCGCGGACTTGAGCTCGAGGTCCTGGGCCCGGTTCTCGCCGACCAGTTCGATCCCGGCGTCGGCGAGCACACCGAGCTCCTCCACCGGCACATACTTGACCGCGGCCAGGATCTCGATGTCCGCGGGCGCGCGCCCGGCCACCGCCGCCGCCGCGGCGATCTGCGCCCGAGCGTGCTCGAGGTTGACGCGGACCGTCTCCGGATCCAGGCCGCGGATCAGCTCAACCATGCGATTCCCGCCTGGCGGCCCGTGATCCCGTGATCGCGGCGGTGGGAGTAGAACAGCGACGCGTCGCTGCACATCGTGCACAGGCCGCAGTCGTGGATCTCCTCCACGCCGGCCCACTCCAACTCGCGACGGGCGATCGCCGGCAGGTCGAGCCTCCGGCCACGCAGCACGTCGTCGCCGTGGGCCGCGAACGCGGCGCGCACGTCATCGCCGACTTCGTAGCAGCACGGCCCGGCGCCGGGACCGATCGCCGCCGCCAGGGAGCCGGTGGCAGCGAGCTCGCGGACCGCCCGCACCCCCTCGCCGAGGACCCCGCCCGCAAGCCCGCGCCAGCCGGCGTGCAGCATCGCGACCGCCCCCTCGCCGATCACCGCGACCGGAAGGCAGTCGGCGGTCAGCACCATCGGCGCCACGCCCGGGAGTGCGGTGGCCTGGCCGTCGGCCTCGGCCGGGAGCGGTCGTGGGGTGGCTGTGAGCGCGCCGTCGGTCGCCGCGGCCGGGTCCTCCCGGGGCAGGACGGTGACCCGGTCCACCACCGCTCCGTGCACCTGGCGCCCGTAGGCGAACGCGAGCCCCATCTGCCCGGCGAGGTGCGCGCGGTTGCGGGCCACGTCCCCGGGGCGATCGTCGGTGAGGAACCCCAGGTTGAGGCTCGCGTAGGGCCCGGTGGAATGGCCCCCTCGGCGCGTGGTGAAGAGCGCGCTTCCTCCGGGAAGGTCGATCTGGAGGTGGTCGCCGACGTTGCGGAACGGGGCGGGCAGTCTCACCGGGTCAGCAGCTCGAGGTCCGGGAGGGGCGTACGTTGCGCGTACTCGAAGTGGGCCCGGCCGGGGGCCTCCAGCGTCATGCGATGGACCCACCCACGGACGGCGCGCGAGCGCTCGTAGAGGTGCAGGCGCAGCGAGCAGGTTTCGCTGTTGTAACAGTAGGCGAGCTCGCCGTCGGGATCGTGGTAGGTCACCCCCGCCAGCGATCTGCGCTCAGCCTCCACCTCGCCGGCGAGCCGGCGCGATCCGTCGACCACCTCGAAGTGCCAGCCGCCGGGTGAGAAGCGGCTCGAGTTGGAGAGCACGCGCACCGGCGAGGTCGATGCGAAGTCGCGGCCGGCGATGCGGCCCACGAACGGAGTGTTCGGCCCGACGTCGCGGTGCAGCCGCGGCACGATCACCGAAACACCGTCGACGAACGTGTCCGGAACCGGCTCGCCACTGGGCGTCGTGAAGTCGTTGCAGTGCAGCCAGGCCCAGGAGCCGGCGTGCTTGGAGCCCCACAGGTGGGCCTGTCCGCCGCGGGCGCTGCGCACCTCGAGCCGACGCCCGGCGTAGGAGATCGTGCCCTCGATCGCCACGTCGGCGTGAGGCAGGACGAGGATCGTGCTCGCGATCGGGCGCAGCAGGGGATGCACGTGCGCGTAGGCCCGCCCTGGAGTCCACCGCAGGTCCCATTCGACGTCCTGCAGCGCGCCCCTCATCGACCCGTCCGTGAGCGTCGCGTCCCCGATCCGAAGCGCGAAGGGCTCCGTCTCGGAACTCAGCGAGGCGATGGGGAACGAGGTCTTGCGGCCGAAGCGGCCACCGTCCGGTGCGCACGGATCCATGGCCAGGAACCACAGCGCGGCGCTGCTCTGCGCGCCGGTCTGCGCGAGCGGCGCGACCATCGTGTACCTGATCCAGAAACCCACTCCGGTGTCCGGATCGGTGAGGGTCACGTAGTAGACCTCGTAGTGGCCCGGACCGCCGTTCCAGCGCAGTGCGTTCGGGGTGTCGAGCATCGGCCGCAGGCTATCGGGCGCCCCGCAGCGCTTCAGCGAGCTCGGCCTCGCGCCCGCTCACCTGACCGTCGAGCTTGGCCGATAGCGCGGCGCTGAGCCCGCGCCCGATCGCCGGGCCCTGGGGGACTCCGGCCGCCAACAGGTCACCGCCGTCGATCGCGAGCCGCACGTGCCGCAGGCGATCGAGCCACCGTCGGGCCTCCTCGTCCGGCCCGAGCGCCCCCGCGATCGCGGCCAGCTCGGGGCCGGCCCCGGCCAGTGCCGCGGCGATCTCCGAGTTGCGGGTCGCGCCGGCGAGCGCGTCGGCCGCGCCCCGCGCCCCGGTGGCGGCGGCGAGAATCGTCTCGCGATCCGCAGCCTCGAACGCGAGCGCGTCAAGCAGTGCCCTGAGCTCCCCTGACTCGATGCGCCGCGCGGCCAGCGCGAGGATCAGCAGATCGCGGCGCCCGTCGGCCGGCAGCAGCGCCAGCGCCGTCTCGGCCAGCGCCGGGTCCTCGAGGCCGAAGGCGGGGTGCAGCGCACGGTCGATCCTCAGCTCGTGCAGAGCGCTCAGCGCGGCGACCGGATCGCGCTCACGGGCGAGCAGCCGCAGTTCGGTTCCGATCCGTGGCCCGCTGACGGTCGCCAGCGCCTGCGCGCCGACCGCGGCGGCGGCCAGTGCGCGCGTCCCGGGCTCGATCGCGAACCCCAGCCGGCTCGCGTAGCGGGCCAGCCGCAACAGCCGCGTCGGATCGTCGAGGAAGCTGCGCTCGTGCAGGACCCGCAGCCGCCCGGCGGCGATATCCTCGAGCGCGCCCGGCGCCGCGGTCAGCTCTCCCGGCCGCTCGCCGCCGAGCGACACGGCCGCTGCGTTGATCGTGAAGTCGCGCCGCAGCAGATCCTCGGCCAGCGGTGCCGGCTCGACCTCGGGCAGCGCCCCGGGCGCCGGATAGCGCTCGCGTCGCGCCCGCGCGAGGTCATAGGTGAAGCCGTCGAGGATCACCGTGCAGGTCCCGAACCGGTCGTGGACCCGGACGGGGCCGCCGAGCCGCTCGGCCACGGTCACCGCGTCTCCCTCGACGACCAGATCGAGGTCCACGGGCGCGCCGCCGAGAAGCAGGTCGCGGACGGCGCCGCCGACCAGGTGCACGCCCGCCGATCCCTCCACGGCCGGGAGCACCCGAGCGACCGCGGGAAGTCGCTCGACGCGGCGGCGCATCTCGGGGATCGAGGGAAGGTCCACGCGCCCATCTTCGCGCGCCACGGGGACATCCGTGGGTAGCATCACCGGAATGCCGAGTACGGGTCCGCGGCGGAGGCTCATGCGATGGCTGGTGGCGGCGGGCGTGGTGGTGCTCCTCATCGGGGGCGCGATTGCCTTCGCGCTCCTCCACGAGCCGGGCAACGTCTCCCATCCGAATCTGGAGTTCACGAGCCCAACCGTCACCGCACCGCCGAAGCCACCGCCCAAGGCCGTGATCCCGCCGCCGTTCCTGTGGCCCCGCTACGGCTACGACGCCGGCCGTACCCGCTTCTTCCCCAACAGCACCAATCTCGATCCGCCGCTGCGGCGCGGGTGGTCCTACCACGGCGGCCCGCTGCTCGAGTTTCCGCCCGTGATCCACGGCAACTCGCTGTTCATGCTCAACGACTCCGGCATCGCGCTCGCGCTCGACAAGCGCACCGGCAAGGTGCTGTGGCAGCGACAGGTGGGTACGCTGGCGGCCGCGTCCCCCGCAGTCGGTAGCGGGATGGTGTTCCTGGCGTTGCTGTCCACGAACCCCAACGCGGGGCAGAATCCGGGCAACGGACGCTTCGTGGCGCTCTCACAGCAGACGGGCAAGGTGGTGTGGTCACGGGCGATCGGGCCGGGCACGGAGTCCTCGCCGCTCGTGTGGGGCGCGACCGTGTACTTCGGCGACCAGTCCGGCACCGTCCACGCGCTGCGGGTCACCGACGGCCACGAGTGGTGGACCTATCACGCGAGTGGGGCGGTCAAGGGCGGACCGTCGCTGTCGGCCGGGATCCTGTACTTCGGCGATTACGCCGGCCGCGCCTACGCCGTGCGCGCCGCCGACGGTCACGAGGTGTGGGCCGTGGGCACGAACGGTGCCCGGTTCGGCTTCGGGTCCGGTGAGTTCTATTCCACACCGGCGATCGCGTTCGGGCGCGTGTACATGGGCAACACCGACGGCCGCGTGTACTCGTTCGCCGCCCACTCCGGCCAGCTGGCCTGGGCGACCGGAACGGGCGCCTACGTGTACGCGTCGCCGGCGGTCGAGGACACCCCGGGACTGGGGCCGACCGTATACATCGGCTCCTATGACGGCAGTTTCTACGCCTTCGACGCACGCACCGGCGCGGTCCGCTGGACGCACCCCGCCGGCGGCAAGATCTCCGGCTCGGCGACGATCGTCGGCAATGTCGTCTACTACGCGGACCTGGGCACCAGGACCACAGCCGGTCTCGATGTCCGCACCGGGCGTCAGGTGTTCGCGTTCCCCGAGGGCTCGTTCAACCCGGTGATCGCCGACACCACGGCGATCTACCTGACCGGCTACGGGGACCTGTTCCAGTTGCTGCCGCAGGCTGGTGGGGGGAGCCATACACTGCATTCACCAGTGACGACACAGCGCAAATAGCGACGTCGCACTAACCCATCACAAACATGCGTTCGGGCTTGCTTTGGTAAGATTGCGGGTCTATGCGCTGTCGTAGTGGAAGTCATTGTCAGGCACCGGCCGAAAAGGGCCGACGTTTCTGTGCGGATCACGCCGCTGAGCTCGATCGCATGCGCGAAGAGCTGAAGGACGCGGCTGCTGCCCGCATCGGTCGTGGCCGACCCAAGCGGTCGTCCACGTGCTGCCGTCCAGGTTGCTATGAGCCGCGTGTCCCGCCCGCCGCGTATTGCGATACGTGCTCGGCCGCGGGATACGTGGAAGAGGCCGCCTAGCGGTCTCTGCAGCCAGGCGTTCAGAGAAGAACCGCACCTGCTCTAAAGGCCCGCTTAAGCGGGTCCGCTGACGCTTACGCCGAGCCTCACGGCTCGGCGTAGGCGCCAGCTACCGCCGGACCGCCACCCCCGCCTCGGCCAGGTGGGCCTTGACCTCGTCCATCGTGTGGTGCCCGTAGTGGAAGATCGAGGCGCACAGCACGGCGTCGGCGCCGGCGTCGATTGCTTCGACGAGATCGTCGAGCTCGCCGGCGCCGCCGGAGGCGATCACCGGGACGCCGACCGTGTCGGCCACGGCGGCGGTGAGCGGCAGGTCGTAGCCGGCGTTGGTGCCGTCCCGGTCCATGCTCGTGAGCAGGATCTCCCCGGCCCCGCGCTCGACGCCCTCGCGGGCCCAGGTGACGGCGTTGCGGCCGGTCGCGCTGCGGCCGCCTGCCAAATAGGCCTCCCACGAACCGCGACCGTCGGACTTGGCGTCGATGGCCAGCACCACGCATTGGGCGCCGAAGGTGGCCGACAGCTCATCGAGCAGCTCCGGACGCGTGAGCGCGGCCGAGTTGACCGAGATCTTGTCCGCACCGGCGTCGAGCACGGCCTGCGCGTCGGAGACCGAGCGGATGCCGCCACCGATCGTGAACGGGATGAACACGTCGTCGGCGGTGCGCCGGGCCAGCTCCACGACCGTATCGCGCTTGTCCGAGGTCGCGGTGATGTCGAGGAACACGAGCTCGTCGGCGCCGGCGGCGTCGTAGCGGCAGGCCAGCTCCACGGGATCGCCGGCGTCACGCAGATCGAGGAAGCCGACGCCCTTGACGACACGGCCGCCGTCGACGTCCAGGCACGGGATCACGCGCTTGTAGTGCATGCCGACCTCACCCCCGAGCCGCGTCGGAGCGCCCGTCGAGCACGGCCTGCGCCTCGGCGATGGTGAATCGCTGCTCATACAGCGCCTTGCCGACGATCACGCCGGCGAGGTTGACCTGGCGCAGCGCCACGAGGGCCTCGAGGTCGGACACCGAGGAGACGCCGCCAGAGTAGACGAACCGTCCCCTGACGGCCTCGGCCACGCGGGTCACCTCCCCGAGGTCGGGGCCGGTGAGCATCCCGTCGCGCTCGATGCTCGAATAGACGAAGCTCCTGACGCCGCGGCGCCCGAGCCGATCGATCACCGACTCAGCCGGGATCTCGGTCTGCTCCGTCCATCCCGACGCGGCCAGCTTGCCGTTGCGCGCGTCGACCGAGACGACGATCCGCTCCCCGTGCGCGGCGAGCACGTCGTCGAGGAAGTCGACGTCCCTGTAGGCCGCTGTGCCGAGCACCACGCGGGTCGCGCCCGCGCCGATCGCGTCGGCCACCGCGCCGGCCGTCCGCAGGCCGCCGCCGAGCTGCACCGGCACCGCAACCGCATCGGCGATCCTCCGCACGTGCTCGAGGTTGGCCGGGACGCCGGTGCGGGCGCCGTCGAGGTCGACGATGTGCAGGACGCGGGCGCCGTCCTGCACCCATCGCAGTGCCGCCTGGAGCGGATCCGCGTCGTACACGGTCCTCTCGTCGAAGTCGCCCCGAGCCAGGCGCACCGCCTTGCCCTCGAGGATGTCGATGGCCGGGAACAGGATCATGCCCGCACCGCGGCCGCCGGCGCCGCCGCGCCGACGCCGCGTCCCGCGCACAGCCGGGCGAAGTTGGCGAGCATCCGCAGTCCGTGCGTCGATGACTTCTCCGGGTGGAACTGGACCCCGTAGATGCTGCCCCGGGCCACCACGGTGGCGAAGCGCTCGCCGTATTCGGTCGTTCCGACGACGTCGGCGGCGTCCGCGGGCCGCGCCGCCAGCGAATGCACGTGGTAGAAGGGGCACCCGCCGGCGGGAAGGCCTTCGGTGAGCGGCGAGGCCCGTGCGAACACGACCTCGTTCCAGCCGATGTGGGGAATGCGCAGGATGGGGGCGTCGAGCGGCGTGACCTCGCCTCCGATCAACCCCAGCCCCTCGGTCGGCTCCATCTCCTGCGAGCGCTCGAACAGCAGCTGCATGCCCAGGCAGATCCCCAGGATCGGCGCGCCCAGGCCGGCTTGGGCGCGGATCAGCCCATCGAGCCCGAGCTCGCGCAGGTTGCGCATCGCCAGCGGGAACGCGCCCACGCCCGGCACGACCAGCCCATCCGCCGCCCGCACCTCGTCGTGGTCGCGGGTGATCGTCGCCTGCGCCCCGACGTGCTCGAATGCCTTCTGCACCGATCGCCGGTTGCCCATGCCGTAGTCGAGCACCGCGAGCCGCGGGCCGCCGGAGGCCACGCTCATACCAGCGTGCCCTTCGTGCTCGGAATCCCCCGCTCGCTCGGGTCGAGCGCGACGGCGATCCGCAGGGCCCGCGCCAGCGCCTTGAACGAAGCCTCGATGATGTGGTGGACGTTCGTGCCCGCCTCGACCGTCAGGTGGAGCGTCAGCTTGGCGTTCATGGCCAGCGAGCGAAAGAACTCCTCGACCAGCTCGTGGTCGAAGTTTCCGATCGCCCCCGGCGGCAGCGGCGCCTCGAAGGCGCAGTAGCCGCGGCCGGAGATGTCGATCGCGCACGCGGCGCGCGACTCGTCCATCGGCACCGTCGCCTGCCCATAGCGCGTGATGCCGGCGCGGTCTCCGAGCGCCTGGTCGAGCGCCTGGCCGATGCAGATGCCGACGTCCTCGACCGTGTGGTGAGCACCCGTGTGGAGGTCGCCGGTGGCCCGCACGACGAGGTCCAGACGCCCGTGACGGGCCAGCAGGTCGAGCATGTGGTCGAGGAATCCGACCCCGGTTTCACGCCGGCCGGCGCCCGTTCCGTCCAGCCCGAGGCTGACGAACACGTCGGTCTCACCGGTCCGGCGGCTGATCTCGGCGCTGCGGATCATCGTGGCCCATTGTCCCGGATGCGGGCCTCCATCGACTGGGCATGCAGCTCGAATCCCTCCGCCCGCGCGACCGGCGCCGCCGCGCGCGCCAGTGCGGCGGCCCCGTCGCCGATCCGAACCTCGGCGAAGCGGCGCCGGAAATGAGCCGGAGAGAGGCCCGACGAGAAGCGCGCAGCGCCGTTGGTCGGGAGCACATGGTTCGATCCGGCCACGTAGTCGCCGAAGGCGGTGGCGCCGCTCGATCCGACGAACAGGCATCCGGCGCTGGCGACCGATGGCGCCAGCCGCTCGGCCTGGGCGCCGACCAGCTCCAGGTGCTCGGGCGCGAACGCCTCCGCCAGCGCCAGCGCCAGCCCGAGGTCCTCGGCGTGCACGAGCGCGGCGACCGCTCCGGTGTCGTCGCCGGCGGCGACCCGCCGGCTCAGCAGCTCGAGCAGCTGGGCGGAGGTGGAGACGGCGATCACGAGCGTTCCCGGTCCATGTTCGGACTGGGCCAGCAGGTCGAGCGCGATCGGCTCGGGATCCGCATCGCCGTCGGCGATCACGAGGACGTCGCTGGGCCCGGCGAACCCGTCGATTCCGACCTGACCGAAGACCTGCCGCTTGGCCTCCTGCACGTACAGGTTCCCGGGGCCCACGATCACGTCCACCGGCCGCACCGACTCGGTCCCGTAGGCGAGCGCGGCGATCGCCTGAGCGCCGCCCATCCGGTACACCGAGGAGACGCCGGCGAGCCGGCAGGCGCCGAGCACCGCCGGATGCACGTCGCCGCCCGGGCCGGGAGGGGCGCACACGACGACATTCCTGACGCCGGCCACGCGGGCCGTCACCGCGCCCATGACCACGGTGCTCGGGTAGGGCGCGCGGCCCCCCGGCACGTAGACGCCGGCACGACGGACCGGCGCTTCGCGCAGGATCACCTCATGGCCCGCGAACGTCACGGGCTCGGGCGTCTGCAGCGCCGCTCTCGCCACCCGGCTGACGTTCTCGACCGCCAGCTCGAGCCCGCGGCGGATGTCGAACGGGAGCTCGCGGGCGGCCCGGTCGAGCTCCTCGTCGGTGAGAAGCAACGGCGCGGGCTCGGCTCCTGCGGTGTCGAACCGGCGCGTGTAGGCCAGCAGCGCCTCGTCGCCCGCCTGACGAACGCCGGCGATGATCTCGGCCACCATCTCGTGCACCGAGGCCGGTGCGGGCACGCGTGAGCGCAGCTGCGCGGCGAGGGACTCGGGGTCGCCTCTGCACTCGAAGCGCTCAAGCTGCATCGAGGCGCTCCAGGACCGCGTCCAGCGCCCGCGCCTTCAGCTTGTGGGCGACCGGGTTGGCGATCAGGCGGGCCGTGCACTCGGCGATCTCCTCGCGGATCACGAGACCGTTCTCGCGCAGGGTGCTGCCCGTGGCGGTCAAGTCGACGATGCCCTCGACCAGGCCGGTCAGCGGCGCCAGCTCGACCGAGCCCTTGACCTCCACGATCTCGGCCTGACGGCCCGTGGCCAGGAAGTGGCGGGCGGCGATCTTCGGATACTTGGTGGCGATCCGCATCACACCGAGCCGACGCAGCGCCTCGGCCGCGCGGTCCTCGCCGGCCACGCTGGCCAGCACCATCCGGCAGCGCCCGTAGCCGAGGTCCACCAGCTCGTAGACCTCGCGCTCGGACTGCTCCATCAGCACATCCTTGCCGGTCACCCCGAGGTCGGCGGCGCCGGCCTCGACGTACGTCGGCACGTCCGAGGGCCGCATCGTGACGATTCCCGACTGCTCGAACAGGAGCTTGCGGTCGTTGGAGCGCACCTCGGCCGTGTCGAGGCCGAGGCGGTCGAGCAGGTCGAGCGTGTCGCCGAACAGAGCGCCGCGCGGTACCGCGATCCGGAGCTCAGGCATGGCGCTCGTCCCCGTCCGGTCGGCTGCCGGCGCCACGGAACTCGCCCCGCTCCTCGCCCGCGAGCGCGATATGCAGGCGTTCGACGTTGAGCGCAAAGCCCACGGCGGGCAGCGGCCAGCCGAACCGGCCGAGCAGCTCGTCGTAGCGACCTCCGCTGCCGATCGGCACGCCGTGCGCCGGGTCGTAGACCTGGAACACCGCGCCCGTGTAGTAGCCCAGGCTGCGGACCAGGCCGAGATCGAAGATCACTCGCTCGGCCACGGCGGGCGCGAGCAGCGCATGCAGCTCCCGCATCCCGGAGACCGCGTCCTCGAGCGCCCCTGAGCGCCCCTCCAGCACCTCCGGGCCGCCCCGCGTCCGAGGCACCTCGAGCAGCAGCGCGGTGCTGCCGGCATCGAGGCCGAGCGCCTGCACCTCGCGTTCGAGTCCGACGAAGTCGCGGGTCACGAGCTCGGCCAAGATGCGCTCGCGGCGCTCGGGGTCGATCGCGTGCGCGTCGAGTAGCGCAGGGTACAGCGATGCGTCGCCGACGCCGACGCGGTAGGTCCGTAGCCCGGTCGCATCGAGCGCCTCGCACAGGACGGTGAGCACCTCCGCGGTCCCGTCCGGAGCCGCAACGCCGACCAGCTCGACGCCGGCCTGCAGGAACTCACGCGATTGCCCGCGTTGCGGGCGCACCCCGCGGTAGGCGTGGGCCAGGTAGCAGAACCGCAGCGGCGGCTGCACGCCGGCGTAGCGGTTGGCCACCAGGCGGGCGATCGGCACCGTCATGTCGGAGCGCAGGACGAGCACGTTGCCCTGCTCGTCGAACATCCGGTAGGCGGGGCGTGCGCCGGCGACGTCGGCCGCGCGCTCGAACGTCTGCTCGTACTCGAGCGCGGGCGTGTACACCTCACCGTACCCGGAGCGCTCGAACACGTCGCGCAGGCGGTCGGTCATCGCCCGCAGCTCCCGCATCTCATCGGGCAGCACATCGCGCGTGCCTGAGGGGATGCGGTCGTTCATGGCTTGAGAATCGGTCGGCGAGTCGGCAGGCGGCGGCGGGTCACACCGCGCTCGGCACGTCGTCCAACCGCTCGATTCGTGCGCCAAGGTCCCGCAGGCGCTCATCGATCCGCTCGTAGCCGCGGTCGATCTGGCGGATGTTGCCGATCTCGGTCACGCCGTCGGCACACAGCGCGGCGATCAGCATCGCCATCCCGGCGCGGATGTCCGGCGACTCGACGCGCTCGCCGCGCAGCCGGCGGGGGCCGACGACGAGCGCGCGGTGAGGGTCGCAGATCGTGATCGCGGCCCCCATCAGCTGCAGCTTGTCGGTGAAGAACAGGCGGTTCTCGAACATCTTCTCGTGGATGAGGACCGACCCCTCCGATTGGGTGGCCAGCGCCAGCGCGATCGAGGTCAGGTCGGCCGGAAACGCCGGCCAGGGCCCGTCTTCGACCTTGGGCTGGTAGCCCCCGGCATCGTTACGGATCACCAGCTTCTGATTGCCGGGCACGAACACGTCGCAGTCGTGGAGCTCCGAGTGCAGGCCCAGGCGCTCGAATACGAGCCGGATCATGCGCAGGTCCTGTGGCACGGTGTCCCTGATCACCAACTCGCCCCCGGTCACGCCCGCCAGCGCCATGAACGAGCCGATCTCGATGTGGTCCGGCGCGACCGGATGAACGCAGCCGTGCAGCGCCCGCCGTCCGTGCACCGTCATCACGTTCGATCCGATGCCGGAGATCTCGGCCCCCATCGCGATCAGCATGCGCGCCAGGTCCTGGACGTGGGGCTCGGAGGCGGCGTTGTGGATCACGGTGGATCCGGGCGTCAGGGCCGCCGCCATGAGCGCGTTCTCGGTCGCCATCACCGACGGCTCGTCCATCAGGAAGTCGGTCGCCCGCAGCCCCAGCGGCGCCGCGAGCACGATGTCGCGATCCTGGTCGACGCTGGCGCCGAGCGCCCTGAACGCGTCGAGGTGCGGGTCGAGGCGGCGGCGGCCGATCACATCGCCGCCCGGGGGCGGCATATGGGCGCGGCCGAATCGGGCCAGCAGCGGCCCGGCGAGCAGGAACGAGGCCCGGATGCGCTCCGAGAGCGTGCGGTCCACGACATATTCATCCACGCCGGAGGCGTCGACGACGACCTCTCCCGGCCCGTGCCAGGTGACCTTGGCGCCGAGCGTCTGCAGCAGCTGGGTCATCGTCTCGACGTCGCTGATCCGCGGCACGTTGCGCAGCACCACCTCCTCGTCGGTGAGCAGGCAGGCGGCCAGGATCGGCAGAGCGCCGTTCTTGTTGCCAGCGGGGACGATCGTGCCGGAGAGCGGCACGCCGCCTTCGATTACGAACTTCTCCATAAGGGGCGAGGGGGGTGCGGCCAGCGTAGCCGGGGGTTCAGGGCCCGCGCTCGCGGCGGTCCCAAGTCGCTGAGCTAGGGTAACACCCATGCCGTCTCAGATTTCGCGCGATCAGGCCTGGACCCTCCTTTGCGAGTGGACAGAAAGCGAATCGCTGCGCCGCCACGCGCTCGCGGTGGAGGCGGCAATGCGCGCCTACGCACGGCGTTTTGGGGCCGATGAGGAGCTGTGGGGCGTCACCGGGCTGCTGCACGACCTCGACTACGAGCGCTATCCGAACCTCGAGGACGGCCACCCCCGCTACGCGATGGCCGAGCTCGAGGCCCGCGGCTACCCGCCCGAGCTGGTTCGGGCGGTGGCATCGCACGCCGACTACCTGGAGGTGGCCCGAGAGTCGCCGCTGGAGAAGACGCTGTACGCCGTGGACGAGCTGTCGGGCTTCGTGCTGGCGTGTGCCTATGTGCGGCCCGACGGGCTCGAGGGGATGACGCCGAAATCGGTCAAGAAGAAGCTCAAGCAGCCGAGTTTCGCCGCCGCCGTCGATCGGGTCTCGCTGCGTCGCGGCGCCGAGGACCTCGGGATCGACTTCGACGAGCATCTCGAGGTCGTGATCGCCGCGCTGACCGAGGCGCGCGAGCAGCTGCTGGGCGGCGCCTGAGCGGTCGGATATCGTGGCGCCGATGCCGCATCCGATCACGATCGTGGTGCTGGACGGCGACGAGACCGGCCAGGAGCTGCTCGAGCAGGCCATTCGCGTGCTGGACCCGGAGCTGCTGGGAGTCGCGATCGAGCTCGAGCATTTCGATCTCTCGCTGGAGCACCGCCGCCAGACCGCCAATCAGGTCGTGATCGACGCCGCAACGGCGATGCGTCAAGCGGGGCTGGGGCTGAAGGCGGCCACGATCACCCCGGAGGGCGCCGGCGACGTCGGGTCGCCCAACCGGATCCTGCGCGAGGCGCTGGACGGCAAGGTGATCGTCAGAACGGGCCGCCGGCTGCCGGGCGTGGCCCCGATCGCCGGCGTGCACTACCCGATCTCCGTGGTCCGGATGGCGGTCGAGGACGCCTACGGCGCCGAGGAGTGGCGCGAGGGCGAGCCGGGCGCCCCCACCGAGATCGGCCTGCGCACCGAGCACATCACGCGCTCGACGTGCGCCGCCGTGGCCGAGTTCGCCTTCCGGACCGCGACCAAGATGGGCGCCCGCGTCTACGGCGGCCCCAAGTGGACGGTCTCGCCCGTGTACGAGGGCATGCTCAAGGAGGAGCTCGACGCCGCCGCGGGCCGGCATCCCGACGTCGCCTACCAACCGGTCCTGATCGACGCGCTCTACGCCGGGCTCCTGTCCGGCGCCACCGACGCGCCGCTGGTGATTCCGGCGCTCAACCGCGACGGGGACTGCCTCTCGGACCTCGTGCTGCCGATGTTCGGCTCGATCGCCGGCGCCGAATCGGTGCTGCTCGCGTTCGACGAGCACTACGAGACCACGGTCGCGATGGCCGAGGCGCCGCATGGGACCGCGCCCGCCCTGCGGGGCAGGGACCTCGCCAACCCGCTGGCGATGATCCTGGCCTGCGGCGCGGTCATGCGCCACGCCGCCGAGCGGCACGGGCCCCGCGCCGAGCGCTCCTCGCGCGCGATCTACGAAGCCGTCCTGGAAACGATCGCCGCGGGCGTCAAGACGCCCGATCTTGGCGGTCACGCCGGCACGACGGAATTCACGAGCGCCGTGGTCGAGCGGATTCGGACCAAGATCGAGGTCTGGTCCTCGCTCGGGTCGGCGGCCTGATCGCCGAGCCGGCGGGGCGCTGAGGGACGGTTCCGTCCGGCCGCCTTCGTACTCTTACGAACATATGTTCCAGTCTTCTCTGAACCGAATACGCGCGCTGTTGAGCCGGGCGGACGAGCAGACCGGTGAGCTTCCGGCGGCGCTCGCGCCGCACCCCCATCGAGTGCCGCTGCGCATCGAGCGCGCCCGTCGCGGGGGCAGCGTTCCCGCCCGTCCAGCCCACTGCATCTCGCCCGTCCGCGCCTCGCGGGAATCCCCGTCGCGCGACGCCGCCTCGCGGTGAGCGCTCGCTGAGCGCCCCGCCGGGGCGATCGCGTGCTTGTCTGCAGGAGACGCGCGCCTACAGGCCGGCCAGCTCCCGCGTGCGTTCGCTCGCCGAGGCCGCGCTTGCGCCCTGCTCGGCGACCAGGCGCTCGTGCTCCCGAATCGCCTCCGGCACGTGCTTGCCGGACGCGCGCTCCGCGAGCCGCGAGGCCACGAGCTGTCGCAGGGCGATCGACTTCACGAACCAGCGCGGGTAGGACACCCGCCGCCTGCGCTCGGCGATCGCCGCGACGATCTCGTCGATCGCCGGGGGGAGCGGATACGTTCGGGCCAGGACGCCCGGCATGTCCGCCTTGACCCGCTGCATCAGCGGCATCTCGCGCTCCCCGTCATTGACCATGTCGGTGTCCAGGAACAGGAAGTAGGCCACGCCCACCTGCACACCGAGGGCGTTCTCCTCGATGCGGAGGCAGTCGCTGAGCGCCTCCACGCCGGCCTTGGCGGCGCAGTACGCGGTCATCCCAGGGCCGCGCAGCACGGCCGCGGTGGAGGCGATGTTGAGCAGATAGCCGCCGCTGCGCTCGAGGTGCCCAAGCGCGGCGCGGTCGGTGTACATGACCCCGAGCAGGTTGATCTCGATCACACGCTCCCACGACCGCACGTCCTGACTGCGGAGCGGGCCGCCGGTGGCGATGCCCGCGTTCGCGACGACGACGTCGAGGCCTCCGAGGGCCTCGGCCGCATCGTCGATCGCGCGGGTCACCTGCGCGTTGTCGGAGACGTCGCATTCGGCGACGAACGTGCCCTCGCCGCAGCGGCGTGCGACCTCGGCCAGAATGTCAGGCTCGAGCCCGACGAGCGCGAGCCGGGCGCCGTGCGCGGCCAGCTTTTCGGCCAGCGCCGCGCCAATGCCGCGGGCTGCACCGGTGATGAGGACCCGGCTGCCGCGCAGGCCCGAGAGATGTGTGGATGCCATCGGCCAACCATATGCGCCCCGCGGCGCCCATACAACCACCCGCCGGTGCGTTCCTGGGGACCGGTGCACGGGGCCGGCCCGGAAGCGCGAGCGGCGCGGGGCGCCCTTGCACGATCGCCCCCAAAGTCCTCATTTCTTGACCGAGCCCCAGGTTGTGGCAATATTGCGCGCGTAGTCAGGCGACGTCGACGTGGATCCTCCCCCGGGTCGGATGCCACGTTCGTCGGGGGTGAACTGGGCCTGGACAGACCGACAGGTGCTGGACACTCATGTGGCGCGCAATCGCGCCTGACCGCTGGCAGGATGCCCGAGCGACACAGTCATAAGCGACGTTCAGCGAAGGCACCGGCCGATCGCACGTGGGATGCGGAGCAGACGCTGATGCTGACCCTCGACGTCCTGGGCGATGTCGGCGTGCTGTGCACCGACCGCGAGCTCACGCTCACGCGGGTGATCGGGTCGGCGATCGCCGACCTCGGATGGGAGGCGGACCTGATGCTGGGGCGGGCGCTCGCCGACGCGCTGCCGCTCGAGCAGCACGACCGGCTCGAAGCGGCGTTCACGGCCGCGCTCGAGGGAGAGGAGGAGGTGCTGTCGCTCACAGCGTCCGACCGGCGCACGATGTTCGACTTCAAGATCCGCCCGATGCGGGCCGGCGGCCATGACGAGACGATCGTGGGGGTCACCGCGATCGTGCGGCAGGTGGCCCGCGGAGAGTCCGCGGTCGGTCGCGACGAACGGCTCGGCCTGCTGGTGGAGGCGGTGTCCGACTACGCGATCTTCATGCTCGACACCGATGGCCGGGTGGCGAGCTGGAACCCGGGCGCCGAGCGCTTCAAGGGCTACCGGCGTAAGGAGATCATCGGCAAGCACTACTCGATCTTCTACACGGCGCAGGACGTCGCCCTCGGCAAGCCCGAAGCGCAGCTCGAGGTGGCCATGCGCGAGGGACGGATCGAGACCGAGGGGTGGCGCGTGCGCAAGGACGGCAGCCGCTTCTGGGCCAACGTCGTGATCACCGCCGTCCGCGACGCCGAGGGCCGGCTGCTCGGGTTCGGCAAGGTCACCCGTGAGCTGACCGAGCGCCACCAGGCCGAACAGGCGCTGCGCGAGAGCGAGACCCGCTTCCGCGGCCTGCTCGAGGCCGCTCCTGACGCGATCGTGATCGTCGACCAGGACGGCATCATCACACTCGTCAACCGACAGACGGAGACGCTGCTCGGCCATCCCCGTGAGACGCTCGTCGGGCTGCCCGTCGAGCAGCTGCTGCCTGAGCGGTTCCGGAACGAGCACCGCGCTCTGCGGACGGAGTTCTTCGTGAGCCCGGAGGTCCGCCCCATGGCCGACGGCCGCGAGGTCAGGGCGCTGGGCCGCGACGGCGAGGAGCTGCCGGTCGAGATCAGGCTCAGCCCCCTGCGCAGCGACGGCGGCACGCTCGTCTCGGTCGCGATCCGGGACGTGAGCGCGCGCAAGGCCGCCGAGGAGCGGCTGCGGCTGGCCGAGGAGCGGTTCCGGACCGCGTTCGTCAATGCCCCCGTCGGTCTCGGTCTTGTCAGCGCCATGCCCCCCACGCTCGGCCGCTACCTGCAGGTCAACCGCGCCATGTGCGAACTGGTCGGGATGTCGGAGGAGGCGATGCTCAGCGCCGACATCCAGTCTCTGACCCTGACGGACGATCTCGCGCGCGGCCTGGACGCCGTCCGCGACCTGCTCGCCGGCCGGCTCGACCATCACCAGTCCGAGCAGCGCTACCTGCACGCGATGGGACATCCGATCGACGTGTCGGTGCGCCTCAGCCTCGTGCGTGGCGCCGACGGCGCCCCGATGTACTTCATCGCTCAGGTCGAGGACCTCGAACCGCGCAAGCGCTATGAGCGCCAGCTGCAGTACATGGCCGGTCACGATCCGCTCAGCGGCCTCTACAACCGGGCGCACTTCCTGGAGCTGCTGGAGCGCCATCTGCTCGGCATCCGCCGCGACGGCGCCGCGGGGGCCCTGCTGACGGTCGACCTCGACCACTTCAAGCAGATCAACGACCGGGCCGGCCGCGAGGCGGGCGATCAGGCGATCTCGTCCGTGGGCCGCCTGATCGGCGCCCGGGTGCGCGAGTCCGACGTCATCGCCCGGCTCGAGGGCGACGAATTCGTGGTGCTGATGCACGAGGGCGGTGAGGAGGAGGCCGAAACGCTCGCCTCCGACCTCTCGGACCGGATCCGCGCCGGCATCCGGATCGCGATCGACGCGGGTGAGCTCGCCATGACGGCCAGCATCGGGGTGCGGGTCATCGATGACGTGGAGGCGACGCCCGAGGAGCTGATGACCGACTCCGAGGCGGCGATGTTCGCCGCCAAACGCGCCGGGCGCAACCGGATCGCCCTGCGCGTCAAGCACCCGGTCGGACGGCACCGGCAGCCGGCGCGGATGACGCTCCACAACCAGATCGAGCGCGCGCTGGAGACCGACAGCTTCGAGCTCTATGCGCAGCCGGTCATGCGGCTGAGCGATCAGGCCGTGGTCAAGTACGAGCTGCTGCTGCGGATGCGCACCGACGACGGCACGCTGCTCTCGCCCGGGACGTTCCTGTACGTCGCGGAGCGCTTCGGCCAGATCGGTCGCATCGATCGTTGGGTCGTCGACCGGGCGGTCAACCTCGCGGTCGACCCGCGCCTCGAGGCCGGCGTCGAGCTCGAGATCAACCTGTCGGCCCGCTCGATCGGAGATACCGAGCTGCTGGCGTTCATCGAGCGCCGGATCGAGGCGTCCGGTGCCGACCCCACGCGACTGGTGTTCGAGATCACGGAGACCGCGGCGGTCGAGAACATCCAGAGCGCGCGTGCGTTCGCCGAGGAGCTGCGCGGGCTCGGCTGCAAGTTCGCCCTCGACGACTTCGGCGCCGGCTTCGGATCCTTCTACTACCTCAAGTACATCCCGTTCGACTTCCTCAAGATCGACGGGGAGTTCATCCGCGCGGCGACCGAGGGACGGACCGACCAGCTCATCATCCAGGCCTGCGTGCAGCTGGCCAAGGGGCTGGGTAAGGACACGATCGCCGAGTTCGTCGAGACGGCGGAGACGCTCCGCATGTTGCGCGCACTCGGGGTCGATTTCGCCCAGGGCTTCCACGTCGCCCGGCCGCGTCCGGTCGAGGAGGCCTTTAGGGGGTCACCGCCCTGTCGGCCGCCCGCCGACCGTCCGCGATGACCGCGGCTGATCCCCACGTCGGCCTGGTGCTGGCCGGCGGAGGCGCCCGCGGCGCCTACGAGGCGGGCGCGCTGTCGGTCCTGCTGCCGGCCCTGGAGCGCGGCGGCGAGCGTCCCGGCGTGCTGCTGGGCACGAGCGTCGGCGCGGTCAACACGGCCTGGCTGGCGGCGACGGCGCACCTCGATGCCGAGGCCGCCACGGCAGCGATGCTCGACCGCTGGCGCTCGATCGGCTGGAGCGAGGTGCTCGGCCCGCTCGTGTCACCGTTCGAGCTCTCACGCGCGCTCGTCTACCTCGGCGAGCTCATCGGTATTCCCGGCGCTGAGCTGACGAGCCTCCTCGACACCAGTCCGCAGGCCGCAACACTCCAGGCGCAGATCGACTTCGCGCAGCTGGCCACCAACATCGAGACCGGTGCCCTCCAGACCGCGGCGGTCGTCGCGACCTCGTACGCGACCGGCGACAGCGTCGTCTTCCACGACAGCCACGGGGAACCGCTCACGATCGCCGCCGACCTGCGGCGCGGCATCTGTTACGCCTCCGCCCCGCTGACGGCCGAGCACATCCAGGCCTCGGCGGCGATCGAGGCCCTGTTCGGAGCCGTCGAGGTGCACACGCCGGCGCACCGCGCCGGCTGGTACGGCGACGGTGGGGCTCAGCTCAACACGCCGATCAAGCCGGCCCTGACCCTCGGCGCCGAGCGCGTCGTCGTGATCGGGCTGAACTCGCTCCAGCCACCGCCCCACCCCGTGCTCACGCGCCCCGAGGTGTTCGACGGCCTCGCCCTGATCCTGCAGGCGATGCTGGCCAACCAGCTCGCCCACGACGTACAGACCCTGGCCACGATCAACTGCTGCCTCGGCTGGTCGCCGACGGGGGGTCCGGCCGGCGGCGGTGGCGCGGCCGCGAGTGGCGACCCCGATGCCGCCGGTGGCGCCGCGTGGCGCCGGTGGCGGGAGTGCGCCCTATCAGCCCGTCCCGTACATCTTCGTCGCCCCCACGGACCGCCATGCGATCGGGCGAGTCGCCGTCGAGGTATGGGAGCGCAACGTGCACAAGCTGAAATGGCGCCTGCAGCAACGGGACGTCGCGCTGCTCGGGAAGCTGATCGATGCCGGACGCGATCCGGTGCGCGGTGAGCTCCTCTCCTACCTCTTCTTCTCACCCGAGTTCCACGGCGCGCTGATCGAGCTCGGGCGCGTCGATGCCCAGACCTGGCTCGACAGCCCTCACGATCAGGGCCTGTGGCAGTACACCCCGATCCCGCCGGGTCCGTAGAGCGGCTCGTTAACGACCCACGCCGCCTGCACCGTGGGGCACAAGCGGCGTGAGTGACGAAAAACCGGCGGCGACCTACTCTCCCAGGCCCTTGCGGGCCAAGTACCATCGGCGCTGAGGGGCTTAACGGCTCTGTTCGGAATGGGAAGAGGTGTTTCCCCCTCGCCATAGCCACCGGAAACCGGTGAGGGACCGCCCCCGCGGGCCCTGAAAACTACACAGCGCCAATGCACGGATATCAAAATATCCGTCAAGCCCTCGACCCATTAGTACCGGTCTCCTGAGGGCGTTACCGCCTTTACAGATCCGGCCTATCAACCTGGTGGTCTACCAGGGGTCTTACTCCCTCTAGGGGATGGGAGAGCTCATCTCGAGGCCGGCTTCCCGCTTAGATGCTTTCAGCGGTTATCCGATCCGCACGTAGCTAACCTGCTGTGCCCTTGGCAGGACAACAGATACACCAGAGGTGCGTTCATCCCGGTCCTCTCGTACTAGGGACGAATCCTCTCAACTCTCCAACGCCCACGGCAGATAGGGACCGAACTGTCTCACGACGTTCTGAACCCAGCTCGCGTACCGCTTTAATGGGCGAACAGCCCAACCCTTGGGACCTACTTCAGCCCCAGGATGCGACGAGCCGACATCGAGGTGCCAAACCGGGCCGTCGATGTGGACTCTTGGGCCCGATAAGCCTGTTATCCCCGGAGTACCTTTTGTCCGTTGAGCGACGGCGCTTCCACTTGCTACCGCCGGATCACTAAGGCCTGCTTTCGCACCTGCTCGACCTGTCGGTCTCGCAGTCAAGCTCCCTTGCTGCCTTTACACTCTACGCACGATTTCCGACCGTGCTGAGGGAACCTTTGCGCGCCTCCGTTACATTTTGGGAGGCGACCGCCCCAGTCAAACTACCCGCCTGTCACTGTCCAGCGCCCGGATTCACGGCGCACTGTTAGAGATCCAATACACCAAGGGTGGTATCTCAAGGGTGGCTCCACGCCAGCCGCAGCCGGCGCTTCCAAGCCTCCCACCTATCCTGAGCGAGGTGCATCGAACCCCAATACCAGGTTGTAGTAAAGGTTCACGGGGTCTTTCCGTCTAGCCGCGGGTACTCGGCATCTTCACCGAGACTGCAATTTCACCGAGCCCCTCGTTGAGACAGCGTTCAAGTCGTTACGCCATTCGTGCAGGTCGGAACTTACCCGACAAGGAATTTCGCTACCTTAGGACCGTTATAGTTACGGCCGCCGTTTACCGGGGCTTAGTTTCGGTGCTTTGGGCCGAAGCCCTAACACCTCCACGTAACCTTCCGGCACCGGGCAGGCGTCAGCCCCTATACGTCGTCTTACGACTTAGCAGAGACCTGTGTTTTTGGTAAACAGTCGCTTGAACCAATTCACTGCGGCCCTCTCGGGCTCCACTCGCGAAGAGCTTCACCCTACTGGGGCGCCCCTTATCCCGAAGTTACGGGGCGATTTTGCCGAGTTCCTTAACGAGGGTTATCTCGATCACCTTAGTGTGCTCCACTTGCCCACCTGTGTCGGTTTTGGTACGGGCACGCGCTTCCTCCCTAGAGGCTTTTCTTGGAGGCATGGCATCCGGGACTCGCCGGCTTAGAGCCAGCTGGCATCGCGCCTCGGGTTATGCGGCCCCGGATTTACCTAGGGCCACCCCTACACGCTTACCCCAGGGCAACCATCGCCTGGGTTCCCATAGCCTTCCTCGTCCCCCCATCGGTCAAACGGAAGCGACGTGGTACGGGAATATCAACCCGTTGGCCATCGACTACGCCTTTCGGCCTCGCCTTAGGTCCCGACTAACCCTGAGCAGACGAACTTTACTCAGGAATCCTTGGGCAATCGGCGGAGGGGATTCTCACCCCTCTTTCGTTACTTATGCCGGCATTCTCACTTCCGGCGCCTCCACGGCTGGCTTACGCCGCCGCTTCGCTGGCGCCGGAACGCTCTCCTACCGCGCGATCGGTCCGAAGACCTCACGCACCCGCAGCTTCGGTGACTAGCTTGAGCCCCGTTACATTGTCCGCGCTCGAACACTTGACCAGTGAGCTGTTACGCACTCTTTCAAGGGTGGCTGCCTCTAAGCCAACCTCCTGGTTGTCTATGCACTCGAACATCGTTTACCACTTAGCTAGTACTTAGGGACCTTAGCTGGCGGTCTGGGCTGTTTCCCTCTTGACGCTGAAGTTTATCCCCCAGCAACTGACTCCCGGAGTAGCCGTGACGGTCTTCGGAGTTTGCCTGAAGTCGGTAACCTGGTAGGGCCCCTAGTCCAAACAGTGCTCTACGGCCGCCACGGAATTTATCCGAGGCTATACCTAAATATATTTCGGAGAGAACCAGATATCACTGAGCTTGATTAGCCTTTCACTCCGACCCACAGGTCATCCGCCCAGTTTTCAACCTAGGTCGGTTCGGTCCTCCACGAGGTCTTACCCCCGCTTCAACCTGCCCATGGGTAGCTCGCTCAGCTTCGGGTCTACCGCCTACGACTGTGTCGCCCTATTCGGACTCGCTTTCGCTACGGCTCCGCTCATCGCTTAACCTTGCCGCAGACGAGTAACTCGCCGGCTCGTTATGCAAAAAGCACGCGGTCACAGCACGAAGCTGCTCCCACCGCTTGTAGGCACGCGGTTTCAGGTACTATTTCACTCCCCTTCAGGGGTACTTTTCACCTTTCCCTCACGGTACTAGTCCGCTATCGGTCACCAAGGAGTACTTAGCCTTAGAGGGTGGTCCCCCCAGGTTCAGTCCGCGTTTCACGGGTGCGGACTTACTCAGGTACGCCTGCAGAAGGTCATGCAATTTCGTCTACGGGACGGTTGCCCTCTATGGTGCGCGGTTCCACGCGCTTCGACTATCGCATGTCTTTGTAACTTCCGCCGGATCGGTCACGATCCGGACCAGGCGCCCTACAACCCCCGACACGCAACGCGTGACCGCTTACACGTGCCGGGTTTGGGCTATTCCCTTTTCGCTCGCCACTACTCAGGGAGTCTCGTTTGATTTACTTTCCTCGGGGTACTGAGATGTTTCACTTCCCCCGCTTGTCTTCGCCGCGCCTATGTGTTCAGCGCAGGATAACGTCGCATTACCGACGTTGGGTTTCCCCATTCGGGCATCCGCGGGTCACTGGCTATTCAGCGCCTCACCGCGGCTTATCGCAGCCGTTCACGCCCTTCATCGACTCTTGGTGCCAAGGCATCCACCGTGTGCCCTTACTATCTTGACGGTGATC
>CAWDCP010000024.1:0-120693 GCA_963800815.1 uncultured Solirubrobacteraceae bacterium
GTGGGAACCTGACGCTCCAGCGTTCGGTGGGTGTCGTCCGGTTCGTCGGTTTGGCTCTCGGACGGCGCGGGCTGACTCTCTTTCGCCTGTCGACCTGGGTCTGACCGGCTTTTGCCGTGTCGCCCGCCGCCGAGGATCGCCGGCGTGACTTGATAGGAGGGTGGCATCGCCCCGACTCAGGTGTGTCCGCCGGAGATCCGCTCCGTCGGCCACAACCAACGAAGGGACGGTGTACATGATCGTGATCGGGGCGGACACGCACAAGCGGTCGCACACGATGGTGGCGCTCGACGCTGCATCCGGCACGACACGCGGGCAGCTTACGATCGCGGCCAGCGATGAAGGCACGCTCGATGCCTGGACACGCCATGATGCTGAGAAGCACGCTCACGTCGAGTATCCGGTGGTGCACGAGACGCCAAAGGTGGCGAAGCAGTCAACGTAGGGCGATCGAGGCCGTCCGCTTAGGGTCGATCCCGGCGCGCGCGGTTGACGGCGACATCGAGTCCACCGACGTACGAATCGCCCCACCAGGTGCGACTCGTCAACGAACACGTCTAATGCGATGGGCGCCGGGGCGCAGCCGTTGGGTCGCCGCCGCGATCGAGATGAGTTCCGTGCGCGGGCGCTCAGGGATCGCGTTGCGGGCGCGGTCAGTCGTGCTCAGAATCGTCTCTCTGGTCGCCGGATCCGACCGCGATCAGGCGGCAGCCGTGTCATCAGTGGTGCGCGAGTCTGGCGCTGACGAGTGGGTGGCCGATGGCGGTTAGATACCTGTCGGCGAATGACAGGACGACGACCACTTTGTGCGCGCCTTGCGACATGTGCTTGCCTCAGCCGCGTCCTGGTCGTCAAACGAGCAGCCATCCCGACTCGCTGGATCTGCTGCGGAGCGCGGGCGGGCGGCGGGGACACGCCTCCGCTGGTCGGCTTATCTTGGTGTTGTGGGTCTTCCGGTCCGGCTTCCGATCTCGACGTGCGTGGGTTGTGGGTCGATGCGTGAGTTCGCGACGTGCGTCGGAATCTGCAGGGAGCGCAAGCTGGAGCTCGTGACGGGCGGTGATTACGATGCGCTCGTGACCGCCGCGACCGCCTCTCGCTCCCGGATTCAAGCCTTCCTGCCGATCGTTGTGGAGCTGGCCGGCGAACCGCCGAGCCGCGCCGATTGGAGCGGGCGGTATGAGTCGTTGCGGGAGCGGGCGCGTGTGCTCCTGAAGGCGGCCGGACCGCCGGGTCGTGAATCGATCGCCCCGACGTCGGCTGAGACCATCGCCGTCTGGCGCTGTCCGGGCTGCGGTGGGCTCGAGGAGACCCAGCCGTGCATCGGGGTCTGTATCTGGCGCTCAGTCGATTGGGTGGAGCTGGGCGCGTTCGAGAGCAAGCGCGTGCAGGCGCTGAAGGACATCGAATTCGAGCGAGCGCTGTTTGCTCTGCTCACGAGATTCGCACGGGTGAAGCCACGCGAGGGCGAGTGGGTGCGGAACGGGCTTGCGTTTCGAGCGCAGGCAGGGCTGGTCCTCGGAGGCTGACTTCACGTAGTGGCGTTCTCCGCAATTTCGTTCTCGCCCGGTTCGCATCGATGGAAAACGTCGCGTTCGTCGTCCACATTCTTGGGGTGCTGCTGGTGGTCGGGATCGTGGTTGCGGGCGCGGCCTTCGAAGCAGCGCGTCGGGCCGAGCGGCTGTCGGAGATCGCGCTGCTGTTCGGGTTGACGCGGGTGGGCGTTGTACTGGTCGCGGTCGGAACAGCGCTGGCGGGTGTGTTCGGGCTCCGGCTCGTTCACCTTGGGAAGTGGGGATACGGCACGGGCTGGGTGGATGGGTCGATCATGCTGTTTTTCGTGATGATCGGGCCCGGTGGTATCGGCGGCCGGCGGCCGAAGCAGGCGCGGTTGCTCGCCCGCGCTTCGCCGAGCGGGACGTCTCTTCGGACAGCGAGTTGCGCGCGTTGCTCGATGACCGGGTCTCCCGCGCAGAGAACTACGGCTCGCTGCTGCTGGTTCTGGTCACCGTCGTGTTGATGGTGTTCAAGCCCCGAGGCGGCGCGACGGCGCGGCACCGCCGGTCAGGTGATCCTGTTCAGTGTCGTCGAATTCCGCGAAGAGAGCACGCAGCGTGCTGGCGAGCCGAGGCACTTCTTCTAAGTGGAGGTCGGAGAGTGCTTCGAGCCGGCGGGCGCCGTCGTTGGTGAGTGTGAGCCGGACGGTGCCGCGATGGTCGGGGTCGGATGCGCGCACGACGAGACCCCTCGCTTCGGCGCGGTCGACGAGGCCGACGGCGCTGTTGTGACGCAACAGCAGGTAGGCGGCGATGTCCCCGATCGACGGGGCCGCGGGACCTGGATGGCCCTTGATCGCGAGCAGCAGTTGGTGTTGAGCGGCGGTGAGGCCCTGGGCGCGGGCCTGCTCCTCGCTCCAGTGCAGGAACCGTCGCAGGCTCGTCCTGAACTCGAGCAGGCGCTGGAAGTCGGCATCGGTCGGTTGTCGGGACATGTCGTGACGCGATAGTGTGGCGAAGTCAGCGGGGTGTCACTCATTCGCGATGGGATCTCGGACTGCTCAGCGGCCTGTTTCTGGCAAGCGCCGCGACCTTCCCCGGCGGCCCCCCGGCGGGGCCGTTCACGGGCCCCGGCGACGCCGCGGCCCGTGCCGCCCTCCATCGCCTCAAGAAAGGCAGGTGACACCGACATGAAACGCTCGCCCGAACTGGCCGTCCTGTCGCGAGAGCATCACGTCGCTCTCGAGCTTGCGCTGCGGCTGACGCGGACCCCGAGCACCGCCGTTGACGCGCTCAGAACCGACGCGCTCGCGTTCTGGCGCAGCGAGTGCAGCGAGCACTTCCGCCTGGAGGAGACGCTGCTGCTACCGGCTCTCGCCGAGCACGCCGGCGCCGAGGACCCGGACCTGCTGCGCATCCGCAACGAGCACACCGATCTGCGCCGGCGGTTCGTCGAGCTCGAACACGACCCGGCCATCGACAGCGCCGCGCTGAAGGACCTCGGTGAGCGACTGGCCGCCCACGTCCGCTTCGAAGAGCGCACGCTGTTTGGCCGCGTCGAGTCTGCGCTCGATCCCGAAGAGCTCGCCTTACTCGGGCGGCGCCTGCTGTCCGCCGGCGCCGATCACGAGCCGCCACGCGCCTGAACGGCCAACGTCTGCAGCGCGTGCCAGGTGCGCCGAGCCTGACCAGAGCGCGGAGCGACATACGCGAGCCGGCGCACCACATCTATTTCACATCGCCTTATCGTATTGCGATATCGTTACACGATATGACATTGATCCGATCCGATTTCGAGCACTTGCTCGCACTGCGCACCAGCCTCAGGCGCTTCCTGCACTGGAGCGAACATCAGGCCAAAGCCGCCGGCATCACCCCCGCGCAGCACCAACTGCTGCTCGCGATCAAGGGCCACCCAGATCCCGCCGGGCCGACGATCGGTGACGTCGCGAACCACCTTGTATTACGCCACCACAGCGCCGTCGGACTGATCGACCGTGCTGCGGCCGCCGGGCTCGTGACCCGAGCGCCAGACCGCGCCAACAACAGCACCGTCCGCGTCGCCCTGACCGACACCGGCGACGAGAAGCTCGATGATCTCACCGAAGCGCACCTCGAGGAGCTATTAGAGCACCTCGCCCCCGCGATGCGCTCGCTCTGGCGAGCGCTCGAAGCCGACGGCGCGGCCGCGAACAGAACCGTAGCGCTTACGCCCGTGCCGAACCCCGGGTGAGCGCCAATCCTTCAAATCCATCCACGGGAGGCAGAAATGCACACCGAGCACCCACAGACAATGATCGAGCAGCCGTTCCAGCCCGAGATACCTCGATCGCGATTCGCGCGCGGCATGCTCCGCCACGAGCGAACCGCCGAGGAACTACGCCTCGGACGCTTCAGCGACGGACAGCAAACAGCGCGGACCGCGGCGCAAGAGCCGCACCGCGGCCGGTTCAGCCAAGGCCAGGAACTGACCGGCGACGCGGACCCTGAGAGGCACATCCGCCGACGCTACAGCGAAGGCCTAGAGACCAAGCGGCCAAGGATCTGCAGCTAGATGACTGATTCCACGGCTGGGCTGGCCGAGTAGCCAGTCCGGTCGTAGCGGTACCCCAGGTATCCGCCGCTCTGGCATCCGATTAGAAGAGCAACTGGACCGGCCACAAAACTCGTCGCGACCGCAGAACGGAATCATCTCGGTCAAACGCTGCCAAGCGCAGCACGTTCGGGATTGAGACGCTAAGGGGCGGTGGGCCTCAGCGACCGCGACCGCGTCCGTAACCTGGAGATGGAGATCCGCGCCGGTCTGCACACCGGCGAATGCGAACTGCTCCCCGACGACGACGTGCAGCGGCGCCCGCTGTCGCGATACCCACGCCCGAGTACCTCGCCGGGTCCCGCGAGGCTGCTGACGCGCGCGCCAATGTGCACGGCGATCCCACTCGTCAGCAGCACCGTGCGCGACCTCATCGTCGGCTCCGGACAAACCCTGACCGACCGCGGCGAGCACGACCTCAAAGGCGTACCCGGACCGTGGCGAGTCTTCGCGGTCGAGACCTAGTCCCCGTCCGGCCTTCCATGACTAACGGCGGGAGCACGACTGCGTCGTCGTCAGGCACCTGCTTTGCCTGCCCCGCAGGCATCTCGACGCCAACGGCAACTTCCCTCCAATGCGCGGCAAGGGCGACTCTCCGGTCCGCAGCGTTTGCAGTTTCCTGGCTAGACCATATGGGGTGAGGGCCGTCCGGTCCTTGATGTAGAAGTGGCCGGTTCCCCCACGACGGTTGTGGGTGGATGTTCGTGCCGCGTGGTTGCACCCATGCGGCGGTCCCAGAACCGAATAGGAGGAGCCAGCCATGGCGAAGGCTAAGACCCTGGTCGGCTTGGACGTGCACGCGACGAAGATCGTCGCGGCGGTGCTCGATGCTGAGAGCGGTGAGCTGCGGATGTTCCGGATGAACGGTGATGCTGGGGACGCGGCGGCGTTCTGTGCTGGGTTGCCGAGGCCGGTGCGTGCTGCGTATGAGGCGGGCCCGACCGGTTACGGGCTGGCGCGTGAGCTCGCGAAGCGTCGCGTGGAGTGTGTGGTCGCGGCGCCGAGCAAGATCCCGAGGGCGTCGGGGGACCGGGTCAAGACCGACCGTCGTGACGCCGAGCTGCTGGTCCGGCTGCTGTTTGCAGGCAAGCTGCACGCGGTCCGGGTGCCGGGGCTCGAGGAGGAGGCGCTGCGTGATCTGGTCCGCGCGAGGGAGGCGGTGCGTGTGGATCTGATGCGTTGCCGACACCGGCTCTCGAAGCTGCTGCTGCGTCACGGGATCCAGTTCGATGACGGGCCTGCGTGGACCCAGCGCCACCGCGACTGGCTGGCGACGATCACGCTGCCGTGGCCAGCGGCGCAGGCGACGATGCTCGACGCCCAAGGCGCGATCGACGCGCTCGCTCACCGCCGCGACCAGTTGGAGCGCGAGATCGTCGTGCTGATCCCCGGTTCGCCGTGGATGGTGCAGGTCGGCCGGTTGCGGTGCCTGCGTGGTGTCGACACGCTGACCGCGGTCGGGTTGTGCGCCGAGATCGGCGACTTCGAACGGTTCGCCAGAGCGGAGCAGCTGATGAGCTACGTCGGGCTGGTCCCGTGCGAGTCAACGACTGGGCAGCAGCGCCGGCTCGGGTCGATCACGAAGACCGGATCCGGGCACGCCCGCCGGCTGCTGATCGAGGCCGCCTGGCACTACCGCCCGCGCCCCCGGATCGGCAAGGCGCTGACCGACCGCCAGAGCGGGCAGCCCGCCGAAGCGATCGCCGTCGCCTGGTCAGCTCAGCAGCGACTCCACCGCACCTGGGCCAGGCTCGAACAGCGCGCCAAGCGCCGCACGATCATCGCGGTTGCGGCGGCCCGCGAACTCGCCGGGTTCGCCTGGGCGGTCACCCAAATCGAGTGACCACGCCCGACGACAATCGCTATCCCGTCGGCTGGGTCGGTGGCGGCCCGGCAACGCGCGGGGAACCCGCGACGGTGCTATGAGCAACCCGCCCCCCAGAAGGGGCTGGCCACGCCCGATGCTAGACAGCGGCTCCCCACGACGAACCATGGTCCTGCGGCATCCCAAAATCCGCGTATATCAGCCTGACCGCGCGTCGCGCACAGCCTGCCGGACCGCCACCCACCCAGCCGACCACACCCCCAACACTCCCGACGCCAATGCGAGAAATCAACGTCCCCCACTTGACAAACGACTCCCCATATCAGCACCCGGGCCTCGACCGTCTCGAGTTCCGCGCTTAGCAGGGGAAGTTGCCAGAGGCGTCCAGATGCCTGTCGGCTGAGAAGAGCGGGTGTCCGGGTCAGCGGTGCGGCTTGCGCCGTGCTCCCTGGTCGCACTCAGGCGGGTCTGAGCTCGCCGCCTCCGGTTAGGGTCGGCGGCTGCGGAGGTTCTACGCGTCAGGGCGACGATGGCATCGCGACGGACGGCCTGTGCGTCGGCTGGAGGTCTGGACCGGAGTAAACGCTGCCGCGGGACCGTGAGTCCCGACCACATGGTTACTGGTCGGGGGCATTGGGCGGTGGCTCGTTGACCGCGAGCCAGTACATGCCGAGCTGCCGGATCTTCTCGGAGAAGTGGTCGAAGTTGACGGGCTTGCGGACGTAGCTGTTGGCTCCTAGGCGATAGCTCGCGGCGACGTCGCTGGGGGCGCTGGAGCTTGTGAGGACCACGACGGGCGTCAGGCGTGTCCGGTCGTCTTCGCGGATGCGCCGGAGCACCTCGAGCCCGTCAATCTTCGGTAGCTTGAGGTCCAGCACCACCAGCCACGGCAGGGCCTTGCCGTCGTTGGTCAGGTAGTCCATCGCTTCCTGGCCGTCGCGCGCGACCTCGAGGGTGGCGGGGAGGCCCTTTAGCGCCATCACCGTCAGCACTTCGTCATCTGGGTTGTCCTCGACGAGCAGGATGGTTACCGGATGGGGCATCAATTCACCTTCCGTTCTGTCGATGATCCGGACGGCCCTGAGGGTTGCGTGTCGCGCGCGCAATCGGTGCCTGACGGGCCCGAGGGCGCGCTCGCCCGATGGTCATCGTCTGGGGCGAGCGTGAAGGAGAAGGTGGCGCCGTCGCCTAGGGCGGCCTCCGCCCATATGCGTCCGCCGTGGCGAGCGATCACGCGTTGGACGGTCGCTAAGCCGATACCGGTGCCGCTGAACTCGCGTTCGGAGTGCAGGCGCTCGAACGGGCGGAAGAGTTTGTCGGCGTCGCTCATGTCGAACCCCACGCCGTTATCGCGGACGAAGCTAGCGGCAGGGCCGGGCTGGGTGGTGCGACCGAATTGCACCCGGGCGTGTTGCTGTTGGGCGGTGAACTTGAACGCGTTGTCAAGCAGGTTCTGCAGTGCGACGCGCAGCATCTCCTTATCGCCCCGAGCCCACACGTTCGGCTCGATCGTGACTTCCACCTCCCGCTCGGGCTGCGCGGCCCGCAAGTCCTCCACCACCTCGGCCGCCAGCGCACTGAGCTCGACATCGGCGAACTCCATCGGCAGCCTGCTCAGCCGCGAAAGCTTGAGCAAGTCGTCGATCAACGCCCCCATCCGCTCACCGCCTGCGCGCACCCGCTCAAGCGCGTGACGCCCGTCAGCGTCGAGCTTGTCGGCGTAGCGCCTGAGGAGCACCTGGCTGAAGCCGTCGATGGCGCGAAGCGGCGCGCGCAAGTCGTGTGAGACGGAGTAGCTGAACGCCTCAAGCTCGGCGTTTGCAGCCCGGAGCTCCTGCGTGCGCCCCTGCACGCGCTGCTCGAGCTCCTCCGAAAGGCGGCGCAGCTCGTCCTCGGCCGCTCGGCGTCGCTCGTCATGTTGCATCGCCTCCAGCGCGAACGAGAGGTCGGCCGCCAGCCCGTCGAACAGCTTGACCTCTTCCTCGTCGAAGAACCCCGGCTCTGCGGCGTAAGCCGACAGCACCGCCACGCAGCGCTCCTCCACCACGAGCGGGAAAGCGGCAGAAGATCGATACTCCTGACCGAGCGCGGCGTCGCGCCACGGGGCCATCCGCTCGTCCATCGCGATGTCCGTCGTGAACACGTGATCGCGCTCCCGCGCGGCGGTGCCGGTCGGCCCCCGGCCCTCGGGAACATCGAGCACCGAGATCCGGATCGAGTCGAGGTAGCCCTGCACCGCTCCCGCGTGGGCGACGGGGACGATCCACCCGTGATCGTCGATCTCACCCACCCATGCCATCCGCAGGCGCCCCTGCTCGACCAGCACGCGGCAGACCTCCTCGAACAGGGGGAGCCGCTGCCTAATCCGCACGATCGCCTCGTCCGCCTTGGACAGCGTGGCGTAGATGCGAGTAAAACGCTCCGCTCGCCGCTCCGCGAGCACACGGCTGGTCACATCGCGACAGCTCACGACCAGACCATCGCCATCGGGAACGATTCGGACGTCGTAATGACGAGGGCCGGCGACCCCGCCGAACACCGCGCTCAGCTCAAGCCCATCGTGCGCGAACGACTCGCCAGCCTCGATCACCTCCCGGTACAACTCAAAGATCCGGTTCGAAGCCAGCTCAGGAAACAGCTCCAGCAGACCACGTCCGAGCTGGTCCTCGGCGGCGATCTGACTGAAGTCGCACGCCGCTCGATTGAGGAACTCGGTACGCAGGTCAACAACCCGCCCCGCGCGGTCGCGCACCGCGCTGTAGATCGCGAACGGGTCAAGCTGGGCATCGACCGCGGCGCGCAGCCGCTGCTCGCTCTGACGCATCGCCCGCTCGACCCGCGTGCGCTCGGTCACCTCGCGCGGACTCACGGCGATACCCTCGCCCCGCCCGACCACGCCGTCCACAATCCCGCTGCGGCCGACCGGCGCGCGGCCACTTGACCTCGTCGACGGTGTCCTCCGTCCGCGACGGCGCTCCCGCCTCGACCACCGTCTCGGTTCATAGCGAGCCTCGGTCGGGCCCCAGGGTGAAGGTGAAGGTCGCGCCCCGGTCCGGTTTGGCGTCGGCCCAGATCCGCCCGCCGTGGCGGGTGACGATTCGCTGCACGCCGGCCAGCCCGATACCGGTCCCCGCGAACTCGTCGGCGCGGTGCAACCGCTGGAAGGGCTTAAACAGCTGTGCCGCGTAGGCCATGTCGAAGCCAACACCGTCGTCTCGGACGAAGAAGGCTGTATCGCCATCGTGCTCGCAGATGCCCACCTGAATGGTGGCCCGCTCATGCGTGGAGGTGAACTTCCACGCGTTGGAGAGCAGGTTTTCGAGCACCAGCCGCAGCAGGTCTGGGTCGCCCGAGGCCGTCAGGTTCTCGGGGATCACGAACTCCACGTTGCGCTGGGGCTCGGCACTCCGCAGCTCCGACGCGATACCTCGGGCCAGTCCGGTGACGTCAACCTGCTCGTGGCGCAACTCCACGCGCGACACGTGCGCCAGGCGCAGCAGTTCGTCGATCATCCTCCCCATCCGCTGCGCGCCAGTTCGCACCCGCGAGAGCCAGTCCCGGCCCCGGGCATCCAACTGGTAGCTGTCGAGCAACAGTCTGCTGAAGCCGTCCATCGCCCGCAACGGCGCGCGCAGATCGTGCGACACCGTGTACACGAACGCCTCGAGTTCCTCGTTTGAACTGCGCAGCTCCGCAGTACGCTCCGACACTCGCTGCTCGAGCTTGGCATTGAGCTCATGCATCTCCTCAGCAACTGCCTGCAACTCGCGCGCGCGTCGTTCAAGCTGCTGGTTGAGCTCATACACGGCGGCCTCGGCCAGTTTGCGCCGGCGCGTAATTAGAGCGAACGTCACCGCGGCCACCAACCCGACCAGGACAGACCCGACAATAAGCCAGCGGTCGGCCGACTCCCCAGCACTGAGAGGACCATAGAGAGTCGCCTCAGCTACGCTGCTCACCAGCCGCCACCCGCCCGTGCCTGCGATCGGTGTCCAGGCGTACCGATAACGGCGGCCGTCGGTTTGGTAGCTGCCGGTCGAGCCGCGGGCCAGACCACGGGCGAGCGCCGGCTCGCGCCTTGACAGCGACGGGAGCGCCCCAGCCGCCGGGATGGTGGAAGCGATCACGATCCCGTGCCGATCGATCAGATCCACCACAGCGCGCTCGGGCCCGACGACCTGCCGGGTCAGCCTACTCAGCGTCGGTCCCTGCAAAGCGAACACGCCGTTGAAGATGCGCCGGCCATGCTGAGCGCGGTAAGGAACCGACATCGCGACACCCGGAGCCTTCAGCAACTCCACAATCAACGCCTGCGAGACGCCCGGGCGATCCTGCTGGACCGCGATGCGGGTGTTCTCCGGGTGCCTGCTGTAATCCTGTCCGATCACCGCGGTGGTGTACGGCTGGGTGATCAGCGCTCGGCCCCGTCCATCCAACGCTCCACCAGCCTGGTAGCCGAGCCCCGACAGGGCCAGCTTGAGGTTCTCGGGGGTGATGGTCGAGCCGGACAGAAGGTCCTCCGCCCGCGCGACCATCAGCGCCTGCTCGCTGCTCAAGTAGGACTCGACCAGCCGCCCAGAGACGGCGGTACGAAGCGAGAACTCATCGGCGAGCCTCGCCCGGTCTTTGACGTTGCTCTGCGTCAGCGCAATCACGAGCAACGCGACGAACGCTCCGCAAATCACGAGCGGAAGCCAGAAATACCGCAGCCATCGCTCCCACCCATACGCCAGCCGACCCCGGCGGGGTGTGGATCGCTCCCGAGCGCTTTCCTCTGAGGCGACGCCGCCTGGCTTCGCGTCAGCCGAAGCAGGCATCGGCGGCTGCGCATCAAGCTGCTCCCCCTGCCCGTCGGGCCGGGGCAGCACCGCAGCATTCCCATCGGTTGCCGACCGAGCAGGCGCAGCACCAGCAGACGGGCGATCCAGGCCCATGGCCGCACGCTAGACCCCTGGCTCCACCCGGATATCCGAGCATCCCCCCGAAACGACACGGTACTAATCCGTAGCCCCCACCGTCGACCCCGCCGCGGCTGCTGACCACGCTCTCCCAGTTGTCACAAGCCGAGAAGCCCACGAGCCGCCTCGCGGCTTCTCGCCATGCCTGGTGGCGAGCATTCGAACGCCGCTTTCCTCGGCCAACAGGACCCGCCGTGTTCGCTGACTGCTCCGCACCCGCGTGCCGACAAGCGAGCCGGCCTCGTCTTTTCTCACTGAGCAGCAGCGGCCGCTTCGGCACGACCACCCCTGCCCCGGAACGCAAGATCAGCGTCGACGAGTCGGCGCTAAGTTCCGCGCAGGGACGAAACCAGGACTCGCCCCGGCGGTGGGTTGCGTCTCTTTGCCGCTGTAAATTCGTTCGCGGTTTAGGTTCCCGGACCGAGTTTAGAGTCGCGGGGGTGCTGGTGGTCTCCTCATTGTCTGGCGCGTAGGCGCTTGGATTGGGGGGTCATATCGGTTGCGGGTGTTCGTCGCAGGGGCGGAGACGGGCTCACAGCGCGCCGATGTGCAATGCGACGGTTGCTGGTTGGGTTGTTTGATCGGATGAGGGCTCAGGCGGCGGTCACTTCCTCGTCGAGGGTGTCGGGGTCGGCTTGCTGGTACTTGATGCGGTAGAGGTGTTGGCGGTCGACGTCGGTGAACGTGGCGCCGTTGCTGGCGTGGCTGAAGAACAGATCGAGCACCGCCCACACGAGTGACAGGCAGCTAGTCTCGCCGGGGAAGCGGCCCATTACCTTGGTGCGGCGGCGGACCTCGCCGAGCGAGCGCTCGAGCAGGTTCGTTGACCGCCACCGTTCGCGGTGTCTGAGCGGGTAGCGCAGGTGCACGACCAGCGCGTCGAGGTCGTCGGCCAGGCAGCGCGCGGCCGAGTCGTAACCGGCGTGCTCGAGTTCGCTGATGAGGACCTGGAGGCGGAGCTTGCCGTCCTTGACCGAGGTCGCGTCGGTGAGCGCTGCCCAGTAGTTGAACCGGATCCGGTCCTGCTCTGACTTCGGGAGCTTGGCCAGCAGGTTGCGCAAGCGGTGAACGGCGCAGTGCTGGCGATCGGCGCGCGGCCAGATCTCCTCGACCGCCGAGGGCAGCCCGGCCGCGCCATCGGCAACGACCAGCCTGGGTGCCGGGAGCCCACGAGCGATGAGGTCACGACCGAGCTCCAGCCAGTCCTCCTTGGTCTCCCGCATCCCCAGCCGCACGGAAACCAGTGCTCGCTGGCCGTTCTCGGTGATCCCCCAGGCGCAGATCACACCCTCTTTCGGGCCGCTGCGGCGGACCGGCAGATAGATCGCGTCCAGGAACAGCACGACCAGGCTGACGTCAAACAGCGAGCGGCGACAGAACGCCTCGAACCGTTCGTGCAGCTCCGCACAGACCCTGGACACCGTCGACTTTGACGTCTTCCCGAGCCCGGCCTCCACACACAACGACTCGACGTCGCGCATCGAGAGCCCGCGAACGAACCCGCCGATGATCAGCGCCTTGAGCGGGTCGGTCCGCAGCAGCCGCTTGCAATGCCACTTCGGGAACAGCTTCGACACGAACGGCTCGGCTGTCTCCCGGGCCTGCGGGATCTCGATCCGCAGCTCACCCTCGGCCGTCTGCAAACGCCGGGGCCGGAACCCGTTGCGCATGCCCGAGTCGTAGTTGCGCAAGCCGCGCTGGCGTTCGGGCCGGCGCTCGTACCGAGCGCGACCCAACCAGGTATCGAACTCCTCCTCGACCGCTCGCTGGATGATCAACCGGGCCCCGAGCCGGGCGAGCTCGGACAGCATCTTCTGCGGATCATCGACCATCCCCTTCCCCAGCAGCTTGTCGATGCTCGCTTGTATCTCCGCTGATGGCGGTACGGTGCGTCTCACGGCGTAGGCCTCCTTCATCGTCTTGCAGGACTTGAGGGAACCTACGCCGTCGCTACGACAGCACCCGACACGTATTTACAGCAGTTCTGAGACGCGACCTGCCGGTGGTTGCGTCCCTGCTCTTCGCCACGAGCAGGGCCCCGTCCTCGACCAACGCGATCGTCCGCTGCGGCGCTGATCAGGCCCGCCGCGGAGGATCGGAACGTCGCCGAAGCACTCGCCCGCTCCGCGCGGGCGAGAACACAAATGCGATAGTGCGAGCGGTGAGGACGGCGCGCACAGCGGGCCGAAGGCGCGTCCCCTGCGCCGCGGAGTCGGACTGCTCCTTTGGGCCGACAGCGGTCACGCGCCGCGCTGGTTCTGGCATCCAGAACGCTGCCCCTTCGCATGAAAAGCAGTGGCCCCGGGGGCAGTGATCGGAAGTGCGGAGCGCGCGGCGTCAGCGGCTATCTGCTACGCGGCGCGTAGCGCTAGGCCACGGCGGTCTTCGCTCGGGCGAGCACGCGGTCGGCGACGGCGGGCGTAATGTTCGCCGTCGGCAAACCGGGCGTCGAGCACGCCCGGGTTCGTGAGCAGCCGCTGGTAGCTGTCGCGCATCGACGCGACGTGCGTGTCTATGACCTCGGCGAGCTGCGCGTGGACCTCGCCGTAGCCGATGCCGCCGCTGCGGGAGCGAGTCGACGTCGGCGATCGTGGGTGTGTCGGGGAACACGCGAAGCAGAGCGATCAGCGCCGTTGGGCCGCCCCGTCACGTAGGTCGAACGAGGCGGGTTGCGCACTGTGCAGATCTCTCGCGCGGCTGCACTGGACGGCTCGAGACTTCTCGTATCGGCGGGAAGTAGAACTAGCGGGGCAGCGACAATGGTTGACGTGGTCGAGCCAGGGACGAACCCCGACTTGATTGGCGGGTGCTTTAGCGACACGGTCCAGGCCGGGAACATTCGACGCGCGAGCGGCGGATCTCACCGGTCTCGTGTAAACGCTCGATGGGCCTCCTCTCGGGTGGGTTGGTCGGTCATCTCGGCCCACAGGAACCCGGCGAGTTCGCGGGCGAGCGCGACGGTCGCGACGGTGGAGCGTTTCCCGTTCTGGGTGAGGTGTGTGTCGGTGAAAGCGCCCTCCTGCTCCCCCAGCTGGGTCAGTGTCGGTGAGAGCGCCGTCCTGCTCCCCCATCTGAACGATGGCTGGCGCTCGCTCTAGCCGAGCAGCGCCTGAGGCCTGCCCACAGTACGCTGCGCACGCGATGACGAGACCTTCCTCGTTGTGCCAGGGTGGGCGGTGCCGGGGTCGCGGCGCCGCGCACGTCTGGGTCGTACGCCTGGTGATGCTCGTCGCGGTGGCGCTGGCGGGGATCGCGCCCGCCGCCGCGGCCCGGAGACCGTCCACGGTCAGCGTCTCAGGAAGTCGGCTGATCGGCGTTGACGGAAAGCCGCTGCGGCTGATCGGCGTTGATCGCTCCGGCACCGAGTACTCGTGCTCTGGGTTGGTGGGTGGCGGCGGTTTTGGCTACGGGGTCTTTGAGGGGCCTGCGGATGCGGGGTCGGTCCGCGCGCTGCTGTCCTGGCACGTCAACGCGGTCGCGTTGCCGCTCAACGAGGCCTGCTGGCTAGGGGGGTACGCGCGCCTGAGCCCGGACTTCACCGGGGCCGCGTATGGGCGGGCGATCGTCGACTACGTCAAACGTTTGAACAGCGCTGGCATCTACGTCGTGCTGCGGTTGTCGGCGGCGGCTCCCGGAGACCACGCCTACGGCTCCGATCAGATCAGCTCGGACGAGATCCCGATGGCCGACGCCGACCACTCGGTCGCCTTCTGGAGCTCGGTGGCGTCCACGTTCCGCGGTTACCGGCGCGTGCTGTTCCACACCTACGACGAGCCGCACGACGTCAGCTGGCAGTGCCTGCGCGACGGCTGCGCGGCCGACGACGTGCCCGAGGGCCAGCAGCGATTTGGGTCCTACCAGACCGCCGGCAACCAGGACATGGTCGACGCGATCCGGGCGACCGGGGCGCGGCAGCCGATCATCATCTCCGGGCCGGACTTCGCCGGTGATCTCAGCCAGTGGGTGCGCTACGCGCCCCACGATCCGCGGCATGAGCTGGCCGCGGACGTTTCCTCTTTCGATTACTCCGATTACGTCGTCGCCCACGCGGCGGCGCTGCGCGCGTTTGCGCGGCGCCATCCGGTGATCGTCGGCGGCTTCGGCGACACGCACTGCGTATCGACCTATTCAGATAGGGTGATGAGCTTCATGGACTCGATCCACCAGTCTTACCTGGCTTGGGCCTGGGACACCGTCCAGGACTACGGTGGCTGCGCGAACGCCCTACTTGACGATCCGGGGACCGTCAACGGCTTCCCCGCCGGCTACTACTCCGGGCGACCGAGCGGCTTCGGCCGCGGAGTCCGCGACCACTTCCGGAGGATCCGATGACCGCGTCGAGAACAGGCCTAGACCCGGCCATGGACGAGCGGCGCCGGACCATCAAACCGGCGCTGGGCATGCTGGCCGCGCTGGTGTTCGTGGCGGTGGCGTTGGGTCGCCCCGCGGCGGCTCAGGCGGTGGGGGAGTTGAGCTATGACGGGTGCTTCGGCGCGGCGGCGGGTTGCACGTTCGTGGCCGGCGGACCGTTGACGGGCGCTGATTCGGTGGCGGTCAGCCCGAATGGCGGATCGGTTTATGTCACGGGTAACTCCGTTGACAGCGCGGTGGCCCACTTCTTCGTGGGCGCCCAGGGTCGTCTCGGCTACGACGGGTGCGTGAGCGACGACGGGTCAGGAGGCCGGTGCGCTGACGTCCCCGGAACGGGAACCCCGCTGGCGGGCGCCGCAAGCGTGGCGGTGAGTCCGAACAGCGCCTCGGTGTACACCGCGAACACGGGCGGCACGCTCGTGCACTTCTTCGCCGACCCGACTCAAGGGCAGCTGAGCTACGACGGCTGCGTGAGCAACGACGGATCCGGCGGCACCTGCCTGGACGTTCCCGGGAACGGTTCGCTCACAAACCCCGTGGATGTTGCGGTGAGCCCGAACGGCGCCTCGGTCTACAGCGCGAACGAGTTCGGCACGCTTGCGCACTTGTTCGCCAACCCGAGCCAGGGGCAGCTGACCTGGGACGGGTGCGTCAGCAACGACGGATCCGGCGGCAACTGCTTGGATGTTCCGGGGAGCGGGCTGCCGCTCGAAGAACCGTTCGGGGTGGCGGTGAGTCCGAATGGCGCCTCGGTCTACGCCGCGAACGCGGGCGGCCCGAACGCGCCCGCGAGCGCCTCGATCGACCACGCGTTCGCCGACCCGAGCCAGGGACAGCTGTCCTGGGACGGGTGCATCAGCGACGACGGGTCTGGAGGCACCTGCGCCGACGTTCCGGGGAGCGGGACCCCGTTATCGGACCCATTGGATGTTGCGGTGAGTCCGAATGGCGCCTCGGTCTACGCCGTTTCCTTCAACAACGGGACGGTGTCGCACCTGTTCGCGAACCCTGCGCAGGGGCAGCTGTCCTGGGACGGGTGTGTGAGCGACGACGGGTCCGGAGGCACCTGCGCCGATGTTCCCGGCACCGGAACGCCACTCGCCGGCGCCCGCAGTGTCGCGGTGAGCCCCGACGGCCGATCGCTGTACGTGGCCTCCTCTACGTCGAGCTCGATCTCGTTCTTCAGTGTCGCTGCGCAGGGCCAGTTGACCTTCCAGGGCTGTCTGTCTGACAACGCGATTCCCGGGTGCGTGGATCCGCCCGGCGAGCCGCTGAAGGGCGCTGATGCCGTCGCGGTCAGCCCGGACGGCGGCTCGGTCTACGTCACCGGTTCCGGCAACGGGACGGTCGCACACTTCTTCCGGACGCAGACCAGCGGTGGCGGTGGCGGCGGTGGCGGTGGCGGTGGCGGCGGGAGCCAGACACGGACGATCACCGCCAAGATCGACAACCAGCTGATCACAGTCGTGACCTCGCTCGGGTCCGCGTGCGTCGCCAGATCGGGATCGTTGAGCGCGACGCTGACGTCATCTGCGATCGCGGGATCCAAGGCCACGAAGCTACGGTCCATCGGCGCCGCGTTCTCGATCGACCGGGGCGTCCGGCACGTTCACCATCGCACCACGCGCAGGCACGGGAAGAAGGTCGTGATCACAACGATCACCTACACCCCGAACGACACCGTCGGCAGGCTGCCGACGAACGTGTCACTCAAGCTTGCCGGCGTGAGCAGCGGCTCGCATGTGTTCAACGTCAAAGTCTCCTACCACGCGACCGTGACGCGTCACGGCCACCGACAGACCGTCTCAGTGTCCAAGACGCTGAGCCTCACGTTCCAGGTCTGCTGAGACCACGCACCCGCCAGCAGACCGCTGCCGACTGGGACCGGTGAGCCGGTCGGCAGCCCGGCGGCTGCCTCCTCGAGCACCGCACAGAGATGGAAGCCGGTCTCCTGACGCGGTCGGGTGCGCGCACCCGCTCCCCGCCACAGACGCGCATCGGGTGCTTGCCGCCTCCGTGCTAGCGCCCTTATCGAGGCAGTAGTCCGCGCGGGGCGTCGATACCGGTCCACGGTGGCGACGATCCGCGCCGACCACCGAATCGCGCGCTGCTCCTATCGTCCGTGCGCGCGCCAGCGAGCGCGGCGCCGGACGATCGGTTTCGTGCTCCGGGCGACCGGCGACTGGCGAGTGCTTGGGCGACGATCCAGCCGTGCGGCGTCGCGACGGACCGGATCGGGCGCGGGACGAGCGCTCGGTCGCCGTTGCACTCGTGCGTGCCGAACGCGCTCGCAACGCGAAAGCGCTGCATCGGCTGCGGCTGCCTATCCCTCGATCGATGCAAGTTTGCAAACCTCGACGACCGCGTCTCCGGTCTTGGAACAGGACCCCGATACTGGATCGGCGACCGCCAACCGGTAGCCTGACGGACCACAGACGTCGACGGCCGATGGCAGACCGGCCCGGGCGGCACGATTCGGTGAGGCCGGCTTTGAGGCGCTCTGGTTCGGCAATCCGCTGGTCGATGCGCGTGGTCAATTTGCGCGAGAGGCGCGACCAGTCGTGTCGGGTCGGGGCGTGATCCCCGGGGAGCTTGGCTAGCTCAGCGGCGATCTCCTCGAGCAAGCGGTGCTTGCCGAGCCGGTCAGGTACCGGACCTTGGTCGCGCGACCCAGCGCCCGCGAGCGCCCCTCGCCGCAGCACCTCACGCACCGCGGCCGGGGAACCGCCCTTCCTGTCGCAGGTCGGCCTTGGCGGCGGCGAACCCCCAACCTGACCTAAATGGATATCCCGCCCACGGTGAAGCCGGTGAAGTCGCCCGCTGCCTCGCACGCGAGCAGATAGTCCAGCGCGGCGGAGGCTTACGGGGACCCTTCGGAGGCCAGATGCCGCTCTGAGCGCGGGTATCCCCCCGGACACGGGGCTGAGTCGCAGGTATGGCGCAGTCAGATGAGGTCCCCGTCAGACGAGGGGGCGTGATTGGTTAGCCTGAGGGTGTGGACGCGACCCTGTTCTGGAGCGCGGTCGGGTCGGGGGCGACCGTGGCCGGGGTGGTCGCGACGGTAGTCATCTACCGGCTGCAGGCGCGGGCGGCGGCGAAGCAGGCGCCCCAGCAGGTCACCGCGACGAACGTCGCGGGTCGCGACCAGTACATCTACAACGTGGCCCAGCCGGAGAGCCCAGCTGGCACGGGCTCGGCGGTGCTGCGGGCGCCGACCGGGCGGTTGCCTGGGCACGTGCGCGGGCGGGATGAGCTGCTCGGGTGGCTGGAAGCGCTGCTGAAGCAGAGCGATGGGCAGGTTCACGTCCTGGCGGGACTCGGCGGGACGGGGAAGTCCACGATCGCGCTGCGGCTGGCCGAGAAGGCCGCCGAGCACGGGATGCCCGCGTGGTGGGTGCCGGCGGTGGACACCGAGACCATGACCGGCAAACTCCTCGAGCTCGCCGCGGAGCTCGGCGCGCCGCCCGGCAAGATCGACCAGGCCAGGGCCGGGCAGCGCAGCCCCGCCGACCTGCTCTGGCGGTACCTTGAGCAGCGCCCGGCCTGGCTGCTGATCTTCGACAACGTGGACGATCCGGCCGTGCTCGCTACCGGCGGCGAGGACGCGGCCAGCGGTGCGGGCTGGCTCCGGCCGGTGGCCGCGGGGACAGAGAAGCTGATCATCGTCACCAGCCGGAACCGGGACGAGCGCACGTGGGGGCGGCACGCGCAGGTGCACCCGGTCGAGTGGCTGGACCCGGCGGCCGGCGGGCAGGTCCTGACGGATCTCGCGCCGCGTGCTGGGACCGGGGCGGAGGCGATTGCCTTGTCGGTGCGGCTGGGCGGGCTGCCGCTGGCGTTGTACCACGCGGGGTCGCAGCTCGCGTCGGAGTTCGCGAGCGAATCGACGTTCAACGGGTACTTGCGGGCGCTCGACGAGCGTTTCGGGAAGCTCATGGGTGAGGGGCACGACGACCGGGCAATCGTGACCAGCACCTGGGAGCTGTCGCTGGACGCGCTCGCGGCGCGGGGGCGCCCGCAGGCACGGCCGCTGCTCCGGGTGCTGTGCTGCCTCGCCCCGGCTGTTGTCATACCCATCTCAATGCTGGACCGCGCGGTGCTCTCTCAGGTGTGCGACGACGATCAGGACCAGGTGGCGGACGGGTTGCGGGCGCTGTCGTCCGTGGGCCTGATCACGGCCAGCCAGGCCGGGGTGTCGGTCCATCCGCTGGTCAGCGAGACCAGCCGGCTCCATGCTGAGGACATTTCGCGGGCGGGCGAGATCGCGGTCGCGCTGCTCGATGCCGCCGCTGCGCGGCTCGACGTCAACCGGTCAAGCGACTGGCCTGCGTGGTCACAGTTCGTCCCGCACCTTGACGCGATCTACGTTCACGTCGCCGAGAGGCTGTCGGACGCTTGTCTTGCCACGCTCACGGATGTCTCGGCGCGGACGTCGACGGCGTTCTTCATGGGGGGAGGGTACGCGGCGAGCGGGGATCTGGCCCTGTTCGCGCTGCGGCACTCCGGCAGGCTGGGAGCCTCGCATCCGGCTGTCTTTCAGTTGCGATCCCGGGTCGCTAGCGCACACCGCTTCCTGGGCAGGGCCGATGTGGCGGAGCAGGAGTATCGCTCGATACTCGACGACCAGACGCGCGTCCTGGGACCTGACCACCCGGACACGCTCGCTACCCGGCATGAGTACGCCACCACGATCGCCCGGCAGGGGGGCGCCCGGCAGGAGGAGGCCCAGCACGAGTACCGCGACGTGCTCGAGCTGCGGACCCGGGTCCTGGGACCTGAGCATCCGGACACGCTCACCACACGGTATGAGAGCGCCCGCACGCTCGCCGAGCAGGGGCAGCTGGCGGAAGCTGAACGCTTGCTGCGCGATGTGCTTGAGCTGCGGACCCGGGTCCTGGGGGTTGAGAGCCAAGGCACGCTCACCACCCGGGTTGAGCTCGCCTACACGCTCACCGCGCAGGGACATCACGAGGAGGCTGAACGCGAGCTTCGAGAGGTTCTTGCCGCGTGGCCGCGGGTCCTCGGAGCTGACCACCCGGACACGCTCGACACCCGGGAACTGCTCGCCCACACGCTGGTGGCGCAAGGGCGGCGGGGGGAAGCCCGGGAGGAGTTCCAACGGCTGGTTGCGGATCGGACGCGGGTGCAGGGGGCGGAGCATGTGAGGACGCGCTCGGCTCAGCTCTGGCTGGAGAAGCTGGGCGGGTGACACTGCGGGAAACGTAACCGCAGTCACGCGCTAGCCGACGACATGCTCCTTAGCCACGAACGCGCTCGTCAGCGCTCGATCGGCCGGACGATCGCGTCCCGCGTGAACCCGATCGTCGGCTCGTTCAAGCCGGAGCGATCCCAGTCGCCAGAGAAGCTGCTCAAGAGCACGATCCTGCTTGCAGCGCTTCAGCAAGCACTCCCACAGAAGCAACGACCTCGAGCCCGGATTCGACGTCGTTGGATGTGGCGCAAAGGGACGACGTCGTTGGATGTGGCGCAAAGGGACGACGTCGTTGGCGTGACCGCTCGATAAGTAATCCGCAGCGCCGGAGGCTCGCGGACGAGTGCTTTGCGATCTGGCGGCCCTCCGGCCGGACGATGGCTATGGCGACATTCCGCCGGGGTGCGGATCACGTTAAGGGCTGCGATGAGATTCTGCATGCCGTTGTCGCGGCAGGCTGCCGTTATGAGGATGCGGTGCTTGCCTGCACCGCGGCGGTCGCCCTCAAAGCTGGCGCTGCAGCGGCAATCCGAGGTGCGAGCGGGTGGGGGTAGGCAGGGCGCGGCCGGATGCGTCGTTCGGGTGTCTGGTGTGGCCGAGGGCGCTTGGATCGACGGCGGAACCCAACTACGGTTCGGTCCTTTAGGGCAGGTGTGCGGGAATGGGCTGCACCTGCGGCCCGCGGCCTGCTGCGGCGACCGTCCGCGCGTAGGAAGCGCGCAGCTCCGCGGCGTCCGCTGGATCGATCCGCAACCCTCGGCCCACGGGGAGCACCACGAAGCTGGGGTGCTGAACCCAGATCGGGACGTAGTGCACGAACGTCACTCTGGCGCCGTGCGCGTCGACCACGATGGTGAGCAGGGCGATGAGACCGTCCTGTGAGGCGGTGGGGCAGCAGGCGCTGGTCTGGTTTGAGATCAGGTTGCCCTCACCGAACACCACCAACTTGCCGTTGATCTTGCGGATCGGCTGGGGAATGTGCACGTGCTGACCGACGACCGCGGTGATGTAGGGCGAGCGGGTGAGCACCTTGGCGAGATGCATCTGAAAGGCACTGGGCGTCTGCACGTCCTCATCGCCCCAATGGATGTTGATGATCTCCACACGGGCGCCACCGTCGTGGGCGCGGCGGGCCTCGGCGAGGATCTGCGGAATATCCTCGGCCCGGTTTACCGACCACGGGTGGGGCGAGGGGATCCCGTTGGTGAGCTCGGTGTAGGACAGAAACGCGACCTTGATCCCCTTGACCGTCAGGATCAATGGTGTGCGCTGTGCGGCCGCCGAGGCGTAGGTGCCGGCGTGCGCGATGCCGTTCTGATCGAGCGCGCGGATCGTGGCGACAACGCCGGTCTCACCCTGGTCCAGCGAGTGCGTCGCCGCCGTCGAGCAAGCCTTCCAGCCCGTCTGACGGATCGCCTGCGCAAGGGCGGGGGGCGTGTTGAAGATTGGATAGCCGGTGGGCGGAGCGGGCGTCATCGGCGTCTCTACATGACACAACGGTAGCTCGACACCCGCGATGTACGGCTTGATCTGCTTGAACAGCGCAGCAAAGTTGTAGTGCGTCCCACCGCCATCGGCCAGGGCCTGCTCCCAGACAGGAGAGTGGATCAGCAGGTCCCCGCTGGCCTCGACGGTGATCGTCACCGCGGGCATGACCGAATCCTTCTTGTGGGCCAGCGCGGCAAAGCGCCGTGAGTTGGTATGGCTCCCACTCCCGCCCGTCACCCAGAGCGCGAGGCCAACCGCCAGCGCCGCGACGGCGGCCAGCCCGGAGAGCGCCGCCAGCCGAACTCGCCTAGCACGAGCTCGAGCCTCAGAGCGCCGGCGCCGTCGCTGCTCTTCGGTCAAGAGCGGGCGGTCCGCCGACGGCCCTGACATACGTTCCCCTCAACAGCGCGTTTGTCGGTCGCAGCCCTCGGCACGGCCACCATCATGACCGATCCTGCCGACCCCTCGCTCGCACCCCCTCAACCGGGGAGCGTCTCACCCAACGAACTCGGAAGGACGTCCCAACGGGGCCGAGCCGGCGCTCGAGGACGGCCGCCGCAGGTTCCTGTCTAAGCGATCCCGCGATCGCTTCGCCATTCAGACTGGCGCTGGGCGCACGAGCGCTTCGGCGACGTTCCGATCCTCCGGGCGGGCCTGATTAGCGCCGCCGCGGACGATCGAGTTCGCCAGGCGTGAGTTGTCGCTGCGCGACAGTACGACGGGAGATCGGTCGGATGACCGTGCTAGGTGGCATGCTTGTTGGCGGGTAGTTCGAGGTCGAGCAGTTGGACGAGCCGGTCTCTGGCGGCTTGGTCTAACAGCAGCTGGTACCCGCGCCGGTGAGGACGCGCCTTGACGCCGGTTCCCAGTGCTCTCCTTATCGTGTCTTCGAGGGTCGCTGCAGCTGCGACGTGGTCAGGGTGCGGGGCTGCTGGCGCCGGTGGGGACTTTGTGCTGCGTGTGGTTTCGGCTTCGAGGTTGCGGACGGACCAGCCGGTGTCGGCGGCGCGGCGGGCGAGCTGGCGTCGGCGGTGGTGGTCGGGTTCGGTGAGGAGCGCTTTGCCGTGGCTCTTCGAGAGCGGACCGCTGTCGATCAGCTCGATCGCCTGATCTGGCAGCTCGAGGAGCCGGACCGTGTGGGCGAGGTCGCTGCGGCTTCGCCCGAGCCGGCGTCCGAGGTCGGCGTTTGACACGCCGAGGTCGTCGAGTAGCGTGCGATGGTGCGGGCCTGCTCTATGACGGTGAGGTCGGCGCGGGTGATGTTCTCGATCAGCGCGAGCTCGAGTGAGATGGCGTCGTCGGCGGCATCGTCAACGAGTGCCGGGATCGTCTCACGCTCGGCTATCAGCGAGGCGCGCCAGCGCCGCTCGCCGGCGATCAGCTCGTAGCCCTCGGGTTCGCGCGGCCGCACGATCACCGGTTGCAGCACGCCGTGCTCCCGAATCGAGTCGGCCAGGGCCACGAGCGACTCGGTCTCGAAGCGCTGCCGGGGCTGCTTGGGGTTGGGGCGGATCTGGTCGAGACGGATGTCGCGCAGCCGGCTGGCGTCACCGCCAGCGCGGGTGCGTGCCACGTGGCACGCACCGGCCGCGGCCAGCGGATCGTCGATCGTCAGCGGTCGTCTGGTCGAGGTCATGGCGCGATCGCCTCCGTGATCCGCTCGGCGAGGAGGTCGTAGGCGAGGATCGGGGCACTGTCGGGCGCGGTGACGGCGAGCGGCACGCGCGCGGCGGCGGCACCAGCAAAGAGAGCTGATCGGGCTGGTACTCGTACGGCCGCTCACAGGTTCTCGACCACGAGCGCCCGTTCGATCAGCCGGCTGCTGATGCGGAGTGGCGGCCAGCGTGTGAGAACCGGCATCAGGGCGGGCGATGGAGCGCCGAGCCGGTCGGTGAGCTTTCCGAGGGTTTGGCGTAGCTCGCGGATCCCGTGAAGCGACGCGTCGTCCTCGGCGCTGACGGGCGCGATGACGACTTTGGCGGCGACCAGGGCGTTGACGGTGAGCAGCCCGAGGTTGGGGGCGTGTCGAGGACGATGTCGTCGTACTCGGCGATCAGCGGCTCGAGCGCGTCGGTCAGGAACCGCTCGCGGCCGAGCTCGCCGACGAGGCTCATCTCGACGCCGGCGAGCGCCGGCGCGGCGGCGATCAGGTCGACGCGATGGATGTCGGGGACATTGCGTCGGCGGCAGCGGCACGGCCGGTGAGGACGTCAACGAGGTTGACGCCGAGCGAGCGTTCCTCGGCGCCGAGCTGGCGGGTGAGTGCGAACTGCGGATCGCTGTCGAGAACGAGCACGCGCCGGTACTGACGTGCGAGCAGCACGGCGAGGTTGGCGGCGGTGGTCGTCTTGCCAACGCCGCCCTTCTGGTTGCTGATCGTGATGATCATCCTGGTGCCTCCTTCGGGTTGATTTGGAGCCGGTCGTTTGGGGCGGATGCGTTGAAGGCGTGGCGCTCGGCCTCGTTGGCGAAGCGAGACTCGCGGCCGAGCTCGGACGAGGTGGCTGCGATCAGGCGGCCGAATCGCTCGCTGATCCACGCCGCTGTTGCCGTCGGAGGGGCGAGCACGAGTCGTTGCTCGCTGTCGATGGCGATCAGCTCGATCGGCTCGAGCCAGATCGCGAACATGGACTCGCCAACGCGCCGATGGAGCTGATCCCGAATCTGCCGCCAGGCGTTCTGATCCTCGGTGCTCGGGACGGCAAGGCCTCGTCGGACCTCGTCGAGGTCGACGCGGACCCCTCGTCGTCGGTGCCGCCCTCGATCGGTGAGGTAGCTCTCCTCGATGATGACCCAGCGTTCGGTGCTCCCCCCTCCAGGGGGGTCGGGGGGGTTCCCGGTTCTGGGGTTCAGGGGTTCCCTTCCCGCGCGCGCTGGGTGGCGGGGTTTCTGGCGGGGTCTTGGCGGGGTTCACACCGGAAACCCCGCTGACGTCCGGACCCTTTGTCCGCGATACCCCGCTCAGGCTCGGACCCCTACGTCTCGAAACCCCGCTCAGATCCGGACGCTTTCGATCTGTAACCCCGCTCAGGTCTGGACCCTTTTGAGCAGCAGGTCCCGCGGCTGCTCGAGGCTCACACCCGACGGCGGGGGTTGGCTCAGATCGGACGGGGGAGAGGAGCGGCGGCCGGCCAGGTGCTGGCGCTCGCCGTCGCCGGGGCTGAGCGGAAGGGACCGCGTTGAATACGCCAGCTGTCTCGACAACCCGCCAGCGGTTCATTCGACCTCGCCCGCCGCCGTCGTCGACGAGCTCGACGTCGACGGATGCGAGTAGAGCGGTGCGTGCGCGGCGGTAGGTGCTGTTCGCCAGGCCCGCGGCGCGGCAAAGTTCGTCAGTCGATAGCTCGTCGACCTCGTCCGACTCGTCGGCGAGGGCGGCGAGCGTCGCGAGCAGTAGCCGCGCGGACCCGCGTAGCGGGCTGCGGCTGAGCACGCGTTCGAGCAGGCGCGCGTTGATCTCGCCGTCCCACCACGGACCGGACTGCGCGAACAGGACGGTGAGCGTCGTCGCCTGACCGCGGCCACGCCCCATCTCCTCGATCGCGACCAGCCCGCGCGAGACGAGCCGGTCCCGCGCCTCTAGGTAGCGGCTGCGACCGAGGCCGGCGCGCCCCGCTGCGGCCGCGTTCCCCGGGAACGCGCGCTCCTCACGATTGGCGAAGCTCGCCAGCGACAGCGCGACGAGCCGCTCACCCATCGACAGGTCGGTGCGCGCCAGGACGGCGGCGATCGCCGTGTGACTCACGGCTCCCCCGCGCGCTCGGGCGGGCTCATCTGCATGTGGCTGAGTGCCGTCGCCAGCACCACAGGTGGCGCTCGCGATGACGCTCAGACCGAGCGGGAGTGCGTGCAGGTGACCGACAGGCGGCCCGAATCCATCCGGCGGCCGGGTACACTGCAGACAACAGGCGAGTGTTCGGCGCTCACGGCGCCTATGTACGGAAGGCCGGGTTGCAGCCCGGTCTTTCTCGTGTCGGGGCCATTCAGAGCTGGTGGTCCCCGAGCCGATGTGCAGCCAGTACGACGTCGTGGGGCAACCTCCAGGCCGGTCACACGAGCTCCTCGAACCGCTCGTCGCCGCGCCGACCTCCGATTGCGACACGCCGATCGGCGGTCGTCCATGTCACCGTGCCGGCGATCGGCGGCTGGCCGGCGAAGGACCCGAAGCGATCCCAAATCGGTGCCTCGAGCGCATAGCACAGCTCGTCCCGGCTGCTCCACCGCTCGACGTCGACCAGCTCGTCACCCTCGAGCCGACTCAGCACGATCTTGTCGACGCGACCGCCGCGGCCAGCGCGGCCGCTGAACAGCACGATCGCGATCGTGGCGCTCCGCGATCCGAGCTCTTGCCAGACCGGATCGCCCGTCACGAGCTCGTGCCTTCCTGGATGCACGCGCGCCTGATGCGTGTGCGACGCCTCGCGCCCTGAGGGGGTGCGACACGGCTCGCCCGGATCGGCCCTACACGTCGGGCACGGCCGGACCCGCCACCCGCGCGCCACGTGGAGCCGCGTCGGCGGTCGGGTCTTCGTCAAGTACGGCATGCGGCAGGGCGCCGCCGGCGCGACTCGACAAGTCGGACACCACTCCTCGAGCCACAGCGCGCGGTCGCTCATCCCGTGTCCTCTGCTCGCAGCGTGACACGGACACGAACGCGGACAAGCTGCCCGTCGGCCACCTGGCCGATGCCGTCTTGCTCAGCCGCCATCGGGCGAACCCGGAGGTCCACCGCCGGCAGCCCGGCGGGGATCCGTGTTAACCCTGGAGATTGCGACGGCGAACGGGGGAGTGGAGCGCGTCCACTCCGCGTCCACTAGATCCACTTCGACCGCATTTCGCCCACCACCGTCGTACACTCCGGTTTGAGGCGCTTTGCAGGGATTTCGTGCCCATTCGTGAGCGTCTGTGAACGCTCGTGATGCCCTCGACCTTCCATGGTAAGGAAGGGGTCTGTCGGTTCGAGTCCGACAGAGGGCTCTCGGAATCCCCGCTACGACGGGGCTTGTATTTGGTCTCAACGGGCGCGCTCGGCAGCCACATTCGGGGCGTGTCGACCTCGACGGTGGTGATCGGGGTCGGCGTTGGCGCCCTCAACGCGAGCGCAGACCTGCCGATCTATGGGCCAGGATGCAAGAGTTGCTGGGCACTCTCATGGCGATCGCTGCCGCGGCCCTGCTCGCAGGGTGTGGAGGCCAGTCGGTGCTGATCGCGAGCCGCTCGTCGCAGATGGTCGAGCGCTTCGTGTACGACCACTTCGAGATCCACGTCCGTGTCACCTGCCCGAGCGGCGTGCCGGCGGTCGCCGGCCAGACGTACAGCTGCTACTTCAAAGCACCCGACGGCCGCTACGTCGCCCACATCAGGGTGCTCAGCGTGCACGGCACCGCGACGCAGAACGAGATCTCGACGCACGGTCCTCTGACCTGAGGAAGAACGCCAGTCCTGTCTCGCGCTGGTCTGGGGCGTCGAGCAGCTGGTGGACCGGAGCGTCAAGGGTCGTGATCGATGGGCCGATATCGGGGGAGTCCCGGAGCCCCCGGCTTCGTTACAGGGGCCCGTAGGAAGATGGCTGTAACGCTTCGGTCGCCTGCGTGACTGAACGGCCATGACGACAACATCGCCTGAACCATTGACGTGGCATCGCGTGCTCTCGCTCCTCGAGCTTCCGGAGGGGCGCGTGAAGACCGTCTCGGCCGGCCCACACAGCTTTGCCGTGACGCACTACGAGGGGCGCTACGCCGCACTCAGCAATCGCTGCCCGCACCAGGGCGGTCCGCTCGGGGAGGGGTCGATCGAGAAGGGGATGCTCCGCTGCCCGTGGCACGGGTACGACTACTGCCCGCTCGACGGCAGTTCCCCGTTCGGCGACAGCGTGCCGACGTTCCCGATCGAGGTCCGCGATGACGGCGTCTATGTAGGCGTCGAGCCCGAGGCGCCGCATGTCCGCACGGTCACCGACGTGATGGCCGAGACAATGGTCAACTGGGGCGTGCGGCACGTGTTCGGGATGGTCGGGCACTCGAACCTCGGCCTCGCCGACGCGCTGCGACGACAGGAAGCGGCAGGCAAGCTCACCTATATCGGGATCCGGCACGAGGGCGCCGCGGCGTTCGCCGCGTCCGCGTACGGCAAGCTCACCGGCCGTCCGGCGGCGTGCCTCACGATCGCCGGACCGGGCGCGACGAACCTGCTCACCGGGCTGTGGGACGCGAATGTCGACCGCTCGCCCGTGGTGGCGCTCACCGGGCAGGTCGACACTCAGGTACTCGGTCCGGGCGCGTTCCAAGAGGTCGATCTGGGCGCGGCGTTCGGCAAGGTCGCCCGCTGGACCCAGCCGGTGCTCGAAACCTCCAAGCACGCCGAGCTGATGACCCTCGCCTGCAAGCACGCCATCCTTCAGCAGGGGCCGACGCACCTGATCTTCCCCGACGAGGTGCAGACCAAGCCGGCCGGCGACGTGCCCGCGTCGGGGCCCGACGGCCGGCTGACGGCGCTGCAGATCAGCCCGCCCGCTGAGTCGCTGCAGGAGGCGGTCGGCCTGCTTCAGACGGCCAAGCGCCCCGTGATCATTGTCGGCCACGGCGCTCGCTTCGATCGAGACGAGGTGGTCGCACTTGCTGAGTGGATCGGCGCGCCGGTGATCACGACATTCAAGGCCAAGGGCCAGATCGCGGATGACCATCCGCTGGCCTGCGGTGTCCTCGGTCGCAGCGGCACGCCGGTCGCGAGCTGGTTCATGAACGAGGCCGACCTGCTGCTGGTGCTGGGGGCGTCGTTCTCGAACCACACCGGGATCTACCCGGGCAAGCCGATCATCCAGGTCGACGTTGACCCGCTGCAGCTCGGCAAGTTCCACCCCGTGACCGTGCCGGTCTGGGGCGAGATCGGCGTCGTCCTGGCCCGCCTCCGTGAGGGGGTCTCGCTGCCGCCCGCCGACCGCGTCGACCAGCGTCCGGAGTTGGCAGAGCGGTGGGCGATCTGGCGCGCGGAAAAGGCCAGCCGCGAGCGCGATGACCGCAGCCACGGCGTCAACTCCGCGGTCGTGTTCGCCGCGCTCGGCCGCCACGTGCCGGAGGCCGGGGTGATCGCGGTTGACGTCGGCAACCACGCCTACTCGTTCGGCCGCTACTTCGAGTGCAAGCCCGGCCAGTCGGTGCTCATGTCCGGCTACCTGGGTTCGATCGGGTTCGGCTACCCGGCCGCGATCGGCGCCTGGGCCGCGGCGCCCGAGCGCCCGATCTTCGCCGTCACCGGCGACGGCGGGTTCGCCCAGTACATGGCCGAGTTGCTCACCGCGGTCAAGCACGACATGAACATCACCCACGTGCTGCTCAACAACGGCCAGCTGGGGAAGATCTCCAAGGAGCAGCACGCGGGCGACTGGGAGGTCTGGCAGACCTCCCTGCACAACCCCGACTTCTCCAAGTACGCCGAGATCTGCGGTGCGCTGGGGATCCGCGTCACCGACGCCTCGCAACTCGACGAGGCCTTCACGGCAGCCGCTGCGCATCACGGACCTGTGCTAATCGAGGTCCTCACCGACCCCGAGCTGATCTGAGCGCCGCGCCGTAACGCTCGGGCCCGCTCACGAGACTGGCCTCACAAGACGCTTCATCCAACAAGGAGACGACGATGGCGAAACTGACCGAACGACAGGAGCAATTGGCGACCGAGTCGCAGTGGGATTTCTCCGATCTGCGCGCGCTGTTCATCAACTGCACGCTGAAGCGCTCGCCGGAGATCTCCAACACGAGCGGTTTGGCCGACCTCGCCGTGGCGATCATGCAGCGCAACGGCGTGACTGTCGAGACGATCCGCGCGGTCGATCACCAGATCGCGACCGGCGTGTACCCGGACATGACCGAGCACGGCTGGGACAGAGATGACTGGCCGGCGATCTTCGAGAAGGTGATGGCCGCCGACATCCTCGTCGTGCTCTCGCCGATCTGGCTCGGCGAAAAATCCTCCGTCTGCACCCAGGTGATCGAACGCCTGTATGGCAACAGCCACCTGCTCAACGACGCCGGCCAATGGGCCTACTACGGCCGCGTCGGCGGCTGCATCATCACCGGCAACGAAGATGGGGCCAAGCACTGCGCGATGAACATCCTCTACTCGCTCCAGCACCTTGGGTACGTGATCCCGCCGCAGGCCGACTCGGCGTGGCTCGGTGAGGCCGGCCCCGGACCGAGCTATCTCGATCCCGGCTCGGGCGGCCCTGATAACGACTTCACCAACCGCAACACCACCTTCCTCGCCTGGAACCTGATGCACGTGGCGCGGATGCTCAAGGAAGCGGGCGGCATCCCGGCGCACGGCAACCAGAAGAGCCTTTGGGACGCGGGCTGCCGCTTCGACTACGCCAACCCTGACTACCGCTGAGCCCTGAGTCCCTCCTCTAGCGCCGTATCCGCCCAGGTCGGGTCCGGTCGGGTCAGTCCGGGTACTCGTCCTTGCGCCACGCGCGAGGCGCCTCAGGCCCAGGCTTCGGCGTTCGGTCGAGCAGGAACGAGTGATACGGGGCGACGAAGCGGTCGGGAGCCATCACGGTGTAGGTGTGGTACACGCTGCCGTTCTCGCGGGCGAAGGCGATGAAGCTCGGTCCCTCGCGAAGGCCATCCTCGAGCTTGGCTCCGACCTGCCGCGCCCAGTCCTCGAGCCACTCAGGCGGATTGTCGATCATCGCCTTGACCTCGGGAATCTGCTGCGCCTGCTCGGGCCTGAGGGCGATCCCGAAGTCGAACGGAAACTCCGTCTCATAGGTCGAGACGTAGGGGAACTGCCACCCCATCCGCCTCTTGTAGGCGATGAGCCGAGCAATCGGCGCGCGTGAGAAGCAGATCAGCGTCACGTCGCGGTGGTTCAAATGCACGCGCGTGGCATCGAGCTCATCCCCCACGTTCGAGCACCCGGGGCAGGCGCCGAGCTCGTAGTCGGGCCCGAACATGATGTTGTAGGCGAGGAGCTGCGAGCGCCCGTCGAAGAGCTCTGCGAGCGTCTTCCTCCCGTCCTCGGTGTCGAATTCGTACTCCTTGTCCACCGGAACCCAGGGCAGCGCTCGGCGCTGCTCGGTCACCTTCTCGCCGAGCTGTGCGTGCTCGGCCTCGAGATTCGCGAGTTCAGCGCGAGCGACCTGCCACTCCTCGCGGGTTCCGATCCTGTAGTCGGGCATCGTGTACCTCCTGGGCCGTTCGTCATGTCAGCGCGGCGGCCGCCGTCGATCGTCGCCGGCCGCCTGTGGACACACAATGCGTAGGACGGGCGTGCCACGCCGAACTCATCGCCCCGGCGCCGTCAGCACCGCAAGCATCCGGCGGCGGCCGGTGCCGTCGATGCGCCAGGGCGCATAGATGTTGGCCGCCCCGGCCGAGAACATCAGGAGCGCGCGGGCACGGGCGTCCTCGCGTTCGAACCCGAGGTCCGCGAACGCGCGCTCGAGGAACCGAAGCAGCCTGGCGTCGGCCTCCCGGACGGCGGCCGCGGCGCGGGGATCGTCCGACGCCCACGCCCGCATCGCACGATCGAGCGGCTCCATGTCGTTGGTGCGGTGTAGCGCCTCGAGGGCGGTGAGGCGCGCCAGGGGCGGCCCGTCGGAGATCGTCGGGAGCACCTCGGCGGGCTGGGTCTCGCCCCATTGCTCGGCCAGCGCATCGAGATAGGCGGACATGTCGGCGAAGTGGTGATAGAAGCTCCCGGTCGTCACGCCGAGCGTGCGGGTCAGTGCCGAGAGCTTGACCGCCCGCACGCCGCCGGCGCGCAGGAGGTCCTGGCCGGCGAGGAGCCAATCCGCGCGTCGCAACCCCTGCCGGGGGCGCGACGACTCGGCGGTCGCTGAACGCTGGACAGCCATAACAGAAGTTATGTTACGGTATGGCACCGTGGTCGCCACGTCATCCGCTGTCGCCGACACCACCAACCGACCGGCCGACACGCCGACGGACTTCCGCTACTGGGAGGCGCTGGAACGTCGCGGCGTGAGACGCCTGCGGGCGATCTCGCGACGGGTCCTGGGCTTCGATCCATGCCCGCCGGACGCCGCCGCCCGGATGCTCTGCGAGGACCTGCGCGCGGGTGACCCGGTGGCCGAGCGCTTCGTCGATGAGGTGCTCTTCGGACCGGCCGGGCCACGCGCCGGGCGCCACCTGCTCGATCGGGCGCTGGCGGAAGGGATCGACGCTGTGCACGATCCCCCGGAGGCGATGCGCGCGCTGTTCACCGAGTTCGAGCCGGTGCCGGGCTGGGTCGACCGCGACCTGGTCGAGGAGGGGGCGCGGATCTGGCGACGGTGGGGGACGAGCCTGTTCGCCTTTGCCGGCGCCGAGACGCTGGAGATGTACACGGAATCCGCGGTCGCGGTGCCACTGTCACTGGCCGGCGGGTACGCGGGTGACGCGGCGCTCCGCCGCTTCCTGGAGACGGTGCGCTTCTGGATCGACGTCTCCGAGCCGGGCGACCTGTTCCGGATCGGCTCGGATGGGCGCGCCACGGCCATGCGCGTCCGGGTGATGCACGTGTCGGTCCGTCGCCGCGTCGCCGAGCACCCCGAATGGGACGCGGGGCGGTGGGGGTTGCCGATCAGCCAGACCTACATGCTGTTGACGTTGATGGGCGGATCGGTTGCGCCCGGCCTCGGCCTGTGGGCCGCCGGCTACCAGACGAGCCCGCGCGAGATCCGGGCGCTCCTGCACTACCAGCGCTATCTCGGTTACCTCCTCGGTGTACGTCCGCGCTTCTACCCGGAGACGGTGCGCGAGTCGCTCCAGGTCCTGGGCCTCGCCGTGCTCTCGCGGAGCTACACCGCCGGTCCGCACGGCGCCGAGCTGATCGAGTCGTTCCCGCGGGCGTTCGAGCCGACGTCGCGTACCGACCTGCGCGGGCGCTACGACTACGCCGCGATCGCAGCGCTGATCGCGCTGACCATGTCGCCGAACACACGCGCGCGCCACGATGTGCCGCCGGTGTTCCCGTGGATCGGGCTGCTGCCCGCCCGCTTCCCGCTGATCACGGCCACCGAGCTCGCGCGGCGCTTCGTGCCCGGCGCGGAGCCGGCGCTCGACAGAAGTCAGCGACGCCGTCGTGAACGCTGGTACCAGCGCCATATGCGGGGCCGCGAGGTCGTGTTCGAGGCCGCCAGCGGTCTGCGGCGCTGATGGCCACGCTCGCCGTGGTCGAGGGCTGGCGGGGGCCGCGGCGCCGCGACGAGGAGATCATCACTCCGCCGCTGTCGGAGAATGCGATCCACCCGCCGGGCGGGAAACGCTGGTTCGAGCACTGGTACTTCGACGCCCGCCTGGACAGCGGTCATGTCGTCGTCGTGATGCTCCAGGCCCGCGAGCTCATCCACCGGGCCCCCGGGATCGAGATCCACGTCTACGAGCCGGACGGCACCCGGCACGAGATCTCGCGCCGCTATCCCGACGCGGCCGTCCGGGCCTCGAGCGAGCGCTGCGACGTTCGCGTGGGCTACAACCATGCGTGGCTCGAGGAGGGCGAGCCGCTCGTGCATCGCTGCGTGGTCGACGAGGGTGCGCTCGCCGCCGACCTGAGCTTCGCGAACATCGTCCCCACCTGGCAGCCGGGGCTCGGTCACACCCGCTACGGCGCGTGTGACTTCTTCGCCTGGATCGTCGGCGCGCCCCGCGCGAGCGTCACCGGCACGATCCGCCTCAACGGCGAGACGCTCGCGGTGCGGGGCATCGGCTACCACGACCATAACTGGGGCGTGGGCAACATGCCCCGGATCGTCGACCACTGGTACTGGGGCCGCGTCTACGCCGACGACGTCACGCTCGTCTACGCAAACGTGTTCTCCGGCAAGCGCTACGGCTTCGCGGCCTCCACGCCGCTGATGGTCGCCCGCGGGAACCAGATCGTGCTCTCCACCGGCGAGGTGACGGTCGACACCGGCCCCGAGGTCCACGACGAGACCGCGGGGCGCGCGTATCCCACCTGGCTGCGCCTGAGGGCAGGGGACGAGGCCGAACTCCGGCTTGACGTCAAGCGGATCATCCACGCGCACGATCTGCTGGACGATCTCCCGGTCGTGCGCTCACCCCTCGTCAAGCCGCTCGTGCGCCACATCGTCGGGCACCCCGGCTACTTTCGGTTCCTGTCCGACTTCCGTCTGCGGATCGACGCCGCCGGCGAGGTGCTCGAGCGGACCGGCACAACGCTGCACGAGATGGTCGCGCTCGGCTGACGAGCATGCACCGTTGTGACGGAGGCGGCGGGCGGGACGCCCGCCGCCTCGTCACGCTGAGCAGAAGGCCAGATCAGGTGGTGCTCTCGACGACCAGCAGGGTGTTGCCCTCGGGGTCGCGCAGCCACACCATCGGCGGGACCGGGTCACCCATGCGGCTGACCTCCTCGTCGACGTCGACGCCGCGGGCCTTGAGCTCGGCGTGGACAGCATCGATGTCGTCGGTCTCCAGGCTGATGCCGGTCTCGGCGTTGCCGGCGGACTTGCCGGGGGGCGGCTCGCAGATCGCGATCGTGGTGTCCGCGTCTGCCGGGGACACCTCGACCCAGCGATAGGCCCCACCGAACGGGACATCCACGCGCTTCTCGAAGCCGAGCTTGTCGACGTAGAACTCGATCGCGCGGTCGACGTCGTTGACCGGGACGATCACGGTGGCGATCTTCTTGATGCGGGTCTTGGTGCTGGGCACGACAACCTCCTTGGGTGTGAGATGACAACCGTTCAGACGGTCGCCCCGGAGAAAACTCATCGCACGACACGCGAGGGTCCCTGCTGATCCCCCCAGCCGGGACGCCTGGCCGCTCGCGCGGCGCTCGGTCAGGCCACCCCCGGGGCGAAAGTCCAGGTTAGGCGGCGACGGCCGGGAGACCGACGCCGATCACCTTCAGGCGGCGCGACAGCGCCGTGAACGCGAACTCGTTCATGGCCTGGGCCGTGTAGCCGAGATAGGTGTAGTCATCACCGAGTTGGGCGCCCGGCGGCACGAGCACGCCGGCCGCCGCGGGGAGGGTCTCGACGAGCTTGGCCTGGATCCGGCCGGCAAGCTCGGGGTCGCGGGCCTTCTGCTGCAGGAACCAGGTTCCGTAGGCCACGTGCCGGTGCTCGTCCTGCGAGATCAGGTTGAACGCCTTCAGGTGCCCGGGCAGGATCCCGCGACGCTCCATGTTGTCGCTCTGGAAGTACTGCCCGGTGAGCGCGAGGGTCCCCTCGATGACCATGTGGTACGTGGTCACGAAGTCGACCTTGGCCTCGATGTTCGTCGGATCGGCCAGCAGCGCCTGGTGGTCCTCGACCAGGTGGCCGTCGAACAGCGTGAAATAGTCCGGGGTGAGGTCGCGCCGGGCGCGCTCCAGCCGATCCTCGAAGCTGCCGTCGACGTTGAACACCTCCTCGTAGAGGCGATTGAAGTGCTGCGCGTGGCGGGCCTCATCGACCTGCTGCGTGATCAGGAACGCCTCCTCGTGCTTGTCTTCGGCCGCGAGCACGAGCCCGGAGAACTGATTCGTGACGCGCTCCTCGCCGACGAAGAACGCCGACAGCCCCCACAGCATCTCCTCGCGCAGCGCCTCGGGGAGCGCCTCCCAGTCGCGCCGGTCCTGATCGAGGCCGATCTCGTGCGAGACCCAGTTCTGTCGCTCCCACAGCCGGTACAGATCCAGCGGCGCCATCAGCTTGACCTGGGGCAGCCTCGCTTCGTCGCTGATCGTTCCGACGTCGCCCTGGACCGTGTACTCGAGCAGGCTGGACATGGCGCCTCCGTTGATGCGTGCTGGTGTGCGGGGCAGTCTAACCCGGCGTGCTCGCCTGCCCGGGCGTGCTGGTCTGCCCGGGGGTGCTGGTCTGCCCGGGCGTGCTCGTCTGGCCGGGCGTGCTGGTCTGCCCGGGCGTGCTCGTCTGCCCGGGCGTGCTGGTCTGCCCGGGCGTGCTGGTCTGCCCGGGGGTGCTCGTCTGGCCGGGCACTCCGAGGACGCGCGGGAAGGCCGGCGGTACCCGTACGACGCAGCTCGTTCCGGGCGAGTGGCCCGAGGCCGGAAAGGCCTGCGCGAGGGCGGTGGCGATCAGCTGGGCGCGTCCGGCGTACCCCGCCGAGGTGTAGTGAATCCCGTCGGGGATGAACCAGTTGTCCTGCGCCACCGAGGCCCAGTCGAAGACCCGCATGTTGGGGTACCCGGCACAGGCCTGGGTCAGCGCCCGGTTCCACAGCTGCATGTTGGACTCGGCATACGGCCCACTCGTGACGAGCGACTTGGCGTCCACCCACATCACCGGTTCACTGCCGATCACCGCCATCATCCGAGCGATCCGGGCACTCAGGCTCACCGAGGACCCCACGTAGATGTCGGCCGTGTCGTTGGTGCCGAGTGCAATCACCCAGCAGCCCCGGTACCCGTCGCTCTGCAGGCCGCGCGCGACTGCCTCCGCGTTGGTGCCGCCGGGCAGCGTTTCGACGATCGACGTCGCGCCGGTGATCTCGAGCCGCTGATCCGTCGCGCCGACTCGGGCGTACTGAGCCCCGATCCGTTGGCCGCGGTCCGGCAGGTAGTCGCTGGAGATCAGACCCTCGGACGTCGAGTCACCGATGTGGGCCACGCCGCGGCAGGACGAGCGCGTGGACACGATCCGCGCGGCGGTCGGATCGGCCACGCCCGGGACTGACCGCGCCGGGATCCCCCCCCGCGCGGTGCGGCCGCCGGCGGACGCGGCCCTGCTCGTCCCGGAGACCGGTGGTCCGGCGTGACTCGGCTCCACACTGATCCCGGCCAGGGCGGAGGTGACCGGAGCCGGGGGACCGATTCCCGCCAGTCCGGCGGCGGCGAGCACGAGCGCCGCTGCCGCGGCGGTGAGCATCACGCGCACGCGCCGGGGCATTGCGCGCGGCTGCCAACCGGCCGACCGGATGTGCGCCCACAGCCGGCCGAGGGCGCCGTGGCGGACCGGCTCCTCGACGTAGCGCCAGGACAGCGCGGACACCGAGAAGATCGCCGCGACCTGGAGCACGGCCCGGAGCGCGTCCACCCCGCGGTTCGGCGCCGGCGTGGTGAGCACGATGATCGGTACCGCCCACAGATAGATGCCGTACGAGCGCACGCCGATCCAGCGCAGGGGCCCCCATCCCAGCGCGTGGCCGAGCCGGGTGGCCGGGTGCGCGAGCGCGGCGACCACGATCACCGAGGCGACCGACAGCACCACGATCCCGCCGTGGTACAGGAAGCTCGAGTACTGGTTGGTGCGCCAGATCAAGAGCGCGATCACGACGAGCCCCGCCAGACCGGCGCCGTCGAGGATCCCGCGCGCCCGTGCATTGACGTGGTCGCTCAGCGACCGGCTGGGCCACACCATCGCCAGGGCGGCGCCGATCAAGAGGGCGAACGCCCGCGTGTCCGTGCCGTCGTAGACCCGCGAGGGATCGAACGACGGGTGATAGAGCACCGCCATCTCGATCGCCGACGCCAGCGCCAGGAGGAGCGTCACCCCGGCGAGCCGCGGGCGAATGCGGATCGGGCGCTCACGCTCCCGCACGCAGGTGACGCCGAGCAGCAGGATCCACGGCCAGAACAGATAGAACTGCTCCTCGACCGCGAGCGACCACAGGTGGTTGAGCGGCGACGGCGGACCGAAACGCGCGAAGTAGGACATGTGCTGGAAGATCTGCCACCAGTTGCTCACGTACACCGTGGCCGCGCCGACCTGGCCGCGCACCGTCGGCATCTGTGAGCGGTCGGCGATCGAGACCCATACCGTCACCACGACGAGCATCAGGAACAGGGCCGGCAGCAGCCTTCGCGCGCGGCGCAGCCAGAAGTCGCCGAGGCCCAGTCGGCCCCGGGACCACTGCGCCAGCAGCAGGTCTGTGATCAGGTAGCCGCTCAGCGTGAAGAAGACACCCACGCCGAGCAACCCACCCGGCGCCCAGCCCAGTCCCAGGTGGTACGCGATGACGGCCAGAACTGCGATGGCCCGGAGGCCATCGAGACCCGGCATGTACCGCTGACTGCTGCGTACCGGTTCAGGCACGAACCCTCAAGGTACTTGAGGGTTCGGTTGGCGGCGTCCCCGCAGGGCCTTCTCCCGGTCCGGCGAAAATGAGTCGGGATGCCTCAGGCCTGGGTCTATCTGCTGCGCTGCCGCGACGGCTCGCTCTACACGGGCTGGACGATCGACCTCGACCGCCGGCTCGCGCGCCACCGGGCCGGACGGGCGAGCCGCTATACGGCCAGTCGGCTGCCGGTCGAACTCGAGCTCGCGCTCCCGATGCCCGATCGCACCGCCGCGCGGCGCGAGGAGGCACGCATCAAGCGGCTGTCCCGGCCGGCCAAGCTCGCATTGGTGGCGAGCCCACCGGCCGCTAGGCCCGTTCCACGCGGCGCTTGAGATTGGTCAACTGCACCGTTTTCCACGGTCCCGATCCCACCCCTTGAGGTCAAGCTCGGAGCCGAGCGATGAGCCTCTTGGTCGGGCTCGACATCCCGGGCCAGGTGGTCCCGCCAGTTCGCCTGCCGAGGTTCTGAAGCTAGGTTGAGCTCGCGTTGGGATCATCCGCGAACCGAATGATGGTGACTTCGCCGTCGGCGTGGTTGACGGCGGCGTGGATCATCCCGGCGACGAGTTCCGGATCGCTAACGGCGAATGAGGACGTCGCTTGGCGGCTCGTGACGCCCAGGTCGATTGCGTCGGTGTAGACATTGAGCGTCGCGAGCTTGGCGAATGGGAATTCGAGCGTCTTGCGGCCGCCGTGGTAGACGATCCGCTGATCGGTGACCGTCAGGGCCCCCGTGTCCGTAGGTGCCCAGTGAGTCCCGATCGTCACCACGTGGCCGCGCATAGCGCCTGCGCGGTAGCGGACCCCGTGACCGAGGGGAATGCTCACGCCTTGAGAGCCTCCTCGGAACTCTCGGTCGGTGACCTCCTTGAGCAGGTCAGCCGCAGTCTCATACACGGCGCTCTCGTCCTTCTTGAGGAAGAGCGCGGTGCCCGCCTGAATGAACTGGCCCCCTTCCGCCAGACCAAGCAAGACAGCTCTGCGGACGTCGGGGAGCTCTCCCAAGGCGATGTCGTGGTCCACGACGAACTGGGTGAACGGCTGTAAGGCCTCGATCGATATGACGCCGTTCGTGTCAGGAAGCTGCGCAGCTCGAGCCCGCACCTCCGCGATCGCTTGGGCTTTCTGTTTCGCCGCCAGCTTCGCCGCTTTGTGCTTCGTGAACATCAGGCTGGGTCACCTCAAATTCGTGTTGGTCTCAACGCGCATCGCGACGGCGCCCAACGCTGGCTTCCTCGTCAGCCCGATCTGCGCCAGCGGGCGCGGGTGTCGGTGGCGCTGGTCTTACACGTCATCGCCGTACCGGCGCTGGTCACGCCTTGCGCACCCTCTGGCGAACAGAACGCTCCCGGATGGACGATCTGGCTGGAACTGTTCGACGGTGCCTCGGTGCTCGTGGTCTCGGGTGGCGGTGCCTCGGTGCTCGTGGTCTCGGGTGGCGGTGCCTCGGTGCTCGTGGTCTCGGCTGGCGGTGCCTCGGTGCTCGTGGTCTCAGCTGGCGGTGCCTCGGTGCTCGTGGTCTCAGCTGGCGGTGCCTCGGTGGTCGTGGTCTCGGAGGTTGCCGTAGCCGTAGCCGCTGCAGACGTATCGGGCGAGGTTGTCTGGACCCCCGACGAAGTGCTGCCACAGCCCGCGACGGCGATGGCCGCTAGGAACACTGCCGCTGTGTATTTCATTGCTCCCCTTTCGTATTTCGACGGACGTCAGTTCGCGAGACGGATCAGAGATCACGATCCGCTAGGAGTTCGATGTGCGCGCTGTCTATGGAGGTTGGGGGCGACGCGGGCGGGCGGGCCGAACCTGGCGCTGACGCCGTCCCGCCTCTTCTCGCGGCCGTGGGCGGGTGGCAGTTGATCCGCGAGTGTTGGCGTGCAAGGCGAGCAGCTCGGGATGGGTGGCTGGGACCGTCGGACTGGTGCTGGACGAAGCGGTCCACCGTTGCCTGACGTCTTGGCCATTGGGGTCATCGGAGGTGGGTTCGAGTCGGTCGAGGCGTTCCGACACAGCGTGGAGTTCGCCTCTTACTGCCTGGAGTGCAGCCAGGACGTCGTCGGTGGTCGCGGCGTCATTCTCGGCGTCGTGTTTGTTGATGAAGTACTGCGCGGCGGCTCCGGTGACGACGGCGACGAACCCGAGCCCGACGATCATGATGCCCATCGCGATGAGACGCCCGCCGTTGGTGATGGGGGCGATGTCGCCGTAGCCGATTGTGGTGACGGTGGTCATCGCCCACCAGAAGCCATCGACGATCGTGAGATGCGGGTGGTGTGCGGTCCCCTCGACAGCGACCAAGCCAACGCCGGCTGCCTCGATCAACAAGAACGCGATCAACGCCGCCCAGGCGGCGCCCGCGAGCGAGAAGGCCGAACGCCAGAGCTGCGCGACACGTATCAGCCGGATCAGGCGCAGGAGTCGGAACGCGCGAGCCGATTGCAGCGCGGCTGGCCCGAACGGCGGGGTGAGCAGCACGATCGCCACGTCGAGTGGGTGCTTCGCCAGCCACTGCTTGCGGTGCGGTGCGGCCACGGCGAGCACGACAAGCTCGACGACGAACAAGGTCCAGATCAGGCAGTTGAGGATCGTCGCCGTGGTCGTCCAGCCAGATCCGAGTTTGGCGTTCTCGATCGCGATTGTCGGGATCACCAACGCGGCCACCACGATCATCGGCCACTTGAAGGCTGCCGTGATCCGCTCGCTGCGCTGCTCCCGGCTCGTCGTTTTGGAGGTGGTGCTGTCCACGGGTCCGCATTTCAGACGTAGGTGTTGAACGCGGCCAGCCAGTTGGTCGCGATCAGCGACTGGGCCTTGCGCAGCGACAAGCTTCTTGTGGTGCAGACGAGTCGGTGCAGCTTGTTCTCTAGGCGGTCCTTTTCGTGGAATCCTGGTCGCGGGTTGGCCGCCTCGGGCCATAGGTTGCGGATGCTGTTGCTGCCGCCGAGCTCGAGCGGGATGAGATGATCGACCTCGTACTGGCCTGAGGAGTGGCTGCGGATTCCGTACTCGGCGTAGACCTGGCGCTTCTCGGACTCGGGAACGTTTCGCACTCGTTGCGAGTAGCCTGACACGCAGACCTGCGCCGCTCCGACGTTGAACGTCGCGCCCGGAGTGCATCGCCGGTCAGGCAGCCGTCCCCGCCGACACCCCGACGCGGCAATATGCACCGACTCCACCCTGGCCTGCCGGGTACGGATGAAGCGACCGCCGCTGGCGGCAGCGGTAGCCACGCCAACGAGCAGCGCAAGGACGATGCCGATGCTAACTAGGCATCGTTGCTTGATTATGGCCAGTGCCGTGGTCGTGACAGACTTAGAAGCCTGATGATGATCTGTACTCGAAGCTTCCGAGTGACCTACGCGGGCAGGGATGAGGTGTTGACGGCTGGTGTCAGCCACGCCATCGATGGCCACGAGCTGGTCGAGCGCTACCCGGGCCATTGGGCGCCAGCGCCCTCTCGGTCCAATGCCTCGCGCGAGAGGGTCTACGCCACCGGCATCGACGGCGAATTGACAGCGACGGTACCGAGCAGCCCGTCTGTATATCGGCCACCGCCTGATGCCAGCCGGGTCGATGTGGCCGACCTGTGGCGCCGCAGGGGTGGGCCACGCCCGAAACCGCCTCGATATCGGATCGGCAGCACCACGGAGACGCGCCTGTCAGATTCCCCCAGCAAGTACGCCGTCCGCCTTGCACCGACCGCACGGCAAGACCTGATCTCTGACCTGAGGGCCACGACCATCTCGGATAATCGCGAGGTTGGCGCGGCTATCTTCGGGCCGCGGCCCGTGAGTTGGGCCAATCTGGTTGAGGTCACCAGGATCGGCACAGCCGGCGATGCGCTGCGATGGCCACGAGCAATCGCTCGAGACCACGCCCACGATGCCCGGCAGGCCCAGGAGATTCGGAGACAGACGGATGGGCAGGCCTGCGAGATCGGCTACTGGCATTCGCATCCCGTAGCTGACTCGACCCTATCCCGGACCGATCTGACGCACAGCAGCCAGATGAAAGCGCTATTGGGCGTCCCTATGTTCGTATCCATCATCGCAACGCCTGATCCGATGCGCGGTTGGGATTGGCCAGGGCTGACCTGTTGGGTCACCAGGGCTCGGCGAACCGGCGAAGATGTGTGCGAGCGGGCAGAGCTTCTATGAAACCAGCGAGCCGAGCCCGGGCTGGAAGTGGACCCAGACTCGACTCACTTTGCCACTACGTCCTGCGCCTCAATAATGACGCATCGCGCAGTCGGGACCCAAACGGGTGGGCTGTGTGTCAGGTGCGGGATGGGCCACTGGTGAGGATGCCTCTCTCGCCCATTCTCAGCCACTCTGCGGGCCTCCGGGCACCGTAGGCAGTGAATTACCCACCTGGAGCGTCTGAGAGGCCCTGAAGGCTCGAGGCCGACGCCGCCGGACTCCATTTTCGTGGTTCTGGCGGCGCCACCTCGATCTACATGGTGTGTCTACATGGTGTGTTTGGACCCGCCTCACGCCCAGGCTAGCCCAGAGTGTGCAGTAGTGGCCGCGTAACGACCGCGCCCCCGGCGGGCGGGGGCGCGGAAACGTCCGGCTGAGCAGGGATCCTTGGGCTTGTCGAAGGTCCTTGATCCCGAGCTTGGAGGTTCACCTTGAGGGTGATGCGTGATGGACGCCCGGTAACCGTAGAAGTCGCGGCGGACGGAGCGGGGTTGGTGTCGCATGCGGGTACCGCGCTCGTCGCGCAGGTCGCTGACAAGGTGGGGCTCACGCAGGCGTTGTCGACGCGGCTGGCTGCGGTCAAACAGCGGCGTCGTGGTCATGACCCGGGCCGGGTGATCCGCGATCTCGCGGTGATGTTGGTCGATGGTGGCGAGTGCGTCTCGGATCTCGGTGCGGTCCGTGAGCAGGACGCGTTGTTCGGGGCGGTGGCGTCTGACTCGACAGCGTTTCGGATGGTCGACCGGATCGCGTCGACACCGGGGTTGTTGGACGCGGTCCGTGTCGCGCACGCGCGGGCGCGGGCGCGGTTCTGGGAGCTGCATGGTGCGCCTGAGCGGTTGACGATCGATGTTGACGCGACGCTGATCACGGCGCATTCGGAGAAGGAGAAGGCGGCCGGGAACTACAAGGGCGGCTACGGGTTTCACCCCTTGCAGGTCTACCTGGATGAGACCAGAGAGTCGCTCGGTGGGCTGCTGCGACCGGGGAACGCCGGCTCGAACACCGCCGCCGATCATGTCGCGGTGCTGGATCTCGCGCTGGCGCAGATCCCGGCCGAGTACATCGAAACCCTGGAGATCTTGGTGCGCGCGGATTCCGCCGGCGCCACCCACGGTCTGGTCGACTACTGCCGTGAGGGCAACATGCGCTTCTCGGTCGGCTACGAGCTGACCGAGCAGGTACGCGCCGCGATCCTCGTAATCCCCGACGATGCTTGGGTCCCGGCGCTTGACCAGGACGGATCGGCCCGCAAGAACGGCGAAGTCTGTGAGATCACCGACATGGTTGATCTGTCCGCCTGGCCCGGGGGCAGCAGGTTGATCGTCCGGCGTGAGCGTCCGCACCCCGGCGCGCAGCTATCGTTCACCGACCACGACGGCTACCGCTTCCAAGCGATCCTCACCGACCAGCCCGACGATGAGATCGCGGTGCTCGAGTGCCGGCACCGTCAGCACGCGCACGTCGAGGACCGGATCTGTGATGACAAGGACACCGGCCTGGCGAAGTTCCCGTTCAAGGACTTCGCGCTCAACGAGGTGTGGTTGGAGATCGTGATGCTCGCGCACGACCTGATCGTCTGGACCCAAGCGCTCGTCCTCGACGGGGAGCTCGCCAAGGCCGAGCCCAAGCGGCTGCGTTACAGGCTGTTGCACGTCGCTGGGCGGCTCGCGTTCTCCGGCCGTCGCGCGAAGCTGCACCTGCAGGACACATGGCCGTGGGCGGCTGAGCTCCTCACCGCTTTCAAGAGACTCAAGACGCTCGCGGCCGCGAGCGGCTAACAACGGCCGCAGCGACCCACCACGACCACGCGGACCGCCCGGCCACCAGGCCGCGATCACCGCTGCCCAGAAACGGGCCGAGCAGCGCACAACGCTCCCGCGGAAACGCCGAGCACCGCCGACAACGACCCGCAACGCGGCCTGACCATCACCAGTGACACGCCGACGCCGCCCGCCCGTCACCTTCGCGCGCTTACTGCACGTTCCGGGCTAGGCTCCCTCAGCAGCCGAGTCTCGACCCGCCGATCGTGTTGCCGCTCGGATCTCCGCGCTCGGGCGGAAGGATCGTCGTGCCGTTCGTGCACGCGAGGCTGCCGCCGACGGTGTTCCCGTTGAACTCCAGCCTGCTGCCGTTGAGGAGGACCGAGTCGCTCACGCTGTTGCCCTCCACCTCGCCGGTGGACGAGTTCGTGACCGCGAGCGACCCTTGGATCGTGTTGCCCGGGCACTTGCCGCCAAACTGCATGTTGTCGGTCGGGTCCCCGAAGTAGAAGAACCCGACGGTCGTGATGTTGCGGAGCGCGACGCCGCCGATGATTTTGTTCCCGCACATCGTGGGATCGCTTGACGGGTTCCCACCCGTCAGCGCAACGCCACCGAAGATCGTCGCGTTCCAGATGTCGACGTCGAACGGGTTGTTGAGCCCGATCCCCCCGCTGACCACCGACGTCGTGCCGGTCAGCGGCGCACCGGCCCCGTTTGTAGTCGCGTCTATATCGAGCTCGCCGCCCGGCTGGACGGTGATCCCGCCAGAGACCGTCCCGCCCTGCAGTGACACCCGGCCGGTGCCGGCCACGATCAGCCCGCCGGTAATGATGTTCTTCTTGAGGATGCAAGTCCCGTCGACCGTCAGGCCACCCGTGACAGGGGGGAACGGCCCCGGTGCGGGCGTGGCTACGCTCGGACAATTGGGAGCCGCCAGCGCGCCCGGTGTGAACACCGTGCCACTCGCAGCGATCGCGGCCAACGCCACAGCGCAGCCGATGGTTCCTTTGCTCACGGTACCTTTGCTCACTGGTCCTCCTCCTTTTACGGTCGTCTGGACCGAAACATCCGGCACCCATTGCCCACGAATGAAGGCCCGCCCCGACCGGCCTCAGTTGGTAACTATTCAGGTGCCGCACGGTTAGAGCAAGCAAAACGTGTAAGTTACAAAAAAAAAAAAAAAAAAAAAAAAAAAAAAAAAAAAAAAAAAACGTGTAAAAGCTACGAAAAAAAACTAGTTCACGGTGCTCAGTCTGCCGAACGTCGATCAGCTGTCAAGGCCGGCGCCGAGAGCCCATCCCATCGACTCGAGTGGGACCCGCGCAAGGAACGCGAGGTCGACTTCCCACACGGCTGGGTGGCGACCCAGCGCCTAGTCGACTGACTTGGGCCATCTCAGCAAGATGAGGGCTCTCCTCGGGGTGCCGGTCTATCTTGGCCTCATTGCCACGCCCGACGAGACGCGCGGCTGGGATGCTCCCAACCTCCACGCCTGGGTTGTCCGGGAGCAGTGCCCCGGACGCGACGTGTGCGAGGCTGCGGCGCTCGTGTGAAGTAGCGAGCCGAGTCTCCTCGGCCTGGAAGTTAGGACCCTTGAAGACTCGACTCAGACGTCCGTACCCCCCAGATGATCGCTGATCTCGCAGTCGGCCAACAGCGGAGCGCCCATCGGATCGCGCCTCTGGCAGTAAGGGCCATCCGGCTCGACGACTGAAAGTCCCGGCGCAGCTTCCGGCCTATCACGGTCTCGCCTCGTCTCGAAGCCGCGCTAGAACGCGATGCACTGTACGATGATCGTCAGCGTATCTCGCTGCTGCGTGGACCACTCGCGTTGTCAAGCATCCGGCGGGGGCGCCTCAGATGGGCAGTCCTCCTGGAGACAACGAAGAGGGGTCCGTGATGTCAGGCCGATCGATCAAGGTTGCGCTTGCGGCTTCGTCTGCTGCGCTCGTCACGGCGCTCGGAGCGCCCGGAGCGCTGGCCGAAACCGGGCCTTCCTGCTTCAAGATCGCGAATGGCTCGGGCGGATTTGCGCACGGTAGCGGCGTAGAGGTACGGAACGTCGATCCCACCGCGGCAACGGTCGTCGTGAACTATGCAAAGACGCTGCTGTGTCCCTTCCCGGGGCAGCTCTGGGCCGAGTGGGGACATGGCAAGACGGACGTGAGCTACCAGTCGACCGACAGGGTCGCTGCCGACAATACCGGCGGCAAGTTCGAGCAGAAGCACTTCCGGTTGGACGGACTGACGCCCAACACCCTCTACTCGGTTCGGGGCGGCCTGGGATATTCGTTCCAGGACTACCGCACGGCGTCCGAGGTCTTCAGGACCAGCCCACAACTCGCCCGCAACGCCAACATTGTTTCCTTCATTCACGGGGGGGGCGCAGCGGACTACAGATGGGTGTTCGGCTTTGACCCCACCATCGTCGTTTCGAGCTTCGGCGATACCTATCTCTCGGTCGAGTACGGGACCGGAGACAGGTTTCAGCACCGCTCCCGTGAGTCCCGGTGCTATCCCGACACGTTCCGCAACAGAGGCTGCAAGGGGTTGAACGCATTCGAGGTACCCGGGCTGCGCGACGGGGTGGAGCCAAATCGCCTCGTGAGATACGAGGCGCGCCTGCGCGTTAACAACACGGTCAGCGGCATCCACTCGGGTCCCGCCTTCACGTTCTACTGCAACCCGAATCGTCATTGCCTCCCCACCACGTGAGGAGCTCTCGCAAACGGAGGTTCTCCTCAGCGCAAGACCCCCGAGGCCGACGAGCCTCGCCCGCTTGCACAACCGCGGCGCCTGCACGAACAACTCCCCCAGACCCGCACGAAGACAGGCCCTGGTGTCCAGCGTTTCTGTCGCCTTGAGCGAACGGCCCGTGAGGTCAGCGAGAGCCTCGGCCTTAGGGCCTTATCCCGTCCGGGATAAGGCCCTTTAGCCGGCCTGGAACTGCGCTAGAGAGACGTCGGCGACCGACATAGGTTCACCTAACTCTGCACGGCTCGAGCCCGCCCGTCACCCGTAAGAGCGAGCGCCCACGCTCCGGAACTCAGTGCAGCCATGACGCGGATGACTACGCATCGCGCTCCACCCTCGACAGGCGGCCGCGTTTAGTACGGATGCGAGATCAGGGTTCGGTCACGATGACACGGCGGTTGGGAGCCGTCAGCGTGCGTTGGGGTCGAGGAGTCTCCGAATCCCAAAGCGAGCTGTGATGTCCAAGCGGACGACCGTGGTGATTAGCCAGTATCGTGGCGCGCTCCGGCTCCGAGGATCATCTTCACGCCTATTGGGCGCTCCGACGACCGCTGTCAGGGCTTCAGGTTCAACGAGCCAATCTTCGGCTCGCACACGCCTCGGCTCCGACTGTGGAGCGGTGACCAATAGTGCTGCGGTGCTACGCCCGGTTGGAAGCCTCAACCACAAGCACCAGCCACCGAGGGTCGTGGAGTGCGTCCGCCTAGCCCAGAGTGTGCAGTAGTGGCCGCGTAACGACCGCGCCCCCGGCGGGCGGGGGCGCGGAAACGTCCGGCTGAGCAGGGATCCTTGGGCTTGTCGAAGGTCCTTGATCCCGAGCTTGGAGGTTCACCTTGAGGGTGATGCGTGATGGACGCCCGGTAACCGTAGAAGTCGCGGCGGACGGAGCGGGGTTGGTGTCGCATGCGGGTACCGCGCTCGTCGCGCAGGTCGCTGACAAGGTGGGGCTCACGCAGGCGTTGTCGACGCGGCTGGCTGCGGTCAAACAGCGGCGTCGTGGTCATGACCCGGGCCGGGTGATCCGCGATCTCGCGGTGATGTTGGTCGATGGTGGCGAGTGCGTCTCGGATCTCGGTGCGGTCCGTGAGCAGGACGCGTTGTTCGGGGCGGTGGCGTCTGACTCGACAGCGTTTCGGATGGTCGACCGGATCGCGTCGACACCGGGGTTGTTGGACGCGGTCCGTGTCGCGCACGCGCGGGCGCGGGCGCGGTTCTGGGAGCTGCATGGTGCGCCTGAGCGGTTGACGATCGATGTTGACGCGACGCTGATCACGGCGCATTCGGAGAAGGAGAAGGCGGCCGGGAACTACAAGGGCGGCTACGGGTTTCACCCCTTGCAGGTCTACCTGGATGAGACCAGAGAGTCGCTCGGTGGGCTGCTGCGACCGGGGAACGCCGGCTCGAACACCGCCGCCGATCATGTCGCGGTGCTGGATCTCGCGCTGGCGCAGATCCCGGCCGAGTACATCGAAACCCTGGAGATCTTGGTGCGCGCGGATTCCGCCGGCGCCACCCACGGTCTGGTCGACTACTGCCGTGAGGGCAACATGCGCTTCTCGGTCGGCTACGAGCTGACCGAGCAGGTACGCGCCGCGATCCTCGTAATCCCCGACGATGCTTGGGTCCCGGCGCTTGACCAGGACGGATCGGCCCGCAAGAACGGCGAAGTCTGTGAGATCACCGACATGGTTGATCTGTCCGCCTGGCCCGGGGGCAGCAGGTTGATCGTCCGGCGTGAGCGTCCGCACCCCGGCGCGCAGCTATCGTTCACCGACCACGACGGCTACCGCTTCCAAGCGATCCTCACCGACCAGCCCGACGATGAGATCGCGGTGCTCGAGTGCCGGCACCGTCAGCACGCGCACGTCGAGGACCGGATCTGTGATGACAAGGACACCGGCCTGGCGAAGTTCCCGTTCAAGGACTTCGCGCTCAACGAGGTGTGGTTGGAGATCGTGATGCTCGCGCACGACCTGATCGTCTGGACCCAAGCGCTCGTCCTCGACGGGGAGCTCGCCAAGGCCGAGCCCAAGCGGCTGCGTTACAGGCTGTTGCACGTCGCTGGGCGGCTCGCGTTCTCCGGCCGTCGCGCGAAGCTGCACCTGCAGGACACATGGCTGTGGGCGGCTGAGCTCCTCACCGCTTTCAAGAGACTCAAGACGCTCGCGGCCGCGAGCGGCTAACAACGGCCGCAGCGACCCACCACGACCACGCGGACCGCCCGGCCACCAGGCCGCGATCACCGCTGCCCAGAAACGGGCCGAGCAGCGCACAACGCTCCCGCGGAAACGCCGAGCACCGCCGACAACGACCCGCAACGCGGCCTGACCATCACCAGTGACACGCCGACGCCGCCCGCCCGTCACCTTCGCGCGCTTACTGCACGTTCCGGGCTAGAGCTCGATGCCTTCGAGCTCGAGATCGTGATCGGTGGTCTGGGTAACGATCGCGATTGGACTCCACCAGCTCGCGGGGTTACGACGTTGCAGTCGGCTGGGAGCGCCTCTAGTGCGCTTGAGGGGGCTGCCGCGTCGTCCGCCGGGCTCCCGAGCACAACCGCAACAACGCGCTCAACTGGGCCGGTCACGCGCTCGGAAAGCGTGTCGCGGCCGGTGAGCTAGAGCTCGACCACGTCAAGGTCGAGCTCCGCGCTGCAGCACTCGCAGCCGGACTCGATGAGCGCGAGACTGAGAACCGATTCGCAGTGGCCTCGATGCGGGAATGGCGGTATGAGCGAGCAGTGGACCCCAGAGGAAGACGCGGCGTTCCGCGCACAGATGGACGAGGCTGGCGTCACCGAGGAGGACCATTGGGCGCACAGCGACAACGGGACGACATGCCGATGAGGAAGACAAGACCGCACCAGCCGCGGAGCTCGCAGCAACTGGGGTCAACCTGTTCGACCTCATCCGTGACGGCGTACCTGATCGAGAGTTCGTGCTCGGCACCGCTGATGCGTTCGCGGCAGGCAAGCGCCACCACGTTGCTGGTGAGTCCAAGGCCGGGAAGACGCTGTCGATCGGGCTCATCCTCGCGATCGATGTCGTCCTGGCCGGCGGCGTGGTCGTGACCTCGACCGGGAGAACGGAGCGGATGAGTACTCGCGTCGCCTCGCGTCAGTACTCAATGGCCGTCGAGCTGATGAGCACGCCCGCAAGTTGATCGAGAGCAACTACCACTACCACGCCTGGCCCCAGCTGAAGCTCGAATGGGGAAAGTCGAACGACTACCCCGAGGCATTCGCCGGTACCAACCTGGTCATCTTCGACAACAGCCGGAAGTTCCTGTCCAGCCTCGGCCTCAAGGAGGACTCATCAGATGAGTTCACCGAGTTCGCGGAAGCGATCATCGACCCGCTGATGAAGGCAGGCATCGCGACGGCGATCCTTGACAACTCGGGGTATTCGGCTCCCGACCGACCGCGAGGCTCATCGTCCAAGCCAGACCACACCGATGTGATGTTCGCGCTCAGGACCGGCCAGGCGTTCAACCTCCTGCAAACAGGCTGGACCGAGATGGAGTGCAAGTTCAGCCGCATCGGCGAGATCAGCGGCAAGTGGAAGCTGGAGCTTGGTGGCGGTACCTACGGCTCGTGGACTCACGAAGGTGTCCCTGAAGGCCGGGCCAGATTCATCGATGCGTGCATTGAGGCGCTTCAGGAGTCCGGCTACGAATACCTCGGCCGCGAGGCGCTGATCAAGGCTGCGAGAGAACGGGGCGCGGTGGGCAGGGCCACCACGATGCGCGAATGGCTCACCGCCCACGTTGCCGAAAAGGGTGCGCGAATTGGCCACCACAGACAGCACGGCTACCACCTGGTCCCGGCTCGGGACCACCCCGGACCATCCCCCCCATTTAGGCCCGCGGACCCCCCTGGTCCCCCTTAAGGCGGGACCAGGGGACCAGGGGGGTGGTCCATCGGCGGGACCAGGGCGGGACCAAGGGGTGCGACCCAGCCACACGGGGGCCGGGGAGGCGCTGGGCCGGATGCGCTCGCCCAAACGTAGCGACCCAGCTCACGCGAACCCTCCGAGCACAACGCCGATGAACGTGTATCCAAGACCCCAGACGACGATCTGCCAACCGTTGCGAGTCTCCCGCACGATCTCGGCCCGGAGCTCGTCGCGCTGAATGCCGAGCCGCCGGTCGAATTCTTGTCGCTCCTCGTAGCGGCGCTGTTCGGCCGTACCCAGTAGGTCCAACACTGACTCGAGGCGATCGTCCAGGTCGACGAGCCAATCCCGAACGGAGATGGTGTTCCGATCGACTCGGTGGTGCGTGACCTGGACGGTGAGGCTGCCACTAACTTCACCCCGACCCTGGGCTGACGCCACCGGGATGATGGCTGACCGCCGCGGTCTGTGGGTCAGTCTGGCCCACAAGACTGCCAACTGCTCGCGACGCCTAGCACCCCAAGCGCCGACTCCCGAGCGAGCGCTCGCGAAGGCGGCCGTAGTCGCCTCGACTGCCCCGCGGATCCGATCACCTATGGCGGCCAGCCCGAGAGTAGTCAGCGCCACTCCGAGGCCTTGGTAGATGGCGGCGACAGTCTGGAGGTGCCATCGGAATGTCAGTGCCACGCAAGCCACTGCCCACCCTATGCATAATGGCCAGGGCCAGATTAGTGGCTTCTCATCTCGATCTTGAACGATGATGAGAGTCTGAACGGGTACTCGGATGCGCCGGGTTCGCTCAGCGGCCTCCGCCGAAACCGTGGCTCTGAACGGTCGTGCTTGGTGATGAGGAACCGCAGGCCCGGGCCAGGCCCTCCCGAATCACCGAGCGGCCACTGCCGGTTTGGTCTATCTGGCGGACCAGGGCGGGACCACGGGGTCGGGGACAGCCATCCCGGAGTGGCATCGTATGTGCTACCATCGCGCTGGCAATGGATCGACAGAGCGTCCACATCCGGCTGCCGCGAAGCTTGCATCAGGAGCTGGCGGCGAGATCTGAGGAGGAGAACATCTCCTTGAACAGCTGATGCTCGCTCTGCTCGCGGGCGGAGTTGGATTCACGCTCGATCCCCAACGCGCGAAGGGCTGCGCAGAAAGAGAGGAGCACAACATCACCAACAACAGAAGGAAGAAGAATGGAAGTGGGCAGAACGACCGAGGTCGACCAGCCTCGGTTGGAAGTACTGGCGGAGGAAATCCGCACTGAGGTCGCCGCAGCAAAGGCCGACATCCAGTCATCCGTCCAGCACGCGATTGCGGCTGGGACGAGGCTGATCGAAGCCAAGAAGCTCGTCAAACGCGGTGGATGGCTACCGTGGCTGGAGGCCAACTTCTCTGCCACCGAGCGGACCGCGCAGATCTATATGAGGATGGCGAGGAACCCGAAACAGGTTTCGGATTCGCCGAACTACCGCGAGGCCTTCGCCGTGCTGGCTCCCGAAGCAAAGCCGAAGGTCAAGGCTGCCTCGGCTCAGATCGTCAAGCTGGCACCGAAGGTCCACGACCACGAGAGGGTCGAGGCCGACGCTGTCGATCTGTTGGGTGGCGGCGACAAGGGCAAGGTCCGTCTCGAAGAGATCCGCCAGAAGGGCCGTCAGGTCGAGTACGAGAAGGCGTCTCGACAGGCGTGGCTCAACCTTGATGAGGAGCTGTCCCGGACGCGCTCTGCAGCCTTCAAGGCGATACGCATCGTGCGGGAACACGATCTCGATGATGAGACGCGGGAAATGGCCCGTGAGGAGGTCGAAGAGCTCCAAGCGGTATTGACGATGCTGCACGGAGCGTTGCTCGGGGGCAGCTCTGTCGATTGGGATGCCGAGTTGGCCAAGCTGGACAGGAAGAAGGGATCGGACGATGCCTGATTGGCCCGAACCGACTCCCGCGGCTTAGAGATGGCGAACGCCCCGACGATTTCTGTGATGAAACCCGGTCGGGGCTTCGCGACCGAGCCTGGCATCCGTTCCGGGGACCGCAGACCTCGCATAGCCAAAGTGCGATCTTTCAAGCGGAACCGAATCGGTTATGGCTATACGGGGACCTAACGTGGACAAAAGTTCGCTATGCGCGACTATTGGGCACGTTTTGATTGTCAGAAAACGGGTCTATTTGCAGGCATTTTGGGGGATTCCGACCAGGATTCAGGTGCTCCAGTGTGCCGGAATCCGGTGACAACGTTGTCATAAGGCTGATTTGCAGCACTTTTGCTCTCGACCTGATAGCCGTCGAGGCTCTTGCGCCATAGACATCGGACGTCTTATGTGCTATGATAGACCGATGACCCGAAAGGAGCGGCTCCAAGCAGCACGAAACGCCAAGGGTCTGACGCAGACGCAGCTGGCCGAGAAGCTCGGAACAACCCAGAGCGTGATGGCCAGATACGAAAGCGGCGCCGTTGATCCCAGCGTCCGAGTGGCCCTGGCCATCGCGCGCATCCTTGACAGACCCGTCGAGGATCTCTTCGGCGAACCCCAATAGAAAGGCTCGCGCCGAGGTTCAGTCGGCCGAGCCCAGACCACCCACCAGGAGGAATCCCTGATGAACGGCAGTGACCAGTCTACCCGCCACCCGCCAGCAACGATCACAACGGAGGTGGCCCGATGACCGAGATCATCAGAGAAGCGATCGTCTATGCGGCGAAGTCAACGCGAGAATGAGAAGGGGAGCATCCCGACCCAGCTCAAGGACTGTCGCGAGTTGGCGCATCGACGCGGCTACGTGGTTGCGGGGGAGTACGAGGACGAGGCTGCATCCGCTTTCCACGGGGACAGGGGACCGGGACTGGCCAGGGCGATGGCTCACTGCGAAGGGCTCTCCAACCCCGTCCTGATCGTCCAGCACTCAGACCGACTTGCCCGAGGCGATGCCAAGCAGGCCCGCCATCTGGTCGAGGTGGTCCTGTGGGCGCTCAAGAACGACGTGGAGCTGCTCTCAGTGCAGGACCAGGAGATGTTCCCCGAGGGCGACTACAGGCTCCTGATGGGAGCTATCGGCGGTATGCGCAACCACCAGGACAGCAAGCGGAAGGCGCTGTCGGTCCGAGACGGCCTCCAACGACGGAAGGAGGACGGTAAGCCCATCGGTGCCGTGCCGCTTGGCCATCGGGTCGAGAAGACGGTCGTGGACGGCAAGGTCGTGACCAAGCGCGTGATCGACCCGGCCACCAGCCTGATCGTCAAGCAGTCGTATGACCTGATCGAAGCGGGTGTTATTGCGTCGGTGGTGGCCCGCCAACTGAACGCCGCCGGGCACAGAACGAGGCGTGGGAAGCAGTTCACCCGCCGGACCGTCCGGGAGCTGATCGCCACGCCCGCCTACAAGGGCCAGGGTGGGTACGAGCCGATCATCAACCCCGGCCGCTGGCAGAACATCAACGAGCAGCTGACGCGAACGGACCCCGCCGCTGTCCAACGTCGCAAGGGAGGAAGCCGACGAACGTCGGCTTCCTCCTCCGAGGGCTCGTCTTCTGTACGTGCGGGCAGTCGATGTACTCGGTCAATCGCCACGGGAAACGCGGCTATCAGTGCTCGGCGGTCAAGGAGTCCCGGGGCACCTGTGACGCCCGTCTCATCCCAGCCGAGCTGATCGAGCGCCACGTCCTCGATCACTTGTGCTGGTTCGTGGGCGGGGTCGAGGAATGGCTCCAGGGCAAGGTCGCCGAGCGGAACGTCGAACAGCAGGCCCGCCAAGGGGAGCTTGACCGCCAGCGTGCCGCTCTGGCTGCCCTGGACCGAACACGGGACAAGTTGCTAGCCGAGTACGACCGGATGGTTGAGAGCGGCCACAGGCTCGCCCACATCACCCTTGAGCGGGTGGACGCCAAAGATCGGGAGCGCGAGGAGCAACAGCAGACCATCCTCGAGGCCGAAGCGGTGCTGTCCGAGTGGACCGGACCGCCCGATGTCAACGCGGCGCTCGACTACTACAACGCGGTGGTGGCGATGGTGGACGGCAAGGTGCGCCAGGCGAAGGGAGCCCAGGCGATGAATGCGGCCCTGCACGATGTTCTCGCTGGCATCTGGACCAGGCTCGATGGCGGCCATCTTCACGCCGAGTTTGAGCTGCGAGCCCTCGATGACTCCACAGCGCCGAATGGCCTCGCACAAGTGCTGAGCCAGAGCCTCGGCAACAAGCGGATGACGCTCGGCCCTCGGATCGTGGAAGGGAACCCAGACCCGGATGAGCTGGTCAGGGCTGGGCTGACAAAACCCGACGCTTCAGATTGGTGAACTGCCGGGTCTGCATGATCCAGTGGGCCGGCTCCCAGAACAGGAAGTCGCCCACAGCGGTCAGCGGTCGGGGGCGCGACGACGCGTAGCCGCTGACCACGAGCCGGGTCCGGCCCTCCGGCCGCTCGTCGAGCCGGAACGCCCACAGCGAGTCGACGGAGCAGCGCGGTCGGGGAGCACCGGTGTCGAACGGCTTGCCGCGGAGATCGAGCGGTGCCCGCAGGGCGAGGAACCGCTCCGGTTCCACGGCGGCCACTTCGAACCAGCTGCGCCCGCTCGGACTCGAGGCGAGATGATCGCCGGTCGCGATCTGCTGCCATTCAGGGTGGATCTCGCGGGCGCTCGCACGGCCTCCGTTGTCCAGGCGGTCCCAGCTGTACCAGCCCGCGCGATCGCAGCCCATCTGGGCCAGCCATGGCCACACCTGTGACGGTGGCGCGTCGATCGTCGACGCCATCGTCGCGGTGCGCCTGCCGTCCGGGATCAGGTCGGCGCCGGGGAAGCGAGAGCGCAGCTCCTCATCGCTCGCGCCCCAGCGCAACAGCCGAGGCCGCACCACGATCGCATACGCGCCGAGGGACAGGGTGAATAGTGCGGACAGTCGCCGGGCGCTGGTCATCGTCGCCAACAGGCTGGCAGGCGGCTCCACGATCGGCATCCGCACTCAGCCTGGCGGAGCGCACGATGTAGCGGATTCGTCGGCGCCGCCGAGCCGCTCGCGACCCCCGGAATCACGACTCCTGATCGCGGCTAACCCAGCGTCCCCAGCGCCAGCGGCACCACGCGCTCGGCCCCGGCGCGCCGCAGCTGGCCGCCGGCCATCGCGAGCGTCCAGCCCGAGTTGCGGCGATCGTCGAGCAGCGCGCCGGTGCCCGGTGGTGGTGCCGCGATGATCGCGAAGGCGCCACGGACGTTGGCGGCCTGCTGCACGGCATTGGCCATCTCGCGCTGCGGCGGGCGATCCTCCGTGCGCCGCAGGAGCTCGACATACGCGACCCCCAGCTCGGCGGCGAGGCGCTCGGCCAGCCGCGGCATCGTGTCGCCCAGACGCGCGGATGGAACCGCGGTGACCCACGCCACCGGGCCGCTCCCGTCGTCGGCGCGGCGGACGATGTCGGCCAGCGCGCGCACGACCTCGTCCTCGAAGGCGGCCCCGCGCAGCCCGCGTTCGACGGCCGGCCACCAGCCCCCGTCGCCGAAGCGCGCGAGCGCCCAGCCCGGTTCGATGCGGGCATCCTCGGGGATCTTGCGCATCGTCCCCTCGGCGTCGGGCGCCATCTTCTTCGCCTCGAGCGCGACCGGCGTGGAGCGCAAGTGACGTCCGGCCAGCTCGACCAGGGCCGGGTCGGGCGGCCGGTCGAACCGCGGGGCCGTGCAGACCGAGCAGCGCCCGCAGTCGCGGGCGTCGGGATCGTCGAGCTCCTCCTGCAGGGTCCGCATCAGGCAGCGCCCATCGGTGCCGAATGACGCCATCGCCTGCTGCTCGGCGCGGCGCAAGGCGGTCACCTGCGCGTAGCGCTCGGCGTCGTAGGTCCAGTCCGCGTCGGGGATCAGCTGCCAGCGCGTGCCCTGGCGGCGGACGGCACCCTCGACATCGAGGATCTTCAGCATCGCCTCGATCCGGCCCATGCCCAGGTTCACCACGGCCATCAGCTCGCGCGTCGTGCGGCCGTCAGGACCGGCATCCCCCAGCTCGGCCAGAACCGCCGCCACCCGCTCGCGCGACGGGAAGGCCTGCTCGATGAAGAAGTCCTGGATGCGGCGGTCCTCACCGCCGCGCAGCAGCACGATGTCGGCGTGCTCGACGCCGCGGCCGGCGCGGCCGACCTGCTGGTAATACGACACGACGGAGCCCGGGGCTTGATAGTGCACGACGAAGGTCATGTCGGCCTTGTCGTACCCCATCCCCAACGCGCTCGTGGCGACGACGGCCTTGATCTCGTTGCGCAACAGGCGCTCCTCGGTGGCGATCCGGTCCTCGGTCTCCTGCTCGCCGCTGTAGGCCAGCGCGGTGACGCCATTGGCCGACAGGAACGCGGCGACCTGCTCGGCGTCGCGTTTGGTCAGCGTGTAGACGATGCCCGAGCCCGGCAGCGTGGGCAGGTACTCGATGAGCCAGGCCAGCCGCTCGGCCGGTCGGGGCAGTTCGAGCACCTCCAGCCGCAAGCTCGTCCGGGCCAGCGGGCCACGGTAGGAGCGCAGCGACTCGCCGCCGGCGCTCGCGAGCTGCTCCAGCACGTCGCCCACGACGCGGTCGTTGGCGGTGGCCGTCGTACCCAGCACCGCCACTCCCGGCGGGAGCGCATCGAGCATGTCCTTGACGCGCCGGTAGTCGGGCCGGAAGTCGTGGCCCCAGTCGGAGATGCAGTGCGCCTCGTCGATCACCAACAGGCCCACCGATGCGGCACACAATGGCAACATGGTCTCGCGGAAGCGCGGATTGTTGAGGCGCTCGGGACTGATCAGCAACAGGTCGACCGTGTCCGTGGCGAGGCGATCGCGCACCTCGTCCCACTCCTCGCGGTTGGTGCTGTTGACGGTGTGCGCGCGCAACCCCAGCCGCTCCGCGGCGGCGATCTGGTTGCGCATCAGCGCCAGCAGCGGGCTGACGATCAGCGTCGGCCCCGCGCCGGCCTCGCGCAGCAGCGCCGTCGCCACGAAGTACACCGCCGACTTCCCCCACCCGGTGCGCTGGACACACAACACGCGCGCCCGAGCCACGACCACGTCGTGGATGGCCTCGAGTTGGCCGGGCCGAAACTGCGAGCGCTCATCGGCGGTGAGCGCTCGCAGCCGCTCCAGGGCGGTTGTGGCGAACGGAGCGCTCAGCTCGGGAGCCCGTACCCGCGCTCGGCCTTGCGGACCTCGCCGGCCGTGGCCATCTTGCTGAGCGTGCTGCCGACGGTGCCGGTGCCGATGCCCGTCTCCTTGGCGATCTCCGACGCGGTCTTGGGCCCGGTCTTGAGCGACGCCAGGATCTTGGCCTTGTTCTGCCCGCGGGGCGCGCGGGCGCCGTTGCTCGACGTGCCGGCGGTGCGCTTCGGTGCGGCGGACGCGGCGCGGGTCCGCGGGGCCGGGGTTGCGGCGCGAGGCGTCGCGGCGCGCCGTGACGCACTGCTGCCCGAGGTCTTCGATCCCGATCCGCTCGGCAGGCGGCGCTCGATCTCGTCGGCAAGGGACCGCAGTTCCGTGGCTGCGCTCTGCGCGGCGCGGACTGCCTTCTTGCTGGCGCCCTCACCAATGTCGCTCAGCGTCTTGGCAACCTGCTTGCGCACACCAACCTTGCGCAGGCGGTCAAACAGGTCAGTTTCGTTCTTGGCCATCGTTGTCTCCTAGCTGTCAACGGAGGAATGCCGAATAGCCAACCCTAGCGGGGATGGTCGGCGGGTTAGAGTGAAGGCATGGATACGCGCTACGACGTACTTGACGATGCGGCCCGGTTGGCACGCGCGTTCATTGACACCCTGCCCTCGCGACCGGTTCATGCGCGGGCCGAGATCGGAGAGCTCCGAGCCGCTCTGGGGCGGCCCCTGGCCGAAGACGGGGAGGATCCGCGCGAGGTGATCGCGGCCCTGGCGCGGGACGTGGAACCCGGCGTTGTGGCCTCGGCGGGCCCCCGCTACTTCGGGTTCGTGATCGGCGGCGCTCTCCCGGCCGCGGTCGCGGCCGACTGGCTCACCTCGGCGTGGGATCAGAACGCCGGTGGCTATGTCGTGGCGCCGGCCCTGTCGGTCGCCGAGGAGGTGGCGGCAGGATGGCTGCGCGAGCTGCTCGGGCTGCCCACGTCGTGCGGCATCGGCTTTGTGACCGGCTGCCAGATGGCGCATGTCACCTGTCTTGCGGCGGCGCGCCACAGCGTGTTGCGCGACAGCGGCTGGGATGTGGAGGCGAACGGACTGCAGGGTGCGCCTGAGCTCCGAGTGTTCGCGGGCGAGCAGGCTCACGTGACGGTCAAGGTCGCCTGCCGGATCCTCGGGCTCGGCGCGGAGCGGATCCGCTTCGTGGCGGTGGACGATCAGGCCCGGATGCGCCCGGACGCGCTCCGTGCCGCGCTCGCCGAGCACGACGGTCCGAAGATCGTGTGTGCCCAGGCGGGGGAGATCAACAGCGGCTCGTTCGACCCCTTCGCCGAAATCGTCGCGATCTGTCATGAGGCCGGCGCGTGGTGCCACATCGACGGTGCGTTCGGCCTGTGGGCGGCCCTGAGCCCGTCGCGCCGCCACCTGCTCGACGGCTTCGAGCGGGCTGACTCATGGGCGACCGACGCGCACAAGTGGCTCAACGTGCCGTATGACTGCGGGATCGCGGCCGTCGCCGATGCCTCTGCGCACCGCGCCGCGATGACCTCGAGCTCGGCCTACATCCCGTCCCACGACGACGACATCCCGTGGGGCTTCGACTGGACGCCGGAGTTCTCGCGCCGGGCGCGGGGGCTGGCGGTGTACGCAGCACTGCGCTCGCTCGGTCGCTCCGGGGTTCGGCAGATGATCGACGGCTGCTGCGATCACGCCCAGCGCATGGCGCAGGCGCTGTCGCGCCACGATGGGGTCGAGGTACTCAATGACGTCGTACTCGATCAGGTGGTGGTCCGCTTCGAGGACAGCGACGAGGTGACTGCGGAGGTCATCGAGCGCGTCCAGCAGGATGGGACCTGCTGGCTCGGCGGCAGCACGTTTCGTGGACAGCACGTGATGCGCGTCTCGGTCGTGAGCTGGCAGACAACCCCCGAGGACATCGACATCGCGGCTCAGGCGATCCTCGCGTGCTTCGAGAGCGCGCGCCGCGGTGTCGCCTCGCTCGCCTCGGACGCGTCGGGCACCTCGGGCGCGTCGGGCGCCGCGTGAGCGCCCGAGCGCAGACGTCCGATCTGGCGGTGCTCGAGCGGCTCCTCGAGCCGGCCGGCCGGGACATCGTCGACGTCGGCTGCGGGGGTGGGGCGCTCGTCCGCGAGCTGAGCGCCCGTGGCGCCCGCGTGATCGGCGTCGAGATCTCCGACGAGCAGCTCGCATCGGCGATCGCCCATGACGCCGGCGGCGACGCCCGGTACCTCGTCGGACGCGCGCAGGCGCTGCCGCTCGAGGATGCCTCGGCGGATGTCGTCGTGTTCATGCGCTCGCTGCACCACGTGCCGGCGGCGGACCTGACGCGGTCGCTGCGCGAGGCGCGCCGGGTGCTGCGCCCCGACGGGATCGTGTATGTCGCCGAGCCGCTGGCCGAGGGCGACTTCTTCGCGCTCACGCGCCTGGTCGAGGATGAGCTCGACGCCCGCTCCGCGGTGCAGGCGGCGCTCGCCGCGGCGTCGCGAGCCGGCCTGCACCGCGCGCTCACGATCGACTACGACGTGCAGGTGTGCATCGCCGATCACGACGCGCTACGCCACCGGATGGTGAGTGTCGATCCCGAGCGTGCGGCAATCTTCGACGCGCGCGAGCGAGAGCTGGCCGAGGCGTTCGAGGAGCTGGGCGAGGCCGGCGAGCAGCCGGGGGAGCGCTGCTTCGTGGCGCCGATGCGCGCCGACGTACTCCGTCCCCGCCCGTCCTGAACCGACCCGCCGAGCGCTGGTTCTGACCGGGCGTGTCGCGCCGCGCTCAGCGCGCGGCGCGTGCGGCCATCCGCCGGCGCTGCGGCTCGACTGTGTACCTCGGGTCGCGCGCCGAGGCCATTCCGGCGGCAGAAGAGGCCGAAGCGGGAGAAGGCCGAGCCGACGAGCAGCGCGGCGCCTGTGGCCACGGCACCGAGGCGGCTGCGGCGCGCGACTGTGGCCCCGCCGATTGCGCCCGCGGCGGTCAGCAGCTCGGCGGCTCTGAGCCGCTTGCCGGCGGTGCCGGTGCGGGCGGCTTCGGCGACCGGCCCGAGCCGGCGCTCGAGCAGCTTCACCGCGGTGAACTCGGTCAGCGCGCCCATGACGGCCATGCGCTGCGCCGGTGCGTTCTCGGCCAACGGGCTCGCAACGAGCGCGAATCCGGCGCCCGCGCTGGCCGCCGAGCCGACGAACACGAATGGCATCTCGCGGTAGGCCTCGTGCCATGCCGGCACCGCCGTGTTGCAGATCAGGGCCGCGGTATACGAGGCGACGCCGGCGCCGAGCACGCCGGCGCCCAGGCCGGCCGCTCGGCCCAGCCGCGGAGTGATCCCGGTCACGTCGCTGGCGGAGCTGGCCGCGTTGAGCGGCGCATAGGCGGCCAGGATCCACACGCCGACGCTCGCCGGTGAGCTCGGCTTGAACACGCGAAGCATGTTGAGGAACCGCGCCGGGCGTCCAAGATCGTGGACCAGGGCGACCAGCGAGGCTCCGATCGCCCCCGGGGCGCACAGCTTCGCGCGCCGGGCGAGCGTCGGCCGGCGGCTGAGATCCGCGCCGGTCGCGAGGATCGACGACGCGCCGGCCAGTCCGCCGGCGAACAGGTAGCCGGCGATGTCCAGCTCCTGCCACGTGGGCGGGTTGATGATCGGCTGCCCGTAGCACGAGTCGCTCATCGGCTCGCTCCGAGGAACGAGACCACGGCCCCGGCCAGCAGGGCTCCACCGGCGACGGCAACGCGCCGCCACATCGCCGGCAGATCGCGGGTGGTGACCACCGGATCGGGCGGCAGCCCGTACACCTCGGGCTCGTCGAGCAGCAGGAAGAAGGCGCCGTCACCGCCGACGCCGTCCTCGGGGTCGTGTCCGTACAGGCGGGCCTGCACCACGCCCGCCGCGTGCAGCTGCTCGACCCGACCCGCGGCGCGGCTGCGCAGCTCCTCGAGCTCTCCGAATTGGATCGAATCGGTCGGACACGCCTTGGCACAGGCCGGCTCCTGCCCCACGCCGAGCCGGTCGTAGCACAGCGTGCACTTGAAGATCCGCCCGTCGTCCTGACGCTTGTCGAGGACGCCGTAGGGGCAGGCGGGGACGCAGTAGCCGCAGCCGTTGCAGATGTCCTCCTGCACCACCACGGTGCCGAACTCGGTGCGGAAGATCGCTCCCGTCGGGCACACGTCCAGGCACGCGGCGTCGGTGCAGTGCTTGCGGACATCCGAGGACATCAGCCAGCGGAAGCTGTCATCGTCGCGCTGGAAGTTCGACTCGTGCTGCCCGATCGGCGCACGCTGCTCGATGAACGCGACGTGGCGCCAGGTGTCGGTGCCGAGGCCTCCCGAGTTGTCGTGGGAGCGGCCGGTCCAGTTGAGCCCGTCCTCGGGGATCTGGTTCCACTCCTTGCAGGCCACCTCGCAGGCCTTACAACCGATGCACACCGAGGTATCGGTGAAGAAGCCCATCCGCGGGGGATGGTCCTGATAGCCGGACTCGCCGGCAGGATCGCCGCCGCTGAGCAGCACGGTGAGCGGGCCCGAGCCGTCGGTGCTCACGGCGCCAGCCCCGTGCGCTTGGTGATGCCGGCTCGGCGCTGGTAGTCGCGCACGAGCTGCAGTCGCGCGGCGCCGCGGGGGCGTCGCCCCGGCCGGATGTCGATCGTCAACGCCTTGACCTCTTGGATGTGTGAGCTCGGGTCGAGCACCATCGAGGAGAGCTCGTTCATCGAGTCGCCGCGGGCGTAGCCGTTGGGGCCCCAGTGGTAGGGCATCCCGATCTGGTGCACGGTGCGCCCGTCGATGGACAGCGGCGTCATCCGGTCGGTCACCATCACGCGCGCCTCGACGACACCGCATGCACTGACCACGGTCGCCCAGCCCGCGTGCTCGAGGCCGCGCTCGGCTGCGAGCTCGGGCGAGACCTCGCAGAAGAACTCGGGTTGCAGCTCGGATAGGTACGGCGTCCACCGGGACATCCCGCCGGCGGTGAAGTGCTCGGTCAGCCCGTAGCTGGTGAGCACGTAGGGGAACACGTCGGCGCCGGGCTCATCGGGCCCGGGGTGGTAGCGGTTGTCCTCGTGCGCGTAGACCTGACGGGCCGGGTTGCGCTGCTGGCGGTGCAGCCGGTTGCGCACCGGCGAGTCCTGAGGCTCGTAGTGGGTCGGCAGCGGCCCCTCGCCGACGCCGGCCGGCGCATACAGCCAGCCGCGGCCGTCGGCCTGCATGATGAACGCGTCATCGCCGGCGATCGCATCCGGGCCGGTGGCATCGTCGGGCGGTCGGTAGTCGGGCGGCTTGTCGGCTTGGAAGTCGGGCACGTCGTGGCCTGTCCACCTGCCCTCCTCGGCGTCCCACCACACGAGCGCCTTGCGCTCGCTCCAGGGTCGGCCCTCGGGGTCGGCCGAGGCGCGGTTGTAAAGGATCCGCCGGTTCGCCGGCCACGCCCACGCCCACTCCCCGCCGGTCCAGTTCTGCTCTCGGGCGGGCTTGCGGCGCGCGGTCTGGTTGACGCCGTCGGCGTAGGCACCGCAGTAGATCCAGCATCCGCACGAGGTCGAGCCGTCGGCCTTGAGCTCGGGGTAGGCCGCGAGCATCTCGCCGTCGGCGTTCCAGCCGCTGATCTCGGCCAGGACGGCGTCGGCGCTCGGCTCGTCGTGCGCGCCCTCGGTCGGGTACTCCCAGGTGAGGTCGAGGACGGGCGCATCAGCCTCGTCGCCGGAGCCTGACAGGCGGTCACGGATGCGGCGCCCGATGTGGTAGGTGAACCAGAGATCGCTGCGTTGATCGGCTTGAGGCTCCTGGGCCTTGTGGTGCCACTGGACCATGCGCTGGGTGTTCGTGAACGTGCCGTCCTTCTCCGTATGCGCGGCCGCGGGGAGGAAGAACACCTCCGTGCCGATCTCCTCCGTGCGCATCTCACCAGACTCGATCTCTGGGCCGTCCTTCCACCAGGTTGCGCTCTCGATCAGCGAGAAGTCACGCACCACGAGCCACTCGAGCTTGGACATGCCAAGGCGCTGCATGCGCGCGTTGGCCGAGCCCACGGCCGGATTCTGGCCGTAGAGCATGTAGCCCTTGACCTTTCCGGCGATCTGCTCCATGACCGTGTCGTAGGTGCTGTGGCTGCCGGTCAGCCGCGGCAGGTAGTCGAAGCGGTAGTCGTTGTCCTCGGTTGCCGCCTCGCCCCACCAGGCCTTCAGCAGGCTGACCATGTAGCAGCGCATGTTGCCCCAGAAGCCCTTGTCGGGAGCGTCGGCGACGATGAACTCATCGAGGCTTCCGTGCCGATGGGCGTGGGGCATCGGGATGTACCCGGGCAGCGTGTCGAACAGGGTCGGGATGTCACTCGAGCCCTGGATCGAGGCGTGGCCCCGCATCGCCATCACACCGCCGCCCGGCCGGCCCATGTTGCCCAGCAGCAGTTGCAGGATCGACGCCGCACGGATGTACTGCGAGCCGATCGTGTGCTGGGTCCAGCCGACGCCGTGGACGAACGCCGTGGTCCGCTCGCGCCCGGAGTTGGCGACGAACAGCTCGCACACCTTGGTGAACACCTCGCGCGGTACGCCGCACACGCGCTCGACCATCTCGGGGGTGTAGGACGCGTAGTGGCGCTTGAGGATCTGCCACACGCAGCGCGGATGCTGCAGCGTCGGATCGAGCGTGGGCCGGCCGCGGTCCGATGCCCTGCTCTCGCCGCCCACATCCGAGCCGAGCGCGGCGAGGTTGCCCTCCTGGTCGCGCTGGCCCGCGGCCGCAGCGACGAACGCGCCCTCGTACTGCCAGCTCGTCGGGTCGTAGCTCATCGTCTCCGGGTCGTAGCCGGAGAACAGTCCGTCGGCGTCGGCGTCCTCGAACTCCTCCCGCACGATCGTCGGTGCGTTGGTGTAGGCCAGAACGTACTCGCGGAAGTCCGACTCGGTGGTCAGGACGTGGTTGATGATGCCGCCCAGGAAGGCGATGTCTGTGCCCGCCCGCAGCGGGACGAAGATGTCCGCGAGCGCACTGGTGCGGCTGTAGTGCGGGTCGACGTGGATCACCGTTGCGCCGCGCGCCTTGGCCTCCATCACCCACTGGAAGGCGACCGGGTGGGCCTCGGCCATGTTCGAACCCTCGAGCACGATCAGGTCCGAGTTCTGCAGGTCACCGGGCAGGGTGCTCGAGGCCCCGCGGCCGAACGAGGTGCCCAGCCCCACCACCGTTGAGCTGTGGCAGACCCGGGCCTGATTCTCGATCTGGATGATCCCCAGTGAGGTGAACAGCTTCTTGATGAGGTAGTTCTCCTCGTTGTCCAGCGTCGCTCCGCCGAGCGCGGCGATGCTCATACAGCGCCGGGTACGGCTGCCCTCGTGCTCCCATTCCCACCCCTGACGACGGGTGGCGACGATCCGGTCGGCGATCATGTCCATCGCGGTCTCGAGCTCGAGCTGCTCCCAATCGGTCCCGTGCGGCCGGCGGTAGAGGACATGGCGCTCGCGGGAGGAGCCGGTCGTCAGCTGCAGGCTGGCCGAGCCCTTCGGGCACAGGCGCCCGCGCGAGTGCGGCGCGTCCGGATCGCCCTCGATCTGCACGACCTTGTCGTCCGTGACGAACACGTTCTGGGCGCAGCCGACGGCGCAATAGGGGCACACCGACTTGACCACGCGGTCGGCGTCGGCCGTCCGCGGGCGCAGGGCGGCCGAGCGGCGCGACTTCACCGCGGCTCCGCGACCGAACCGGTCTCCGTCGCGCAGCTGGCGTGCGAGCGGCCAATCCGAGACGGCGGGGAGCCGCAGCGGCCTCATGCGCCCCGCTTCAGCTCGCGGGCCGCACGTTCGCGCACCCAGGCGAGGACGCGGTCGTTGCGGGCGGGCATGTGGGTGGGCGGATTGACCAGCCCCTGCGAGCTCCCCGGCAGGACCGGCTTGGCCGCCGGCTCCTCCGGTGCGGGAACGTCGCTGCCGTCGGCCGGGAGGCCGGTGGCGATCATGAACGCCTGGCCGGGGGGGATGTGCAGGGCGCGCCCGGCCGTCGCATAGGAGTGCCCGAGTTCGATCAGCTCGAGGACCTGGCCGCGCGTTGGCATCAGCGCGGAGCTTCCCGGGGCACGAGCGGCCCAAACGTGCGCGCGCGGTCCGGCGCGCCGAGGGTCAGAACGCGGACGAGGCCGGGCTGTTGCCCGGCCTCGTCGTGACCGAGGTGCGGCGGATCGGCCCGCGCGCCGCCTGCGCTCAGTTGGGCACTGCGAGCATGCCGTCGGTGTTGCCCGCCCCGTCGACGTAGAACCCGACCAGCTCGCCGAAGTCATCGACACCGTTGATCGTGGTCGTGCCGATGCCGTGAGGGTCATCGACCGTGCTGAAGCCATGCTGCGGGGTCCAGGTGAACCCGTGCGTCATGGCCGTGGTGCCGCTACCGGTCGTGTAGGAGCCGACCACCTCGTCGTAGTCGTTGACACCGAATGCATTCGTCGCCGTCGCGCCCGGGAAGCTGAGGGCCCGGAAGTGGCCGCCGGAGCGCAGCAGGAACGCCCGCGTGACGCCGTCCACGGTCTCGAACCCCGCGATGTCGTTGTGGTTGTTGATCGCGGCGGTCGTCATGGACGTCGGCTTGCCGGGGAGCGTGATCGCCCGGTAGTGGTTGTTGCGGAGGTTGTAGGTGTACCCGTGGGCGTTGCCGGCCGAGTCGTTGTAGAAGCCGACGGCCAGGTAGTTGTCGTTGACCCCGAGCAGCTGGTTGACCGGCGGGGTCGCGTTGTTGCTGGTCGGGAACCGGACGAGGTGGAACCCATGTCCGCGCACCATGTAGAACCCGTCGTTCTCGTTGACGTTGCTGGCGTTGTTCTGATTCGACGAGAATCCGACGGTGACGCCGAAGTCGTTGAGCCCGGTCACCTGGGTCTGGACCGACCCCGGGAAGTTCTCGCTCACATAGCTGTCCTGGCCGTAGGGCGGGTACAGCAGGTAGCCCTTGTTCGGCTGGCCCTGGTTGCCCGAGCCGAAGTACCCGGCGATCACACCGCCGAGGTTGATCCCGAGCAGCTGGTTGAAGGTCGGATCGGACTTGTTGTCATAGGTGTGGAAGGTGTAGTTGGCGGCGGCGGCGGCGCTTCCGGCGAGCGCCCCGGCCCCGAGCACTACACCCGAGGCGAGAGCTGCGATCACCAGCAGCGCGCGGGCACGGTGCCGCGTGCGGCGGCGAGCGGGTGTCTCTGCGGACATGGACGGTCTCCTTGGACGGACGATGAGAATCGCCGTTGGTGGTGTGGTCGCGTGCTCGCCCCTCCCCCTGCCGCTCGCAACGCTCACGCCGGCCGCGCTGAATTCGCGCCGGCAGCCCGACGCCACCGCGACCGCCTGAGCGCTCGCTGGTGCGCGTCCCACCTCTCGTGTTGCTTGCCCCGAGCGACAAACACGCTGATGGCGCGAACGTAGCACCGGACTACATCGTGCGCAAGGCAATTGTGCGCAAGGAACCTATGATCTTTCTCATGTCCGACCGCGAGCACGAGCGTACGCCGGCGCCGAGCGCTCCGGTCGGCTCGCTGCTCCTCGACGAGCAGCTCTGTTTCGCGCTCTACGCCGCTTCGCGCGCGGTCACCCAGCTCTACCGACCTCTGCTCGCGGAGATCGGGACTCACCTACCCGCAATACCTGGTCATGCTGGTCCTGTGGGAGCGGAAGGAGGTGACGATCGGCGAGCTCGCCACCCTGCTGGCGCTCGACTACGGCACGCTGTCCCCGCTGCTCAAGCGGCTGCAGGCCACGGGCCTCGTCGCGCGCCGGCGGCGCGCCGACGATGAGCGGGTGATCGACATCACGCTCACGCCGGCCGGCGCGGAGCTGAAGATCCGGGCGAGCGCGATCCCGCAGCTGATCGTGGACGCCTATGGGCTCACGGCCGTGGACTTCGACGCGCTCCGCGACACGCTCGTGCGGCTGACCGAGGCGGTGGCGACGGCACCGCCCTCAGCGGCAGGCGGGCGGTCCGACCCGGGGCTGCACGATGAAGGCATAGGAGGCCGGAGGCAGGGTCCGGATCCGTGAATGCAGCAACGCGGGCGCAAGCGTCGGCACCGCGCCGCCGGCGGAGGTCCGCAGCGCGCGGCCGCCCAGCCGCACCTGTCGGCCCAGTAGGTCGGGCGCGGTGACCAGATAGACCTGCGGTGAGCTCCCGCCACGCTCGAGTGACATGAGCGCGGAGCGGCGGCGATCGAGGTTGAGTGCGAGCAGGGTCGTGCCGGGACCGCTGCGCCGGCAGGCGGCGTAGACCCGCAGCCGGGCCGGAGCTCCACGAACGCTCGGCGCGAGGATGCTCGTCCCCATCAGGCGATGCCACAGGAGCGCTGCCCAATAATCGGGATTGGGCGACAGCGTCGTGTCATCGATCAGCCCGTAGTCGCTCCCGGACAGCGTCTGGCGGACGAACACCGCAAGCCCGTGCTGCGCGAGGGCTCCGAGCGCGTTGAGGTACCAGAACGTCGCTTCGAAGCGGTTCGAGTAGCCCTGCTGCCCGCCGCATGACGCCGACGCTCCCTCGCCGTACCAGACCGGCGCCCCCGGGTCGTCGGCCCGCCCGAGGGCCTGCAGGCTCGTGAACGAGCGCAGCACCCCGTCGAGGTAGGCCGGGGCGAGCGGGTCGGCCGGCACGCCCGTGGTCGTTCCCGCGCAACGGGTGGAGGCGGCCGGATACTCGTGGAACGTCAGTGCGCTGAAGATCCCCCGGGCCGCCGGCAGCACCTGGCTCGCGAGGGGCCCGAAGGCATGGTTGCCGTACGGGGTCTCGCTGCCGGCGTTGTCGTAGTAGCTGCCGGGGCCGATCAGCGGAGCATGCGGAACCACGGTCGCCCGCAGAGCGTTGAACGTCCTCAGATCGCGCACGTAGTCCGCCGCCGTATAGCTCGACGGCATGCCCGAGATGAGCGAGAACAGGTTCGGCTCGTTGCCGAACTCGACCGCGGCGAGCGGATCGTGCCGGCGCACCGTGTATCGCAGGAGCGCGAGGGCGTTGCCGGGCAGCCAGTCGCCGGCGGCGTCACGCGGGCCCGGCCCGGCATTCACGCCCAGCACCACCCCGAGGTCAAGGGTGCGCGCGAACGCGTTGACGCGATCCCACTCCGACCGCGTGAGGATTCGGCCATAGGCGCCCGGTACTGATTTAGCGGGTTCGGCAGGGGTTATGTAGCCCGCCGCGAACTTCGCTGGCGGTGGTTGCCGTCACCGAGTCAGACGTTGAGGTGCTCCCGGCGGAGGTGGTGGATGAGCTTGCGCGGCTGGCGGCGCGGTGCTCGGCGTTGGCGGTGGAGAACGAGCAGTTGTGGGGGGAGGCGGTCCGGCTCACGGCCGAGAGCGAGCGGTTGCGGGCCAGGGTCGAGAAGCTTGAGGGTCAGCTCGAGGAGGCGCGCCGGGCTGGGAAGCGCCAAGCGGCGCCGTTCTCGCGCGGGGAGCCGAAGCAACGCGCTCGCCGGCCGGGGCGCCGGTCGGGGGAGGAGCACGGTCGGCATGGTCATCGCGAGTCGCCGGGGGAGGTCGATGAGCAGTTCGACGCGCCGCTCGCGCCGCGGTGTGAGTGTGGCGGGGAGATCGAGCATGACCGGATCGAGTACCAGTATCAGGACGAGCTGCCCGAGCCGCGGCGGCTCCGTCGTCGGTTCGCTGTGCATGTCGGCAAGTGTCGGTGTTGTGGTCGCCGGCATCAGGGCCGTCACCAGTTCCAGACCTCCGACGCTCTGGGAGCGGCCGCGTGCATGCTCGGCCCGCGGGCGGTCGCGTTGGCGACCGAGCTGAACAAGGAGCTGGGACTCTCGCCGCAGAAGACCGCTATGGCGCTGGCCCGGTTCGGGATCCGGATGACCGCTGGCGGGGTCGTGCAAGCGATCGCGCGGCAGGGACGGGCGCTGGAGCCGACGTACCGGGCGCTGATCGAGGGCGTGCGCGCCAGTCGGGCGGTCGCGCCGGATGAGACCGGGTGGCGGATCGGCGGGCGCAAGGCGTGGTTGTGGGCGTTCGCCGGCGAGAACGTCACGGTCTATCTGATCGCCCCGGGCCGCGGCTACGAGCACGCCGCCGAGATCCTCGGCGAGGACTACTCCGGGGTGCTCGAGCGCGACGGCTGGGCGCCCTACCGGCGGTTCACCCGCGCCAAGCATCAGACCTGCCATGCGCATCTGCTCAGGCGGACCGGCGAGCTGATCGGCGACTCCGTGGCGGGGCAGGCACGCGTTCCGCACGCCGCCCGCGGGATCCTCAAAGACGCCCTCGCGCTGCGCGATGATCGTGACCAGGACGTGATCGACGCGCACGAGTTCGGGCTGCGGGTCACCGACCTGAACGAGCGGACCGACAAGCTGCTTGCGATCCGGCCTACCCACGAGCCGAACCGCCGGCTACTCGCGCACCTCGCCAACGAGCGCGAGCACATGTTCACGTTCCTGACCGACCCGGGGGTGCAGGCAACCAACTGGCGTGCCGAGCAGGCGTTGCGACCAGCGATCGTGAACCGCAAGAGCTGGGGCGGCAACCGGACCCAGAACGGCGCGCGGACCCAGCAGATCACGATGAGCGTGATCCGCACCGCCCGCCAACAACAGATCGACCCGCTCGAACTGATGGCCGCCGCTCAGCGCTCCCGCCAGCCAGCCGCCAGCGAGCTGATCACGCTCCCCGCCCGAGCCTCCCCAACATTACTGGCCGCCTGAGCCTCCGATGCCCCAACAGATCCCGCGACCGCTGCCCGAGACCCGCTACCGGATCGTCTGCTACGAGCTCGAAGACGACCAGCAGACCGTCATCCTCGACGCCACCGCACAAGCATTCATCGCCATCACCGGCACCATCGACGAGAACAACACGATGCGCGGCGAAGGCACCCACGCCGGACCGCTCCCGCTCCTACGACGACTCGCCCGCGTCATCGCCGACGACGAACAACTCGCCGACTGAAGTCGACCCGACGCGCTAACTCAATACGGCGCCCGGCGGTGCTGTCATGGCCGGTGTGGCCGACATGTCGTAGTAGGTCTTGTTGGCGGCCGTCCCGCTGATCCGCAGGTACGCGGGCGCGAGGGCTTGGGCGAGCAGTCGCAATCGCCGGCGGGTGAAGTCGTAGGGCGCGACCGGGGCATTCCCGCGCGCATCGGGAGCCTGCGACCAGAACATGCCGCCGGTGACCTGGTCCAGATCGACGGCGAAGGAGATGTAGCGGGAGCTAGTATGCGCGACGACCGGGCTCGCGGACACGGTGATGCGCGTCGCTGCGGCGGCCGCGCCGCCACCGAGGAGCAGCGTGGCGGCCACGAATATCGGGATCCGGCGGAGGTTGCGGCCGAGCATCGCGGGCATGATCGCCGCGACTGGCAGTCCGGGCCACCGTATCTGTCACGCTGATCGATGGCGGTTTGCCGCAAACCGCCGGCGCCGTTCACTCTCGCAGGACGTGCCGGCGCCGTTCGGGAGCTCGTTCCTCAGCGCCTGCCGAGCAACGAGCTCCAATCAGAGAGCACCCGGGGCCCTCAGCCGTCATACAGCCCGGCGAACACCTCGGCGAACTCGTCGTAGACCTTGGCCCGCTTGATCTTCAGCGTCGGCGTCAGCTCGCCGTCGGCCTGGGTCAGTTCGCGATCCAGGATCGCGAAGCGCTTCACCTGCTCGATGCGGGCGTAGCGTGCGTTGACCTCGTCGAGGACGCGCTGGATCTCGGCTCGCACCTGAGCGTCGGCGGCCATCGCGGCCGGATCGGCCGCCACGCCGAGCTGCTCGGCAAGCTTGGGCGCTTCCTCGGGGTCGAGCGTGAGCAGCGCCACCAGGTAAGGACGCCGATCGCCGAACACGACCGCCTCGGAGATCCAGCGGCACTGCTTCAGCGAGTTCTCGATGTTCGACGGCGTCACGTTCTTGCCGCTCGAGGTGATGATCAGATCCTTCTTGCGCCCGGTGATCTTCACGAAGCCGTCGCTGTCGATCGTGCCGAGGTCGCCGGTGGCGAGCCATCCGTCGCTGAGCGCGTCGGCCGTCGCCACCGGATCCTTGAAGTAGCCGGTGAAGATGTTTCCGCCACGCGCCAGCAGCTCGCCGTCGTCGGCGACACGCATCTCCAGCCCCTCGACGGGCCTTCCGACCGTGCCGAGCTTCATCTCGGTGTCGGTGTTGATCGTGCCGGCGGCGCAGGTCTCGGTCATCCCCCAGGCCTCCACGAGCACGATCCCGCAGGCGTCGAAGAACTCGATCACCTCCTCGGCGATCGGCGCCGCAGCGGTGACGGCGAGCACGAGCCGGCCGCCGAACAGGTCTCTGACCTTCGAGAGCACGAGCTTGTCGGCCACCCCGTATTCGAGCGCCAGCATGCGGCCGACGGCGCGGCCGCTGCGCTCGTGCGCGCGCACGCGCCGTCCGACCCCGATCGACCACTTGAAGATGGCGCGCTTGGGCAGTGGCTGATCGGCCACCCCGCTCGTCGCGGCCGAATAGACCTTCTCCCAGACACGCGGGACAGAGGCGAAGTACGTCGGACGGGCCTCCTTGAAGTCCTCCAGCAGGCGCTTCTGGTCACGCTGCCAGTACACGAGCGTGCCGCCGACGTCGAGCGTGAACACCTCGACGATGCGCGCGAACACGTGCGCAAGCGGCAGGAACATGAAGAAGCGCACCGGGGCGTCGGCTCGGGCCAGGTCGAGCCGCTGCTCGAGCGTGTGCGTCGCCACCATGAAATTGCGGTGGGTCAGCATGCACGCCTTCGGCGGTCCCGTGGTCCCAGACGTGTAGACGAGTGTCGCGAGGTCGTCCGGTGAGACGTTGGCCACGCGCTCATCGACCACGTCCTCAGGAATCTCCTTGCCTCTGGCGATGAGCTGATCGAGCGTGAGCACCGACTCGCTGCCGGGACCCTCGAGCACGATGACCTCGCCGAGTCGCGGACACGCGGCCTTGATCTGCTCGATCTTGGCGACCTGCTCGGCGTTCTCACAGAACACCGCACGGGCCTCGGAGTGCTCGAGGATGTACGCGCACTCCTCGGGCGAGTTGGTGTGGTAGATCGGCGCGACGACAGCGCCGGCGCAGAACGCCCCGGCGTCGGCCACCGTCCACTCCTGTCGCGTATCGGACACGATCGAGATGCGCTCGCCGGGCTCCACGCCGATCGCGATCAGGCCGCGGGCGATATCGCGGGCCGAGCGCAGCAGCTCCGGGTAGGAGATCTCCCGCCAGGTGCCGCCATCCTTGTAGCTGAGCGCGGCCCCGGCGCGCTCTTCGCTGCGCAGCAGCATCTCGCCGAGCGTGCGCGCACCCGTCGAGAGGTCGAGCGCCGTGCGCCCGGTCGGGGCCAACGGCACCGGCGGTGGTGGTGTGCTGAGGGTCGCGCGGGTCATGACCTCACCTCTGGGACTTTGGGCAAGCGCCTCGCGCGTTAACCTTCCGGCCGGCGCACGAGTCGCGCGCTGGAGAGACAGCCGTTGAAACAAACCCTACGCCCGCCCTCCTGGCGGCGCATCGGCGCAAATCACGACGTCGGCCATGGGCGGACTACTGAACGCGCCCAACGACCCCCCGGCTCGATAAACGCGGGCCGGAGGAGTATCGTCGTGGGCCCGGCCCAGGCCGGATCGCCCGCCGGGCTCTTACCCTCTTGCTCTCGCGCGACACCCGCAAAGAGGGCCGGAGACAACCTGAACATGCGAAGAGACCGCGGACGCGACGACGCTCGATCTGGACGGCCCGCGAGGGGCGAGGTGAGAGCGATCGTCGAACGGCTGCGCGAGCTGAAGTCCTCGCGCCCGCCGACCCCGATCCGCGACCAGCCGGATGCGCTCGGCAGCGAGGCCCGGATCGCCGTCCTGGAGCAGCGGATCCAGCATCTGGAGCACGCGCTCGAGGGTCTCCAGGATGCGGTCGACCGCCAGAACGTGCTTCAGGACGAGCGGATCGCGGAGTTGCGCCGGCGCACCGAGCCAGTGGAGATGGCCCGGGCGCTGAGCGAGGACGCCCGGAGGCGCGGGTTCTAGATGGTCAGCGCGAGAGAGCTCGAAGCCCTGCGGGCCGACGCGCGCTATCACAGCGAGCGCTACGCGATCTACCGGGCCAAGGCCTACGGTCAGCGGCCGACCAGCGCGGCTCGTTTGGACGCCCTCGAGCGTGCCGCCACGGCCGCTCAGGAGCGCTTGGCGCACGCCGAGCGCGAGTCCGCCGCCAAGGAGCGAGATGGCCTCGCAAGCTGATCGCGCCGCCGAGAAGCGCAAGGAGAAGCTGGAGGAGATCCAGCGCCAGATGGAGGACGGATCGCTGACGGTCCGCAAGATGACCGAGGAAGAGCGCAAGCGCTTTCCCCCGCGACCCCCGCGGCCGCCCAAGTCCCCGCGCAAGTAGGGTTGGCCGCCGTCGCGCTGATCGATGGACGACATCGCATTCCTGTACCGTTGAGCGCGGTTCGAGCAAACGGCTCGGGCTGACACAGTGCCAGCGCCCGCAGTCGTTGCTTAGCTTCTTCCGCGTTCGCAGCACCAGAGCACGGAGGACCAAACATGGCCACCGGAACCGTCAAGTGGTTCAACGCCGACAAGGGGTTCGGTTTCATCACCCCCGACGATGGCACGAAGGATCTCTTCGTCCACCACTCGGCCATCAACTCGAGCGGCTATCGGGAGCTTCCCGAGGGGGCGAAGGTCTCCTACGACGCCGAGGCCGGGGACAAGGGCCCCAAGGCCACGAACGTCACGAAGATCTAGCCGTACACGTTCCCGAGGGCAGGCGCGCGCGGCGTTTCGGTCGCGCGCGTCCCCTCGATCCCGTGACCTGAGGGCCGCGAGCGTCCCCTCGATCCGCGGACCTGAGCGCGCGATGGGCCGGGGACTCTAGCTCCGCGCCGGGCCGGTCAGGTACAGCGTCAGCGCCGCGGCGATCACGTGCGCCAGGCGCTCGCGCCAGGCGGGGTCGGTCTGCAGCCCCGCGTCATGCGGATTGCGCATGTTGCCGCTCTCCAGGAACACCTTGGGCACCGTTGAGAGGTTGAGGCCGCCGAGATCGCCGCGTACGTCGATCCCGTCGCGGCCGAGGTAGGTGGACGGCACCAGCCCCGAGCCGGCGGCCATCTCGTCGCGGAGGATCCCGCCGAGCCGCGCGGACGGGGCGACGATCGCATCGTTGTAGCCGGCGACCAGGGCCGGCTCGATCACATGGAAGCCCTGGCCCGACGGCAGGTAGCCGTCGGCGTGAATCGAGATCGCCGCATCGGCGTGGGCGCGGTTGCCGATCGCCGCCCGCTCGTTGACGCACGGCCCGACGCCGTCGTTGGTGCTGCGCGTCAGCACCACGCGCGCGCCCTCACGCCGGAGGATCGCGGCCAGGCGCAGCCCGACGTCGAAGTTGAATGCCGCCTCGCTGTAGCCCGCGTCCGTCGACGTGCCGGTCGTGTCGCACGCCTTCATGAATCCGCCCGCCGGCACCAGGCGGTTGATCGCATCCGGTGCGGCCGCATTGCCGCCGTTGTGCCCTGGGTCGATTGCCACCACCTTCCCGCGCAGCGGTCCGGCGGGGCGGCGCGCTTGGACGACGGGCCGCGGTCGCGGCGGGGGCGGTGACGGCGCGGGTGGGCGCGTGGCCGCGGCGGTGGCGCTCGACCGCGACGGAGCCGAGACGGCCGGCGCGGGCGGGCTTGAGGCCGAGGGCGTGCTGGACGGCGAGGGCGCCTGTCCCGATCCGCAGCCGCCGGCCAGGAGCACCAGGCCCAGCCCCGCGCCGAGCACGCGCCGGCGGGAGCTACGGGTCCGCCGGGGCGCGATCGCAGAGGGATGGCTCTCGGTGGGGGCGCGCGCGATCTGGCGATGATATGCACGGCGCAGCGGCGGTGCGCCCGTCCTCGCGCCCGTGAACCGCAGGTGAGAAAATCGACCCGTGCGGTCGGTCGCGCCAGCCGTGGGGGACATGTGAGCGTCGCCGGTGCGACCGCGCCGGCGGCCGGACGACGCCACGGCGTTGCGGTCGTGTTCACGGGCCTGATGCTCGTGATGCTGATGGCGGCGCTCGACTCGACGATCGTCTCGACCGCCCTGCCGACGATCGTCGGCGACCTCGGCGGCCTCAACCACATCTCGTGGGTGGTGACCGCCTACCTGCTGGCCCAGACCGCGGTCACGCCGATCTACGGCAAGCTCGGGGATCAGTACGGGCGCAAGGTCGTGCTCCAGGTCGGCCTGATCGTGTTCCTGATCGGTTCGGCGCTGTGCGGGGTATCCCAGAACCTGACCGAGCTGATCGTGTTCCGGGCCGTCCAGGGACTCGGCGGCGGCGGGCTGATGGTGAGCACGATGGCCGCCATCGGCGACGTCGTCTCACCCCGCGAGCGCGGCAAGTATCAGGGCCTGTTCGGCGCCGTGTTCGGGCTCGCCAGCGTGATCGGCCCATTGCTCGGCGGGTTCTTCACCACGAACCTGTCGTGGCGCTGGATCTTCTACGTCAACCTCCCGATCGGCGCGGTGGCGTTCGTGGTCCTGGCCGCGACGTTGCCCGCTCCTCCCGCGCGCGTGCCCCACAAGGTGGACTACCTCGGAGCGGGGCTGCTGGCCTCGGCGCTCATCGCGATCGTGCTCGCCTGCACGCTCGGCGGCACGACCTACGCCTGGGGCTCTCCGTTGATCATCGCCCTCGGCACCGGCGCGCTGGTGCTGATCGTCCTGTTCGTCTTGGCCGAGCGCCGCGCCGAGGAGCCGGTGCTGCCTCCGCGCCTGTTCCGTAACCGGGTCTTCTCGGTGACCAGTGGGATTGGATTCGTGGTCGGGTTCGCCCTGTTCGGTTCGGTCACCTATCTGCCGTTGTTCCTGCAGGTCGTCAACGGCGCCAGCCCGACCAGCTCCGGACTCCAGATCCTGCCGCTGATGGCCGGCCTGCTCGTGACCTCGATCGGCTCGGGCCAGCTGATCACCCGCACCGGTCACTACCGGCCGTTCCCGATCGCCGGCACGGCGGTGATGGTCGTCGGCCTGTGGCTGCTCTCGGGCATGAGCGCCACCACCTCGCGGGCCGGCGCCTCGGCCGCCATGTTCGTGCTCGGCCTTGGGCTGGGGATGGTCATGCAGGTGCTCGTGCTGGCCGTGCAGAACGCGGTCGAGTACAAGGATCTCGGCGTCGCCACCTCAGGCGCGACCCTCTTCCGTTCCATCGGCGGCTCGGTGGGGACGGCGATTCTGGGCTCGATCTTCTCCAATCGGCTCAGCTCCGAGCTGACGGCGTCGCTGCCGCACAGCGGCGCCGGCGCCGCGGCCGCCGCGTCGAGCGGATTGGCCCACGCCAATCCGGCGTCACTCTCGAAGCTCCCCCCGGCGCTCCACACGGCCTACATCCACGCCTTCACCAACGCGCTCGACACCGTCTTCGAGGTGGCCGCGTTCGTGGCTGCCGCGGCGTTCGTGCTCAGCCTGATCCTCCCGGAGCGCCCGCTGCGCGAGACCGTCGCCGCCGGCACCGGCATCGGCGAGAGCTTCGCGGTGCCCAAGGACACCGACTCGCTGGCCGAGGTCTCGCGCTCGCTGGGCGTGCTCGTCGGCCGGGAGGGCCGGCGCCGCCTGGTCGAGGGGATTGCGGAGCGTGCCGGGGTCGACCTCTCACCCGCGGCGTGCTGGCTGCTCGTGCGGCTGCACGAGGACCCCGCCGCGCCCATCGTCGCCCTGTGCTCGTCCTTCGCGATCCCGATCGACGTCGGCGAGCGGGCGCTGGTGGAGCTGCTGGAGCGCAGGATGGTGATCGAGTCGGCGTCGGCCGAGCTCGACACGCCGTCGCTCCGGGAGCTCACGCCGGACGGGGAGGAGACGGTCCGGAAGCTGATCGCCGAACGGCGGGCCAGCCTGGCCCGGCTGCTCGACGGCTGGTCACCCGATCAGCACGCCGATCTCGCCAACCTGCTCAGCCGGCTCGCCCACGAGCTGGCCCGCGAGCCCTCGCGGGAGCTGGCGGTCAAGGTGTAGGCGCGGCCCGGCCCGGCCCGGCCCGCGGCTCCGCCGGCTCGGGCTCCGGCTCCGGCCCTGGCCCCCCGGGCTCTGCCTCCGCGGCCCGCGGCCCGCGGCTCCGGCCCTGTCGCGAGGCGTCACTTGATGTGCAGCAGGTGCCGGAACGGGCCGACCAGTCGGCCAAGGCGGTGACGGGTGTGCGTGAGTCCGGTGATCCCGAGCACGGTCACGAACAGTCCGGCGAGCAGGGCAAGGATCGAGAGCACCGCCGGCCAGTGCGCCTGCAGCAGGTTGCGACCCCAGGCGAGCAGCTGATCGGCCCGGGAGCCGGCGAACGTCAGCGTCAGCCAGATCCCGATCAGCGGCAGCACGAAGCAGAGGTTGAACAGGACCAGCAGGACGAGCGCGCTGGCCGGGCCGAGACCGGCACCGACGATCGCCGCGATCACCGCGAAATACGGGAACGCCGTCGGAAACTCGACGATGGTGATGGTGGCGCCGAGCACGGCGCTCGACTTGCCCTCGGTCTTGGCCGACGGCAGCTCGCGGTTCGAGAGGCGGTCGCGGTGCCACCACAGCACTGCCGCGCCGACGAGCATGGCCACTCCCGCGACGATCTCGAAGATGTAGCGCACCGTGTGCCCGGGGTGGGGGACCGCCGCCAGCAGCAGCTGCCCCGGCCCCAGGGCAACCACCGCACCGCCGGCCAGGGACACGAGGAACACGGCCAGCGTGAATTCGAACACGTGCGAGCGGGGGTGATCGCCGCTGGCGAGGTACAGCGCCGGCGCGATCGTCGACGGGTTGAGCGAATCGGCGAGTCCGATGGAGACGACGAGGCCGACGAGTCGGAGCATGCGCGGATTCTTCCCGTTTGGGCCGGTACGAACGGAACCCGGTCGGGCCCGCCCCCTGACCGGTCAGGCGAAGTGAAGCTCCTCGGCTTCTCGGTCGGCGGCGGGACGCTCGCAGGTCGGGCACCACCACCGGGCCTCGAGCGCGGTCCCGCACACCGCGTGCCGCGGCGCGCTCGCCCCCTCGGCGTTGCGCGCGCCCCAGCCCGCCAGCAGCCGCAGGGTGCCGGCCAGCTCACGGCCGGCGGCGCTCAGCTCGTAGACGAACCGCGGCGGTCGCTCGGAGTACGGACGCGCGACGACGAGCGCATGACGCTCGAGATGTCGCAGGCGCTGTGTGAGGACGTTGGGGGCGATCCCGCGCACGTCGTCCTGCAGCTCGCCGAACCGCCGCGGGCCGTCGAGCAGCGCCGCGACGATCTGCAGCGTCCAGCGGTCGCCGACCGCCGCCAGCGCGTCGGCGAGCGCGGACCGGGCCGGGTCCGCGTCGGCGGAGGCGGTGCGGGGGGCGGTGGCGGTCGCGGTGGCGGCTGGGGTGGCCGGAGTGGCGGGGGCGGTCGCGGTGGCGGCTGGAGTGGCGGGGGTGGCGGGGGTGGCGGCTGGAGTGGGCGTCGGATCGGCCATCTGTGTCTCCAATGCTACGGCGCGCGCGAAGTGCTGCATCTGAGTTCCGGGGGCCGGAACCGAGATTCAACACTTCGCCCCGGGCCCCCTCTTCCGTCTGGTAGATTCTCACTTGCAATCTGCAAGTGACCCTCGACGCAACACGTGCAGAGTGACCCTCGACACAACACATGTACATACACACACGCAAGGGATGGGTTGGCCATGACTGTGCTTGAAGAACTGGAAGCCGCCGTTGGCGAGGCGGCCGAGCGTGTTGGTCCCGCCGTGGTCGGACTCGGACGCGGATGGGGGGTCGGATCGGGTGTCGTGATCGCGCCCGGCCGCGTATTGACCAACGCGCACAACCTGCGCCACGACGAGGTCACCGTGAGCTTCGCCGACGGCACCCGCGCCGCCGGTCGGGTGGCGGGATCGGACCCCGATCTCGACGTCGCCGTGATCGACGTCGACACGGGTGAGATCGAATCCGTCGCCTGGGCCGACGACAGCGAGCCCCCGGTCCTCGGTCGCGCCGTGCTGGCGGTGGCCAATCCGGGGGGTCGCGGTCTCCGGATCACGCCCGGATTCGTGTCCTCGGCCGCGCGCAGCTTCCGCGGCCCTCGCGGCCGCCGCATCGCCGGCGCGATCGAGCACACGGCCCCGCTCCCGCGCGGCTCCTCGGGCGGCCCGCTGACCGATGTCGGCGGACGCCTGCTGGGCATCAACACGCTGCGGGTCGACGGCGGTCTGATCCTGGCGATTCCCGCTGACGGCGCTCTGCGCGAGCGCGTCGAGTCCCTCGGCCGCGGGGAGGCGCCCGAGCGGGTGCGGCTCGGCGTGGCGATCGCGCCCCCACGGGTGGCGCGGCGCCTGCGCCACGCGGTCGGGCTGCCCGAGCGTGACGGCGTGCTGGTGCGCGTCGTCGAGCACGACAGTCCCGCGGCGCGGGCCGGGATCGAGCGCGGCGACCTGCTCGTATCGGCGGGCGGGCGGGCGCTCGATCGCGTCGACACCCTCTACGAGGTGCTCGACGCGGCACGCGCGCAGGGCCAACTCGAGTTGACCATCGTGCGCGGTACCGATGAGCGGACCGTGACCGTCACGTTCTGAGCGCCATGAGCACCCTGACCGATGTTCCTGACGGCGGCAGCAGAGCGGCCGAGGCCGAGGCCGAGGCCCTGGACGCGTACTCCCGCGTGGTCGTCGACGTCGCCGAGCGGCTCGCGCCCTCGGTGGCGAACCTCCGGATCACGCGCCGCACCCGGGCCGGGCACGTCCCCGCCGGCGCGGGCAGCGCGGTCGCGCTGACACCCGACGGCTTCCTGCTCACCTCGGCTCATGTGGTCGCCGGCCCGGGACGTACCGGCCGCGCGGCGTTCGTCGACGGTCGTGAGCTCAGCTTCGGAGTCGTCGGCGTCGACCACCTCTCCGACCTGGCCGTGCTGCGGACAGACGGTGGTGACCTGACGCCGGCCCGGCTCGGTGAGGCCGAGGCGCTGCGCGTCGGTCAGCTCGTGATCGCGATCGGCAACCCCAACGGCTTCGCCGGCTCGGTGACCGCGGGGGTGGTCTCGGCCCTGGGGCGGTCGCTGCCCGCCCGCTCGGGCCGCACGGTGCGCTACATCGACAACGTGATCCAGACCGACGCGGCGCTGAACCCCGGGAACTCGGGCGGGGCGCTGGTCGACAGCGCGGCGCGCCTGGTCGGGATCAACACCGCGGTGGCCGGCGTCGGGCTCGGGCTCGCGGTGCCGATCAATGCCGCCACCCGCTCCGTGGTCGGCGCCCTGATGAGCGACGGCCGCGTCCGGCGCGCCTACATCGGCATCGCCGGCGGCCCGCGCCCGCTGCCGCCGCACGCTCGCGTCCGGCTCGGGCGCACGTCGGGCGTCGAGGTGGTCGAGGTGGCGTCAGGCAGCCCGGCGCAGCGCGCGGGCCTGCGCGCCGAGGACCTGATCGTCGAGCTCGGCGGCCGTGCCGTGGAGCGGGTCGACGACGTCCAGGGCCTGATGACCGCCGCTACGATCGGCTCCACGCTGGCCGCTCGCGTGCTCCGCGGCGACCGGTTGCTCGAGCTCGAGCTGCGCCCGGTGGAGCTGACGGAGTAGGGCGCGCCGGGTACCGACTGAGCGCGGCGCCCGGCCGACCGGACGCGCGCCGCTCACGACTGGCGCTAAACTGCCTTGCGGCGCCGGGCGGCGTTCGTTCTCGCGCCCGTGGTCCGGTCGCCAAGCCCTGCCAATCCGTACGGGAAGCGCGTAAATGGCCCGTGGAGACGTCCGGATCGCCGCCACTCTCGCCTGCGAAGAGTGCAAGCGCCGGAATTACCAGACGAACAAGAGCAAGCGGAACAACCCCGAACGACTCCAGCTGCGCAAGTACTGCCGCTGGTGCAAGCGCCACACGCCCCACCGCGAAACGCGCTGAGGACACGGGGTCGGGATGGCTCGTAATCGCAAACGCAGCAACAAGGAGCGACGGAGCCGTCGTCCACAGGGAGAGCCCTCGACGCAGCCGAGTGTCGCGACCGCGCGGCCGCAGCACGAAGAGGGCAACCCCGATCCGATCGAGCACGCCACGCCCGACGTCGAGCTGGCCGAGGCGCAGCTCGCGCAGGGTCGCCCCGCGCTTGACGAGGTCCCTGACCCCGAGGAGCTCGAAGAGATCGAGGAAGCCGAGGAGCGGTCCAGCCGGGCATCGGGGATCATCCCCGCCGGCCCTCATGTCCAGCGTGACGATGGCCCTCCGCTACGGCCCGAGGAAGCCGAGATGGCCGTCGTTGCCGCCGAGGACGCCGAGGAGGGGGTCGCTCTGGCCCCGGTGCGAACCGGCAGTCGGCTCGTTCACTTCCTTCAGGGAAGCTGGCGAGAGCTACAACGGGTACAGTGGCCGGATCGCCGTCAGGTGATCCAGGCCACTGGGGTCGTGCTCGGGTTCGTGATTGTCGCCGGAGCGTATCTCGGCATCGCCGATGCCCTGGCCGGCAAGCTGATGGATTTCATCCTCAAGTAAGAGGCAACCGGACTAAGTCATTCAAGTAGAGGCCTCAAGCGCCGGCCGTCGATTCACGGCGCGGGGCAGGCGCCGCAAAGGACCAAAGAGAAATGTTCCGCTGGTACGTCGTCAACACCTATTCGGGTCACGAGAACAAGGTCAAGCACAACCTCGAGCATCGGGTCGTCTCGCTGAACCAGCAGCGCGCGGTCCGGCAGATCGTGGTGCCGACCGAGACGGTGTCCGAGATGAAGGACAACCAGAAGATCACCGTCGAGAAGCGAACGATGCCCGGCTACGTGCTCGTCAACATGGACCTCAACGAGGACTCCTGGTCGCTGGTCAAGGGCACCCCGGGCGTGACCGGTTTCGTCGGCGCCTCCAACGAGCCCGTCCCGCTCACCCAGGCCGAGGTCGATCGCCTGCTGCACCAGGAGACCGCCGAGCGGCCCCGTAGCCGCGCGCAGTTCTCGATCGGCGAGTCGGTCAAGGTCATCTCCGGACCGTTGTCGGACTTCTCAGGCGAGATCTCCGAGGTCAACGAGGACGCGCAGCGGCTCAAGGTGCTCGTGTCGATCTTCGGCCGCGAGACCCCGGTCGAGGTCGGCTTCGACCAAGTCAAGAAGACTTAGAGGCCGCCTCCGGCGGCTTGTTTGAAAAGATGCGTGAGCAATTCCATGAGCGAAGCGGTTGAGCGAGGCGTGATGCCGAGCAGCACAGTGAGAACGCGGGGCGGGATGCTCCGCGGAGGAGACCAGTAATGGCGAAGAAGGTTCTGACAGTCATCAAGCTCCAAGCCGTCGGCGGCTCGGCCAGCCCGGCCCCGCCGGTTGGCCCTGCGCTGGGCCAGCACGGCGTCAACATCATGGAGTTCGTCAAGGCGTTCAACGCCCAGACGCAGTCCGACATGGGCACGGTGATCCCGGTCGAGATCACCGTGTTCGAGGACCGCTCGTTCACGTTCGTGACCAAGAGTCCGCCGGCCGCGGTGCTGATCAAGCAGGCGATCTCGCTCGAGAAGGGCTCGGCGGAGCCGCACCGTGAGAAGGTGGGCAAGATCACGCAGGCGCAGCTCAAGGAGATCGCGGAGAAGAAGATGAAGGACCTGAACGCCAACGACATCGACGCCGCGGCCAAGATCATCGCCGGCACCGCCCGCTCGATGGGCGTGGACGTGGTCTAGATGGCCAAGCACGGAAAACGCTACCTCGATGCGCGCCAGCGCCTCGATCGCGAGCACGAGTACACGCCCGCTGAGGCGATCGCGCTGATCAAGCAGCTCAAGACCGCCGGCTTCAACGAGTCGGTCGAGGTCCACGTGCGGACCGGGCTCAACGTCCGCCACGCCGACGAGCAGCTGCGCGGAACGATCGCGCTGCCACACGGCCTCGGCAAGAACGTCAAGGTCGCCGTCTTCGCCCAGGGCGACAAGGCCCGAGAGGCCGAGGAGGCCGGCGCCGACGTGGTCGGGGCCGAGGACCTCGCACAGCGGATCCAGGATGGTTTCGACGACTTCGACGTCGCGATTGCGACGCCCGACCTGATGCCGGTCGTCGGTCGGCTCGGCCGGATCCTCGGGCCGTCGGGCAAGATGCCGAACCCCAAGGTCGGCACCGTCACCATGGATGTCGCCAAGGCGGTCGAGGAGTCCAAGGCGGGCAAGGTCGAGTACCGGACCGACCGCACCGCGATCGTCCATCTGGTCATCGGCAAGAGCGATTTCGACGATCACCGCCTGCTCGAGAACTACGCGGCGGTGATGGATGAGCTGATCCGCGCCAAGCCGTCAGCGGCCAAGGGGCGCTACATCCGGTCCGTCACCTTCGCGACCACGATGGGCCCGGGGGTCAAGGTGGAGCCGACCCGTGTGCGCGACCTCGAGGAGTCGGCCGCAGCGTAGACTCGATTGCAACCAGGACGACGCCCCAGACCTCCGGCCGCGTCAGCGTAAGACCGGAGCAGGCGGAGCCTCGATACGAGTCAACCCTCGTGCTCGACGCCCGCCACCGCGCGGGCGTTTTTCGTGAGAGGAAGCTGAAAGCGAGATGAACAGAGACCAGAAAGCAGCCGTCGTCGACGAGATCGCCGACCAGATCAAGGCGGCGGAGGCGATCTTCGCAGTCGACTATCGCGGCATCAGCGTCCCGCAGGCAGCCGAGCTGCGGGCGAAGCTGCGCGACGCCGACGCGAGCTTCCGCGTGGTCAAGAACTCCCTCTCGGAGCGAGCGGCCGACAAGGCGGGAGCCGAGCAGCTCAAGGAGATGCTCCAGGGCCCCACCGCGCTGGCGCTCGTCCGCGGCGACGCGGCGCTGGCCGCCAAGGCGCTCAGCGACACCGCGCGGACGCTCCACATCCTCGAGTTCAAGGGCGGCATCCTGGGCGGCAAGGTGCTGAGCGCCGAAGACGTGCGCTCGATCGCGCGCCTGCCCTCTCGCGAGGTGCTGCAGGCTCAGCTGGTCGGCACCATCGCCGCCCCGCTTACCGGCCTCGTCCGCGGACTGGGCGCCTTGATCGGCGGCCTGGCGATCCAATTGCAGCAGATCGCCGAGCAGGGTCTGGTCACCGGTACGGCGCCCCCCGAGGCGGCGGCGGAGCCCGAGGCGGCTGCGGAGCCCGAGCCCGAGCCCGAGGCGGCTGCGGAGCCCGAGGCGGCAGCGGAGCCCGAGCCCGAGGCGGCTGCGGAGCCCGAAGCGGCTGCGGAGCCCGAGCCCGAGCCCGAGGCGGCGGCACCAACTTCAGAGAACGACACCGAACAGGACGCCGCGTCGGACGCGGAATCCGACGCATAAGGAGGAACCATGGCGACTACAGAAGAGTGGATCGAGGAGCTGAAGGGCATTTCGGTGCTCGAGCTCGCGGAGCGCATCAAGGCGCTGGAGGAGGAGTTCGGCGTCTCGGCGACCGCGGTCGCCGCGGCTGCTCCGGCCGCCGCGGCTGCTGACGGCGGCGGCGAGGCGGCCGAGGAGCAGACGGCGTTCGACGTTCTGCTCACCGGCGCCGGCGAGAAGAAGATCCAGGTCATCAAGGTCGTGCGTGCGGCGACCGGCCTCGGTCTCAAGGAGGCCAAGGCGCTCGTCGACGAGGCCCCGAAGCCCGTCAAGGAGGGCATCGAGAAGGCCGAGGCCGAGAAGCTGAAGGCCGAGCTCGAGGAGGCCGGCGCGAGCGTCGAGCTGAAGTAGCGCTCCGCACCGATCCGGTGCGGGAGGACAGGGGTCCGGGCATCGTGCCCGGACCCTTTTCTGTGCCGCGCTCGCGTCGCCGCCCCGCCCGCCCGTCCGCGTTTGGCTTGCCCGCGAGCCGGTTTGCCCGTACACTGGCCGCAGTCAGCCGATAGTCGTAGCCGCCCACATCTGAACGGCAACCGCGCCACATACGCGGCCGCCGGGGCGGGGTCCGTGAGAGCTGGCGAGTCCTGCACAGGGCCGTGATGCCGTGTGCTATCTTTGCTGGTCGCGCTATCGGGAGCCGTCGCGCCTCCGACCGCGCTTCCTGCTCGCCTCTCGATTTCTCCGAGGAGTCGCCGTCTTGGCATCCGCTTACGCCCCCCGGACGCGCCGCAGTTTCGCGCGCCTGAACAAGGTCCTTGAAGTCCCCAACCTGATCGATATTCAGCGCAAGTCGTTCACCTGGCTGACCGACCCTGACGGGGGTGGTCTGCGCGAGACGATCGACGATATCTCGCCGATTGAGGATTACACGGGCAACCTGGCCGTGCAGTTCGGCGAGTTCACCTTCGATGAGCCGGTTGCGAACCTTGAGCAGTGTCGTGAGAAGGATCTGACGTACGCGCGCCCGTTGACGGTCACGGTGGCGTTCATCAACCGGGAGACCGGTGAGATTCGCGAGCAGTCGGTGTTCATGGGCGATTTCCCGTGGATGACCGAGCGCGGCACGTTCATCATCAACGGCACCGAGCGCGTCGTGGTGACGCAGCTGGTGCGCTCGCCGGGCGCCTACGTGATGGAGCCCAAGGACCGGGAGAAGCAGGTCTTCATCGCCAACCTGATGCCGGCACGCGGCTCGTGGCTGGAGCTCGAGATCGACAAGAAGGGGCGCGTCTACGTCCGCATCGACCGCAAGCGCAAGCTGCCGGTCACGGTGCTGCTGCGCGCGATGGGGTACGCGACCGACGACGAGATCCTGAGCCTGTTCGAGAACTCGCTGTACATCCGCAACACGGTCGAGTCCGATCCCGAGGTGACCCGCAGCGAGGAGGGGTCACTGATCGAGCTGTTCAAGAAGCAGCGGCCGGGCGAGCCGCCGTCGATCGACGCGGCCAAGGCGCTGCTGCACCAGTTGTTCTTCGATCCCAAGCGCTATGACCTGACCCGGGTGGGTCGGTACAAGCTCAATTCGCGTCTCGGGCTCGATATCGACCTCGACACGCGGACGCTGACCCATGACGACATCATCGCTCTGGTCAAGGAGCTGGTGTCGTTGCCGAAGCGGCTCGGGATGCCGGAGGAGCCTGATGCCGAGGTCAAGGACTACGCGGCGGAGGCGGCCACCATGCCGCGCGAGCCGATCCAGGATCACCTCGACGAGTACGAGCACTTCGGCAATCGTCGTCTGCGGACGGTCGGTGAGCTGATCCAGGAGGCGTTCCGGATCGGTCTGTACCGGATGGAGCGCGTCGTGCGGGAGCGGCTCACCACGGAGGACGCCGACACGATCACGCCGCAGACGATCGTCAACATCCGCCCCGTTGTGGCGGCGCTGAAGGAATTCTTCGGCTCCAGTCAGCTCTCGCAGTTCATGGACCAGACGAACTCGCTGGCCGGCCTCACCCACCGGCGGCGGCTCAGCGCGCTGGGCGCCGGCGGTCTGACGCGTGAGCGCGCGCCGATCGAGGTCCGCGACGTGCACCCGACCCACTATGGGCGGATGTGCCCGATCGAGACCCCGGAGGGTCCGAACATCGGCCTGATCGGCTCGCTGTCCTCCTACGCGGAGATCTCCGAGCACGGGTTCGTCACGACCCCGTACCGGGTGGTCCGGGATGGCAGGCTGACCGACGAGATCGTCCACATCGATGCCACGCAGGAGGAGGAGCGGATCATCGCGCAGGCCAATGCGCCGATCGACGCTCAGGGCAACCTCACCGAAGAGGAGATCATCTGCCGCACGCAGGCCGGTCAGTACGTGACCGTGCCGCCGCAGGAGGTCGACCTCATGGACGTCTCGCCGGAGCAGATCTGGTCGGTGGCGACGGCGATGATCCCGTTCCTGGAGCACGACGACGCCAATCGCGCGCTGATGGGCTCCAACATGCAGCGCCAGGCCGTGCCGCTGCTGGTCACCGACGCGCCGCTGGTCGGCACCGGCATGGAGCGCCGGGCGGCGATCGACACCGGTGACGTGGTGCTGGCCACGACGGCCGGCACGGTCGCCTACGTCGACGCCGAGCGGATCGTGATCGAGCCGAGTGACGGCAGCGCCGCGCACGAGTACGAGCTGCAGAAGTTCATGCGCTCCAACCAGGGCACGCTGATCCATCAGAAGCCGATCGTCGCGGTCGGGGCGGTCGTCGAAGAGGGCGCCGTGCTCGCCGACGGCTCGGCCACCGACATGGGTGAGATGGCGCTGGGCAAGAACCTGCTGGTCGCGTTCATGTCGTGGGAGGGGTACAACTTCGAGGACGCGATCATCCTGTCCAAGCGGTTGGTCAAGGACGACGAGCTCACCTCGATCCACATCGAGGAGTACGAGATCGACGCCCGCACGACGAAGCTGGGCGATGAGGAGATCACCCGTGACATCCCGAATCGCTCGGAGGAGTCGCTGCGCAACCTCGATGACCGAGGGATCGTCCGCATCGGAGCCGAGGTCGCTTCGGGCGACCTGCTGGTCGGCAAGGTCACGCCGAAGGGCGAGACGGAGCTGACGGCGGAGGAGAAGCTGATCCGGGCGATCTTCAAGGAGAAGGCGCGCGAGGTTCGCGACACCTCGCTCAAGGTCCCGCACGGCGAGGGCGGGGTCGTGATCGATGTCAAGACGTTCAGCCGCGACGAGGGCGATGATCTGCCGCCCGGTGTCAACGACCTGGTGCGCGTGTTCGTGGCCAAGAAGCGCAAGATCGCCGAGGGCGACAAGCTCGCCGGCCGTCACGGCAACAAGGGCGTGATCTCGAAGATCGTCGACGAGCAGGACATGCCGTTCCTCGAGGACGGCACGCCGGTCGACGTGATCCTCAACCCGCTCGGCGTGCCGAGCCGGATGAACCTCGGCCAGATCCTCGAGACCCACCTCGGGTGGGTCGCCGCCAACGGCTGGTACGCCGACGGATCCGAGGCGCGCAAGCAGGTCGAGGGCAACGGCGGCTCGGACCGCGCCGACGGCCAACTCGGCAAGGTGTATGTGGCCACGCCCGTGTTCGACGGCGCGACCGTTCCCGACGTCGACGAGGCGCTCGTGCGCTGGCAGGACGAGCACAAGGGCAACATCCGGATGGACGTCGACAAGAAGCGCCGGCTCGGAGAGCAGGCGTCAGGCAAGCTGACGCTGTTCAACGGCCGCACCGGCGAGCCGTTCGAGGAGCAGGTGACGGTCGGCTACATGTACATCCTCAAGCTGCTGCACCTCGTGGACGACAAGATCCACGCCCGCTCCACGGGTCCGTACTCGCTCGTCACCCAGCAGCCGCTGGGCGGCAAGGCGCAGTTCGGCGGCCAGCGGTTCGGTGAGATGGAGGTGTGGGCACTGGAGGCCTACGGCGCGGCCTACACGCTGCAGGAGATGCTGACGATCAAGTCCGACGACACGGTCGGGCGCGTGAAGGCCTACGAGGCGATCGTCAAGGGCGAGAACATCGCCGAGCCGTCGATCCCGGAGTCGTTCAAGGTCCTGCTCAAGGAGATGCAGTCGCTGGCGCTCGACGTCAACGTCGTCTCCGAGGAGGGCGAGCGGGCCGAGATGCGCGAGGAGGACGACGACCTGCTGCGGGCGGCCGAGGAGCTCGGCATCGACCTCTCGGGCGTGCGCGCCACCGACGGCGCGGCGGCCGACGAGTCGACCGAGCACGAGGGCGAGACGGTCGAGGCCTCGACGGAGGAAGTCGGGGAGGAAGACGCCGACCTCGAGGCGGGCGAGGAGCTCGCCGTCGAGGACTTCGCCGACGACGTCGACCCGATGCTGGACGCCGAGATCCCGGCCGGCGAGGCCGAGGGCGTCACCGAGGAGGCGGAAACGTGATTCGGCGCGGCCGATCACCGCACCCCTCCTCCGACCGACCCAACACTGAAGGAACCGCATGATCGATATCAACAACTTCGACGCAATCGAAATCGGCCTCGCATCCTCCAAGCAGATTCGCTCGTGGAGCTCCGGCGAGGTCACCAAGCCGGAGACGATCAACTACCGCACCCTCAAGCCCGAGAAGGACGGCCTGTTCTGTGAGCGCATCTTCGGTCCGACCAAGGACTGGGAGTGCTACTGCGGCAAGTACAAGCGTGTCCGCTACAAGGGCATCGTGTGCGAGCGCTGCGGCGTCGAGGTCACCCGCTCCAAGGTGCGCCGCGAGCGCATGGGGCACATCGACCTCGCTGCTCCGGTCAGCCACATCTGGTTCTTCAAGGGCGTCCCGAGCCGGATCGGCTACCTGCTGGACATGGCCCCCAAGGAGCTGGAGAAGGTCCTCTACTTCGCGGCCTCGATGGTCACGTGGGTGGACGACGAAGCTCGCGCGCGTGACGTGGACGGGCTCCAGGACGAGGTCAACAAGGTGCTCGACGCCTATGCGGCCGAGAAGGAAGAGCGCGTGCTCGAGCTGCGCGAGTCGCTGGCCCGCCGCGAGGAGTTCCTCGAGTCGGCCAAGACCGGCCGCGACTTCTCCGACGAGGACCATCTGTGGGCGGAGACGCTAGAGGTCAACGTCGCCAAGCTCTCCGCGGAGGAGCGCGAGAAGATGCTCAAGGAGCTCCGCAAGAGCTTCCAGGCCGACATCGACGACACCGAGGCCTACATCGAGGACGCGGCCGAGCGCATGCGTCAGGTGTGGGATCTGTTCCAGACGATGAAGCCCAAGGACGTGATCAACGACGAGACCACGTTCCGTGAGCTCAAGGATCGCTTCGGGTCCCCATACGGCTTCGGCGAGTACTTCCGTGGCGGCATGGGTGCGGAGGCCGTGCGCGACCTGCTTCAGCAGGTCGATCTCGACGACGAGTCCGCCGACCTGCAGGAGCAGGTCAAGACGGCCAAGGGCCAGAAGCAGGCCCGCGCGGTCAAGCGGCTGAAGGTCGTCTCGGCCTTCATCCAGTCCGGCAACAAGCCCGAGATGATGATCCTCGAGGCCGTCCCCGTGATCCCGCCAGAGCTGCGCCCGATGGTTCAGCTCGACGGTGGCCGGTTCGCGACCTCGGATCTCAACGACCTCTATCGCCGCGTCATCAACCGCAACAACCGCCTCAAGCGGCTCCTCGACCTCGGCGCGCCCGAGATCATCGTCAACAACGAGAAGCGGATGCTGCAGGAGGCCGTCGACGCGCTGTTCGACAACGGACGTCGCGGTCGCCCCGTCACGGGCCCCGGCAACCGGCCGCTGAAGTCCCTGAGCGACATGCTCAAGGGCAAGCAGGGCCGGTTCCGCCAGAACCTGCTCGGCAAGCGCGTGGACTACTCCGGCCGCTCGGTGATCGTGTCCGGCCCGTCGCTGCGGCTGCACCAGTGCGGGCTGCCAAAGCTGATGGCGCTGGAGCTGTTCAAGCCGTTCATCATGGCCCGCCTCGTCGAGCGCAAGTCGGCGCAGAACATCAAGGCGGCCAAGAAGATGGTCGACTCGATGATCCCCGAGGTCTGGGACGTGCTCGAGGAGGTCATCCACGAGCACCCGGTGCTGCTCAACCGCGCCCCGACGCTGCACAGGCTCGGGATCCAGGCGTTCGAGCCGGTGCTGGTCGAGGGCAAGGCGATTCAGGTCCATCCGCTCGTCTGCCACGCGTTCAACGCCGACTTCGACGGTGACCAGATGGCTGTCCATCTGCCGCTGTCGGCCGAGGCCCAGGCCGAGGCGCGCATCCTGATGCTGTCCTCGAACAACATCCTCTCGCCGGCCCACGGCGCGCCCCTGGCCACCCCGACTCAGGACATGGTGCTGGGCGCGTATTACCTGACCTATGGTCCGGACGAGTCGGAGCTGGCGAAGATCGATCCGGCCACGCATCAGCCGCGCCCGCACGTGTATCGCACCGCCCAGGAGGCGGAGTGGTCCTACGAGCACGGTGTGGTCAAGCTCCACGACCTGGTCGAGTATCGGCCGGTCGGCGTCGAGGGCGGCCATCTGCTCACGACGGTGGGCCGGATCATCTACAACGACAAGATCGAGCGGGCACTCGAGGAGGCTCTCGGCGAAGGGTTCGACCCGACGACGTACGAGTTCATCAACCGCTCGATGAAGAAGAAGGACACCACCAGGCTGGTCGACGACCTGGTGCAGGCCTACGGCGCGGCCACCATCTCGCAGGTGCTCGACGCGTTCAAGGACATCGGTTTCCACTACGCCACCCAGGCGGGGGTCACGATCTCCAAGAACGACGTCCAGGTCCCGCCGACCAAGCAGGAGATCCTCGGCCGTTACGAGAAGCAGGTCGCCGCGATCCAAGAGCAGTACGACATGGGTCTGATCACGCAGGAGGAGCGCCACGAGGCGGTCGTCGAGCGGTGGACGGCGGCGACGGACGAGGTCGCCGACGCGATGGAGGCCAACCTCGACGAGCTCAACCCCATCTTCATGATGGCCAACTCGGGCGCCCGCGGCTCGTTCAAGCAGATCCGGCAGCTGGCCGGCATGCGAGGGCTGATGGCCAACCCGAAGGGCGAGATCATCGAGCGTCCGATCAAGGCCAACTTCCAGGAAGGCCTGACCGTGCTCGAGTACTTCATCTCGACCCACGGGGCGCGCAAGGGCCTCGCGGACACGGCCCTGCGCACGGCTGACTCCGGTTACCTGACGCGGCGTCTGGTCGACGTCGCCCAGGACGTGATCATCCGGCAGGACGACTGCGGGACCAGCGAGTACGTCCACCTGGAGCTGTTCAAGCCCGGCGGCGAGCCCAACGACAACCTGATCGGACGCGTGGCAGCGCAGGAGTTCGTGACCAAGCGCGGTCGCAAGCTGCTCGAGGCCGGCCAGGAGATCGACCGGGCGGAGCTCGCGGACATGGTCGACGCCTATTCGCACGAGCGCGAGAAGGAGGACTACGTCGGTGTGCCCGTCCGCTCGGTGCTCAAGTGCGAGGCTCCGACCGGGGTGTGTCAGGCCTGCTACGGGCGTTCGCTGGCGACGGGCAACATGGCCCAGATCGGCGACGCGGTCGGGATCATCGCCGCACAGTCGATCGGCGAGCCCGGCACCCAGCTGACGATGCGTACGTTCCACACCGGCGGCGTCGCGGGCGCCGACATCACGCACGGGCTGCCGCGCGTGGTGGAGCTGTTCGAGGCCCGCAAGCCGAAGGGCCTGGCCAAGATCGCCGAGGTCGGCGGCAAGGTGTCGATCGAGGAGACCGACAAGGCCCTGACCGTCGTCATCACCGACGACGGCGGCGAGGAGCATCGCAACACGTTCCCGCGCCGCACGCGGCTGTTCGTGGAGTCCGGCCAGAAGATCGAGGCCGGCAAGCAGCTCAACGAGGGGTCGCTGTACCCGCACGAGCTGCTGGCCATCCGCGGGCGCACCGAGACCGAGCTGTACCTCGTCAACGAGGTCCAGGAGGTCTACAAGTCCCAGGGCGTGGACATCAACGACAAGCACATCGAGCTGATCGTGCGCCAGATGATGAAGAAGGTCAGGGTCGACCAGAAGGGCGACACGGACCTGCTGCCGGGCCAGTTCGTGGACCGGTTCGACTACGCCCGCATCAACCAGGCGGTGCAGGACGCCGGCGGCGAGACCGCCCAGGCCGAGGAGATCATCCTCGGGATCACCAAGGCGTCGCTGAACACGGACTCGTTCCTGTCGGCGGCTTCCTTCCAGGAGACGACAAAGGTCCTGACCGACGCCGCCCTGGAGGGCAAGATCGACCGCCTCAACGGGCTCAAGGAGAACGTCATCATCGGCAAGCTGATCCCCGCCGCGACGGGCCTCAAGCGCTACCGGCGGATCGAGATCGAGCCGGCCGAGCCGCTGCCGCGCGGCATGGACGACGTGGGTCTGCTCGACCACGACGACCTCGCGGCCGAGCTCGGCCTGACCGACGGCGAGACGCTGACCGGGTTCGGCGGCGGCCTCGAGCCCGATCTCTCGGACCTCGAGAACATCGGCAGCGGCTCGTCGCTCGGCTTCGTCGAGGAGCTCGCCGACCTCGACGTCCCGGCCGATAACGGCAACTCCGACAACGAGCACTGAGCACGGGGTGTCCGGGCGGCCTCGCCGCCCGGACGCCTCGCCTCGCCTGGCCTCGCCTGGCCTCACCTCGCCTGGCCTCGCCTGGCCTCACCTCGCCTCACCTGACCCGGCGTCCGGTCGCGGCCAGGTCGATGTCGCCCCGGCCCGCCGCGCCGGTGCGCGCCGTTCCGTGAGCATGGGATCGTCGCGGGCTCAGATGAACGCCGGCGTTTGGTCTCTCCGTCGTCCTCTACAATCTGTGAATCCAGATTCACCTGGTTGAGCGAAGGAGACGACCGTGGACTTGAACGACACGCCCGAACAGGCGGCGCACCGCCAGGAGGTCCGGGCCTGGCTCGAGCAGCACAAGGCGCAGGCGCCGCCGCGCTCGGGCTCCTCCGAGGACAGCGGCTACATCGATGCCCGTCGCGCCTGGCAGCGCAAGCTCGCCGAGGCGGGCCTGGCCGGCGTCACCTGGCCGCCCGAGTACGGCGGACGCGGCCTGGGCCCGATGGGGCAGGTGACCATCAACCAGGAGATCTCCGCGGCACAGGTTCCCGGGATCCTGGACGTGATCGGGATCGGCATGCTCGGACCGTGTCTGATCGCCCACGGGACCGAGGCGCAGAAGAGCCGCTACCTGGGCCCGATGCTCCACGGCGACGAGGTGTGGTGTCAGCTGTTCTCCGAGCCCGCCGCGGGCTCCGACCTGGCCGCGGTGCAGACGCGGGCGCGGTTGGGCGAGGACGGCACCTGGACGCTCAACGGGCAGAAGGTGTGGACGACCAACGCCCAGTTCGCGTCCTACGGGCTGCTCCTGGCCCGCACCGATGCCGACGTCCCCAAGCACAAGGGCCTGACGATGTTCATCGCGCCGATGGACGCTGACGGGGTCACGATCCGCGGGCTGCGCCAGATCTCCGGCGAGGCGGAGTTCAACGAGGTCTTCTTCGACGACGTCGTGCTGGCCGAGGACGCGGTCGTCGGCGGTGTCGGCAACGGCTGGGGCACGGCTCTGACCGTCCTCATGTTCGAGCGCCTCACGATCGGCTTCGGCTCCGAGGGCTTCGGCTCCTCCGCGCAACTGGCCGCCGCCCTGGCGGCCGACGCGGCCGCGAGCGTGGACAGCGATGTGCGCCTGCGGCTCGGCGAGATCGTCACCGAGCTGCTCGCCGTGCGCTACAACGGCTACCGCGCCCTGACCACTCTGGCCAAGGGGCAGATCCCCGGACCGGAGGCGGGACTGGCCAAGGTCACGACGGTCAACGCGGCGGTCAGCGCCGGCGAGCTGATCGCCGACGTGCTCGGGCCCGAGGCGCTCGAGGCCGACAGCCGGTGGAGCTACATGATCTCCTTCCTCCCCGGCCTCAAGTCGGCCGGCGGGACCGAGGCGATCCTGCGCAACACGATCGGAGAGCGGGTGCTGGGCCTGCCGCCCGAGCCGCGCCTCGACAAGGGCATTCCGTTCAGCGAGTTGCGCGCCAAGGAGAGGGAGGCGGTGGCCTGATGGATTTCGATCTGTCCTACGAACAGGGTCTGCTGCGAGAGGCCGCGCGGAACGCGCTGTCACGCCACCCGACGGTGGAGGCGGCTCGCACTGCGCTCGAGGACCCCACGACGCTGCCCGACCTGTGGCCCACCGCGGTCGACGCCGGCTGGCCCGGGCTGCTGATCGGCGAGGAGCACGGAGGCGCCGGGCTCGGCGCGTTCGACGCGCTGCTGGTGGCCGAGGAGCTGGGCCGCGTGCTCGCGGCCGTGCCGCTGCTCGGCCTGGTCCCGGCGACGGCGATCCTCGACACGGCCGGGGATGAGTCGCTGCCCGCCATCGCCCAGGGCGAGCTGCGTCCCGTGTACGTGCCCGCCCGCCCGCCCGGCGACGTGGAGTCGGGCTGGACGGTCGATCCGCGTCGCGGATTCGCCCGCCTGCCGGCGCCGCACGCGACGGTCGACGGCGACGCCGTGACGCTCGACGGGGAGGTCGCGTTCGTCCCCGATGCGCCGGGCGCCGGCCTCCTGGTGGCGATCGGCGTCACCGACGCCGGCGAGCCGGTGGCGACGGCCGTGGCCGGCGATGCGCCCGGGGTCACGATCGAGCCGGTGGTCCGTTACGACCCCACCCGCTCACTCGGACACGTGAGCTTCGCCGGCGCGCAGGGCCGCCGCCTCGACGTCGGCGAGGTCGCGCTCGCCGATGCGTGGTACCTGGCCCATGCGCTGATCGCCGCCGAGTCGCTCGGTGCCGTGCAGACCTGCCTGGAGGTGAGCGTCGCCTACGCCAAGGAGCGGTTCACGTTCGGCCGGGCGATCGGGTCCTATCAGTCGATCAAGCACGAGCTGACCGAGGTGCTGAGGCAGCTCGAGAACGCCCGCGGGCTGCAGTACTTCGCCGGCTGGGCACGCGACGCCGAGCCGGCACAGTTCCCGCTCGCGGCCAGTGCCAGCCGCTCGGCGGCCGGGCACGCGCTCGATTACGCCTCGCGCTCGATGATCAACGTGCACGGCGGCATCGGCGCCACCTGGGAGCACGACGCGCCGCTGTTCTTTCGGCGCGCCCAGCTCTCGCGGCGACTGCTCGCCGGTACCGGCGACGCGACCGATCGTGTCGCCGGCGAGACGATGGCGGCCGCTACGGCGTGAGCGGTGTGGCGAGCTGGTCGGCCCAGCCGATCAGCTCGCCCACGTGCTCGCCGGTGATGCCCACCGAGCTGACTGTGCCCACCAGCAGCGTCGCTGCGGTGCGGCGCGATGCCCACGCCTCGCACTCGAGGCCGAGGGCGTCGTCGATCCAGGCCAGCGGTCGCCTCGGCCCGGCGTAGCGGTCGATCGCGTCGAGCTTCCAATGGGCGTGCGAACGGCCGGCGTTTCGGTCAAGCGTGAGGTGGGGTAGGGAGCCCGGGAGCCCGAGCGCGGCTGGCAGATACTCGTTGGCTTTCTCCTCCCAGCCTGTGCACCAGACGAGGTCGAACCGATCCAACAGGGTGCGAAGGTGTCTGCCCGCCGTGGCCGAAATGAAATGCGCAATCCCATCCACGAGCTCGAACCGCCCTTCGGGTGGCCGGTTCGGATCGAAGCCGAACAGCGAGATCACACCGTCGACGTCGACCAGCAGCAGGGGACGTCCGGGAGGGCCCAGATGCAGGGGTTTCAGCGGTTCGTCAGCGAGCACGAGCGGAGTTTCCGAAGATCAGATGCCGATTCTTAGCTATCTATATAGGAGCGCCGCGAACATGCCGGAGATGATGTGGCTGTCACGAGCGCGACAATTTGGTGTACTTCAGATAGCGGATTCAAGGCGAACGCTTGCGCTGTCGAGTAGTTACAGCGTGAGACTGCGCACCGTTTCGCCTGCGGCCGCGCCCCCCACCGTATGACCCCCCTTCTCGGCATCCTGCTTGCCCTCGTCTGCGCTCTCGCGACGAACCTGGGCTTCCTCTACAAGCATCGCGGCGCGTGCTCCGCGCCGGCCGTCGACATCAAGCATCCGCTGCGCACCGCCCGCGCCCTGTTCGCGTCGCGCTGGTTCGCGATCGGGATGCTGGTCGCCACCGCGGCCTGGATCTTCCACGTGGCCGCCATGGCCGTCGCCCCGCTCTCGGTGGTGCAGGCGGTCCTCGCCGGAGGGGTCGTGCTGCTGGCGATCATGGCCGAGCGCATGTTCGGCCTGCGGATCGGCCGCCGCCAGTGGCTGGGGCTCGGACTGACCGCCGTCGGACTGGTGTTGCTCGGCCTCACGCTGCCCGCCACCCACGGCGCCCACTCGCGCTTCTCGCTGCCCGGGATGATCGCGTTCGAGACCGGCTTGATCGGCGTCGGCGCCCTGCTCATCATCGGCCCGCGGATCGGCGCCCCCGCACACCATCACGGCTTCATGCTCGGTGCCGCCGCCGGGATCCTGTTCGGCGTCTCCGACGTCGCCATCAAGGCGATCTCGGGGCTCGTCGGCACCTCCGGCGTGGCCGGCCTGATCTCGCCGTGGATGCTCGTCACGATCGCCGCCTCGGTCGCTGCGTTCTACGCCTCAGCGAAGGGATTGCAGGATGGCGACGCGGTGCCGGTGATCGCGATCACGGGAACCGCGGCCAACGTCGCGGGCATCGTCGGCGGCATCATCGTGTTCGGCGACCCGATGTCGGCCAGCCCGGTCGGCCTGGTCGTCCAGTGCCTTGCGTTCATGCTCGTGCTCGTCGCCGCCTGGCTGACGCCGGCCCCGGTGCGGGCCGCCGGCGGCGCCGCCGTCTAGATCAGATCCCGGCTCGCCGCCCACCGGGCCCGCGCGCCGCCGGGCGGCCCGCTACGTCGCGCTGCCGGCGAGCAGCACGTCCGCGACCTGCGCCGGATCGTCGTAGGTCGGCACGTGGCCGCAGCCGGTCAGGGTGATCGATCGCGCCGCGGGGATCTGTCGCGCGGCCCGGGCCGCCTGTCGGGGCAGCAACAGATGGTCCTTCTCGCCCCAGGCGATCGTGACCGGGACCGCGATCTCCTCGCCGCCGCTGAACGGCTCCGCCAGCATCGCCTCGAGCGTCGGCGCAAACCAGCGTGACCCCGCGACGCCGCGCAGGTTGTCCGCGGCCTCCGCGGCGCTCATCCGCTCGGGGTGGGCGGCCATCTGGCTGAACATCAGTCGGCGGCCGATCGGCGTGGCGGCGATCGTGTCGGCGACCGGGGCGAGCAGCCGGGCCGCGTGCAGCGTCAACTCCAGGGAGAGCGTCTGGAACCGTGCCTCCGCGCCCTCGTGGAAGCCCGCCGGGGAGAGCCCGGTCGCCGATCGGATCCGCCCGGTCCTGGCCAGCTCGAGGGCGATCTGGCCGCCGAGCGAGTTCCCGGCCACGTGAGGCCGGGCGATGCCGAGCTCGTCGAGGAAGTCGAGCACGAGCCGCGCCAGCGACGGGACTCCGGCGGGCGTCCCCGGCGGCGGCAGCGGCGAGGCGCCGAAGCCCGGTAGGTCGAGGGCGATCACGGTGCGCTCGGCGGCCAGGCGCTCGAGCACCGGCATCCACACCTGCCAGCGGCTGCCGATCCCGTGGATCAGCACGAGCGGCTCGCCGGCGCCGTCGCGGTAGTGGTTGAGCATCATCGTGGACGGCACGCTATTGCACACCGCGGCCCTGATGTCGTTGCTGTGCGGCTCCTGCCGCCTGTCCTTAATGGACAACTGGGGCGGGATGAGGACACCCAATCTGCCAGTTGAGCGGCCCGGATCGGCCCGCTACCGTTGTACGAAACGGCGAACATGTGTCCGAGGGAGGGCAGATGCCGAGTATTGACGAGGCTGTACGTACCGAACGGAGCACGCTCCAGGAGTTGGCGCACCGACATCTGTGGATGCATTTCACGCGCATGTCGGCCTACGAGCACGGGGATATTCCGGTGATCGTGCGCGGAGAGGGGTGCTACGTGTACGACGAGCACGGCAACCGCTACCTCGACGGCCTCTCGGCCCTGTTCTGCGTCAACATCGGTCACGGCCGGGCCGACATCGCCCAGGCGGGCGCCGATCAGGCCAAGGAGCTCGGCTTCTTCACCAACTGGTCCTACGCGCACCCGCCGGTGATCGAGCTCGCCGCCAAGGTGGCCTCGCTCGCGCCGGGCGATCTCAACCGCGTCTTCTTCACCAGCGGCGGCAGCGAGGCGGTCGAGTCGGCGCTCAAGCTCTCCCGTCAGTACCACAAGCTGACCGGCAATCCGAACAAGACGAAGCTGATCGCGCGCGAGATCGCCTACCACGGCGTCACCCTCGGAGCGCTCTCGGCGACCGGGATCACCAGCCTGCGCGAGCCGTTCGAGCCGCTCACACCAGGTGGCTGCCACGTCCTCAACACCAACACGTACCGGATGTCGCCCGGCCTGGCCGAGCACGACCTGGTCGAGGCGATCGCCGCCCGGATCGAGTTCGAGGGCCCCGACACGGTGGCCGCGGTGATCCTCGAGCCGGTGCAGAACGCCGGCGGCTGCTTCGTGCCGCCCGAGGGCTACTTCCAGCGCGTGCGCGAGATCTGCGACGAGTACAACGTGATCATGATCTCCGACGAGGTGATCTGCTCCTGGGGCCGCCTGGGCGAGTGGTTCGGCGCCCAGCGCTATGGCTACGAGCCGGACATCATCACCACCGCCAAGGGCCTGACGAGCGCGTACGCGCCGATGGGCGCGATGATCGCCTCCGACCGCCTCGCGGAGCCTTTCATGGACGGTGCCAACAGCTTCACGCACGGGTTCACCTTCGGCGGCCATCCGATGTCCTCGGCCATCGCGATGGCCAACATCGACGCATTCGAGCGCGAGGGCATCCTTGAGAACGTGCGCGAGAACGAGGGCGCGTTCCGAGCCATGCTCGAGTCCCTGCGCGACATCCCGATCGTCGGCGACGTTCGTGGCGCCGGCTACTTCCAGGCCATCGAGCTGGTCAAGGACCGCGAGACCAAGGAGTCATTCTCCGACGCCGAGTCCGAGACGCTGCTGCGCGGGTTCCTGTCGGTCGAGCTCTTCCGCCGTGGGCTGATCTGTCGCGCCGACGATCGCGGCGACCCGGTCATCCAGCTCTCGCCACCGCTGATCAGCGGTCCTCAGCAATTCGAGGAGATCGAGTCGGTGCTCAGACCGGTGCTGAGCGAGGCCACCGACCGCATGCACGTCCACCGGTCCTGAGCCACCGATGCTGACCGTCAGAGAGCTGCTGCGCGACATCGACGTGCGCGTGATCGCGGGCGAGGCGGGCCTCGAGCTGCCGGTGCGCTGGGTTCACATCACCGAGCTGCTCGACCCGACGCCGTGGCTGTCGGGCGGCGAGCTGATCCTGACCACCGGCATGCAGCTCGACACCGTCGAGCACCAGCGGGAATTCGTCAACCGGCTGGCCGACCACCAGCTCGCCGGTCTCGGAGTCGGCACCGGCTTCATGCACGACGAGATCCCCGCCGCAGTCCTCGAGACGGCGGCCGATCGCGACTTCCCCGTGTTCGAGGTGCCCTACGAGCTGCCGTTCATCGCCGTCACCGAGGCGGCCTTCACGCAGCTGGTCAACGAGCAGTACGCGGTCCTGCGCCGGGCGCTGGCCGCGCACGAGAAGCTCGAGCGGATCGTGCTCTCCGAGCGCGGGCTCGACGCTCTCGTCGGCGCGCTCTCAACCCTGATCGGGGGTGCCGTGCTCGTCTTCGACGGCCGCGGCCAGCCGCTCGTCCAGGCCTCGTTCCGCCGCGAACTCGACGCCGAGGCCCTCGCCGCGCTCGAGACCGAGGTGCACGAGCGGGCGGGGCGTCGCGAGGGACGGGCGTTCGTGCCCTCGCTCGCCGAGGAGGGCAACCGTGGCCTGGCGCTGCCGGTGGCCGCCGACGGGGTGCCCCGCCACGGGCCCGACGACGCCCGCGCGCCCGAGGCATGGCTGATCGCGCTCAAGGACATCGGCCCGCTCTCGGACTTCGACCGGCTCACGCTGCACCAGGCGGTCACGATCGTCGCTCTGGAGCTGCTCCGCGGCCGGGTCGCCGACGACACCGAGCGGCGGCTCGCCGGCGACGTGCTCGCCGCGGTCGTCAGCGGTGAGCTGAGCGGTCCTGAGCTCTCGCGGCGACTGGAGCCGTTCGGCCTCGCACAGCGGGTCGCGGCGATCGTGATCGAGCGGCCCAACGACGGGCGCGGCCCCGCTTCCCCGGTCGAGGCGGCGCTGTCGGTGGCGCTGCGCGAGGAGGCTACGCCCGGACTCGTGGCCTCGACCGGAACGCTCACCTGCGCGCTCGTGGCCGGGCGGCCGGAGGATGAGCTGCTGGCGGTCGCCGGTCGCGTCGGAGTCCGGCTCGCCGCCGAGCTCGGCGACTCGCCCGCGCTCGGACTCGGCCGCGCGGTCGACGGCGAGCTCGCCCGGCGGAGCTTCCACGAGGCCCGGTGCGCGCTCGAGGCGCTGGCGCTCGGCTTCCACGACAGCGCCAACGGCAACCGGTCCGCCCCGCATCCCGACCGCCCGCGGATCGCCACCTACCGGGACCTGGGCTCGTTCCAGCTGCTCCTGTCGCTGCAGGACGACGAGGCGCTGCGGCTGTTCTGCGACTCGATCCTGGGCCCGATCGAGACCAGCGAGGGGCACTACGGAGGCGAGCTGATGCGCTCGCTCGAGGCTTTCATCGAGGAGAACGGCCAGTGGGAGAGAGCAGCGCGCAGGCTCTATTGCCACCGGCACACACTGCGTTACCGAATCCGAAGAGTCGAGGAGCTGACCGGTCGCAACCTGCAGAGCGCGCGCGATCGGATCGAGTTCTGGCTCGCCCTGCGCGGAAGGGAGCTCGTGTCGTGAAAGTTGGTGTCCCCACCGAGGTCAAGAAGGACGAGTACCGGGTCGCGCTGACCCCCGCCGGCGTGCGCGAGCTCGCCGATGCCGGCCATGAGGTCTACATCCAGAGCGGCGCCGGCGTGGGCTCGGCAATCGAGGACGCCGATTACACCGCCCAGGGCGCGACGATCGTGCCCGATGCCGACGCGGTGTTCGAGGCGGCCGAGCTGATCGTCAAGGTCAAGGAACCGCAGCCGGCCGAGGTGGCCCGGCTCGAGCCACGGCATACGCTGTTCACCTACCTGCACCTCGCCGCCGATGCGGAGCTGACCCGAGGGCTGATGGCCTCGGGCGCGACCTGCATCGCGTATGAGACCGTGGAGGACGCCCGTGGCCGCCTGCCGCTGCTGGCGCCGATGTCCGAGGTGGCCGGCAAGATCGCCACCCAGGCCGGGGCGTTCATGCTCGAGAAGCCGCTCGGGGGCCGGGGCATCCTGCTCGGCGGCGTGCCCGGCGTGACGGCGGCGAACGTGATGATCATCGGCGGCGGAGTCGTCGGGATGAACGCGGCCTTCATCGCGCTCGGCATGGAGGCGACGGTGTTCGTGTTCGACCGCAGCATCGACCGCCTCCGGGAGCTCGACATCGCCTTCGGCGGCCGGGCCGACACCTGCTTCGCGTCCACGCTCGAGATCGAGCAGAGGCTGCCCCACGCCGATCTGGTGATCGGCGCGGTGCTCGTGCACGGTGCCCGTGCCCCGCGGGTGGTCACCCGGGCGCAGCTCGGGTTGATGAAGCGCCAAGCCGTGCTCGTGGACGTCTCGATCGACCAGGGCGGCTGCTTCGAGACCTCGCGGCCCACGACCCACTCCGATCCGACCTACGAGGTCGACGGGATCACCCACTACTGCGTCACGAACATGCCGGGCGCTGTGCCGATCACCTCCACCTACGCGCTCACCAACGCGACGATGCCGTACGTGGTCCAGCTCGCCGGCGCCGGCGTCCGGGCGGCGATCGCGGCCAGCCCTGAGCTCAAGCCGGGCGTCAACGTGGCCGGCGGCCAGGTCACCTATGCGCCCGTGGCCGAGGCGGTCGGGGTGCCGTGCGTGCCGGTGCAGGAGGCTCTCTCCTCACCCGTGGGGGCGGCCTGAGATGGTCGGCGAGGGCCTGACCGGCCGGCCCTGCTAGCCTTGCCCGTCGCATGCCGACTACAAGCCAATTGATCCGTAAGGGCCGCAACGCGCCGAAGAAGAAGCTCGCCACTCCGGGCCTCAAGTCCGGCAAGGGCCGCAAGAAGAAGGTCGCCGCTCCCCAGCGACGCGGCGTCTGCACGCGCGTCTACACGACCACGCCCAAGAAGCCGAACTCCGCGCTGCGCAAGGTGGCGCGCGTGCGGCTGACCAACGGCATGGAAGTCGGCGCCTACATCCCCGGTGAGGGGCACAACCTGCAGGAGCACTCGGTCGTGCTCGTCCGCGGCGGTCGCGTCAAGGACCTCCCCGGATTCCGCTACAAGGTGATCCGCGGCACGCTTGACGCCGCCGGCGTCAGCGACCGCAAGAAGGCCCGCTCGCAGTACGGCGTGAAGGCGAAGTAACGCACTCATGCCACGTCGCGCAGCCGCCCAGATCCGGCCGATCGAGCCCGACCCCGTCCACCGCAACCGCCTCGTGCAGCAGGTGGTCAACAAGGTCATGCTCGACGGCAAGAAGTCGACCGCCGAGCAGATCGTCTACGACGCCCTCGCCATCCTCGGCGAGCGCAGCGGCAAGAACCCCGTCGAGCAGCTCGAGGCGGGCATCAAGGCCCTGACCCCGGTGCTCGAGGTCCGCTCCCGCCGCGTCGGCGGCGCCACCTACCAGGTCCCCGTCGAGGTCCCCGCGCGCCGCGCCCGGACCCTCGCCGTCCGCTGGCTCGTCCAGTTCTCCCGCGCCCGCCGCGAGAAGACCATGGCCCAGCGCCTCGCGCACGAGCTCCTGGACGCCCAGCAGCAGCAGGGCGCCGCGTTCAAGCGCAAGGACGACATCTACCGCATGGCGCAGGCCAACAAGGCCTTCGCGCATTACCGCTGGTAGCGGCGCCCGGCGCCGTCTTTGGCGCCCGTCCGGCGGCTGCGGGCCGGCGCCTCGCTGTGTGCTCGGCTGCGAGCCGGCGCCTCGCTGTGTGCTCGGCTGCGGGCCGGCGCTTTGTTGTGTGCTCGGCTGCGGGCCGGCGCGTCGTTGCGTGCTCGGCTGCGGGCCGGCGCATCGTGCCTGCTCGGCTGCGGGAGCCGGGGGAACCTCCATTTCGTCGTACCTCGTCGGTCCGGGGCGCCGCCGGGGAACTTAATGGCTGCCTGACAGCCATAACGTTCCACGCACTGCTCGGCCACGGTCGAAGTGCCACGAAATGGATGTGATTCGGCGCCCTGGGGGACGCCATCTCATCCCCAGCCGCCGTTGACGCCTGGCCTACCCCGCGCCGACGGTTCCGATCTCGTCCCGCACCGCGGGCAAGAACGCGCTCCTGGGCCCGTTTCGGCCGGACGCGGTCGAAGCTCCCGGAGCGCCGGCGACACCCGCGGCCCGGGTCCGCGTGCCGACCGTCCCCGTCCCGACCGTCCCCGTCCCGACCGTCCCCGTCCCGACCGTCCCCGCCCCGACGGTTCCCGCCGCGACTGTCCCCGTCGCGACTGTCCCCGCCGCGAGCGTCCCCGCCCAGTCATGCGCGGCCGGCTTCAGCGCAAGCAGCGCCGGCCAGGTCGTGGCGTCGATCACGCCCGTGGCCGGGATGCCGTGGGAGGTCTGGAAGGCCCGCACGGCCGCGGCGGTCTGAGCGCCGAACGCGCCATCGGTGGCGATGCCGGCGCCCGCGGCGACGAGGTGCTCCTGGGCCCAGACGACGAGGTCGCCCTGCGAACCTTTGCTGAGCGTCGGATAACCGGGCGCGGGGCTCGGCGGCGAAAGGGGCTGGATCGGGCTGGCGACCGCGCCCCACCCCGCGGTGGTCGCCTCCTGCCAGTCCCACCAGCTGAGACCGGTGGCTCCGTAGGCGGCCGCGTCCTGGCGGAAGCGCAGCACGGCCGAGACCGGGGGGCTGTTGTAGATCTGCCCGAGCGGGTAGATCGGCGCGCCGTAGACCCGGTTGAGCGGCCAGGTGTGGGCGTAGACGGCGTCGACGCTGGTGCCGATGTCCTGCCAGTACATCTGGGGCAGGTTGTACTGGGCACCGCCGGGTCCGAGGAACACCGAGTACGGGAACGCCGGGTGGTAGTCGACGTAGGGGAAGCTCGCGAGGCCGACCGGATAGGAGGCTCCGACGCCCTTGCGCAGCGCCTGGATGTACTGCTGAGCCTGCGCGTAGCGGCCCTCGTATTCGCTCTCGGCGTCGATCACGAGGCAGTCGGCGCCGTTGCGGGCGGACTGGATGCCCACCTGAGCCTCGGCCAGCGGGGAGTTGCCGTACACGTACTGCCAGGCGCACACGTGCAGGCCCTGGGCCTTGAGCGCGGCGACGTTCGCCGGCGAGAACTGGGCCCACTGGTTGCCTCCGTCGCCGGACTTGAGGAACACGGTCTTGATTCCGTGGGCGGCGGCCTGCTGGCCGATCGCGGGCGGACTGCCGCCCTGGGAGGCGCTCAGGTACCAGATCCACATCCCGGTCCCGTCGAGCACGGTGGCACCCGCGAGGACGGGCGGAGGGGGCGGGGCGACGACAGGCGCCGGAGGTCGCCTGACCGCGATCCGAATTCCGTTCGAGCGGGCGCTTCCGGGCGAGACGAGCCGGAGCACGCCGCTGACCGCGTCCGCGGGAACCGCGATCAGCATCCGCGTCGAGCGCACCAGCCGGCCGCTCACGCTTCGGGTCCAGTAGCGGCCGTTGTCCCGGGCCGGGATCAGGACCAGGGTCCGGGCGCTCAGCCCGTGGGCGCCGACCTCGAGCTCGCCGGTTCGCACGGCGACGACCGGGGAGCCCGGATAGCACGGTAGTGCCGTACGGATGCAGTGCACCCAGACGAGTGTCGGTCGCACCACTCGGGCCGCCGCGGTGGCGGGCGTGAGGGTGGCTAGCGTGAGGGCGGTCACGATCGCGAGCGTCGCCGCCACGGGCGCGAGCCAGGCCGGCAGCGACGCGAGCGCGCTCGAGTGTCGCGCGGGACTCATGAGACCTGGTACCCGAGCCTGGTGAGCTGGTCCAGGCTCGACCCGAGCTGCTGCGTGGCGCCGGCCACCTCGGCGCGGGCGATCGTGTACGCGATCGGGTCATGCCTGCTCGCCGCGCCGGCGAGGTCGCGGTAGGCCTGGCTCACCTGCGCCAGGCTGTCGCGGACGGCGACATGCGCGCCCGTCTCAGGGGGGCTGACGAGCCCCGACCCGAGGGCCTGCGTGAAGGAGGCGGCTGCCGCCGCATAGGCGTCGGCGAGCCGGTTGGCCGCGACCGTTTGGGCGCCCGGATCGAGGGCCTGGGCGAAATCGCCGAGCCCCGCGTCGGCGCGAGCCGAGAGCCGGCCGAGCACCGGGTTCAGGAACCCGGCATAGCCGGCGCGTGGATCGAGCGCGTAGTGCGCGGCGCCCCTGACCCGGACCGTGTTGAGGATGTGCTCACAGTCCGCGAACAGGCCGCCGCTGGCGCCGAACGTCGGCGCGACGCAGGCGGCGACCGCCACGCGCCCGCTCCGGGGGATGAACAGAACCTCGTAGCGGCGCTGGCCGACGACGCTGTAGCGCCGGCCCTGCAGACCGCTCGGCAGCTTCACCGGGGTGCCCATCGCCGGCACGCCCGCTGCATCGCGGAAGGTCTTCGGCACCAGGCTCGGTCCGAACGCCACGGTCGTCCCCACGGCGATCACCGCACCCGTCGCCGATGCCGGCCCGGCGTCGGCGCTCGCCCCCGTGAACAGCTCGGGCAGCGACACGTGCCGTGACCCCCAGCTCGCCGGGACCTCGACGCTGACGCCGTCGTGGCTGAGCTGGCGCGTCGGCGTCAGGGCGCCGGCGTCCTCCCCGCCGCGTCCGGCCAGGAAGCCGACCAGCGTTGCGACACCGCACGCCGCGGCGAGGAGCCCGGCGCCGCGCGGCGAGCGCCACCGACGCCGCCGGGGTGCGGGCGCCACCGGGTCCGGAGCCCGCCAGCGTGGCGGCTGCGGCTGCGTCTCGCCCACCACCTCGGTCACGGCGTCGCCTGCGTCCGGTGTGGTCTGCACGACCTCGGTCACGGCGTCGCCCGGGTCAGGCGTGGTCTGCGCGACCTCGGTCACGGCGTTGCCTGCGTCGGGCGTGGTCTGCGCGACCTCGGTCACCGCCGTGGTATGGGGGTCGGGGATCGCGTGGGTGGCCGACGTCACACGGTTCTGTTCGACGGATCGCCCGCTCGGCTTGATCGACAGCGCCGCCGCGCGTACCGGCGCCGGGATCGCCGGCACGGGCTGTTCCGGCCCAGGTGCGCTCCGCGCCGGCACGGGCTGCTCGGACCCGAGCGCGCTCCGCGCCGCGGCGACCAACTCGACCGCGGTCGCGTAGCGGTCCTCGCGGCGCTTGGCCAGCGCCCGGGCGAACACCGCGTCGAGCGCGACCGGCAGGTCCGGCGCCAGTGTGCGCACCGACGGCGGCGGCTGCTCGAGGTGCGCGTACATGGTGGCGATCTTGCTCGAGCGGGGGAACGGGACGACTCCGGACACGCACTCGAACAGGACCGCCCCGAGCGAGTACAGATCACTGCGGGCGTCGGGCTCCTCGTCGCGGATCTGCTCCGGCGAGACATAGTCCGGCGTGCCGACGAACTGGCCCGTGGTCGTCACCGAGGTGACGCCGGCCGCGGTGGTCAATCCGAAATCGGCCAGGTAGGCGTGATCGCCGCCTGCCACGAGGATGTTCTGCGGCTTGACGTCGCGATGGATCAGTCCCGCGGCGTGGGCGGCGTCGAGCGCGCGGGCGATCCCGCGGAGCAGGTCGAGCGTGTCGGAGACCTCGAGCTTCCCGATCAGCTGCTTCAGGTTCGGGCCGTCGACGAGGCGCATCGCGATGAACAGCCCGTACGAGGACTCGCCGGCCTCGTAGACCGGGACGATGTGCGGGTGCTCGAGCGTTGCCTGCAGCATCGCCTCCCGGCGGAAGCGCTTGTGGAAGGCCTCATCCTGGCTGAGGTTCGCCGACAGCACCTTCAATGCAACCACTCGGCCGAGCGAGAGTTGCGTCGCGAGGTAGACGGTGCCCATCCCGCCCGAGGCCAGGTAGCCGTCGATCCGGAATCCGGCGATGCAGGTACCCGGCTCGAGCATCAATGGCCGCCGCACGCGTCCCCCACACCGCACAGCGGGGGGACCGATCCCGAGTTGCGCAACGAGCCGACGTGCACCGCCAGCGTCCCGGTGTGGATCGAGGTGAGCTGCTGCTCACGCGCGGTGCGTCCGAGCCCGAATCCGATCGCTGCGCAGCAGATCACGGCGACCGCGGCAGCGAGAGTCCGGCGAGGAGAGGTGAGCAAGGAGCGGAGCGTTTGCACGTCTCGCTCCGAGCGTAACGACCAGGCCGCCGATCGCCCACGCGTGGCCGATGAATAACGCGAGGGCCGCCCGCCGCACGGGACCGGGGGCTGCGGCGGGACAACCCTCGCGTCTGTGAAATGTAACGCCCAGCGGGCGTGGGCGCGGATTAGCTGGCCGGCAAGTCAGGAGCTCGCGACGCGGACTGGCACACGTCCGGCGGCCACGGGCCGGCGCCGCGGGAGCGGGCCGCCGAGCAGGAGCCCGAGCCCCGCCGTGACGATCAGGACCGCGGCGCCGAGCGTCTCCATGTACAGGCCGGCCTGTGGCGTCGAGCTGGCGGCGGTGTAATGGCCCGACCCGGCCGCGAGCAGGCCCGAGGCCTGGGCGTCGGGCAGGTCGGCGGCCAGCGCGAGGACCAGCGCGAGCAGTCCGAGCACGCCCATGCGCCACGAGGGCCGGACGGCTACCGTGGCGCCAGGTTCCGTAGGCCGAGCAGGACGGCGAGGATCGCGACCGGAATGAGCGCGTAGGCGTGGTGCGATCCCGTCGAGACCGACTTGACGGCCACGGTGCTCGACGCGGCGTGGACCTCGAACAGGGTGGTGAACTCCGCGACGACGAGCAGCAGCGCTCCGAGCAGGCCGCCGGCGAACACCGCCGCGGGGACAGCCGATCCGATCCTCGCCAGACCCTCGGGCGCTTCGGGCCCTCTGCTATATTCGGGCTTCGCCTCGGGCGGCGTTGCGTTCATCTGTGCTCGCTCCCGGGCGCGGAGGATCCAAGCGATGGAGACGCCGACCTACTAGACAAACGCCCACCCTCGACAGCCGTGTCGTGAACGGGCCCACTGGGCCCTTTTTCATGCCCGCGGTGAAGACCGGCAACCACCCCAGAAGAAATCACTTTCATGCCTCGCACCATCTCGCTCGAAAACACGCGCAACATCGGAATCATGGCTCACATCGACGCCGGTAAGACGACGACGACCGAGCGCATCCTCTATTACACAGGGCGGACCTACAAGATGGGGGAGGTTCACGAGGGCGCTGCCGTCATGGACTGGATGGAGCAGGAGCAGGAGCGCGGCATCACGATCACCTCGGCCGCCACCACGGCGGAGTGGAAGGGCCACCGCATCAACATCATCGACACGCCCGGCCACGTCGACTTCACGGTCGAGGTCGAGCGCTCGCTGCGCGTGCTCGACGGCGCGATCGCGCTGTTCGACTCGGTCGCCGGCGTTGAGCCCCAGTCCGAGACCGTGTGGCGCCAGGCCGACAAGTACTCAGTCCCGCGGATCGCCTACATCAACAAGATGGACCGGATCGGCGCCGACTTCGAGCGCGGCGTGCAGACGATGATCGACCGCCTCGGCGCGCACCCGGTCCCGATCCAGCTGCCGATCGGCGCCGAGTCCGACTTCCGCGGCATCGTCGACCTGGTCGAGAACAAGGCGATCCTCTATCTGGACGAGCTGGGCAAGGACCAGGACGTCATCGAGATCCCCGAGGAGCTCGCCGAGCCGGCGGCGGCCGCGCGCGAGCATCTGCTCGACGAGGTCTCGCACTACGACGACGAGCTCGTGGAGATGATCCTCGAGGAGCAGGAGATCTCCCCGGCGCGGCTCCGCCAGGCGATCCGCAAAGCCACCCTGGAGATCAGGCTCACGCCGGTTCTGTGTGGCTCCAGCTTCAAGAACAAGGGCGTGCAGCCGCTGCTCGACGCGGTCATCGACTACCTCCCGAGCCCGCTCGACGTGCCGCCGATCGAGGGCATCGAGCCCGACAAGAGCTCGGAGAACGGCGGCCGCCCCGCGGTCCGTCACGCATCCGACGAGGACCCGTTCGCCGCGCTCGCGTTCAAGATCATGGCCGACCCCTACGTCGGCAAGCTCACGTACTTCCGCGTCTACTCGGGGAAGCTCGCGGCAGGATCGCGCGTGCTCAACGTGAGCACCGGCAAGACCGAGCGGGTGGGGCGGATCCTGATGATGCACGCAAACGAGCGCGCGGAGCTGCAGGAGGTCTACGCGGGCGACATCGCCGCCGGTGTCGGGATCAAGCAGGTCGTGACCGGCGACACGCTGGCCGCGCCCGACAAGCCGATCAAGCTCGAGACGATCGTGTTCCCCGAGCCGGTGATCAAGGTCGCGATCGAGCCGAAGACGAAGATCGACCAGGAGAAGATGTCCACCGCGCTCGCGCGCCTCGCCGAGGAGGACCCGACGTTCCAGGTCCGCACCAACGAGGAGACCGGCCAGACCGAGATCTCCGGCATGGGCGAGCTGCACCTCGAGGTGCTGGTCGACCGCATGCTGCGCGAGTTCAAGGTCGACGCCAACGTCGGTCGCCCCCAGGTCTCCTACCGGGAGACGATCCGCGGCGCCGCGCAGAAGGTCGAGGGTCGCTTCGTGCGCCAGACCGGCGGCTCGGGCCAGTACGGAATCGTCTACATCGACGTCGAGGCGGCGCCGGGCGAGGGCTTTGACTTCATCAACAAGATCAAGGGTGGATCGATCCCCACCGAGTTCATTCCGGCGGTCGAGAAGGGGATCGAGGAGGCCATGGAGAACGGCCCGCGCGCCGGCTATCCGATGGTCGACGTCCGCGTCACGCTGACCGACGGCAAGTACCACGACACGGACTCCTCGGAGATCGCGTTCAAGGTCGCCGGGTCGCTGGCGCTGAAGGCCGCTGTCCAGCGCGCCAAGCCGGTGCTGCTCGAGCCCGTGTTCGCCGTCGAGGTGGTCACGCCCGAAGAGTTCATGGGTGACGTGATCGGCGACCTGAACCGTCGCCGCGGCCACGTCAAGGGCATGGAGCAGCGCGGCAACGCGCAGGTCGTCACCGCGGACGTGCCGCTGGCCGAGATGTTCGGCTACGCGACCGACGTGCGGTCCAACACGCAGGGCCGCGCGACCTACACGATGCAGTTCGACCGCTACCAAGAGGTGCCGCCGAACATCGCCGACAAGATCGTCGGCGAGAACGGCGGCACGTAGCAGCAATCCCAGACGGAACTTAGATAGATTGATTGGGTTCGCCCGCAGGGCGGACCACAACCACTGAGCAGAAGGAGCACACCAAAGTGGCGAAGGCCAAGTTCGAGCGCGATAAGCCCCATGTCAACGTCGGGACCATCGGTCACATCGACCATGGCAAGACGACGCTGACGGCCGCCATCACAAAGGTGCTCGCGGAAAAGTTCGGCGGTACGGACGTGAAGTCGTTCGACGAGATCGACAACGCTCCAGAGGAGAAGGCGCGCGGGATCACGATCGCGACCTCGCACGTCGAGTACCAGACGCAGAACCGTCACTACGCCCACGTCGACTGTCCCGGACACGCGGACTACGTGAAGAACATGATCACGGGCGCCGCGCAGATGGACGGCGCGATCCTGGTGGTGTCGGCGGCTGACGGCGCCATGCCCCAGACGCGTGAGCACATTCTGCTCGCGCGCCAGGTCGGCGTGCCGTACATCGTCGTCTTCCTCAACAAGGCCGACATGGTCGACGACCCCGAGCTGCTCGAGCTCGTCGAGGTCGAGATCCGCGACCTCCTGTCGGAGTACGAGTTCCCCGGCGACGACATCCCATTCGTGATCGGATCGGCGCTCAAGGCGCTCGAGGGCGACGCTGAGTACGAGCAGAAGATCCTCGATCTCGCCGAGGCGCTCGACACCTACATCCCCGAGCCTGTCCGCGATCTCGACAAGCCGTTCCTGATGCCGGTCGAGGATGTGTTCTCGATCACCGGTCGCGGCACCGTCGCCACCGGACGCGTCGAGCAGGGCATCATCAAGACCGGCGAGACGGTCGAGATCGTCGGCATCAAGGACACGACCTCCACGGTCGTGACCGGGGTGGAGATGTTCCGCAAGATCCTCGACGAGGGTCGCGCCGGCGACAACGTCGGTTGCCTGCTGCGCGGCACCAAGCGCGAGGACATCGAGCGTGGACAGGTGCTGTGCAAGCCGGGATCGATCACGCCGCACACGAAGTTCAAGGCCGAGGTCTACGTCCTCAAGAAGGAGGAGGGCGGCCGTCACACGCCGTTCTTCACCGGTTACCGGCCGCAGTTCTACTTCCGCACGACCGACGTCACCGGAGTGGCCAACCTGCCCGAGGGCACGGAGATGGTCATGCCGGGCGACAACGTCCAGATGGAGATCGAGCTGATCCAGCCGATCGCCATGGACCAGGGTCTGCGGTTCGCGATTCGCGAGGGTGGCCGCACGGTCGGCTCAGGAGTCGTGACCGAAGTCATCCAGTAAAGAGAGAGGAGGCGGCGTGGGCCCATCGGCCTCCGCCGCCCTCATGTTCGAAGCCGATACGACAAAGCAGGGGCGGGTCCCGAACCCGGGGACTCGCCCTCAACACTGAAAAGACCCAAGCCTTCATGGCAACCATCGCTCAAAACAAGATCCGCATTCGCCTCAAGTCCTACGACCACACGGCGATCGAGACAGCGGCCAAGGAGATCGTCGAGACGGCGACGCGCACCGGCGCGACCGTGTCCGGTCCCGTACCGTTGCCGACGGAGAAGAACGTCTACTGCGTGATCCGCTCCCCGTTCAAGGACAAGGATTCACGCGAGCACTTCGAGATTCGCACGCACAAGCGACTCATCGATATCCATCAGCCGACACCGAAGACGGTCGACTCGCTCCAGCGACTCGACCACCTCCCGGCCGGGGTGGACATCGAGATCCGCTTGGCCTCCTAGGAGCCACGGATGCCAGCGATCCTCGCCAAGAAGCTCGGTATGACCCAGCGGTTCCTCGAAGACGGGCGCGTCGAGCGCGTCACCGTGCTCGAAGCCGGGCCGTGCCCGGTGACCGCGATCCGGACCAAGGAGCGCGACGGCTACGAGGCCGTGCAGCTCGCGTTCGGGCAGTGCAAGGAGAAGGTTCTGACCCGGGCCGAGCTCGGTCACCTCAAGAAGGCCGACGCGTCGGCGCACCGCCACCTGGTCGAGTTCCGCGACGAGGCCGGCGAGCTGCTGGTCGGTCAGACCGTGACCGTCGACTCCTTCGAGCCCGGCCAGAAGGTCAAGATCTCCGGCACGTCCAAGGGCAAGGGGTTCCAGGGGACGATCAAGCGACACAACTTCGCCAGCGGCCCCAAGTCACACGGCTCGCATAACGTCCGGGCGCCCGGATCGATCGGCGCCTCCGCGACTCCCTCGCGTGTGTTCAAGGGCCTGCGTGGTCCCGGTCGCATGGGCGGCGCGCGGATCACGCAGCGTGGGCTGACGGTCGTCGAGGTGCTGCCGGCACAGAACCTGATGCTCGTCCGCGGCGCGGTGCCGGGCCCCAAGGGCGGCACCGTGGAGGTGCGGACCGATGGCTAGATCCGCTCCGAAGCTCGGCGGCGGCAGCGTCACGCTCGACGCGGCCGCATTCGAGGCCCGGTTCAACATGCCGCTCGTGCACGAGTCCGTGCGCGCGGAGCTGAACGCGCGCCGGCGTGGCACCGCCTCGACGCTCACGCGCGGCAAGGTCTCGGGTGGTGGCGCCAAGCCGTGGCGCCAGAAGGGCACCGGACGCGCTCGCGCCGGATCCTCACGCTCGCCGGTCTGGACCGGCGGCGGCGTGGTCTTCGGTCCGCAACCGCGCGGCTACGTCGTCAAGGTCAACCGCAAGGCGCGTAAGGCCGCGCTGCGCAGCGCGCTCTCGGTCCACGCCGAGCGCGAGTCGCTGGCCGTGTTCGACGCCGAGACGTTCACGGCGCCGTCGACCAAGCAGGCCGCGACGCTGCTGGCCGACTGGGGCGCCTCGTCTCCGACGCTGGTCGTGCTCTCCGACGCTGAGGCGGCGGCCGGCAAGTCGTTTCGCAACATCGACCGCCTGACCGTTCTGCCCGCATCCGACGCCGGCGTCGCCGACGTGATCGGCGCGGCATCGCTGCTCATCTCCGAGGCCGCCCTGGCCGAGCTGACGGCGCGGGCGACCAAGGCCGGGACCGAATAATGGAACCGAGTCAGGTCATCATCCGCCCCGTCGTCTCCGAGAAGACGTACGTGCTGGCCGAGACGGGCAAATACACGTTCCGCGTGCACGACCGCGCGCACAAGACCCAGATCCGACAGGCGATCGAGGAGCTGTTCGACGTCAAGGTGGTCGAGGTCCGCACGGCGTCCGTGAAGTCCAAGCCCAAGCGCCGCGGCAACATCGCCGGGCGCACGCGCCGCTGGAAGAAGGCCATCGTCCAGGTCCGCGAGGGCGACACGATCCCGATCTTCCAGGGCCTGGAGGGCTCCGAGTAATGCCGATTCGCAAGCCAAAGCCGACGAGCCCCGGAATGCGATTCGTCACGTATCCGGATTTCGCCGAGATCACGCGCTCGGAGCCCGAGAAGTCGCTGACCGAGGGACTGAAGAAGTCCGGCGGGCGCAACTCGAACGGCCGCAAGACCGCCCGCCACCGCGGTGGCGGCGCCAAGCGGCTCTACCGCACGATCGACTTCAAGCGGCTCAAGGACGGAGTGCCCGCCAGGGTGGCGCAGATCGAGTATGACCCGAACCGCTCGGCGTACATCGCGCTGCTGCACTACGCCGACGGTGAGAAGCGCTACATCCTCGCCCCGGCGCGCCTGCGCGTGGGCGCCACGGTCGAGTCGGGCCCCGGCGCGGACATCCGCGTCGGCAACAGCCTTCCGCTCGCCAACATGCCGGCGGGTACCGTGGTCCACAACGTGGAGCTGACTCCGGGTCGCGGCGGGCAGCTCGCCCGCTCCGCCGGCGCCAGCGTCCAGCTGCTGGCCAAGGAGGGCGATTACGTCACGCTGCGGCTGCCCTCGGGCGAGATGCGGATGGTCCGCGCAGAATGCCGCGCGACCGTCGGGACGATCGGCAACGCCGAGCACCAGAACGTGAAGATCGGGAAGGCCGGGCGCAAGCGCCACATGGGCGTTCGCCCGCAGACCCGCGGCACCGCGATGAACCCGGTCGACCACCCGCACGGCGGTGGCGAGGGCTCAACCACGGCGGGGCGTCACCCGGTCACGCCCTGGGGCGTGCCCACGCTCGGCTACCGCACGCGGAAGAAGGGCAAGCAGTCAGACCAATACATCGTGCGTGGGCGGAGAAGAGGTAAGAAGCGATGAGCCGATCGAGCAAGAAGGGACCGTGGGTGGAGGAGCGTCTGATGTCGCGTGTCGAGGCGATGAACTCCTCGGGCGAGAAGCGCATGATCAAGACCTGGTCGCGCACCTCGACGATCTTCCCGGAGATGGTCGGGCACACGATCGCCGTTCACGACGGCCGCAAGCACGTGCCCGTGTTCATCTCGGAGTCCATGGTCGGCCACAAGCTCGGGGAGTTCGCGCCGACGCGGCTGTATCGCGGACACGCTGCCACGGGTAAGAGACGATGACGCCCGATATCGAGACCCCAGACTCAGAAGACGAGCCGAAGAAGCGGCGGCCTCGCCGGCGCGGCAAGGCTTCGGCATCCGAGGGCGCATCTGCGCCGGAGGCCGGCTCGAGGGCCTCCGACGCAGACGCGACCTCGGATGCTGAGGTGGCCGACGCCGACGCGACCTCGGATGCTGAGGTGGCCGACGCCGACGCGACCTCGGATGCTGAGGTCGCCGACGACGAGAGCGCGGACGTGGCGGCTGCTGCTGAGGACCTCGACACCCAGGCTGAGGAGAAGCCGGAGCCCGAAGCCGAGGCTGAAGCTCCCTCCAAGGCCCGACGTGGGCGGCGGGGCGCGAAGGCTGACCCCGAGAAGCCTGCCGCTGAGAAGTCTGCGCCGAAGCCCGCTGCGCCGAAGCCGGCGCCTTCGCGCCGCCGCGCGGCCCGTGAGCCCGGGGCGCCGATTCCGGTCGTCCGGGCGCAGGCCAAGTACGTGCGCTCATCGCCGCGCAAGGCGCGACTGGTGTGCGACCACATCCGCGGAAAGACGGTTGAGGAGGCGCGAGCTATCCTGGCCCATACGCCGCGTGCCGTCGCGCGCGATTGGAGCAAGTTGCTCGAGTCCGCGGTGGCCAACGCGGAGCACAATCACGAGCTCGTCGGCGAGGACCTGTACGTGAAGTCTGTCCATGCCGACGATGGACCGACGATCAAGCGCTTCCGGCCGCGCGCGATGGGGCGCGCGACGAAGATCCGCAAGCGAACCAGCCATTTGACGATCTTGCTCACGCCGAAGGAATAACCATGGGTCAGAAAGTTCATCCTGAAGGTCTGCGCGTGGGCTATATCCACGACTGGAAGTCGAACTGGTTCAACGAGCGGAACTTCTCCGACTACCTGCACGAGGACACGCTGATCCGCAACCACATCGTCGGCCGTCTGTCGCACGCCGGCCTGTCGGACATCACGATCCGCAAGAACGCCACCGAGGTGGAGGTCAACATCCACACGGCGCGGCCGGGCATCGTGATCGGCAAGTCCGGGTCCGAGGTCGACCAACTGCGGCGCGACCTGCACCGGATCACCAACAAGCAGGTCAAGGTCAACATTCTCGAGATCAAGCGCCCCGAGCTCGATGCGCGCCTCGTCGCGCAGTCGATCGCCGAGCAGCTGCAGAATCGCGTCGCATTCCGCCGCGCGATGAAGCGCGCGCTCACGAGCGCGATCCGGTCCGGTGCCAAGGGCGTCAAGGTCCAGGTCTCGGGTCGACTCGGGGGGGCGGAGATGGCTCGCACCGAGGGCTACTCGGACGGCCGCGTCCCGCTGCACACGCTGCGCGCCGACATCGACTATGGCTTCCACGAGGCGCGGACGACCTTCGGGCGCATCGGCGTCAAGTGCTGGATCAACAAGGGCGAGATCATGCCCGCGGGCTACACCGGCGCCGATCTGACGATCATGGACGAGCCCGCTCCGCAGGCGCCTGAGCGCGGCGGCCGCGACGGACGCAACCGCGACGGTCGCGGCGGCGGCCGCGGCGGCGCCGGCGGCGGTCGTGGCGGCGGGCCCGGTGGGCCCGGCGGTCGCGGTGGCGGCGGCGGTGGTCGTGGCGGCGGGCCCGGTGGGCCCGGCGGTCGCGGTGGCGGCGGCGGTGGTCGTGGCGGCGGGCCCGGTGGGCCCGGCGGTCGCGGTGGCGCCGGCGGTGGTCGTGGCGGCGGGCCCGGTGGGCCCGGCGGTCGTGGTGGCGGCGGTGGCGGTCGTGGTGGCGGTGGCGGCGGTTCTCGCAGCGGCGGCTCCGGCGGCCGTGGCGGCTCGGGCGGCCCCGCAGGAGGGATCACCCGCTGATGCTTTCCCCCAAGCGCGTCAAGCACCGCAAGCAACACCGTGGACGCCGCGCGGGCCTGTCCCGCGGTCAGGTGAAGGTCCAGTTCGGCGAGTATGGGCTCAAGGCCCTCGATGCCGGCTGGCTCACCAACCGCCAGATCGAGGCCGCTCGTATCGCCATGACCCGCAAGATCAAGCGCGGCGGCAAGGTGTGGATCAACGTGTACCCGGACAAGCCGTTCACCAAGAAGCCGGCCGAGACCCGCATGGGCTCCGGCAAGGGCTCACCCGAGGGCTGGGTGGCGGTCGTCAAGCCGGGCCGCGTCATGTTCGAGCTGGCCGGGGTTCCCGAGCCGCTCGCCCGTGAGGCGATGCGACTGGCCGGCCACAAGCTGCCCGTCCGCACCAAGTTCGTGATGCGGGAAGAGGGCTAGCGCGATGAAGGCCGCACAGTTGCGTGACCTGAGCGACGCCGAGCTGCTCGATCACATCCGTACCGCGCGCCGCGAGTTGTTCGGTCTGCGCTTCCAGCACGCCACCGGTGAGCTCGACAACACCGCCACCCTGGCGAACGCCAAGCGCGACATCGCCCGCGCACTGACCATCGCGCACGAGCGCGGCATCGACATCAAGCATCGACAGACATCCGAGATCAATGGCTGATACAGAAAACCCTGAAGAGACCGAAGCCGCGGCGCCCGCAGAGGCCGCACACCAGGCCGCGACGCCCGAGCCGCAGGCTGCCTCGGAGCCCGTCGAAGTCCTGCCCCCCAAGGAGCGCCGGCAGCGCGCCCGCGCCGCGAAGGCCGCGAAGGCCCCTACCCGCAAGCCGCGCACCGCGGAAGAGCGGCGCGAGGAGCGGGCGACCGAGCGCACCACCAAGGCCGCGTCCCGGCGCACCGGGCGTGAGCGTGCTCGCGCCAAGGCACGGGCCCAGGAGCATTCCTCGGAGGCGACCCCGCCCCGCGAGCACGCCCCCGGCCGCCAGAAGTCGCGTCAGGGCATCGTCGTCTCCGACCGGGCCGACAAGACGATCACGGTCCGGATCGACCTGGCGCGGCGTCATCGCCGCTACGAGAAGATCGTGCGCACCTCGACGACGCTGCACGTGCACGACGAAGCCAACGACGCCCACATCGGCGACACCGTCGTCGTGCGGGAATGCCGGCCCCTCTCGAGGACCAAGCGCTGGCGCCTCGTCGAGGTGCTGGAGCGTGCGAAGTGATCCAGAACGAGACACGCCTGCGCGTCGCCGACAACACGGGCGCGCGCGAGATTCTCGTGATCCGCGTCCGCGGAGGCTCGCGGCGTCGCTACGCCGGCGTCGGCGACGTGATCGTGGCCACCGTCAAGCAGGCGAGCCCTCAGGGCTCGGTCAAGAAGGGCGAGGTCGTGACCGCGGTCGTCGTGCGCACGAAGAAGTCCTACGGCCGTGACGACGGGACCTACATCGCGTTCGACGAGAACGCCGCGGTGCTGATCGATGCGGCCAACAACCCCCGCGGCACCCGCATCTTCGGCCCCGTGGCGCGCGAACTGCGCGAGCGCAACTTCATGAAGATCGTCTCGCTGGCCCCCGAGGTGCTCTAGTCATGCCCGCACGCATCAAGACCGACGACGAGGTGATCGTGATCGGCGGCAAGGACCGCGGCAAGCGCGGCAAGGTCCTGCGCGTTGATCCGAGCAAGGACCGCGTCTACGTCGAGGGACTGAACATCGTCAAGCGCCACCAGCGTCCGCGGCAGGGGATGACGGGCGAGCAGGGCGGCGGCGTGATCGAGAAGGAAGGCCCGATCCACATGTCCAACGTGGCGCTCGCCGACCCCAAGGACGGCAAGCCGACGCGGATCGGGATCCAGATCCACGAGGGCAAGCGCTACCGCGTGGCCAAGCGCAGCGGAACCAGGATCGACTGACCATGCCCGCGAGATTGAAGACCCGTTACCACGACGAGATCCGCCCGGCGCTGATCGAGCGCTTCGGCTACACGACCCCGATGCAGGCCCCCCGGATCACCAAGATCACGGTCAACATGGGCGTCGGGGACGCCAAGCAGGACTCCAAGGTGCTCGAGGCCGCGAGCGAGCAGCTCGCGACGATCACCGGGCAGAAGCCCAACGTCCGTCGCGCTCGCAAGTCGATCGCCCAGTTCAAGGTCCGCGAGGGAATGCCCGTCGGCCTGGCCGTGACCCTGCGCGGCGATCGCCAGTACGAGTTCCTCGACCGCCTGCTGTCGATCGCGATCCCGCGAATCCGCGACTTCCGCGGGCTCAATCCGCGGGCCTTCGACGGTCGCGGCAACTACTCGCTGGGCGTGCGCGAGCAGATCATCTTTCCCGAGGTCGACTACGACGAGATCGACCAGGTCCGTGGCCTGGACATCACGATCACGACCACCGCAGCCAGCGACGAGGAGTCGTTCGCGCTGCTCGAGGCGCTCGGCATGCCGTTCGCGAAGGAAGGCCGCCCGCAGGCGGCCACGACACCAGCTTAGGAATCTAGGAGCACATGGCAAAGACCTCACAGCGCGTTCGCCAGCAGCGGACGCCCAAGTACAAGACCAGGGGCTACACGCGCTGCCGTCGTTGTGGCCGCGCGAGGGCGGTGTACCGCAAGTTCGGGGTGTGCCGGATCTGCCTGCGCGAGCTCGCCCACAACGGATACGTCCCCGGAATGACGAAGTCGAGCTGGTAACCCGCGATGTCGATGACCGATCCCATCGCCGACTTCCTGACCCGACTGCGCAATGCGGCGAAGGCCCAGCACCAGGACGTCACGATCCCCTCGTCGAAGCTCAAGCGCGAGCTTGCCCGGATCCTCAAGGAGCAGGGCTATATCGAGGGCTACGAGCTCCAGCCGCCGAGCGCCGAGCATCCCGGCGAGCGGATCACGGTGACGCTGAAGTACACCGAGGACCGCAAGCCGGTGATCTCGGGCATGCAGCGCGTCTCCCGCCCCGGCCAGCGCACCTACGTCGACCACGCCCACATCCCCCGCATCCAGGGCGGCATGGGCACCGCGATCATCTCGACCTCCAAGGGAGTCATGACCGGTCACGATGCCCGCATACAGGGCGTCGGCGGCGAGGTCGTGGCGAAGGTCTGGTAGACACTCAGACACGCCATGTCCCGAATTGGAAGACAGCCCATCCCCGTGCCCGCCGGCGTCTCGATCGCGATCGAGCCCGAGCGCGTGACCGTCAACGGCCCCAAGGGCGAGTTGACCGAGCGGATCCATCGCGACATCACGGTGGAGCAGGTCGGCGACGAGTTGAAGGTCACCCGTCCGACCGATCGCGGGGAGCACCGCGCGCTGCACGGCCTCACCCGGACCCTGGTGGCCAACATGGTCACGGGCGTCACCGCCGGGTTCGAGAAGCGCCTCGAGATCCAGGGTGTCGGCTACCGCGCCCAGCTGCGCGGCCGCGACCTGGAGCTGGCCCTCGGCTACTCCC
>CAWDCP010000025.1:0-182005 GCA_963800815.1 uncultured Solirubrobacteraceae bacterium
TCACCCCCTGGCACGAGGCCGGAAACGGCCGTGCGGCCGCCTGACCGCAGGGGCACAACTGCCCCTGCTAATATCACCCGTTGCGCTTGCGGCGCAAGCTTTCGTGCTGCACGGCGCTCCTCGGCGCGGTAGCGGCGACCGTACCGGTCGCCAGAGCCGACGCCGCGAGGAACATTCTTGAAATCACCTGATGAGAGCGAACGAGCGTGAAGGTACGACCGTCGGTCAAGCCGATGTGCGAGAAGTGCAAGATCATCCGCCGGCACGGCCGCGTGCTGGTGATCTGCTCCAACCCACGGCATAAGCAGAGGCAGGGTTAAGTGGCACGTATTGCTGGGGTCAACATCCCGCTGAACAAGCGCGTCGAGATCGGTCTGACCTATGTGTACGGGATCGGCCGGTCGACGTCGAACCAGCTGCTGGCCGAGCTCGGCGTCTCGCCGGACACCTACGTTCGTGACCTGACCGAGGAGGAGGTCGTCAAGCTGCGCGACCTGATCGACTCCTCGCTCACGGTCGAGGGCGACCTGCGCCGCGAGCGCTCCCAGAACATCAAGCGCCTGCAGGAGATCGGCTGCTACCGCGGCCTGCGGCACCGCCGCGGTCTGCCCGTCCGCGGCCAGAACACGAAGACCAACGCGCGTACGCGCAAGGGTCCGAAGCGGATGCAGGTGGCCGGCAAGAAGAAGGCGGGTAAGAAGTGAGCCCGGCTCCGAAGCGCCCGGCGCGCGGCCGGCGCCGCGTACGCAAGAACATCCCGATCGGCCAGGCTCACATCAAGACCTCGTTCAACAACACGATCGTGTCGCTGACCGATCGCGAGGGCAACGTGATCGCGTGGGAGTCCGCCGGCGGAGCCGGCTTCAAGGGCTCGCGCAAGTCGACGCCGTTCGCCGCCCAGGTGACCGCCGACGCTGCGGCCCGCAAGGGCATCGAGCATGGGCTGCAAAAGGTTGAAGTGTTCGTGAAGGGCCCCGGATCCGGCCGCGAGACCGCGATTCGCTCACTCCAGGCCGCGGGGCTGGAAGTGACCGGCGTCAAGGACGTCACACCGCAGGCCCACAATGGCTGTCGCCCTCGCAAGCGGCGCCGCGTCTAGCCGGGGGAATTGGGATGGCCAGAGACACATCGCCACAGTGCAAGCAGTGCCGCCGCGAAGGCCAGAAGCTGTTCCTCAAGGGGGAGCGCTGCCTGACCGACAAGTGCGGGGTCGAGCGTCGCTCGTATCCGCCCGGTGAGCACGGCCGCGGGCGCCAGAAGCAGAGCGAGTACCGCGTCCAGCTGCGTGAGAAGCAGAAGGCCCGCCGCTACTACGGCGTGCTCGAGAAGCAGTTCCGGCTCTACTACGAGAAGGCCAGCCGTCAGCCCGGCATCACCGGCGAGAACCTGCTGCGGATGCTCGAGTGCCGCTTCGACAACGTGCTCGTGCGCCTCGGCTTTGCCGCCTCGCGTCGCCAGGCCCGGCAGCTGGTCCTGCACGGCCACTGGACCGTCAACGGGCGTCGCGTGAACATCCCCAGCTACCAGCTGCGCGACAACGATGTGATCGCCATTCACCCGAAGTCGACCGCGACACAGGTGATCCGCGAGGCAACCGAGCTGACCGGCCAGGTGCCGGCGTGGCTCCAGGCGGACCACGACTCGCTCACGGCGAAGGTGCTGCGCAAGCCCGAGCGGCGCGAGATCGCCGCACCGGTCGAAGAGCAGCTCATCGTCGAGTTGTACTCCAAGTAGGACCAAAGCTTTCAGTCGCGCGATCCCCGGGATCGGTGCGGCGCTGACAGTCGCCCCAGGCGGCGGCAGGAACCCACGACGTTAGGACCCCGATGCTCGACTTCCAAGTCCCCCGAATCTCCAGCGAATCAGTCGACGACAACCGCGGCTCGTTCACGATCGAGCCGCTCGATCGCGGGTTCGGCTACACGTTCGGCAACTCGCTGCGGCGCGTGCTGCTGTCGTCGCTCGCGGGGGCGGCCGTCACCAGCGTCCGGATCGAGGGTGTGGCCCACGAGTTCTCCACCATCCGGGGCGTCAAGGAGGACGTGACCGACATCGTCCTCAACCTCAAGGGCATCGTGTGCCGGATGCACTCCGACGCGACCGAGATCGAGGCTCCGCTGGTCGTGACCGGCCCCGGTGAGATCACCGCCAAGGACATCGACCTGCCCTCGGGCGTCGAGATCCTCAACCCCGACGCCCACGTCGCCACGCTCGAGAAGAAGACCAAGCTCGAGGTGTATCTGACCATCGGTCGCGGGCGCGGCTACCGGCCGGCGGAGGAGAACAAGTCCCCCGACCAGCCGATCGGCGTGATCCCGATCGACTCGATCTTCTCGCCCGTGCGCCGCGTCGCCTACAACGTCGAGCAGGCCCGTGTCGGCCAGAAGACCGACTTCGACAAGCTCACGCTCGACATCGAGACCGACGGCTCGATCGATCCGCACGCCGCGCTGCGCGAGGCGGCGGAGATCCTGATCTCCCAGCTGGCCATCTTCACCGATGCCGATCGCGTGATCGAGCTGCGCGAGGTGGGCACGCCGGGAACGCTGGACACCGGTCTCGGCGGAGCCGGCGCCGGCCTCGCCGCCGCCAGCCGTCCCGCCAACGCGATGGACGACATCCTGATCGAGGAGCTCGAGCTGGGCGTCCGCTCCTACAACTGCCTCAAGCGCGCCGGCATCCAGACCGTCGGCGACCTCATCTCCAAGACCGAGTCGGAGCTCAACGCGATCCCCAACTTCGGCAAGAAGTCGATCGACGAAGTGATCGAGACTCTGCATGCGCGGGGCCTCGGGCTCCGGAACGACTAACCTGTCCTGACCATGCGCCACCAGCGTAAGCGTTACCAGCTGAGCCGCAGCGCCTCGCACCGCAAGGCGCTGCTGATGAATCTCTGCAAGGAGATCATCGAGCACGAGCGGATCAAGACGACCGAGACCAAGGCCAAGGCGGTCAAGCCCGAGGTCGAGAAGCTGATCACGCTGGCCAAGCGCGGCGATCTGCACGCCCGGCGCCAGGCGCTGTCGGCGCTGGGGCAGGACAAGTTCGCGGTCTACAAGCTGTTCGACGAGATCGCGCCGCGCTACAGCGAGCGTCCCGGCGGCTACACGCGGATCCTGAAGCTCGGGCCGCGTCGCAGCGACTCGACCGAGATGGTCTTCATGGAGCTGGTGTAGGGGGCGGGGGTCGCGCTCGGCGGGTGCGGGCGTGAGCGTCGCTCGGTTGCTGCTGGAGTACGACGGGGGTGGATTCGCCGGCTGGGCGCGCCAGCCCGGTCATCGGACCGTGCAGGAAGAGGTGGAGCGGGCGCTCGGGGTGGTGCTCGGCGGTTCTGGGGGTGGTGTGGGTTCTGGGGGTGGTGTGGGGTCTGGGGGCGGTGTGGGTCCTGGGGGCGGTGTGGGTTCTCGGGGCGGGGGCGTTCGGCTGACGGTGGCGGGGCGGACCGACCGTGGGGTCCACGCGTGGGGGCAGGTCGCCAGCTACGAGGGCCCAGTGGCGCCGGTGCGGGGATTGAACGCGCTGCTGCCCGCCGATGTCGCGGTGTTGTCGTGCGCCGAGGCGCCGGCGGGGTGGAGCGCGCGCCACGATGCCACAAGCCGGGCCTACTGCTACCGGGTGCTAGCGCGGACGACGCGGAGCGCTCTGGAGTCCGGGCGGGCGCTGTGGTGGCCGCACAAGGTCTCGGTTCAGTTGCTCGACGAGTGCGCGGCGGCGCTGGTAGGGACGCATGACTTCACGGCGTTCACGCCGACGGAGACGGAGCACGTGCGATTTGAGCGGGAGGTGTTCGCGGCGGGGTGGCGGCGCGGTTCGAGGCATGCGCACGGCGTCCCGGCGGCTTCTGCGGACGTGCTGGAGTTCTGGATCGAGGCCGACGCGTTCATGCGGCAGATGAACCGGGTGCTGGTGGGGACGATGCTCGAGGTGGCCGGGGGGCGCAGGACTGTGGCGGATTTCGTCGCGCTGCTCGAGGGGCGGCCGCGGTCCGACGCCGGCAAGACCGCGCCGGCGCACGGGCTGTATCTGGCCGGCGTCGGGTATGGGGGGGAGCGGGTTCTGGGGTAGGGACTGGCGGGCCGGGCCGGGCCGGGCCGGGCCGCCGCTGGGCGGGTGGTGGCGGTGCCGTGGCGGTGGGTGGGCGTTTGGTGGGCGGGCCGTGGCGGTGGGTGGGCGTTTGGTGGGCGGGGCCGTGGCGGTGGGTGGGCGTTTGGTGGGCGGGACCGTGGCGGTGGGTGGGCGTTTGGTGGGCGGTGCCGTGGGTCCGCGGGCGTGTGGGTGGGCGCCGGCGAACGGCTTGCTGGGGAAGAGGGGGTGTGGGTGGGGCGGCCGGGACGTGGGGTGGCCGGGAACTTTGGGGCGGCCGGGACGTGGGGTGGCCGGGACTTTGGGGCGGCCGGGAGTTGGGGCGGCCGGGACTTGGGGTGGCCGGACTTGGGGCGGCCGGGATTTGGGGCGGCCGGGACTTGGGGTGGCCGGGATTTGGGGCGGCCGGGATTTGGGGCGGCCGGACCGACGGGGCGTGTGACGACCCCTGGGACGCCGCGTGCCGGGTTTGCGACGGGTCGGGTTGATCTGTGCGCCGGTTGGAGGGGAACGGGCGTGGGCGGGCTGGGGATGGGCGATGCTGGGGCGATTGGTCCCGGACCCCGTGCTTATGTCGACAACCCCACCAGGCTCCGACGCTCCTCGGCCATCTAAGCGCCCCACAGGCGCTTACCCGCCCAAAGTCGTCTCGCCGGCGGCAGTTTGTCGACTTATGCACGCCGTCGACACGGCCGATACGGCGGTCTCGTGGATTGCCTCGCAGCAGCTCGGCCTGATCACCGTGGAGCAGCTCCGGCTCGCCGGACTCGGACGCGGCGCGGTCCGGCGGCGCGTCCCGGCCGGACGACTTCATCGGGTACACCGCGGCGTCTATCTGGTAGGGCATCCGGCTCCGCATCCGGACGCGCCCCTGCTGGCTGCGGTGCTGGCTTGCGGTGCCCAGGTGTACGTCAGCCACGGCTCGGCGGTTGCGCTGTGGGAGCTGGTCCGAGATCCCACGCCTGAGGTCGACGCGACCGCGGTCGGATGGAACTGCAAGTCTCGCCGCGGGATCCGCGTGCACCGCGTCGACGCGCTCCATGCGGCGGACCGACGAACCCGGTCCGGCATCCCCGTGACCGCGCCGGCTCGCTCCCTGCTGGACTTCGCCGCCACAGCATCCGACGAGGAGACCCGCCGAGCGATCGCCGAGGCTCGGGTGCGCCGTCTGCTGCGCCCCGGCGAGCTGGGCGCCGCCGCCGACCGCGCGCCCCGCCGCCCCGGCACGGCCCATATCCGCGCCCTCCTCAAGCGTGAGGGCGAGCCCGCCCTCACCCGCTCCGAGGCCGAACGCCGCATGCTGGCGCTCGTTCGCGACGCGCAGCTCCCGACACCGCGCACCAACACCCGCGTGCTCGCCTACGAGGTGGACTTCCTGTGGGCCGAGCAGGGCCTGGTGGTGGAGGTGGACGGCTACGCGTTTCACTCCAGCGCGCGCAGCTTCGAACGCGACCGTCGGCGAGACGCGATCCTCGAGGCCGCGGGCTACCGGGTGATGCGCGTGACGTGGAAGCAGCTGATCGAGGAGCCGATCGCGGTCGCGGTGCGGATCGCGCAGGCGCTGCACGCGGCCGGCGCCACCCGCCACGCCCCATAGCCGGGCCCCCGTCGCGCCCCACCCATCCCAACCGCCGCCACCCATCCCAACCGCCCCCACCCATCCCAACCGCCCCCACCCATCCCAACCGCCGCCACCCATCCCAACCGCCCCACGAACCCCCTAACCGCGCCCCATGCACAACCGCCCCCAACACAACCGCCCGCACCACTAGCATCACCCGCGTGCGCGTGCTGCTCACCAATGACGACGGGATCGAGGCGGCGGGTCTGCAGGCGCTGCGACAGGAGCTGCTCGCGGTGCCGGGGATCGACCTGGCGGTGATCGCGCCGGACGGCAACCGCTCCGCGATGGCTCGCTCGATCACCACGCGCCGGCCGCTATGGGTGCAGGAGGTCGAGTTCGGCGACGGCACGGTCGGGTATGCGACCGATGGGACGCCGGTGGACTGCGTGAGGCTCGCGCGGCTGGGACTGGTCGAGGGCTTCGATGCCGAGCTGGTCGTCTCCGGCATCAACCACGGGTCCAACCTGGGCGACGACATCACGTACTCGGGCACGGTGGCGGCGGCGCTCGAGGCGATCGTCCTGGGCCTGCCGGGGATTGCCGTCTCGCAGCAGTCGCGTGCGTTGGAGCTCGACTTCCGGGTCGGCGCGCGGTTCGACTTCGACGTCGCGGCGCGGTTCACGGCGCGACTGGTCTCGGATCTCGAGGCGGTGCCGTTGCCGACCGGGACGCTGCTGAACATCAACGTTCCCGGCACGGAGCCGCTCGGAGTCGAGGTGGCGCGACTGGGCAAGCGCATCTATCGCGACGAGCTGTCGCTGATGCAGGACTCGGGCGGACGGCGTCTGTACCGCATCTATGGCGACGCCAGCTACGAGCGCGAGGAGACGGGCACCGACCTGGCCGCGGTCGATCAGGGCCGGATCGCGGTCACCCCGATCCACTTCGATCTCACCGATCACGAGGGCATCGATGCTCTGCGCGCTCACGACCTGGCGCGTTTGATCGCCCCGGCCGCGAGCGAGATCGAGCCTTGAGCAGCGCCCCCGACTCGAGCCCCGCCGAACGCGCAGCCGAGCTGCGGCGCCAGCTCGAGCACCATAACCGCCGGTACTACGTCTACGACGACCCCGATGTCGGCGACGACGTGTACGACGCGCTGATGACCGAGCTGCGCGAGATCGAGGCGGCGCACCCGGAGCTGCTGAGCACCGACTCGCCGACGCAGCGCGTCGGCGCGCAGCCGGTGGACTACCTGGCCAAGGTCAAGCATCTGCAGCCGATGCTGTCGCTGGCCAACGCGCGCTCGCCGGAGGAGCTGCGGGCTTGGATCGAGCGGATGCGCAACCACCTGGCCCGCGAGGGGATCGAGAACCCGCAGTTCGAGTTCGTGGCCGAGCCGAAGATCGACGGTCTGGCGATCTCGCTCGTGTACCGCGACGGCGTGCTGGAGCGCGGCGCGACCCGGGGCGACGGCGAGACCGGCGAGGACGTCACCCACAACCTCAAGACGATCGCCGCGATGCCGCTGCAGATCGAGACCCACGACCCGTTGCAGCGCCCCCCGCCGCTGGTCGAGGTGCGCGGTGAGGTCTACATGTCGTTGTCGGACTTCGCGGCGCTGAACGAGCGCCGAGCGGCGGCCGGGTTCTCGACCTTCATGAACCCCCGGAACTCGGCCGCGGGCAGCGTGCGCCAGCTCGATCCCAAGCTCGCGGCGGAGCGGCCGCTGTCGATCTGGGCCTACGGCATCGGCGCCACCGAGGGGCTGTCGTTCGCGACGCACTGGGACGCGATGAGCTACCTGCGCGAGCACCACTTCCCCGTCCATCCCGACATCCGGCTGCTCAGCTCGGAGGACGAGGTGATCGAGCACTGCCGCGCCTGGGAGGCGCGCCGCGGCTCGCTCGACTTCGAGATCGACGGTGTGGTGGTCAAGGTCAACGACGTCGAGCTGCAGCGGCGTCTGGGCTCGGTGGGGCGCGAGCCGCGCTGGGCGATCGCCTGGAAGTTCGCCCCGACGACGGCCGTGACGACGCTCAAGGACATCGGCTGGAACCCCGGCAAGTTCGGGGACCTGCACCCGTACGCGATCCTGGAGCCGGTCCACGTCGGCGGTGTGACGGTCAAGCTGGCGACGCTGCACAACGAGGAGGACCTCGCGCGCAAGGACATCCGCCCCGGTGAGGAGGTGATCGTGCTGCGGGCCGGCGATGTGATCCCGCAGGTGCTCTCGCCGGCGCCGCACGTGGCCGAGCGCACGGACCGGCCGCCGGCGCCGCATCCGCCCGAGCGCTGCCCGGTGTGCGACACGCCGACGGTCAAACCGGAGGGCAGCGTGTTCACGAAGTGTCCCAACCGGGTCTGTCCGGGCCGTCAGTGGCAGCTCCTCAAGCACTTCGTCGGCGCGATGGACATCGACGGGATCGGGGAGAAGCACGTGGACCTGTTCCAGCGTCTGGGCTGGGTCACGACGGCGGCCGACTTCTATCGCCTCCAGGCCGCCGCGATCGCCGAGCTCGAGGGGTTCGGCGAGGTCTCCGCGGCCAAGCTCGTGGAGGCGATCCAGGCCTCCAAGGAGCGCCCGTTCTCGCTCGTGCTGTTCGCGCTCGGGATCGAGGAGGTCGGTTACGTGACCGGGCGCAGCCTGGCCCAGCAGTTCCGCACCATTGACGCGTTGCTCGGCGCGAGCGCGGAGGACATCGAGCAGACCTCGGGCGTGGGCCCGAAGATGGCCGTGATCATCCACGCCCAACTCGCCGACCCGCGGATGCGGGAGCTGATCGCCGATCTGCGCGGCGAGGGTCTGACCTTCGAAGAGGAGGGGCCGCCGCCCGGCGAGGGACCGCTGGCGGGCAAGACGTTCGTGCTCACCGGCACGCTTCCGGCCCTCACGCGCGAGGACGCGACGCAGCGCATCCTCGCCGCCGGCGGGAAAGTCACGGGCTCGGTCTCGAGGAAGACCGACTACGTGGTCGCCGGAGAGAGCCCGGGCTCCAAGCTCGAGAAGGCGCAGCGGCTCGAGGTGCCGGTGATCGACGAGGCGGGCCTGCTGGCCCTGCTCGACGGTCAGCCGGCGTAGCGCGCCAGCGCGATCGTCATCGAGTCCTGCCAGCCGTGGGCCGCGGTCGGGTCGACTCCGTTCATCAGGAACGCGAACACGAGCGTATGGCCGTCCTTGGCGTGGCAGTAGCCGACCAGGTTGGACACGTCGCTGAGCGTCCCCGTCTTGCCCCGGCAGCGTCCGTCGGCGGTCGTCCCGATCATCCGGTCTGACAGCGTCCCCGTCTGACCGGCCACGGCCAGGGAGTGCACGAACGTGGCGTTGGTGGCCATCCGCTCGAGCACCGTCACGACCTGCCGCGGGCTGCTCACGTCGTTGCGCGAGAGCCCGGACCCGTCCTCGAGGCGCGGATGGACTCCGAGCGTGGCCATCGCCGCGCGCACGACCGCCGAACCGGCCGCCGAGGAGCCGGCGCCGCCGAAGCGGGCGCCCAGTCCCTTGAGCAGCATCTCGGCGAAGAAGTTGTCCGACGGGGTATTGGTGAGGGCGATCAGCGTTCCCAGGCGCGGTGAGTTGACACTGGCCATCGCGGTCGCGCCCGACGGGGTGACGCCCGACCCGGTCGGCGTGCCGTGCGGCACGGTCACGCCCGCGGCGCGCAGCGCGAACACGAGCTGCTGGGCGGCGAACACGGCCGGTTGGAGCTGCAGCGAGGTGCCCTGTTCGTCCGCGAGCCCGCGGTCGTAGTCGAGCGCGCTGAGCGGGCCGCCGATGTCATAGGCGGTCTGAAAGCCGTAGGGAGCGGTGCCGCGCAGCGAGTCGAAGTAGGACTCGTCGCCGATCACCCGGCCGTGGACGGCGGTGATACCGGTCTGGCGGATCAGGTTCGCGACCAGCCGCTGCATCGTCGCGCCGGTGCCGTAGGCAGATTGGTCGAAGCTGGCCGAGCCGAAGCTCGGGTCACCGCCGCCTCGCAGGTACAGGGTGCCGGTGAAGACCCCGTCCGCTGCGAGCGTGCCGCGCCCGAGGATCCCCGTCACCAGGGTCGCGTTCGGGCCCAGCTTCAGCAGTGCCGTGGAGGTCGTGTAGACCTTCTCCACCGACGCCGGGTAGCGTCCGATGCCGGCGGCGGACGAGTACAGCTTCGCCCCCGTGGTGAGGTCCACGACGTAGGCGCCGCTGGAGGAGCCGGCGGCCTGGATCCCGGCCGACAGCGTCCGGCTCAGGGCGCGTTCCGCTGCCCGCGTGTGGGCGGAAACCGGTGCGATGGGGCCCGGGGTGACCGTCGCCGCCGCGGCGACCGGGGGCCCCGCGACCATGACGAACACCGCGGCCAGCGTCGTGAGGAGAGCCCTCATCGAGACATGTAACCGCTCACAGCGGCAAAAGCTTCGGTTCCGGCGCATCGGCGTGGTCATACAATCGAGGGTCCCATGGGCAAGGTCGTCAAGCTCGACACCTCGACCGACCGTCCGTCATCGGGTTCGCGCGAATCCATTGGCCGGCGGCGCCAACAGCGTTCCCGCACGGCGCTGGTCCTCGGTGGCGGAGGGTTCACCGGCGGTGTGTATGAGATTGGCGCGCTCCGCGCGCTTGATCTGCTGTCGGTCAACCGCACGGTCAACGAGTTCGACGTCTACGTGGGGACGAGCGCCGGCGCGTTCGTCGCCTCGGCCGTGGCCAACGGCGTCACGCCCGAAGAGATGATGCGGGTGATCGTGCAGCAGGTTCCGACACCGTTCCCGGACGCCAGCGTCAACTCGCTCCTGCGCCCGAACTACAAGGAATTCGCGCTCAAGGGGCTGCTGCTGCCGCTCCAGATCGCGCGCCTGGCGCGCACGCTCGTGCGGGACCTGGGCCAGCTCTCCGCGGTCGACATCGTCGTCGGCCTGGCCGAGGCGCTGCCGTCGGGCGTGTACTCGGGCGAGGGGATCGAGCGCTACGTGCGCGCGATCCTGTCCGATCCGGACCGCACCGATGACTTCCGGCTGCTGGGCAACGAGCTGTATCTGGCCGCCACCGATCTCGACACGTGCGAGCGGATCGTGTTCGGGGCCGAGGGCTGGGACGACGTGCCGATCTCCAAGGCGGTCAGCGCGTCCACGGCTCTGCCGATGCTCTACAAGCCGGTGAAGGTCAAGGACCGCGAGCTGATCGACGGAGGCGTGCTCTCGACGACGAACCTCGACATCGCGGTCGAGGCCGGCGCCAAGTTCGTCGTCGTGGTCAACCCGCTCGTGCCGTACGTCAACGACTTCGAGCGCCAGATCCCGACCATCACGGGGTCGCGGGCGCGGCGGGTGTCCGACATGGGCTTTCCCCAGATCGGCTACCAGACGTTCAAGCTGCTCGCCTATCAGCGGCTGCACGAGATGGCCCGACGGTGGGAGGAGCGCTATCCGGGCGTCGACATCGTGCTGATCGAGCCCGAGCCCAACGACGAGCTGATGTTCCAGACGAGCATCATGAACTACACGTCCCGGGTCGACATCGCGCGGCACGGGTTCCAGTCGGTGACGCTCAAGCTGGCACAGGACTACCCCCGCTTCAAGCGTGTGTGCGCGCGGCACGGGATCGAGATCTCGGCCACGCGCGTGCGCAAGGTCGTCAAGCACTTCGAGGCCGAGCGCGAGAAGACGCGCGCTTGGCGCAAGATCCTCGAGCAGACGACCTCGACGTTGCTGCGCCAGTCGGCTCAGGATTAGCCGCCGGCGCGAGCCCGAGGGCACTCCTGCGGCGGGGCTATCTTCCTGCGTCCGCGGCCGGGCTGCTGGCCGCGGTGGACCAGATCAGATCCCGGCCGGCTGCGGCGTGGCCTGCCCGGTCGGCATTTCGCGGAGGCTGGTCAGGAAGAGGGTCTTGTCGATCCGACCGTTGAAGATCGGGACGCCCAACTCGACACACTTGACGATCACGTCTCGGCGCTCAAGGCCGGATTCGCGTGCGAGTTCGGTGGGCGTCAGGTGATTGGCCATTGGTGCTTCCTCCTTGGGGGTTCACTACATGGCTACAAGTATGCCGTTTCTCGCGGACGCGCTCAACGGAAATTGCCCGTTCGGACCGCTGAGGGCCAGGTTCGCGGGCAACCAGGGTTGGTGCGGCGCGCCCGGCGCCCGATCAGACCGGATTCGGGATATCGACAAACACGTGTTCGACGCCGAATCGCTCGGCGATCAGCTCGCCCAGCCGGCGGATTCCGAACGTCTCGGTCGCGTAGTGGCCGGCGGCGATGAAGTGGATCCCGCTCTCGCGGGCATCGGCCATCACGTGCTCACGCGGCTCGCCGGTGATGAAGGCGTCGAGGCCTGCGGTGACCGCCTCGGGCAGATTGTCGGCACCGGCACCCGAGATGATCCCGACGCTCCGGACGGGGTCGCGGCCGTCACCGAGCAGCAGCGGCTCGCGGCCGGTCAGTGACCCGACGCGGTCGATCAGCTCGCCGATCGGTACGCCGGGCTCGGCGAACCGCCCGGCGACGCCGATCGGACGGCCGCGATGGACCCCGAACGGCGTCGTCTCGACACACCCCAGACCATCGGCGATCAGGGCGTTGTTGCCATGCTCGAGGTGGGCGTCGAGCGGCAGGTGGTAGGCGGCCAGCCCGATCCCGCCGCACAGCAACGTTCGCAGCCTCGCGGCCTGCTCGCGTGAGATGCGTCGCGGCTGGAAGTTCCACAGGATCCCGTGGTGGACGAGGACCAGCTGTGCGCCCAGCGACAGCGCCCGCTCGAACAGGGCGAGCTGGCCCGAGACGCCGGAAACGATGGTGTCAACCTGGGCCGGCCCGGGTATCTGTAGGCCGTTAGGGCCGTAGTCGTCGAACTCCTCCACCATCAGAAGTCCGTCCAAGAACGCGAGAATGTCGGCGGTTTCAGCCACGATGCTCCGGATTGGCGATTGCGGGCTGGGCCATGTCACGTGAACGGTACAGTTCAGTCTCGTTCCCGGCAGGGGATCGAGAGCCCGTCTCGGCGAACGATTTGCTCATGCCCCCGGCGCCGTCCGTAGCCCCGCGATCCGTCACGCGTGACGAGCAGGAGCTTGTCGCGGCGGTTCGCCGTGACGATGACCGGGCCTTCGAGGAGCTGTACGAGCGCTACCGCAAGCGGGTCCAGGCCTACGTGCTCGGGATGGTCGGCGATCACGCCCGTGCCGAGGACGTCACCCAGGAGGTGTTCATCTCCGCGCTGCGGCGGATGCGAGACACCGAGCGCCCGATCGCCTTCAAGCCCTGGATCTATGCGATCGCCAAGAACGCCTGCATCGACCACTTTCGGCGCTCGCGGCGAGCAGAAGAGGTGCCGCTCGAGACCGACGACGGCGTCTCGCATGCCGATCGTGGTGCGTTGACGCTGTCCTCGACGCCCGATCTCCAAGTCCAGCGCAAGCTACAACTCGACGATCTGCGTGGCGCCTTCGGCGGCCTGTCGGACAGCCACCACGAAATTCTCGTCCTGCGCGAGCTCGAAGGCCTCTCCTACAAGGAGATTGGCGAGCGCATGGGCATGTCGCGGCCGGTGGTCGAGAGCACTCTGTTCCGCGCCCGCCGGCGGCTGACCGAGGAGTACGACGAGCTCGTCAGCGGCCGGCGCTGCGAGCGGGTGATGGCCGTGATCAGCGCCGACAGCGCGGCATCGCTGCGCGCGCTCGGCCTCCGCGAGCGTCGCCGGATGGCCAAACATCTGTCGCACTGCCAGCCCTGCCGGCGCCATGCGCGGCTCCAAGGCCTCGACGACTCGTTCTTCAGGACGCCATTGTCCCGGAAGATCGCCGCGCTGTTCCCGCTGCCGTTCCTGCCGGGCCGCGGATCTCGGGGCCGCTCGAAGGCGGCTGCGAGCGCGCCCGTACGCCACTCGCTCGGGTGCATGCGCTCGGCCGACGTGCTGTCGCGGATCGGCGACCCCGCCGGACCGGCACTCGGGCTCTGCCGGGCCGCCGCGGCGGTTGCGGCGCTGGCCATAGCCGGCGCCGGCGGCGGCCTGGCCGGCGTCGGCCTCGGCCAGGCCCCCAAGGCGCCGCTGCTCGGCCGGCCGGCAGCGCACTCGAGCTCCGCCCACGGCACCGTGTCGGTCAATAGCCCGGGCGCGTCCGTCGGCGGGGCGGCGGCGCGCCTCACGCGGTCCGGCTCGGGTTCCGGGTCCTCGACCGGCGGCAGTTTGCCCGGGGTTCGCGGACCGGGCTCGGGCGTCGCCAGCGGTGCGGCCGCGGGATCGTCGCGAGGCGCCGCCGCGTCCGGCGGGGCGGGGTCCGCCGCGTCCGGCAGGGCGGGGTCCGCCGCGTCCCGCGGGGCGGGCTCCGCCGCCGCCGGCTCGGCCTCGGCTTCGTCGGGCTCCGGCAGCTCGGGCTCGGCGCCGGTCGATCCCGTCAAGGCCGTCGGCGGGCTGCTGTCCACCGTCCGCAACGCATCCAACGCGCTCCCGCAGCTGCACATCCAGCTGCCTCGGGTGCCATCGGTGCAGGTGCCGAGCTTGCCGAAGCTGCCGGGACTTGGTTCACTCCCTTCGGTGTCGGTCCCCAAGCTCCCGCAGATACCGGCGGCGAACCTTCCATCCGTGCCGAAGCTGCCGTCCCTTCCGACCCCGACGTCGCTCGTACCTGCGCTGCCGAAGCCGACTCAAGTGATCTCTTCACTTCCGCTCGTCGGCAATTCGCACGGCAACGGTTGACCCTCTCCGAGGGCAGCCCGGAGCCCCCGGGCGGGCAGGACGAGCCACTGCTCGAGTGGCTGATGGACACGCACCTGTACTCGATCGGTGCGTACTTCTGCGACCAGCATCCCGAGCTCGTCGAGGACGTCATCCGCGAGAGCGAGCTGATCGAGCGGCGCGGCCTCGCCCGCCACGCGGCGGACGAGCACACGAGCGTGGAAGTGGCCTTCCAGACCCTGATCACGGGTCTGGCCATCCGATACTTCAAAGCCGTCACGGGCTGACACGTGGGATACTGGCCCCATCGTCGGGGCGTGGCGCAGCCTGGTAGCGCGCACCGTTCGGGTCGGTGAGGTCCCCGGTTCAAATCCGGGCGCCCCGACTGATGAGAAGCCTCGCTAACGCGGGGCTTTTCTCGTCAAGGGCGGCTGGGCACCGTGCCTCTCGAAGACGCAAGCTCCCCGCCGGTGCCGATTGGTGCCCAATCAGAGCCCCGCACCAGAGCGCGCCGGCGGTCCCGCTCGCCGAGATCGCGGCGCATCTTGTGCGTGTAGACCCGCAGTGTGAAAGCCAGATCGGCGTGGCCGAGTTGCGCCATCACGTAGCCGGGTCGTTGCCAAGGGCGACGAGCAGGCTGGCGAATGTGTGGCGCAGCTTGTGCGGCGAGAGTCCACTTGGGAGCGGGTGCAGCTCGCGCTCGGCGAGCAGAGCATCGGCCTTGCGAACGACCGGCCCAACGACGCGCTGCCGGAGATTGTGACGCTCGCGCGGCCTGCCGCTCGATGTCACGAATACGTGGGCGTCCGGCCCGGTCACGGGACGCATGCGCGGAGTGTGAATCGGCCGTATCCGCTTCGGCGGTAGACACGGATCGTGAACTCCCGGCCTCCGCAGACGTTGAACGGCACGGCCTGGGGCGCGCTCAGCGCCGTCGGGTTCGTCGCGCGTCGATGAGCCGGCCGGTCTGCGCGCGTCCTTGCGCGCGCGGCGGGGTCGCCGTAGAGTCGCGCCATGGCGAGCACCACGGTTGAGATCGCGCGGCCGCCCGACGAGGTCTTTGCCTTCGTCACCGATCCCTCCAAGCTGTCCGCCTGGCAGGACGCCGAGGAGGTGCAGCAGCTGACGGAGGGGCCGGTGCGGGCCGGAACGCGCTTCCGCGAGGTCCATAAGGCCATGGGCCGGCGGCGGGTCGAGCTGACCGAGGTGGTCGAGTGCGATCCCGGTCGGCTGTTTCACATTCGCGTCGTCGAGGGGCCGCCCGTCGACGGGCGCTGGGAGTTCGCGCCGACGCCGGTCGGCGGCACGCGCGTGACGCTCACGCCACTCGCCCACCTCCCCGGCCGCGCGCGCATCGCCAACCGTGCGATGGAGCGGATGACCGCACTGGCGTTCCGCCGCTTCCATCGGCGGCTCAAGCGCGCGCTGGAACAGGGTGCTATGTAGTCGCCCGCCCCGGCGCTGAGTCGGAGCAAGGTTGCGCCAGCCTGAGCGTGACCCATAGTGTCCCGCAAGCGGCAGTCACGACCAGGGGTTTGTGCTCGGCTCCCGCTGCTGCTTGAGCCGAAGGGAAGCGGACGACTTCCCCTCTCGGCGCTCCTGACGCGGACTGCGACGCCGTGGAGTTGGTGGTCGCCCGGGGTGCCCGGCCCGGCGCGCGCTGGCACTGCGATCCCTCACTTGTCCGGTCGTGGCGGCAAGGTGTCGCGACTACGCCTGCTCGACTGGGTGGGGTCTTCGGTTGTGAGTCAGCCGGGATGCGCGTATGGTCGGCACGGGGTGAACAGAGAGATCACGATGCGGGTCCCGTCGCCGATGAACTGTGGTGGCATCGCGGTGGCGGATGTGGACGGGCGTGCATCACCGGATCGCCCGAACGGCAGTGCTGTGCGGTGGGCAAAGGAGACGCTGGTTTCGGGTGCGCCGCGCAGGTCGTCGGCTGCGCGCCTGGTGGTTGTCTTCGTGGCGTTTGTGTGGTGTGCGGGGTGGGCGGCGCCGGCCGCGGCGACGAGTTCGTATCGGTCGGCTGGCGTGGTGCCTGCCAGTCAGGTTGTCTTGGGTAGCTCGTTTCGGCCGATCAGAGCCGGGGTCGAGAAGATGTTTGCGAGCGGCGATTATCTGCTCAGCACGCATCCAGAGCGTGCTCTTTCTTATCCGACCGAGTACGGCTCCGGTCGTCATAAACGACCGGCTTGGCACCACGACGGCACTCGACTCAAGTTGCGACGCCGATGCGCTCGGGCCTCCATGGGTTTTGATGAGTTGTCCGCAGAGTTCTGACCCGTACGGGCCCTACGACGTTGAGCTCTATTCACTCGCGGACGGGACGCGTCAGACGGTTACGCTTAGCCCCGGGATGCCGTACTGCTCATCGCCCCCTTACGACGGGCAGGTCGAGTGCGGCGCGCAGGCCGTCGGGGCCCACTGGATTGAGTGGGTCGCGGGCAGTTACCATCACCTCCCGACCGAGGTCTACTTTCAGAACATCCAGACCGGCGCGCTGCGGGGCGACCCGACCAATGCGACGACGTTCGCTGACCTGAACTCGTCCGGCCTGGCGCACACGACCTGTCCGGGGGTGCGGCTCATGCCTAATTACCTCGACAGCGTCTACGAGGCCTGGGGTTCGCTCACTCCTTACGGTCAATTCGCGCTCGCCGTCGCCGACAATGGAGCTTTTCTTGAGCGGTGCGGGACGAACATGCGGCGACTGCTGGCGTCGGGATCCACCGACTACTCATCGGCTCTGGCGTCGAACGCCGGCGCGATCGTGTGGCAGGCGGTACCGAATCACCTGAGCGGGCTGTTTCTTCCTAGCCTTCAGACGTTCACGATCCCGCTTCCGTCCGCGATCGTGAAGCCGCCAGGATCGTCGGAGGACACCCCCGTTTCGGCGCTCGGGCTGACCTCAGGCGCGCTTTACGTCAGGGATGGCTCGGCGGGAACGGTGTGGCGGACCGCCAGCCCGACAGAGCTACCGCTCAACAGGAGCCGACCAGAGCTCACGCGCTCAGGCAACACCCTGACTTGCAGGCGCGGGAGTTGGCGCAACGCGGTCGCCTTCTCGTACGCGTGGCGGGTGAATGGCGCAGCAACGAAAGATGCCAAGCCCACGCTACCCGTCAGTAAAGCTCGCCAGCGTCGCAGCGTGAGCTGCAGCGTGACCGCGTCTAACGCGGCGGGCAAGACAACCGCCGTGAGCGCTCAGCTGCACGTGCGCTGAACGGCTGCGCCGCGCACTGGACCACCTCTTCGCGCGCGGAAACGCGAAGGTCCCGTCGCGACGCAGCGAGAGTGCTGGGTTGATCGAGAAGCAGCTCTGCAATGTGGGCAGATCCCGACCGGTGGACCGGACGGGGTGCTCACCATGCAGATAACGCGCCAGCCGGTATGCCGCCTATGCGCTCGCCATGACTTCGCCAACCTCGATCCGCTGAGTCGTCACGTTCGCCATGGGCATCGACTCGGCCTGGGAGGCGAGTGCCTTCGCCGACGCCTCCGACTCGAACACGCAAATCGACGTGCCCCGATCTTCGGACAGCGCCACCCAGTGCCCGCCAACGAAGTCCGGAATCCCCTTAAGCATCGGTATCACCTGGGTAGGTAAGTCGGCCCTGGCAGCGGCCGGGTCGTCGAGGGTCACGTCGATGATCACAGCATGCATTGCGGCAAACCTCCCGTACTTCGTTTGGTGGTCCGGCCAGCCTATCCCCACAGAACCTTCGTGTGGAAGACCCGGTCGCTGCCTTCCGCAATGATCGAGAAGCAGCAGGCTCGCCGCCGACGTCGACGGGATCTGCTCGATCCGCGATGGAGCAGTCGTCCCGTCCGCCGCAGCCACACTGCGCCCGCAGGCGTGAACCGGGAGCGCGTCTGGATCGGCGGCGAGATGCTCTGCGTCTGCACCGGTATGTTGGGCAGCGCTGGAAGTTGTTCGGCTTCGCGCGGCGAGGTGAACGCCAGCGGAGTCGAGCGGCGAGCCGACAGTACCCGTCGCGCGCGTGGCGAATAGGAGGGGCGGGAGCGGCATTAGGCTCACACGCTCTGCTGAATTCGATTTCTGTGGCGAGCGGGCGAGCATAGGCTGACTGTAGCCGAGTGCTCCCGACGGATGGGGACTCGATAGGTCTCTAGACCGAAGGTCGTCTTAAAGCGCCGCGGTCCGTTGTACGATTCGAAACACGGGCGTGACCACGTCCTTTTTCGCCTGTCTCCAAACGGCTGGCTTGAGCAACGCACCGGTCGCCAGCGCCCGCGACCAGACGCGCATGTCAGAGAGCGTTGAGACCATGCCGCCGTGGGCCCACAGGCACGATCCTGGCACGGCGGTCGCGTCATCGGCGGCCGTGGGCGCCGCGGTCGGCGCGACCTCGCCGGTCCCGTAGCCGCGGGTGAATGGCGGCCTGAGGCCGTTGCCTGAGGCTGGAAGGTAAGTCCGGTGCAGGCCAAGCGGCACGGTGATCCGCTTGCGGATTGCCGTGCTCAGGTTCTGACCGGTGACCAGCTCCACCACTCGCCCGAGCAGGTTGTAGCCGTAGTTGCTGTAGGACCACTTCCTGCCCGGCGCCGCCACCGGAGGCGCCGTGGCCTCGGTCTTGAGCAAGTAGCCGACCGTACAGCCGGTGGCCAAGCGCGCCTGGACGGCCGGGAGACTGAAGCCGTCTGCCAGCCCGCTGGTGTGGTTCAGGAGCTCCCGGATCGTGATCTTGCTGCCGTTGGGCACCCCCCTGATCCACTTGGAGATGTGGTCACCGAGATGGACTTTGCCCTCACCCACCAGCTGAAGGATGAGGTTCGGACCGATGAAAGTCAAGGGCTGGTGGTGATCTTGAACTGCATGTCAGTCTTCAGCGGCTGTCCGGTGGCCAGATTCGCGACCCCGGCCGCGGTGACGAACGTTCTTCGGGCTCCAGGTGTGATCGGAACTCCGGGGGTGCGGTTCGTCTCACGAAACTGCCGGACGATCTGCCGCACTCTCGCCAGCGTCTGCGGCGGAAGAGGACCACTCGCGGCGAGCCCGGCGGCCCGCGAAACGAGCGCTAGCCCCGCTTGACCCGAATGCCGCCGCTCCCCCTAACAACGCTGTGACCAGCGCCGAGGGCGCCCATCCGCCGTGCCCACGCACCCCGACGAGCTGAAGCAAGTGGCTCTACTGCCCTGGCAATGAATCTCCGCCGCTTCGCCCAACGTCCGATAGGTCTCATTTCCGGTCCTCTCGGCGGTCGAGACAACCTACCAGAAGCGATATATAGCCGCTACCCTCGGGTGAGGGACCCTTCGCAGCGCGTCGCGGAGCAGGGCCGCGCCCAGGCCTCGATGCTGATGGCGGCGGTCGACGGCGAGCCGCGCGAGGATCGCCACTGGGATGGGGTAGTGGCGCGACATGTCCTGGCGCGTCTGCGGGGTCGCCTGTCCGTGGTCGAGCTCGCCGGCGAGGAGCGCGTAGTAGCCGATCACGACACCGGCGTCGGCGATGACGAACGTGCGGGCCGCATCGCCGCGCTCGCTCTGACCCGCGTACCGGTGAGGCCAGCGGTCGTGCGCCTCGTTCCCGGACTCGAACTTCGATGCGTCGTGATGGGTGGTGTCGCATCGCTCGGAGGCCGCCGCTGGTGCGCTCACGTCCGGGCGCGGAGGTCCGCGAGGCGGGCGACGGCGTGATCGTCGACGGTCTCGAGCGCGTCGAGGAAGCGGATCGCCTCATCCTCGGTGAGCGTGATGGTTCGCTCGTCGGCGAGGATGTCTGCTGCCCGGTTGGCTGCGGCTCGGCGGAAGAAGTCGCTCAGCGACTCGCCGACGGCAGTTGCCGCCGCCTGGTCGATGGTCCGCTCTTCGTCGGTGAGTCGTAGCTCGAGTCGCTGAGTACGCATGTCCAATAGTGCACGGACACCGTACGGAACTACAAGCCGACCCAGCTCGCACTCCGACTCGGCGCGGCACGAGCCGGCTGATTCAGCGCGTGTCCCCGACCGGGAGGCGGACGGCGCCACCGGACCTTTTCAGGCCAGCTCGACGGAGGAGCCAAGCGATGGGGATAGCCTGCGTGACGTGAACTCCAGCGGATCAAGGGTGGTGACCAACCCGATCAGCTGGCGCGTCGACGTCGCCGGGCCGGTGCGCCAGGTGCAGAAGCTTGCGCGCCGATTGATTGCGCAGATCGCCGATCAGGTCCGAATCTCGCCCAGCGGACCGGCTGCCGATCGGCTGTTGGCGGTGAACGTCAGGCGCCGGCCGCTGCACTAGGCATGCTGGGGAGCGCCGCGGAGTCGATGCCGGGCATGTCGGCTGCCGCCTGCGATGAGTTTGGTTGCCGTTGGCCGTTTGACGTGGTGCTGAACCGCAAACGTCAACACAGGAGACGCAACGATGTCCGTGACGATCATGAATAAGACAGTGTTGGTGACCGGGGCCAATCGCGGCCTGGGACGGGCGCTGGTCGACGAAGCCCTGAGGAGGGGCGCGACGCGGGTCTACGCCGCCTCGCGGCGACCGATGGTCGTCCGGGATCAGCGCGTCACACCCCTGATATTGGACGTGACCGCCGAGGCGCAGATCCAGCAGGCCGCCGAGGGAGTCGAATCTCTCGACATCCTGATCAACAACGCGGGTGTCTCGTTCGCGGACGACGTGAGCGATCGTTCCGCGTTTGAGCAACACCTCGCGGTCAACCTGTACGGGACCCTGGATGTCACCCGGGCGTTCCTGCCGTCGCTGACCCGCAGCCGCGGAGCCGTCGTCAACATCGTGTCGCTCGGCGCGGTTGCCGCGGTGCCGGTGCTTCCGGCCTATTCGGTCTCCAAGGCGGCGTCGCTGTCGCTCACCCAGTCCCTGCGGGCGCTGCTCGCGGGCCGGGGTGTGAGCGTTTACGCGGTCATGCCGGGCCCGATCGATACGGACATGGTGCGGGATCTCGACATCCCCAAGACGTCCCCTGAGGACGTGGCGCGGGGCACCCTCGACGGCGTGGAGCGGGGTGAGGAGGAGATCTTCCCCGACCCGATGGCGCAGTCGCTGGCCGACGGTTGGCGCGCGGGCGTGGCGAAGGAGTTCGAGCGCCAGAACGCGGCGCTGGTGGCGGCCGAGCCGGTCGCGGCGTAAGCGGTGAACAGAACCATGGAGACGACAATGAGGACCCACAAGATCGGCACGCGCGAAGAGTGGCAAGCGGCGCGTGCCGCGCTGCTGGAGCGCGAGAAGGAACACACTCGGATGGGCGACGAGCTCGCCCGGCAGCGCCGGTCGCTCCCCTGGGTGGCAGTCGAGAAGGCGTACACCTTGCAGACGGCGGACGGCCCGAAGACGCTGGCGCAGCTGTTCAACGGCCGCTCCCAGCTGCTGATCTACCACTTCATGTTCGGCCCGAGCTACGACGCCGGCTGCCCCGTGAACTCCTCGATGGCCGACACCTTCGACAGCCTGATCCCGCACCTGAAGGCGCGAGATGTGACGCTGATCGCGGTGTCCGGGGCGCCGATCGAGAAACTGCTGGCCTATCGCGAGCGGATGGGGTGGAAGTTCGACTGGGCGTCGAGCTACGAGCGCGATTTCAACACGGACCTCGGTTTCTCGAGCAGCCTCACGCAGACGCGGGAGGCGATCGAGCCGATGCTCGACGAGTTGCCTGCGGTCGCGTTCCGTAATGCCGAGGTGGCCGGCACGGACATCTACGGCTACCTGACCGAGCTGTTCGGCTTCACCGCCTTCAGCCTCGAGGACGGGGACATCTACCAGGCCTACTCGACGACCGGTCGCGGCGTCGAGTTCCTGATGCCCTACTACGGGATCCTTGACCGAGCGCCGAAGGGACGCGATGAGGGCGAGCGATGGCAGCTCTGGATCCGCCGCCACGACGAGTACGAGAACGAGTGAGGCATGGAAGCCCAGCCAGCGAATTCCAGAACACACCCCAAGCGCATGCTCGTGCGATGAGTTTGGGTGCCTGCGGCCGTTTGACGGGTGAGAGGTGATGAGCGTTCCCGGCCACGACATGGATCAGCGTCTGCTGCTGGCTTGCGCACAGGCCGGAGATGAGCGCGCGTTCCGTCGGCTCGTCGAGCCGTATCGGCACGCGCTCGAGGTTCATTGCTATCGGATGCTGGGCTCCGCGCAGGACGCCGAGGACCTGGCACAGGAGACGCTGTTGCGGGCATGGAGGGCACTGGAGCGTTTTCAGCCCAGAGTGCAGTTTCAGACATGGCTGTATCGGATCGCCACGAACGCGTGCCTCGATGAGCTCGAGCGCCGCCCGCGGCGACCGGCGCCGATCGATCCGTTCCCCGACCGGCCGTCCGACGAGACGGCCTCGCCGACGCATGACCCCGCCGCGCGTTACGCGATCCGGGAGGGGATGGAGCTGGCGCTGCTGCGTGCGATCCAGGAGCTGCCGGGCCGCCAGCGCGCGGTGCTCATCTTCCGCGACGTGCTCGGCTGGACCGCGCCGGAGGTGGCTGAGATACTCGAGTCGACCGTCGCGTCGGTCAACAGCGCGCTACAGCGCGCGCGAGCAACGATCGACCAGGCGCTGCCGGAGACGGCGGGGACGAGAGCGGACCCGACCGAGCGCGAGCTGCTCAACCGATATGTGGCTGCGTTCGAGCACGCCGACATGGACGGGCTCGTGGCGCTGCTGCGCGAGGACGCGACATTACGGATGCCGCCACAGCCGTCGCTCAGCGGCGGTCCCACGATCGCGCACTTCTTCCTCGAGAGCGTCGCCCAAGGCGACCTGACGCGGATCCGACACAGGCCGACCTGGGCCAACGGCCGGCCCGCGGTCACGATCGAAGTGCGAGCCGAAGATGGCACTTGGATCCCCCACGGGGTCAGCCTGCTCGAGATCGACGGCGCCCAGATCGTCGGGATCGACGCGTTTCTTGACCCTGCGCTGCTACCGAGATTCGGCGTCCCGGTCAGGCGTTAGCGGCCGCCCCTCCCCGCGGCAGGCACGCGATGGGAAAGCACCTCCACGGCGATCTCGACGGCCTCGGGCAGCAGCCCCATTCGGATGAGGGTCGCGGGCCCACCGCACATCGTGGAGTAGAATCTGGTCGGGAGTCGTGCGAGCGCAGTCGATTGCCGTCGTAACTCTACGTGCCGAATAGGAGTCCGTGATGGTGGAGCAGGCGCCGGCGCCTGAAGTGGCTGAGACGTATCCGGCCAGTCGGGTGTATCGAATATTCACTGGGCTGTTTGTGTTCGGTCCGCCCGCCCTGCTGGTTGCGTCATTCCGGAAGCGGTGGTTTCTGGCCACTCCCACCAACCGTCGCATCTTTGGTGTGTTCTACCTCCTGAGTGGGTTCGGCATCACGGCGGGCTACCATCGGCTATTCACTCACCGCAGCTTCAAGACCTACCCGCTGATCCGAGGCATCTTTGCTGTGCTCGGCTCGACGGCGATCCAGGGGTCAGTCCCCGACTGGGTGGCGGACCATCGCAAGCACCATGCTTACGCCGATGAGGTGGGCGATCCACATAGCCCCCATGTCGGCCACAAAGGTGGCCGGATAAGAGGCTTTGTCCATGCCCACTTCGGCTGGCTGTTTGCCGACGAGAAAGCATCGCGGCGACGCTATGTCCCGGACTTGCTGGACGATCCCGTGGTGATGGCGGTCCACCGCCGCTTCGCTCTTGTTGTGGTGCTGAGCTACTTTGCGGCACCGTTCACAGTTGGGCTGATCGCTACGAGGAAGCTTCGCGGTGGGCTAGGAGCTTTCCTGTGGGGTGGCGCGCTGCGCGTGTTCTTCGTGCACCATGCCACCTGGAGCGTGAACTCGGTCTGCCACCTGTGGGGCAAGCGCCCGTTCGAGACCCGAGATCAGAGTCGAAACAATCCGTTGGTGGCGCTGGTAGGACTCGGCGAGGGCAATCATCACAACCATCATGCCTTTCCGAGGTCAGCCAAACATGGCTTGCAGAGGTGGCAGTTCGACCCAACGTGGTGGCTCATCTGGACGATGGAGAAGACCGGGTTGGCGTGGGACGTACAGAGGGTCACCCCAGAGGCGATGGAGCGCAAGCGGGTAGCTGAACGCGTTGAGGTCTCGTATCCGCTCGAATCGCCGGAGGAATTGATCCCCGAGCTCGGAACCATCGATGTTGCGTAGGCGGGAGCGGGCGGAAGTCACCAAAGCGGGGCAGTAGGCGAGTTACAGTAACCGGGCGGCGCGGGGCGGGTGCGGGTAGTCCTGACGCCCGGGATGACCGGCCCGAGGGGCCGGGGTCAGCGGAGAAACGATTCGATCGCCGGCACGAAGTTCGCCTGATCCTGGAAGAGGAACGCGTGGCCCGCGTCGGGGTAGAGACGGAGCTTGGCGCCATGGATCAGCTTGGCGAGGGTCTGGCTGTTGGCGAGCGGGTCGAGGCGATCGAGCGTGCCGTCAGCGATGAGCGTCGGCTCGGCGATCATGGCCGGCCTGGTGCCGGCCGGGTCGGTTCCGTTCCACCAGGCGTCAACCGCGTGCCGTTGAGCGGCGAGCACGCCTGCTGGAGCGGGCGGGGCGGGTGGATAGCTGGAGATCGCCGCGGGGTAGGTGTTCTGGGAGGCGGTCTGGTCGGGCGGGAAGAGAGCCGCCATGACCGCCTGCGGGTCGCCGCTTTCGAACGCGTTGAGTTCTTGGCGGGAGGGTTGGACGGTCGTTCCGTTGCCGGGGAAGCCGGCGCAGAGCACGAGCCGGCGCACCTGACTCGGGTGACGGACCGCGAGCGCCTGCGCGATCATGCTGCCCATCGACCAGCCGAGCACGTCCGTGCGTCCGAGCCCGAGCGCGCTGATGAGCGCGCTAGTCTGGTCGGCCATCGCGTCGATCGTCAGTGGGGCGGCGAGGTTGTTGGACGTGCCGATGCCGGCGTTGTCGAGGGTGATGACGTGGTGCTGCTGGGCGAGAGCGTCGATGAATTGTGGGGGCCAGCCGTCGATCGTGCCGCCGTAGCCTGCGATCAGGAGCAGCGGTGGACCGGTCCCGATCGCGCGGCATTCGACCGCTCCGAGGCGGGGGTGTGCGGTGCGCACCGGTGCTGAGGCAACTGACACGTTGTCGGCCACCCGGGCTGTGGCGCTGGTCTGCGCCTTCGCCACCGCTGCCCGTGTGAACGCTTCGACCGTGGCGGTCGCGGGCTGTCCCAGGTCGGCGTAGGCAAGGTAGCCGTCATAACGGCCTGTCTGGAAGAGGACGAGGTCGAACCCGAGCCTGATTCCAGCCAGCGTGAATGCCCAAGCGTAGGCGGACGAGGTGCTCCCGAGCCGCGGGAGGGCCAACCGCCGGACGGTGGCCTCGACCCTGGTATTGCCCAGCTGCAGCGTTGCTGACCGGCAGCCGGCGAGAGCTCCGGCGAAGCGGTCCCACACCGGCTCAACCTGCACGCCGGTCGCGAGCACCCTCGCCCAGGTTCGGGATCGACCTGCCCTCGACGAAGCCGGCGGTCTGGTAGCTCCAACCCTTCGGGTTCTTGGCCAGCTGGGAGAGGCACGGCGTGTCGGTCACCTTGGCCGGGCTCGCGCTCACTGCGACGGCCGACCAACCGGCCGGCAGGTCAGTGACCGACAGGAGCCGGCTCTGCAACCGTGAAGCGGTGCTGCTTCCACCGCACCCCGACACGAGCGCAGCGATCAGCACACCCAGGAACAGCACGAGTGCCACCGCACGGTGTGCGCTTCGGGGCCGGATTGTTGCTCCCCAAACCGCGCCGGGAATCTCTGCAATCGTCCTACTTCGCCACCCACACTGCACCGCAACCGCAGCAACGACAACAGAGAGTGGCCGGTGCCTGCGCTTCATGCGGAAACGCCCTGACAACCGACTGTGGTCGGTACGGATGCAGGCGTTCGGGTGATCGCACAAGCTTGGAGGTCATGGGGATCACGAGAAGGGAAGCGGTGCAGTACGGCGTGGCCGGCCTCAGCGTCGTTGCGCTCGAAGCGATGGCGTCCACGGCCAACGGTGCGACATCGCCGACGATCACCTGCCTGGGTGACTCGATCTCGGATGGCCTGTTGAAGGACGACGTATACCCGACGTGGCTCGCCCGCTACCTCGCCCCGATCCCGGTGGTCGCCGATGGGGTCTCGGGTGAGAGCGCCCACGCGATCCTAGCCCGCTGCCAGCGCGATGGTATCCATACCGGATCCCGAGTTCACAAGCCGGGATCGATCACGTTTGTTCTGGCCGGAATCGTCGACGTCATGTTCACGCAGGCGAGCGCCACGGGCATCACCGCTGACCTATCGCGGATCTATGAGTATCTCGCGCACCACGGCTCGAGGGTCCAACCCGTCACGATTCTTCCCTGGGGAAAGTCACCATGGTTCAAGCCCGACCGCGAGAGCGTACGAGTCGCCGTGAACCGGTGGATCGTGCATCACCCGCACGCTGTCAGGTCTGAGCTGACGATGAGTGACGGCGCTCACCCACCCAACCTTCGTCACGAGTTCGACGATGGCGACGGAGTCCACCCTCGGAACGTGATCGGACCGCAGGTGCTGGCTTTGACCTGCGCCCTGGCTCTCGTACCGCGCTGATACCCCCAAGCTTCGTATCGACGCTCCGGCGATGCGGCACTCCCCATGGTTAGCGGTTCATCGGCGGCGCAACCAGTCGCGCAGGTGCGGCTCGCGCGCCAGCAGGACGCCAACGGCCGTCACGACGGAGATGCTGATGAGCGCTACCGGCCACATCGGGTGGTGCCCGGTCGCCAACGCGGCCCTCGAGCGGTACGCGCCATGAGCTGGGACGCACGCGAGCTTCGCCTGCTCCCGGTGGCCGAATCACAGCCCGGTACGGCTGGACCGCCTGAAAGCCCGGTACGGCTGGACCGCCTCACAGCCCGCACGGCTGGACCGCCTCACAGCCCGCACGGCTGGACCGCCTCACTGCCGCCCTGCCGGCTCAGTGTCCGGATGGAGCTGAGCGGCAACGCGAAGGTGATGCCTGATGACGCTGTGTAGCTGGAGCCGGGTGCAGCGGCGAAGACGACGCCGACCAGCCGACCCTGTGCGTCGAGCAACGGGCCACCGGAGTTGCCGTGCTTGACCGGCGCTGAGACCTCGATCACCTGCCCCGGGAACGCGATCGAGGGGTCAAGCTTGGTTCCGTCGAGGTAGGCGAGCACCCGACCGTGGGTGAGCGTGAGCGCGCCGCCCAGCGGGTAGCCGACGGCGGTCACGGGCGCGCCGACGGGCGGTTGGGGGCCTGGCGTGGCGATGACCGGCAGCGCTTGCGCGACGGTGATCGCGCCGATATCGACGAGGCGTCCGGTCGTGGCCTGGGAGACGTCGAGGTCGGTGGTCTGCCCGTCCCACGTGTCAGCCTGCAGCACGGCGGCGCCGGCAATGACATGACGGTTGGTGATCAGCGTGTGCGCATCGGCGGCGAACCCGGAGCCGATGGACCCCTGACCGCAGGAGATGTTGCGGATGCGCAGCGTCATCATCTCCGCGCGGCGAGTGGCGGCGTCGGTGGCCAGCGTGATGGGCTCCGCCGCCAGCGCGGCCCTCACGGCGGCCGGCACGGCCGGCGCCGCCGGCCAGTCAGGCGCCGGCGGAGCCGGAACCGTCCCGGCGCCCTCGACAGCGCCGACCGCGACGATGCCGGCGAGTGTCACGCCGGCGATGATGCCGAGCAGTGACGTCGCTCTCATGCGCTCATCCGTACTTCGCGTTGAACGCGCTCAGGTCGTTGTGGGCCTGGCTGCAGGTCTGGTCGATGCTCGTGCCGTTGGCGTTCAGCCACGCACTGTCCTGGGCCGCGACGTGCGGAATTGCCTGACTCAACCCGGACGAGCAGTCGGTCTCCTCCTGGGCGACCTTCGTCAGCGCATCCGAGCGGGCCTGCAGCAGTGCCCGCTGGTCCTCGATCTGTGCTTTCTCGGAGGCGAGTTGGCGAGTGCGCTGGTCGAGCGTTCCAACCTGGCCGCCCAGTTGGCCGAGTTGGCTCGAGGCGAGCGTCAGCGCGTGGGTGCGCTGCGCGAGCTGCGCGTCGCGGGCGTCGAGCACGTGTCGCAGCGCGGTCGACCGTGCGCGCCACGCGTTCGCCGAGGTGCGGTTCGTATGGTCGTCGATCGCGAAGTAGATGGCGGCGGCGGCCATCGCCAGCATCGCGGCGGCGAGCAGCACACCGCCGAGGACGCGCGCGCGGCGCCCCGTCGGGTCTCGCATACCGCGAGTGTAGTGGCGTGAGTCGGACATGATTGACGCTCGCGAATGGCCACCGGGGCCTGCCGGTAAGCTCATTGCCCGGCCGCCGGTGGCGTGCCGGCGAGGCGCGGTGTGATCACGGGAATTGGGGTGTTTCTGCGTTGACTGGCGTGCTGTACGGGTTGGCTCGGTTCTGCATCCGGCGCCGGTTCATCGTGGTCGGGGTGTGGGTCGTGCTGGCGGTGGCGCTGTTCGCGGTCTCGCACCAGCTCGGCGACAAGACCAACGACAACCTGTCGCTTCCGGGCACCGACAGCCAGCAGGCCACCGATGCGCTGGCCAAGTCGTTCCCCGACCAGTCGCACGGGACGAGCCCGATCGTCCTGCACGCCAAGAACGGCAAGCTGACGGACTCCAAGTACGCCGATGCCGTCGATCAGGCGGCGGCGGCGGTGGCCAAGGCTCCGCACGTCGCCTCGGTGGTCAACCCGCTCACGCCGCAGGGCGCGGCCGCGCTGAGCAAGGACCAGATGACCGGCTACCTGTCGGTGACGCTCGACGAGAGCCCGGGCGAGCTGACCACCGCACAGGCCCAGACGATCATCGACGCGGCGGACCCGGCCAAGGCGGCCGGGCTCGAGGTCGAGACCGGTGGCCAGCTCGGGCAGAAGGTGTCCAAGCCCTCGACCGAGTCCAGCGAGCTGATCGGGATCGTCGCCGCGATGGTCATCCTGAGCCTGACGTTCGGGACCGTCGTGGCGATGCTGCTGCCGATCCTCAACGCGATCGTCGCGCTGATGACGACGCTCGCGGTGATCCGTCTGCTCGGGCACGTGATGTCGGTGCCCACGGTCGCGCCGACACTGGCCACGATGATCGGGCTCGGGGTCGGAATCGACTATGCGCTGTTCATCGTCACCCGGCACTTCCGCGGCCTGCGTGAAGGCCTCGAGCTGCCCGAAGCGATCGCGCGCGCGACGGCGACCTCCGGCGGTGCGGTGTTCTTCGCCGGCGGGACGGTGACGATTGCGCTCGTGTCGCTGGCCGTGGCGCAGATCCCGCTGGTGACCACGATGGGCCTGATGGCGGCGATCGCCGTCGTGATCGCCGTCCTGGCCGCACTCACCCTGCTCCCGGCCGCGCTCGCGATCACCGGCTCCCGGATCAACTCGCTCCGGGTGCGCGACCTGCATCCCGAGTCCCACCGCGAGAACGGAGCCTGGGCGAAGTGGGCCGCCGGCGTCGCCAACCATTCCCTGCTCGCCGGTCTGGCCGCCCTGGCGATTCTGATCCCGCTGTCGATCCCGGTCTTGTCGCTGACGCTCGGCCAGCAGGACGTCGCCGCGCTCTCCACCTCGACGACCGCTCGCCGCGCCTACGACCTGATCACGGCGAACTTCGGGCCCGGCGTCAACGGACCGCTGCTCGTCGCCGCCACGCTCGGCTCACCGGCCACGGCGCCGTCGGGCGCGCCGCCACCATCCGCGGGCGCCGATCCGCGGGCTCAGGATCCGCGGCTGCAGGCGCTCCAGAAGGACATCGCCTCGACCGCCGGCGTCGCCGGGGTGACGCCGATCCAGATCGACCAGGCGGGCACGACGGCCTTCTTCACCGCGATCGCCACCACCGGCCCCGCGGAGACGGCGACCGCCAACCTCGTCAATCACCTGCGCGCGAGCGTGATCCCCAGCGCCGAGAAGGGCACGAACATGCAGGCGCACGTCGGGGGCAGCACGGCCGGGTATCTCGACCTCGCCACCCGCATCTCCGGCAAGCTGCCGCTGCAGATCCTCGTCGTGATCGCGCTCAGCTTCATCCTGCTGGTGATCGCGTTCCGGACCCTCGTGGTCCCGGCGCAGGCGGCGGTCATGAACCTGCTCTCGATCGCGGCCGCCTACGGGGTGCTGACCGCGGTCTTCCAGTACGGCTGGGGGGACAGCGTGATCGGTCTCAGCGGACCGGTGCCGATCGTCTCCTACGTGCCCCTGTTCATGTTCGCGATCCTGTTCGGACTGTCGATGGACTACGAGGTGTTCCTGGTCAGCCAGATCGAGGAGCACGTCAAGGCAGGCGAGGACAACAAGCGCTCGGTCATCTCCGGGCTGGTGACGAGCGGGCGCGTGATCACCGCCGCGGCGCTGATCATGGTCTTCGTGTTCGGCAGCTTCGTGCTCAACGGGGATCCGACCATCAAGCAGTTCGGGGTCGGCCTGTCGGTCGCCGTGATCCTCGACGCGACGGTCGTGCGCTGCCTGCTGGTGCCGGCGGTGATGGTGGCGATGGGCAAGATCAACTGGTGGCTGCCGCGTTGGCTCGACCGCGTGATCCCGCGCCTGAACGTCGAGGGCGCGGCGTACTTCGTCGACCCGGAGGAGCCCACGCCGGCCGAGCCCGAGGCCGCGCCCACAGGTTGAGCGCGGCATACAGCCCTGCAGTCTCAACCGTAGGTGACCGTCACCGCGTCCGGGTCGACTCGTCACCGCCCTTCCGGGCGCCCGTCGCGCCGCGGAGTCGCCGGCGCGCCGCGCGCAGCGCTCGTCGCTCGGACCGCGGGGGGCGCAGGTCGATCGGGCGGTACCGGGTGCGGCGCAGGATCAGGAAGGCGACTGTTCCCCACATGGCCGGGATCCACAGGGCGATGCCGTGGTAGACGACCGTGGCCGCGGTCGCCTTCGTCGCGTTGATGCCGTACAGGACGAGCATCCCCACGAGGCTGCCGTCAAGGACGCCGATGCCGCCGGGTACGGGGATGAGGTTCGACAGGTAGCCGATCTGGTAGGCGAGCACGATCGGAGCCAGTGGCGGTGAGACGCCGGCGGCGTGGAAGCAGGCGACGAGCACGGCGATGTCGCACCACAGATAGGCAAACGCGCCGATGAGCCGCCAGTCGGGCGTGCGGAGCAACTCGAGCGTGGCCCGGATCGTGGTCGCGGTCGCGTTCAGCGCCGTCCGGACCCGGCCCGGAGCCCTGCGGGCCGCGGTGCGCTCGGTGACCGACGGGAGCGCGAGGAAGAACAGCAGGACCACGACGCCCACCATGCCCGGAACCAGGCTCAGCAGCACGTTGCTCGGACCGGGAAACAGCCCGACCCAGACCCCCAGGCCCGTAATCGCCAGCGTGAGCACGTTGACCGCGCTGGTGAGCAGGAACAGGACGGCCGAACGCTCGGCGACCCGGCCCGGAGGCCCGCCGCGCTCGACCAGCAGCCACGCACCCACCGCGACGCTGCCCGCTCCGCCGAGCGAGACGGCCGCGCCGAAGGCGAGCTCGCTCAGGGCCACCCGGGCGCCGAAACGGATCGGCGCGCGATCGAAGACCTGCAGGAAGGCCAGGACGTAGCCCAGGCAGGAGAGGATCTCCATCACGACCGCCACGACCAGCCACCACGGGTTCATGTCGGAGACCGCGTCGGCCACGCCGTGCAGACCCGGTACCGCCAAGAGCAGCCCGGTGATCAGCGCCACGAGCAGGACCAGCGAGATCAGCCCGTTGCGCAGTCGCTTCGTCGCTTCTGCGTCGTTCAGGCGTACAGGCTCAATCTGCTCAGACCCATCCGGATCGTCCTGGATCGCCGACACCGTTGACTATTCAAGCATCCTCCGTCGAGCGACCGGGGATGTCATCCTGATGGCATGACAGCAGTCGAGCTCGCGCAGTGGGAGGTGACCGGGATCCGGGCCGGGAACCCCGGCCCGTTCACGCTCAGCGGCACCAACTCATGGATCATCGGACGCGGCCCGGCGTGGCTCGTGGATCCTGGCCCGCTGCTCGACGAGCATCTGGCGGCGCTCGTGGCCGAGCTCGAGCGCCGCGGGGGTCTCCTCGGGATCGCGCTCACGCACGATCACGCCGATCACGCAGCGGCCGTGCCGGCCCTGCGCGAGCGCTTCCCCGAGGCCAGGCTGGCCGCGGCCCGGGGCGACGTCGACGTCGAGCTCGTGCAGGGCACGCGCTTCGGCCCGCTGGAGGCGATCGCGACGCCGGGTCACGCGCCGGATCATCTGGCCTTCGTGGCCGGCGAGGTGGCATTCACCGGCGACGCGGTGCTCGGTGAGGGAAGCGTGTTCATCGCGCCCGACCCGGGGGCGATGGCCGGCTACCTGGCGGGGCTGCGGACGCTCCGGGAACGGGGGCCGGCGGTCATCTGCCCCGGTCACGGGCCGGTGGTCGACGACCCGGCGGCCAAGATCGACGCCTACATGGCGCACCGCCTCGACCGTGAGCGGCGCTTGGTGGCGGCGCTCGACGCGGGCCTGCGGACCATCGACGAGCTGATCGATGAGGTGTGGGCCGACGCGCCGGCGATCCTGCGGCCGGCATCGGTCGTGACGCTTGCCGCCCACCTCGACAAGCTCGAGGACGAGGGCCGGCTCCCGGACGGAGTGGAGCGCCCCACCGGATGGCCTGCGGCGGGCGTAGAACCCTGACCGCTAACCGGCGCGGGCCCGTCGCGGCTCGATCCGGCCTGACCTGAGTCGCCGGCGCGCCAGCTCCATGGCCGCGGTGAGCGGTGTGGCATGGATCGCCTCGGCGTCGTCGAACACCTGGCGCAGGGTGTCCCCGATCCCGCGCACGCGCCGCCGGGCGGTGGCGGGGTCGTAGCCGTCGACCTCCTCGGCGATGTTGATCAGGCCGCCCGCGTTGACGACGAAATCGGGCGCCCAGAGAATGCCGTGCGCGGCGAGCAGGTCGGCGATGCCGTCGTCGGCGAGCTGGTTGTTGGCGGCCCCCGCGATCACTGTGCAGCGCAAACGCGGCACACTGTCGTGATCGAGGAAGCCCCCGAGCGCGCACGGCACGAGCACATCGACGTCGGACTCGAGGGCCCGTTTGGGATCGGTCCACCGCGCGCCGAGCTCTCCGGCGAGCGCGCGTTTGGCGAGGTCGACGTCCGCGAGCACGAGCTCGGCGCCGCCGCGGGCACAGCGCTTGGCCACCCGGGAGCCGACGTGGCCGAGCCCGATCACGCAGATCCGCCGCCCGCGCAAGGAGGCCGAGCCGAAGGCCCGCTCGCACGAGGCGCGGATCGCGGCCTCGACGCCGAGCGCGGTGAACGGGCTCGGATCGCCCGATCCGCCCCGACTGCGCGCGAGCCCGGCGACGTGCGCCGTGCGCTGGGCGATGACGCTCATGTCGCGGCTCGAGGTCCCGACGTCCTCCGCCGCGATGTAGCGACCGCCGAGCGCCTCGACGGTGTCGGCAAAGTCCAGCAGCGCGGCCTGCCGGCGCTCCGACGTCGGCCGGCGGTCGCCGGGGAGGATGATCACGCCCTTGCCGCCCCCGAGCGGCAGGTCGGCCACCGCCGCCTTGTAGGTCATCGCTCGGGACAGTCTCAGCGCGTCGCGCAGCGCCGCCCGCGAATCGTCATAGCTCCACATCCGGCAGCCGCCGAGCGACGGTCCGCGCAGCGTCGAGTGCACGGCGACGATGGTGTACAGGCCCGACCGCGGACCCCGCCGGACGAGGACCTCCTCGTGATCGAGCTTTTCGGGGTAGCGGTCCAGCGTCTCAGGAACCGCCGCCCAGGCTCCCGCCGACCTGCCCGGACGCCGACGTCGCTCCGGCTGACCCGCCCGAGGCTGGGGCGCCCGTCGACGTGCCCGGCGTGCTCGTGGTGCTTGGAGTGCCTGGCTGCGTGGCGGTGCTCGTGCCGGTCGAGCCGGTGCCGGCGTTGGGGGCCATGGTCGGGGCGACCGTGGTCGAGGAGGATCCCGTGCCGGTGCCGTCCGTCGTCGTGGCTGTCGTCGCGCTCGACGTGCCCGCGCCGGCCGTTCCGGCCGGCGGCGGCGTTGCAGCGCTCGATTCGGTCGTGCCGGTGGGCGCGTTTGCGGCTGGAGCGAGCGCGCCTGCCCCCGCTGCGGGGGTCGTGCCGGCCGCCGATGATCCGGCCGCGGCTGGAGGTGTCGAGGGCGGAGTGCTCCGGCCGGTGGTGGCCGGCTTCACCGCGGCAGCCGGGTTGACCGTGGCTGGGTCAGCGCTCACGGGCGCGATGGCCGGCTGCACGAGGCTTGGCGTCACGCTCTGGTTGGCGGAGCTCTGCGCCGAGCGGGCCTGTTGCGCCGCAGGATGGTGCACGGCGGGGATCAGCGAGCGCTGGATCTCGACCGCTCCACCCGCGGTCACCACGGCAGCCGCGAGCAGGGTCGCGACGTGGCCTGCGCCGGTGGCGAGCACCCCCGCCGAGGCCACGGCGCCGCCGGTGCCGGCCGCGCCGCCGGCTGCCGCCGCGGCGCCCCCGCCGCTCGCGGCGCCGCCACCGCCGATCCCGAGCGCGTGGCAGATCAGGCCGAGGGGGCCGAGACCCGGCGCGAGCGCGGCCAAGTCACGGCTCGCGCCGCGCATCTCGCTACGGAAGGCGCGGCAGCCGTCGCAATCGCGCAGGTGGCGCCGCGCGAGCCCGCTCGGGCGCACGCCGCGGTCGTGGGCGCCGCTCATCTCGGCGCGGATCTCGACACAGGCGACGTCGCGCGCCTCGGCGGCATGGGCGAGACCGACGCGAGCCCGCACGAGCAGGGACTTCACGGCGGGCACCGAGGCGCCGAGCGCGGCGGCGAGGTCGACGTAGCTCATCCCCCCGAGCTCGCGCATCAGCAGGGCTGAGCGCTGCTGCGCAGGCAAGCGCCGGACGTCGGCGATCAGCCGCCGCAGCGATTCCCGCCGCTCGGCCTCGTCGATCGGGTCGCGGGCGGGCGGTGCGACCAGGCCGAACACCTCGGGTGCGGGCGGCACCGGCCGTCGGAGCTCGTCGATGCAGCGGTTGTGGGCCACGCGATAGAGCCAGGCGCGCAGCGCCAGCTCGCGGTCGTTGGCCCGCAGCCCGGCGTAAGCGCGGACGAAGACGTCCTGCAGCGCGTCCTCTGCGTCCTGCCGGGACCCAGGCAGCATCTGGCGCGTGTAGGCGAACAGCCGCTGCCGATAGCGGTCGTGAATGACGCGGAAGGCCTCATCGTTCCCGGCCCGAAAAAGGGCCACGAGCTGCTCGTCGGAGCGCAGCCGGAGCAGCGACGCCCCGATTGAGATCCGAGTCGGCGCCAGTGCTGCCGGTGCTTGGAGGGCCGAGGCTTCCACGCAAATCCCTTACTGCAATGTAACGGGTGTCGCGGCCGAAAGTTCCGCGGCGTGTCGCGGGGAGACGTTCCGCGTCAGCGCATCAGGCGAGGCTCACCATGACGTGCTTGACCTCGGTGTAGTCCTCGAGCGCGTACATGCTGAGATCCTTGCCGTAGCCGGACTGCTTGAAGCCGCCGTGGGGCATCTCGGACGCCAGTGGGATGTGGTCGTTGACCCACACGCAGCCAAATCGCAGCGCCTTGGCGACCCGCATGGCCCGTCCGACGTCGCGGGTCCAGACCGAGGAGGCAAGGCCGTACGGGGTTCCGTTCGCCCAGGCCACCGCCTCGGCCTCATCGGAGAACTGCTGGACGGTGATCACCGGGCCGAAGATCTCGCGCTGGATCATCTCATCATCCTGCCGGAGTCCGGACACCACGGTCGGCTCGAGATAGAAGCCGGGCAGATCGGGCTCGTGACCCCCGGTGGCGATCTCCGCATGGGCGGGCTTGCGCTCGAGGAATCCCTCAACGCGCTCGCGCTGGCGGGCCGAGTTCAGCGGCCCGAGTGTCGTGTCGGGCGCGAACGTGTCGCCGACCACGAACCCGGCGGCCTGCTCGACCAGACCGGCGACGAACTCGTCGTGCACCTTGGAGGACGCGAGCACGCGCGTGGCAGCGGTGCAGTCCTGGCCCGCGTTGTAGTACCCGGTGCCGGCAATCGTCTCGAGCGCCGTCTCGAGGTCGGCGTCGTCGAACACCACGACCGGCGCCTTACCACCGAGCTCGAGGTGGACGCGCTTGAGCGTGTCGGCGGCGGCGCCGGCGATCCACTTGCCCGTGTCGACCGAGCCGGTCAGCGAGACCATGTCGACCTGCTCGTGAGTGACGAGCGCCTGACCGGCCGGGTTGCCGTGCCCGGTGATCACGTTGAGCACGCCCTTGGGGAAGATCTCGGCCGCCAGTTCGGCCATCTTCAGCGTCGAAGCGGGCGTCGTCTCGGCGGGCTTGAGCACAACCGTGTTGCCGGCCGCAAGCGCGGGGCCGATCTTCCACACGGCCATCATCAGGGGGTAGTTCCACGGCGCGATCTGACCGATGACGCCGATCGCCTCGCGGCGGATGATCGAGGTGTATCCGCTCACGTACTCGCCGGCGGCACGCCCTTCCAGGCAGCGGGCCGCGCCGGCGAAGAAGCGCAGGTTGTCGCACATGAACGGAATCTCGTCGCCCTTGAAGGCGGCGATCGGCTTGCCCGCGTTGGCCGCCTCGAGATCGGCGATCTCGTCCGCGTTCGCCTCGATCGCGTCAGCCAGCTTCAGCATCGCCGAGGCACGCTCGCCGGGGGTCTCGTTCGACCAGCCCTCGAACGCCCGGCGGGCAGCGGACACGGCGCGGTCGACATCGGCGGCGGTCGACAGCGGCGCGGTCGCCATGACCTCGCCGGTGGCCGGGTTGAGGATGTCCTCGGTCCGGCCTTCGACGGGATCGACGAACTCGCCGTCGATGAAGTTCTGCAATGTCCGTACCGCGGTTGCCATGCCGTCTGCCCGTCAACTTATCACCCGTGGGGCGCTCCACGTTGGCGCATGTTCGAGATCTCCGTCTACGAGTGGGCCATACGCCTCTACGCTAGGGCGAGAGCCCTAGTTTCAGGAGAGGAACCAAACCATGAATGAAGTCGTCATCGCGTCCGCTGCCCGTACCGCGATCGGTACCTACGGTAAGAGCCTCGGCGGCGTCCCGCCGAGTGATCTCGGCGCCGCCGCCACCACCGCCGCGATGGAGCGCGCCGGCATCGAGCCCGAGCAGGTCGAGACGGTCGTCTTCGGCAACGTGATCCACACCGAGCCGGGCGACATGTACATGGGCCGGCTGGTCGGGATGAAGGCAGGAATCCCCAAGGAGACCCCCGGCTACACGCTCAACCGGCTGTGCGGGTCCGGCGTCCAGGCGATCGTGTCCGCCGCGCAGCAGATCCAGAGCGGGGACGCCGAGATCGCCGTGGCGGGTGGGGCCGAGTCGATGAGCCGCGGGCCGTACTGGGTCCAGAGCGCCCGGTGGGGAGCCCGGATGGGCGAGACGCCGATGATCGATGCCGTGATGGGGTGCCTGACCGATCCGTTCGGGCACGTGCTGATGGGCGTGACCGCCGAGAACCTGGCCGAGCAGGGACCGATCTCCCGTGAGCGCCAGGACGCGTTCGCGGTCGAGTCCCACCGCCGGGCCGCGGCCGCGCGCGCCGCCGGCGTCTTCGACGAGGAGATCGTCCCGGTGGAGATCAGGGTCAAGCGCGACACGGTCCAGTTCACGCGCGACGAGCACATCCGCGAGGACGCCTCGATGGAGGGCATGGCCAAGCTGAAGCCGGCCTTCAAGCCCGACGGGACCGTGACCGCCGGCAACTCGTCCGGCATGAACGACGCCGGCGCCGCCGTCGTGCTGATGAGCGCCGAGCGCGCCAAGCAGCTCGGAGCCCCCGTGCGAGCGAAGATCCTCGCCTACGCGACCTGCGGCGTCGATCCCTCGATCATGGGCATCGGCCCTGTCTCCGCGGTCCAGAAGGTGCTGGACCGCGCCGGCCGCTCGCTCGACGAGATCGGCGTGATCGAGCTCAACGAGGCGTTCGCCGCTCAGTCTCTGGCCGTGATCGATGGTCTCGGGCTCGACACCGACAAGGTCAACCCGAACGGCGGCGCGATCGCGCTCGGGCACCCGATCGCCGCCACCGGCGCCGCGATCACGACCAAGCTCCTCTACGAAATGGAGCGCGGCGACCACGAGCTCGGGCTCGTCACGCTGTGCATCGGTGGCGGTCAGGGCATTGCCATGCTGTTGGGACGCAACGGGGCATGAGCATTCAGCGCTAGCCTTACGACATAGGATGGATCCAGCGTCGGGCATCGGCATTCCGGTGGCGTTCGCCGCAGGGCTGATCTCGTTTCTGTCGCCCTGCGTGCTGCCGCTCGTTCCCGGCTACATATCGGCCGTCGCCGGTGTCTCGCCCGCCGACATCAGCTGGCGTCGGGTGCTGGGGCCCAGCCTCAAGTTCGTGGCCAGCTTCTCGGCGATCTTCATCGCGCTCGGGTTGCTCGGCCAGCGCGCGCTTCGCGCCACGCTGACCGGCCCCGCGGCGCTGAAGGTCTCCGGGGCGCTGATCATCGCGATGGGCGTGCTGTTCGTTCTGGCGCCGTTCGTTCCCAGGCTCAATCGCCAGTGGCATGTCGGCCGGCTGATGGAACGCGCCGGCCGCAGCGGGCCGGTTCTGACCGGCGCGGCGTTCGCGCTGGCGTGGACGCCGTGCACGGGACCGACGCTGGGGGCCATCATCGGCGCCACCGGCTCCACCAGCTCGGCGGCGCACGGGGCGATCCTGCTCGTCTTCTACTGCCTGGGGCTGGGCATCCCGTTCCTGATCACGGCGATGGCATTCGGGACCGTGACCTCGGCGCTCTCGGTGGTCAAGCGCCACTACGCGGTCGTGATCGGCGCCGGCGGCGTGGTCCTGATCTGGATGGGGATCATGATCTGGACGGGCGAGTTCACGCAGCTCAACATCACCGTCAACCACTGGCTGCAGAGCCTGGGGCTGCCGGACCTGAACTCCTCGACGTAGTGTTCGGGCCCGCCGGCGCCCGGCGCCGGGTCGGGCGCTTGGACGCGGCGCGGTCGCCGGGCGCGGTCGCCGGCGCGGTCGCCGGCGGCAACCGTGCGTGGTAATGGTGCGCACAGGTGCGCACACGCTCGACCAGAATTCCGCGCTTAGGCTGCCCTAACGTGCTACTGTGGCCGCTTCCGGGGGGCTTAGGGCCGCCTAACGCTCGAACAGGATCATCGGTGTCGTTCGCACAGACCGTCGCGCTCGGAGCGCTCGCAGGGTTCACCATCTTCCTCGGCTTGCCCGTGGGGCGGCTGCAGACGATCGGCAACCGCGCCCGGGTGGCGCTGGCGATGTTCTCGGTCGGCGTCCTGGCGTTCATCTTCGTGGACGTGCTCTCCAACGCCCGGGACATCCTCGGGCTGGCGGTCACGGCGTACAAGACCGGTCACGGCTCGCTCGGTCATCTGATCTGGCTCGTCACGCTGATGGCCGTGGGCTTCGGCCTCGGCAGCGCCGGCCTCGCGATCCTCGAGCGCCGGATCCGACCCGCCGGGGCACGCAGGCCGCCGATCGCGGGCGGCGCGCCCGCCGTGGCGATGACGGTGGCCGAGGCCGATGCCGTCGCGATCGAGGTCGACGCCGCACGCCGGCGCGCCCTGCGCACCGGTCTCACGATCGCCGCGGCGATCGGCGTGCACAACTTCGCCGAGGGGCTGGCGATCGGCGTCTCGGCCCGCGCGGGCGCGATCAGCCTGGCGACCGTGCTGATCATCGGCTTCGCGCTGCACAACGCCACCGAGGGCTTCGGCATCGTCGGGCCGCTCGGTGACGTCCGGCCCTCGTGGAAGTGGCTCGGGCTTGCCGGGCTGATCGGCGGCGGCCCCACCTTCCTCGGCTCGATCGTCGGCTACGCGGTCACCAGCACTCCGCTCGAGCTGACCTTCTATGCCGTGGCCGGCGGCGCGATCCTGTACGTGATCGGCGAGGTCTGGAACGGCATGCGCCGCTACGGCCATCGCGAACTGGGTCTCCTGCTGTTGACCGTCGGCTTCCTGGCCGGAGTGATCACCGATCTCGTGATCACCTACGGCGGCGGCTGAGCCGCCGCCGCGCGCTCACTCCTCGTCGGGGTGCTGCTCGTGCCAGCGCACCGAGGCGGCCTCGGCGCTGGCGGAATGATGGTCGGGGACGATCTCGTCGTCCTCCGGGACGTCGGACGGCGCCGGATGCTCGACGTCCTCGTCGGGGTGGCTCTCGCCCCAGCGGGCTGCGGCGCCGTCGGCACTGTCGCTGGGCTGTGTCTTTTCGGTCACGGCGTCTCCTCGACTCGTTCGCGGGGCAGGGTAGCGCCGGGAGTGCCGCCCGGCAACGTCTCCTACAGTACGTGAGGTGTCAGGTCACGGCGAGCCGTTCACGTCCTCGGAGTCGGTGCCCGTCGACGGCGGCGCGTTATTTGTCGCCCAGGGTGGCGCGCGGCCGGGTGACGCCGAGGTGGTCGTGCTCGCCGTCCACGGGATCACCGCGTCGCATCACGGCTGGAGGCCGGTCGCGCGTGAGCTGATCGGGCGCCACCCCGAGGTCTGCGTGCTCGCTCCCGATCTGCGCGGCCGCGGCCGCAGCGCGGACGTCGGGCCGCCGTACGGGATCGCGGTGCACGCCACGGACGTGGCTGCGATCCTTGCGCATCTCGCCGTGCCCGAAGCCGTACTGGTCGGTCACTCGATGGGGGCGTTCGTGGTGGCGCGGACGGCCGCCGATCGCCCCGAGCTCGCCTCGGCGGTCGTGCTCGTCGACGGAGGACTGAGGATCCCGGCCCCCGACGACCTTGATGCCGACCGGCTGCTCGATGCCGTGCTCGGCCCGGCGATCGCCCGCCTGCGGATGACCTTCGACTCGCCCGAGGACTACGTCGCGTTCTGGCAGGCCCATCCCGCCCTGGCGGGTCGCTGGAGCGACGACATCGAGGCTTATGTGCGGGCCGACCTCGTCGGCGAGGCGGGCGCGTATCGCAGTGTCGTCGACGAGGCTGCCGTCCGGACCGACGGCACCGAGCTGCTGCGCGATGCGGAGACGCTCGAGGCGGCGGGGCGTGTGCGCGCGCCGCTGTGGGTCCTGCGTGCGCCGCGCGGGCTGCTTGACGACCCCAGCCCGCTGATCCCGGATGCCGTCCGCGACAGCTTCGCCGAGGCGCAGCCCGGCGCCACGCTCGAGGATGTGCCCGGCGTCAACCATTACACGATCACCCTGGGGGCTGGGGCCCGGACCGTCGCCGCCGCGATCGAGGCCGCGATCGCCGGCCGACGCGTGGCGGCGCCGTAAGCGTGGGGCGGGCGCGCCTTGCGTCCGGGTGCGCGATGATGCCCGCCGGTCCGTGAGTCCGAGCATCCCGATCCCGCCGCACGACACCCCGCTGACGGGCGGGTCGCCGTTCCCGCCGATCGCCGACTACGCGTTCCTGTCCGACTGCCACACGAGCGCTCTGATTGCGCCGGACGGGAACGTCGAGTTGCTGTGCATCCCGCGCTTCGACTCCCCGAGCGTGTTCGGAGCCCTGCTCGACCGCCGAGCCGGCGGCTTCCGGGTCGGGCCCTACGGACTCGTGGTGCCGCTGTCGTGTCGCTACGAGCCGGGCACGATGATCCTCGAGACGACGTGGATGACCCCGTCGGGCTGGATCATCGTGCGGGACGCGCTGACGATCGGACTGTGGCACGACCAGCACGCCGACGAGACCTCCCACACGCGGCCACCCACCGACCACGACGCCGACCACATGCTCGTCCGCTCGATCGAGTGCCTCCAGGGCGAGGTCCAGGTCGAGGCGGTGTGCGAGCCGATGTTCGGCTACGGGCGCACGCCGGCCAACTGGACCATGCTGACCGACGACTGGAGCGCTGCCGAGGCCACCGACGGTGAGGTGACGTTGCGGTTGCGCTCGGATCTCCGGCTGGGAATCGAGGGCAACCGTGCCCGGGCGCGGCACACGCTCAAGGCGGGTGAGCGGCGCTTCATCGCGCTCGGGTGGTCGCACGGCATCGAGTGCCCGGTCAGTTGTGAGGACGCCCTCCAGCGGCTTCGCGTCACGTCCCAGTACTGGCGCGGGTGGCTCGCCGGCGGCCGGTTCCCCGACCATCGCTGGCGCAAGCACCTGCAGCGCTCCGCGCTGACGCTCAAGGGGCTGACCTACGCGCCCACCGGAGCCACGGTCGCCGCCGCCACCACGTCGCTGCCGGAGACCCTCGGCGGTGAGCGCAACTGGGACTACCGCTACTGCTGGATGCGCGACGCGACGTTCACGCTGTGGGGCCTGCACGCGCTGGGGCTCGACTGGGAGGCCGACGACTTCATGCAGTTCGTCGCCGATCTGCAGCGCATCGACGGTGGCGCGCTGCAGATCATGTACGGGGTGGGGGGTGAGCGCGATCTCACCGAGCACGTGCTCGACCACCTGTCTGGGTACGAGGGCTCTGTGCCCGTGCGGGTCGGCAACGGTGCCTACAGCCAGCGCCAGAACGACGTATTCGGCGCCGTGCTCGATTCGGTGTACATCCACACGAAGGTCGGCGGCCTGATGCCGCAGCGCCTGTGGCCGGTGCTCAAGGACCAGGTGCGGTGCGCGATCGAGGTCTGGGACCAGCCCGATCAGGGCATCTGGGAGGCGCGCGGCGCTCCCAAGCACTACGTGTCCTCGAAGCTGATGTGCTGGGTGGCGCTGGACCGGGGCGCGCGCCTGGCGGAGCTGCAGGGCGAGAATCACCAGGCGCAGGAGTGGGCCACGATCGCCGACGAGATCCGGGAGGACATCCTCAAGAACGGCGTCAGCAATCGGGGGGTGTTCCGCCAGCATTACGAGACCGACGCGCTCGACGCCTCCACGCTGTTGATTCCGCTGGTCCGTTTCCTGCCCCCCGAGGATGAACGCGTCCGTGCGACGGTCCTGGCCATCGGAGAGGAGCTGAGCGACAAGGGATTCATCCTCCGCTACAAGGTCGACGAGACCGACGACGGCCTCTCGGGTGAGGAGGGCACCTTCCTCATCTGCTCGTTCTGGTACGTCTCGGCGCTGTCGGAGATCGGCGAGCACGACCGCGCGTGCGCGATGCTCGAGCGGCTGCTGGCGCACGAGTCGCCGCTCGGGCTCTACGCCGAGGAGCTCGAGGCCCGCACGGGTCGCCACCTGGGCAACTTCCCGCAGGCGTTCACCCACCTCGCGCTGATCAACGCGGTCATGCACGTGATCTCACGCGAGGAGCAGATGAGCTGAGCTGAGCCGGCGCGGCGCTCCGGATTCAGCGCAGCAGCTGCTCGGAGCGCGCGGCCTGCACCATCGTGCGCAGCGTCTCGCGAGCGTCGTGGCGGGGGCGCCAGCGGAGCTCGCGTCGCGCCTTGCTGGTGTCCATCAGGACCGCCTCGCGGAAGGCCTCGACCCACTGGGCCTCGGCGGGCACGAACGGCAGGTGGGCGACGAGGCCGGCGGTCGCGTCGAGGGCGAGCTCGGGCACCGGGATGCTGTACCAGCCCAGCGCGTCGGCGAGATCGGAGAAGGTGAGCGTGCCCGCGCCGGCGAGGTTGTAGACGCCGGGGGTGCCGCGGCCGAGCACGGCCGCCCGCATCGCGGTGGCCACGTCGTCGTGGTGCACGAGCTGGAAGTGGACCCCGGGGTCCGGCAGCACGGGCTTGAGCGCCGGCAAGAACTCCAGCACCTTCATGACGGCCGCCGGCATCCGGTCGGAGAGCTGGAAGTAGGGGATGCTCTCGAGCAGCATCAGCGCATCCGGGCCGGCGACGATCGACGGCCGGAACACGTAGGCCTCGGTGTCGCCGCCGGCCAGGACCTCGTGCAGGATGCCCTCGAGCTCGGCCTTCTGAGCCGAGTAGTAATGATTGGCGGTCCCGCGAGGCGCAAGATCCTCGGTCAGCCATTCCGGGCTGTCGCTGTGGAACCCGTAGGCGGCGACGGAGGACGCGTACACGAGTCGCGCCGCCCCGCCGGCGACGGTCGCCTCGAACACGTTGCGTGAGCCCTCGAGGTTCACCGCGCGCGTCTCCTCCAGGCCGCCCATGATCAGGAACGCCAGGTGGACGACCACGTCCGCGTCGGCCACCAGTCCGGCGACGGCGTCGCGGTCGAGCACATCGGCCTGGCGATACTCGGTCTTGCGCAGGCCCGCGGCGGCGGGATCGAAGGGCCGGCGCGCCATCGCGACGATCCGGCGCACCTCGCGGCTGCGCTCGAGCGCGCGCAGCAGCGAGCGCCCGATGTCCCCGGTCGGGCCCGTGACCGCGACCGTCACCCCGCCGGATCCGGCGGCTGGCTCCGCGGCGTCCGGCATCGGCTCCTCAGTCCTCGTACCCGGGCTCGCCGGGAAGGACCACGCGCGCGGTCTCACCGGCCAACAGGACCTTCGGCTGGACCGGGAGCACCTCGCGTCCGCGCGCATAGGCGATCAGCTCGTCGGCGGAGCGGAAGGCCGACAGCTGCTCGAGGTGCTTGATGGTGGGGAAGACGAGCAGCATCTCCTCCCGCTCACCCGCCCGCAGCGCGGCCGCCGGCTCGTACCAGCGCGAGTCGATGATCTCGCTGCCGTCCACGATCGGCACGGCCCCGTCCGGAAGCGCAGCCAGGTAGAACCAGGTGTCGAAGCGGGTCTTGACCTCGGCCGGCGTGATCCAGCGCGAGAACGGCACCAGCGCGTCGGGTCCCGGGACCCGGACGCCCGCCTCCTCGTCCAGCTCGCGGACGGCCGCGGCTCGCAGCGCCGCGTCGCCCTCGCCCTCGTGCGCGTCGACCGCGCCGCCCGGGAACACCCAGGCGCCGCCCATGAACCGTGACGCCGGATTGCGCTGGACAAGGAGCACCTCGAGTCCGTCGTCACCCCCGCGCAGCAGGATCACCGTCGCCGCCGGGCGGGGAACTGTCTCAGCGCCCGGGTTGATCTCCTCACCGGGGGCGGGCCGGCCGATGTCCATGACGCGACCCTACCTGGCTTTGGTCATCTGGTGCAGCGCTCCGCAAGTCGCAGGAAGCTTCAGGAGCGGTGCATTACCCTTCCGCCGATGAACGGAACGACTGCTCTCCGATGACGACTCAGACCAGCCAGAAGTGGATGTGCGAATCGTGCGGGTTCATCTACGACCCCGACGAAGGCGATCCTGACGGCGGCATCCCGCCGGGCACCGCGTTCGAGGACATCCCCGAGACGTGGTTCTGCCCCGTCTGCGGCGCCCGCAAGCGGGACTTCACCCCGTACGAGGACTAGTCCGCGGCCACGCTACGCCGCCGCCGACAGTCGCTCGGCGCTGACCTCGGCGATTGCCTCGGCGGTGATCGAGACGAGGCGCCGGAGGTCGGCTTCGCTGATCGCGAGGGCGGGCATCAGCACCACGACGTCGCCGAGCGGCCGGACGATGGCGCCGCGGCGGCGGGCGGCGAGCGTGACCTCGTGCCCGAGGCGGGCCTCGGGCGGGGCCTCGACGAGCTCGATCCCGACCATGAACCCGCGCTGACGGACCGCGGCGACGCCGTCGAGCGGCGCCACCCGCTGCTCGAGCATCCGGCTGAGGAGCTCGATCTTCGGCTGCAGGGACTCGATCGTGCGCTCGCGCTCGAACGTCTCGAGCGTGGCGATGGCGGCTGCGCAGGCGAGCGGGTTGCCCGTGTAGGTGTGGCCGTGGAAGAAGGTCCGGAAGTCCTCGTGACGCCCGAGGAAGCCCTCGTAGATGCGCTCGGTCGTGAGCGTCGCGGCGAGCGGGAGGTAGCCCCCCGTCAGTCCCTTGCCGACGCACAGGATGTCCGGCGCCACGTTCTCGTGGTCGCAGGCGAACATCCTGCCGGTGCGTCCGAGCCCGGTGGCGACCTCGTCGCAGATCAGCAGCACCCCGTGGGCGTCGCAGAGCTCGCGCACGCGGGCCAGGTAGCCCGGTGGCTGCATCAGCATCCCGGCCGCCCCCTGCACGAGCGGCTCGACGATCACCGCCGCGATCTCGTCGCCACCGGCCTCGAGCAGCTGCTCGAGGTGCTCGGCGTCGCCGGCCCGGGCCGGCCAGGCATCGAACAGCAGCGGCCGGTAGAGCGAATGGAACAGCTCGATCCCGCCCACGGACACGGCCCCGATCGTGTCGCCGTGGTAGGCGTTCTCGAGGCAGATGAACCGGGTCCGCCGGCGCTCGCCGCGCTGCGCCCACCACTGGAAGGCCATCTTCAGCCCGATCTCGACCGCGCTCGAGCCGCTGTCGGAATAGAAGACGCGCGTGAGGCCCGGGGGCGTGAACGTCAAGAGCTTCTCGGCCAGCTCGATCGCCGGCGGATGGGAGAGGCCGAGCATCGTCGTGTGAGCGACGCGGTCGAGCTGGGCGTGGACGGCCGCGTCGATCGCGGGGTGACGGTGGCCGTGGACGTTGCACCACAGCGACGAGACCCCGTCGATGTAGACGTTGCCGTCGGTGTCGTAGAGGTTCGTGCCCTCGCCGTGGTCGATCATCACGGGGTCCTCCGTGTCCGCCCAGCCCTGCTGCTGGGTGAACGGGTGCCAGACGTGGCGGCGGTCGAGGGCGGCCAGCTCGGCGGTCGTGCGCACGCCGGTCAAGCTAGCTTCCGCGGCGGTCGGAACGGGGGCGGTCTTGTGGCACCCGCACAGAGCGCGTACCCTCGCCGCGAGCGGGTCACGATCCAGACGCAGAGGAGCCGGTGTGAGACGGGGGCTGGTCGTTGCGGTGGCGCTGCGCCGGCGTCGGCGCCAGCGGGCAGCCCGCCGACGGTCGACCTCGCGGTCGAGTCGGGCGTCCACGACTCCTCGGACCTCTGGAACGAGACCCAGACCACAGCGCCGGTGCTCGCCGCGCCGTCGGTGTTCAGCGGTCTCGCGCGCTCCACGCACGTGTGCATGTACGACCGGCCGGGCACGATCCGTCAGACGACGCCGATCTCGCTGACCACGCGCAGCACCCCGGTCGGGATGCCGCGCACACTGCCGAGCATGGTCGCCGACCTGCAGGCGCTCGTGCGGCGGGCTGGACTGCGCGGGCCGTTCGTGCTCGTCGCGCATTCCTTCGGCGGGATGATCGCTCGCCTGTTCGCCCAGACTCACCCCGCCGAGGTCGCCGGCATGGTCCTCGTCGACGCGTTCGGCACCAACATCAAGCGCCTGTTCGGAGCACTGTGGCCGCGCTACGTGGCGCTGCTCAACCATCCCGGAACGCCTCTGGATGCGCAGCGCGGATTCGAGACCGTCGACGTCAACGGCGCGATCCGGGCGATCGAGCGCGCGCGGCCGTTGCCGCGGATCCCGCTGGCGGTGATGAGCAAGGGAGAGCCGTTCACGACGGCCCCCGGCACGCCCCGGGATCTCACCACCAAGCTCGAGCAGGTGTGGCCGGCGGTGCAGCGGCAGCTGGTCATGCTCGAGCCGCAGACGCCCCAGATCATCGCCACGGGCAGCGATCACTACGTGCAGGTCCACGACCCCGACCTCACCGTCGCCGTGGTGGAGCTGATCCTGGTCCGGGTCCGGGGCCACCGGTAGCGCTACGGCTGCGACACCGAGCCGGTGAACAGGATCGCGCCGGTGCTCGTGTCGCGCAGCACGAACACGAACGGGCGGTCGACGCGGAACTGGATCGGTGCCGGCCCGGGTGCGGCCGCCGTCGCGATCGCGACCGCGGTCGCCGCGGCCGCCTCGGTACCGGCCTCGTCGACCCGCATGTAGGCCTCGTGGATGACGTTCGAGACGCGCAGATCGCCCGGTTTGCCCGCGATGCCCGAGAGGTCGGCCCGATCGGTGAACGCGACCGGCATCCCGAGTGCGCCCAGCGTCGCGGCGAGCTCGAACCGGGTGCGCAGGGTGAGCTTGGGCAGCGCCACCTGCACGGGCTGGTCCTGCAGACCGCTCACGGCTGCGGGCAGACCGCCGCCGGCGAGCGTGTGCAGCAGAGCGGGCAGCTGCCCGGGGTCGGGAAGCAGGACGTCGAACGCGAGCCGGCCGCCGCGGTAGGGCAGCTCGAGCACCGCGTAGCCGGAATGGCGGCGGTAGCCGAAGCGGCCCATCTGGTTCATCGTGGCGACATCGACCGTGCCGCCGGGAGCGTGAAATGGCGCCGGCGCGGTGTTCTCCTTCGTGAACGGGACCGCCCATTTCGCGTTGAGGTAGACCGCGTTGACCAGCACCAGCCGTGTCGTGTCGTCGACGTCGGCGGGAGAGAGCAGCGTGGGGATCTTGGCGGCCGTCTGCTGCGAGACCCAGGCGTTGATCTCGGACACTGCCTGCGCGGCCGCATGCTCGAAGTCGACCGTTCTGACCCCGGCGCCGTAGTAGCGGGCGAGCAGGGTCAGGAACGCGGTGTGAAACGCCATTCCCTGCTGGCCGTAGAGCGCGTTGGCGACCGAGAGCGCCGCTCCGGGTTGGTTGACGTGGGCCAGTGATCCGGCCAGGGCGCCCCAGGCCGGGAACAGGCGGGCCGGCGGCAGCGTGATGTTGAGTGCGCCGGCGAGCTCGGACGCCGTCTGCCCGCGGGCGCCGGCGTAGGTCATCGCGAGTGCGTCCGAGATGCTGAACGGCGACAGCGCCAACGTCGGCTGCGTGGCCACGAGCCGCTCGAGGATCCGTCCGGCGAAGGTCGCGTTCCCCTGCGCCAGCGCCGCCGCGTCGCCGGTGGGCACCGGCGCGCTCGCGCGCGGGACCGAGGCTCTGACCTCGCCGCCCGTCGATGTCGATGTCGACGTCGCCGAGCTGCCGCAGCCGCCGGCGACGAGGCACGCCACGACGAGCATCAGCCCGACGCGGATCGCGGTCACGACACCACCGTAGCGGGCGCTCGGTCAGGCATGGCCGGATTCCCCGATCCACTCCTCGATCGGCAGCCCGCGGGCGGCGTCGGCCAGCAGGCCGGGGTCGGCGTGGGCGATCGGGGGCAGCACGGACACGGTGACCGATCCCAGGCGGGCCACGGTGTCGCGGTTGGAGCGCTCGATCTCGCCCGGCTCCGGCGGCCATGGGGTCATCACCACGCCGGCCACCCGAAGTCCCGCGGCCCTCGCCGCCTCGAGCGTGAGCAGCGTGTGGTTGATCGTGCCGAGCCCAGGGCGGGCGGCGATGAGCACCGGCAGGGCGAGCTCGCGCGCGAGGTCGCGGACGTCGTATCCGTCGGCGAGCGGGACGAGCAGGCCGCCGACCCCCTCGATCACCGACACCTCGGCGCCCTCGGCGGCGCGTGCGATGGCCTCGCGCAGCGCCCGCGGGTCGACCGGGCGGCCAGCGAGCGCGGACGCGAGGTGGGGGGAGACAGGCGGGCCGAAGGAGAACAGCGCCACCGCGGCCGGCGAGACACCCGCCGCCCGCGCCAGCAGCACGTGATCGGGCGGCCAGTCCGGGTCAGGGGGCTCGTCGAGTCCCGTGATCAACGGCTTCAGCGGCCTGACCGCGACCCCCCGCGATCTGAGCGAGGCGACGATCGCGGCGCTCAGCACGGTTTTGCCGACACCGGTGTCGGTGCCGGTTACGAAGCAGCCGCGCACACTGTCGCGACGGAGGACCGGCGATCGGGTCCCACCGACTCAGGCGGCCTGGGCCGCCGGCGATAGGGTCCCACCGACTCAGGCGGCCCGGGCCACCGGCGCCGGGGCCTCGTGGTCGAACGGGCGCGGCGTGCTGCGGGGCGGCGGCGGCCCGCCCGCGGCGGGAATCGCCGGCGGGGCCACGGCATCCTCCTCGGCCGCGCCGACATCATCGGCCCGCGATTGCACCCAGGCGCTCCGCGGCTCGAACCCCGCCGCCCGAGCCGCCTCCGCCAACGTCCGGGCGGCCGTGCGCAGCTCCTCGGGCCGGTGCGTGGCCATCACGGCGAGCCGCAGCCGCGAGGTCCCCGACGGCACGGTCGGCGGTCTGATCGCCTGCGCGAACACGCCCCGCGCGAGCGCCGACTCGCAGATCGTCATCGCCAGCTCGGCGTCGCCGACGACGAGCGGCACGATCTGGGTCCGGGAGCCGCGCAGGTCAAAGCCCTCCTGCGTGAGCTCGTCGCGCAGGGCCCGCGCGTTGGTCTCGAGTCGCTGCACTCGGCGCGGGCGATCCTCGAGCAGCTCGAGCGCGGCCAGCGCTCCCGCCACCGCCGGTGGCGGCAGCGCGGTGGAGAAGATGAACGTGCGGGCGGCGTTGACGAGGTAGCGGGACATCCGGCGATCGCAGGCGACGAACGCGCCGTAGGAACCCAGAGCCTTGCCGAGCGTGCCAACGATCACGTCGACGCGGTCGTCGACGCCGGCCGCCGCGGCCGCACCGCGGCCGGCCGGCCCGAGCGCGCCGGTGCCGTGGGCCTCGTCCACGAGGACGCGGAGCCGGTGGCGCTCGGCGAGCTCGACGATCTCCTGAAGCGGGGCGATGTCCCCGTCCATCGAGAAGACCCCGTCGGTGACGATCAGCGCACCGCGGCCCTCGGCGTGGGCGATTCCCCACGCCAGGTGCTCGACATCACAATGGTCATAGACGAACACCTCGGCGCGCGAGAGGCGGCAGCCGTCGATGATCGACGCGTGGTTGAGCTCGTCGGAGAAGACGACGTCTCCCGGCCGGGCCAGCGCGGCGATGACGCCGGCGTTGGCCAGATAGCCCGAGCCGAACAGCAGCGCGGCCTCGCGCCGCTTGAAGGTGGCCAGGCGCTCCTCCAGCCGGCGGTGGATGGTCATCGTGCCCGACACGAGTCGTGAGGCGCCGGCGCCGACGCCCCAGCGCATCGCGGCATCGGCAGCGGCTTCGCGCACCCGCGGGTGGTCGGCCAGTCCGAGGTAGTTGTTGGAGCACAGCAGCAGGACGGGCTTGCCGTCGAGCAGGACGCGCGGTCCCTGGGGGCCGCTGACAAGACGGGTCCGGCGGTGGAGCCCGAGGGCCCTCAGCTCGTCGAGCCGCGCCTCGATCTCGATCATGCCGCCTGCGCTCGCCGGGCCTTTGCTTCCCGGGTCTCGCGCCCCTGACCTGTGTTGGGCGCGCCATCCGGGCGCTGCGGGACGGTGCGCTTGCGGGCGAAGCGAAGCTGTGAGGCGGGATCCCAGAGCCGGACCTCGAACGGGCCGGGCTCGGGGTCGGATGCGGCGATCGCGGCGCCGACCAGGTCGGGGGTCTCGCCGTCGAGCCACCCGGAGCGATTGTCGGGTCGGGGGTTGGCACCGTTGTCGGTCTGCGGGGCGACGTTCAGCCCCAGCTCTTCGAACAGCGCGCGGTCCTGCTCGGGCGTGTTGCCGAGCGTGGTCAGGAAGTTGCCCATCATCACGCCGTTGAGGCCGGCCTTGACGGCGGTGGCCTGCAGCTCGCCGAGGTTCTCGACCCGACCGCCGCAGAGCCGGAACAGGGCCTCGGGCAGGATCAGGCGGAAGATCGCGATCCACTTGACCGTCTCCCATGGGTCCATCAACTCGCGATCGCCGAATTTGGTCCCCGGGCGCGGGTTGAGCAGGTTGATGGGAACGCTGGTGGGATTGATCCCGGCCAGCTGGAAGGCCATCTCGACCCGCTGCTCACGCGTCTCGCCAAGGTTGAGGATGCCGCCGACGCATGTCTCGAGGCCCGCTTCGCGGACCGCGTCGATGGTGCGCAGCCGGCCCTCGTAGCGCACCGTGGTCGAGACCTCCGGGTAATACGACGCCGCGGTCTCCACGTTGTGGTGCACGCGTTGCACGCCCGCCTGCTTGAGCGCCCTGGCCCGCTCGGCGGACATGTGGCCGATCGAGACGCAGCGCTTGAGGTTCGTGTGCTCGGAGACCAGCTTGACCCCCTCGAGCACCTTCTCGAAATCGCGCTTGGACAGGCCCTGGCCCTGGGTCACCATGCAGAAGCGGTGCGCGCCGGCCGCCTCGGCGGCGCGGGCATGCTCGAGGATCTGGTCGGGGTCCATCATCGCGTGCATCGGCGTGTCGGCCTCGGCGTACTTGGACTGGGCGCAGAAGCCGCAATCCTCGGCGCAGCCGCCCGACTTGGCGTTCACCAGCGAGCACATGTCGGTGGAGTCTCCGAAGGTCGCGACCCGGGCCTCCCAGGCGCGTTGCACGAGCGCCTCGATCTGGGCGCGGTCCTCGAGATCCCCGAGGCGCAGCGCCTCCTCAGGGGTGATCAGTGGCGGCACGGAGCGGCACGATAGGACCGCCCCCGGACAGACCGGCACCGCCCCTCAGCGGCCCTGCCACTCGGCCGCGCGCTTCTCGGCGAAGGCGCGGACGCCCTCGCGGAAGTCCTGCGAGCTGAAGCAGGCTCGGCGCAGGGCGATGAGCTCCTGCTCGACGTCAGGGTCGAGTGCCACGTGCGCGTCGAGCACGGCCGAGATCACGCGCTTGTTGCCGCGGCTGGCCAGCGGGGCGTTGGCAGCGATCTCGGCGGCCAGCTCCACCGCCTCCTCGGCCAGGCGCCCGTCCTCGGCCAGCATGTTGACCAGACCCCAGTTCCGCGCGGTGCGGGCGTCGATCCGGCGGCCGACCAGGAACAGCTCGCGCGTGCGCGGCGCACCGATCGTGTCGATGAACTTGCGGATCCCGGTGTGCGAGTAGACGAGGCCGAGCTTCGCCGGCGGCATGCCGAGCGCGATCGTGCCGGCCGCGATGCGCAGATCGCAGGACAGCGCCAGCTCGAGCCCGCCGCCGATCGCGTGCCCGTTGAGCGCGGCCACGGTGGGATACGGATGCGCCTCGACGGCATCGATCGCCGCCGCGAACGGGTGGGCGATCAGCTTCTCGGCCTCGTCGGCGAACACCTCGTCGGGGAGGTCGCCGATGTCATAACCGGCCGAGAAGGTGACGCCCTCGCCGGTGATGATCACGCAGCGGGCGTCGAGCTCGGGCAACGTGCTCGCGAACCGGTCGAGGATCGCGTGGTCGAGGGCGCCGCGCTTGCCCGGATTGGAGATGGTGAGCCGGGCGACGCCGGGGGCCGGCTCGTCGAGCCGCAGGCTGCCGCTACTCAAGGACGACGAGCGTGTCGCCTTCGGACACCGACTGTCCCTCGGAGCAGCGAATCTCCTTGACGACGCCAGGATCCTCGGCCTCGACCGGCATCTCCATCTTCATCGACTCCAGGATCACCACCGTGTCACCTTCATCGACGCTGTCGCCGACCTCGACCTCGATCTTCCACACGGTGCCCGTGATATGGGCCTCGACCTCTGACAACTGAGCCTCCTGCGCTCGCGGGACGGGCGGAGCATAGCCCCGGGCGGCGACGAAAGATCCGGACCCTCCTCGCGCGGCGAGTTCCGCCATTTGCCGGCGGCGGCGGCTTCTGAGGCCGGGGCGCGCCGGCCCGCTCAGCCGAACCGGGCCGGGTCGGGTCCGATCCGCCGCCCCGCGTCGAGCTCGGCGATCAGCCGCATCTCGTCGTCGCTGAGCTCGAAGTCGAAGATCTGGTAGTTCTCCTCGATCCGGGTCGGGCTGACGGACCGGGGGATGGCGATGTTCTCGAGCTGCAGCTGCCAGCGCAGCACCACCTGCGCCGGCGTGCGCCCGTGGCCGGAGGCGATTGCGGCGATCGTGTGGTCATCGAGGATCTGCCCCCGGCCGAGGGGGCTCCAGGCCTCGGTGAGGATCCCGCGCCGGGCGTGGTAGCGGCGCAGCTCGGCCTGCTGGAAGCGGGGATGGAGCTCGACCTGGTTGACCGACGGCACCACGTCGGTGGCCGCGATGATCCGCTCGAGGTCCTCGACGAGGAAGTTCGAGACGCCGATCGAGTGGGCCCGGCCCTCGGTGTGGAGCTCGATCAGCGTCTCCCAGGTCTCGACGTAGAGCTCGCGCGCGGGGGCCGGCCAGTGGATCAGGTACAGGTCGACGTAGTCCGATCCCAGTCGCTCGAGGCTACGCTCGAAAGCGACCCGGGTCGGCCCGCGGCCCTGGTGGTCGTTCCACACCTTGGTCGTCACGAAGACCTCGGAGCGGTCGAGTCCGCTGCGCCTGATCGCCTCGCCGACCTCGGCCTCGTTGCCGTACATCTCGGCTGTGTCGATCAGCCGGTAGCCGGTCTCGAGCGCGCCGAGGACGGTGGCCGTCGTCTGCTCCGGCGGCACCTGGAAGGTCCCGAAACCGAGCTGCAGGATCTCACGCCCATTGTTCATCGTGAGGCTCGGAACCGAGTCTGGCGCTACGTCGGTCATCTCCCGGAGTATCCCCGCTTTCGCGCGGGTCAAGAGTGCCGGGACAAAAAACAGGCGGCCGGAGGCCGCCCATGGGCATTCTCGCCGTGATCCGCGCGCTCGAGCGGGCGCGCGGGTGGGTCGAGGCGTAGCCTGGGGCGCTGATGGCTTCAGATGAGGCAGAGTTCGACCTCGACCTGATCGCGGCGTCGCTGCGCGCGGACAGCAGCGATCTCAGCGCGTTCGTGGAGAGCCTGTCGGACAAGCTCGAGCAGGTGATGCCGGGACGCGTGCGGATCGACCGGCGCCGGACCGGCCTGACCGGGTCCAAGCGGGTCCGCCGGATCGCGCTCGACGCCGGCAACGAGCGGCTCGAGCTCGAGCTCGACAGGGGCGTGATCGCCACCCGTCGCGCGCGGTTGTCGGGCGGGATCGTGCTCAAGAACGAGACGCTCGACACCGATATGTGGCTCGCTGCCCTGGGCGAGGCACTGGCCGCCGAGGCGCAGCGCAGCGCAACCACTCGTCAGGCGCTCGAGCGCCTGCTACTGCAATAAGGAGAGACGACATGGGGTTCCTCAGGCGCGACGACGATCAGGCTCAGCCGGCGCAGGCCGCGGCCGAAGCGGCACCGCCGGCGTCCGCCGACGGCGCTGCGGACGAGGAGGCGCCGCACGCAGCTGCCTACCAGGCCGGCTCGCTGGCCGGCATCCCGGAGTCCGGGCGCCACCGGATCGAGCGGATGAAGGCGGAGGTCGCGCGCGGGTTCTTCACCAGCGACCTGTCGGTGAACGAGTTCCTGCTCGTCAAGCAGTCCGGCTTCGAGCCGCTGGGGTTGGTGCTCGGCAGCTCGATCTACCACATCGGTTTCCAGCAGGCCAACTGGAGCCAGAACCAGGAGATGGGCGTTCTCACCCAGGCGATGTACCACGCCCGCGAGCTGGCGATGACGCGGATGGAGGAGGAGGCCGACCAGCTCGGCGCCGACGGCGTGGTCGGCGTGCGCCTCGACATCGGTCGCTACGAGTGGGGTGCGGACCTGGCCGAGTTCATCGCCGTGGGCACGGCGGTCAAGCATCGCGACGGCGTGCTCCATCGCGCGCCCAACGGCCGGCCGTTCACCTCGGATCTCAACGGTCAGGACTTCGCGACGCTGCTGCGCGCCGGCTACCGCCCGGTGGGCATGGTGATGGGCAACTGCGTCTACCACGTCGCCCATCAGGGCCTGCGCGCGTCCTGGAAGCAGATCGGCCGCAACCAGGAGATGCCCAATTACACCCAGGCCCTGTACGAGGCCCGCGAGCTGGCGATGGAGCGGATGCAGACCGAGGCCGACGAGCTCCAGGCCGGCGGCATCGTCGGCACCCGGATCGTCGAGCGCAGCCACGGCTGGGGATCGCACGTGATCGAGTTCTTCGCCATCGGCACCGGGGTGATCCCGACGAGTACCGACCACACGATCGAGAAGCCGACGCTCGTGTTGCCGCTGACGGGGTAGGGGCGCCCGGGTTCAGCGCGTGTGACGCGATGCAACGAGTCTCGGCAACGCGTCACCGACGCCCGCAGCCGGGGTATCTTCACACGGACGATGCCCGACGTTGAGATACGACCGCAGGTCTACAAGGACCCGCGTCCGAAGGAGTATTTCGACCGCTTTCACGAGCGCGTGCGCACGAGCGAGCCCGAGTGGGTGTACGAGGTCGTGCGCGTGGCGACGGTGTTGCACGCGCTGATCACGTTCCGGGCACGGGGGATCGGGGCCGAGCGGGTGCCCAACGGGCCGCTCATCCTGGCGCCGAACCACGCGTCGTTCATGGACCACTTCTTCACCGGCATGTTCATCCGCCGGCGGGTGCAGTTCATGGCCAAGTCGCAGCTGTTCAAGCCGGGCCCGCTGCAGTGGATCTACAGCCACGGCGGGGTGTTCCCGGTCCGCCGTGGCCACAACGACGAGGAGGCGTTCATCAGCGCGTTCGACATCCTCGGGCGCGGCGGCGCAGTGGTCATGTACTGCGAGGGGGGACGCTCGCGCACGGGGCAGCTCGCCGACGTGGCCAAGCCCGGCATCGGCCGGCTCGCGCTCGAGTCCGGCGCGCCCGTGGTGCCGCTGGCGATCCTCGGCTCCAACCAGACCCGCAACTGGAGGAAGCTGTCGTTCCCCCGGGTGACGATCTCCTACGGCGAGCCGTTCCGGTTCGAGCGCGATCCCGACCCGACGCGCCAAGAGCAGCAGGAGGCCGCGGACATCGTCTTTGACCGCATCAAGGCGCTGCACGCCGAGCTCGAGCGGCTCGGGCAGAAGGGCGCGCTGGCGCTCAATCGCGAGCGCACCCGCGCGGCGCGCTCTGCCGCGCCGGCCGCCGGCGCATAGCCGCGCACGCCCAGGCCTCAGGCGGTGACGATCGAGGCGGCCTGCTCGAGGCCGAGCTCCTCGATCGCGACATCGCGCATCTTGAACTTCTGGACCTTGCCGGTGACCGTCATCGGGAACTCGTCGACGAGCTTGACGTAGCGGGGGATCTTGAAGTGGGCGATCTGCCCGCGGCAGAACTCGCGGATCTCATCTGCGCCCGGCTTGGCGCCGTCGCGGGGGATGATCCAGGCCATCAGCTCCTCGCCGTAGCGCTCGTCGGGCACGCCGACCACCTGCACGTCGGCCACGTCGGGGTGGGTGTAGAGGAACTCCTCGATCTCGCGCGGGTAGACGTTCTCGCCGCCGCGAATGATCATGTCCTTGATCCGGCCGACGACCCGCACGTAGCCGTCCTCGTCCATCGTGGCCAGGTCGCCGGTGCGCATCCAGCGCGCTTCGTCGATCGCCTCGGCCGTGCGGTCCGGATCGTTCCAGTAGCCCCGCATGACGAGGTAGCCGCGAGCCAGAAACTCGCCCGGCTCGCCGCGCGGCTGGGTGTGCCCGGTCTCGGGGTCGACGATCTTGATCTCGGTGTGGGGCATGGCCAGCCCGACCGTCGCGCAGCGGTGTTCGAGCGTGTCGTCGATGCGGACCTGGGTGCTGACCGGAGACGTCTCGGTCATCCCGAAGGCGATCGACATCTGGTCGATCCCCATGTCCGAGGACACGCGCTTCATCACCTCGACGGGGCACGGCGAGCCGGCCATGATCCCGGTCCGCAGCGGTCCGAGGTCGAACTCCTTGAACCGTGGATGCCCGAGCTGAGCGATGAACATCGTCGGCACGCCGTAGAGGCTCGTGCAGCGCTCCTGGGCGCAGGCGGCGAGCGTCGCCTCGGCGTCGAAGGTGTCGGCCGGGTAGACCATGCAGGCGCCGTGGATGGTGGCGCCGAGGTTGCCCATCACCATGCCGAAGCAGTGGTACAGCGGCACCGGGATGCAGACCCGGTCGGCCTCGGTGTAGAGGAGCATCCCGGCCACGAAGTAACCGTTGTTGAGGATGTTGTGGTGGCTCAGGGTCGCGCCCTTGGGAAAGCCGGTCGTCCCGCTCGTGTACTGGATGTTGATCGCGTCATCGAAGTCGAGCTCGGCCATGCGGGCACGGAGCTCGCGGTGGTCGATGTCGGCGCCGGCGAGCTCCCCCCATTCGGGCGTGCCGAAGAAGATCGCGCGCTCGAGCTCGGGCAGCGCGCCGCGCACCTCGTCGGTCATGGCCACGAAGTCCGATCCCTTGCACTCCGGCGCGGCGACGAGCCAGCGGCAGCCGGAGTGCCGCAGCGCGAACTCGAGCTCGTGCAGCCGGTAGGCCGGATTGATGTTGACCAGGATCACGCCGAGCTTGGCGGTGGCGTACTGGGTCAGGACCCACTCGGCCCGGTTCGGGCTCCACACGCCCAGACGGTCGCCCTTCTGGAGGCCGGCGGCGAGCATGCCGGAGGCGAGCCGATCGACGGCGTCGCCCAGCTCGGCGTAGGTGTAGCGGAGGCCCTGATGACAGGACACGAGCGCCTCGGAGTCCGGCACCCGGGCGACCGTGCGCTCGAAGTTGTCGCCGATCGTCTCCCCCAGCAGCGGACGATCGCCGCCACCGTGTGCGTAGGACAGCATGCTTCTCTCCTGACTCGTCCTCGGCCCAGGGCCTGATGAGTTTGATGCTAGCCGGATTCAGGGAGACGAGTGAGGCGATTGGCTCGCGCTCGAGGGCTCAGTAGACGGCCTGCAGCCGCGGCCACGAATCCGGGTCGTGGCCGGGGATCGCGACGGCGCTCGGGGTCTGCTCCAGGTAGCGGCGGATCTCCTTGGCCGAGCGCCGGAACTGGTGCTCGTCGCTGATCGTGAACGGCATCGCGTCGCCGCGGAGTCCGCGCTCGGTATAGGCGGCGTCGCCCGCGACGAGGACCTCCCGCCCGCGGGTGCGCAGCACGACCGACTGGTGGCCAGGCGTGTGACCGGGCGTCGAGACGACCCGGATCGAGCCGTCGCCGAACAGGTCGAGCGACTGGGCGAAGCCGGAGAACGACTCGACCGGGTCGGCGCCGTAGTCGAGCGTTCGCCAGTCGAAGGCATGGTCGAACTGGCGGTGGTGGTAGCCGTCGAGCGTGCCGCCCTTGGCTGCTGCCGCCCACTCACGCCGGTCGACGACGAACGTCGCCGCGGGGAATTCGGACACCGCGCTGGCGTGATCGATGTGCAGGTGGGTCATGATCACGACCTTCACATCGGCCGGCTCGACACCCCGGCGGGGCAGTTGGAACCGGAGCGCCTGGTCGTGGTCCATGCGGACCTCGTAGAGCAGCTTGCCGGCGCGACCCATATTGCCGCCCACGTCGGTCGCGCAACTGGGGTGAAGACCGGTGTCGATCAGCACCACGCCCACGCCGGGATGCTCGACCAGGAAGGCGGGGACCGGCAGCCACACCCAACTCCTGCGCCGTCCGGCCAGCTTCAGGTACACGCGCTCGCGGACGAGTCGTCCCTGCGGGCGCTCGATGTACGAGCGCGGCGCGTGCAGCTCGCCGGTGAGGATCGGGTGCAGCCGGACCGTCGCGCCCGGCCGGCCGCCGGGGAGCGGCAGCTGTGCGGGCCTCGGCTCGGTGGCCAGTGTCATCGCGCGCTCCAGGCTATACCGTGTCGCGGCCGATGACGCTGTTACGAGACGACCTGCTGAGCGGGGCCGCGATCGCGATCGCGGGCGACCTCGACACCGTCGTCCGGGGCCGCCTCCAGCAGCTCGGGGCGCAGCTCGAGTGCTTCGACGACGGCCTCGACGAGGATGCTGCCGAGGCGTGGGCACGCGCGCGCCCGTCCCTGCACGCGGTCGTCTACGACGCCGCGCCGGCCTTCGGCGTGGGTTCCGCGGACGGGCTGCTGGTGGTCCTCGAGCGTGGATGGATCCCGATCCGGGCGGTCGTCAACGGAGCCCTGATCCCGGCCGGCAACGGCGGCAAGATCGTGCTGCTCGCGCCGCGCCCCACTGCCGGCCGGCACGCGGGGGCCGCACGCGCCGCGCTGGAGAACGTGGCCCGGACGCTGTCGGTGGAGTGGGCCCGGTACGGGATCACCGTGACGGCGATCGCGCCCGGAAAGGCGACCGCGGCGGAGGAGATCGCGGAGCTGGTCGCCTTTCTCATCTCCCCGGCCGGCGACTACTTCTCGGGCTGCCGCTTCGAGCTCGGGGCGGTCGAGGTCGCCTGAGTGGGCGCCGCTCGAATGCGAGCCTGCTCGCGGGGGCGGCCCGCTAGGTGGCGCTGAGCGCCAGGTCGTCTCCGATCTCCAGCATGCGCCTGATCTCCGGGAGTTCCGCGGGCCGGTTGACCAGAAGCGCCGCCAGCGGCCGGCCGGCGCGCCGATAGATGACGGCAAAGTCCCGCTCCTCGCGGGAGCCGTCGATCGCGATGTCGTCGGCCAGCGGCGCCCGCCCCAGGTACTGGATGCGCAGCCCGTACTGATCGGTCCAGAAGCTCGAGATGGGAGCTCGCCCCGGTTCCAGCCCGAGCATCGCGCGGGCCGCGCGGGCGCCCTGCCGGGACGCCGCCTCCCAATGGGAGCCGGGCACGTGGCGGCCGAGCACGGGGTCGAAGGTCGCGGCCGCATCGCCGGCGGCGAACACGTCCTCGTCCAGCGTGCGACCGGCGTCGTCGACCTCGATGCCGGTCGGCGCGAGGCCGCTGCCGGACAGCCATTCCGTGTCGGGGTCCACACCGACGCCGAGCACGACATGGTCGACCTCGACGGTCCTGCCGTCGGAGAGCGCAAGCGCCCGCACGCGGCCGTTCCCGACCACCCGACGCACGTGGTGGCCGATCACGACGTCGACCCCCTCGGAGCGGTGCAGGTGGGCGAACCAGTCGGCGACCTCTTCTCCGAGGACGTGACCGAGGATCGACGGGGCGGCCTCGACCATGATCACCTCGAGTCCGAGCTTGCGCGCGCCGGCGGCGACCTCCTGGCCGATGAAGCCGGCGCCGATCACGGCCAGCCGCCCACCGGCGCGCAGGGCCGCGCCGAGCGCCAGCGAGTCCTCGAGCGTCCGCAGGACCGACACGTTCTCGAAGCCGTCGAAGGCGGGAAGCATGCGCGGCCGACTGCCGGTCGCGATCAGCAGCTTGTCGTAGGGGAGCTCTGATCCGCCGGCGAGCACGACGCGGCGCTCGCGTCGGCGCAGCTGCGTGGCCGCGGTGCCGATCACCAGCTCCACGCCCTTGTCGCGGTACCAGTCCTCGGGCCGGAGGAAGGCGCTGTCGGGCGCGTGGGTGCCGATGAGCACCTGCTTGGACAGGGGCGGGCGGTCGTAGGGACGGTGCGGCTCGGCGCAGAGGATCGTGAGCGGGCCATCGTGGCCGCTTCGCCGCAGCGTCTCCGCCGCGCGCTGGGCCGCGAGGCCCCCGCCGACGATCAGGATCGAATTGTTCATGGGGGCAGTGTCGGCGCCCCGTCTAAGAGCTGGGTGAGAGGTTGTCAGAGCTGGGGCGCGATGAGCTCCCAGCCGTCTCATACGGCGTTCTTAGAGGTCGCTCACGCAACTGATACGGACGCTGTTCATGCTGGTCATCGCTGCATCCCCCGCCACGACCACAGAGGCAACCGACATGACTCCCATCAGCCCCAACGCCGCCGCTCTGGAGACAGGCGTCCAGTTCGGCAAGCCCCGCCGTGAGCGCCCACGGCAGAACTCGTCCGCCGGCGGTGCGGACGGCAAGACGCTGGCCAAGGCCAGGCTCGAGGCCCGCGCACGCCACATCCGCACGATCCGTCGCCGGGTCATCGCCGGCGCGCTGGCGCTGTTCGTCGCCACCTGGGTGTTCATCACGCTGCAGCTGGTGACCGGACACGATCCGGCGCTGGCGAAATCCAGCGGGACATCGGCGGTCACGGCCGCCTCCTCGCCGAGCACGTCGTCGTCAACGAGCGGTGTCTCCAGCACGGCCCTCACCGGCAGCTCGTCCGCCGGCACGTCGTCGTCGGGCAATGGCACCTCGTCGTCGGGCAGCGGCACGTCCAGCGCCAACAGCGCCTCGAGCGGCTCATCGGTCACCACCTCACAGTCCTGATCGGCGGCGCTGCCACCGAACCAAAGCCAGGAGAATCCCCATGAATGGACCCCGATCGCCGACTCTGATGAGTGAGTGCCGCGAGACGTTCCCGTGCTTCGGGTCCGAGTGCACGGTGATCGTGGACGGAGCGGGCGCCGAGGACGGCGTGGCGTCGGCGAAGCGGAGGCTGCTCGAATGGCACGGGCAGTTCTCCCGCTTCGAGGCCGACAGCGAGCTGTCACGGCTGAACGCGGATCCGCGCGCCACCGTCCCGGTCAGCCCGCTCATGCGCCGGCTCGTCGAGGCTGTGGTCGAGGCGGCCCGGTCGACCGACGGCCTCGTCGACGCCACACTTGTGGGCGAGATCGAGCGGGCGGGATACGAGTCGCCGTTTGACGGCGACTCGGTGCCGCTGGCCTCGGCTCTCGAGCTGGCGCCACCGCGCGCGCCCGGAGGCCCCAGTCCCGCGGCCCAATGGCGCCTGATCGAGGTGGACCGGCGCACGGGCACGGTCACTCGCCCGCCGGGCGTCCAGATCGACAGCGGCGGCCTGGCCAAGGGCGTGTTCGCCGACGAGCTCTCGGCGCTGCTGGCCGGCTACGACCAGTTCGCCGTCGACTGCGCCGGCGACATCCGGCTCGGCGGACGGTCAGGCATCCCCCGTGAGGTCCACGTCGCGGGGCCGTTCGACGGCGCAACGATCCACACCTTCGAGCTCGCTCGCAGCGCCGTCGCGACGAGCGGAATCGGCAAGCGCAGCTGGATCGACGGCGACGGTCGTCCGGCTCACCACCTGCTCGACCCCGCCACCGGTCGTCCCGCGTTCACCGGCATCGTGCAGGTGACGGCGCTCGCCCCCACCGCGACACGGGCGGAGATGCTGACCAAGTCGACGATCCTGGCCGGACCGGCGCAGGCGCGCGAGCGGCTCGCGCACGGCGGGGTCGTCGTCCTCGACGACGGCAGCCACTGGGTGATCGAGCCGCCGGCGGCGTAGGCCGGCGCCGGTGTCACTGGCGGCACTGCGGGTCTCTACGCCAGGGCTGAATCGCCGGCGCCCGCCGGCGACAACGGGGTGTGCGCCTCGAGCCAGCCGCAGATGTCGTCCATCACCTGGTCCTGCTCGGGCTCGTTGAGGATCTCGTGGTAGAGCCCCTCGTAGGGCTTGAGCGTCTTGTCCGGGGATCCGATCCGCTGGTTGAGCATCAGGCTCCCCGCGGGCGGGCAGAGCCCGTCGGCGGTCCCGTACGCGATCAGCACGGGGACCGTGATCTCCGGCACGCCGTCCGGGAATGACTCCACCGCAGCCACCATCTCGGCGGCGGTGCGGGCGGGCATCTTCCCATGGTGGACGAGCGGGTCGGCCTCGTAGTCCCTGACGACCGCCGGGTCGCGGCTGATGAGTGATGCGTCGATCTCCGTGACCGGGAACCCCGGTGCGATCGCCGACAGTCCCCTGGCGAGCATCCGCACGATCGGCGAGGCGGCCTCGAGCGCCGCCAACGGGCCCGACAGGATCAGCCCGTCGAGGCGGTCCTGACGGCGCATCGCGTAGGACACCGCGATGCAGCCACCCATGCTGTGGCCGAGCACGAACAGCCTCGGGTCGGGATGCTCGGCCGAGGCGATCCGGACGAGCGAGTCGAGATCGGCGACGGCGTGATCCATGCGATCGATGATCGGGCGCCGGCCCTCGGAGCGGCCGTGGCCGCGGTGATCGAGGGCGTAGACGGCGAAGCCCTCGTCGGCGAAGCGCACCGCGACGTGGCGGTAGCGCCCGCTGTGCTCGCCGTAGCCGTGCGCGAGCACGATCACCGCGCGTGTGGGTCCCTCGGGAAGCCAGCTCTGCCAGTAGATGCGCAGGCCGCCCGCGCCGGCGAGCGACGATTCGCGCCAGGTGCTCATACCGGCTCCTCCGCCCACGGTACGACGACCGCGTCCTCGTGCGGCGAGTCCCGGGCCACCACGTACTCGGCGGGTTCGGTGTCGGACGCGTTCTCCAGCACGTGCGTCTCGCGCGGTGGCACATACACGAGGTCGCGCGGATCGAGCTTCACCTCGTGCTCGAGGTGGTCGCCCCAGCGGACGAGCAGCCGGCCCGAGAGCATGTACACGGCGCTCTCGCAACCCTCGTGGTAGTGGGGTCGCGAGCGCGCGCCGGGCGGCACGCGAAACACGGCCATGTAGATGTTCTGAGCCCCGGCGGTGGCCTGCGAGATCTCGGCTCCGCCGAGGACTCCGCGCGGCACGTCGCGCTCCGGTCCGGGCTTGATCACCTTCATGGGGCCAGTCTATTCCGGTGATCTGTCGCTCACACGGCGGGCGACCTGGATCTGCAGTGGGGCCTGCGGGGCCGCTTCATGGTCGACCTGCAGCGTCGTGTGCTCGACCCCGAAGCGGTCGCCGAGCAGACGCTGGAGCGTCCGGCGGCGGTCATGGCAGTCATCGCCCGCGCGCACGACGACGTGGGCCGACAGGGCCGGGAAGCCGGACGTCACCTCCCATACGTGCAGGTCGTGGACCTCGACGACGCCGGGCTGAGCGGCCAGCACGCGGCCGATCTGATCGGGGTCGAGCCCGGCCGGGGCGGCCTCCATGATCACGCGGCCGGAGGCGACCAGCAGCCTGAAGGAGGCATGCAGCATCAGCCCGGCGATCAGCAGCGAGGCGATCGGGTCGGCGCGGGCAAAGCCGGTGGTGAGGATGATCACGGCCGCCACAGCCGTGGCGATGAAGCCGTAGAGGTCGGTGAGGATGTGGCGGTAGGACCCCTCGACGTTGAGGCTGCGTGTGGCGCCGTCGCTCGGACCGGCCAGGATGCGCGCGACGCCCAGGTTCACCACGATGCCCACGAGGGCCACGATCAGCACCGTGGCGCCGTGCACCGCCGGCGGTGAGATGAGCCGCACGATCGCGTCGTAGACGATCAGCAGGGCGAGCACGAGCAGGGTCGCGCCGTTGGCCTGGGCGCTGAGGATCTCGCTCCGGCCGAGCCCGTAGGTCATCGCCCCGTGGGCGGGGCGGGACGCGAGCCGGGCGGCAGCCAGGGACAGCCCGAGCGCGGCGGCGTCGGTGAGCATGTGCGCCGAGTCGGACAGGAGCGCGAGCGAGGAGGCGAGCAGGCCGGCGACCACCTCGACCGCCATGAACGCGAGGATGAGCCACAGCGCGATCTTCAGCGCTCCGCGCTCGGCGTGCCGGTGATCGTGCCCGTGACCGTGAGCGTGATCGTGAGCCACAGGCAGATCGTAGGCCGCGGGCGCGCTCACGGCGCCGCGCGCGTCCTCAGTTCACCGACGGATCGGGCGGCATGCGGGCGATCAGCGCGTAGCTTCCGCCCTTGCGCGTCAGGACCCGCGGCCACAGCTCGCCCGGATCCTCGGTGAATGCGTCTTCGCGCCGGGCGCGCTCGAGGATCCAGTCTCCGCGCTCGAGCTCGGAGTCGAGCTGGCCTGGGCCCCAGCCGGCGTGGCCCACGAACGCCCGGCCGGTGCGCACGCCGGGCACGACCTCGGCCAACGATGCCGCACCGCCCAGCACCCCGATGTCATCGAAGGCGATCAGCGCTGCGTCGGTCCGGTCCTCGAACTCGGCCAGGACGATCACCGAGGAGGGCTGGACGGGGCCGCCGACGAACAGTGGTGCGCCGAGCTCGACAAGCTCCCCGATCTGGGGCACCGTCTCGCCGACGCTCGTCTCCGACGGACGGTTGAGGACGAGTCCGAGCGCCCCCTCGTCGCTGTGCTCGACCACGAGTACGACCGTGCGCCAGAAGTTGGGGTCAAGCAGTCCTGGGCCGGCGATCAGAAGCTGTCCCCGGACCGGTTCCATCACCGGGCCCCCTCAGGCCCGACGTTCCGGTCCGAACCACTTGCTCTGCGCGTGACGTGCATCCCTCGGGCCTGGGCGGGGTGCTCCGGCATCGCTCGCGGCCCCAGCCCCGCGTCCTTTGGGGACCGAGCGGTCAACGTAGCAGAGCCGATCTGGGAGCGGCGACGTTCGGTCAGAGCCCCAGCGAGCGTGCCAGGATCTCCTTCATGATCTCGTCGGTGCCGCCACCGATCGGGCCGAGGCGCGCGTCCCGGGCGGCTCGCTCGATCTCGTATTCGGACATGTAGCCGGCGCCGCCGTGGATCTGCAGGCAGGCGTCCATCACATCGAAGGCCGATCGCTGCGTGGCCAGCTTGGCGATCGTCACCTCCTTGACGGCGTCCTCTCCGGCCACGTAGCGCCGCAGCGCCGCGTAGGTGACGTCGCGCCCGGCCTCGATCGTGGTCGCGATCTCGGCGAGCTTGTGCCGGATCGCCTGATGGTGCCCGATCGGCTTGCCGAAGGCCCTTCGCTCGAGCGCGAACCGGAGTGTCTTCTCGAACGCCACCTGCATCCCGCCGACGGCGCCGAGCGCCATCAGCAGGCGTTCCCACTGGAAGTTGGCCATGATCAGGTAGAAGCCGGAGTTCTCCTGCCCGAGCAGGTTCTCCTCGGGAACGAAGACGTCGTCGAAGGTGATATGCGCGGTGTCGGACGCGTGCCAGCCGAGCTTCTCGATCGCCGTCGACTCGACGCCCTCTCCGCGCTCGATGATCAGGAACGAGAGGCCGCGATGCCCTCCCTCCTCGGTCGTCTTGACCGCTGTGACGATCACGTCCGCGCGCACGCCTCCCGTGATGAACATCTTTGCGCCGTTGACGACGTAGCCGCCGTCGACCTTGCGGGCGAACGTCCGGATCGACGCGACGTCAGAGCCGGCGTCGGGCTCGGTGATGGCCAGTGCGGCGATCTTCTCGCCACGGATGCCGGGGACGAGGTAGCGCTGCTTCTGCGCTTCGGTGCCGAACTTCCAGATCGGCGGCAGCGCGATTCCGCTGTGGGCGCCGATCCCGGCCGCGAGGCCGCCCGAGCCACATCGGGCGAGCTCTTCGACGAACACCGCGTCGGCGACCACGTCGCCGTCGCCGCCGAGCTCCCGGGGGAACTTGAGGCCGATGTACCCGAGCTCGGCCAGGCGGCCGAACAGCTCGTTGGGGAACCACCGCGCCTCTTCCCACTCGGTCGCGTGGGGATACAGCTCCGCTTCGACGAAGCTGCGCACCACCATCCGGAAGTCCTCGTGCTCGAGCGTGAACGGCGGCAGCGGCCGGCGGTTCGCGCCGGCGCCCGCTCCGGCCTTCTCGGAGAGGCCCGCGGAGCTCATCTCAGTCGCCGCTGGGCGGCCGGCTCGGCGCGGCCGGAGCGCCGAGCTCCTGTCCCAGCGCGCCGGGCTCGAGGCCCTCCTTGCGGTGGCGAAGGTCGATGTAGATCACGGCCGTGATCGCGGCCAGCAGCGGGTAGGTGAGGACATTGGAGACGATTGTGGCCACGCCGGAGAGCACCACCACGAGTCCGACGCTGTTGACGTGGCCGCCCGACTCGATCGCGCCCACCACGGCCGCGACCACGAAGTCGACAGCGACGATCAGGACAACGCCCACGATCAACGCGCCGAACGTCGGCCACCAGCGCCCGCTGACCAATGCGCGGGAGCGCGTGAGCGCCGCGGGGCCCGCGGTGCCCTCGAACATCAGCACCGGCACGGCCACACAGAGCGCGACGAGCAGGTAGATGCCGGGAATGACGAACAGGATGAAGCCGACCAGAACGACGGCGCTGGTCAGCAGCGCGAGCCACAGCAGAGGCGCGAGCCGATCGGCGGCGTACTCGAGCGACTGCCGCCAGCCGCTGGGATGACCGATGTAGGCGTCGATCAGACCGCGTGACAGCGCGCCGATCACGAGCGCCGCCGCGACGAATCGGAGCACGATCGTGACGACGACCCAGGCGCCGCCGACGGTCCCGACGGGCGCGTAGAGCGCTCCGTCGTGCGCGTACACGCCACTGGGCAGCGAGGCCGCGAACACGATTCGGTCGATCACCTCGACCGGGACGATGATCAGGGCCACGAGCTTCCACAGCTCGATCGCCCGCGCGCGGTAGAGCTTGAGCGCCGCATCGAGGATCTCGCCGATCCCGAGCGGCCTGGCACCACCACTTGTCGCCAGCCCGGCTCCCATCGCGCGAACGATATCCGCAGCCGTGGTCGCCGGATCACTCTCTAGAGCCCGTACGAGCGCCCGATGACCTCGAGCATGACCTCGTCGGTGCCGGCGCCGATGCGGTTCAGGCGCAGGTCGCGCCAGGAGCGCTCGATCCCGTACTCCTTCATGTACCCGGCGCCGCCGTGGATCTGGATGCACTCGTCGGCGACCTCGACGGAGATCCGCGCGGCGTAGAGCTTCGCCATCGAGATCTCGCGCACCGGGTACTCGCCGTTCTGGAGCCGCCAGGCCGTTGTGTAGACCATCTGGCGGGCGGTCTCGAGCTTGGTCGCCATCTCGGCGAACTTGTGGCGGATGACCTGGAACTGCCCGATCGAGCGTCCGAACGCCTTGCGCTCCTTGGCGTACTCGAGCGTCTGGTCAAAGGCGTGCTGGGCTCCGGCGACACAGCCGGCGGCGCCGATCAGGCGTTCGCCCTGGAGCTCCCACATGATGTGGTAGAAGCCCTTGCCGACCTGGCCCAGCACGGCCGACGCGGGCACGCGCACGTCCTGGAAGGCGAGCAGCGCGGTATCGGAAGCGTGCATGCCGAGCTTCTGAAGGCGCTTCTCGCGGATCACGCCGGGCGCGTCCATGGGGACCAGGAACAGCGTGAATCCGTCGTAGCCGGCGTCCGGGTCGGTCTTGGTCACGAGCACGATCACGTCTGCGCGGTGGCCGTTGGTGATGTACGTCTTGGACCCGTTGATGACGAACTCATCGCCGTCGCGGACCGCGCGTGTCTTGATGCCGGCGACGTCGGAGCCGGCGTCGGGCTCGGTGATGCCGAGGCAGAGGATCTTCGTACCGGCGATCGCCGGCACTGCCCATTCCTGCTTCTGCTCCTCGGTGCCGAAGGCGAGGATCGGCGGCATGGCCATGTCGGTCTGAACCGCGAGTCCCATCGCCAGCCCGCCGCAATGCGCGTGGGCCATCTCCTCGGCGAGCACCAAGCTCGTGTAGTAGTCGCCGCCCTGGCCGCCGTACTGCTCGGGCTTGTCGAGGCCGAGGAATCCGAGCTCGCCCATCCGCCGGAAGACCCAGTCCGGGAAGGTCTTCTCCTCCCATTCTTCCGCGTGCGGCTGGAGCTCCTTGATCACGAAGCGGCGGATCGACTCGCGCAGCTGGTCGTGCTCGTCGGTGAAGATGAAGTGTCGGCGCTGGGAGGCGAAGTCGGGCTTGAGGACGTCGGCGGTGGCCATGCGGTGGTTCTCCTGTGCGATCGCGGACGGCGGCGGACGGCGCGGCCGACCGTAGCGGAGCGCCGGTGAAAAGTAAACAGTAGGACTTCTTACTTCTTACTTGACGACGGCGGCGGGCGATCATGCGTAGGCTTCCGCACATGCCCCTGGACACACTTCGCTATGACGTCGCCCGGAGCGGCGTGGCCACCATCGCCCTGGATCAGCCCGACACCCGCAACGCGCTGTCGAACGAGCTGCTGAGCGACCTCGCCGCCGCGCTCGAGGGCGCCCGCGACGATCCCGCCGTTCGCTGTGTTGTGCTCACCTCCACGCACGAGAAGGTGTTCTCGAGCGGCGGCAACCTGGCTGGGTTCGCGGCCGACGTGCCCCTCGTGCACAAGCACTTCGGCACCGACCTGTTCCCGCGCGTCTTCCGGCTGCTCGGTGAGCTTGGCAAGCCCTCGCTCTGCGCCGCGGGCGGCCACGTCCTCGCCGGGGCGCTCGGACTCGCGCTGGCCTGCGACCTGATCGTGGCCAAGGAGGGGGCGCGCTTCGGCACCCCCGAGATCAACGTCGGTGTGTTCCCGTTCATGATCATGGCGCTGATCTACCGCAACGTCGGGCGCAAGAAGACCAACGAGCTGCTGCTGCTCGGCGAGCAGATCTCCGCGGCGGAAGCGGAGCGGATCGGCATCGTGAACCGGGTGCTGCCGGCCGAGGAGTTCGACGCCGGCGTTGCCGAGTGGGCGGAGCGTCTCGCCGGCAAGTCGCCGGTGATGATGAAGCTGGGCAAGGACGCGATGTTCCGCCAGCAGGACATGTCCTTCGCCGACGCGCTCGACTTCTTGCGCTCGCAGCTCACGATCGCGTTCTCGACCGAGGACATCCAGGAGGGCGTCAGGGCGTTCTTCGAGAAGCGCGATCCGGTGTGGACCGGTCGCTGAGGCGCCTCGGCCCTCGGGGCGGCGGCTTGACGGCAGCGTCGGGCGCCTGGCAAAGTGGGAAGTAGCACGTCTCACTTCTCGCTGTTCCCGTCCCCGACGACTCGAGACCATGACCACAGATGCCCCCACCGCCGGTCTGCTCCGCCCGCTCGCCGATGACCTGGCCGCACGCCGCGCGCGAATCAAGCAGGGGGGCGGTCCGGAGAAGATCGCCGCCCAGCACGCGCGTGAGAAGCTGACGGCCCGGGAGCGGCTGGAGCTGTTGATCGACCCCGGCACCTGGACCGAGCTGGGGATCCACGCGCGGCCGCACTTCTCGGCCCGGGCGATGGACGGCAAGGACGCGCCGGCGGACGGGGTGATCACCGGCTACGGCAAGGTCGACGGCCGCCTGACGGCCGTCGCCGCCTACGACTTCACGGTGATGGCGGGGTCGATGGGGATGACCGGGGAGCTCAAGGTCGGCCGTCTGCGCGAGCTCGCGCTGACCAAGCGGATCCCGTTCGTGTGGCTGCTGGACTCCGCCGGCGCGCGGATCCAGGAGGCGGTGGGATCGCTGTTCGCCGGTTCCGGGCACCTGTTCCGCGAAGAGGTCATCAACTCGGGTGTGATCCCCCAGGTGGCTGCGTTGATGGGGCCGTGCGCGGCCGGTACGGCGTACATCCCGGGTCTGGCCGACTTCGTCCCGATGGTCAAGGGCCGTGGCTCGATGGCGCTGGCCGGCCCGCACCTCGTCCGCGCCGCGGTGGGCGAAGACGTGACCCAGGAGGAGCTCGGCGGCTCGCGCGTGCACTGTCGCAAGTCCGGAGTCGGCGACCTCGAGGTCGCCGACGATGAGGAGTGCATCCAGAGGATCAGGGAGTACCTGGCCTACTTCCCCCAGAACTGTGAGCAGTCGCCGCCGATCACGGCCACCGAGGATCCGATCGACCGCGGCGACGACGCACTGCTCGACGTGCTGCCCCAGTCCAACCGCAAGCCCTACGACATGTACGAGGTGATCCGGCGGATCGCCGACGACGGGGTCTACTTCGACATGAAGCCGCAGTTCGCCAAGACGATCATCACGTGCCTGGCCCGCTTCGGCGGTCGGCCGGCGGGGATCGTCGCCAACCAGCCCAAGCAGCTGGGCGGGATCCTCGACAACGACTCCGCCGACAAGGCGGCACGGTTCATCAACCTGTGCAACGCGTACGGGATCCCGCTCGTCTTCCTCCAGGACGTACCCGGGTTCATGGTCGGGACGAAGGTCGAGCAGGCGGGCATCATCCGCCACGGTGCGAAGATGCTCTACGCGACGGCCAACGCCACCGTCCCGAAGATCACGGTGATCCTGCGCAAGGCCTACGGGGCCGGCTACTACGTGATGTGCGGGCGCGCGTACGAGCCCGACCTGATCGTCGCCTGGCCGAGCGCGGAGATCAGCGTGATGGGCGCCGAGGGAGCCGTGGAGATCATCTTCCGCAAGCAGGTCGAGGCAGCCGAGGATCCTGCCGCCAAACGCCAGGAGCTGATCGACGAGTTCCGCAAGATCATCGACGTGTACATCGCGGCCGGCAACGACATGATCGACGACGTGATCGATCCCCGCGAGACGCGTCCGACGATCTGCCGGGCGCTGGAGATGGCCGCCGGCAAGCAGGTCGAGCGTCCCTACAAGCGATCAGGAGTGGTGCCGGTATGAAGCCAGCTGTCATCTGCTGCGCGATCTCAGGCGCGATCGCCAACCGCGACCAGTGCCGGGCGATCCCGTACACGCCCGAGGAGTACGCCGCCGAGGCGCGGCGGATCGTCGACGAAGGCGGCGTCCACATCCACATCCACGCGCGCAAGCCCGACGGCTCGCCGAGCTACGAGATCGAGGACTTCCTGGCCATCAAGGAGGCGATCACGGCTGAGATCGGCGACCGCGCGATCATCAACTTCTCCACCGGCACGATCGGGGTGTCGATCGAGAAGCGGGTCGCCTACCTGGAGGCGTGCCGGCCCGAGGTGGCGGCGCTCAACATGGGGTCGCTCAATTACGCCAAGTACTCGCGCAGTCGCAAGGACTTCGTGTTCCAGTTCGTGTTCGCGAACCCGTTCGACGAGATCATCGAGCTGCTGCGCGCGATGCGGCGGCTCGGGATCAAGCCCGAGCACGAGTGCTTCGACATCGGGCACGTTGCGTCGCTCGAGCCCTTGGTGGACATGGGGCTGCTCGACTCACCGCTGCACGCCGACTTCGTGATGGGCGTCGTCGGCGGCGTGCCCGCGACCGCCCGCAACGTGGCCGCGATGGCCGACAACATGCCCGACGCGGGAGGTGGGGGGGTGCCGCATCACTGGGGCGTGATCGGCATCGGTCGCGACCAGTGGACGATGGTCGCCGCCGCGCTCACGCTCGGGGGCTCGATCCGGGTCGGGCTCGAGGACAACTTCTACCTCCCGAACGGAGAGATGGCCCGCTCCAACGGCGAGTTGATCGCCAAGGCCCGGCAGCTGACCGAGGACGCCGGCCGGCGTCCGGCCAGCGTCGAGGAGGCGCGGGCGATGCTGGGGATCACGACCCGGGAGCCACAGGCGGCATGACGGAGCTTCCGCTCGAGGGACTCAAGGTCCTCGACCTGTCGCGCCTGCTTCCCGGTGGCTTCTGCTCACTGATGCTCGCCGACTTCGGCGCCGAGGTGATCAAGGTCGAGGACACCGGCCCCGGCGACTACGTGCGCTGGTCGCCGCCCTACTACGAGGGTGCCGACGAGACCGCGCGCAGCGCCCTGTTCCTGTCGCTCAACCGCGGCAAGCGCTCGATCCGGCTCGACCTCAAGTCCGAGCGGGGCAAGGAGGTGCTGTTGCGCCTGGCTCGAGACGCCGATGTGCTGCTCGAGTCCTTCCGGCCCGGAGTGCTCGATCGCCTCGGGGTCGGCTACGCACGCCTGCGCCAGGAGAACCCCCGGATCATCTACTGCGCCATCACGGGCTACGGCCAGGATGGCCCCAACCGTGATCGCTCCGGCCACGACATGAACTACCTGGGCCTGAACGGGGTCCTCGGCCTGACCGGTGACGCCGACGGGCCGCCCGTGCAGTCCGGCGCGCAGATCGCCGACCTCGGCGGCGGCGGGATGATGGGCGTGATCGGGATCCTCGTTGCGCTGCGCGAGCGTGAGCGCTCCGGCGAAGGCCAGCTGGTCGATTGCTCGATGTTCGACGGCGCGCTCTCGTGGCTGGGGATGGTGGCGGCGGCGGCATTCGCCGCCGGTCGCGCCGACCGCCGCGGCGAGAACATGCTCTCGGGCGCGATCATCTGCTACCGGCCCTACCGCTGCGCCGACGGTTACGTCACGCTGGGCGCGCTGGAGCCGAAGTTCTGGAGCGCGTTCTGCCGCGGCGTCGGGCGCGAGGACCTGCTGGGCAACGCGTTCGACCGGCCCAGTACGCCCGCGCACCGCGAGCTCGAGGCGATCTTCGCCGAGCGCACGCGGGAGCAGTGGCGCCGGTTCGCCTCCGAGAACGACTGCTGCCTGGAGCCGGTGCTCGACCTCGACGAGGTGCTCGACTCCGAGCTCGTGCGCGCACGCGAGATGGTCGTGGAGCTGAGCCAGCCCGGCGCGGATCGCCCGGTGAAGCTGCTCGGTGTGCCGATCAAGCTCAGCCGCACGCCGGGCGATCCCACCCGGGCTCCGGGCCCGCGCCTGGGGGAGGACACCGAGGCCGTGCTGGCCGAGGCCGGGTTCGGCGCCGAGGAGATCGCCGCGTTGGCCGAGACCGGCGCGATCGCGGGCCCGGCCGGGGCCGTCCCGGGGTCGTTCCTGTCCTCATGAGCTCGACGGCGGCCGGCATGCTCAAGATGAGCGAGCTCGCCGAGCAGTCGGGCGTGAGCGCCGGGACGATCAAGCACTACCTCCGCGAGGGGCTGCTGGGCGACGGTGGCGAGGTGGTGCGCACGAGCCGGAACATGGCCTACTACCCGGCGGACTACGTGGAGCGGATCCGATTGATCAAGCGCCTGCAGGAGGAGCGCTTCATGCCCCTGCGGGTGATCCGCGAGGTGATGGACACCGACCCCGAGCGGGCGGCCATGATGATCGAGCTCGAGGATCGGCTGCTGGACCGGGCGATTGCCGCTCGCGAGGGTTCGCGCGTCTCCCGCGCGCAGGTGCGCCGCGAATACGACGTACCGCAGAACGTGCTGCGCCGGCTCGAGGAGCTCGGTGTGCTCACGCCCAACTCACGCGGCTACGACGCCGACGATGTGAAGATCATCGAGGCGATGTCGCGGTTCCGGGCCGGCGGCTACGACGAGGCGCTGGGCTTCACCGTGTACGACACGCTGCGCTACCGCGAGGCGCTCGAACCGCTGGTGGACGAGGAGGTGCGGGTGCTGCTCGATCGTCTCGCCGGCGAGGTCGAGGTCGGCCGCGCGGTGGAGATCATCGCCTCGGGCACAGAGCCGCTGCGCGACCTCGTCGGGGCGATGCACTCGAAGCTGTTGCTGGCCGCGCTGCGCCGGCAGCGGGGCCTCGACGCCCCGGCCTGAGCGGCTACCAGCGGACGTCGTGCTCCTCCATCACGCCGTATCCCTCGGCGAGCTCGATCCCGCCCGGCAGCTGCCCGGAGAAGGTCCCGAAGGGCTGGCGGTAAGAGCTGCGCACGAGCACCAGGTTCTGGCGCTGCTCGCGCACCGCCTCGGACTGAAAATGCAGCGAGCCGCCGCCGGCGATGCTCACGCCCGAGAGGTCATCGGCGAACGCGCACGGCGCAACCTCGACCGGGAGCCCGTCGGTCCAGACCGTCCGCTCGCTGCACTGCGGCGGGTCGTTGACGCCGGCCACGAGATTCCAGGCCAGGCCCCGGCCGTCCCGGGCCAGACCCACGCCCGCCGACCAGCGCCAGAACGTGTGGCGCTCGTAGTAGGCGGCGGTGTCGTCGATCACGGCATGGCTGTCGACGGGATGGATGGCCCCGTCGATGCGGACGCTGCCGCGCACGGCCACGGCGCCCTGCTTCCGGGTCCAGGCATACCCGTTGCCGCTGCGGCACACCGTCTCGATGCCGGCGGTCTCGTCCAGCGCGAGGTCGATCTCGATGCGGCGCTCGCGCACCTGCGCTCGGCCGGGCGCGAGCCGGACCGTACCGCGCCCGGTCATGGTCCGCTCCTCCAGGCGCCCGCCCCGCCGGTCCCAGACGGCCCAGAACGCCTGCCGCGCGGGTCCGATCCGCACCGCGGCCAGACAGAGCATCAGCTCGGGTCCGTAGACGCCCACGTAGCGCCACGCCTTGAGTGGGCGCAGCCCCCGGCGAGCCGGCATCGGGGCCGGCGGGAGGGGAAGGCCGGCCAGGGCCGGCGGCCGCACGTCCCCGAAGCGGCCGCGGTAGGGGAGCGGGAGGTTGGGGAGGGCGAGCGCGGGGTGCGGGAGGGGATTGCGGTGCAGAGGCGAGGCGGCGTTCATCGACGTGACGGGTATAACAGCGGTGGGCGGCGGTATGCTTGTGAGCCGACTGACTGACCGGTCAATCGACTAAGTGAGGTCCCGTGCGCGCCGGTGCCGTCCAGCTCAATTCGACCGCCGACACCGCCCGCAACCTGGAGACGGCCGACCGCCTCGTGCGCGCCGCGGCGGCGGACGGTGCCGAGCTCGTCGTGCTCCCCGAGAAGTGGAGCGTACTCGGCACTCCGGCAGAGATCGCCGCCGGCGCCGAGCCTCTGGACGGCCCCGCGATCAGCTGGGCTCGCGGCGTGGCCCGTGAGCTCGCCATCGACCTGGTCGCCGGGTCGATCGCCGAGCGTGTCCAGGGCCAGGACAAGACCGCGAACACGAGCGTCCACGTCCGCCCCGACGGCGAGCTGGCCGGCGTCTACCGCAAGATCCACATGTTCGATGTCGAGGTCGACGGGGTGCAGTACCGCGAGTCCGAGGGGGAGCAGCCCGGGACCGAGATCGTCGTCTCGGCGCTGGCCGGCGGGACCCCGGTGGGGATGAGCGTCTGCTACGACCTGCGCTTCCCCGAGCTGTTCCGGATCCTCGCCGTGCGCGGCGCGGAGATCGTCGTCACGCCGAGCGCTTTCACGCTCGCCACCACGCGCGATCACTGGGCGGTGCTCGTACGGGCCCGCGCGATCGAGAACCAGTGCTTCCTGATCGCGCCCAACCAGATCGGCACGCACGCACCCGGCATGCGCTCGGGTGGCCGATCCATGATCGCCGACCCGTGGGGGCTGGTGCTGGCGAGCGCCCCGGACACCGAGACGGCCATCGTCGCCGAGCTCGAGCTGGAGATGCTGCGCGATGTCCGGCGCCGGCTGCCGTCGCTGGCCAACCGGCGCCCCGGCGCCTACCGGTGGGAGGCCTGATGGCGCGCGCGCAGGCGGCCACGGTCGACAAGCGGCGACTGATTCTCGACGCTGCGGTGCGCGTCTTCGCACGCCAGGGCTTCCACACCTGCCGTGTGTCGGACATCGCCGACGAGGCCGGCGTGGCCTACGGCCTGGTCTACCACTACTTCTCCTCCAAGGACGAGATCCTCGACACGCTGTTCCTCGAGCGCTGGAGCGTGATGCTCGCCGCGATCGCCGAGGCCGACGCGTCCGAGCAGCAGCCGCGCGACAAGCTCCGGGCCATCGCCGCCTTCATCATCGAGTCCTACCGCCACGACCCCGAGTTGATGAAGGTGATCATCGTCGAGGTCACGCGCGCGGCCAACACGTTCGGTCGCACCCATCTGGCTACGATCCGCGACGCCTACGCGCAGATCGCCGGGATCGTCGCGCGGGCCCAGTCCGAGGGCGTGTTCCGGTCCGAGATCACCCCCGAGTTCGCGGCGCTCGCGTTCTATGGCGCGGTCGAGCAGGTGCTCTCGGGTTGGATCTTCGACAGCGTGTCCGTCGGCGACGATGAGCTCGAGCAGGCCAAGACCCTGATCGTCGAGACGATCTGCCGCGGTCTCGAGCGCTGACCACCGGCAGCGTGCCGACGCGGTTCGCACGGCGGTGTGTGATTGAATGCTCCCGCGATGACGGACAGCCCACTTGTCAAGCGGCTTCTGTGGTCGGGGCTTCTCGCGGGGATGGGCGCGCTCGCGACGATCGCCTCGACGCGCCTGGCTGCGGTGATTTGGTTTCGCCTATTCGGGGAAGAGCCACCCGAGTGAGCGACGAGCACCCGAGCCCCTGGCACGAGGATCCGCCGCCGGCCACCGAGCCGGCACCGCCGGCCGAGCCGCCGACCGCGGTGACCCCCCCTGAGCCGGCGACTGCGGTGACGCCCCCTGAGCCGGCGACTGCGGTGACGCCCCCTGAGCCGGCGACTCCGGTGACCCCCCCTGAGCCCCCCGCGCCGTGGAGCCCGGCCCGTCCGACCCCAAGCCCTCGGCGTTTGCGCCGCCCCCGCCGGTGCCGCCTGCGCCGGCGGCGCCCCCGCCGCCTGGCGCCGGGGCTCCCACCGGCGGGGCGCGGACGCTGCCCTCAGAGCGCCCCGAGGTCGCGGTCGGTGCCGCGTTCGCCGGGGGATTCCTGCTCGCCATGATCCTGAGACGCCTTGCCCGCTGAGAACAGCCGACAGGAGAGCATCGCGACCGCGGTGACCGAGGTCTCCGACCGCATGACATTGCTCGTGCGGGAGGAGATCGAGCTGGCCAAGGTGGAGGTGACCCAGAAGGTCACCACGCTGGCCAGGGGTGCCGCGGCCGTTGCCGCCGGCGCCGTGTTCGGGGTGTTCGCGGTCGTGTTCATGCTGCTGACCCTGGCCTGGGGCCTGAACTCTCTGCTGGACAGCATCTGGCTCGGGTTCCTGATCGTGCTGATCGTGCTCCTGCTGATGACCGCGGGCGCCTTCCTGTTTGCGCGCAAGAAGCTCCAGGTCGGCCCACCGGTGCCGCAGATGGCGATCGACGAGGCCAAGAAGATCCGCGCCAGCGTGCAGACCGAGGTGCAACCGTAGATGCCGCAGCCCGCGCGGACCCGCACGCCGGAGGAGATCCGGGACTCGATCGAGCAGAACCGCCAGGAGCTCGTCGTCTCGATCGACAAGCTGCGGGCCGAGGTCGTCTCGTTGGCCGACTGGCGCAACCAGATCGTCCGTCATCAGCAGCAGGTGACGATCGGGGCCGGCGTGGCCGGGTTCGTGCTCGGCGGCGGTGTCGCCGCGCTCGGCTCGCTCATCTTCGGACGCAAGGCGCGCCGGGAGCGCCGCGCGCTGCGCAAGAGCTAGCCCGGGGGCTGACCCTCGCAGTTCGACGGCCCAGACGGGGTGCTCACATGAACGAGGTGGGCAGGGCCCCGGCGCCGAGCAGTCCCGGCCCGACGTGGGTGCCGATCACGGGGCCGATCTCCGACACCACGACGGGGTCGCCCCCGAAGATCTCACGACCCCGGGCGACCAGCTCGGCCGCCTCGTTCGGGGCCTGGATGTGCTGCACCATCCAGGCGTCGGCGCCGTCGTCGTGACGTGAGCGCAGCAGGTCGACCATGCGCTCGAATGCCCGGCGCGAGGTCCGGACGCGCTCGATCGGCGCGATCTCCGACTCGACGGTGAGGATCGGCTTGATCTTCAACGCCGCGCCGACCCAGGCCTGGGCGCCGGCGATGCGACCACCGCGGCGCAGATACTCGAGCGTCTCGATCGCGAACCACATCTTCAGCTGCGCGCGGGCATCGCGGGCGTGCTGGGCGACGGCGGCGCCGTCGGCTCCCCGTGCCGCCTCCGCGGCGGCGGCGAGGATCACCAATCCCTGGCCGCCGCAGGCCGTCCGGGAGTCGACCACGTGGACGCGCTCGGCCCGGTCGCCGAGTTGCTCGCGGGCCTGCTCCGCGGAGCGCACGGTGCCCGACATCCCGCCGGCGAGATGGATCGACACGATGTCGTCGCCGGCGTTCAGGATCGGCTCGTAGACGGCCAGGAAGTCGCCGATCGACGGTTGCGAGGTGCTCGGCAGCGCCGGCGTCGTGCGCAGCCCCTCGTAGTAGGCGTCATAGTCGGTGATCTCGCTCTCGCGCTGGACGAGGTCGCCCGAATGGACGTACAGACTCACCTGGCGGATTCCGCTCTCTTCGAGCAGCTCGCGCGGAAGGTAATGGCAGGTATCGGAGACGACTACGACCGGCATCCCGGCGCCACCCTAGTGCATCGCTCCGTAAGTCGCTTGATGATCTGGCGAGTGGCTGGGCGTGCCTGGGCGTTGTCCGCCGGCCCAGCTCGTACCGGGCGTACGTGCCGGGTCGGCGGACACGGCCAGGCACGTCCAGACGCCGTCAGAGCGCAAGAGACTTCAGGAGCGTTGCACGAGCAGTGGTCGCCGCCGGCGCACGGGCACGGAGCCCGTCTAGACTGGCGCGCGCTGATGGCGCGCACTTTGATCACCGGAGCCACTGGACTGATCGGCTCGCACGTGGCGCGGGCGCTGGTCGCACGTGGCGACGACCTGCGCGCGACGGTGCGACAAGCGTCGAGAATCGAGGAGCTGACCGCGCTCGACGTGCACACCGTGCGGGCCGACATTCTCGATCGCCGCTCGGTTCGCCGGGCGATGCAGGGGGTCGATCGCATCTTCCACGTCGCCGGGACGACGCGGCTCAACCTTCCGCGCGCGCGGCTGTTCGCCGTCAATGTCGAGGGCACGCGGATCGTGCTCGAGGAGGCCCTCCGCGCCGGCGTCGAACGCGTCGTGTACACGTCCTCGGCGGCCGCGATCGGACCCGCCCCGCCCGGATCGACCGCCGACGAGCGTCAGGTGTTCGACACGGGGCGCCATGGACTCCCGTACGTCGACTCCAAGCACGAGGCCGAGGTCGAGGCGCTGCGCTTGGTCGCCCGCGGACTGCCGCTGGTGATCGTCAACCCGGCCCACGTGATGGGCCCCGGGGACCGCGGGCGCTCCTCGACCACGCTCGTGCGTCGCTACTTGCGGTGCGAGATTCCCGCCTACGTGAACGGAACGATCAACATCGTCGGCGTCGAGGACGTCGCCCGCGGGCATCTGCTCGCCGACGAGGTCGGCCGGGTCGGCGACCGTTACATCCTCGGTAATCGCAACTTCACCCTGGACCGCCTGTTCGCCGACCTCGCGCGGCTGACCGGGATCGAGCCACCGCTGGTCAAATTGCCGCTGCCGGTCGCGCTGGCCCTGGCCCGGACGGCCAGCGGTGTACCCGGCGTCCACATGCCCTCGGCGATCGAGATCCGCGCCGCCTCGCTCAACTGGGCATTTCGCAACACCAAGGCCAAGCGCGAGCTCGGCTGGAAGACCTCGCCCCACGAGGATTGCCTCGAGGCGACGATCGCCTGGTACCGGGAGCGGGAGGGCGGGCTCCTGCCACCGCCCGGCGCCCGGCAGCCATTGGCGCTCCGCCTCGCCGCCGGCGCGATGCGGCGCACGGGGTTGCTGAGCGCGTTTATCGTCTGATCTCAGATGGCGATCCTGTACCGCTGCACCACGCCGACCGACTGGCTGTGTCCGTGCGGCAAGGTGGCGCGCGCGCTCCGGCGCGAGGGGATCCCGTTCCAGCAGGCGGTGGTGCCGCAGCGGCGATCGCGCCGCCCCGAGGTCGAGGCCCTGACCGGCCAGCGACGGGTTCCGGTGCTGGTGATCGAGGGAGAGGCAATCTGCGACTCGCGCCGGATCGTCGAGCATCTCGAGTTCCGCCGCGAGCGTGCGGCGGCGTCCGGGCCGGCCGAGTCGCCGCAACCCGCCCCGTAGGAATTACGGTCCCCGTTCCGGCCCCAGGGCGGATGCGGCGACCGCGCGCGTACTTCAATCTGGGTCGCGTGGGCGGTCCCGCCGGACGCGCCTCACACCCGCAAAACATGTGAGCTGCGAGGTGAGCCCGTGACGACCGAACAGATCCCGCTGGAGCACGTGCTGGGCGTGATCGAGCGGTGCGAGGAGAACGATGGGGTCAGCCTCGGGTTTGTGGCCTGGGAGCTGCTGGCCGAAGAGCTGGCGGTTCTGCCGGCGATGCAGGATGCCTCCGCCCGGCGGTTGATCGAGACGGCGGGCTGGGACGAGGAGCACTCCGAGCGGCTGTGGCGGCTGACCGACGTCGGGCGGTCCTGCCTGCACTCCGAGCGCCCCGGCGAAGGCGTGCGCACCGAGCACGCGCTGTAGGCCGCCGTCTCGCCTCAGCCGGTCGCCCGCGGATCGACCACCCACTTGCGGGCGCGTCCGCCCGTGGGGGCGGCGAGCACGCCCGGCAGTTGCTCGAGCGTGATCGTCTCGCCGGCGAGCCCGCGCCAGTCCACCTCTCCGGACGCGAGTGCGGCGAGTGCGGCGTCGATCTCGGTCGGTGAATGGTGAAACGCCCCCCGCAGCTCGAGCTCGTCGTAGTGGACCGCTCCCGTCGGCAACGTCACCTCGGCGCCGGTCGGGCAGCCTCCGACGAGCACCACTACCCCGCCCGGGGACGCGGCGCACATCGCGGCCGTCCACGCCTCGGGTCGGCCGACGGCCTCGAACACGAGGGGGTGCCCCCCCAGTGCGGTGACGGCACGGGCACCGAGCTGCTCGGCCTGGCGACGGCGCTCCGGATGCCGGTCGGCGACCGTCACCGAGCGACCCCGGGCGATCAGCAGCGCGGTGATCATCAGGCCCATCGGGCCGCCGCCGAGGATCCCCACGTCCTCAGCGTTGCTGCCACGCGAGACCGCGTGCAATGCCGCGGCCAGCGGCTCGGCCATCGCCGCCGCCGCGGCCGGCAGGTCGGCGGGGATGGGATGCAGGGCCCGGGCCGGCGCGGCGATCCGCTCGGCGAAGCCGCCGAGCACCCAGGTCGGGTCCCGGCAGATCTGCGGGCGGCCGGCGCGACACGGCGGGCAGCGCCCGCAGGACACGGAATCCGAGACGAGCACCCGTTCGCCGGTGTCGGCGCGCACGCCGGCCGTCTCGTGCCCGAACGGGCACGGGTACGGGCCGAGCAGACGATGACCGTGACGCCACATCTTCACGTCGGTCCCGCACGTGGTCGCGGCCTCGACGGTCACGATCACCTCGCCCTCGGGCTCGGGCACCTGCTGCACGCGCAGGTCCTCCGGCCCGAACAGGATTGCCGCCCTCACGGCAGCACGACCGCCTTGAGTGCCTCGCCGCTGCGCTGCAGCGCGAGCGCACGGCCGGTCTCCCCGAGCCCCAGGCGGTGGGTGACGAGCGGCAGCGGGTCGATCAGGCCGCCGGCGATCAGCTCGAGGGCCGCACGCATGTCCTGTGGGCCCGCGGAGTAGCTCGCCGTGATCGTCAGCTCGCGCATGAACACGGCGGTGCCGTCGAACGCCGGCGGGTCGCCGGGCGCGGGCGGTGCGTACAGGCACAGCGTGCCGCCGGGGGCGAGCGCCGCCGCCGCCGCGGCGATCGCCGGCGGCTTCGGAGTGCAGACGATGGCGACATCGACCGGTTCGTTGCCGTGGTGCTCGGCGCCCCAGGCCTCAGCCATGCGGAGGCGGTCGGGGCGCGGCTCGCGCACCCAGACGGCTTCGACCGAGCGCGCGTGGGCGGCGGCGATCTGGAGCAGGCCGTTGACCCCGGCCCCGACGACGAGCAGGCTGTCTCCGGGCCGCAGGCCGGCTCGATCCTGGGCCCGCAGCACGCACGCCAGCGGCTCGATGAACGTGGCCGCCACCGGATCGAGCCCGGCGGGGATCGGCAGCAGCTCGCGCACGAGGTCCGGCCCGATCCGAACCCGCTCGGCGAACCCGCCGGGATCGAGCCGGGTCGCGCGGAAGTGCTCGCACATGGTCTCGTGCCCGCGCCGGCAGCGCCGGCATTCGCCGCACGGCGCGTGGTGGTGGATCGCGACCCGGTCGCCGACCTGCCAGCGCTCGACCCCGGCACCGACGGCGCGCACGATGCCCGCCGGCTCGTGGCCGAGCACCGCCGGGAGCCTGGCGGCGATGTACCAGTCGGTCACATCGGAGGCGCACACCCCGCACGCGACCACGTCGCAGACGACCTCGCCCTCGCGGGGCTCGGGGTCGGGCAGCTCCTGGACCGTGACCTCGCCACCGGGCAGCGACACGGCCGCTCTCATGCGGCGAGCAACGCGCGAATCGATTCCGAGCTCACCGGCCGCGCGATGCCGCGCTCGGTCACGATCGCGCTCACCAACGCGGCGGGGGTCACATCGAAGGCCGGGTTTCGGCAGCGCGTGCCGGACACCGTGACCGGCACGCCGGCCGCTCGGCGGACCTCGTCGGGGTGGCGCTCCTCGATCACGATCTCGGCGCCGGACCCGCAGGCGAGGTCGATCGTCGAGGTCGGTCCGGCGACCACGAACGGGATCCCCGCCTCGCGGGCGGCCAGCGCGAGCGGATAGCTACCCACCTTGTTGGCGACGTCGCCGTTGGCCGCGACACGGTCGCAGCCGATGATCACCGCGTCGACTGCGCCTGCCGCGATCAGCCCGGGGGCGGCGGCGTCGACGAGAAGCTCGTGCGCGATCTCCAGCCGCGCCAGCTCGTACACGGTCAGCCGCGCACCCTGCAGGAGAGGACGGGCCTCGCAGGCCAGCACCCCGTCGAGCTGCCCCCGGGCCGCGAGCTCGGCCACCACCGCGAGCGCGGTGCCGCGCCCCGGGGCGGCGAGCGCCCCGGCGTTGCAGTGGGTCAGCAGCCGACGCGAGCCCGCGAGCAGATCGGCCCCGTGTGCCGCGATCGCGTCGCTGGCCGCCGTCTCCCCGGCGTGGATCGCGCGTGCCTCGGCCAGCGCCGCCTCCGCCTCGCCGCCCGGAGCGGCCGCCAGCGTGGCGGCGCGCACGCGATCCACGGCCCAGGCCAGGTTGACCGCGGTGGGCCGAGCCGCGCGCAGCTCGCCGCAGGCGCGCTCCAGCGCCGCCCGCGGGTTCGGGTCGCCGGCCAGTTCCAGCGCGATCCCGTAGGCCGCGGCGACACCGATCAGCGGTGCTCCGCGGATCGCCAGTCGCCGGATCGCGGCGGCCACCTCGCTCGCGCGCGAGAGCTCGAGCTCCTGCTCACGCCACGGGAGCAGCGTCTGGTCGAGCGCCCACAGGTGCCCGTGCTCGAAGCGCAGCGCGACCACGGTGCCGGCATCCGGTCGGCGGGTCGCGCTCATGCGGCGATGCTAACCGCCGCGCGCCCGGACCGAGTGCCGCGCACGGAGAGCCGGGCGCCAACAACGGGGCGCCGGAGGCGCCCTCCTCAACAACTCCGCGCGCGGTGGGGCCCGGACCGGTTACAGACGGTTCTCGATCGTCAGCGGCGGGGCCTCGGCGGGCGTGGCCTCGGGCGCCGGCTCCGCGGCGGCGGGCTGCAGCCCGAGCGCGTGCGAGAGCTCACCGGACTCGTACATCTCGGTCACGATGTCACAGCCGCCGATCAGCTCGCCGTCGACGAACAGCTGCGGGATCGTGGGCCAGTTCGACAGGGCCGAGAGCTCCCGGCGAATGCGGGGGTCCGGCAGGATGTCCACGGCCGCGAACGGCGCTCCGAGCGACTGCAGCATCGCCACCGTGCGAGCGGAGAACCCGCAGGCGGGAGCTTCGGGCGTGCCCTTCATGAACAGGATCACCGGGTTCTCGGAGATCGCGCTCTGGATTGCGTCGCGCATCGGGTTGGTGCTCTCGTCGGTCATGCTTCCTCACTCGTGGCGTGGGTCTTGATGGCAAGGGCGTGGATCCGGCCGCCCAGCTCGTCGCCGAACACGTCGTAGACGAGCCTGTGCTGCGCGAGCCGATTCAGCCCTGAGAACGCGGGCGCCGAGACCACGGCATTGAAGTGGTGGCCGTCGCCGGTGACCTGGGCGCTGGACCCGGGAATCGCGGCCTCGATCCGGCTCTTCAGCTCTTCTGGAGTTGCATCGAACGTCGCAGACACTGCCCTTAGCGTACTGAGGTGGGCTCGCTATACTGAATGAAGCATGATCACACTTACTGATAAGGGCGCAGAGAAGGTGAGGGAGTTCCTCGCCGGTCAGGCATCCGTTTCGACCGCCGGACTTCGGGTCGGCGTTCGCGGTGGGGGTTGCTCGGGCTTCCAGTACGCGCTGGCCTTCGACGAGCAGCGGGACGGGGACACCGTATTCGAGGACAAGGGTATCCGCCTGCTGGTGGATCCCCCGAGCCTCGCCTACGTCCGCGGTTCCGTGATCGACTTCGTCGACGGCCTGCAGGGTGCCGGATTCAAGGTCGAGAACCCCAACGTGATCGCCGCCTGCGGGTGCGGCTCCTCGTTCCGCGTGGCGGACGAGGAGCAGGTCTCAGCGGTCTGACGCACTGCGCGTCGGGCAGCGGGTCGGTCCGGCGTCGTCGAGCGAGCGCCACAGATACCGGCAGGCCAGAGGCCGCCGCGACTCGGCAATCGCTCGCTTGTCCGCGGCGCGGTCCGCTAGCTGACGTCAGGAAGGGAACGAGACCGTTGCATCTGGTGGTGTGTCGCCCCTACCGTGGGGGCGCGTCATTCCGGGGAGCGGGCGTGGTCCTGCCGCGCCCGTGCCCCAGTTTCACTCCCGCAGCGGAGGAGTCCGCGAATGCGATCTCCCAGCTGGCCATCGGACACCCGCCCGGTGGACGCTCGATCCAACGGGGCATGTCATGACGCGCGCCGAGCGTCACGAGCGGGCTGTCGTACGGACGCTCGGGTGGGCGCACGACGCTGCGGAGCGCGAAGCCTTCGGCGAAGCGCTCGAGTGGCTTGAGGTCGTCGAGCGGATCGACGGAGCGCTGCCGCCGGACTGGGAGCGCAGACAGGCATCATGGCGTCTGCTGGCTACTCAGCAGAGGCAGAGTGGCTGACTCCCAGGATCGATGTCAGCGATGGACCCCGGTGTCCGCGCACTGTTGAGCATCGCTTGGAGCGTGCTGGACGACGCGGACGTCGATGCTGTGCTCGAGCGGGTGCTTGCATCCGCCCGCCTCGTGACAGGCGCGCAGTACGCGGCGCTCGGCGTGCTGGATGAGTCGCGGACGGGGCTGGCACGGTTTCTCACGCAGGGCATTGACGAGGCCGCTCGGCGGGAGATCGGCGAGTTGCCACGGGGCCGCGGTGTGCTCGGTCTACTCATCACGGATCCGGTGCCGTTGCGGCTGGCTGACGTGGGAAGCGATCCGCGCTCCTACGCGTTTCCGCCCGGCCACCCCGAGATGCGGTCGTTCCTGGGGGTGCCGGTTCTGATCGCCGGCGAGCCCTACGGGAACCTGTATCTCACCGACAAGCTGGACGGCGCCGAGTTCAGCGAGGGCGATGAGGAGGCGGTCGTCCTGCTGGCCGAGTTCGCGGGCGTCGCCATCGACCGTGCGCGGCGCGATAACGGCTCTTGGAAGTGCCGCGTCGAGCCGCGGAGCGTGCGGAGCCCCTCGACGGACCGCTGATCGTCGGCGCTCAGCGTCCCGCCGGTCCCAGGACTCAGTAGTCCGCCGCGCGCAGCAGCGGACTAACCCGCTTGTCAGCTCAAACGACCGGCGTACGGTGTATCGCCCAGCGGGCCGGTATCGAGGGAGCGATCGTGGATGACAACGCATACTTGGTCTGCGCGGGATGTGACGATCGCATCGGCGTCCTCGAGCCGCTCTGGGTGCAGCTTGCCGATGGCTCGATTCACGCATCCTCCTTCTTGAACCTCGGTCAGCACCTGCGAGACGACGAGCATCATGAGGCGCGGTTCTGGCATGTCGGGTGCCTCGCTCCAGACGCAATCCCGCGTCCCGCCGAGCCCTGACCGCGGGATGAGCAGCCGCCGTCAGAGCTCGTGCACGGATCAAGCGGATGCCACGTCTGGTACCCATCCCGGCGCTCGATGACGATTCAGACCGGCTCGTTGTCCAGCGAGCGCCACAGATACCGGCACGCCAGCGTCCGCCATGGCCGCCACGGCTCGGCGATCGCTTCCATCTCGGCGGGTGCCGGCAGCGCGGGCAGGCCATAGGCGAGCATCATCGCGCGCCGGATCCCGAGATCGCCCACGGCGAGCACATCGGGCCGCTCCAGGTGGAACATCAGGAACATGTGGGCGCTCCAGGCGCCGATGCCCTTGACCGCCACCAGCTCGGCGATCACCTGCTCGTCGGGGAGCTCGTCCAGGCGCGCGAGCTCGAGCTCGCCGTCCAGCACGTGCTCGGCCAGCGAGCGCAGATAGCCGACCTTGGCGCGCGAGAGACCGGCGGCGGCTCGCAGCTCCTCGGGATCGTCCGCCAGCACCTGCTCGGGCGTCGGCGTGCGCCCGTCGAAGCGGTCGGTCAGGCGCTGGAAGATCGCCCGGGCGGCCTTGGTCGAGAGCTGCTGGCCGACGATCGAGCGCACGAGCGCGCCGTAGTGGTCGTGCGGGCGCCCGCCGCGGGCCTCCCCGAGGCCGTCGAAGCCGATCCGGTCGATGATCGTGCGCAGGACGGGGTCGACCCGGCGCAGATGCTCGATCCCGGGGTCGAGGCTCACTCAGGAGCGGGGCCGGGGCACGACTACGAGGACTCTGCGAGCGACAGCGGCGCCCCGTCGAGCGCGCCGAGCGCGCGCTCGACCGAGCACGAGATGCAGGTCAGCGTGGGCGTGTCGCGCAGCGTGTACGAGCTCGACTCGGTGGTCCGCAGGCGCTGCACGAGATCCAGGAAGTCGCCGGGATTGTCCGTCTCGAACGCGACCACGAACTCCTGGTCGTCGAGCCCGAACGAATAGCTCGTGTTGAGGTCGACGGATGGGAACTCGCGTCCGACCTTGATGTGCTCCTGCATGATGCGCCAGCGCTCGTCGGCACCGAGCGCGTACCAGCTTCGGGTCTTGACGAATGGGTACACGAACAGGTACTTGCCGTGACCGGGTCGAACTTCGAGCCGAGACTCGTCTGAGTACTCGGACGGCTTCGTCATGGCCAGGAACGAGTACGGAACCGTACACCACTTCATGAGCCCGCTCTGCGCCAGCACCACGTGGAATTCGTGGATCCGCTCCAGGTTCTGCGCCTGGCTGAGCAGCATCAGGTCCGCGTCGCCCCGCGTGCCGACCAGTGAGAACGAGCGCAGCAGGTGCCCGTCGGCGAAATCCTCGCAGGCGGCGATGAACTCGCGCTTGTCATCGGCACGGCGGTCCTCGTCGAGCCGGCGCCAGGCCGGATCGACCTTCAGGAACGTGTACTTGACGAAGTGGCGGACGGGCATGAAGAATTCCATGATAGTTCCCAGCAACGCTGAAGTCCGGACGGGGTAGGGGATACCATGGAGAACATGCGCATAGCGCTGGTCTCGCCGTACTCGTGGACATACCCCGGTGGCGTGACCCGGCACATCGAAGCGCTCGCCGAGCGTTTCATTGAAGACGGTCATCACGTCCGGGTGCTCGCACCCTACGATCCGCCCGACCGCATGTCGGCGGCGTTGCATCGCGGGGCGGGCCCCCAGTCGGTCGCCGCGCCCGACTATCTCGTCTCACTCGGGCGCACGATCGGGTTCAAGGCGAACGGGTCGGTGTCGAACCTCTCGATCACCCCGTACGGGATCTCGCGGCTGCACGAGGAGCTCCGCACCGGCGGCTACGACGTGGTCCACATCCACGAGCCGGTCGCACCGCTGACCGGCTGGGTGGCGGCCGACTCGACCCGCCTGCCGCTGGTCGGCACGTTCCACTCCTACTCCGACAACCGCGTCGCGAACGGGATCGCCAACCTGATCGGGGCCCGCCGGGTGCTGAACCGCCTGCACGTGCGGATCGCCGTCTCCGAGGCCGCGGCCTGGACGGGACGGCGCTGGTTCGGCGGCCACTACCGCGTGATCCCCAACGGCGTCCACGTCGATGCCGGGGCCCGCGCCGGCGTCCGCGCGCCGGACGCGGGCTCGGCCATGGCCGAGCGGATCGGTGCGGACGGCCTCGACTGCCTGCGGATCGTGTTCGTCGGCCAGGCCGTCGAGCGCAAGGGGCTGCCGCTGCTGCTGCGCGCCTTCGAGGCACTGCGCGAGCACATCCCCACCGAGCTGACCGTGATCGGCCCCAGCCTCGAGGAGCTCGAGCCGCTGATGATGGACGGGCGCGGCATCCGGGCGCTGGGCAAGGTCGACGAGGCCGAGAAGCGCCGCGAGCTGGCCAAGGCCGACGTGCTGTGCGCCCCGTCGCTGGGGGGAGAGAGCTTCGGCATGGTGCTGACCGAGGCGTTCGCGGCCGGCACTCCGGTCGTCGCGTCGGACATCGCCGGCTATCGCGACGTCGTGCGCGACGGCATCGACGGGGTGCTCGTAGGGCGCGGCGACGCGCAGGCACTGGCCGAGACGCTGCGCGAGCTGTGGCATGAGCCTGATCGCATCGTGGCGATGGGCCAGGCGGCCGCCGCCGACGTGGAGCGCTTCGCCTGGCCCCGCGTGGCCGCCGAGGTGATGTCGGCCTACCAGGACGCGATCGCCACGCCCGCCCCGGTGGGCGCCGTCCAGCGCGCTGCCGTCCGCGTCGGTGCGCGGGCCGCGGATCTGAAGCCTCGCGCGCCGGCCCGGCGGCTCCGCAGCCTGGAGCCGGCGCCGACCGGCGCCCGGCGTCCGCTGGTCGCGCTCGCGCGCCGCGCCGCCCTGGTCGCGGTGTCCCTCGGCGGCGCCGTGCTCGCGCTGCTCGCGCTGCAGAAGATCGGCATCGCCCACATCGCCGCGGCGCTGCTCAACTCCAGTCCCGCCTTCGTGCTGCTCGGCCTGGCGATCATGTGCGCCTCGATGGTCCTGCGCGCCTTCTCGTGGTACGCGATCCTGCGCGCCGCGCTACCGCACGCCCGGGTCCGACTATCGGACGCGATGCAGGGCACGTTCATCGGCGTTCTCATGTCCTCGACCCTGCCCGCCCGTCTCGGCGAGCCGTCGCGCGCGCTGGTGGTGGCCCGGCGAACCGGACGACCACGGGAGAACCTGCCCGTGGTGTTGGGGACGCTCGTCTCCCAGACGCTGCTCAACATCGTCGCGCTGGCCGTTCTCGGCGCCGTCATGTTCTCGTCCGTGAACCTGTTCGACGGGCACCAGAACGCGCTGCTGTTCGCCGCCATCGCGCCGCTGACACTGCTGCTGCTCGTGCTGCTGGCGCCGGTGGTCCTGCGCGCCTCGAGCGAGCACTCCCGCTTCGCGCGCCTGCACACCGCCGCCGGACAGATCCGCCAGGCGATGACCCGCGTACGGGCCGGCCTCGCGGTGTTCCGGCGCCCACGCCTGGGCGCGCTCGCGACCGGTGCCCAGCTCTCGGCCTGGGCTCTGCAGTGGCTCTCCTGCTACGTGCTGCTGGTGGCCCTGGGGCTCAACCATCAGGCCGGCATCGCCGCCGCCGCGGCGGTCCTGTTCGCGGTCAACATCACCGCGGTGCTGCCGGCCACGCCGGCCAACCTCGGCGTCTTCCAGGCCGCCTGCGCGGCCGTCCTGGCGACGGGCTGGCATGTCGGCTACGGCACCGGCGTCGCCTACGGCGTGATCCTGCAGGCGGTCGAGGTCACGACCGCGATCCTGATGGGCATGCCCGCGCTGCTCAAGGAGGGCATGTCCTGGCGCGAGGTCCGGATGCGCGCCATGCACGCCGCGCCGGTCAAGCTGCCCGCCCGCCGGCCCAGCCGCCCGCCGCAGCGTCGCGGCGCCGGTGACACGATCAACGCGGAGGGGTAAGGGCGGGGCCCCCGGCCGGGGGCGGTGGGGTTGGTGCGGCGGTGGCGGCCGGGGTTCGTGTGGCGGACGGAAGTACCTCGAAAGCCGATTCTGGCCCGGTGTTCGGTGTGCGATCGCGGCCCGGCCGCGTGGTCGCCTGGCCGCGTGGCCGCGTGGCCGCCTGGTCGCCGGGCCGCCTGGTCGCCGGGTCGCCTGGTCGCCGGGTCGCCTGGTCGCCTGGTCGCCTGGCCGCCTGGTCGCCTGGTCGCCTGGTCGCCCGGTGGCCTGGCCGCCGGGCCGCCCGGTGGCTCATTCCGCGAGAGACCTGGGGCTGCCGTCTGAGGCAGGCCGCCAGCGACATCATGCTCGGCTGGCACCGCGTCACTGGTTGCGCAACCACGCTCGGCTGCACGGCTCCCTCGAAGCCTCCGGGGAATCCGGTCAGGCTCAGGGCCGCGTTTGCAACGCGCGAGGAACATCTGCAACAGAACGCCCCGCGCTGGGGGCGAAGCGCTGCAACTCAGTTCCGGGGGCCGGAACTCAGTTGCAACACTTCGGGTCCCAGGTCCCCGGGGGGGCGCACGCGGTGGCCCGTAGTCGCGCACCGCGCGTGCGCGCGTAGCCGCGCCCGGGCGCCCTGGGCGCCCGGGCGCCCGGGACCCGGCACCCGGCACCCGGCACCTGGCACCCGGCACCGTGCGCGCGTAGCCGCGTCCGGCGCCCGTACTCCCGCCGCGTGCGCCCGGCGCCCGCCGCACGCGACCCCGGTGCTAACGCTGCGTGCTCTTGGCGGCGCGCTTGACGAAGCGCGTCGAGGCGAGGGGCCGGCGGTGGCCGTTGGTGCGGGCCCCGTCGGCCCGGGCCCCGTCGACCTCGGCGAGGATGCCGGCGCGGAAGCTGCGGGTGTCGAAGCGGGCGGCGTTGCTCGTGCAGGCCGCCGGGTCGATCGCGCCGTCGTCGAACCGCAGCACGGCCTCGGCGAGCTCCCCGGGCCCGCCGGCCCAGAAGCAGCCGGTGACGCCGTCGATGACGGTCTCGAGCGCGCCGCCGCCGCGGCGGGCGATGACGGGCCGGCCGGCCGCCTGGCTCTCGACCGCGGCCATGCCGAACTCCTCGATGGCGGTCACGACCGAGGCGCGAGCGCCCTGCAGGACCTCGGCGACGGTCTCGTCCGGGACCCGGCCGGTGAACTGGATGTTCGGGGCGGCGATCCGCTTCAGCTGGCGGGCGCCGGGTCCGTCGCCGACGACGACGAGTGGCAGTCGCAGCTTGTTGAACGCCTCGACGGCGACGTGGATCTGCTTGTGGGGCATCAATTCGGAGACGATCGCGTAGTAGTCGCTCACGCCGCCAGGCGAGAAGCGGCTCGTGTCCACGGGCGGGTAGACGATGTTCGACTCGCGTTGGAAGTAGGTGCGGATCCGCATCTGGGTGACGAGCGAGTTGGCCACGTAGCGATCCGTCCGCTGTGCCGAGATGCGGTCCCACTCGCGCCAGCGGCGCAGAGCGTCCCGCAGCAGGGAACGCACGAGCGGGTTCCGGCGCGCCAAGGTCTGGTCGCGATCGTTCCAGGCATAGCGGAACGGGTTGTGGCAGTAGCTGACGTGGACGGCCTCCTCCTTGCAGAACACTGCGTGCGCCCACGCTGAGGAACTGGAGACGACGAGGTCGTAGTCAGACAGGTCGAACGACTCGATCGCCGCGGGATAGAAGGGGAACAGGGCCCGGAAGGTGCGCGCTGACGGTCGCAGTCGCTGCAGGAACGAGGTGCGAACGTCGCGTCCGGAGAATCGCCCCTCGGTCCCGCGCTCGTCGTACACCGCCGTGAAGATCGGGGCCGCGGGCCACATCTCGCACAAGCTCGAGAACACCCGCTCGGCGCCGCGCATGTCGACGAGGAAGTCATGCACCAAGGCGACCCGAGGGGTCATGTCGCTGCTCACCGGAGGGCTTCCCACGGCCCGGAGTCTACGTGTGACGCGGTCTCGGGTGAACGAGACCGGCTCGGACTCCGGCTTACGGGCCCGCCGCCATCGCGGGCTCGCCCTCGCCCGCCGGGTCCGGATCCGTGGGCAGCGTGGGGTCGGCGTCGGGCAGCTCGGCGAGCAGCGCCGGATCCTTGTCGGTGCCGGCGACGAGCTCGTCGGAGGCCTGCTTGGGCGTCTTGGGCAGAAAGCCTGACTTCATTCCGAAGTAGACGGCCTCGGGGTGGTGGGCGACGATGGCCAGCGTCGACTGCTCGGGCTCGACCGCGTAGCCGCCCGACAGCCGCAGCCCGATCGACGGCGCGTTCAGCAGCCGAAAGACCTTCTCGTGCTCGGACTGGTCCGGGCAGGCGGGATAGCCCCAGGAATAGCGTCGGCCCTGGGTTGGAGCGATGCCGAGCTCGCGGCGCACGCGGGCGTGGAGCCATTCGGCCATCCCCTCCGCCGTCTGTACGCCGAGACCGTGGACGAACAGCTGCTCGGCGAACTCACCCTCCTGTTCGAGCGACGCCATCAGGTCGGTCACCTCCTCGCCGGCGGTGACCGCCTGGAGCGCGACGACATCGACGCCATCTCCCACCGGCCGGTAGAAGTCGGCCAGGCAGATCCGGTCGTGCCTGGGCTGGCGGGGGAACACGAGACGCTCGAGCTCGCGCTCACCTGGGGCCTCCGGGTCCCAGACGATCAGCTCGTTGCCGTCCGAGTTGCAGGGGTAATAGCCGAGCACGGCCCGCGGGTGCAGATAGCTCTGCTCGCGCCACATGCGCTCCAGCCGCGGCTGGAAGTCCTCGGCCAGCAGGCGGCGCCATTCCTCGCCCTTGACGCCACGCCCGCCCCAGTGGAGCTTGAACAGGACGTGGGTGTCGAGGTGGTGGTAGACCTCCTGCAGCGGGACGTCGAGCTCACGGACCCCCCAGAACGGAGGCTCGGGGATCGGGTTGTCGGTCTTGGCCGCGCTGCGCACCGAGGCGTCGGTCACCGGCGGCCCGTCGTCGAGGACCTCGGGCTTCTCGCGCAGCGTCCGGGCCGCCTCGCGCGTCTTGGCCACGAGCGCCTCGCGGGCCTCGGCGTCGATCAGGTCGTCCATCCTCGCGAGCCCCTCGAAGGCGTCTTTGCAGAAGAACACGCCGGGCTCGTAGATTTCGTCGGAGTCCGGTCCCTGGGGATAGAGAATGCGAAGGCCGAAGTTGCGATTGATCGCCGCGCCACCGACGAGGACCGGGAAGTTGAGGCCGCGCTCGTGCAGCTCCTGCACGCAGAGCGGCATCTGCTTGGAGGTCGACACGAGCAGCGCGCTGAGCCCGATCGCCGTCGCCTTGTGCTCCACGGCGGCGTCGAGGATGGTCGAGATCGGGACCTGCTTGCCGAGGTCGATGACGGTATAGCCGTTGTTGGTGAGGATCGTGTTGACGAGCGACTTGCCGATGTCGTGCACGTCGCCGAACACGGTCGCGATCACGACCGTCCCCTTCGTGTAGCCCTCGATCTTGTCGAGGTAGTTCTCAAGCCGAGCGACCGCGCGCTTCATCACCTCGGCCGACTGCAGGACGAACGGGAGGATCAGCTCGCCGGCGCCGAACTTGTCGCCGACCTCCTTCATCGCCGGCAGCAGAACGCCGTTGAGCGTCGGCACGGCACCGATCTTCTCGACGCTGCGATCGATCTGGTCCTCGACCCCCTCGCGCTTGCGGCGCAGGATGTGGAAGTGGAGCGCCTCCTCGGGCTCCATGCCCTCGGTGGGATCGGCCTGCTGGCCCTCGTCCTCGGTCACGCCCTTGGCCTCGAAATGGGCGATGAACCGCTCCAGGGCGTCGTCGCGGCGGTTGAACACGAGGTCGTCGGCGAGCTCGCGCTCGAGCTCGGGGATCTCGGGATAGGGGGTGATGTGGTTCGGGTTGACCATGGCCAGGTCGAGACCCGCGTCGACGCAGTGGTGCAGGAACACGCTGTTGAGCACGCTGCGGGCCGGGAGCCCGACGCCGAAGGACACGTTGCTGACCCCGAGCGAGGTCTTGACGCCGGGGATCTCGGTCTTGATCCGGCGGATGCCCTCGATCGTCTCCACCGCCGAGGGCCGCCACTCCTCGTCGCCGGTCGTGAGCGTGAACGTGAGACAGTCGAAGATCAGCGTCTCGGGGTCGAGGCCGTGCTCATCGCAGCACAGCTGCTTGAGCCGCTGGGCGATCTCGACCTTGCGCTCGGCCGTCTTCGCCATCCCGATCTCGTCGATCGTGAGCGCGATCAGGGCTGCGCCGTGGGCGCGGGCGATCCGGACGACCTTGTCGAGCTTGGCCCGGCCGGCCTCGAGGTTGATGGAGTTGACGATCGCGCGGCCCGGGATCTGGCGCAGCGCCGTGTCGATCACGTCGGGTTCGGTCGAGTCGACCTGGATCGGCGCCGGCTGCGTGAGCGAGATCCGCTTGGCCAGCTGGCGCATCTGCTCGTCCTCGTCCTGGCGCTCGGTCAGGGCCACGCACAGGTCGAGCACGTGGGCGCCACCGGTGACCTGGTCCTCGGCCACGGTCACGAGGCCGTCGTAGTCGCCGGCCAGCAACAGCTCCTTGGCCTTGCGGGAGCCCTGCGAGTTCACCCGCTCACCGACGATCGTCGGCGTCGGTGACTGGACCAGCGGGGTAGCCGCGATCATGCTGCTCACGTGCGGAGGGCGGCGTTCCGGGCGAGCTCTCGGGGTCCGTCCCTCGACGCGCTCGGCGATCGCCCGGATGTGGTCGGGGGTGGTGCCGCAGCAGCCGCCCACGATCGAGACGCCGTAGCGGTCGACGAAGTCGCCGAGCACGTTGGCCAGCGGCTCCGGCTGCTCGGGGAAGATCGTCTCACCGTTGGATCCCTGGAGCGGCAGCCCCGCATTGGGGATGCAGTGGACCGGGGTGGGGCAGAACTCGCCCAGGAAGCGGATCGCATCCCGCATGTCCTCGGGCCCGGTGGAGCAGTTGAGGCCGATCACGTCGACGTCGAGCGCCTCGAGCGTGGCCAGCACGGCACTGATGTCGGTCCCGAGCAGCATCTTGCCGCCCTGCGGCAGCAGCGACACGCTGCACTGGATCGGCAGTGTCCGGCCGGCGAGCTTGAAGGCCTCGCGGGCGCCGAAGATGGCCGCCTTGACCTCGAGGATGTCCTGCGCGGTCTCGATGATGATCAGGTCGGCGCCGCCGTCGGTCAGGCCCTTGGCCTGCTCCGTGAACACCTCGACCAGCTCCGTGAACGAGATCTGCCCCAGCGACGGGTCGTCACTGGCGGGCAGGAAGCCGGTCGGGCCGATCGACCCGGCGACGAAGCGATGCTCGCCCGCCGCCTGGCGAGCGATCTGCGCCGCCCGGATGTTGATCTCGACGGTGTGATCCTCGAGCCCCCATTCCGAGAGCTTGAGCCGGGAGGCCTGGAACGTGTCCGTCTCCAGGACCTGCGCGCCGGCCTCGAGCATCGAGGTGTGGACGCCCTCGATCACGTCGGGTCGGTTGAGCACCAGCGCCTCGTGGCATCGGCCCTGCAGCCTGTAGTCCCGCTCGAGGCTGAGATCGAACTGCTCCAGGGTCGCGCCCATGCCGCCGTCGAAGACGACGACACGCTCACGCGTGGCAGCCAGGAAGTCGCGCATCCGGGTCATGCTACCAACGTTTCGCCGAACCTTGACACGAGCGTGGCAAGGTTGCGACCGGACCAGCCGCCGGCCCTCCGGTTGGCCATGTGGACAAGTGCGTACAGCGACTGCGGCAAGTCACGGATAGAGAGGTCCGGAATTGGGCATATCGTCGAGACCATGACGCGACTGCACGCCCAGCGACACATGGGCCACGTTTGGAACTGGTTCGTCCACCAGACGAGCCCCCGTCAGTCCGGCGTCGAGGACACGGCCCGCGCCGCACGGATGATCGTGCACATGGCCTCGCCGCAGAAGGTCACGGACAACGCGCAGCAACCCCACCCGAGCTGACCCGCGAACCCGCGGCGCGTCGGGAATGGGAGCCTCGACGGCGGGGCTACCGAGGGCGGATCAGCCGCCGGGCCGGCCGCGGCCGCTCGCGCCGCGCAACTCGTTGGCCACGTCCGGTCGCGAGGCGGAGATCGGGAGCGGCGTGAGAGCGGAGGCGCTCGCCACCGATGCGGACCGGGGGGACTTCGCCTTCGACCAGTGGATGACGGTCGGCCTGAACCGCAGCAGCGCCTGCCACGTCGCGGAGTCGATCAGACCGCTGGGCGAGAGCCCGCGGGCGGCCTGGAAGCTCCGCACGGCGGCCTGCGTCTGGGCGCCGAAGGCGCCGTCGACGGGAACCCGATAGCCGGCCGTGATCAGGTGCTCCTGCGCCCATACGACCAGATCGCCGACGGCCCCGCGCCCGAGGCTCGCCAGCCCTCGGGCGGGCGAGAAACCGGCCAGCGAACCGAGCGGCTGCGCCAGCGCCTGCCACTGGGAGCGCCCGGCCTCCTGCCAGTCCCACCAGCTCACGCCGGTGGCGCCGTAGGCGATCGACAGCTCCCGGAAGCGGACGACGTCCGCCGGCGGGGGAGCGTTGTAGATCTGCCCGAGCGGGAAGATCGGCCGCCCGAACAGGCGGTTGAAGCGATATGTGTGCGAGTAGACGGTGTCGACGCTCACCGCGATGTCCTGCCAGTACATCTGCGGCACGTTGTACTGCGCGCCGCCCGGCCCCAGGAACACCGTGTAGGGGAACGCCGGGTGGTAGTCGACGTACGGAAACCCGGCGAGTGCGAGCGGGAAGCCGGCGCCGATCTGCTTGCGCAGCGCTGACACGTAGGTCTGGGCCTGGACGTACTTGCCCTCGTACTCGGCCTCGGCGTCGATGATCAGGCAATCGGCGCCGTCCTTGACCGCCTGCGCGCCGACCCGCGCCTCGGCGGCGGGATAGGTCCCGTACACGTACTGCCACCCGCACACGTGCAGTCCGGCGGCGTGCAGAGTGGAGATCAGGGCCGGGGTGAACTGTCCCCACATCCCGGCGCCGTCGGAGCTCTTGATGAACAGCGTGCGGATGCCCTCGGCGTGGGCCTTGGCGATGATCGAGTGGAGGTTGCCCCCGTTGGACATCGAAAGCACCCAGATCCACATCGCCCGGCCGCTGAACGGATTCGCGCCCGACGGCGGTTGTGGCGCCGGAGCGGGCGTCGGCGCCGGCGTCGGGGTGCCTCCGAACGAGGCGCCGCCCGACGAGGCGCCCGCCGTCGCCGCGGGCAGTCCGGCCAGCGAAAGCGCGAGCGCAGCCAGCAGGCAGGCCCACAGTCGACGGGGTCTCGGCGCCCGTCGGCCGCAGTGAACGCGGTCGTCCCTCATACGCTCATCACCGTAGCCAACAACGTGTCGGCGGTCCGCAAGTTGCGGTGCGAGCAGGGGTTTATGTAGCCGGCGCCGCCGGGGGCCGCGGCTGAGACGTGCGGGTGGGCGCCCCCGGGACCCGCGGCCGAGACGCGCTGGTGGGCGCCGCCGTCCGGGTCGGCCGGCGGCGCCGAAGCCCTACTTGATGAACAGGATCTCCGAGTACTTGGGCAGCGGCCACAGGTCGTCGGCGACGACCTTCTCGAGCTTGTCCGCGGCCGCGCGGACGGCGCTCATCGCCGGCACGACCTCGTCGCGCATGTACTCGGCGTGCTTGAGCAGGTCATCGTGGGGCTGGTTCTCCTCGAGGTTGGCCGATTCCAGCGCCCCGATAGCGGCCACGAGCTCCTTGACGAGATCGTCGGTCTCGACCGCGAGCTCGGAGAGACCGGCTTCGCGGAGCAGCACGAGGTGCCGCGCCGCCGCCGGGAGCAGCATGGTCTTCGCGATCCCGCTGGCCGTCTCGGACTCGATGTTGAGCTTCGTGACGTACTGCTCCAGGGAGACCTCGTAGCGCGACTCGAGCTCGCGCTCGGACAGGACGCCGTAGTTCGAGAACAGGGCCACCGTGTCGTCGGCGACGACGAACGGCAGCGCGTCCGGCGTCGCGACCAGGTTCAGCAGGCCGCGCCGGTCAGCCTCGACGTGCCACTCCTCGGAGTAGTTGTCGCCGCCGAAGATGATCTGCTTGTTGTCCGCGTAGGTGCGCTGGAGGATCGGCCGCAGCGCATCCTCGACCGAGGCGCCACCGCCCAGCGCGTTGTCGAGCTCCTCGGCGAGGTAGTCGATCGATTCGGCCACGATCGTGTTCAGGACCGTGTTGGGCAGCGAGAGCGACATGCTCGACCCGAGCGCCCGGAACTCGAACTTGTTGCCGGTGAAGGCGAACGGGCTCGTCCGGTTGCGGTCGCCGCCGTGCATCGGCAGCGGCGGCAGCACCGGCGTGCCGAGCCCGAGAAACGACTCCGGTGTCGACTCGCCGGCCTCGCCCCGCTCGATCGCCTCGAACACCTTCTCGAGCTCGGCGCCGAGGAAGATCGAGATGATCGCCGGCGGCGCCTCGTTGGCGCCGAGGCGGTGATCCTGCCCCGGCGAGGCGATCGAGGCACGCAGCAGCCCCTGGAACTTGTTGACCGCCCGGATGACCGCGGCGCAGAAGAACAGGAACTGCAGGTTCTCGTGCGGCGTGTCGCCGGGCTCGAGCAGGTTCTCGCCCGTGTCGGTGCCCATCGACCAGTTGTTGTGCTTCCCAGATCCGTTCACGCCCGCGAACGGCTTCTCGTGCAGCAGGCACACGAGGCCGTAGCGCCGCGCGACGTTCTGCATGACCTGCATCGTCAGCTGCTGGTGATCGGAGCCGACGTTCGAGTTCTCGAACACCGGAGCGAGCTCGTACTGGTTGGGCGCCACCTCGTTGTGCCGGGTCTTGACCGGGACGCCGAGCTTGCCGAGCTCGCGCTCGGTCTCCAGCATGCAGGCCAGGATCCGCTCCGGGATCGAGCCGAAGTAGTGGTCGTCGAGCTCGTGGCCCTTCGGTGGCTTGGCCCCGAACAGCGTGCGCCCCGTGGTCACGAGGTCGGGCCGCTCGAAGTAGTACTGCTCGTCGATCAGGAAGTACTCCTGCTCCGGTCCGACGGTCGTGAACACGCGCGCTGCGCTCGAGTTGCCGAACAGCCGCAGCGCATTGATGGCCGACTTGGACAGCGCGTCCATCGAGCGCAGCAGCGGGATCTTGTGGTCCAGCGCCTCGCCCGTCCACGACGCGAACGCCGTCGGGATGCACAGCAGCGCCCCGTTGGGGTTCTCGAGGATGAAGGCGGGGCTGGTCGGATCCCACGCCGTGTAACCGCGAGCCTCGAACGTGGCCCGGATGCCTCCCGTCGGGAAGGATGAGGCGTCGGGCTCGCCCTGGATCAGCTCCTTGCCCGAGAACTCGGCCAGCGCCGTGCCCTCGCCGGTCGGCCCGTAGAAGCTGTCGTGCTTCTCGGCCGTGGACCCGGTCAGCGGCTGGAACCAGTGCGTGTAGTGCGAGGCGCCGTTCTCGAGCGCCCACTCCTTCATCGCCAGCGCCACCGCGTCGGCGAGCGACGTGTCCAGGGCATCTCCGCGCGCGAGTGTCTGTTGCAGGCGGCGGAAGACGTCCTTGGGCAGCCGCTGGCGCTGAATCGCCGGACTGAAGACGTTGGAACCGAAGACCTGGTTGTCAGGAGAGGTCAGATCCGGCGCTCCCAGCGCACCCCCGTTGGGCGCCCATTGTGCGGCCATGACGTTCTGCTGGCGGATTCGAGGCATGCGAGTTGTCGTTCCTTCCTGTGCGTGCCCGGCGGCGGGGGCGCACTGGTTCGTATCCGGATTCGGACGTGAAGTCAGCAATGTAGGGAATGGAGGCCGCCACGGCACTATCCGTATGTCCAAACCAGGCCCATCAGGCTTCGCCGTCCGGCCGATGCATGCTCGTGTCGAAGGCGCCGCCCCGAATCTTCTCCATCGGGCCAATGCCGCCCGTCGGCCCACGCCCTTTACTGACCGGCGATGAAGCTGGTGATCGTCAACGACGCTGACTGCATCCGCACGGGCGCGTCGGGAGAGGACACGCTACCGGCCTGCCCGCGCACCGGGACGGCTATGTGAGGCCGCCCCGCGGTGGCGGGACCGCCCGGGTGACCCTCTCCCCGGGCGGTCCTCACCGCTCCGAGACGTGGGGGAGACCCGCGGCCGGCGAAGTCCATCTGAAGAAATCGGTTCTTGGGGTTCCGGTTTGTTTGGATCGGCTTCGTCGGCTCGGGTCGCGCTCGTGGGGGCGTGTGCGTGTGGGGGCGCTGGCGCTGGACACCGCGAGAGTGTTCGGGTGGGTGCGGGCGTTGAGCCGGGCTCTCTCAAGGTGTCCAGCGCCTGCGCCCCCACACGCCTGCGACCCCGGGCATCCCGGCGAGGCTGCCGGCTCATCGGCCCGGGGGGCCCTCGCCCCTCACGCCGGAGCCTTGGCGAGGCCGCCGGGGTGGCCGGAGGATCGCGCCACCCGGTGGCTTGAGCCCGTCCGCACGATTCGGGCTCGGGCTCCGGCGACGTGAGGAGGGCGGGGGCACCGGGCGCAGCCAGCCAGACGGACGGGGGCGCCGGGGTACCGCGGCACTCGGGGCCGAGGCTGCCGGGAGGGCGTGGGACGCCGGCGCTGGACACCTTGAGCGAGCCCTCCTCGCCATCAGCGCCCACCCCGAACACTCGCAGTGTCCGGCGCCGGCGCCCCACCCCGCCCGACAACCCCTACCGCGAGACCGTGACCACCTGCCCCTGGTCGTTCACATACGACTGCGGCGGCGCTTGCCTGATGTGGACGACGAACGTTCCTTGGGGCTTCTGGCCGCTCGCGAGCTGGGCGACGGCGTTGCCGTTCAGCCCCGCTGCGATCTGGTAGTGGACGACGTGGAGGCCGGATTTGACCGCCGTGACGCGCCAGTCGAAGACCGCCGAGGCGCCGGGCTTGAGCTGCCCGAGGGCCCAGGTGTTGGAGTAGGCGGTGACCCCGCCGCCGGGGCCGCCCTGCAGGCAGCTGTAGCCGCACCCGTCCGGGCTCGGACCCCGGTCGATGATCCACACGGGTCGCGAGGCGGAGGCGAGACCCGGCATGTTCAGCAGCTCGCTGAAGGCCTGCGCCCTGGTGCCCAGGTTGTTGTCGGTGATCGTGACCGCGACGTTGGGGATCGTCTTCGTATCGGCGTTCTTGACGACGATCACGAGGTGTGAAGCCTGCGCGAGGCTCTGGCGGGTCGGGAAGCTGGCCGCGCGCACCTCGACGTTGTAGGTGCCCTTCGGCTCATTCGCGTCCTGCCGGGCGCCGCCCCCGCACGCGGCGAGCAGCAAGCTCGTTGCGACCGCGGTCGCCATCCCTCCGCTCCTCATGCTCCACCCGCTCAAACCGGCGCCAACATACCATGCGGCAGCGGGCCTTCGAGACGGTTCCCTGTTGGCCACGGGGAGTCCGGTGGACTAGGCTTACGCGCAGGCGCCGCGCCTGCGGAAACGCCTGTCCTGGGAGGACACAGAGAGAGTTGATCCGAGCAGTCGCCGACAGAACGTTCCTGCCTACCAAGAGCGTGCTCGAAGAGGTGGGCAACATGATGATCCTGACCGGCAAGACTCTGGTCTCGGCGGTCAGGCCCCCGTACCCGTACGGCAGCGAGTTCGTCGGGCAATTCCTGTTCGCGATGAAGCTGTGCTGGTTTCCGCTCCTGATCTCGACCATCGCGTTCGGCTACGCGGCGCCGGGTCTGCAGGCGGCCAACTTCCTGGTGCTGTTCGGCGCGCTCGATCGTCTCGGCGGCTTCTTCGTGCTGGCGTCGATCCGCGAGTTCGCGCCATTCGTGGATGCGATCGTGCTCGCTGGGGTGGCCGGGACGGCGATCACCGCAGACCTCGGCGCGCGCAAGATCCGCGAGGAGCTCGACGCGCTCCAGGTGCTCGGCGTCGACCCGATCAAGAACCTGGTCGTGCCGCGGTTCCTGGCGCTGATGCTCGTGACCGGCCTGTTCGACATCTACGCCCTCCTGTTCGGCATCTTCGGCGGCGTGCTGGCCACGCTCGTCAACAACGCCCCGTTGGGACCGTTCTGGGCCACCTTCTTCACCAACGCGGAGACCACCGACCTGTGGGGCTCGGTCCTCAAGACCACGTTGTTCGGCGCGATCATCGCGATCGTCTGTTGTTACAAGGGGATGACCGCCTCGGGCGGCGCCGAGGGGGTGGGCCGCGCGGTCAACCAGGCGGTGGTGATCGCCTTCCTGGGCGTATTCGCCTTCAACTACGCGTTCACGCAGACGCTGCTGGCCACGCACCCCGAGATCTCGACCGTGGCCAAGTGATCGCCCCGGTCCTGAGCCGAACAGCGACCGCTCGATGAACGACCTGATCATCACCCCCAAGGGCTGGATCGAAGCCTTCGGCGAGATCATCAAGTTCACCTCCAAGATCGTCTCCGAGGTGTTCCGCCTCAAGCCGTTGCGGTTCTTCGGCGAGACGCTGCGTCAGGCCGGCATCCTGATCGTGTCCTCGACGCTGGTCATCTGGGGCCTCGTGTTCATCATCGGACTGCAGTGCGGGATCGAGGGTGCCTACTTCACCCGCGGCCAGGGCGCACCCGCATACGCCGGCGTGTTCTCGGCCTGGTGCGACCTGCGCGAGCTCGTCCCCTACGCGTTCGGCTACATGATGGCGGCCAAGGTGGGGACCGGGATCGTGGCCGAGCTCGGCTCGATGCGAATCTCCGACGAGATCGACGCGCTCGAGGTGATGGGCATCAGCGGGATCACGTTCCTGTGTGCGACCCGCCTGCTGGCTGCGTGGCTGGTGCTCCCGTTCGTCTACATCTGCTCGATCGGCGCTGGCTTCTTCGCCAGCTATCTCGCCGTCGTGCAGCAGATCGGGGAAGTCTCCTCAGGTGGGTTCTTCCTCATCTTCTGGCAGTTCCAGAACCCACCTGACTTGTTATATAGCTTGATCAAGGCCATGTCGATGGCGACCGTGATCGTGCTCGTTGGCTGCTATTACGGCTACAACGCGAGTGGGGGTCCGGTGGGCGTGGGTACCGCCACCGCCAAGTCGATGGTCCTGAACATCGTGGCTGTTCATCTCATCGGAATGCTCGGGACGCAGCTCTTCTGGGGTGCCAATCCGAGAGCACCTATCGGAGGCTGAAAATGAGGCGCTTCAGGTTTGGCGGGAGTGGTGGTGCCGACAAGGACGACGAGGGCGGCGCGGAGCCGACCGGCTCCGCGCCGCAGCCGGCACTGGGCGACGGATCGGCGGGGAGCACGCCGCCCGCGTCGGGCCCCGCAAGCGCCGGGTCAGGGCCGCAGTCCTCAGGGCCGCAGTCGGACTGGATGCCCGCCGGCCAAGAGACCTTCCCGGCTGGCGACGTCCAGGGCTCGGGCGAGCCGCCCCCGCCGGAGCGGGGTGGGCAGCCGGACCCGCGGCCGGCGGAGACCCGCGAGCAGCCCGCCGCCGCGCAGCCGACGTCGCGGGTATCGGTGGTCGACGAGCAGCCGCCGCGTCCGGCGCCGCCGGACGGCGCCTCGGAGGAGGAGTACCGCTGGCACACCTACAAGGTCTATCCGTCGGGTCGTCCCGATGCCGTTGAGTTCATCGATACCTACAAGGCGTTCGGTCGCAACCGGATTCTCCGGGGCCTCAACATGGGGTTGCCGGAGGGCATGGTCTCGATGATCCTCGGGCCGTCGGGCACGGGGAAGTCGGTCTGCATCAAGCACATGGTCGGCCTCCTGTACCCCGACCAGGGCGACATCCTGGTGCACGGGGAGTCGGTGCCGAACATGCCCGACGACGATCTGTTCGAGATGCGCAAGAAGTTCGGATTGCTGTTCCAGGACGGGGCGCTGTTCGGCTCGATGAACCTCTATGACAACGTCGCTTTCCCGCTGCGTCAGCACACTGAGAAGGGCGAGGAGGAGATCGAGGACATCGTGATGCGCCGCCTCAACGAGGTCGGCCTCGGTCACTCCAAGGAGAAGTATCCGAACGAGCTCTCCGGCGGCATGCGCAAGCGCGCCGGATTCGCCCGCGCGCTCGTGCTCGAGCCGGACATCGTCCTCTTCGACGAGCCTGACTCGGGCCTGGATCCGGTGCGAACCGCTCTGCTCGGCGAGCTGATCCTCGAGATCCACCGCGACATGATGGACGAGGCGAAGGCCAAGCAGAAGACGCATCTGCCGACGTTCGCGGTGATCACCCACGACATCATGAGCGCCCGCCGGGTGGCCGACTACATCAACGTGCTCTGGAAGGGCCGGATCGTCGAGGCCGGACCCGCCGAGGACATGCTCAACTCCGACAACCCCTTCATCCGCCAGTTCCTGGCCGGTGAATCACAGGGCCCATTGACGATGGATTAACGGCGGACTCGAGCGGCGCGCACAGCCGCTCGCGCCGCTAGCCTCACGGTTCGCATGATGGCGAGGGAGAGGTTGGAGCGCCTGGTCAAGGCCGCCGCCCGACGGCCGCTGCTGACGCTGTGCGTGGTCATCATCGCGGCGCTCGCCGGCGGTCTGCTCGCGCTCGGTCTGCGGCCGAACGCCGGAAGCGACACGTTCGTCAGTCGCTCGGCTCCGAGCGCGGTGGCGAGCGACGACTTCCATCGCCACTTCGGCGACGACGCCGTGGTGATCCTGATCCGCGAGTCGCTCCCGAACCTCGTCGAGACCAAGGACCTCACGACGCTGACCAAGCTGGAGGCCTGCCTGGCCGGCCAGGTGGTCATCCGGAGTCAGCAGGCGCAGGCGTTCGAACCCGCGCCGCCGGGCGCGCTGCCGCCCTACGGCGGGGCCAACAGTCCGTGCGGGAAGCTGATGCGACACAGGCCCGTCCAGGTCGTGTACGGACCGGGCACGTTCCTGAACCGGGCCGTGACGGCGGTCAACGCTGAGGTGCAGACGATGCTGACCAACTTCCGCCAGAGCGTCGCCGGCGCCCAGACGGCGGCGCTGCAGCTCGCGCTCGCCAGGCACCTGAGTCACGCCCAGGCGCTCGCCGCGGCCAACGCCGCCAGTCAGCTCGCGCAGCAGCAGGGGCTCCAGCAGTTCGAGCAGATGGCGCTCGACTCCGGAATCGCCGGCACCCCGCGGATCGACGACCCGCAGTTCATCCCCCAGATCGTGTTCGACCAGACCCGGGGCGTCAATCAGCCCAAGGCACGCTTCGCCTACCTCTTCCCGACCGCCAACTCGGCGCTCGTACAGGTGCGGCTGAAGCCCAACCTGAGCGACCAGCAGCGCGCCGACGCGATCACCTGGATCCGCCAGGCGGTCAAGATGCCGATGTTCGCCTCGGCCTACGGCGGCACATATACGGTCACCGGCGCCCCCGTGGTCGTCAACGACCTCGCCTCGGAGATCACCGGCTCGATCGCCGGTCTGCTCGTAGCGGCCGTGCTGGTGATGGCGATCGTGCTGCTGCTCGTGTTCCGCAGCCGCCTGCGCCTGCTCCCGCTCGGGATCGCGCTCGCCGCCGCCGGCATCACCTTCGGCGCCACCTCGCTCGCGGGCGCGTCGCTGACGATGGCCTCGATCGCCGTGCTGCCGATCCTGATCGGACTTGCGGTCGACTACGCGATTCAATTTCAGTCCCGCGTGCAGGAGGCGCGCGACGCCGACGCCGGGACGGGGACCTCGCCGCAGGGAGCGCAGCGCGCGATCGCCCGAGCCGCGGCCGAGGGCGCGCCAACGATCGCCACGGCGGCTCTGGCCACCGCCACCGGATTTCTCGTGCTGCTGCTCTCACCGGTGCCGATGGTGCGCGGCTTCGGGGTACTGTTGGTGGTCGGCATCGGCGTGGCGCTCCTGTGCGCGCTCACCGCCGGATCGGCGGCGATGGCGCTCGCGGACCGCAGCGGCGGGGCGATCAGCGCCTCGCTGCGGGGAGCGGGCGAGATCGTCCATGACGGGGCGGAGCTGGTCCGCCGGCCGCTGGCACGGGTGACGGCACGGCCGGCACGAGCGCTGGTCGCGACTGGCTCTCGGATCGGCGCAGGCACCCAGCGCCTCCTCGCGCTGCTGAGGCGCCGTCCCGAGCGGGCTCTGCTGATCGCGGTCGTGCTGGCCGTGCTCGGATGGGCCGCCGATACCCAGACGTCGGTCCAGTCCGATGTGACCAAGCTCGTGCCCGCGAACATGCCCGCGCTGCGCGACCTGCACGCGCTCGAGAACGTGACCGGCGTCTCCGGCGAGATCGACGTGACCGTCCGCGCGAGCGACATCACCCGGCCCCAGATCGTCGACTGGATGATCGGCTACGAGCAGGCCCTGCTGCGGCACTACGGATACCTCGCGACCCAGGGGTGCGCGCATGCGACCTTGTGCCCCGCACTGTCGCTCCCGGACCTGTTCTCAGGTGGCACCCAGGCCGGCGGCGCGAGCGCCGCCTCACTCTCGCAGGCATCGATTCGGAGCCTGCTGGCCGCGGTCCCCACCTACTTCTCGCAGGCCGTGATCACCCCGGACCACCGCGAGGCGACGCTGGCGTTCGGAATCCGGCTGATGCCGCTCTCACGCCAGCAGCAGGTGATCGAGTACATGCAGTCCCAGCTGCATCCGCCGGCCGGCGTGACGGCTGCGCTGGCCGGGCTGCCGGTGCTGGCGGCCCAGGCCAACGCCGATCTGTCCTCGTCGGGGCGTCGCCTGCTCACGCTGCTGGCCGGCCTGGTCGCGGTCGGGCTGGTGCTGCTGGCAGTCTTCCGACGCATCGAGCGCGCGGTCGCTCCCCTGATCCCGATCGCGCTGGCGACCGGGTGGTCGGCGCTGATCCTGTTCCTGATCGGGGTGCCGCTGAACCCCATGTCGGCCACGCTCGGCACGCTCGTGATCGCGATCTCGACCGAGTTCAGCGTGCTGCTCTCCGAGCGCTTCCGGCAGGAGCGCGCCGCCGGGCACGAGCCGGCGGAGGCGCTGACCCGGACCTACCGCTCGACCGGCGCCGCGGTGCTGGCGTCGGGGATCACTGCGATCGCCGGCTTCGGCGTGCTCGTATTCTCGAGCATCACCATGCTCCGCGATTTCGGCTTCGTCACGCTGATCGACCTCACGGTGTCGCTCGGCGGCGTGCTGCTGGTGTTACCGGCTGTGCTCATGCTCGCTGAGCGTGGCGACTCGTACGAGCGGATCCGCGGCCTGCTGCGACGTGCCGGCGCGGCGATCCCGCGCCTGCGCCGCCGGCCCCGGGTCGCGTGAGCCCGTCGGGCCCGCCGGATCCCGCCGAGCCGATCGCGGGTGAGCCGGCCGCAGCCGGAGCCGACCGCGGCCGAGCCGACCGCGGCCGAGCCGGCCGCGGCCCAGCCGGGCAGCGCGGAGACCCCGGTGCTGGCACGGCGCCTCGACCCCGATCTCGCCGTCTCGGCCTCGGCTTCGTCCTCGGCCGGGCCCGCGCCGGGGCTGCCGCCTCCGGCGGTCGACACCAAGCGCTACCGCTGGATGATCGGGACGTTCGGGATCCTGCTGGTGCTGGTCATCTCGGTCTACCAGTTCGCCACCAACGGAGTGGGGACGACCGGCGTCGCGCCCGGGAAGCCGCTGCACCTGTTCGCCGCTCCGCTGGCCAACTCGACGCTCACAGGCGACGCCAATCTGAAGCCACCCTGTTCGCCCGCCCACCACGATCCGCGGGCGCTCAACATCTGCCTGCTGGTCGAGCGCGCGCCGCTCGTGCTCGCGTTCTTCGCCACCGGGTCGGATGACTGCAAGCACCAGGTCGACACGATGCAGGCGCTCTCACGCCGGTACGGTGCGAGCGAGGTGCAGTTCGCCGCGGTGGCGGTCGGCGCCGGTCGCGCCGAGACCCGCTCGCTCGTGCGATCGCGCGGCTGGACGATCCCCGTCGCCTACGACGCCGACGGCGCCGTCCAGAGTCTGTACGGAGTCCAGATCTGCCCGATGGTGGAGTTGGCCTATCGCGGCGGGATCGTCAAGGACCGTCTGATCGGCAATCACTGGCTCGCAACCGACGCGCTGGCCGCCCGCGTGCAGGGGCTGGTGGGCCGCTGAGATGGACGAGGAGGTTGAGCTCCAGGCCGCGCTCGGGTTCGTCGAGGAGACGGTGGCGGCCGAGTTGCCCGGCCTGAGGCTCGCCTGGGTCACTGTGGAGGGAGGGCGGCGCAACAGCCCACGAGCGGTGTCGCAACGGCTCAAGGACCTCTCCAACCGCTACCGCGGGTCCAGCGTCGTGGCGCTCCGGGCTCAGCCGATTCCCCACGCCTACCGGGCCTTCTTCCACCAGATCGGGCTCGACCCCGACGTCAGCCGGATCCCGATCGAGGAGGCGGCGGTGGGGCGGCTGATGCACGGGCAGTTCCGCTCCACGAACCTGGTTGACGACGCGCTGTTGATCGGGCTGATCGAGACCGGGGTGCCGATCTGGGCGCTTGACGCCGACCTTGTCCACCCCGGCGGCCTCGGCATCCGGGCGACCGTGGACGGTGACCGCCTCGGCGCGAGCGAGGTCTCCCATCACCTGGCGCCGGGACGGCTCGTCATCGCCGATGCCCAGCGCGTGCACGCGCTGCTGTTCGGCGACGTCGCCCCCGGGCACGGGGTCGGGCCGCGCACCGCGCGCACGGCTCTGTTCGCCGTCGGCGTGCAGGGCGTTCCCTCGATCCATCTCGAGGAGGCGCTGTGGGTCTGCATCGAGGTGCTGGCGAGCGGCTGACCCGTCGGCCGCGGGCCGCTTCGGCCCGGCACAACCTGATGCTAAAGTGGCTTGCCGGAAGAGGAGGAGGCGATGGAGGCACTCGAGCACGAAATCCACGCGCCGCACGGGACTGCGTTTGGCTTTGCGCGGGTCGACGTCGACGAGCGCGCAGCTCGACGCTCTCTCCGCGAGCAGATCGCCCGCCTCGAGCATGAGCTCGCAGACGCCTTCGTGACCGCGTTCCAGATGGGCGGCATCGAGCTGCCCGTCGCGCGTGCCGGCGAGCCGCGGCTGCTCGATCTGGGCGAGCTCGAGCGCGTCCGCGACGAGCTTGCCGAGCGACTGGGCAGCGCGCGCCGATCGATCACCGAGCGGGCCGAGCGTCAGGCCGAGAACCGGCTCCTGCTCGAGCGGATGCTGCTCGAGCCCGGTAAGTACCGCTTCGTCCGGATCGCCCGCCGAGATATCGGTGAGCCGGGGTGCGGCGTGTGGCAGGTGCGCCCTCGTCTCGGCCTGGTCGGGATGATGATGGGGTGGTGGCAGGTCAAACTCTCCTCCGGCTGTCCATTAGCCGGGGGTCGCGGGGGGTCGTTCCCCGCGACCCGCTCGACCCCGACCGGCCCGACGCTACCTGGCTGGGACCCGCGACTGCCGGTCTAACCTGAGTCGCCGATGCGCGACGTAGTCAAGAGCGGGACCAGTGCGGCCGTCGCCGTACTCATCATGTTCATCGGCAGCCTGGTGCTGTGGGTGGGCACGCCCGTGGCCTGGCTGTGGGTCGGTTCCCAGATCCAGGGCGCGACGTCCTCGCTCGGCGCCGCGCTCGGGGCCATGTTCATCGGTGTGGTGGTGACGATCGCCGTGATCGCCTCCGTGCTCGTGTGGCTGAGCAACCTGTACCGGGCGAGCCGGCAGGCCCGTGGCTTCGATGACCCCGGTCACCTCGTGCTCGAGGCCGTGCTCGTCGTGAGCGCCGGCGTCGCCCTGGCCGCGTTCGCGATCTGGTTCCTGTTCTTCGCGGGCGCGAGCCCGGTCCCGATCGGCCTGCAGCTCTGAGACTGCGATCCGTCCCGCCCGACACACGCCGGGCGGGACGGATCCAGCGGCTGTTGGTGGTCCTAGACGGCCCCGACGAGCTGCATGTCCGCAGCGGCCCTGACGATCTCGTCCTGGGCCGCCCGTGCCTGGAGGTGGCTCGCCAGCTCACGCCGCTGGCGGTCGGTCAACTGACCGATCTGCCGGTTCTCGGCAATCTGCAGGCGCATCAGCAACTTGCGACACCGGGTGGTGCCCCACCGCCTCTGGCTCATCAGCAGGTCACCCACCGCCCAACTACTCGCCTCCGGAGGGGAGGCAAGGATGATCTCTGCTGCGGAAACCTCACCAGTCGCGATCCTTCGCTTCAACCCCGCCCGCGCGAGCCGAACCTCGTTGGCTCGTTCCAGCGCCCGAAGTCGCTGGGGCCCGGGGGGCATCATGGCGTTCTGCGTCATTCTTTTCTCTCTCCCACCGTCCGGTCCGCCGAAGCGAACGCCATTGGTCAATACGGTTCGCGCAGGCGTGCCTGGCCGGCTACGCCGTCGAGATCAAATCCATTAATGATCCGCGCGGGTCCTTCGCAGTCGGCCCCTGCCGTACGCATCACTCCGCAAGCCTCTGAGTGACCTTCGCGCCGGCCGGCCGACCACGAGCACGACGACGGGCAAGCTACCGTGAACCAGGGGGTAACAGCAATGCAACATCCGCGCAGCATGCGCATAGAGCGCCTTTTTTTTGGCCCGCGCGTCTTGTGCGGTTATGGACAAGTTTGCGCGGCGAAGGAGCGCCGTGCTGGAGACAGCGCAGCAGCGTCCGCGGCGCCGAGCGGAGCTCGGCCCGGGGAGGGTCACAGAGGTGTTCGGTGGGGACCGCCTGGTCTACCCGGGGAGCGGACCGTGCTCGGCCTCGAAGGCGCGCTTGGCGGCGCCGAAGCGCTCGAGTGCCTGGTCGAGGGTCGAGCGGTCGTGCGTGGCCATCACGCTGGTCCGCAGCAGCGCGCCGGACGGGGGGACAGCTGGATGGATCGCGACGTTCACGTACACGCCGGCCTCGTAGAGGGCCTTCCAGAGGAAGACGGCCTTCCAGTCGTCGCCGACGACGACGGGCACGACAGGGGTGACGATCTCGGTTCCGTCCGCCAGGCGCGTCGGACCGATCACCTTGAAGCCGAGCTCGCTCAGCCCGTCGTGCAGGTAGCGCGCGTTGTCGAGCACCCGCGCGAACAGCTCGTGGCCCTCGTCGGAGCGGCAGATGCGGACCGCCGCCAGCGCCGCGCCGACGGCAGCCGGGACACCGGAGGCCGTGAACATGAACGGACGCGACTGGATCCGCAGAAACTCGATCACGTCGTCCGGCCCCGCGATCACGCCGCCGCACGAGGCCAGCGACTTGGAGAACGTCGCCATCCGCAGGTCGACGCGATCCTCGACGCCCAGCAGTTCGCTGGTGCCCGCGCCGCGCGCCCCGAGCACGCCCAGCGCGTGGGCCTCGTCGACCATCAGCCGCGCCCCGAAGCGCTTGCACAGATCGGCGATCTCGGGCAGCGGCGCGACGTCGCCCTCCATCGAGAAGACCCCGTCGACCACGACCAGAACGCCGCCGCCGTCCTCCGACGCCCGCTCCAGCGTGTGCTCGAGCCGGTCGATGCGGTTGTGGCGGAAGGCCCGGAGCTTGGCACGCGAGAGGATGCAGCCGTCAAGGATCGAGGCGTGGTCGCCGGAGTCGGCCACCACCGTGTCGCCCGGGCCCAGGATGGTCCCCAGCGCCCCGAGATTGGCCTGATGCCCGGTCGTGAACACGATCGCGCTCTCGGTCCCGAGCCAGTCGGCGAGCTCGTGCTCGAGCTCGAGATGCAGATCGATCGTCCCGTTCAGGAAGCGCGAGCCGGTGAGCCCGGTCCCGTAGCGGTTGAGGGCATCGAGCGCTCCCTGCTTGACGCGCTCGTCACCGGTCAGGCCGAGATAGTTGTTGGATCCGAGCATGATCCGGCTCTGGCCCTCCATCTCGACGACGGGGAGCGTCGGACCCTCGAGGATCCGGAAATACGGCAGCGCGTCGAGCTCGCGGGCAGCCTTCAGCTGCTCGATGCGCTCGTGCTCGCGAGCTTTGGAGAAAACGTCGATCGAAGTGGGCATGTAGCTTTCGCGGCCGTATGTCTCTCGAAGTCAGGCCTGTCGCGTCCAAACGCGACCTCAACACCTTCATCAAGCTTCCCTGGCGCCTCTATCGTAACGAGCCGTACTGGGTCCCTCCGCTGCTGTTCGAGCGCAAGCGCTTCTTCGACCGCAAGCGCAACCCGTTTTTCGAGCATGCCGAGGCCGAGTACTTCCTGGCCTGGCGGGACGGCCGAGCGGTGGGGCGAATCACAGCTCACATCGATCGGCACTTCAACGAGTTCCAGAACCACGACTGGGGAATGTTCGGGTTCTTCGAATGCGAGCAGGACCCCGAGGCGGCCGAGGCGCTGCTCAACGCGGCAGAGACGTGGCTGCGGGCGCGCGGGCGCGATCGCATGGTCGGCCCGATGGACTTCACGACCAACGACGAGTGCGGCGTGCTCGTTGACGGCTACGACCTGCTGCCGACGATCCTCACCAACTGGCACCACCGCTACTACCCACGCCTGATCGAGGATTCCGGGTTCACCAAGGCGATGGACCTCTACATGTGGAACCTAGAAGTCCAGGACCGGACCCGCGTCAACGATGCCATCTGGAAGGTCGCCGCCGAGGTCGAGTCCAAGCACGGGATCACCGTCCGTTCGATGCGCAAGAAGGACATGGAGGCGGAGATCAACCGCTTCCTCGAGGTCTACAACGCCGCCTGGGAGCGCAATTGGGGCTTCGTGCCCCTGACCGAGGCGGAGGTCCGCCACTACGCCAAGGACCTGAAGCCGATCCTGGACGAGAACTGGGCCTGGGTGGCCGAGAAGGACGGCGAGACGGTCGGCGCCGCGCTGACGCTGCCCGACTACAACCAGGTGCTGATGCACATGAACGGGAGGCTGCTCCCATTCGGCTGGGCCAAAGGGCTGTACTACAAGGGCAAGATCAACCGTGTGCGCGTGTTCGCGCTCGGGGTCAAGCGCGAGTGGCAGCACACCGGGATCGCGGCCAAGTTCTACGAGCTGCACTTCGACTCGGCCGCCCGGACGCCGCAGACCGGGGGCGAGATGGGCTGGATCCTCGAGTCCAACAAGTCGATGAACCGGGCCATGGAGGGAATGGGCGGCCGGATCGTCCGGACCTATCGGGTGTACGAAAAGATCCTTTGAACATGACCGGCTGCGCTGTCACCATGCAGGTCCGATGAGCGAGGAGCCGATCCAAGCCGTGGCCGGCGGCGGGCTGCAGGAAGTTGTGGACGGGCTGCCCGTGCTCGCCGAGGTCCGCGCGATCGCGCCGGCGCCACCGAGCAGCGTGCTGCCCGCCGTCCAGGCTGCCGCCGCGGCGGCCACGGGGTTCGTGGCCGGCGCTGCCACGCTGGCCGTCGTGCACCGACGCCGCACCCGCAAGGCCTCCCGCCGGCAACGCGGCCTCGCGCGCCGCGCCAGCGAGGTGCTGCCGGTCATCGGCAGTCGCACGTTTCTCGTCGACGTGCACCTGCTCGGCAAGCCCGGCGAGTGAAGGCCGGGCCGCCCGGCCCGGCGGAGCTGCTCGACGTCCGGATCGAGGTCCGGCCGCGGTGGCCCTTCCGCCTGTCGCGCCGCGTCCCGCTTGATCGCCTGGTGAGGTTCCGCGGCGGGGTCCTGCACCGCCTCGTGCACGCCGGGAACGAGCCGGTGCTCGTACGGATCGCGCAGCCGGCGCCCGATCGGGTGCTGTTCGGCGCGCAGGCCAGGACTCGGCCGGCGGCCGAGTGGGGAATCGAGCGGATGCGGCTGGCGCTCGGGGTCGATCAGGACCTGGGCCCGTTCTACGAGCGTTTCCGCTTCGACCCGCTGATCGGCGCGGCCGTCCGCGCCGATCCCGGGCTACGGATCGCCGCTCGTCCGACACCCTTCGAGGCGCTCACATGGGCGATCTGCGAGCAGCTGATCGAGTACGAGCGCGCGGCGGCGATCCAGCGACGGCTGGTGACAGCACTCGGGCGCCGCTGCTCCCGGACCGGTCTGCGCGACGCGCCCACCGCCACGACGCTGGCCGCGCAGGCCCCGGCGCTCCTGGCCTCGCTCGACCTCTCCCCGGGGCGCGCCCTGGCGCTCACCCGCGCAGCCCGGGAGGTCGCGCGGGGCCGGGTCGATCTGGACGCCGGCGACCACGAACGGGGCTGGCGGCGCCTGCGGACGATCCCGGGGATCGGGAGCTGGACGGTGCAGACGCTCGCGCTGACCGGGCAGGGGAGACTCGATCAGCTGCCCGCCGGTGACCTGGCCTACCTGAAGCTCGTGGGGCGCCTGCGCAGCGGCGACCCGCGGGCCCGGGCGAGCGAGGCGGAGGTGGAGGAGCTGTTCGCCCCGTACGCTCCGTGGCGGGGCCTGGCCGGGGTGCACGCGCTGCGGGCGCGATCGTCCGGGGCAGCGCTGCGGCTGGCCGCCTGAGCTGACCACGGGCCGACTGCGCGGAAGGCACGACCAGCGGCGCCGCGAATACAGCGCCATGCATCCGCGCGAGCTCCCGCCGTGTGACCTGGTGATGAAGGGCGGCGTGACCAGCGGCGTCGTCTACCCCGGCGCCGTGCTCGAGCTCTCGGGCACGTTCCGCTTCCAGAACGTCGGTGGCACCTCGGCCGGCGCGATCGCTGCGGCGATGACCGCGGCCGCCGAGTACGACCGCCAGCGGGCGGGCCGCATGGAACTGGGCGGGATCGAGGAGATCGTGGCCGAGATCGGGCAGCCCGGCAAGGTCGCGTCTCTGTTTCAGCCCATGCCGGAGGCGCGGGAGCTGTTCACGCTCGCGTTCGCGCTGGGGTCGGCGGGCCGGTCGCGCGCGCGCCGCTTCCGGGCCGTCGTCAGCGCCGTCCTGCGCCACCGCCCATGGCATGCGGTGCTGACCCTGGCGGGGGTGGTGCTGCTGCTGTTCGCCCTCGAGGAGGCGGTCAGGCGCCTGCCGGTTGCGCTCGTCGTCGTGCTCCTCGTACTTGGCGCGATCGGGCTGCTGCTGCTCGCGGCGTGGGCGGTGCTCGGCCCGTTGGGCTCGATGGCCCGCGAGCTGTGGCGCGCGCTGCCCGCGCACGGCTTCGGGATCTGTCCGGGGACCCGTGTGGACCCCGACGGCCCCGACGCGCTCGTCGAGTGGCAGTACGCGAACATCCAGCGCTGCGCGGGGCTGCCGCCCGAGCAGCCGCTCACGTTCGCGATGCTGGAGCAGGCTGGGATCACGCTGCAGATGATGGCCACCGACCTCGGCCAGGCCCGGCCGGTGCGGATCCCGTTCGAGGAGGAGCAGTACCTGTTCTCACCCGCCGAGGTTGCCCAGATGTTCCCCGAGGTCGTCGTCGCCCACATCCTCGACGCCGCGGGCGTGCCGGCCGACGAGCGGCGCAGCACGCGGACCTGGTTCCTGCCGGGCAAGGAGCTGCCGGTCGTGGTCGGCGCCCGGCTGAGCTCGAGCGTGCCCGTGTTCCTGTCGGCGCTGAAGCTGTACACCGCTCGTCCCGACCAGCGGGGCCCGGTCGAGAGCTTCATCTCCGACGGCGCGATCACGAGCAACTTCCCGATCCACTTCTTCGACGAGTGGCTGCCTGTGCATCCGACGTTCGGACTCGACCTGGTTCCGGCGCCGCAGACGGGTGGCCCCGATGACGACGCGCCGGTGTTCATGCCCACGGCGGGTGACGACCAGCGCTCCCCGCATGCCACGAACGTCAAGAACCTCGGCGGCCTGCTCCGCCAGATCGAGGACGCCACGCGCAACTGGCGCGATGAGCTCCAGGCCGAGCTGCCCGGGTTCCGGGACCGCGTGTGCCAGATCCGGATGGCGCCCGGAGAGGGAGGCTTCAACCTGGGCGCCGATCCGGAGACGATCGGCAAGCTGCTCGAGCGGGGGCGAGCGGCGGGCCGGGAGATCCTGGCCACCTTCGACTGGGACCAGCACCGCTTCATCCGCTATCTGACGCTGATGGAGATGCTGCAGGAGAACCTGTCCTCGCTCGCCGGGCGGTTCGGCGAGTACGAGCAGTGGCTCAGCGCCGGCGCGCCGGAGGCGACCATGTACCGCGCCGGCCGTGACGCCGCCTGGTGCGCGGCGGCGGCCAAGGCGACCGCGGCACTGCTCCAGAGCCTGCCGGGCGAGCCGAGCTTCGAGAGTGGGGAGCAACCGCTGCCGCCGCCGACGATGCGGATCGGGCCCAACGTCTGAGCGCTGCCCGGGACAGTCGTCTCGGTGGAGAGCACCACCACTAGCCCGGGTACACGGGCGAGGCTGTGAGGCGGCCGCCGCAGGGGGCGAACCGGGGCATGCCGGCGCCGCTGAGCGACACATGCAGCGCGCCGTGCGATTGCGGCGGCGTGATCATCAGCGCAGCCGCGGTGTGACAGCTGTGCCGGCCGGCGTACTCGCTGTTGTCGGCGTAGCTGAGCGTGAACCGCGCACCGCCGTGTGAGGCGATCGTGACCGTACGCGGGGCCACCGTCGTGTCAGGGAAGAACCCGTTGCCCCGCGTGAGGTGGGTGGCCATGGCGTGGCCCTGCGCGTCGAGCATCAGTGCTCCCGGATATCCGCGCAGCGTGCACCCGCGAGTCGAGGCGTTGCGGAACTCGAATCCGGTCTCGACGTGCCCGGTCGCCCCCTGCGTGTCAGTTCGCCGAGCCGACAGCTGTCCCGGCGTGCAGCGCGGAGCCGGCGCCGCCGCCCCGCCGACGATGCGCGGGGCTGGACCCGGCGAGCTCGTCGCCGTGTTCGCGGCGGTGGTCCGGCTGCTGCCGGGCGTGGCGCTGCCGCTGTCGCCGCTGCTGCCGCACGCGGCGGGCAGCAGCGCGCTCGCAATCAGTGCGCTGAGACACAGTCGCCGGGGCATGATCCGGCGGGAGTAGCTGGCGAGCCGGGCGCGCCACGCCGTTGGACGCGATGCTCACCGAAAGAGCATTGATCACCAGAGTTCCAGTGCTATAGATTCTTCCCGCCGAGACAACAGGAGAAGGGGGCCAGTCATGCAGCAACTCGTTGATCGCCGTGCGCGGGCGCGCGGTGGCATATCCCGGACCGGAGCGTGCCGGCGCACGCTCGCTCCAGCGCTCGCACTCGGTCTGGCCGCGGTGGTGGCCGGGTGCGGGAGCAGTAGCTCGAGCTCATCCACGAGCTCGACCGCGTCGACGGCGACCGCGGCCGCGGCTCACCTGATCGTGATCAAGGGCACCCCGTCGCCGGCCGGGGCGATCAAGCCGTCGACGGCCGCGCTGGCCAAGCTCATTCACGTGAACAAGAGCAGCGCGCTCGCGCCGCATATCCAGGGCCTCTCGAACCTGCCGCTGCAGCAACAGATCTCGACCCTCGACGGCGACATCAACGCGTTCTGGAGCAAGGTCTTCGCGCAGTCCAACGTGCAGTGGCCGCAGGCGCAGGAGGCGTTCGTGACCAGCCAGCCGGTCCAGACGCAGTGCAGCCAGAGGCCGACGGTCGGACCCAACGACCCGTGGTACCTGTGCGATCCGGTCTTCTATTGGCCGCTGCCGTGGATGCAGCAGAACATCGCGCCCAAGGGCGACGTGTTCCTCGCCTTCAGCGTCGCGATCTTCTGGAGCTTCCACGTCCAGAACGTGCTCGGGTTCACCCAGGCGCTGCAGCAGGGGCAGATGAGCAAGGCGCAGTGGGCCAATCAGACGCTCTGCCTGACCGGTCTGTACATCCGCACGATCGGCCAGCGCAACCTGTTCGAGCAGGGTGACACGCAGGCCGCCCAGCAGTTCCTCGCGAGCCTGCAGGGCGTCAACGGCATCACCGCACCGGACGTGAGCAACCAGTCGCTGACGCAGGCGTTCGTCGCCGGCTACAACAGCGGCGATCCCGCCACCTGCGGCATCAGCAACAACGGCGGCGGAGGAGGCGGCGGCGGAACGACGCCGACCACCACGCCGTCCCCGACGCCGACTCCGACCCCGACCACCCCAGGTGGCGGGGGCGGCACGACGACGGGTCTGTAAGCACGCTTTCCCAGGTGGGCCGGCCCGCGCGCGGGCCGGCCCACCGCAGGGGCTCTACCGCGCCGGGTGCACTTGCCGGTAGGCGACCATGTCGCGGGCGAGGTCGTAGACGTCGGGCGAGCCGAGGCCGGTGGCCGGGTCCCAGCCCGGTGTGGTCTGGAAGAAGCGGTTGCCGCCCAGGGTCACGTCGTGGAAGGCCGGGAACGCCTGGCGCGTGGCGGCCAGGGCGTAGAGGGTGGGGTTGACGTAGCCGAGCTTGGGCACCCCGTGGGCGGCCGCGTACTGTTCGATCAGGAGCATCGAGGAGGCCCAGAACGGCGCCGCGGCGCTCGTCCCGCCGGCCTGTCCGAGGTTGCCCCCGGAGATCGTGGCCCAGCCGGTCGCCGGATCGGCGTCGGCGGAGACGTCCGGGAGCTGACGGTGGCCGTTGGAGTAGGAGTTGATGACGCCGGGACCGGCCTGCCAGCTCGGCCGCGCATCGCCGGTCGTCAGCCCGCCGCCACCGCCGGTGCCGGAGAGGATGTCCTCCCATCCGCCCTCGCTCGCGTAGGACCCATCGGCGTTGAGGTTCAGCCGCGTGCCCCCGACGGCGATCGCGCCGGCGCTCGAGGCCGGCCAGTCGACGCTCAGGCGGTGGTCGGCGAGGTTGCCCTCCTGGCAGTCGTAGGCCCCCGCGTCGCCGCTGGCCACGAACATCGAGATGCCCGCGGCCTGCGCGGCGCTGATCGCCTGGCTGTCGCCGGCGCGCTGGGCGGGATCGAGCCCGAGCTCGCACTGGCCCCAGCTCGAGGAGATGATGTCGGCGCTGTGGTCGGCGACGATCCGGTTGATCACGTCGGTGTAGGACGAGGACGATTGCGGCACCTCGTAGAACAGGATCTGGGCCTGCGGGGCGACGGACCGGATGACGTCGATGTCGAGGTTCGACTCGCCGGCGCCCGAGGTGTCGGTCGTGCCGCCGTCGACGCTGACCACCTGCGGCTCGGGCCCGGAGATGCCGAAATGCGACGCGAACGCCTGCGGGTCGCTCGGGTCGAAGGCCGAGAAGGAGATCACGGCGATGCGCAGCCCCTGGCCGGAGATACCCTGGCTGCGGAGCGGCGCGCTGTCATAGGCCGCGGGCACCGTCGCCGGGGTCAGCCCGCCGAGCGGAACGTCCTGCGCGTGCCAGCGCGGCCGGGTGTCGAGGCCGGTCACGCCGCTCACGAACGGCATCAGCGCCGCGGGCACGACCGGCGTTCCGATCGGCGCACGCCACCGGTGCCCGGACGCGTCGCCGTACTGCTCGATCCTCACCTTCAGCACGCGGTCCACGGTCGCCACCGGGCCGCTCACCGACAGCGCGGTGCGCTGTGGATAGCTTGCCAGCAGGCGCAGGCCGTCGGCCTGCAGCGAGGCCTCGACCCGAGCCAGCGCCGGCGCCGAGATGCCGAACCTCTGCCCGAACGCGCGGGGGGCGATCAGGTGCCCGAACTGCGGCGAGCGCGGATCTTGCTGGGCCGCCAGCGCCTGGCGCAGCCGGGCGGCGCCAGGAAGGCGCAGCACAACGGTGAACTGCACCTGCGCGCCGGGCGGCGCGGCGCCGAGCGCGCGCACGACCGGCCCGGTGGCCTGCCCGGAGCCCGAGCCGGCGAGTGCGATCGCCGCGACCGTGCCGAGGATCACTAGGGTCGCGAGCGTGGCCAGCAGCCGCGTGCGGCGGGCCCGGCCGGTGCGGCGGCGCTCGCCGGGCCCGACCCGCCCGTCGAGCGGTGTACCGCGATGCGCGGCGGCGCTGCTCACTGGCCGGCCCACTGGATCGAGTCGATGATGTCGTCGGCCCGCTGGTAGACGGCCGCCTTGTCACCGGGGTTGTTGCCCGGTGCCACGGCCGTCACCACGATGCTGACCCGCCCATCGCCCGAGGCCATCACCGCGACCGAGACCGGCGTCTGCGGACCCTGCGGCGAGGACACCGTGCCGACGAACACGCCGCCCGGACCCGGTCGGAGGCCGACGGCCGAACCGAGCAGTGTCGTCGCTCGGATTGGTGTCGTGGGTCCAGCCGAGCAACTGGCCCTGCAGCGTAGCGATGCGCTGCTCGGCCAGCGCCCGCGGCGAGTACTGCGACTGCGGCGCGGCGTTGACGAAGAGCAGGCTGAAGCCGTCACCGGCCTGCAGCGTGAGGTTGCTCGCGTCCTGGCCGGCGACCGTCCACTGGTTGGAGTTGAACCGCAGCGAATAGCCGAGGGCCTGGCTCGTCCACGGGGTGTAGCCTGGGAACGCGGTCAGCACCTGCGCCAGCACTGGTGGGCTGCCGCACTGGGTGTGCGGCTTACAGGGTGCCCTGCGCGGCGGCGGAGCGGCGAGGGCGGCGATCGCGAAGCCCGCCCCGATCGTCACGATCGCCACGGCCAGGAACGCGACCAGCCGCCGGTGTCGGCTCGGGCGGCCCGGGATCTGGCGGGCCAGGCGCCCGGCGAAGGCGCCACGGTGCGGGGCCGTCTCGCCCTCGGCCGTGGCCAGGCCCTCGGGCACCTTGGGTAGCGCCTTGAGCGCGATCCCGCAGTTGCCGCAGAACGTGTGCCGCGCGGTCATCGCGCCGCAGTTGGTGCACCGGATCTCGGGCCCGATCTCCTTCTCGGCCTCCTCCTCGAGCAGACCGACGTGGATCGCCCGACGCAGCAACACGAGGCCGATTGCGTCGAGCACGACCACCCAGGCCAGCCACAGTCCGGCCGCCATGAACGTCTCGCTCACTGCCCCCGCGATCACCAGCACGGCGGCGGTGAGGATCGCGACGGGCGGAGAGCCGAACGGGCCGAGCGCCCCGTGGTCCTTGACCGGTGCTCGGTAGCGGACCCAGATCGCGGCCGTGGCGGCTCCGATCGCGCTCATCGAAAGGACGGGAGTGGCGACCGCGACCCCGAGCAGGCGCGCGACCCACGGCGCCGGGGCACCGGCCGGGCGCACGCCGCCGGAGAGCACGCCGACGCCGATCACCACCGCCTCGGCGGCCGCGAACATGGCCGCCGTCGCCGAGCCGAAGGTGGCCCCGTCGAGGGGATCGTTGAAGCGCCGGTAGGGGAGGAGCACGAGCGGGCCGGCGAGCATCAGCCCAACGCCCAGGAGCGGCACGAGGAGCCCGCCCGTCACCACGTGGTAGGTGCTGCCCTTGTCGATCAGCGCCGTGCCGGCGGGAGCCACGGCCTTGGTGAAGATCCCCACCGCGACGCCGGTGACGGCTCCCCACCCGAGCGTCCACGCCAGCGTCCACAGCGGCTCGCTCTCGTAGATGTCGACGTCGTAGAAGTAGAGGGCGGTCAGCAGCGGCATCAGCAGCGCAGCGGTGATCAGAGCGACCGGGAACAGGCGCAGCACGCCGAGCAGGACGACGATCGCCGCGCCGGTGCCGAGGGCGATCCGGAAATGCCGATCGGAGTGGCGCGGCAGTTGCGGGAACAGGCTCGAGACGATCCACGGGGCGTAGCGGCGCTGGCCGGGGGCGGCGGCGAACTGGTGGCGCTCGCGCGAGTGATCGAGCTCGCCGTCAAGCGGCGCGCCGCAGCGAACGCAGAAGTTCCCCTCGGGCGTCGGCTGATGACAGGTCGGGCACTCGATCACGGCGGATCAGCTCTTCGGCGGCAGGCACACCTGTGCCCTGCCCTGCGACAGGATGCCCTTGTTGAAGGCCGAGGTCAGATCCGTGGCGCTCACGCCGGCGCCGCCGGAGGCACCGCCGGGCGGTGTGGCCTTCTCGGCCAGGATCGTGTTGACCGCGGCCTGGTCGCCGTTGGTGAGATTGCCCTGGATCGAGTAGAAGTAGACGCCCGACAGGCACGAGTCCAGCTTCTGCAACGTGGCGGGGCTGTAGCCGGCGCCGAAGGCGCCGAGCGCGTTCTCGATGTGGTAGCCGTACAGATCGGAGACCACCAGCGCCACCGCCGCGTCGCCGATCGGCGCGACATTGCTCTGCATGAACCCGAGCGGGAAGTCGATGCTGCCGTCGCTCGAGCAGTACGCGGGCGGGTCGGTGGTGGTGATCTGGCCCGCCCCGCACTGCGCAGGGGTCTGATCGATGACGTTGACCGTGGCCGGAGGCAGCGGTGTCCCCGTGAGCGCGAACTCGGAGGTCCAGAACGAGCCGACGTTGGCCGCGAGCGCCTGGATCTTCTGGGACAGGTCGAAGCCCTCGAGCCCCTTGAATCGCGGCTGTAGCCCGCGGTGGGCGGTGATCCGGCGAAGCGTTGCGAGCGCGGCGGTGGAGGCCGCGGGGCTCGTCGTGGTGGTGGCCGCGGGCGTCGTGGCCGTCGCCGGGGTGCTCGTCGGGGACGTGCTCGAGCTGCTCGAGCCGCACCCGACAATCAGCCCGGCCGCCAGACAGGCGGTTCCCACGCGCTGAAATCGTCGCCCCATCGATTGGTATATCTATCCGAGCCTCAACGGATGCTGCATGCGTACGCTACGACATCTCGCGGCAGCGCTCGCCGTTGCCACTCTACTCGTGGTCGCCGCGGTCGCCTTCGCACTCTACGACCCGACCTCCGGCGGCGCTCGCTTCCTGACGTCCTCGCAGCTGCTCGAGCCCAAGCCGGGCACCGTCGCACAGGCGATCAGCGCTGAGCCCACGGTCTCGCTGACCGATTCGCCGGCGATGGCCGCGCTGGCGCTGCGCTACCAGCCGACGGTGGTCGTGAGCGCGCTCGACCGGTTGTGGCCGACCTCGCTGGTCGGGCTGCTGGGCGCGCACTGGAACGGTCACGCGACATGCCTGGTCTCGGCCGGTCGCTGCCGGATCCGCGATCCGACCGCCTTCGACCTTGCCGGACGGGGCTCGGTGTCGGACTACCTCCAGTTTCCCGCTCCGGTCGACAGCGTCCAGGACACGTTCCGCTCCGCGGCACGCGATCTCGGTGTCCCCGCATCGGCCGTGAGCGCGTGGCCGCGGGAGCCGGTCCAGCTCGATCCGTTCGCTTCCGCCCAGGTCTACTTCTACTATCTGCCCCGGGCTCCGGCGCGGGCCTACCCCGGGGTTCCGCGGGGCCTGGTCAGCCTCGAGTACTGGTTCTACTACCCGCTCAACTACTTCCCGCTCGTGCGACTGCCGCTCGAGGCGCTGAGCGATCCGATCGGCTCGACGCTGGGCAACACCGACTACCACCAGGGCGACCTCGAGCACGTGGCGGTCCTGCTCGACCCCAGGACGATGCGGCCCCGCTACCTGTGGATGGCGCGGCACGCCGACGAGGGGCAGGCCTACCGGTGGCACTCGCGCAGCGTGCAGTGGAGCGGGGACCACGCCTCCGTGTACGCGGCGCTCGGCAGTCACGCGAGCTACGCGCGCTGCGGCATCCAGCGCCGCATTCGCACGTACCTGTTCATCAACGACTACGTCGTCTGCATCCCCCATCAGACGTACGCCTTCACCTACTGGGCGACGCCGCTGGTGGACCTGGCCCACGCCCCGTGGGCGTGCTGGCGCGGGCATCTCGGCCAGGCGGGCTCGGGGTTGCTCAGGACCGGGGTCGCGTTCGTCCCGTTCGAGACCGACGGCCCGGCGTCGCCGCTGCTGCAGCAGGAGAACTTCGGCAGCGCCTGCCGCGTGCGCCCCGGCACGCCGAAACCGCCCACGCCGTTGTAGGTGAGGCGGCCCTCGGTCAGGGCCTGGAGGCTCGGGCGCGGGTGGCCCTACCCGAGCGAGAGCGTCTGCGTCTGGCCGCTGCCGAGCGTGACGCCGCTGTGCACGGTCTGGATGCCCGCCGGGCCCACCCGGCGCAGGGACAGCGCCACCGGGCCGGTCGTGGCCGTGCCGGAACTGGTGACGCTCAAGCGGTGGCCCGCCGGCATCAGCGCGATGCCGAGCGAGGCGCCGGCCGCGAGGCTCTGCGGCGTGGCGGTCAGCTCGCTGCCGCTCGCGCCGAGGTTGCGAGCCAGTTGCATCGTCGGTGCCGTTCCGCCCGTGCTCGTCGAGGCGTGCAGCGCGAGCGCGCTGCCACCGGCGCCGACCACGATCCGGTCACTGAATCCGGCCGCCGGCTTCAGGTTCGCGACCGTGGCGCCGAACCCGGGGCCGGTGACGTAGACGCTGGCGGCGTCGGTGCCCGTCGCGTTTCCGCCGTCGAGCGTGACCTGGACGGGACCGTCGGCGGGGACCTCGTAGATCGGCTCGGGCTGGGCCTTCCAGTCCTGGTTGAGGTAGGGCTGGAACACGCTCGCGCCCGGGATGTCGTTGACGAAGCGGCCGCCCGCGTAGCCGATCTGCCTGCCGTCGGCGGTCGTGATCAGCAGATGTCCGTGGTTGACCGGATTGCCCCCGAGCGAGATGCGGAGCATGCCCCGCCGGCTGGCGCCGGCGGTGCCGCAGAACGGGCACGGCTGGGTCCCGAGGCCGGCTGAGAGGGGCTCGAGGTTCATCGGGTTCGTCGTTCCCTGGCCGCTGTAGACGCCGGCCGGATCGCTCGGGTTCGGCGCGGCGTTGTAGGTCCAGCTGTCGTTGGTCGTGTTGACGCTGATCGCGCGTGGGGTGTCCGGGTAGTTGTTGTCGTAGATATCGACCTGGTACTGCCCGCCGCCCAGGTTCTCGACCGCGATCGGGGTGACCGCGTGCCCCTCGGAGCCGTCGGGCTTGAAGATGCCGATCGTGTAGACCTCGCCGCCGTGGTTGGCCAGCGCCTTCTCCAGGAACTGGATCGTGCTCGGTCGGCGTGTCCGCGATGTCGGCCTTGCGCACCGCCGCGAGCTCCTGCATCGCCCATCCGTAGGCGAGCTCGCTCTGCAGCTGGGGCGAGAACTGGAGCGAGAACGTGGTCGGCCCGCCGAACTGGTTGGGGTCGAGCTTGTGGGTGAAGAATCGCAGCGCCGTGACCGAGAAGCCGAAGCAGTGACCGCCGGCCATGGCCGCGTCCGTCTGCGCCGCCCACTGCCGGGCGGCGGGGGTGAGGGTGCAGGAGTCCGAGGCCGTGCCCGCGCACACCCCGTCGCCGAACAGCTCCCGCATCGCGTGCTGATCGATCTCGACGCCGGCGATGAAGCCGTAGTTCTCGAATGAGAAGCCGTCGCGGCCGAGATCAAAGCCGAGCGAGGCGACGACCGAGCCCGTGTCGTGGGCGGCGACGACGTGGCCGGTGATCGCCGAGCGGTCATTCGCGTACGGCGCGAGCTGCTTGGCCGCGACCACCGTGTGCTGGTGCGAGCCGGAGCTGCTGCCGCACCCGGCGAGGGCGACGGCGATCGCCACAGCGATAATGCTCGTCGCGCGTCTCATGGCTGCTGTGCCACCGGTGCCCCGATCTTCTGTATCCGGAATCCCGCGAGCTCGAGGATGTCGGGCAGCTCCCGGACGGCGTCACGGTCCTTGTCCCGGTTCTCCTCGTCAAGCATCGCCCACGGCTTGATCTGGTCGTGGATCTTATTGGCGTCGGCGCGCCGCTCGCCATAGCGCCAGCCGTCGGCGAGCTTGGAGTTCATCCAGCGGATGTGCTCGTGCTCGGAGAGCTGCTCGAGCTCGGCATCGCTGAACTGGAACTGCGGCACCTCCGGATCGCGCAGCGCCATCGGCACCAGCATGCAGCGCGCCAGCATCAGCTTGGTGTGGACATCATCGGCGAAGCGGCGGTTCTCCTCGCGCTGGGACTCGTCGAGCTCTTCCCACGGCCGGATATTCGTGTTGTCGTCGATCGTGCGGCCCTTGGCCAGCTCGTTGCGCAGCCATTGCGCGTGCTGCGCCCGTGCCAGCAGCTCATTGGTCCCGCGCAGGAGCAGCTCGTCCGAGGTGGCGGCCGTGAGGACGCCGAACGGCCGGATCTCGGCGAACCGTCCCTCCTCGGCCGCGAGCACGATCCCGACGCCGTTGCCCTCCTCCTCGAGCGCGACCGTGACCGGCACGCCCGTGGAGTCGGCCCGGGCGTGCAGCGCCAGCGCCGCGACCAGGGCATCGCCTTCCTCGACCACGCACACGTAGGCGTGGGTCACGTCGCAGGCGCCGTCCTCCCCGGTCATCGCGGCACCGGCCTGGAACTCCGCGGAGTCGATCGCCAGCGGCCGGGTGCCGAGCACGCAGTAGTGGTCGATGGCCGGATACCGGTTCCGCAACCGCTCCAGATCGGCGTCGGCGTCGGGCCCGGTGAAGGTGATCCGCAGCTCGTCGCCGGGTCGCGGTTTGAAACTGCGCCACAGGCGAGCGGTCTGCAGCACGACCTGCTCACCGACTCCCTCCAGTCCGACGATGAGCACATGGGGGCGGCGCGGCGGTCCGTCGGGGTCGGGCCAGGCAAACGGTGGGTCGCGCTCGAGCATCAGCTGCGCGCCGGTCGCGAACACGTTGAAGTACTCGACGCGGATGCTGTCCCGCCCTGAGCCGAGCGCGGGCCCCTCTGCGGCGAGCGAGCTCCACAGGTCGAGATCGGCCAGGTGGACGAAGATCGTCAGCCGCTTGCGCCGGTGAGGGACGGCCTCGGCCGCCGCGGCGGCGACGTCCACGTTGGTCCCGTCGCGGCCGCACAGCACGACCAGCGAACGGGCATGGGCGATGCCCGCCCGCCGCAGTAACCCGCGCTCGGTGGCGAGACCGCGCAGCACGCGCACGCCGCGGCCGGGCGCCGTCGCGACGCGCTCGTTCGTCGGATCGGACTCGATCACGACCACCGGCTCCTTGTCCGCCACCGCATAGGCGAGCCGCGCGCCACTGGCGCCCAGTCCCGCGACGATCACGTGATCGCGCACGAACAGCTTGATCCCGGCCACGCGCGCCTGCTCGCGCGTGAGCACGAAGATCGTGCCCACGGCGGCGTAGCCGGTCAGGATCGGGGCCAGGATCCGGGCGATCTGCAGCGTGGTGGGCACCGGCGGCGCGACCGCGCCGCCGAACGCGAACAGGGTGATGGCCCGGTAGAACGCGTCGAAGAAGTTGTAGTGCTCGCTCGGCAGCCGCAGGAACCCGATCGTCCCGAGCACGAGCACCGAGATCCCGAGGATCAGCAGCACGAGCGGCCTGACCTCATGCCACCGCGTCCGCACGCGCCAGCGCCAGAAGTTGCGCAGCCGGTGCGCGTTTCGCTGCAGCGCGCCCCGCGACGCGGGCGCGATCCGCGCTCCCGATGCGTGCGCTTGAGGGGTCGCCTGGGGCATCGTCAGCCGCTGAGGTATAGCGATCGCTCCCCGGGCGTGAGCTGCCGTGTCTCGTGGTCGTGCGCCAGAGTCAGCAGGCGCCCGAAGCCGCCGCACACGATGCACGGCAGCGTCTCGTATGGTGTCGCCCCGTCGGTGAGGATCGATTGCCCGTCGGGCGAGAAGTCGACGCGCGAGCCGATGTCGGGCTCGGGAATGGTGAGGAGGGGATCGCCGTGCAGTGTGTCCCAGACGCGAACGGTGTCGTCGGCGGTCGAGATCGTCGCCAGCAGGGTGCTGTCGGGTCCGAACTCCGCGTCGTTGATCCCGGCGGCATGCCCGCGCAGCGTCAGCAATGCGGTGTCGCTCCCGCCGACCCGGTAGACGTGAGCGTCGTGATCCCAGCTGGCGGTCGTGACCACGAACCGGTCGTCGGGGCTGATCGCGCCGCCCATGCCCGCATACATACCGGTTGGCTCGGGCGTTCCCTGGATCCGGTTCAGGACGTGCCCCGTCCGCGCGTCCCAGACGAAGCTCAGCCCGCTCTCGTCCGCGCTCAGGATGAGCGACCCGTCGGGGCTGAACTTGAGCGCCACGTTGGCGGGTCCGTACGGATTGCGCCGGCCCACATGGCCGGTGAAGACGGTCAGCTCCCGACCGCTCGCGACGTCCCAGACGCCGATCCGGTTCCGACTGTCGACGGCGGCCGCGGTGCTGCCGTCCGGGCTCAGCGCACCCCCGCCGGCGAGGCTGCCCCGGCCCGAGAGCGTGTGCAGCAGGCGCCCGCCGTGAGCGAGGTGGAGCTCCGCCGGACGAGCGCTCACGGCGCCCGCGCTCATGGCCAGCAGCACGCGGCCCCCCCGGTCGAACGCGGCCGCGTCCCAGTTCCCGTGTGGGATCGCGGGCAGCACGGCGAGCAGCGCGCCGGTCCGGGCGTCGAGCACCCGGAGCGCGCCCGTGTAGCCGAGGGGCACGGCGAGCAGCGGGGCCTGCGGATCGGCGCTGAGGCCGAACCCGGGCCCCAGGGCTCCGGGTCCCCCGGCCGCCGCGGCCGCGAGCACGTGCGGCTCGAACGCCGGCTGGGGCACGACGCCGCCCGTGTCCCAGATCCGGGCCGACCCGTCGCCGCTGAAGGTCAGGACCCGGTTGCCGTCGGCCGAGAAGCCGGCGGGCTCGATGCCGCCGAAGTCGCCCGCCAGCGTCTCCATCTGGGTGCCGCTGATCGCGTTCCAGATCGCCGCTGCGCCGTTCTGGCTGCCGGTGACGATGTGCGAGACCTGGTCCTTGAGGTGGGTGACGGGGTCGACGACGTCGGGGGCCCACTTCGCCTGCCCGGTGATCGGGAACGAACCCGGGAGCTTCAGCTGCGACACCTGACGACCCGTGCCGGCCACCCAGACGCGGGCGGTGCCGTCGCTGCTGGTGTTGGCGACGTAGCCGCTGCCCGGACTCCAGGACGCCTCCGAGCCGTTCTCATAGGAGAGCTGGCGCCCCGTGGCCAGATCCCAGATCTGGGTCTGGACGGGCAGGATCGTGCCCGGGGACTGCTCGGGAGGGAGGCCGGTGGTCGTCAGCAGCCGTGTGCCGTCGGGGCTGAAGGAGGCCTCGAACACGTACGCCGTGCCGGTGGCCGTGGACGGGCGGGCGGCGACGATCAACGGCCGCCTGACCCGGCCGCTGGCGACGTTCCACACGGTCGCGGTTCCGTCCTCGCTGCCCGAGGCGACGAACCCGCTGTCGGGGCTGAAGTCGACGCTGGTACCGAGGTTCGACGAGCCCAGGTTCTGGTTCGCGGTGGCGAGTGTGTGCAGCTTGCGGCCGGTCCGGGCGTCGAACACGAGCACGGCGCCGAAGCCGCCGGTGCTGGCGGTGGCCACGAACCGTCCATCGGGGCTGATCGCTGCGTCCTGAAGCTTGCCGAATGAGTCGTCGATGATCGTCACCGGCGCCGTCGCCCCGCTGAGGTCGTAGACGTGAACCGCGTCCGGCGCCCAGGTCATGAGGTGATCCGCCCGCGCGTCGAACGCCGCGCCCTGCGTGTAGTAGTCGGAGGTCCTGAATGTGCGCAGCACCCGACCGGTGGCGACGCTCCAGATGCGGGCGTAGCCGTCGAGGCCGGCGGTCATCACGCGCGAGCCGTCCGGCGTCCACGCGGCGGCGATCAGCGGGCGGTCATTGGCGTGGAAGCTCTGCAGCAGGTGGTTGGCGGGCAGCGAGCGTCGCAGCGCATCGAGCGCGGCCGGGGTCTGCTTGGTCCGCGCGGACTCGTCGGCCAGCAGCAGGCTGAGCTGCGGGTCGGTGCCGAGCTGCAACAGCGATTGGGCGGCGATCTCGCCCGAGGACGCGCTCTGCTGCTCGCTCACCGCCTGCTGGCGCTGGATCAGCGCGAGCACGGCGAGCCCGATCGCGACCACGAGTGCGCCGGAGACGAAGCCGCGGGTGCGTCGCAGGCGCCGCGTGGCGGCCTGCCGGCTGGCGTCGATGTACTCGCTCTGCAGGCGGGAGACGCCGGGCTCCTTGCCGACCGCCCCGGAGCGCCAGCGCTCGGCGAGCTCGAGCTCGGTCCCGGAGAGCAGGAAGCTCGGGTCACGCTCGCCCCGGTCCCATTCGCGCGCCTTGAGCCCCCACGCGGTGTGCTCGCGCACCCAGTCGAGATCGGTCCGGAGTGCGGCGACCAGTTGCCCGACGCAGGCGTCGAAACTGTCGCCGAACACCCCGCGCGAGGGGATGAACTGATAGGACGCGAGCGAGTCGGGGACCCGCTCGTCGGGCGTGTCGCGGACGTGCACGGGCAGGATCCGCTTGTTCAGCTCGACCGCGTGCCCGAGCTCCTGGCGGCAGTGCTGGGAGACCGCCGACTCGGGGCCGAGCAGGAACACGAACGCATCCGAGTTCTCGATCGCTCGCTCGAGCTCCTCGCGCCAGCGCGAACCGCTGGGGATGTCCGCCTCGTCGATCCAGACATCCACGCCTCGGGCCTCGAGAGCGACGCGCAGTGCGTCTGCGAACGCGGCGTCGACATGGGAATAGGAGATGAACGCATCGTGGTGGTCATCTCCTCCGTCCTGGTCCGCGGGCGGCGGGCTGGCTGGGTCGCCGGGGCTGCTCATCTCGGTCCGGGCGAGCCTCCGATCCCCCTGATCGAGAGCCCGCCGCGCGACTCTAACGCTCACACCGCGGGCGCGCGCAGACCTTCCAGCAGACGCCTGACCGTCGCGCTCATCTCGGTGCGCGCCGCCGCCGGATCATCCGCGCCGGCCACCACCATCGCCGCCTCGTTGAGCGCTCCCAGCACCACGTGGGCGAGCGCCTTCGCGGGCTGCGGAGTCAGCCGGCCGGCGTCGATCGCCCGCTGGATCGCCGCCTCGACCAGGCCCAGCCCCTGCTCGGAGTCGATCGCCCGCCAGATGTCCCAGCCCAGCACGGACGGAGCATCGACCAGGACGATCCGCTGCACCTCGGTCGCAGCGAACGCATCGAGAAACGCGTCCGCTCCGGCGGCCAGCTGATCCCACGGGTCCGCCTGCGCGCGCGCCACCGCGGAGACGTGCCGGACCGTCTCCGCGTTGATCTCGACGACCACGGCGTGGAACAGCTCCTCCTTACCACCCTTGAAATGGTGATAGAGCGCTCCGCGGGTCACGCCGGCCCGGGCCACGATCTCCTCCGTGCCGACGGCCGCGTAGCCGCGCTCGGCGAACAGCTCGCGCCCGGCTTTGATCAGTGCTGTGGTCGTCGCCTCCCGCTGTCCCGCCTTGGTGCGGGGCCGGGTGGACGCGGGCGGGGCGCCGGGAGCGGCCGGCGGGTTCACCGGGTTCCCAGCCGACGACGCAGCGTCCGGTCGCGCCGGGTTGACATGCGTACCGTCTGTATGTGAAGATCCATGCAACCTGTATGTAACCCTAGCGCCGAGTCCGGCTCGACACCGATAGGACGGCCGACATGCTCCAGTCACTCTTCCATTTCGCTGCCACGGCTGCGCAGGACATCGCCGCGAATGAGGCGATCGCTCGTAAGGCCGGTAAGGCGATCGCGCTCGGTGTGGGCGCGGGTCTGGGGACGATCGGGCCGGGTATCGGGGTGGGTTTCATCTTCGGGAAGGTGATCGAGTCGGTGACGCGTCAGCCGGAGATGCGGGATGAGATCACGTCGATTCAGTGGCTCGGGTTCGCGTTGACGGAGGCGATCGTGTTCTACGCCTTCATCTTCGGCCTGATCGCCTTCTTCCTGTCGTAGGGGCGTGGCCGGTGGCGCGTCGGGCGGGCGCGTCGGGCGGGCGCGTCGGGCGGGCGCGTCGGGCGGCGCGTCGGGCGGGGCGCTTCGGGCGGGGCGCTTCGGGCGGGGCGCTTCGGGCGGGGCGCTTCGGGCGGGGCGCTTCGGGCGGGCGCGTCGGGCGGCGCGTGAGCCGGGTTCGCTGGTCGCGCGGTTTCTTGCTCGCCCGCGTAGCTCCGCGACGCATTCTCGCCATGCGCGCGGTGCACTCTCGGCACGCGCCGGCACACTCTCGCAACGGGTCCGGCGAAGCGTTGCAACTCAGTTCCGGCCCCCGGAACTCCGCTGCAGCGCTTCGGCCTGGGGGGCCCGGCAGCTCGTTCGCGTGAACCGGGCCTGGACGCGCCCCATCTGGCGTGCCTGCCTGGCCAAGTCAGGGCGCGACTGGATGCTCAACTCGGGCGTGCTCCGGCTCGACGCGGAGCGGGCCGGGCCGGGCACGCATGCCGTCTCGGCGGCGATCTTCGCCACCTATCCGGCCTGGCTGTGGCTCGGCGTCAGGCGGGGACGGTCCGGCGCCTGAGCGGCTCAGCCCAGCGGCGGTGCCTGTCCGGCCAGCAGCTCGTTGGTGGATGCGTCCGCGACCGCGAGCGCGTTGGTGATCAGGTGGTGCGAGAGCATCCACGAGCCGTACGCGTTCCACTGCGCCTGGTCCTGCCACCCCCACGGCTTGCCGGCGGGGGGGAAGAACACCGGCAGCGTCGCGCGGGTGCTGGCCAGCTGGAACTTGGGGTCAAGGCCCGGATTGGCGGCGACCAATGAGTTGACGCCGGCCTGGGGGTTGGCGCGCACCGACTCATAGCCGCGGGCCAGCGCCTGCACGAACGCGCGCAGCTCGTCGGTCTTGGTCGTGAGCGTCTTGCGTGTGACGACGAGGACGAGCTCGTCATAGGTGGGGACGCCCGCCTGCTCCATCCGGATCACGTTCGGCTTCTTGCCCTTCTCGGCCAGCTGGATGGCCTCGTAGTTCCAGTACGCGCCGAGGGTCGCGTCGACGCGACCGGACAGCATCGCCGGGACGAGGTCAAAGCCGACGTTGGTTTCCTTGACCGAGCTGACCGGGACGCCGGCGTTCTGGAGGATCGTGGTCAGGTAGGCATGCTGATAGGGGATCCCGGCGTCACCGACGTGCTTGCCCTTCAGATCGGCCGGCGTCGTGATGTGCTTGGAGCCGATCGAGACGATCGAGGTCAGCGGCTTCTGCACCAGTGCCGCGACCGCGACGAGCGGCAGGCCCTTGTCGCGGGCCAGCAGCAGCTCGGGCTCGTAGGAGATCGCGGCGTCGACGGTGCCGGCGGCGACGAGCTTCAGCGGCAGCGCCGGATCCGACGGCGTCTGCACGTGGACGTCGAGTCCGGCATGGGCGAAGTCGCCCTCGGCCAGCGCCTGGTAGAGGCCGACGTGATCGGCGTTGGGGAAGAAGTCGAGCATCAGCGACAACGGCTCCGGGTTGGCCGCAGAGAGCGTGTCCTTCTTCTCGCCGCAGGCGGCGAGGCCGACGGCGACGGCAAGCGCGACGGCAAGGGAACTGACACGTCTTCTCATCTGCGGCGGTCTCCTCTGGAGGTGTGGGCCCACGGCAACGCGAGCCGTTCGACCAGGGTGAGCAGCGCGAACAGGGCGATCGCGAACAGGGACAGGATGACGACCGCGGCATACGCGCGCGCGGTCAGGAGCTGCGGGATCGACTGGAAAAAAAGGTAGCCGAGACCCGAGTCGGCTGCCTGCTGCTCGGCGAACACGGCGCCGATGACCGCCACCACGGCGGCGATCTTGGCCCCGGTCAGCAGTCCTGGCAGCGCCGCCGGCAGCTCCACGTGACGGAACGTCCGCAGCCGTCCGGCATCGAATGTCTTCATCAGCTTGAGCAGATCGCCGTCGACGGCCGACAGCGCGTCAAGCGTCGTGACCACGATCGAGAAGAAGGACACGAGCGCGACCACGACCAGCTTGGAGACGATCGAGAAGCCAAACCAGAACAGCAGCAGAGGGGCGAGGATCACGATCGGGATCGTCTGCGAGGCGACCAGCAGCGGGTAGACGGCGCGACGCAGCGTGGCCGAGAGGTGGATCCCGATCGCGCACACGAAGCCGGCGGCGGCGGCGAGCAGGAGGCCGAACAGCACCTCGCGCGCGGTGACGAGGAAGTTCGACCACAGCAGCGAGCGGTCGCTGTACATCGTGCCGGCGATCGCGTGCGGCGGCGACAGGATCAGCGGGTCGACCCCGCCGAGATCGACGTAGAGCTCCCACACCCCGATCAGCCCGAGCACCAGCAGCACGGCCGGCCAGCCGCGCAGCAGTCGCCTCATCCGCCCAGCCCCAGCGCCTCGAGCGCCTGCTCACGCAGCGCGACCACCACCGGATCGGTGCGCTTGCGCGGCCGCGGGACGTCGACCGCGAGCTCGGCCACCGCGCGGCCGGGCCGGGCGGACATGACCACCACATGGTCGGCGAGCACGACCGCCTCCTCGACGTCGTGGGTGACGAGCAGAACCGTGCGGTGCTCCTCGGCGAGCACGTGGGCGAGCCAGCCCTGCATGTCCTGGCGGGTGATGGCGTCGAGGGACGCGAACGGCTCGTCGAGCGCCAGCACCGGCTTGCCGGCCAGCAGCGTGCGCAGGAACGAGACGCGCTGGCGCATACCGCCCGAGAGCTGTGCGGGTCGCGCATGCTCGAACTCGGCCAGCCCGAAGCGCGCCAGCCACGGGCGCACCGTCGCGCGGGCCTGATCGCGGGAGACGCCGCGCGCCCGCAGGGCCAGCGCGGCGTTGTCGACGGCGCCGAGCCAGGGCAGCAGCAGGTCGCGCTGCGGCATCAGCGCCGCCGGCTCGCTGCACACGAGTCCGCGGTCGGGCGCCTGCAGGCCGCAGACGAGCTCGAGCAGGGTCGTCTTGCCGCACCCGCTGGGGCCGACGACCGCGACGATCTCGCGCGGCGCGGCGCGCAGCGACATGCCGGACAGCGCCGCCACGGGACCCCGCCGAGTCGCAAACGTTCGCTCCACGGCCTCGATCCGGACTCCGGCCGGGCTTTCGAGGTCGCGAGGCTCCTGGGGCGGAGCCTCGATCATCGTCTCCATCTCTCCCTTCGCGGGCATTACCCCACAGGTTCGAAGGGTCAGCGCCGAGTCACGTGACACGCGAGGGGCGCTATCTCAGCCGGCCTTCCCGCCAGCCCCCCTGGGTTTTCACATGGGCAGCATGCTACCGCCTGGGCTGCGGCAGACCGGTACGCAAACAACGGGCGCGTCAGCGCCCGCAATCAATAACGGTCGGCCGGCGTCGTCAGCGCCTTGACGAAATCCTCGAGCTGGTCGGTGCGCCAGCATTCGAACGCGACGCAGTGGCGCTCGTAGGCGGCGATCACCGAGTCGCCGTAGTTCCAGTACAGACGCGGCTCGGGATTGAGCCAGAACGTGCGGCCGGCCTTGGCGGTGATGGCGGCGAACACGTCGTCGCGGGGCGGGCGGCCGTTGGTACGCGCGTCGCCGAGCACGATCACGGTGGCCCGCGGGTGCAACTCGTCCTCGATCAGGGTCAGGAACTCCGTCCACACCCGGCCGTAGTCGGTGTAGCCCGAGATGTCGGCGACACCGGCGTCGCGGCCGATCGCCTCGCTGGCGGCGCGGAAGTCGCGCTCGCGCTCGAACACGTCGGTGACCTCCGAGATCCGCTCGATGAACACGAACGAACGCAGCTTGCGGAATGAGTCGTGCAGCGCGTGCAGCACGCTGAGGAAGAACGTGCTCGCGCTCGTGACGCTGGTGGAGACGTCGCAGAGCACGAAGATCTCGGGCCGTCGAGGCCGCTTGGGGCGGAACTTGAGCTCGACCGGCACGCCGCCGGTCTGCAGCGAGGCGCGCATCGTGCGGCGCACGTCGACGTGCGCGTGGCGCTTGCGGCCCCGCAGCTCGTGCCCCTGCGTCGCGAGCCGGCGCTTGAGCTGGGCCACGACGCGATGGACCTGGGCGAGATCCTGCGCCGGTCCGGTGGGCAGCGCGCGATCGAGGTCGTTGAGCGGTCGCTTGGGCGGCAGCGAGGAGGTGCGCTCGATCAGGCCGCGCTCGAGCTCGCGCCGCAGGTGGCCCTCGAAGCGGCGCAGCTGATCGCGCGGGATGCCGTCGCGGCGCGGGTCGTCGTCGGGCAGATCGGGCTGGGGCTCGGCGCGCAGGCCGAGCTGGCGGCGGATCCGCTGCACGTCGACACCGAGCACCCCGGAGCCCTCGCCGCGGCCGAAGGCCGCGATGGCCAGCCGCGCGAGGTCGCGCATGGACCCGTCCTGGCCGTCGCGCAGCGCCTCGGCGATCTGGCGCCGGAGCGTCTCGAGGTCGATGTCCTCAGCTCCCTGCAGGCCCTGTCCCTCGGAGATCTGCCGGCGCGTCGCCTCCGCCTCGGCGGCGCGGAAGAAGAAGCGCTCGAACACGAGCTCGAACACGCGCCGGTCCTCGGGCGACTTGGCCAGCGTCGCCGCGAGCGCCTCCTTGAAGTCCTCGCGGTCGGTCCACGGAACCTCCTGCAGCGCGCCGAAGGCGTCGAGCATCTCCGAGGTGCCGATCGCGACACCCTCCTCGCGCAGGTCCTCGGCAAAGGCCAGCAACTGACCGTCGAACGAGCCCGGGCCGCGCTCCGGGATGCCGCCGTAGATGGGCCGCCTAGGCGGCTGGGGCGGCTGCATCGCTCAGCTTGACGCCGACCCGGGATGCGACCGTGTCGAGGTCCGTGCGGTGCTTGACGATCACGCTCATCGTCTCGGTGAACGTGGTCGCGTCGATGTCACGCGAGCCGAGCAGCAACAGCGCGCGCGCCCAGTCGATCGACTCGGCGATCGAGGGCGGCTTCTTGAGGTCGAGCTCCCTCACCTCCTGGACGATCTCGACCAGCTTGCGGGCCACCGTCTCGTCGAGCTCGGGCGAGTGCAGGCGGACGATCTCCAGCTCGTGCTCGAGCTCGGGGTAGTCCAGCCACAGGTACAGGCAGCGGCGCTTGAGCGCCTCGGTGAGCTCGCGGGTGTTGTTGCTGGTGAGCAGCACGACCGGATGCGTGCGCGCCTCGATCCGACCCAATTCGGGGATCGAGATCTGGAAGTCGGACAGCAGCTCGAGCAGCATCGCCTCGAACTCCTGGTCGGTCTTGTCGATCTCGTCGATCAGGAGCACGACCGGCTCGGCGGAGGAGATCGCGGTCATCAGCGGCCGCTCGAGCAGGAACTCCTCGCCGAAGATGTCCTCCTGAACGTCCTGCCAGCCGGTGTCGCTCGACTCGGTCTGGATCCGCAGCAGCTGCTTGCGGTAGTTCCACTCGTACAGTGCCTTGGCTTCGTCGAGGCCCTCGTAGCACTGCAGGCGCACGAGCCGCCGGTCCAGGTAGCGGGCGAGCGCCTTGGCCAGCTCCGTCTTGCCCACCCCCGCGGGCCCCTCGACCAGGATCGGCTTGCCCAGCTTCGTGGCGAGGTAGGCGACGAGCGCGGTCGAGGCGCCCGGCAGGTAGCCGGCTTCGCGCAGGCCGTCCTTCACCTCTTGGACGGATGTGGGTTCGGGAGCGGTCATGGGCCAGGGCTGCCGCGAAATATAAGGGGCTGTGCGATGCTCGCCTCCGGGATGATCGTCGCTGCCTCCCAGTCGTCGCATCTGACGCTGTTCGAGATCGCGCTCGTATTCGGGCTGCTGGTCGGCGTGTTCGGGCACATCATCAAGTCGCGCGCGCTCGTGATCACGGGGATCCTGCTGATCGGCGCGCTGAGCGCCTACTTCTCGTTCGTGCTGCAGCCCGGAGGGCACTGACAGGGTGGGGCGCGCCCTCGGCCCTCACGCGTCGGGCTCCAGCGGGATCGTCAGCTGCTCGTCGTGGATCGCCGGCAGGGGCTCGGTGGCGTCGGTGGCGGTGTGGGCTCGGTGGCGGTGGGCTCGGTGGCGGCGGGTCGGGCGCCGTTCGCCGTGGTGGCTTCGTGGGTGGCGGCTGGGCCTTGGCGTGTGGGGTCGGCGGCCGGTGTGGCGGGCGGGACGATCCGAGCGCGCCGGCGCCGGCCGGCGGCGGTCGCGGGGGGGTCGGCGACGGCGGTCGGTGCCTCGGAGGGCTCGGCGGCCGTGGGCGACCGGCGCCGGGTCGGCATCGGCTCGGTCGGGGCCGGGCCGGCTCGGGCCGCGCGGGGCCTGCGGCTCCGTACGGATCGGCTCGCCGGGGCCCGGCTCGCCGGGCAGTGGCGGCTCGGGCTGGTGGGCGGCGCGAATCCGGTTCCCGGCGTAGGCGAGCAGCGCCGCCACCGCGAGCGCGACGAAGATGCCCCACTCGATGCCGGAGATCGTCGCGCCCTGTCCGTGCAGATCGGTGCTCTGCTTGTCGAAGATGCGCCAGATCACCAGCAGGCAGGTCCACACGCCGGCGGCCATGACCACGAACCCGTCGCCGCCGGGGACGTGGAAGGCGTTGCCCTCGGCACGTTTGAACAGGAGCACGAGGACGCCGGCGGCAACGAGCAGCACCGCCGCCTCGACGGGCGAGAAGGCGCCCCAGCCGGTCACCGACGTGCTGATGTCGATCGGCTTCTTGGACGTCGTGTCGAGCAGCGTCTCCTGATACCAGGGCAGGAACAGCGAGACGAACAGGCCGATCGCCGCGATCGCGGCGAGCCGCCGCTCCGGTGACAGCAGATTCCATGCGCGGTGAACCCGGCCGACGCCTGCACCGGCCCTCCGGGCCACTGACGGCGCCGGTCGCTCGGTGCTCATGTGCTCGCGCCGGTGCCCGTTCGCTCCAGCGGGACCCGGGCGGTGAGAGTCCTGGTGCGGGCCACCCGTCGATTGTAGGCACCCGCCTCCCGGCGAGGGTCGGTGCGGGTCCGGTTTCGGACGCGACCCGGCCGGGGCGACGGCGGTGCGGGTCCGGCTGCGGGCGCGACCGGGGCGCGGCGGCGGCGGTGCGCGTCCGGTTGCGGACGCGGCCGGGGGCGGCGGCCCGCGCCTACAGGATCGGGATGTCCTCGACCTCGACCGGCTCGGTCCGGTTGCGCTCGATCCGCTCCAGGTACCAGTCGATCAGCGCCCGGACCGCGATCAGCAGCTCGCGGATCGCCTCGGCCAGGCGGCGCTGGAGCTCCGGGGGGATCAGGTCTCGGAGCGACTGGACAACGTGGATCAGCAGCTCGGTCTCGCCAGCGGCGGGCTCGCCGGCGGCGGGGCGCTCGCCGGCGCCGGGGGTCTCGCCGGTGCCGGGGGGCTCGGTCCGCGGGATCTGCCAGCCCGCCGGCGGGATGCGGCCGGCCGCCGACGCGGCGGATTGCGCCGCCTCCGAGATCAGCCGCTCGGCGGCCTCCGAGGCCCGGTCGAGGCGCTGTTCGAGCCGGCGCAGCGCGTCATGCGCGGTCGTCGGGCCGGCGCTGCCGCTCGCGGACGGCTCGCCGGCGCCGGGCTCGCTCGCGGACGGTTGGCCGCCGGCGCGGGTCGCGGACGGCTCGCCGGCGCCGCTCTCAGCGTCGTCGCGACTCGGTCGGGGAGGGTCGTGGCGCTCCGTCAAAGGTCACCTCCAGCGCGCCATCCTCGAACGTCGCCTCGCTGGGACGGAAGCCGGCGAGCGCGGGGGGGAGCATGATAGTTCGCTTCTGGTCACCCACCCCGATGATCAGTTCGAGGCCGATCTTCTTGAGCGAGATCTCGCCCTTGCGCGCGAAGGGCAGAGCCAGCCGCACACGGGCCCGGTCCTCCTCGACGATGATCTCCTGCGTGATGGAGCTGTGCAGGACGGCGTGCGGCTCGTGCTCGGCGAACAGCTCGGCGGCGAGCCGGTCCAGCATCTCGGCACCGACGACCTCCTGCTCGAAGTACGGGGCTCGCAGCACGGGCACGGGGGCGAAGGCGGACTGCACGAGCTCGAGGTGCTCCTGCTGCAGGCGCCGCCAGGTGCCGAAATAGTCGCCGACGTCGGCGGGGAAGATCCGGTTGACGACCACCGCGTCGGTCACGTAGCCGTACAGGTTCAGGTAGGTGAAGGTGCGCATCGCCTCCCCGATCACCATCTTGTCCGGATTCATCACCAGCCTGATCGTCGAGCGCTCTTGGTCGCGGAGGATCTCGTTCATCGCGATCAGGTTCTCCGACAGCCGCTGGATGTCCGCGAACACGGCCGGGCTCGGGAGTGGGATGTCGAGCAGCGAGCGGGCGATCGGTCGTGCCGCGGCCAGGATCTGACGCTCCATCGGGAACACCTTCTCGATCCACCAGCGCGCGACGTCGGGGAACGAGAGCAGCCGGAGCGTCTCCCCGGTCGGCGCGCAGTCGACGATGATCGCGTCCCAATCGCCGGCGCGGTGCTGGGCCTGCAGACGCAGCAGCGAGAAGAGCTCGTCCATGCCCGGCGGCACAGTCAGCTCCTCGGCCGAGATCCGGTCCACGCCGCGCTCGATCAGGAGCTCACCGAGCCAGTCCTGCACGCCCGACCAGTGCCGCTCCATCTCCTCCTGCGCCTTGACCTCCTGACCCCACAGCCGGTCGGCGACCTGCGTCGCCTCGGCCGACAGCTCGGCCTCGAAAGACTCCGAGAGGCTATGTGCAGGATCGGTGGAGATGATCAGCGTGCGGAGCCCCGACGCGGCGCAACGGCGGGCGGTGGAGGCCGCCACCGACGTCTTGCCGACCCCTCCCTTGCCGGTGTACAGGATCGTCCGTGGCCGCATGGTGTGGCGAGTCTAGGGTGGCCGGCGGGGCGGGTGCCGCCCGCGTTCTGCCGGAGGGCGGGCAGATTTGGAGGGTGGGCAGATTTCGCTCGACGGGCGAGCGAAATCTGCCCAGCCTGGCCGCCACCATACGGGTCGTCCCACGTCGCGTGCCGGGGCCCGGCACAGTGATCGGCGTTGAGGGCGGCGGACGGGATCGCTGCGCCCCCACGCCACGCCGAACCGGCGCCTGAATAGCGGCCCAATGCTAAATTCGAGCCGTTCTTGCGCCATCGCTAGGAGAGAGTTTCACGATGCATGATCGGATTCGGGGCATTAGATCCGCACTGGCGCTGCTCGGAGCAGCGCTGGCGCTCATGGGCCTGGCGGCCTGCGGAAGTGACTCCAGCGGCCAGGCGCAATCGTTGATCAAGCAGACCTTCAGCGGCCCGCATAGGGTGCAGAGCGGCAACCTGACCGTGAATCTGACCATGACGCCGTCGGGTTCGTCCATGCTCACAAGCCCCGTCAGTCTGTCCTTCGGCGGACCGTTCCAGAGCCGCGGCACCGGCAAGCTTCCCGCGTCGGCGTTCACGGTGACGGTCAGCGCGCTCGGCAAGACCGGCTCGCTGGGGCTGCTGTCGACCGGCGACCAGGGCTACGTGAGCCTCCAGGGCACGAGCTACCAGCTCCCGGCGGCGACGTTCCAGCGCCTCGAGTCGAGCTTCTCGGGCCTCACGTCATCGACGAGCGGCTCCGGCTCGAACTCCGGCGCGCTCGGCAAGCTCGGGATCGACCCGCTCAAGTGGCTCACCAACCCGACGATCGTGGGCAGCGACACGATCGGGGGAGCGGACACGACGCACATTCGCGCGGGCATCAACGTGGCCGTTCTGCTCGGGGATCTGAACACGTTCCTGCAGAAGGCGTCCTCGCTCGGCGTGCCCAACGCGAGCAAGATCCCGAGCAGCATCTCCGACTCGACCCGGACCCAGATCGCCGGCACCGTGAAGAACCCGAGCGTCGACGTCTGGACCGGCAAGAGCGACAAGACCGCCCGCAAGGTCACGATCCAGCTCACGCTTCCCGTCAGCGGGCAGACCTCGAGCGCGCTCGGAGGCCTTCACACGGCGCAGATCGCGCTCACCCTGGAGTACGCGAACCTCAACCAGCCGCAGACGATCACCGCGCCAACGACCGTGCGGCCGTTCAGCGAGTTCACGGCCAAGATGCAGGGGCTGGCCCAGTCGCTCCAGGGCGCCCTCGGCGGTATCGCCGGCGGAGCGGCCGGGACCGGAACCGCCGGAAGCGCCGGAAGCGCCGGCGCGACGGGCGGTTCGGCGGGCACAACTGGGGCGACGGGATCGTCGTCGACCGTGCAGGGCTACGCCCAGTGCATCCAGGCCGCCGGCAGCGACATCTCCAAGATGCAGGGCTGCGCGAAGCTGCTCAACAACGGCGGGTGAGCACCCCGGTACCGATCGAGGAAGCGCTGCGCGGCTGCGATACACGTTCCCAGGCCGCGATAGGCGCCGGCCCGGATGAACGCCCCCCGGTCCTACTCGCGCCCGATCTCCTGGTGGTCCTCTTCGAGCTCGTCCTCGGGGCCCTCGTCATCCTCGTCGGTGATCGAGTTGGCCCCGCCGGGGTGGTAGTGGACCTGAAACCGTTCGAGCAGCTCGTCACGACGGTGCTCGTCGACGGGAACCTCGTCGGAGATCAGGACCCAGTCGGCGCCCTCGAACTCCTCCATGTTGAAGATCTCCGCGTCGAGCTCCGGGGAGTCGTCGACGATGACGAGGACCTCGGTCTGGGGATTGAAATAACTCCCCGGGCGGTTGAGGATCTCGTCGAGCTCGAACTGGCGTGAATCAGCCATCTCGTGCAGCGTAACTAAAGCTCGCCCAGACTGGCTATCTCACGCGCGATCTCGGCCTCCACGTCGAGCGGCGGCTTACCCGCGCGGGCCCGGCGCGCGTTGCGCGCGTGTACGAGATCCCGGATCTCGCCCCGCAGCTCGTCGTCGATCCGGGGCGCGGTCAGTCGCTTGAGCTCGTCCTCGACGTCGATTGCCGGCTCGCCCCGGCGGCGCCGGCGCTCGTTGCGCGCCTCGAGCAGCTCGCGGATCTCCGTGTCGCGCTCGAGCAGCGCGGCCGCGGACCCTCGGGTGGGAGCGCGGGACAGGTCGCTGTCGAGCAAGAGCCGGTTCTTCCCGTAGTCGTCCCACGCCTTGCCGCTGGACACGAGCGCCACAAGACCAAGCACGAGACCGACACCGCACACGACCCAGACGACCGTTGCGAACGTGCTCTGCACCGCTTAAGTGTTGCGCACCCGAGCTGTCATCACACGGGATTCCGGACTCTCCCCGGCCGCGGCGGAGGTTGCCGTTTGCGCGCCGGTCGCGATGGGATACCCTATGAGTAGGACGTTGACTGACTAGTCAATCTGTCCACGCTCAGGGCGGGCGACGCTCGGCTCCGGGCGACCGAGTCGTTACGACAACAACGCGACGCCACCAGAGCGCCCACTTTCAAGGAGATCCATTCACGTGGTCGATTTCACGCTCACCGACGAGCAGAAGAGCATGCGCGACATGGCGCACGACTTCGCCGAGAAGGAAATCCGTCCTGTCGCCTGGGAGTACGACAAGGAAGGCACCTGGCCCCAGGAGATCCTCGAGAAGGCATGGGAAGTCGGGCTGATGAACAGCCACCTCCCCACCGAGTACGGTGGACCCGGCCTGGGCTACCTCGACGGGGCGATCATCGAGGAGGAGATCGCCTGGGGTTGTTCGGGCATCGGCACCTCCCTGTCCTGCAACGGCCTCGCGACCGCTCCGATCGGGCTCGCGGCCTCCGAGAAGCTGAAGAAGGAATACCTCGGGCGGCTCAGCGAGGCGCCGCTGCTGGCATCGTTCTGCCTCACCGAGCCCGACGCCGGCTCCGACGTCTCGGGGATGAAGACCACGGCCACCCGCAAGGGCGACAAGTGGGTCATCAACGGCTCCAAGTGCTTCATCACCAACGGCGAGTACGCCAACTTCTACACGGTCTACGCCAAGACCGACAAGGAGGCCGGGCACCGCGGCATCTCCTGCTTCATCGTGCCCCGCGACTCCGGCGTTGTGGTTGACAAGCACGAGGACAAGATGGGCCAGCGTGCCTCGAACACCGCGACGATCACGTTCCCCGAGTGCGAGATCCCGCTCGACCACCTCGTGGGCGAGGAGAACAAGGGCTTCAAGATCGCGATGATGACGCTCGACCGGACCCGCCCCGGGGTGGCTGCGATGGCCACCGGCGTCGCCCGCGCAGCGATGGAGTTCGCGATCGCCTACTCCAAGGAGCGCGTCCAGTTCGGCGTGCCGATCGCGATGCACCAGGCGATCCAGTTCATGATCGCCGACATGGCGACGAAGGTGTACATGTCGCGCCTGGCCACCTGGAACTCGGCCGTCCTGCTCGATCAGGGCCGCCGCAACACGCTCGAGTCCTCGCACGCCAAGCGCTTCGCCGCCGACTCCGCGATGGAGGTCACCACCGACGCCGTCCAGGTCTACGGCGGCTACGGGTTCATCAAGGAGTACCCGGTCGAGAAGCTGATGCGCGACGCGAAGATCCTGCAGCTGTACGAGGGCACGGCCCAGATCCAGCGGCTCGTGATCGCTCGCGAGACCCTGCTCCCCCGGCGGGTGGAGGAGCCCGCGACCGCGAACGCCTGACCCTGCCGCGAGCGTCCTGCTCGCCGCGAGCGCTGAGAATGGGAATTGGGGCCGCCTCCGGCGGCCCTTTTTCCTGTCCGCGCCGGACCCGACCGCTGGGTGGGAGCCCCACCGAGCGCTAGATTGCGCACGATGACCGAGCCCTCGGGTGTGCGCGTCTCCGACGAGGACCGGGAGCGGGCCGCCGACGAGATCCGACAGCACTTCGCCGTCGGCCGTCTGACCGACGACGAGTTGAACGACCGCCTGAGCGCCGTCTATCGCGCCCGGACCGTCGAGGAACTGCAGTCCCTGCGCTCCGACCTGCCGAAGCTTCCCGCCAGCCCCGCCCAGCAGCGCGCCGAGCTGGCCGAGCGCCGCGCCAGGCTCCAGCGCCAACTGCTCCAGCAGGCGGGCGGATCGGTTGGCTTGTTCGCGCTCTGCACGTTCATCTGGCTGAGCTCGGGCGCCAACGGCCAGTTCTGGCCCATGTGGGTCGCGCTCGTGGCCGTGCTCGCCCTGGCCCGCAACGCCTGGCGTCTGTACGGTCCGGCGCCCGAGCTCGACAAGGTCGAGGCCGAGCTGACCCGGCGCGACCAGCGGGCGATCGAGCGCACCCACCGCCACGACGAGCGCGCGCAGCGGCGCAGCGAGCGTCGTGGCGGCGGGCGGAGTGACGATCAGGAGACCTGAGCGAGGGCGGCCCGCGCGCGGCTCGCGGCCGCCGCGCCTCTACTCCGTGGTGCTGAACTCCCAGATCGCGATCGCCAGCATCACGAGGCCGAGCAGCAGGATCATCCCCGCCTCCAGCAGGCCCGGCACGTGCCAGCCGAACCAGGTCACGCCGGGGTTGAGCACCTTCTGCGCCAGCGGGTTGGTGTGGATGTGGTCGAAGATCAGCTTGCGCATCGGGTCGACGGCGTAGGTGAGCGGGTCGAAGCGGTTGAGCACCGCCAGCCAGGCCGGCAGGCCGGCGACCGGGAACAGCGCGCCGGAGATGAAGAACATCGGCATCACGACCATCTGCATGACACCCATGAAGGCCTGCATCTGGTTGATCCGCGCGGCCACCATGACGCCGAAGGCGGTGATCGAGAACGCGAGCAGCAGCTGCAGCGCGAGGATCTCGATGATCAGCACCGGGTCGTAGGGGACCTTCACGAATCCGGCCAGGCAGATCACGATCGCGCCCTGGATGCTCGCCACGGTGGCGCCGCCCAGGCACTTGCCGATCACGATCGAGCTGCGCCGGATCGGGGCCACCATCATCTCTCGCAGGAATCCGAACTCCCTGTCCCACACGATCGATGCGGCCGAGAACATGGCCGTGAACATGACCGAGACGCAGAGGATCCCGGGGTAGATGAACGTCTTCAGGTTGACGCCGTGGGTGCTGGTGCTCGACAGTCGCTGCAGGCCCGACCCGAGGATGAACAGGAACAGCAGCGGCTGGACGAGCGACGTGACCATGCGCAGCTTGTCGCTGCGGAAGCGGATCAGCTCCCGCTTCCAGACGATCTTGATCGCCCGCAGCTCCGACCCGACGCTGCGCCGGGGGACGTGGACGCGGGCGACGGGTCGGGTCGCGCTCGCGGCCTCGCCGGACTGCGGCCGGTCGGTGGTCGTGCTCATCGCCTACCCCCCGTCATCATCTGCATCATCGCCCGATTGCTGGCCTTGCCGCCGTCCTCCTCGGCGTCGCGGATCGAGGTGCCGGTGTAGGACATGAACACGTCGTCGAGCGTCGGGCGTGACACGCTCACGGAGCTGATCGGCACGCCCAGCTCGGCGAACAGGCGGGGCACGAACTCCTCGCCGCTCGGCACCCGGAACGTGACCGCGCCCTCCGACATCGTGGCCTCGAGCCCGAACCGGTCGGCCAGGGCGGCGATCGCCGCCTCGTCGTCGCCGGTGTGGATCCGCACGGTATCGGCGCCGACGCGCTCCTTGAGCACCTCGGGCGAGTCGAGGGCGACGATCTGGCCGTGATCCATGATCGCGATCCGATCGCACCACTCGGCTTCGTCCATGTAGTGGGTGGTGAGGAAGATCGTGATGTCCTCGGCCTCCTTCAGCTCCCGGATGTACGTCCAGATCGACCGCCGCGTCTGCGGGTCGAGACCGATCGTCGGCTCGTCCAGGAACAGCACGCGTGGGGAGTGCAGGAACCCCCGCGCGATCTCGAGCCGGCGGCGCATGCCGCCGGAGAAATTGCGCACCGGCGAGTCTCGGCGCTCCCACAGACCGACCATCTCGAGCACCTGCTTCATCCGATCGGGGACGAGGCTCGACTGCACGCCGTAGAGCTCGGCGTGCAGGCGGAGGTTCTGCTCGGCGGTCAGGTACCCGTCGAGCGTCGGGTCCTGGAACACGAGCCCGATGTTGCGCCGGACGTCGTCGCGCTCGCGCACGACGTCGTGCCCGGCCACGGTGGCGCTGCCCGAGGTGGGCTTGGCCAGCGTGCAGAGCATGTTGATCGTCGTCGTCTTGCCGGCCCCGTTGGGGCCGAGGAATCCGAACACCTCGCCCGACTCCACGTCGAAGTCGACGCCCCGCACGGCCTCGATCTCGCCGTAGGACTTGGCGAGGCTCTTGACCGAGATCGCGTGCCGGGCGGTCGGGCTGTGATCGGCTAGCGGACACGGGGGGAACGTTACGCGGTCAGTCACCCTCGTCCTCGGCCAGGATCCGGTAGAGCGCTCGCCTGCACTCCTTCAGCGTCTCACGGGCGGCCGCGATCTGCTGCTCATCGCCGGCCTGGATGACCTGCGCCGCGGCCACGGCGATCTGCCCGATCGACGAGCGCAGATTGAGGCCGCTCTCGGCGTCGGGGTCCGGGTCCTGTTCCCATGGGGGCGCTTGGTCCCCGCGCTCGCTGAGGTGGGTACGCCCCGCGTCGGTGATCTCGAACAGCTTCGAGCCGTCGTGCTCGACCGAGCGCACGAGCCCCTCGTCCTCGAGTTGCGCCAGGGACGGATACACCGAGCCGGGGCTGACCCGCCAGTGGCCGCCGCTGCGCTCCTCGATCGTCTGCATCAGCTGATAGCCGTTCCGGGGCTCCTCGGCCAGCAGCATCAGGAGCGCGATCCGAACATCGCCGCGCCGCTTGCGCCCGCGACCACCGCCGAACGGCCCGCCCATCCCCATCGGTCCGCCCCAGGGGGGGCCGCCGAAGCCGTGGCGCCCGCGTCCGCGCTCGCCGGGTCCGCGCATCCAGAACGCCCGCGGACCCCAATCGCCCTGATCCCATTCACCCTTCATCGTATGCCTCCAGACAAGCGGTTGTGATAGGTCAACGATATATCGTGATACGTTCGTTGTCAACGCCGTGCCGGCGACCGCGATAATCCCTGGCGTGGCGTCCTCCGGCTCCAGCCGACGAGCACGCGAGGCGGCAGCGGTCTCCGCCTCGCTGGAGCAGGCTGCGCTCGCGGCGGGTGCCCGCGGCGCCGATCTCGCCCCCCGCGAGGAGGCGCAACCGACCACCGGCACGCCGCGGCCGGCGGGCCGGGGTACGGCCGATCCGCTCGTCGGCGAACTGCGCCGCGCCGGGCTCCTGCCGCTCCTGGTTCTGCACTACGTCTCGCACGAGCCGTGTTACGGCAACCAGCTGATGGACCGGATCGGTGCCCTCACCGCCGGTGCCGTGGCCGTGAATCCGAACACGATGTACCCCCTGCTGCGCTCGCTCGAGGCGAAGGGTCTGATCGCCGGCGCGTGGGAGCACCCGGAGCGCCGAAGCCGCCGCTTCTACCGCCTGACCACGGCCGGCGAGGCCGAGCGCCGGAGGCTCGCCGCGCAGCTGACGCCCCATCTCGACATGGTCGCGACCACGATCGACGTGATCCGCCGCGAGCTGCTCGACCGCTGATGAGGGAGGTCCGGGCCGCGGCGGCGCTTCCGTTCACCGTGGACGAGGCCGAGAGCCTGTGGTACGACACGGCCCGCTGGCCGACCTGGGTCGACGGGCTCGCGCATGTGGCGAAGATCGAAGGACGCTGGCCCGAGTCGGGCTCGGTGGTGATCTGGGACTCGTTTCCGGCGGGTCGCGGCCGCGTGGTCGAGCGGGTGCTCACGCATGCGCCGCGTGCTGGGCAGAGCACCGAGGTCGAGGACGACTCGATCCGCGGCCGCCAGAGCGTCGCCTTCGCCGCCACGGAGGGAGGGGTGGACGTGGAGCTCGTGCTCGCCTACGAGATCAAGAAGCGCTCGATCGTCACGCCGCTCGTCGACGTCCTGTTCATCCGGCGCTCAATGACGATGTCGCTCGCGACCACGCTGCGGCGGTTCGGGGTGGAGCTCGAAGCGACGCGGGATCTCGGCCTGGCCACGTAGCGTCCAGGGCCCGGCGCCCCTTCACGCGGCCTGTGAAGACGATCCTGTTGGAGCCCTTGTCCCCCGACTAGACTTGCGCCCGGCCCGCCCCCCGGCGGGCCGCACGAATCCCGACACGACCAAAGCAGAGGCTCATGTTCGTCTTCAAAGCCGCCGTGGTCGGCGCGGGCACGATGGGCGGTGAGATCGCGCACACGATCGCGAACGCCGAGATCCCTGTCGTGCTCAAGGACGTCGACCAGAAGTTCGTCGATCTCGGTCTCGAGAAAGCTCGCTCGTTGTGGCAGGGCCGGGTTGACGCCGGCAAGCTGGACGGGACCGAGGCTGACCGCAAGCTCGCGCTGATCACCGGCACGACCGACTACGAGGGCTTCGGCGACGTCGACTTCGTGATCGAGGCGGTGCCGGAGCGGATGGACATCAAGCAGGCCGTGTTCTCCGAGCTCGACGAGGTCACGCCGGGCCACGCGATCCTGGCCTCCAACACCTCCTCGCTCTCGATCACCGAGATGGGGGAGGCCACCAGCCGGCCCGACCGGGTGGTCGGCTTCCACTTCTTCTATCCGGCCTCGGTGATGCGGCTGATCGAGGTCATCGAGGGCGACGACACCTCGCCGGAGACCGCGCTGGCCGCGACCAACTTCGCGCAGGCGATCAAGAAGATGCCGATCCGCTGCGGCGAGGCGCCCGGCTTCGTCGTGAACCGGATCCTGAACTCGGCCGCGTCGGAGCTGTGGCGGTTCCAGGAGGAATCGGGAGCGGACATCCCGGAGCTCGACAAGATCGTGGCCGAGTCCAAGGCGGCACCGATGGGCCCGTTCTTCCTCACCGATCTGCTGGGCCTCGACACGGTCCTCCACGTCGCCGAGTACCTCCGGGAGTCCTACGGCGATCGGTTCTTCGTCCACAGGCAGATGCAGGAGCTGGTCGCGGCCGGCAACCTCGGCGCCAAGACAGGGAAGGGCTTCTATGAGCACGGCACCTGAGCTCGATCATGCAGCGCTGGTCGACCGCTTCACGCTGAAGGCGCTGGTCGAGGCCTGCCTCGTGCTCGAGGAGGGCATCGCCTCGATGAAGGATATCGACCTGGGAATGATGGCCGGAGCCGGGATCATCCCGCCGCCGTTTGCCCGCGCCGATCAGACCGGGCTCGACGAAGTGCTGGCCAAGCTCGAGCATGCCGCCGCGGAATGGGGTCAGGACTTCGAGCCCCCGGTGATCCTCCGCCGCCTGGTCAACCAGGGCCGGCTCGGGGTGAGGAGCGGGCAGGGGTTCTTCCCCTACGCGCAGCCCGACGCGGGCTGGGACGAGAGCCCGGTCAAGCTCGAGACGCGCGGCGACGATCGCGATCGCCTGGCTCGACAACCCGCCCGCGAACTCGATCTCGCCGGAGACGGTGGCGGCGTTGCGCAGGGTGTGGGACGAGGTGACCGGGGCGGGCACGATTCGCGCCCTGGTGATCGCCTCGGCGAACCCGATGCTGTTCTGCGCCGGCGCCGACATCAAGGCGTTCACGAAGATGGATGCGGCCGCCGGCAAGGAGCTGCTCGACACGATGCACGCCCTGCTTCGCTCCATGGAGACCTCCAGCGTGGCCACCATCGCCGCCGTGAACGCGCTCGCGTTCGGCGGCGGGTGCGAGCTCGCGATGGCCTGCGACGTCCGCATCGCCGCCGAGTCGGCGACGTTCGGGCAGCCGGAGATCAACCTCGGCATCGTCCCGGGGTTCGGCGGCACCCAGCGGCTGCCGCGCCTCGTCGGCGAGGCGCGCGCGCTCGAGATGAACCTGACCGGCGACGCGATCTCGGTCGGGGAGGCCTATGAGCTCGGGCTCGTCAACCGCGTCGCGGCCGACCACGAGCTGCTCGACACAGCGCTGGCGTGGGCCCGGAAGCTCGCCGGCCAGGCTCCGCTCGCGATCGGGCAGATCAAGCGGGTCTCGGGCGCCGGCGATCTGGACGCCGGGATCGAGAACGAGAAGCGCGCGTTCGCGACCGTATTCGCCTCTGAGGATGCCCGCGAGGGAATCTCGGCCTTCCTGCAGAAGCGCCCCGCTCGGTTCCAGGGCAAATGAGCGCCACGGCCGCCGCGGCGGGGCGGCTCGCCGACCTGATCCGGGACGCCGCTTCCGTTGTCGCGCTGACCGGTGCGGGGATCTCGGTGCCGTCCGGGATCCCCGACTTCCGCTCGCCGCGGACCGGCCTGTGGCAGAACGTCAACCCGATGGAGGTCGCGCACATCGACGCGTTCCGGCGCGACCCCGAGCGGTTCTGGATGTTCTACGGAGAGCGCTTCCAGTCGCTCGAGCACAAGCAGCCCAACCGCGCCCACGAGGCGCTGGCCGAGCTCGAGCGCGCGGGGCTGCTCGATGCAGTGATCACCCAGAACATCGACCGTCTCCACGCCCGCGCGGGCACGCGCGAGCTGGTCGAGGTGCACGGGACGATCGCGCACTCATCGTGCCTCGCCTGCGGGTGCCGCTACCCGCTCGCCGACGTGCGCGAGCGCCAGGCGGCGCAGGAGGACCGGGTTCCGCGCTGTGCGTGCGGCCAGCCGCTCAAGCCGGACGTGGTCCTGTTTGGCGAGTACCTTCCGCAGGCGGCGATGGAGCGGGCCGAGCAGCTCGCCGCCGGGGCGGATCTGATGCTCTGCATCGGCTCCTCGCTCGAGGTCTACCCGGTCGCGCAGCTGCCGTCGGTGACGCTCGCCTCCGGCGGGCGGATCGCGATCCTCACGCAGGGCCACACGCCGCTCGACGGCCGGGCGGCGGTGCGCCTCGGCGGGGACATCGTGGACGAGCTCGACGCGGTCCTTGCCGCCCTGGGCCTCTGACCCGCCGGGAACTCGACGACGAGCTCGACGCGGTCCTCGCCGCCCTGGGCCTCTGACCCGCCGGGAACCCGGAGAGGAGCTCTACGAGCTGGCCACCGCTCGAGCCCGCAGCGCGGATTCGATCCGTCCGAGCGTGAACTGGACCGATGCCAGCGTGTCCTGATCGAGCTCCCCGGCGAGCGCCGCCTGAGCGGCGAACGCGGTGCTGTCGCGCCGGCTCCGCAGCTCGTCGAGGCGGTCTGCGAGCTCGCCGGCGGCCGGGTCGAGCGCCAGCTCCGCCAGCGCGGCGTCGAGGGCGACGAGGACCTGCAGCGCTGCCTCGCGCCCGCGCGCGTGATCGAGATCGAGGCGGGCGCGGAGGGTCAGCTCCTCGCACGCCAGCGCTTGCTGGCGTCCGTTGAGGATCGCCGCGAGATGGGCCTGGGGCTGGAGCACCGCGGCCCGTCGCAGCTTGCGCGCGACCGGGACCAGTTCGTGGGCCTCGGTCCACTGGCCCTCGGCCACCTGCTCGCCGGCGCCGAAGCCGATGCGCGCGACGAGCGTGTGGTCGCGCACGATCTCGTGGACGTAGGGATCGGCGGTGACGAGCCGGAAGGCGTGCAGCGCGCGGTTGAGCACGGCCAGCGCTTCACCGAACTCCGCCTCGCCGGCGCCGGCCAGCCAGGCCTGCGCCGCCGCTTCGTCGGCCAGGGGCTCCCCGACGTCGATGATCGTCGCGCGGCCCGTGGAGACGGGCGTCGGCTCGGGCTCGGGCTCGGCCGCGCGGCGCCGGCGCTGGCCGATCCGGCGCCGGCGTTCGGCGGCGCCGAGCGTCGTCAGCACCAGCACGTGCGCGGGTGCTGCGTCGGGTGGATCCGCCGGCCGGCGCAGCAGGTAGCGGCCGTCAGGTGGTCCGAGCGCCCACGGCAGCTCGACCTGCGCGAAGCGGAACAGGTTCGACGTCGCCGTCAGCGGTCCCGGGTGCGCTCAGCCCCGAGCGCCCGCCCGTGCCCAGCGTCGTGATCCACACCTGGGAGACCCACTAGCCACCGGTTCCCGTGCGGATGGCGTACTTGCTGGGGGCGGTGGGGACGGTGGGCTCGGGGATTTGGCCGATGCGGTTGATGAGGTCGATCCACTGCCGGGGTTGGAGGATCGTGGCGATCTGGGCCGAGAGCTTCTTGTTCTGGCCGAACAGGGGCGTGTACGTGACCTGGACCCGGTTGGCGTGATCGGGCAGCGCGAGGGTGTTGGTCTGGCCCTTGTAGCTCATCAGGCTGATGATCTGGTCGGGCCGGAACGTGCCCTGGAGGGTGAGCAGGCGGCGGATGGTGATGTCGGTGATCGAGCCGGTCCCCTGGTGGCCCTGAACGGGGATGCCGTTGACGGCGGAGATGTCCATGCTCGACCCGGTGGCGCCGGCGCTGTTGGTGCTCGTGGAGCCGGTGCCGCAGACCAGTCCGGAGACCGACGGGTCAAGGCCGGAGCCGGAGAGGAACTCGAGCGTGGCGAGGATCCGGCGGTCGACGGTCCCGGCCTGGATGTCGCGCCGTCCGCAGCTGTAGATCTGGACGTGCGGGTCGGCGAGCACCCGCTGCTCGAGCTGCTCCTTGGACATCAGCAGGAGCTGTCCGATGGTCGGGTTCTTGGCGCCGGGACCGAAGAACGGGTCCTTGCCGGCGGCGCGGTAGACGGCGGTCGCCTCGAGCAGCTTCCAGCCGTCGAGGATCGGCTTGGGGTCGATCTGCGGCGCGTTCTTGCCGGCGGGCTGGATCTCGAACAGCACGTGCGAGGCGAGCTGCGGGGTGGGGGCGGCGAGGCGGCCGAGGATCGTGCCCGCGACCACGATCGAGCCGACCTGCAGCGGCTTGAGCGAGTACTGGTTCTTGCCCAGGTGCAGCACGCTGGAGAAGTAGTTCTGGAAGCTCGAGATCTGCCCGGCGAGGTTCTGCACCTGCTGGTCGCCCCCGGCCGCGAAGGACGCCGGCCGCGTCGGGTGGGCGAACAGGCGCTCCTTGACGAACGGGACCGACGGCACCGCGGCCGGCTGATCCGCGGCCGCCGTGTTGCTCGTCGTCGGCAGCGTGATCTTGGTCGCGCCCGGCTTGACGGTGGTGGGGGCGGGGACGGCCGCGACGTTCTGCTCTCCCGCGCTGGCGGGCGCCTTCGGGGCCGCCACCTGGGCGGTCGGCGTCTTGAGCTCCCGGGCGATCTGCGCGGCAGAGACCTTGACCGGGTTCGGGACCGGATACTCCGACGGGATCGATCCGAGCTGCGCGTAGGTGTAGATGTTGCCGGTCGCGTCCTGCAGCTCGATGTACTTGCCGAGCTGCTTGCTCTCACCGAGCTTGACGATCTTGCCGTCGTTGACCGCGATCACCGGCGAGCCCTGCTTGGCGAAGATGTTCACGCCCTTGGCGTTCGGATCCGAGGCGATCGGGATCGCCGCGTTGGCGCCGTGCACCTGCTCGCGCGCCAACCGTTCCACGCTGTCGTCGGCGTACTTGGCCGGCGCGGCGACGGGGAAGTGCCCCTCGACCAGACCGGTCAGCGCTCCGATCAGCTGATCGGGCATCCCGCCGATCAGCTTCGCGCGCAGCAGCACCGACTGCACGTACCATGACGCGTGGTTGTAGGCGTAGATCGCGTTCGCGATGTTCTTCGACGCGCCCGCGGCCGCGAGATACCTGGCGGCGGCGAAGATCGCGTCCACGGGGTTGTAGGGATCGGCGATCCCGTCGCCGTTGGCGTCCACTCCCCACGTCTTCCAGGTCGAGGGCAGGAACTGCATCCACCCGACTGCCCCCGCCGAGGACACGCTCAGGTTGCGGCCGTAGTCGGTCTCGATCTCGTTGATCGCGGCCAGCACCTGCCACGGCACGTTGTACTCGATTCCGGCCGCCTGATAGATCGGGAGCAGGAACGGTGGGATCCGGAACGCGTCGATGAAGAAGTTGGGCACGCCGATCGGAGCCGGGCCCGGCAGCGTGAACGAGAAGGTCGGATTCGCCGCCGTCGGCACGCCGGTCTTCGTTCGCGTCGGAGCCTTCGACTTCGAGGTCGCGCCGTTGGTCCCTGACTTGCCCTTCGCGCGCGCTCCGGGGACGGTCACCGTCGGCACCGGGCTCGTGTGCTTGTTGATCGACGGCTTCTGCTTCTGCGCGCCGCCACCGCTCGGCGGCGTGGCGTGCGGGGTCGTGCTCGGCGGCGGCGTGGTGCCCGTGGTGCCCGTGGTGCCCGTGGTCGTCGGGGTCGTCGGGGTCGTCGTCGCGGTCGCGGTCGAGGTCGAGGTCGGGGGTGGTGCGGACGCGCTCGCGCACGAACCGCCGAGCACCGTGACGGTGACGATGCACTGCTGCGCCGAGGCGGTGGGAATCGCGGCCAGACCGAAGACACCCACGAGCGACCCCGCGGTGACGACGGCAACCGAAAGCTTGCGACTCCTCAGCACTGTGACTTATCTCCTCCCGCGGCCGCCAGACTGGGCAGCACGCTCACGCCACCGCTGGACGACGGCGTCCGGCCGGAACCTACTGACTGCCATTGAGGTTTGCAACGACGAACCGTTCCTGGGCGAGGGGTTTCGCGACTCGGTGTGTCTGACCGCCATGAAGAGGTGGTGGACGGTCCACAACCGCTGCATCGGCTCATGTTCTATGGGACCTTAGCCCTGATGCGATCCGGACAAACAGTCTCACTCTCAAGTGGAGCTTGACATACGGCCGAGACAGCACCATGCGCTACAGTCAGCCCCTCTGTAAGCCATCCCGGAGGCCGATCGAACATGACTGACGAAAAGGGTCTCCGCGAGCGCGTGACGCGGCAGGGCGAGGAGACGATCGGCAAGCTCGCACAGGAGCTGCTCGAGAACCCGGTCGTCAGCGGCGCACTGTCGCGGGCGTTCGAGACCCGCGAGCGCGCGATGCGCGCGCAGGAGGTCGCCATGGGGGCGCTCAACCTGCCCTCCGCGAGTGACCTCGAGCGGCTCACGCGTCGTCTGCGCGGGGTCTCGCAGCGCCTCGAAGGGATCGAGGACGGCCTCGACCGGCTCGAGCAGCGGATCGAGGGTCTCGGCAGCTCGAGTGCGATCGAGCAGCGCCTGAGCGCGATCGAGGCGGCGCTCGCCCGGCTGGAGGCCGCGCACGGAACACCGGAGGCCGCGCAGGGCGCACCGGAGGCCCCCGCCGCCGAACAGCAGGCCGGCTGAGACGCTCTCAGGCGGGTGCGCCGACGGCGAGCGCCCGCGTCGCGACGGCACCCATCAGCTCCTCGGACCGCGCCAGGTCCTCCGGGTTGATCCGCACGCGCTCGGGCAGCAGGATGTCCGAGACCACGAGGATCGCGGCCGCCTCGAGGCCGCGGCGCTCGGCGAGCGCGAACAGGCCTGCGGTCTCCATCTCGACCGCCATCGCCCCGCGCCCGAGCCACGCCCGCTCCTGGCCGGCCCGCTCGTCGTAGAAGAGGTCTGTCGTGACGACGGCTCCGGACTGGACGCCCGGCGGAGCCGCCGTCCTCAGCGCGCTCAGCAGCGCCTCGCTCGCGTGCGTGCGCTCGCCGGCGCCCAACGCGCGGCTGGTGCCGTCCTCGGACAGTGCCTCGTCCACGATCAGCAGCTCGCCCAGGGACAACGCGGGATCGAGCGCGCCACACGTCCCGACGCGCACCAGCCGGCGGGCGCCGAGCTCAGCCAGCTCGGAGACGACGATCGCGGCGCTCGGCCCTCCCATGCCCGTGCTCTGGATCGTCAGCGCAGCGCCGTCTCCGGCCAACCCCGTGTATCCCCACAGGCCGCGATGGTGGTTGAACATCCTCGGCGCCTCGAGCAGCCCCTGCGCCAGCCGCAGCGCTCGACCGGGGTCCCCCGGCAGCAGCACCCGCTCGGCCAACTCGGCGGTGGGGTGAAGGTGGATCGTCGAGGGCACGCGGCCGCGAGCTTAGTGGCCCCCACGGTTACACTCCCGCGGGATGGCATCACGGCGGCCCGGCGACGCAGCGGAGACGGTGAGAGGCGCGGTCGACCGTACCTTCCAGGCGACGCTGGGTGGGGCCCAGGTCACACGCGAGCGCGCGCAAGAGCTCGTCGACGATGTCGCTCAGGCGGCCGGCCGCGTGAGGGACGTGCTCGACGATCTCCGCGTCGCGACCGGCGAGGACGTCCGGTCGCTGCGCTCCAGCATCGAAGCTCTGGAGCGCCGCGTGGCAGAGCTCGAGCGCAAGCAGCCGAAGCGGCGCAAGCAGCCCAAGCCCAAGCACCCCTAATCCTCTCCTTTCCCACCACCGGGGAGCATCAGCCGATGAGCCACGCAGGCGAGCCTCAGCCGACGGGTAGCTTCAAGTCCGAGCAGGAGTTCCGCGAGGTCATGGACCGGACGTTCGCCCTGATGAGCGAGGATCCGGAGATGGGCCCGCGGCTGCGTGACGCCGATACGCCCCAGCGGTTCGAGTTCACCGATGTCGACATGGTGGTCAACATCCATCCCGGCGAGCCGGGCGGCCCCAATCTCGCGTGGCGGTGGTCGGACGAGATCGACTGGGAGCCGAAGGTGAAGATGGCGATGAGCTCGGACACGGCCAACCGGTACTTCCAGGGCAAGGAGAACGTGGCCATCGCCATCGCCCGGCGCCGGATCAAGGCCGGCGGTGACGTCAAGGCCGCGCTGGCGATCATTCCGATCACCAAGCCGCTGTTCGCGCGCTATCGGGCGATGATCGCCGAGGACTATCCCCACCTCGAAGTCTGAGTCGCGTGGTTGACAGGGTCGCCGATGGCGAGTAGACCTCATTTCTCCATCAAGGCAACAGGCCGGATCGTGGATGTGGACTCGGTTCTGACCGTGTCTGGATCCGCGAGGCGCCGCCGGAAACGTGACGAGCGCCGACGGCCGACGCAGCGGGCCGTGATGTCCGCGGGCGGCGGGACTTCCTTCGGGTCCCGCCGCCGTTCGTTTCGGACCGCAACGGACGCAGACGGTGGCGCGGTCGGCGATGAACATCGGTGAGGCGGCCCGACGAGCGGGGGTGAAGCCGGCCACGCTGAGGCGCTGGGCCCGCGACGGCTTGATCCCGCAGTACGACGGCGACTGGACGGCCGCCGCGGTGGGCCACGCCCGGGTCGTGGCCCGGATGCGCGAGCGCGGCCACTCGCTGCAGGAGATCCGTGAGGCGACGGCCGAGGGTCGGCTCGCGTTCGGCTACGTGGATGTGCTGTTTCCGCACAGCGAGGTCACCTACACGCTCGAACAGGCGGCCCGCGAGGCTGGGCTCGAGCCGGCGCTGATCGAGCGGATCACCACCGCGCTCGGCATCAGCACGGCCCAGGTGGACGCGCTCGGCGAGGAGGACGTGCAGCTGCTGCGCTATGCCGCGGCGGTGCTGACGGCGGGCTTCCCGCTCGTCGCCATGCTCCAGCTCGTGCGCGTGTATGGACAGGCCCTGGCCCAGGTCGCCGATGCGGAGGTGAGGCTGTTCCATCTCTACGTCCACGAGCCGTTGATGCGCTCCGGGGTGTCCGGGCTCGAGATGGCCGACGAGATGGAGGGGATGGCGCGGGAGTTGCTGCCGCTCGCCTCGCCCGTGATGGATCACATCCACCAGCGCTACCTGCAGCACTTCGTCGAGCAGGATGTCGTGGGTCACATGGAGGCCGACCTCGACGATGGAGCCGTCGACCTCGGGCGGATGCGGGTGGCGATCGCGTTCGCGGACCTCGCCGGCTACACCCGGCTGACCGAGGAGGAGGGCGAGCTGCAGGCCGTGGACGCGGTCGAGCGCTTCTTCGAGGCGGTCGAGATCACGCTGCCGGACGAGGCCCGGGTGATCAAGACGATCGGCGACGAGGTGATGATCGTGGGTTCGGACCCGGGGGCGATCGTCGACTGGGCGGTCGGCTTCCAGAGCCTGCAATCCGAACGGCCGCTGCCGCGGATCGGGATCCACCTCGGCGTGGCGCTGTACCGCGACGGCGACTACTTCGGACGCGACGTGAACATCGCCTCGCGCGTGGCGGCCCGCTCGGCCGGCGGCGAGGTGCTCGTGACCCGGCCGGTGGTCGAGCACGCAGGGTCACACCTCGAATTCGAGCGGATCGCAGAGGTCAAGCTGAAGGGGTTCTCGGAGCCGACCGAGATCTTCATCGCGCGGCAGGGCGAGGAGGAGGAGTGAGCCCGGATCCCGGCCGCGCGGTCGGGGACGACGACCTCACCGGCCGAGTGCGGGCCGGCGGCCTGCTGCGGAGCGGCCGGCCGGTCGTGGTGATGCTGTCGGGCGGTCGCGACTCGGTCTGCCTGCTCGACGTGGCCGTCTCGGTCGCCGGCGCCGGCGTCGTCTCGGCGCTGCACGTCAACTACGGGCTGCGCGCCGCCGCCGAGGACGATGAGCGCCATTGCCTGGCGCTGTGCGAGCGGCTGGGCATCGAGCTCGAGCTCGCCCATCCGCGTCGGCCCGAGACGGGGAACCTCCAGGCCTGGGCGCGCGATGCGCGCTACGCCGCGGCGGCTCGAGCGGCACAGGACCGGGGCGCCGACGTGGCCGCCGGGCACACCGCCACGGATCAGGTCGAGACGATCCTGTACCGGCTCGCTTCCTCGCCGAGCCGGCGGGCGCTGCTGGGCATGCGGGGCCGCGACGGAGCTCTCCTGCGTCCCCTGCTGAGCTTCACGCGCGAGCAGACGGCGCGGCACTGCGCCGCGCGCGGATTGACATGGCGCGAGGATGAGAGCAACGCGGGGGCCCAGTTCGCGCGCGGGCGGGTCCGCCATGGGCTCCTCACCGCGCTGCGCGAGGTCCACCCCGGCGCCGAGGGGAACGTGCTCGCACTCGCCGAGCTGCTGCGGGCCGAGGCCGAGGTGCTCGACGGGCTGGTCGACGACGTGCTCGGGGGTGCGAGGACGATCGAGCTCGCGCGCCTTCGGGAGCTGCACCCGGCGCTGCGCCGGCTGGTGGTCCAGCGGCTCGCCGATCAGGCGGCGGGTCGCCTGGCACCGGGGGTGGCGAGGCGGGCCGAGGAGGTCGTGGCGATGGCTGACCGCGGCACCGCGGCCCTCGACCTGCCCTCCGGGGTGAGGGCGGTCGCGGTGCGTGGCGTGCTGCACTTCGAGCGCACACCGCACGCCCGCCCATAAGATCCATGGCGATGGATGACGACTCGATCGGCGAGATCCTCGTCCCCGCCGACGATCTCGCACGGCGGGTGCGGGAGCTGGCGGCCGACATCTCGCGCGACTACGCCGGGCGGGACCTCGTGCTGATCGGCGTGCTCAAGGGCGCCGTGTTCTTCCTGTCGGACCTGATGCGCCATCTCGAGGTCCCGTGCGAGGTCGACTTCATGGCCGTGGCGTCGTATGGGTCGGCGACCAAGTCCTCGGGCGTCGTGCGGATCCTCAAGGATCTCGACGCGGCGATCGAGGGCCGCGACGTCCTGATCGTCGAGGACATCGTCGACTCGGGGCTCACGCTCCAGTACCTGATGCGCAACCTCGGCGCCCGCAATCCGCGCTCGCTCGAGGTCTGCGCCCTGCTCACCAAGCCGGAGCGGCGCAAGGTCGATCTCCCCACGCGCTATGTTGGCTTCGAGATCCCGAACCGGTTCGCGATCGGATACGGGCTCGACCACATGGAGCACTACCGCAACCTGCCCTACGTGGCGGCATTGAAGGACTGAGTCGTCCGCGCAACCGGCATGCAAGTCCCGCTGCGGGCCTTTCGTGGGCCCCAAACCCAGGTGCTACGCTTGATCATCGTCGGTTCTCCACCCCCGCGCAGGAAGCGCAGAATATCCCTATGAGCAGGTTCTTCAAGAGCGCAGCCTTCCCGATCCTGATCGTCGTGGTGCTCGCATTCTTCGCCCAGAAGCTGATCGGAAACTCGACGCACGCGCCGAAGCAGTCCTTCGGGAACCTGCTCTCTCAGCTGAACTCCAACCAGGTCAAGAGCCTGACGATCAAGACGAAGGACAACACCGTCGACGTGACGCTGCTGCCCCAGTACGGCAGCACGAAGTACACGGTGGGCTATCCGGATTCCTACGCGACGCAGCTGATCACGGACGCCCAGAACCACGTCGCCGATCCGACGCAGTTCGATGTCCAGGGCAAGGCGAGCAACGGCTGGCTCTCGCTGCTGACCTACATCCTGCCGTTCGTCATCTTCATCGGGTTCTGGATCTTCCTGATGAACCAGGTCCAGGGCGGCGGTTCGAAGGTGATGTCGTTCGGGAAGTCGCGCGCCAAGCGCCTGTCGGTGGACTCGCCCAAGATCACCTTCCGTGACGTCGCGGGGGTCGACGAGGCCGTCGAGGAGTTGCACGAGATCAAGGAGTTCCTCGAGAACCCGAAGAAATTCCAGGCGTTGGGCGCGCGCATTCCCAAGGGTGTCCTGCTGTACGGGCCGCCCGGCACCGGCAAGACGCTGCTGGCCCGCGCCGTGGCCGGCGAGGCCGGAGTGCCCTTCTTCTCGATCTCCGGCTCGGACTTCGTCGAGATGTTCGTCGGCGTCGGCGCCTCGCGCGTTCGTGACCTGTTCGAGCAGGCCAAGCAGAACTCCCCGTGCATCATCTTCATGGACGAGATCGACGCCGTCGGGCGCCACCGCGGTGCCGGACTCGGCGGCGGTCACGACGAGCGCGAGCAGACGCTCAACCAGCTCCTGGTCGAGATGGACGGCTTTGAGATGAAGGACAACATCATCTTGATCGCCGCCACGAACCGCCCGGACATCCTCGACCCCGCGCTGCTGCGCCCCGGCCGCTTCGACCGGCAGATCGTCGTCGACCGTCCCGACCGACTCGGTCGCCGGAAGATCCTCGAGGTCCACACCCGCGGCAAGCCGCTGGCGCGCGAGATCGACGTCGACGTGCTGGCCGGCCAGACTCCGGGCTTCACCGGAGCCGATCTCTCCAACCTCGTCAACGAGGCCGCCCTGCTCGCCGCCCGCAGCGGCAAGCGCGAGATCACTCAGGACGAGCTCGAGGAAGGGATCATGCGCGTCATCGCCGGCCCGGAGAAGAAGACTCGGGTGATGAGCGACAAGGAGCGCAAGATCACCGCCTATCACGAGATGGGCCACGCGATCGTCGGGCATTACCTCCCCAACTCCGATCCGGTCCACAAGATCTCGGTGATCTCGCGCGGCCAGGCGCTCGGCTACACGATCTCGCTGCCCACCGAGGACAAGTTTCTCACGACGCGCGCCGAGCTGCTCGACACGATGGCGATGACGCTCGGCGGCCGCGCCGCCGAGGAGATCGTCTTCGGCGAGGTCACGACCGGTGCCTCCAACGACCTCGAGAAGGTGACCGCGACCGCGAAGCAGATGGTGATGCGCTTCGGGATGAGCGAGAAGCTCGGTCCCCGGGTCTTCGGCCACGATCACGGCCAGCCGTTCCTCGGCCGCGAGTTCTCCGCCGAACCCGACTACTCCGACGAGATCGCCCGCGAGATCGACGACGAGATCCGGCGCATCGTCGAATCCGCCCATCAGCAGGCGAAGGACCTCCTGAACGAGTACCGCGACTCCCTCGGGAAGCTCTCGGAGGTCCTGATCAAGCGGGAGACGATCGAGAAGGAGCAGTTCGAGGCGCTGCTCGCCGGTCAGACCGAGGAGGATGTGTTCGGTTCGACTGCTCCGCCGCCGCCCGAGCTGCCGGTTCCACCGGCTACCCCGGCCGACCGCGCCGGGCGAGAGCTGCCACGGCCGCTGCCGCGGCCGGGACTCGCGGGTGGGACCGCGGAGGCGCGCGCGGTCGCGCCTGAGAAGCCCGAGCCCGCCTGAGCGCTCCAGCGGATGGTTCGTCTGACGCCGCCGCCTCGGGCCGGTGCGGCGCGGGTCGTGATGCTTGCGCTCCTGGCCCTGCTGGCGTGGGCCGCACCCGCGGGAGCCGTCTACGGCGGACGCTACGCCGGCGCCGGTGAGCAGCCGTGGGCGGCGGCGATCGAGCTGTCGGGCGAGTCGGGGGTCCTCTGCTCGGGCGACGTGATCGCGCCGACCAAGGTGTTGACCGCGGCCCACTGCGCGACCGGCACCCCGGCCGGGGATCTCGTCGTCGTCACCGGGGCCACCGACGTGCGCGACCGGCGGGCGCAGCGCAGCGCCGTGGCCAGCGTCGCCATCGACCCCGACTACGGCCGCGTCGATTCGAGCTACGACGACTTCGCGGTGCTGACGCTGGCCCGGCCGACGACGGCGCCCGCCGTGCGGCTGGCCGGACCGGACGATCACCGCGCCTCCGTCCCCGGCGCCGCGCTGACAATCGCGGGCTGGGGTGTGACGACGTTCCACGGGGACGACTTCCCCAACCGCCTCCGCGTCGCAGGCATCGACGCGCGCGCGTACGGGCGCTGCGACGACCAGTTCGCTCCCGATTTCAGCAGCGATCTGATGGTCTGCGGCGGCGGCGCGCGCAGCGGCCGCGGGTATGCGCAGGCCTGTGAGGGCGACTCGGGCGGCCCGGTGACCGCGCTCGACGCCGGCGGCCGGCCGGTGCTCGTGGCGATCACCAGCTTCGGCAACGGATGCGGGGATCGGCTCAACGTGTACTCGAAGATCGATGCCGTGGCCGGCTGGATCGCCGTCGCGGCCGGGATCGGACCGGCGGCGGACGCGCTCTCGCCACCGCGGCCGCAGATCACGGCGGCAGCCACGGCGGGCGGCCGCATCCGGGTCTCGGCGACGAATCTGCCCACCGGCGCCGCGATGAAGGTGTACGCGATCTCACGTGTCGCCGGCGACACATTCCCGGTGCAGACGCTCACGAGTCGGACCGCGGCGGTGGCGATCGGCGCTGGCAGCGGCGTGCGCGCGATCGGGGTCGTGTTCGTCCAGCGCTTCGCCTTCGGGCCGCTGGCGTATCTCAGGACGAGCGCGATCCGCTGAGGGCCGTCAGCAGTGGCAGCGCGGCGACCTGGAAGTCGCGGCTGACCGCGCCCACCTCCTCCGGCACATGGGCGAGGTTGACATTGGTGCTCAGGCCCATGCTCGCGTCGAGCGGCCGGAAGAAGTCGTCGTAGTGGGTGGGGACTATCACCGACGGCTGCAGCCGCGGCAGGATGCGGCTCCAGTACCCGGGCGTGAAGCCACGTCCCGCCACGCCGGCCAGGAACACGTCGACGCCCGTGTGGCGGACCTCGTCGTCGAGGAGATTGGCGCTGCCCTGGTGGTAGAAGCTCATCCCCGCGACCTCGATGTGGATCCCCCACACCTGGCCGCAGCGGTAGGCGCCCGGAGAGAGGCCGTCGAGGTGATCGCAACTCAGCTCGCCGTCGAACGGGACGGCCAGGCCGAGCACGAGCTTGGAGTGCAGGCTCGGCGTGAAGCTGACCCGGAACGGCCCCAGCTCGTAGTCCTCGTGCGGCGTGACCTCGATCGCCTGGCGCTCGAGGCCGTGGAGGCGCATCAACGTGGTCAGCGAGCTCGAGCCGTAGGCCGGGCAGCGGCAGCGCCGAGCGATGGCCGGCGCGTCGACCGCGTGGTCGAAGTGGGTGTGGCCGACGAGCACGGCGAGCACGCCGGTCGGGTGGCCGATGAAGCGATCGAGCATGGCCGGGTCGGGTACCGCCGGACGGCGGCGCAGCAGCGTCCCGAGCGGGACCCGCGACACGTAGGGATCGATGAAGATCGTCTGGCCCTCGTAGGTCATCCGGTAGCCGGAGACGCCGAGCCACTCGAGCTCGAGCCCGGCCGGGAGCGCGAGCGGCACGGATTCGAGCTCGCGCAGCGCGTCGGCGTCGTGCTGCTCCTGCGGCCCCTTCGTGGCCACGAACCGCGCGAAGTCGACCAAGTACCGTGCGGGGTCGAGCATGATCGCCCGATCCTATCCTCGCCCGTGACCGGCGACGGCAAGCCCCCCGAGTCCGCCGACGGACCCGGACGCCTGGCGCTCCGGCTGACCCGCACGTGGCTGCCCGCACTGGTCGCGATCGTCGGCCTCGTGGCGGTCATCGTCGGCCACGGCCGCACGGGGACGGCGGCCGCCGGCGTGGTCCTGATGGGCGCGGCGCTGATCGTGTGGATGATCAACTGGCTGTTCCGGATGAGCCTGGAGTCAAACCGCGATCGCGATCGCGAAGAGGAAGCCCGGGTGTACTTCGATCGCACCGGGCGCTGGCCCGACGACCCCGAGTGATGGCGGCCGAGCGCCCCGACTTTCTCCTCATGGGCGTCGTCAACGTGACCCCGGACTCGTTCTCCGACGGCGGCCTGTTCCTCGATCCGCAGGCCGCGATCGCCCACGCGCTCGAGCTCGAGTCCGAGGGCGCTGCGATCCTCGACATCGGCGGCGAGTCGACCCGGCCGGGCGCGCTCGGCGTGTCCGAGTCCGAGGAGCTCGAGCGGGTGGTGCCGGTGATCGAGGGCCTGGTCGGAGCCGGCTCACGGGCACGGATCTCGATCGACACCTCCAAGCGCCGCGTGGCCGCGGTCGCCCTGGACGCCGGGGCAAGCTACGTCAACGACGTGACCGCCTTCCGCAACGACCCGGCGATGGCGGCCCTCGTGGCCGAGCGCGGGGCTGATTGCTGTTTGATGCACATGCTCGGAGACCCGCGCACGATGCAGGACAACCCCCGCTACGACGATGTGGTCTCGGAGGTCAAGGCGTTCCTCGAGCAGCGGATGGCCTTTGCCATCGGCGAAGGAGTCGCCGAGGAGCGGATCATGCTCGACCCGGGGATCGGCTTCGGCAAGACGCTCGCGCACAACCTCGAGCTTCTGCGCCGGGTCGGCGAGCTCGTGGCGTTGGGGCGCCCGGTGGTCATCGGGACCTCACGCAAGTCCTTTCTCGGCCGGATCACCGGCAGCGACGTCGGCGATCGCGTGTTCGGGACGATCGCCACCAACGTGCTCGCGTACGAGCGCGGCGCGCGGGTCTTCCGCGTGCACGACGTCCGCCCCGTCCGTGACGCCCTGGCGGTGACGGCTGCTACGGTCCGCGGGCGATGCCTGCCCCCGAGCCCGACGACGAATCCGCCGACGAGTACGACGAGCTCGACGACGACGTAGATGACGACGACGAGGGCGGCTCAGAGCCCGAGGTGACCATCGAGGTCAGCGGGCTGTCGCTGTTCACCCACGTCGGAGTGACCGCGGCGGAGCGCGAAGTGGGCCAGCGCCTGCTGCTCGACCTCCGGCTCGACGTCGGTGAGTGCGACGCGACCGTCACCGATCGGATCGAGGACACGGTCGACTACGCCCAGGTATGCGAGTCGGCGAACCTCGTCGCCCAGCAACGGAACTACAAGACGCTTGAGCGCCTCTGCGCGGCGATCGCCGACCGGCTGCTCGACCAGTACGGCGCCCACGCCGTGTGGGTCAAGGCAGCCAAGCCTGAGCCTCCGCTTGCCTACCCGGTCAGCGAGGTCTCGGTCGAGGTGTGGCGCGAGGCCGACTGACGTGCGGGCGGGCTACCTCGGCCTGGGGTCGAACGTCGGCGACCGCAGGGCCAATCTCCAGGCCGCCGTCGACGCCCTCGCCGGCCACGCGGTGGAGGTGCTGGCCAGCTCCTCGGTGTACGAGACCGAGCCGGTCGGCGAGATCCTCGACCAGCCCGACTTCCTCAACGCCTGCGTGCGGATCCAGACCGCGCTCGAGCCCGTTCAGCTGCTCGACGCCTGCAAGGCGGTCGAGCGCTCGCTCGGTCGGGCGCCCGGCGGGGTGCGCCATGCCCCGCGGCCGATCGACGTCGACGTGCTGCTGCTCGGTGAGATGCAGTACGTCTCAGAGCGGCTGACGCTGCCCCACGCCGAGGTCACGAGCCGGCGCTTCGTGCTCGTGCCGCTGCTGGAGCTCGACCCGGAGCTCGCGCTGCCGGACGGCACGCGCGCGGCCGGTTCGCTGTCCGCGCTCGGCCCGGGTCAGGACGTGCGCCGGGCGGGCGGGCCGCTGACGGTCGGCTCAGACGGTCACTGAACCGCGACCAGCGACCCGGCCGGCATCTCGCCGGCTGCGTCGGGGAACACGTGCCGAGCCAGCGACTCGCAGGGCCGGCCCGCGATCAGCGGCCGCACGTCGGCGAGCGTCAGCAGCAGCCTGATCGTCGAGAGGATCTGGAGGTCGGCCGCGTTCGGCGGCTCGCCGCCGATCGTGCCGTCGGCGATCAACGCGTCGATCGTGTCCAGGTGCCCGGGCAGCATTCGCAGCTCGGCCTGAGCGGCGCTGTCGTTGGTGTGGTTCAGAGCGCATCCGAGCCGCGTCACCACGGGTGCCATCACCTTGATCGCGGCCGCGGGCATGGGCAGCTTCGAGCCCTCGCTGTAGCCGACCATCGCCTCCGGGCTGTGCTTCATGGCCGGCCAGATCAGGGTCCGGGCGATCGGCTGCAGCAGCTCGTCGCCCCAGCGCTCGGCCTCCTCGACGGCGTCGCGGGCAGCGGGATCGGCCGGGTAGAGGGGAGGCTCGGGCACGAGCTCATCGAGCCGGCGCATGATCGCCCGCGAGCCGGAGATCTTCTCGCCGTCGAGCTTCATTGCGGGCACCGTGCGGGCGCCGAAGATCAGCTGCTGGATCGGGGCGTGCAGCGGCGGCGGCCATTCGACCACGCTGTAGGGCAGCCCCTTGAGGTCCAGGGCCTTGGCGACCGCGGCGCACGGATGAGAGCCGTGCACGACATAGAGCTTCACTCGCATGGCGCTGCAGCATAATGCCCACGCGATGCTGCTCGTTGTGGACGTCGGCAACACCCAGACGCACTTCGGCGTCCTCCGCGGCGCGGAGCTGGTCGAGCACTGGCGTTTCGCCACCGTCCGCGAGTCCACGGCCGACGAGCTCGGCGCCGCGCTCTCCAACCTGCTCGGGCTGCGCGGCTTCGGCTTCTCGGAGATCCTCGCGTCGATCGTCTCCTCGACCGTCCCGCAGCTGAGCGAGCAGTGGTCGCTGATGGCCTCTCGCTACCTCGGGCACACGATGCCCGTCGTCGGCACCGGGCTGAAGACCGGCATGCCGATCCGCATCGACAACCCGCGTGAGCTCGGCGCCGATCGCCTCGTCAACGCCGTCGCGGCCTACGACCGCGTGCGCGACACGTGCGTCGTGGTCGACTTCGGGACCGCGATCACCTACGACGCCGTGTCCGCCGCCGGCGAGTACCTCGGCGGGATCATCAGCCCCGGGGCGGAGATCTCGATCGAGGCGCTGAGCGAGCGGGCGGCCAAGCTCCCGCGCGTGGAGCTGACCGAGCCGCGGTCGCTGATCGGCAAGTCCACGGTGGACGCGATCCGCTCGGGAATCATCTACGGCTTCGCGGGTCAGGTCGACGGAATCGTGCGCCGGCTCCGGGACGAGCTCGGTCAGGACACGGCCGTGCTGGCCACCGGCGGCCTCGCCCATGCGCTGGTGCCATTCGTGCGCGAGAGGATCGACGAGGTCGACGACCTGCTGACGCTGACCGGGCTGCGGCTGATCTGGGAGCGCAACGCGCCCTGATCGATGGTTCAGGCGGCGGGGATCGGCACGTCCGGCGTGCTGGCCACCGTCACCGCCAGGATCAGGAAGGCGAACGCGCGGCGGTCGCCCGGATTCGCGGCGGCGGCCTCCTCATAGGCGTCGAGCAACCCCCGGATGGCCGCGAACGTCGGGGCATCGTCGACCTCGTCCGGGACATCGCACCCGAGCCGGGCCAGCGCGAGCATCTCGCTGCCGTCGCCGCCGCGGAACGAGGCCATCGTGCCCAGCATCAGGAACTCGGAGACGCGGTCGAGCAGCACGTGCGGCGCCCGCTCGCGCTCGCCGACCGCGGGGCCGCAGGGGACGAGGTCCTCGGCGCGGGCCAGCCGCAGCGACTGCTCGGAGCCGATCGAGCCGACCTGCTCCGCCGTCAGCCCGGCCTGCAGGGCGGAGCGGAGCATGAACGCCGCGGACATCAGCGTCGCGCCGTACGGCGCGTCGCTGGCGAACAGGATCTGCCCCGGGGGCACGAGCGAGTACAGCGCGAGCAGATCGGCCGGCATCCACCAGGCGGTGTCGAACAGGAGGTTGGGGTGATCGGGAGCCGCGCGCCAGATCCAGGCCAGATCGCAGATGCCGGCGTGGGCCAGGATCAGCCGGGCGTCGGGGAACGCGCCGGCCAGCGCGACGGCGTGCGCGCCCAGCGCCGGGATCCCGCGCCCGGCGTGGATCAGCACCGGCAGCCGACGCTCGTCGGCGATCGCGATCAGCTTGCGGACCTCGGGATGGTCGAGCGTGAACTCCTCGGCGCGCGGATGCAGCTTGATCCCCCGCGCGCCCCGGGCCAGGCAGCGCTCGGCCTCGGCCACCGCCCCGTCGTGTGGGTTCACGCGGCAGAAGGGCACCAGCAGCCCGTGTGACTCGCGCGCGTAGGCCAGCACCGCGTCGTTGGCCGGCGGGTAGCCGTCCGGCTCGTGCATCGGGAACACGAATGCGCCCTTGGCGCCGGCCTGCATGAGGCCGCCGGTCAGCTCCTCGAACGTGCAGCTCATCCCGTCCGGGTCGTTCTGGCCGAGGTGGGTGTGGGCGTCGAACACCTCGAGCCCCGGGATCTCGCCGCGGAGCACGTCCATCCACGGGCGCATACGGTCAATGACATCCATGCGTCAGGGATTCGTACCATGAACGCGTGTCCGGCAAGCTGACAGACCACTGGCTCCTCGGCGGCGTGGAGATCTCCAACCGCGTCGTGCTCGCTCCGCTGGCGGGGATCGGGAACTGGTTCGTGCGGCTGCAGGCCAAGCGCCACGGCGCCGGCCTCGTCGTCTCGGAGATGGTCTCGAGCTTCGCGGTGCACTACGGCAACGAGCGCACCTGTCGCGAGCTGCTGCGGATCCACCCCGACGAGCACCCGGTGTCCGTGCAGCTGTTCGGACACGACCCGGAGGTCATGGCCTCGGCGGCTGAGGCGGTCGCCGCCGCGGGTGCCGACCTGATCGACATCAACATGGGCTGCCCGGTGCCCAAGGTGTGCAAGACGGGGGCGGGGGCGGCCCTGCTCGACGACCCCGACCGCGCCGTCGCGCTGGCCGCTGCCGCGGCGCGCGGCAGCGGCCTTCCGGTCACCGTCAAGCTTCGCCCCGGCCAGCGGCCCGGCGAGCGGGGCGGCGTCGAGCTCGCCCGGCGGCTCGTCGAGGAGGCGGGCGTCGCGGGTCTGTGCATCCATCCCCGCCACGCCTCGCAGCGCCACAGCGGCGCACCCGATTACGATCTCGCGCGCCGGATGGTCGAGGAGCTGCCGGTGCCGGTGCTGATCTCGGGCGGCCTGCACACGGCCGACCGGGCGCGTCACGCCTACGAGCTGACCGGAGCGGCGGCGGTCCTGCTCGCCCGCGGGTCACTCGGAAACCCGTGGCTGTTCGAGCAGGTGCTCGGCACGCGCGAGGACGAGCCCGAGCGCGACGAGATCCTGGCCGAGCTCGACTGGGTCATCGACTCCGCCGTCGAGCACCTCGGGGCCGAGCGCGCCGGCCGCTACCTGCGCAAGTTCTACCCGTGGTACGTCGAGCGCCTCGGCGGCGGCAAGCAGCTCCAGGCCGCGCTGCAGACGGCACCGACCCTGGAGGACGTCCGCGTGCTGCTGGCGCCGGCGCTGGTGGCGGGCTGACGCCTGGGGTGCCGGCGGCGGCGGCCGGCCGTGGGCCGTGGGCCGCCGATCCGCCCGGTGGCCCGCGTCTCAACAGCCATTTCGTGCCCTCTCGCCCGGTCACGAGGACGCCGCGGAACAAAATGGTTGCACCACAGCCATTTCGTTCCACGCCGCGGTCCCGGGGGCGGCGAGATGCCACGAAATGGCGGTGATCGCACGGTTCGCCGCCGGCCGCGGACTGACCCTTTGAGAGCGGGCTCAGACCGACGCTATACTCCTGCGCCCACGTCAGCCGGAGGCGTGGCAACTCCCGCAAATGCGGGATTTTTCTCCGTCCAGAACGCACTCAAGACAGGTCTGAAAGCAATGGCAAAGGACGTCATCGTCACACCCGAAGGGCTGGCCAACATGAAGGCCGAGCTCGAGCATCTCTCGACCGCCCGGCGGCGCGAAGTCGCGGCGCGGATCAAGGAAGCCCGCGAGTTCGGCGACATTTCAGAGAACGCCGAGTACGACGATGCGAAGAACGAGCAGGCGATGCTCGAGGCCCGGATCGCCCAGCTCGAGGACAAGCTCCGCTCGGCGACCGTGATCGACGCGAGCGATCTCTCCACCGACATCGTGCGAGTCGGCTCGGCCGTGCACGTCAAGGACGAGAAGGGCCACTCGACCCGCTACACGATCGTCGGCTCGGCCGAGGCCAAGCCCGCCGAGATGAAGCTCTCGAACGAGTCGCCGGTCGGCAAGGCGCTGCTCGGGCACAAGCGCGGCGAAGAGGTCGTCATCGCCACGCCCAAGGGTGAGCGGCGGCTCAAGATCACCAAGATCGACGTCGACTCGAAGTAGCCGGAGCCAGGAGCCGTGGCCGACGACGGCCCCGCCGAGGCCCTTGACGTCTTCGCCGCTCGACGGCAGAAGCTCGACTCGCTGCGCGCGGCCGGGATCGAGCCGTTCCCGCACGAGTTCGACGGCGTCGAGCCGATCGCCTCGGTGCGCGCCGCGCACGCCGATCTCGGCCCGGGGGAGGAGACGGACTCCGCCCACCGCGTCGCGGGCCGCATCGCCGCCCGCCGCGGTCAGGGCAAGATGGCGTTCCTCGACCTCGTCGACCGCTCCGGCCGGATCCAGCTCCAGGCCCGCGCCGACGTGCTCGGCCCCGAGCGCATGGAGCGGCTGCTGTCGCTCGATCTCGGCGATCTGATCGGCGTCGACGGGGTGGCCTTCAGCTCGCGCCGCGGTGAGCTGACCCTGCGGGTTGACGACTACGCGCTGCTGGCCAAGTCGCTGCGACCCCCGCCCGAGAAGCACCACGGACTGCAGGACGTCGAGACCCGCTTCCGGCACCGCGAGCTCGACCTGATCGCCAGCGACGAGGCCCGCGAGCTGTTCATGACCCGGGCGCGGGTGATCTCGGAGGTGCGGAGGTTTCTCGATGCCGAGGGCTTCATCGAGGTCGAGACGCCGGTGCTGCAACCGCTCTACGGCGGCGCGGCGGCCCGGCCGTTCACCACCCACCACAACGCGCTCGACCGCACCCTGTACCTGCGCATCGCAACGGAGCTCTACCTCAAGCGCCTGATCGTCGGCGGCCTCGAGCGCGTCTACGAGATCGGGAAGGACTTCCGCAACGAGGGCCTCTCGCACAAGCACAACCCGGAGTTCACGATGCTCGAGTGGTACGAGGCCTACGCCGACTACCAGGACGTCGCGGCCCGCGCCGAGCGCCTCGTCGCCCACGTCGCCGAGCAGATCGGCTACGCCGGCGAGATCGACCTGACGCCACCGTGGCGGCGCGAGACGCTGGCGGGGGCGATCCGCGACCGGACGGGGGTCGACATCCTCGCCCACCGCGATCGCGACGCGCTCGCGGCCGAGATGCGGGCCCACGGGATGACGGTCCCGCCCGACGACACCTGGCCCCAGCTCGTCGACGAGCTGCTCTCCAAGCACGTCGAGCCGACCCTGATCGAGCCGACGTTCCTGCTCGACTATCCGGTCGAGCTCTCGCCGTTCGCCAAGCGCCATCGCAGCGAGCCCGGCCTGGTCGAGCGCTTCGAGGCCTACATCGGCGGAATGGAGATCGCCAACGCGTTCAGCGAGCTCAACGATCCCGACGAGCAGCGCCGCCGCTTCGAGGAGGCCCGCGAGCACGCCGCCGCCGGCGACGAGGAGGCCCAGCCCTATGACGAGGCGTTCATCCAGGCGCTCGAGCAGGGCATGCCTCCGACCGGAGGGATCGGCATCGGCATCGATCGCCTGGTCATGATCATGACCGGCCGGCGGTCGATCCGCGAAGTGGTGCTGTTCCCGGCGATGCGGGATTGAGGAGGGCGGCTCCGCCGCCCCGGTTTGGCGCCCGACGGCGCGCTCAGGCGCCGTCGGACCGAGGCGCCGCCGGCGTCTCGACCGGGGCGGCCTGCGGCTGCTGCTGCGGCTGGGGAGCCGGCGCGGGCGGGGTCGCCGCGGCCTGCGTGAGCGCCGGCGGCTGCGGTGCCTGCTCGGGCTCGTCGTGGCCCTGGATCGAGTCCTTGAACCCGCGCATGCCCTCGCCGAGCGATCGACCGAGCTCGGGCAGCCGCTTGGAGCCGAACACGAGCACGACCACCAGCACGATGATCGCGATGTGAAGGGGATTCGAGAGTCCCAGGCCCATGCACCCCCGACTGTAGCCCACCTGGCAACCGTGGTGGCGAGGTTGCGCTGAGGTGCACTCACTGTTGCGACTCAGTCGCACCTGTGGGCAGCTCTGAGACCTAGACTCGACGCTGTCGCCCAGGGTGGGCGCCGGGCGGCGGTGTCGCGATCAATCGAGCCGAGGTTGTCGATCGGGCCCGCGCGGCTGTGCGCGTGCCCGGACGGCGCAGAGAGGAGTCGGGATGAGCACCAGGGGGACCGAACTTCTTCGAGTTCGGCGACGACGTCGTCTACTCGATCTACATCGACAACGACGGCGACGGCGTGCCCGAGATCGCCTACAAGTTCAGCTTCACGACCACGCTGCGCAACCCGAACACATTCCTCTACAACACGGGCCCGATCACGTCGCTCGACAGCCCCAACTGGAACAAGCGGCAGTTCTTCAGCGTGACCAGGGTGGACGGGTTCGACACGACCGAGTACGGCACGGCGGCAGGGGGCAACGGACTGAAGGCGACCGTGCTCGCCGACGGGCTCGCGTCGCCGCCGTGCAACATCGGGCCGCGCTCGACGCCGGACTACAGCGATCTGGCCACCGCCGCGATTCACGATCTGCCGACCGGCGAGAAGGTCTTCGCCGGACAGCGCAATGACGGCTTCCTGGTCGATCTCGGGGCGATCTTCGACCTCGCCGACCTGCGGCCGTTCCAGAACCTGCACCTGATCCCCAGCCCGGCCGCTCCCGGTGTGGACGCGACCAAGACGCTGAACATCCACACGATCGCGCTCCAGATCCCGATCACGCGACTGACGGCGAACGGGAAGGCCCCCAAGGGTGTTCTGGACTCCGGCGCGGTGCTCGGCGTGTGGAGCGCCGCCTCACGGCGCAAGGTGCGGATGATCGACGCCGCCAACGACGAGAAGGCGCAGAGCGGGCCCTGGGTCCAGGTGTCCCGGCTCGGCAACCCCCTGTTCAACGAGGTGCTCGTGCCGCTGGGCCTCAAGGACACGTGGAACACGCTCTATCCGGCCGGCGACAAGGCGTTCCTGTCCCACGTCCAGCATCCCGAGGTGGCGCAGCTGCTCCCGGTCCTCTACCCGGGCGTCTTTCCCCACCTCGCGGACCTGACGCGGGCGCGGGCCGACCTGGTGGCAATCCTGCTGACCGGGATCCCGCCGGGGCTGATCAACGGGTTCCAGAACTACACCGGCCCGGTGCTGGCCGACCAGCTGCGCCTCAACGTGGCAATCGGGCCGACTGCGAAGCCCAACCCGTTCGGCCTGCTCGGCGGCGACCTCGCCGGGTTCCCGAACGGCCGGCGCGTGGTCGACGACGTGGTCTCGATCGAGCTGCGGGCGATTGCCGGGGTGACATTCCCGCTGATCGATCCGACGTTCAAGCCCGACGGGGCGGCCGATCTCCTCACCGAGGGCCTGACCGCGTCCGCTGACCGCTACCAGAGCACGTTCCCGTATCTGGCGGACCCGCGGGACGGGTTCGACGTGCCGTCCAAGTAGTGCCGTGAGTTGGAAATGCGTGCGAGTTCTCGAATCACGACACCAGAGAGGCGGTGACGATGAGCCACGTCCATGAAGCCCATGTCCACGACGGCCATGTCCACGACCATGCGCATGCGCCGGCGGAGAACTACTCCGCCCGGCCCCACCCCGAGTTCGTGGTGCTCGACATCGGGGAGGACGTCGGGGCGCTGATCGTCCACACCGACAGCGACATGCACGGCACGGAGGTCGAGATCAGCCCGGCGGGCGAGGACGCGCGCCGTAGCCACAAGGACGTGCTGGAGCGCAGCATCGGCGGCCGGCCGGCGTTCACGGCCGTGTTCGACGGGCTGAAGGCGGGGGCGTACACCCTGTGGACCGATGGCGATGCGCGGACGCGCGGCGTCGTCATCACAGGCGGGGAGATCGCGGAGCTCGACTGGAGCGTCCGCGGCTGAGGACGGGAGCATGGCGGCGCCGGGGCCGGGCCCGGCGCCGCCCGTGAAAACCGATCCGCGGCGATGATCCGTTTCGCTGCTGCGCACGTAGCCTGATTGCGGTTGTGCGTCGATCACGGTGGCGATGCTGCCCTAGCCGGCAGCCTGGAGGTGATCGCAGTGAACGGAGATCTCGGGGACACGGGGCCATGAGTCACGCTCCTTCCGTCCGGGTCCACGCCGCCCCCAACCTGGCGGCCGCGCTGGCCAGCCTGCGGGCCCATGGCCTGCGGCTCTCCTCGGCGCGACGGGTCGTCCTGTCGGCGCTGTTCGCCGCCGATGGCCCGCTGTCGGCGGAGCAGATCGCCGACGGGGTCGGGGGACGGGTCCCGGCCTCGGACATCGCCTCGGTGTACCGGAACCTCGAGACGCTCGAGCGTCTCGGCATCGTCAGCCATGTGCACCTCGGCCACAGCCCGGCTCTGTACGCGATCGCGACCGCAGGCGAGCAGGAGTACCTGACCTGCGAGCGCTGCGCCGACTACGTGGCCGTTGCGCCGCAGCAGCTCGACGACATCCGTCGGGCGATTCGGGCCCAATTCGGGTACGTGGCCAGCTTCTCGCATTTCCCCATCGTCGGCCTGTGCGGTGCCTGTGCGCGGGCCACAGGGGCTCGAACGTAAATGGGTCTCAATCACCCGACACGGCCGCGGGATCTGTCCTGCCGGGCCGCCGCAGGGGTGCTGGTAGACTGGCGCATGGCCCGAGAAGGAACCCGTTTCGCTCATTTTTGTCGGCGTTGCGGCCGATGACATGGGCTAGATGGGGTCTTCGGCGTCCCGGCAGCCAACTCCACGACTTGACGGCTCTGGCAGCGTTCTAAGCTAGAGAGCCGAACCGGAAAACAAAAGCGACCGACCAAGCGCCCGAAACCCGCCACACCTGAGAGACAGATATGTTCGAGCGATTCACAGAGCGAGCCCGCCAGGTCGTCGTACTGGCGCAGGAAGAGGCGCGCACGCTCAAGCACAACTACATCGGCACTGAGCACATCCTGCTTGGTCTCCTGCGCGAAGAAGAGGGTCTTGCCGCCCGCGTCCTCGAGTCGCTCGACATCACCGTCGAGCGGGTGCGCGCACAGGTCGTGAGGATCGTCGGCTCCGGTGAGGAAGTCACCTCCGGTCAGATCCCGTTCACGCCGCGCGCCAAGAAGGTCCTCGAGCTGGCCCTGCGCGAGGCGCTCAGCCTCGGCCACAACTACATCGGCACCGAGCACATCCTGCTCGGCCTCGTGCGCGAGAACGAGGGCGTCGCCGCGCGCATCCTGCTCGACTTCGACGCCGACTCCGAGAAGATCCGCAACGAGGTGATCCGGATGTTGTCCGGACCCGGCAGTCGTCAGCGCGGCTCGGGGCCCGGCGCTGCCGCCGGCGGCCCCGCCGGTGCTCAGGGCGAGGGGAAGAAGTCCTCCAAGCTGCTGGACCAGTTCGGTCGCAACCTCACCAAGCTCGCCTCCGAGGGCAAGCTCGACCCGGTCGTCGGCCGCGAGACGGAGATCGAGCGGATCATGCAGATCCTCTCGCGCCGCACCAAGAACAATCCGGTGCTCGTGGGCGAGCCCGGCGTCGGCAAGACCGCCGTCGTCGAGGGCCTGGCTCAGCGGATCACCAACGCCGACGTCCCCGAGCTGCTCAAGGGCAAGCAGATCTACACGCTTGACCTGGCCGCACTGGTCGCCGGCTCCAAGTACCGCGGCGAGTTCGAGGAGCGCCTCAAGAAGGTGATGAAGGAGATCACCCAGCGCGGCGACATCATCCTGTTCATCGACGAGCTGCACAACCTCGTCGGTGCCGGCGCCGCCGAGGGCGCCATCGACGCGGCTTCGATCCTGAAGCCGGCGCTGGCCCGCGGCGAGCTGCAGACGATCGGCGCAACCACGCTCGAGGAGTACCGCAAGTACCTGGAGCGCGACTCCGCGCTCGAGCGGCGGTTCCAGAAGATCACGGTGGATCAGCCCTCGACCGACGAGACGGTGCAGATCCTCAAGGGTCTGCGCGACCGCTACGAGCAGCACCACAAGGTGAACATCACCGACGAGGCGCTCGAGGCGGCGGCCGACCTGGCCGACCGTTACATCTCCGACCGCTTCCTGCCCGACAAGGCGATCGACCTGATCGACGAGGCGGCGTCGCGGATGCGGATCAAGTCGATGACCTCGCCTCCCGTGTACCGGGAGCTCGAGGACGAGATCGAGGAGACGCGCCGGGCCAAGGAGGACGCGATCGAGTCGCAGGAGTTCGAGAAGGCCGCGAACCTCCGTGACCAGGAGCGTCGCCTGACTCAGAAGAAGCGCGAGCTCGCGGATCAGTGGGAGGCCGGCGAATCCACCGACCGTCCGTCGATCGGCGAGGAGGAGATCGCGGACATCGTCTCGATGTGGACGGGGATCCCGGTCTTCAAGCTGACCGAGGCCGAGACGGCCAAGCTGATGCGCATGGAGGAAGAGCTCCACAAGCGCGTGATCGGCCAGCATCCGGCGATCGAGGTCGTCTCCAAGGCGATTCGGCGCTCCCGCGCCGGGCTCAAGGACCCCAAGCGCCCGACCGGCTCGTTCATCTTCCTCGGCCCCTCCGGCGTCGGGAAGACGGAGCTGGCTCGCACGCTGGCCGAGTTCCTGTTCGGCGACGAGGACACGATGATCCGCATCGACATGTCGGAGTACATGGAGAAGCACGCGGTGTCGCGGCTGGTCGGCTCACCTCCCGGCTACATCGGTTACGACGAGGGCGGTCAGCTGACCGAGGCGGTGCGGCGCAAGCCCTACAGCGTGCTGCTGCTGGATGAGATCGAGAAGGCCCACCCGGACGTGTTCAACATCCTGCTCCAGATCCTGGAGGACGGGAGACTGACCGACGCTCAGGGCCGCACGGTCGACTTCCGGCACTGCATCGTGATCATGACCTCGAACATCGGGGCCTCCGAGATCGCGCGCAACACGCCGCTCGGCTTCGCGGTCTCCGACGACGAGACCGGGATCACGTACGACGACATGAAGAACCGGATCATGGGCGAGCTGAAGAAGGTCTTCCGGCCCGAGTTCCTGAACCGGATCGACGACGTCATCGTGTTCCACAAGCTGGCCAAGGACGAGATCAAGCAGATCGTCGACCTGCTGCTGATGCGGATCCGGGAGTCGATGGCCGAGCGCGAGCTCCAACTCGATCTCTCCGAGGAGGCCAAGGACCTGCTCGTCGACAAGGGCTGGGACCCCGCCATGGGCGCCCGACCCCTGCGCCGGGCGATCCAGCGCTACATCGAGGATCCGCTGGCCGACTTCGTGCTGCGGGCCGAGGTGCCGCCTGGCTCGACCGTGATGGTGGAGCCGGCAACGCCGGACGATCCCGAGGAGCGCGAGGTCAAGCTCTCGGTGATTGCACCCGCGCCCAAGCCGACTCCGGTCGGCGTTGGTGCCGAGGGCGGCGAGGAGCCGGTGGGCGATCCGCCGGCGCCGGACGCCGAGCCCGATCCGGCCGAGTAGCAAGCCTGAAAACGCGTGACGAACGGCCGGCGCCCGCCGGCCGTTCGTCTGTGCCTGCCGACCCCGGCGGTGGCCTATCCTGCGTCCTACCGTGCCGCGCAGCGCGACAGCTCCGGCCAGAACCCCGAACGTGCACCCGCGGTGCATCAACGTGCCGCGCATCGGCGATGACGGCTTCGAGGAGCTGTGCCACCTCGTATCCGAGGAGGACCCCGACACGGCCCTGTGCGGCAGGGACGTGACCGGCTATCCGTGGAACCCGCCGTGGCCGCGCTGCGAGGCCTGCATCGCGGTGGCGCGTGGCGACATGAGCTGATCTGTCGGCGCCGGCGCGTAGCCTCGGCTGTGTGCCTCGACCGAGCTCCGTCCACGTCTGTTCCGCCTGCGGGCACGAGGCCGCACGCTGGGAGGGACGATGCCCGGGCTGCGGCGAGTGGAACACGCTCGTGGAGGAGGTTCGCCGCCCGACGGGCGGTTCGGGCCACGGCCGCGTTCGCGGTAGCACTGCGGCGGCGGCCGTCGCGCCGATCGCGCTCGGCGATGTCGCGGCCGCGGAGCAGGACCGTCTCAGCACCGGGATCGGCGAGCTCGATGACGTGCTCGGCGGCGGCATCGTGCCCGGATCGCTGGTGCTGATCGGTGGTGCGCCGGGAATCGGCAAGTCGACGCTCACGACGATGGCCCTGGCCAACCTCGTCGCGGCCGGTCGCCGCACTCTGTACGTCTCGGCCGAGGAGTCGGCGGCTCAGATCCGTCTCCGTGCCGAGCGCCTGACCGTCGGCGCCGCTCTGCGGATCCCGGTCATCGCCGAGACGGATCTGCAGGCGGTGCTCGCGACGATGGAGCGCGAGCGCCCCGAGGTGTGCGTGGTCGACTCGGTGCAGACGCTCCACGCCGCGGAGCTGTCCGGTGCACCCGGGTCGGTCGGCCAGGTGCGTGAGGTGGCCGGCGAGATCATGCGCGTGGCCAAGGCGCTGCGCATCGCCGTGCTGCTCGTCGGCCACGTCACCAAGGAGGGTTCGCTGGCCGGGCCCCGGGTGCTCGAGCACCTCGTCGACTGCGTGCTCCAGTTCGAAGGCGAGCGCGAGCGCACCTACCGGACTGTGCGGGCGATCAAGAACCGTTTCGGCTCGACCAACGAGGCGGGCGTGTTCGAGATGCGCGACGACGGGCTCGTCGAGGTGCTCGACGCCTCGGCGCGCTTCGTCGGCGAGGCGACCACGGCGCCGGGGAGCGTCGTGCTGTGCGCGATGGAGGGATCCCGCCCGCTGCTGGTCGAGGTCCAGGCTCTGGTCTCGCCCTCGGAGCTCGTCCCGCCGCGCCGGGTCGTGTCGGGCCTTGACCGGAACCGCCTGGCGCTCGTGCTCGCGGTCCTCGGACGCCACGGCGGCGTCGGTCTCGGCTCATCGGACGTGTTCGTCAACGTCGTCGGCGGCGTGCGCGTGGACGAGCCCGGCGCCGACCTCGCGGTCGCGCTCGCGGTGGCCAGCGCGGCGCGACGGGTCGCGCTGGGCGCGGGAGCCGCTGGGAAGCCGCTGGCCTGCTTCGGCGAGCTCGGCCTGACCGGCGAGCTGCGGACGGTCGCGCACGCCGAGCGGAGGCTCGCAGAGGCGCACAAGTTCGGGCTCGAGCCGGTGCTCGAGCCGCAGGCCCACGCCACGCTGCGCTCGGCCATGCGCGTCGCGCTCGGCGATCGGCGCGCCGCCGTTGCGGCCTGAGACGCTCCCTGCGACGCCGGCGCCCGCCCGTCGCGGGCGCGGTGACTGTCCTGAGCTCAAGACCGGCTAAAATTGCCCTTCTATGGCGTCGCGTTCCGGGGAAGAGCTCAAAGAGGAGCTCGAGTCTCGCCAAGAGCCCCGGCTCGTCAGGGCGCTCGAGATGGTCGCGCCCGGAACCGCGCTCCGCGAGGGCCTCGACAACATCGTCCACGCCCGCACAGGCGGCCTGATCGTGATCGGCGACGCCGACGAGCTCGCATTCCTGTTCTCCGGCGGCATCAAGCTCGACATCGACTACTCCCCGGCCTTCCTGTACCAGCTGGCCAAGATGGACGGCGCCATCGTGCTCAACACGAACGCGACCAAGATCATCCACGCCAACGTCCAGCTGACGCCGGACCCGACCATCCTCACGCTCGAGACCGGGACCCGTCACCGGACCGCCGAGCGGGCGTCCAAGCAGACCGACGCGCTCGTCGTCGCGGTGTCCGAGCGCCGCGAGGTCGTCTCGCTCTACGTGGACGGCGTCAAGTACATCCTCGAGGACATCCCGGTCGTGCTGGCCAAGGCCAACCAGGCGCTGGCCACGCTGGACAAGTACCGCAGCCGCCTCGATCAGGTCTCGACCCGGCTGACGGCGCTCGAGTTCGAGGGCGGCGCGACGCTCCATGACGTGCTCACGGTGCTCCAGCGCGCCGAGCTCGTGACGCGGATGGCCGTCGAGATCGAGCGTTACATCGTCGAGCTCGGAACCGAGGGACGCTTGATCGAGATGCAGCTCGACGAGACGATGGTCGGTGTCTCCGCCGACAAGGCGGCGCTCGTCCACGACTACCTGGCCGAGGACTCCGACGAGAACTTCGCCACCGCCTTCGATCAGCTCGTGCGCCTGCCGCACCAGGACCTGCTCGATTTCGGACGCCTGGCCGAGTTGCTCGGCCACGACCGCAAGCTGAACACTCTTGACTACCCCGTGTCTCCGCGCGGAATCCGCATCCTGGGCCGCATACCGCGTTTGCCCAAGCTCGTCGTGCAGCGGATCGTGAGCGAGTTCGGGGGCCTCGAGGAACTGCTCGCCGCCACTGATGGCGAGTTGGAGACCGTCGACGGAGTCGGCGAGATCCGGGCGAAGGACATCCGCGAGGGCCTTCGCCGGCAGCAGGAGATCAATCTCGTGGACCGGTACCTGCAGACATAGTCAGCGGCGCGGGTACCTCGCCCCGCCCCTCGGCCCGACAGAGGAGGACACCATCACAGAGATAATGGAAGAGCACTTGGACGAGGATGAGCACCTCGATGAGGATGAGAACCTGGAAGAGGAATTCGCGATCGTCGCGGCCGTCGAGCACATCGAGTTCGAGATCGGCGACAACGTCGTGTACCCACATCACGGCGCCGGCAAAGTGCTCCGCAAGGAGAACAAGGACATCCTCGGTGAGAGTCGTGAGTACCTGACGATCAAGATCCTCCACAACGACATGACGGTCATGGTCCCGACCGAGAACGCAGCGCTCGCCGGCCTCCGTCGTGTGATCGATGAGGAAACCGTCAAGAAGGTGCTCGCAGTGCTGCAGGACGAGTGCTCCGAGATGCCGAAGAACTGGAACCGGCGCTTCAAGCACAACCGCGACAAGATCAAGACGGGCGACATCTACGAGCTCGCCGAGGTGGTCCGCAACCTCGCCGTGCGCGAGCACGAGAAGGGCCTCTCGACGGGCGAGAAGCAGATGTTCACCCGCGCCAAGAAGATCCTGGCCTCTGAGCTGATGTATGCGCTCGAGATGGGTGAGGAAGAGGTGGAGGTGCACCTCGACGATTTGCTGACGGAGTCAGCCAGCGAGAAGCTGGCGGTGGCCTCGAAGTAGGTTCGCGGCCACACACGCAGATGGCGGTCGCGTTGATCGTGGCCGCAGGACGTGGCGAGCGCCTTGGGTCAGGCAGGCCCAAGGCGCTCGTCACGCTGGCCGGTCGTCCGATGCTCGCCTGGAGCATCGCGGCGCTGCGTAAGGTCGCCGCGGTGAGCGAGATCGTGATCGCACTCCCGGCGGGCGAGCTCGGCGCCGCGCCGGCGGGGACCGTCGCCGTCGAGGGGGGAATCACGCGCTCGGAGTCGGTTCGTGCAGCGCTGCACGCGTCGACGGGCGGCGATCCGGTGATCGTGCACGACGCCGCGCGCCCGCTCGCCCAGCCGGCGCTGTTCGAGCGTGCGCTGGCCCACCTCGAGCAATACGCCTGCGACGCGGCGATCGCCGCCGCCCCCGTGTCGGACACGATCAAGCAGGTCGCCGACGACGGGCGCACGGTGCAGAGCACGCTCGACCGGGCCCGGCTGTGGGCCGTCCAGACGCCCCAGGTGTTCCGCCGCTCGGCGCTCGAGCGTGCCCTCGCCGCCCCGCCCGAGCTGCTGGCGGTGGCCACCGACGACGCGTGGCTGATCGAACGGGCGGGGGGCGTGGTGCGGGTGGTTCAGTCCGATCCGGGGAACCTGAAGGTGACCACGCTGACCGATCTGCACGTGGCGGAGCTGCTGTTGCGGGAGCGCGGCGGATGAGCGGCCACGAGCGCCCGCCGCTGCCGGTCACCGGACTGGGCTACGACTGCCATCGCTTCGCCGAGGGCCGGCGGCTGGTGCTCGGCGGCGTCGAGATCCCGCACGAGCGCGGCCTCGAGGGCCACTCGGACGCCGACGCGCTCGTGCACGCGATCATCGACGCCCTGCTCGGCGCGGCCGCGATGGGGGACATCGGCCAGCACTTTCCGGATACCGATGAGCGCTTCCGGGACGCGGACTCGACCGACCTGCTGCGCCACGCGGTCGCGATGCTGGCCGCGGCGGGCTATGCGGT
>CAWDCP010000026.1:0-98632 GCA_963800815.1 uncultured Solirubrobacteraceae bacterium
TGCCGGAGGAGGGACTCGAACCCCCGACACGCGGATTATGATTCCGCTGCTCTAACCGACTGAGCTACTCCGGCGAGGGAGGCGCCAGTCTAGCGTCGGCGCTCGTGGCGGGGCGTCCATCCGCGGCCGCCCAGGGGAGGCCGAACAGCACCAGCACGATCAGCCACGCGAGGCCCACGGCGTAGCCCGCCAGGACGTCGCTGGTCCAGTGCACGCCGAGCATCACGCGGGCCGGTCCCATGGCCGCGATCACGACCACGCAGGCGCCGGCCCAGACCCGGTGCCCGCGCCGCCACAACAGCACGGCGGCGAGACCGAACACGGCCGTCGTCCAGGTCGTGTGCCCGCTCGGGAAGCTCGGGGTCCTCAGTCCGGCCCCCGGCGGCCGCGCGCGGTCGGCGATCGTCTTGATCACCCAGGTGAGCACGCTGACGCCGAGCGTGCTGAACGCGAGCACGGCGTGGCGCCAGCCGAATGCCCGCCAGGCCCAGGCGCAGAACACGACGATCACGATCGCCGTGAGCGGAAGCCGGCCGAGTCGGTCGAGCGCGTGCGCGGGCGCGAGCGCCAGGCCGTGGAAGTGCTCCTCCTTGACCTCGGCCGCATTGCCGGTATCGCCGGGGAACGTGCCGTCGAGCGCGATCACCGCCCAGAAACCGGCGACGAGCAGCCCGAGGGCGATCCCGGCGAGCAACAGGGCCCGGCGCGGCCCCTCCGAGACGCGGCCCTCAGTCCAGGAAACGGGGCCGTCGGCGGGTTGCGGCTCGGCGCCGGTCATGGTCTCAGGATGCCGTATCGACACCACACCCGACCGAGATCCGCCCCTATGATCCGGCGCCATGCCCGACCTCGGTCCCGCCGTCAGCACCGTGGTGCGCCGCTGCCTCGAGGTCCAGGCCGGCGAGGACGTGCTCGTCATCGTCGATCCGCAGATGCGGGCGATCGGCGAGGCGCTCCGCGAGGCGGCCGCGGCGGCCGGGGCCGACACGGTGCTCGCCGTCATGGACGAGCGGGCCAACGACGGCACCGAGCCCCCGCCGACGATCGCCGCGGCGCTGGCGGCGTGCGACGTGTTCATCGCTCCGACGACCCGCTCCCTCAGTCACACGAGCGCGCGCAAGCGGGCCAGCGACGGCGGCGCGCGGGGCGCGACCATGCCGGGAGTCACCGAGGACATGCTCGCGCGGGTGATGGCGGTCGACTTCGACCTGATGGGCGCGCGCTCGCGCGCCGTCGCCGCGCTGCTGAGCGAGGGCTCGACTGCCCGCGTGACGTGTCCGCTGGGCAGCGACCTGACGCTCGATCTTCGCGGCCGAGAGGGCATCGCCGACGACGGCAACATCACCGGCGCCGGGGCGTTCGGGAACCTGCCGGCCGGCGAGGGCTTCATCGCGCCGGCCGGCGGCGACGGTCGCATCGTGGCTTCGAGCCTGGCGCCGCTCGGGCTCACCGACGAGCCCGCCATCCTGACTGTGTCCGGGGGGCGGATCGTCGGCGCCGAGGGAGGCCTTGGGCCCGAGTACCTGGCCCGGCTGACGGCGCACGGGGAGCTGGGCACGAACCTGGCCGAGCTGGGCGTCGGCACCAACGATTGCGCGACTCTCACCGGCAATGTGCTGGAGGACGAGAAGCTCCTCGGGACCGTGCATGTCGCGTTCGGGGCCAGTGCCGGCATCGGCGGAACGGTCTCGGTCCCGATCCACCTCGACGTTGTCGTCCTCGACGCGACGCTCGCGATCGACGGCCGGAGCGTGCTCGACGCGGGGACGTTCCTGCTCTGACTCTGCTCGCCGTCCCGAACGTCTCCGAGGGCCGCGACGCCGGCGCGATCAGCGCGATCGGCGAGGCGTTCGACGCCCGGCTGCTCGACGTCCACTCCGATCCCGATCACCACCGCACCGTGTTCACGCTGGCCGGGGAGCCGGGATCGCTGGCGGCCGCGGTCGCGGCCGGCGCGGGCGCCGCTATCGCGCGGATCGACATTCGCGGTCAGGACGGGGTGCACCCGCGGGTGGGGGCGATCGACGTGGCGCCGATCGTGTTCCTCGATGAGGCCGCGCGCGGCGCGGCCTGCGCCGAGGCGCTCGTGCTGGCCGACACCATCGGCGAGCAGTTCGGAGTGCCGGTGTTCCTGTACGGCGCGCTCGCCGACGGCCGCACGCGGGCGCAGATCCGGCGCGGCGGCCCGGGCGAGCTGGCGCGGCGGATCGATGCCGGGGAGCTCGATCCCGGACTTCGGTCCCCGGCGGCTGCACGCGAGCGCCGGTGCCGTCCTGGTGGCGGCGCGGCCGCCGCTGGTCGCCTTCAACCTCGAGCTCGCGCCCCCCGCGAGTCTGGAGCAGGCGCGCGAGATCGCCGGCCTGATCCGGGAGGGCGGGGCGGAGGGGCTGCCGGGGGTGCGGGCGATCGGGTTGTGGCTCGAGCGAGGCGGGATCGCCCAGGTGTCGACCAATGTCGAGGATCATCACCGGACGCGCCTCGCCGCCGTGGTCGAGGCCGTCCGGCGGCATGCTCCGGTGCTCGCCGCGGAGCTTGTCGGGCTCGCGCCGCGCGCGGCCTTCGCGGGCTTTCCGCAGGACGTTCCGGTGCCCGGATTCGACCCCGCGCGGCACCTGATCGAGGTGGCGCTCGCCGCGGGCTCGCCGTCGGGCGCATAATCTCTGTGGACAATGGCCCAGACGAAGCGCAAGCGCCGCAGCAAACACCGGGGTACAGCGGCCGGCACGGTGACCTCGCGCGGGCGCACCGGCCGTCCGCCGTCGGCCGAGGAAAAGAAGAAGCAGGACAAGATGAGCGCTCGCGAGAGGAGGATGAACACGCCCCCCACCTGGTCGGGCTCGTTCAAGCGGGCGCTGCTCGCCTCGGCGCTGATGTTCGCGTTCATCCTGATCACCAGCAAGCACGCGAAGAACCCGATTCTCACCGCGGTCACCTTCGCGCTGCTGGCCATGGCCCTGTACGTGCCCGCCGGCTATTACATGGAGCTGTTCCTGTTCCGGCGGCGACAGCGGAAGCGGATCGCGCCGAAATGATCGACGTGCGCATGTTCACGGTCGGTCCGGTGCAGGAGAACTGCTTCATCGTGCGGGCCCAGGGGTCGGATCGTGCCGTCATCGTCGACCCCGGCGACGAGCCCGAGCGGCTGCTCGGTGCGATCGAGAGCCTGGGCGTCACGATCGAGGCGATCCTGCTCACCCACACGCACTTCGATCACGTCGGCGCGGTCGCCCCGGTCGCGCGCGCCACGGGCGCGCCGGTCTACTGCCCGGAGCTCGAGACGGTCGTACTGGCCAACATCATGGACTACGTGCCGTGGCCCGGCTTCGGCCCGTTCGAGAGCTACGAGGCGGACCACACGGTGGCCGGCGGAGAGCGGCTCGAGCTCGCCGGTCTCGAGATCGACGTCATCTTCACCCCCGGCCACAGCCCCGGCCACGTGACCTATTCGATTCCCGCCGGCGCCGCGCTGCTGTCCGGCGACGTTCTGTTCCAGGGTTCCGTCGGCCGGGTTGACCTGCCGGGCGGCGACTGGCCGACCCTGCTGAAGTCGATCGACACCCTGATCGCCGCCCACCCGGACGAGACGACGGTCTACCCGGGGCACATGGGCATCACCACGCTCGGTCGCGAGCGCGCCACGAATCCGTTCCTGCGCGAGCTCGCGCAGTAGGCCAGAGCAGTGATCCAAGCGCCGCGAGGCACGTATGACGTGCTCCCCGAGGATGCCGAACGCCGTGAGGTGCTCGAGCACCACGCCCGCCGGATCCTCGGCGCCGCCGGCTACCAGCGCGTCGAGACGCCGACATTCGAGTCCACGGAGCTGTTCGCGCGCGGGGTGGGTGAGGCGACCGACATCGTGCAGAAGGAGATGTACACCTTCGAGGACGCCGGCGGACGCTCGATCACGCTGCGCCCCGAGGGCACCGCACCCGTGTGCCGGGCCTACATCGAGCACGGCATGCACAAGCTGCCCCAGCCGGTCAAGCTGTGGTACCTCGGCGCCTTCTATCGCCACGAGGCTCCCCAGGCGGGACGCTACCGCCAGTTCTGGCAGGTCGGGGCCGAGGTGATCGGCTCCGCCGCGCCGGCCGCCGATGCCGAGCTGATCGTGCTGCTGGCCGAGCTGCTCGAGGCGCTCGGGGTCAGGGAGACGCGGCTGCGGCTGTCGAGCCTGGGCACGCCGGAGACACGCGCCGAGTACCGCGAGGAGCTGCGCGCCTTCCTGCGCGCCAACCAGGACAGGCTGTCCGCTGAGGTCCGCAGCAGGATCGACGCCAACCCGATGCGCGCCTTCGACTCCGGGGACCCGAGGACACGCGAGGTCATGGCCGCCGCGCCGACCCTGCTCGACCGGCTCAGCGGCGAGGACGCCGAGCACTTCGCCGAGGTCCGCCGGCTGCTCGACGACGCCGGACTGCGCTACGAGCTCGACCCCACGCTGGTGCGCGGCCTCGACTACTACACACGCACGGTGTTCGAGTTCAACAGCGACGCGCTCGGAGCTCAGAGCGGGGTCGGCGGCGGCGGCCGCTATGACCGCCTGATGGAGCAGCTGGAGGGCCCGCCGACCCCCGCGTCGGGATGGGCGGCGGGAATCGAGCGGATGCTGCTCGCCGCGGGCGAGCTGCCGATCGCGCCCGATCAGGTCGATCTGTACGTGGCGCTCGCCGATCCGGCGGGCGGGCGCAAGGCGTTCGAGCTCGCCTGCGAGGCGCGCCGCGCCGGCCTGAGGGCCCAGCTGGAGCTGGCCGGACGGTCACTCAAGGGTCAGCTCAAGCACGCCGGCCGGCTCCGGTCGCGGTACGTTGCGATCATCGGATCAGAACCGCACATCGGCCTCAAGGACATGGAAGCGGGCGAGCAGCGCGAGCTCGAGCCGGCGGCCGTGATCCCCACCATCCTCCGCGGGAGCCGGCTGTGATGAGAGCGCAACCGCGCCCCAACGGATTCCGCGACGCATGGGCCGGGGATCTCGGTGCCGACCGCGCCGGCACGGCGGCCCGGGTCGCCGGCTGGGTCGACCGCCGCCGCGACCACGGCGGCCTGATCTTCATCGATCTGCGCGATCGCTCCGGCATCGTCCAGCTCGTCTTTCACCCCGAGACCGCCCCGGAGGCCCACGCGGCCGCGCACGGGCTCCGGGCCGAAGACGTGCTCAGCGCGGCGGGCAGGGTCACGCTGCGCGAGCCGGAGAACGTCAACCCGAACCTGGCCACGGGCGCGATCGAGCTCGCCGTCGACTCGCTGGAGATCCTCGCCGACGCGGAGACGCCTCCGTTCCCGCTTGACGAGGAGATCGCCGTCGATGAGGGGCTGCGGCTACGCCACCGCGCGCTCGATCTGCGGCGCAAGCCGATGCAGGAGGCGCTCGCGCTCCGCCACGAGGTCATCGCCACGATCCGGGATGTGCTGAACGCGCGCGACTTCCTGGAGATCGAGACGCCGTACCTGACCCGCTCCACCCCCGAGGGCGCCCGCGACTATCTCGTGCCGGCCCGGATCGCCCCGGGCGCCTTCTACGCGCTGCCCCAGTCACCGCAGCTGTTCAAGCAGCTGCTGATGATCGGCGGGTTCGAGCGCTACTACCAGATCGCCCGCTGCTTCCGCGACGAGGATTCGCGCTCCGATCGGCAGCCCGAGTTCACCCAGCTCGATCTCGAGATGTCGTTCGTCGACCAGGACGATGTGATCGGGACGATGGAGGCGGTCATGTGGGCCGTGTTCGAGCGCGCCGGCTTCGGCGTGGCCGAGCCGCCGTGGCCGCGGATGACCTTCGCCGAGGCGGTGTCGCGGTTCGGCAGCGACCGCCCGGACACGCGCTTCGGGATCGAGCTGCACGACCTGGGGGCCGTGCTGTCGGAGTCCGAGTTCCAGGTCTTCGCCGGTGCGCTGCGCAGCGGCGGCGTCGTGCGCGGGATCAACGCCGGTGCACGCGAGCTGCCGCGCTCCGAGCTCGACGCCCTCACCGAGCTCGCCAGGCAGCACGGCGCCAAGGGACTCGTGTGGGCGTTCGTGCAAGATGACGCCACGTGGCGCTCGCCGATCGCCAAATTCCTCTCGCCCGACGAGATCGCCGGCATTGGCATGCAGCTCGGCGCAGCGGCCGGCGACCTGCTGCTGATCGTGGCCGACGCCGAGCCGAGCACCGTGGGCCAGGCCCTCGGGGCGCTGCGGCTCGAGCTCGCCCGGCGCTTCGCCCTGATCCCCGCGGGCCGGCACGATGTGCTCTGGGTGGTCGAGTTCCCGATGTTCGCCTGGCACCCGGACGAGCAGCGCTGGGACGCACTCCATCATCCGTTCACGGCACCGACCGGAGACTTGGACGATCCGGGCTCGCTGCTCTCGCGCGCGTACGACCTCGTGCTCGACGGCAGCGAGATCGGCGGCGGCTCGATCAGGATCAACCGCATCGACATCCAGCGGCGCGTGCTCGAGCTGCTCGGGATCGGCGAGGAGGAGGCCCGGGCCCGGTTCGGGTTCCTGCTTGACGCGCTCCGTCACGGGGCGCCCCCGCACGGTGGAATCGCCATGGGGATCGACCGAATCGTCGCCGCGCTCGCCGGTCGCGAGTCGATCCGTGACGTGATCGCCTTCCCCAAGGCGGCCAGCGGCGCCGATCCCCTGACCGGGGCGCCGGCGCCGGTCGATGCGGCGCAGCTGCGCGAGCTCGGGATCAAGCTCGCCTGAGCTGCCGCGGCGCCCTGAGCCGCGGCCGAATTCACCAGGGCCAATGTCCAACGCCCCCGAGAGGGCCCTTATGCTTCGACCCTCGTCTGCCGAAGAACGACGTGATGGGTTCGGTACCACGTCCCTTGTTGGCGCTTCTCGTGGCGGCGATCGCGTTCCTCGGGGTGTGGATGGTCGCGCTGCGTCCCTCGAGCTCGGACTCGGGGTCCTCCGGAGGCTCCCCGAGCTCCGCCGCGTCGGGTCCCACCCTGCCCGGGATGAGGGGACTGGAGAGGGCAATCAGCAAGGCCCACGCGGCGGTGGCCACATCCAACGCCGCCAGCGTCGCCCACGGCGGCACGATCGTCACGACCCCGTCGACCACGGCTGCGCCGCACGGCTCCTCGGGCGCGAACACCGCGTCCGGGGCGAGCGCCGCCACCGGCGCCGGCGCCGGGGCGAGCACCGCGTCCGGGGCGAGCGCGGCGTCCGGGGCGAGCGCCGCGTCCGGGGCGAGCGCCGCGCCCGCGGCGGCGTCGGGCGCCGCGCGTCGATTCGGCGTTGTCGCAGCAGCGCTGGAGGCGCGCAAGGTCGTCGCGCTGCTCTTCTACAACCCCCTGGGTTCCGATGACCGAGCCGTCGCGCAGGAGCTGGCCCTGGTCCCGAGCCACGGCGGTCGCGTCGTCAGCCTCGCCGTCCCGCTGAGCGAGCTCAAGCTCTACAAGGTGGTGACGACCCAGGTTCCGGTCCAAGTCTCGCCGACGCTCGTGCTGATCGATCCCGCCCGCCAGGCGACCACGATCGTCGGGTACACGACCGATTTCGAGATCTCTCAGCGGGTCGACGACGCGCTGCTGGTCAGGTAGCTCGCCGGGGTCGCGGAGCGCAGCGAAGCCGGAGGCCTTCCGGGCCGGCTCTATGCTCAGGCCGGGATGGACAGCGACGCGTTCGAGCATCATCTCCTCTCGCCGCAGGGGCTCGGCCGGGTCCCGGCCGGCGCCGTGACCCGTGAGGCCGGCGCCGGAGGCTGCTGTGACCGGATCGCGCTCTCGATCGCCGTGGAAGGGGGGACGGTGACCGATGCCGGGTTCACCGCTCAGGGGTGCGGCGCCGCGACCGCCGCGGCCAGCGCAGCCGTGACGCTGGCGCGGGGCCGGCCGCTGCTCGACGTGGCCCGGCTCGGGCCGGGCCAGATCTCCGCCGAGCTCGGCGGGCTCAGCCCCGCCAAGCTGCACGCCGCCGAGGTGGCCGCGGACGCGCTTCACCGCGCGCTCGGCGAGGCCACGCGTGCGGCGGCGACCGTGCCGATGCCGCCGGGCGGCCGCACGCTGGTGGCGATGAGCGGCGGCGTCGACAGCGCCGTGGCGGCGCTCCTGTCGGCCGGCGCCGGCGAGGTCGTGGCGGTCACGCTCGAGCTGTGGGCCGATCCGGAGAACGACGCCGAACGCAGCTGCTGCTCGGCCTCGGCGGTCGCGGTGGCCCGCGCGATCGCGCATGGCATGGCTCTCCCGCACCTGACGCTGGACCTGCGCGAGGAGTTCCGGGCCGGCGTGGTGGAGCCGTTCATCGCCGGCTACGGCGCCGGTGAGACCCCGAACCCGTGCGTCGGGTGTAACGGTCACGTGCGGTTGGACGCGATGCTGGATCTCGCCGACCGCCTCGGGTGCGACCACCTCGTCACGGGACACTACGCGCGCGTGGCCGACGAGGACCATGAGCGCGGGCCGCTGCTGCGGCTGGCCGCGGACCGCGCCAAGGACCAGACGTACATGCTCGCCGGACTGAGCCCGGTCTCGCTGGCGCGGATGCGCTTCCCGCTCGGTGAGCTGACCAAGCCCGAGGTGCGCCAGATCGCCGCCGAGGCCGCACTACCGGTGGCCGACAAGGCCGACTCCCAGGATCTCTGCTTTCTGGCCGGCACCGACCGGGCCCGGTTCCTGGCCCGCCACGGCGGCCTCGGCGATCGTGACGGTGAGCTCACGGACCGTGACGGCACCGTGCTCGCCCGCCACTCCGGCCAGCACCGCTTCACCGTCGGCCAGCGCAAGGGGATCGGCGTCGCCAGCGCCGAGCCGCTGTACGTGCTCGACAAGGATGTTGGCTCCAACCGCGTCACCGTCGGGCCCCGCTCGGCCCTGCTCGTCGACCGCGTGGCCGTCCGGGCCGCGCGCCTGCACCGGGACGGCTCCCGCGTCGATCGCGTCAAGCTGCGCTATCGCTCGGCGCCGATGCCCGCGCAGCTGGCGGGCGCTCCGGCAGCCGGTCGCCACGAGCGGCTGACGGTCGAGCTCGCCGAAGCCGCTGACGGCGCCGCCCCCGGGCAGCTGGCCTGCCTGATGGACGGAGAGCTGGTCGTCGGCTGGGGCACGATCGCCCGGGGGTGAGGAGGGCCGGGCGCGCGGGGGTGAGGCGGGCCGGGCGCGCGGGGGCCGGGCCACCGCCGATCGGCCACCGGCCCGCCTACACTCCACAGCCGTGACTTCCGACGAGATCCGGCGAACCTTTCTCGAATTCTTCGAGCAGCGCGACCACATGCGCCTGCCCTCGGGATCGCTGATCCCGCCCCCGAACGACACATCCGCGCTGTTCACGGTCGCGGGCATGCACCCGCTCAAGCCCTACTTCCAGGGCCGGGAGCGGCCGCCCCATCCGCGCGCGACCACGTGCCAGAAGACGTTCCGGACGGCCGACATCGACATCATCGGCACCACCAGCCGGCATCTGACCTTCTTCGAGATGTTGGGCAACTTCTCATTCGGCGACTACTTCAAGCGCGAGGCGACGCGGTTCGCGTGGGATCTGTCGCGGGACGGCTTCGGCTTCGACGCCGACGACATCTGGATCACCGTCTTCGCCGGCGACGAGCAGCTTGGTCTCGGCCCCGACGAGGAGGCGATCGAGGCGTGGCTCGAGCTCGGGGTGCCGCGCGAGCGGATCATCGAGCTGCCGCGCTCGGAGAACTTCTGGCAGTCCGGCCCGACCGGCCCGTGCGGCCCGTGCTCGGAGCTCTATCTGGACCGCGGCCTGGCTTTCGGCCGGCCCGACGATCTGCCCGGCGGCGACAACGAGCGCTTCCTCGAGTATTGGAACCTCGTGTTCATGCAGCTCGATCAGAACCCGGTCGGCGTGCTCTCGCCACTGCCGGCGAAGAACATCGACACGGGCATGGGTCTGAACCGGATGGCGGCCATTCTCCAGAACAAGCCCTCGGTGTTCGAGACCGACCAGTTCGCGCCCCTGATGGAGCTCGGCGAGCAGCTCTCGGGACGGCGCTACGGCCAGGAGTTCTCGGTCGATCGGGCGCTGAGGATCCTGGCCGATCACGGCCGCGCGATGACCTTCCTGATCGCCGACGGCGTCGTGCCCAGCAACGAAGACCGCGGCTACGTGCTGCGGCGGATCATGCGTCGAGCGATCCAGCAGGGCCGCGCGCTCGATCTCTCGCCCGGATTCCTGGAGCGCTATGCCGACACGGTCACCGAGCTGATGGGCTCGGAGTACCCCGAGCTCCACGCGCAGCGCGACTCGGTGCGCAAGTGGCTGCGCTCCGAGGAGGAGGGCTTCGGCCGCACGCTGGAGCAGGGCACGAAGCTGCTCGACGATCTGATCGCGCGGGCGCGCGAGACGGGCGCAGAGGGGATCGCGGCCGGCGACGCGTTCATGCTCCACGACACGTACGGGTTCCCGATCGACCTCACGCTCGAGCTGGTCACGGAGCATGGCCTCGGCGTCGACGAGGAGGGCTTCGAGGCTCTGATGGGCGAGCAGCGTGAGCGGGCCCGGGCCGGTGGCGGCCGGACACAGGCCGGCGAGGGCCTGCGCGAGCGGGCCCGTGAGCTGGCGGGCTCGGCCGGTTTCGCGAGCGAGTTCACCGGCTACCGGACCACCGAGCAGGAGACGACGGTCGGCGTCGTCGCGCCGCAGAATGGCAGCGGACGCGTGCTGGCCAAGCTGGTCGAATCCCCGTTCTACGCCACCGGCGGCGGTCAGGTCGCGGACGCGGGCGTGATCGAGTGCGAGGACGGCGACTGCGTGGCCCGCGTCGAGGACGTGCTGCGGGTCGGCGACGATCAGGTGCTCTCGCTGGTGCTCGAGCGCGGCGAGCTCAAGCCGGGCGAGCGCGTGCATGCCCACGTCGACCGCGCGACCCGGCACGCCACCGAGTCCAATCACACCGCCACCCATCTGCTGCATGCGGCGCTCCGCCGGCGCTTGGGCACCCATGTGCGCCAGGCCGGCTCCTACGTCGGCCCCGACAAGCTCCGCTTCGATTTCACCCACGGCCAGGCGCTCACCCCCGTGGAGCTGACCGCGGTCGAGGACGACGTGAACCGCTGGATCCTCGAGAACCAGCCGATCCGGGCGCTCCTCACAAGCCTCGACGAGGCGCGCCGTCTCGGCGCGATGGCGCTGTTCGGCGAGAAGTACGGCGACGTGGTGCGCATGGTGGAGGTCGGCGACGGCTCCTTCTCACGCGAGCTGTGCGGCGGCACGCACGTTCACTCGACCTCCGAGATCGGGCTGTTCAAGCTCGTCTCGGAGACCTCGAGTGCGGCCAACGTGCGGCGCATCGAAGCGCTGACGGGACCGGCGGCAGTCGAGCTCCTGCGCACGCACGACCGCATCCTCAGCGACGCCGCCGGCACGCTCCGGGTCCCGCCGGAGCGCGTGGGTACCGCGGTGGGCGAGCTGCGCGACCGGGCCAAGCAGCTCGAGCAGGCTGCGCGCCGGGGGGGAGCGGGCGGCGCGATCGACGTCGAGGCTCTGGCGGCGCGGGCGGAGGATCGCGACGGTGCCCGCGTGCTCATCGCCACGGTCGAGGCCGTCGATGGCAAGGCGCTGCTCGAGGTCGCAGACCGCCTCAAGGCCAAGCTGCCCGACGCGGCGATCGTGCTCGGAAGCACGGTCGAGGGCCGCGTCGACCTCATCGCCGGCGTCGCTCCCTCGCTGGTGGCTCGTGGCGTCCGCGCCGGGGAGATCGTCAAGGTTGCGGCTGCGGTGGTGGGGGGCGGAGGGGGCGGTCGCGACACGCTCGCGCGTGCCGGCGGCCGCGACCCGTCCAAGCTCCCCGACGCGCTTGCCGCCGCGCGGGAAGCGATCGAGTCGGCCCTGTCGAGCTGATGCGGGTGCTGGCGCTCGACTACGGGAGCGCCCGCTGCGGGTGCGCCCTGAGCGACCCGACGGGCGTGCTGGCGACACCGATCGAGCCGATCGAGCGGCCGCGCTCCCGGCGCGGCTTCGGGCGGTTGCGCGAGCTCGTGCGCGAGCGCGGGGTCGAGTACGTGGTCGTCGGCCTGCCGCTGACGCTGGCCGGCGGCGACAGCGCCCAGACGATCGAGACGCGGGCCTTCGCCGACGAGCTGGCCCGCGCGCTCGACGTCGAGGTGGAGCTCTACGACGAGCGGTTCACCACCCGCCTGGCGGCGCGGACCCCGGGCGAGCACAGCGAGGACTCGCGTGCGGCGGCTCACCTGCTTCACAGTTGGCTGGCCGCCCGCCAATCCGCGGGAGCGGGCACATGAGCGATGGGCGTGGACGGAGCGCCGAGGAGCGCGAGGCCGCCCGCCGCGAGCGCGAGGCACGCCGTGCCGCCCGCGGCGGTTCGTCAGCGCCGCCACCGGTCGAGCCGGCGCCATCGGCTGCGTCGCCGCGATCGGCCGCGTCGCCATCCGCGTCGCCACCGGCCGCGCCGCCGCAGGAGCCGGTCATCGCCACGGGCGACGTCCACGACGAGGAGCTCGATTGGCACGAGGAGGACGACGAGGCCGAGGCGGCCGAGCTCGACCACGAGCACGAGCTCGACCACGAGCACGAGCACGAGCACGAGCACGATGACGACTACGAACACGATCTCGAACACGACGACGGCGACTACGAGGTCTACGAGGGCCCGGAGGAGGCACCGTCGGGCATCCGGCGAGTGCCCGGGATCGCGAGCAGCGCCAAGCTCGAGCCCCGGGGCTCACGGCGTCCACCCAGAGCCCGATCACGGCAGCCCCGCTCGCAGCGGCTGGGCGGCCATTCGTGGCGTGGGCGGACCGTGGCCGTGCTGTCGATCGTGCTCGCGGTCGGGCTGATCTGGTTCCTGTGGGAGCTGTTCCAGCCCTTCCACGGCGGCGGGTCGGGCGTGGTCGTGGTCACGATCCCGCCGCACACGAGCTCCAGCCAGGTCGGCGACCTGCTGGCTCGTGACGGCGTCGTCTCGTCGAGCTTCTTCTTCGAGTTGCGGGCCACGCTCGCCGGGGAGCGCGGGAGCCTGCGTTCCGGCACCTTCCGGATGCAGCGCGACATGAGCTACGGCGCCGCGCTCGGGGTACTCACCGCGGTCCCGCCGCCGGTGAAGGTCTCGAACATCACGATCACCGAGGGCAAGAGCCGTAGCCAGATCAACGCGCTGCTGCGCGGCCAGGGCATCGCCGGCAGCTACCTCGCGGCGACCCGGCACTCGCCGCTGCTCGACCCGACCCACTACGGAGCGCCGCGCTCCACCCCGTCGCTGGAGGGGTTCCTGTTCCCCTCGACGTACCAGCTCCGCGACCCGGTCACGGCCGGGGCCCTGGCCGAGGCGCAGCTGCGCACGTTCAAGGCCCGGTTCCGCTCGGTCAACCTCGGCTACGCGAACAGCAAGAACCTGACCGCCTACGACGTGCTGATCATCGCCTCGATCATCGAGGGCGAGGCCTCCACCGCCCGCGATCGCCCGCTCGTGGCCTCGGTGATCTACAACCGCCTGCGCGACAAGATGCCGCTGCAGATGGACTCGACGACCCGGTTTGCGAGCGGCAACTACACGAGTCCGCTCACCGCCTCGCAGCTGAGCTCGAGCTCGCCCTACAACACGCGCATCAACAAGGGTCTGCCGCCCACGCCGATCAACAACCCGGGGATGGCCGCGATCCAGGCCGCCGCGCATCCCGCGCCCACGAGCTACCTGTACTTCGTGGTCAAGCCGTGCGGCAACGGCGAGCAGGTGTTCAGCTCCAGCTACGCCCAGTTCCAGCGTGACGAGGCCCGCTACCAGGCCGCACGGGCCCGCCGCGGCGGGCGATCCCCGGCCAACTGCTGATGGCCCCACGCCTCGGCGTGCTCGGCTGGCCGGTGGCGCACAGCCGCTCGCCGGCAATGCAGAACGCGGCCCTTCGGGCCGTTGGCCTCGGGGACTGGCGCTATCAGCTGCTGCCCGTGCCTCCGGCCCTGTTCGCCGAGACCGTCCGCGCGCTGCCCCGGGCCGGCTTCCGGGGCGCGAACGTGACCATTCCCCACAAGGAGGCGGCGCTGGCGCTGGCCGGCGACGCGAGCCCGAGCGCGCGGGCGATCGGGGCCGCCAACACGCTCACCTTCGGCCCCGACGGCTCCATCCACGCTGAGAACACCGATGCGCCGGGTCTGATCGCCACACTGCCGTTCGACCCGGCGGGCCGCAGCGCGCTGGTGCTCGGCGCCGGCGGGAGCGCCAGGGCCGTCGTGTGGGCGCTCCTCGACGCCGGGGCCTCCGAGGTGCGGGTCTGGAATCGCACCCCGGAGCGCGCCCGCCGCCTGTGCGCGGAGCTCGGCGGCGTCGCCGTGCTCTCCGCCGCGCCGGCAGATCTGCTCGTCCACTGCACGGCCAGCGGCCTGAACGAACCGCGGTCGATGTTCAACTCCCTGCCAATTGGTGCCGATGATGTCGTTACGTACAGCTGCGTGGTTGACCTCGTGTACAGGAAAGGGGACACACCGCTCGTCTCGGCGGCGCGTGCTCACGCGATACATACCGTGGACGGGCTGGATGTGCTCATGGCCCAGGGCGCGCTCAGCTTCGAGTGCTTCACCGGCGGACCTGCCCCGATCGAGGCGATGCACGCGGTGATACGCCGCGAATGACCGACTACCCCCCGCATCTCAGGGCGGTGCCGCCTCCTGAATCCCAGCCATCTGTGGGAGCGCTGGACGGCGTCACGCCACCGCGGCGGAGGGGGGGCTCGGGACGGTTCCTGACCGACGTGCTGGTCGAGCTCGGGTTCGTGGACGAAGAACGGGTGGCGCGGGCGATCGAGGAGTCGCGCTCCGCGGGCGTCGCGCCCGAGAAGGTCCTGCTCGAGAACAAGGCGATCACCTCCGACCAGCTCTCGCGCGGGATCGCCGAGCGCTACGGGCTCGACCACCTCGACCTCGACGTCTACAACGTCGACATGGGCGCCGCGAACCTGCTGAGCGCCTCGGCGGCCCGGCGCTACAGCGCCGTGCCGGTCGCCTACATCGACGAGAACACGCTGCTGCTGGCGATGTCGGACCCGGCCAACGTGCTCGCCGTCGACGACATCGCCCTCCTGACCCGGCTGGACGTCAAGCCGGCCGTCGCCTCGGCCGAGGACATCGCGTCCCTGGTCGCGCGGCTCAACCGCTTCGAGGACGCGGTCCAGGAGGCCGTCGAGGAGGGGGAGAGCGAGGCCACCCCGGTCGAGATCGTCGACCTGCGGGAGTCCGCCGACGACGCGCCGGTGATCAAGCTGGTGCACTCGATCATCGCTCAGGCCGCCGAGCGCGGCGCCTCGGACATCCACTTCGAGCCGCAACCCGATGCCTCGTCGGGCTCGAGTCACGAGCTGCGGGTCCGGATGCGGATCGACGGCGTGATGATCGAGGCCGCCAGGGTGCCCAGGCGGATGGTCGCGGGTGTCGTTTCGCGGATCAAGATCATGAGCGACCTCGACATCTCCGAGCGCCGGCTGCCTCAGGACGGCCGGGTCGGGCTGACCGTCGAGGGGCGCCACGTGGACGTGCGCGTGGTGACGTTGCCGAGCGTCAACGGCGAGTCGGCGGTGTTGCGGATCCTGGACAAGGAGGCGATCCGGCTCGAGCTCGCGCGGCTCGGCATGCAGGAGCATGAGCTCGCCCGATTCCGGCGCTCCTTCAATCGTTCCTACGGCGCCGTGCTGGCGACCGGCCCGACCGGCTCGGGCAAGTCGACCTCGCTCTACGGCGCCCTCGGGGAGCTCAACACGCCGGAGAAGAACATCATCACGATCGAGGATCCGGTCGAGTACCAGATCCCGGGGATCACCCAGGTGCAGATCAACCCCAAGGCCGGTCTGACCTTCGCGACCGGCCTGCGCTCGATGATGCGCGCCGACCCGGACATCCTGATGGTCGGCGAGATCCGGGACCGCGAGACGGCCCAGGTCGCCATCGAAGGCGCGCTCACAGGCCATCTGGTCCTCTCGACGCTCCACACCAACGACGCGCCGACGGCGATCAGCCGTCTGGTCGAGATGGGGGTCGAGCCGTTCCTGGTCGCCTCGGCGATCGACTGCGTGGTCGCACAACGCCTGGCCCGCACGCTCTGCTCGCACTGCAAGCAGCGCACGATCATCGGCGCCGACGTGCTACGCGACAACGGCTTCTCGGCCCAGTTCGACATCGAGGCCTACGAGCCGATCGGCTGCGTGCGCTGCGGCGGGATGGGCTATAAGGGCCGGATCGGGCTGTACGAGGTCATGGTGATGTCCGAGCAGCTGCGCTCGCTGACGCTCGAGCGGGCCTCCGCCGACCAGATCGCCGCGGTGGCCGCGCGGGAGGGGATGCGCCGACTGCGCGAGGACGGCCTCGACAAGGTCAAGTCTGGACTTACGTCCATCGCCGAGGTTGCACGCGTAACAGCATCGGGCTGACCTGCCGATTACCCATAGCGATGGGTTCTGCGAAGCGCGGGGATCGAAAGGCCAAGCATGGAGCTTGATTTCGCCGAGGTACTGCTCGAGGTGATCGGACGACGTGCCTCCGACCTGCACTTGACCGCGGGTGCGCCGCCGATGGTGCGTGTGCGCGGGCGGTTGACGCCGCTGGAGGGCTATCCGGAGCTGACGCCGACGGATACGCGGGAGATCGTCTACTCGATCCTCTCCAACTCCCAGCGCCAGAAGCTCGAGAACAACTGGCAGCTCGACTTCGCCTACTCCATCCCGGGGCAGGCGCGGTTCCGCGTCAACGCCTACTTCCAGCGCTCCGCGGTGGGTGCTGCCTTCCGCCTGATCCCGTTCGAGGTGGCTCCGCTCGAGTCGCTCGGTCTGCCGCCGGCGGTGGCCGAGTTCGCCAAGAGGCCCCGCGGCCTGGTCCTCGTCACGGGGCCGACCGGGTCGGGCAAGTCGACCACGCTGGCCTCGCTCGTCGACGTGATCAACCAATCGCGCGAAGAGCACATCATGACGATCGAGGATCCGATCGAGTTCCTGCACCAGCACAAGAGCTGCATCGTCAACCAGCGCGAGCTCGGCTCCGACGCAACGAGCTTCGCCGATGCGCTCAAGGCTGCGCTGCGTCAGGACCCGGACGTGATCCTCGTTGGCGAGATGCGCGACCTCGAGACGATCGGCACCGCGATCACCGCGGCCGAGACCGGCCACCTCGTGTTCGCGACGCTGCATACGCAGGACACGCCGCAGACGGTCGACCGCATCATCGACGTGTTCCCATCGTCCCAGCAGGGGCAGATCCGGGCTCAGCTCGCGGTGGCCCTGCAGGGAATCATGACCCAGATGCTGCTGCCGACCTCCGACGGATCGGGTCGCTGCGTGGCCACCGAGGTGCTCGTACCCACGCCCGCGGTCCGCAACCTGATCCGGGAGGCCAAGAGCCATCAGATCTACTCCGTGCTCCAGACGGGCGGCGCGCACGGGATGCAGACGATGGACGCCTCGCTCGCCGAGCTCGTGCGCGCGGGCAAGATCACCCGTCAGCTCGCGGAGGCCCGGGCCCACGCGCCCGATGAGATGCGCCGCCTGATCGGTCAGGCCGGCCCGAGGATGGCCGCCTGATGACCACCTTTAAGTTCAAGGCGATGGATCTGGCCGGGGTGCCGGCCGGGGGCGAGGTCGAGGCGGTCTCCAAGCAGGACGTCGCAGACCAGCTCAGGGAACGCGGCCTGGTCGTCATCGACATCGCGCACAAGTACCGCTCCAAGGAGCTGAACCTGGCGCTCGTCGCGCGGGTCAAGCCCAACGACCTCGCGATCAGCACGCGCCAGCTGGCCACCATGGTCTCCTCGGGCATGACCCTGCTCAAGGCGCTGTTCGTGCTCGAGAACCAGGCCAACTCCAAGCTCCTGAAGGAGTCGATCGCCGCCGTCCGCCACGACGTCGAGAGCGGGTTGCTCCTGTCCGATGCACTCGAGCGCCACCCGAAGGTGTTCGGCTCGCTGTACGTGTCGATGGTGCGGGCCGGGGAAACCGGCGGCGTGCTCGAGGAATCGCTGCTGCGCACCGCCGACCAGCTCGAGAAGGATGCCTCGCTGCGCCGCCAGGTGCGTTCGGCGATGATCTACCCGACGCTCGTGATCAGCTTCGCGGTGATCGTCCTGCTGGCACTGGTCGCCTTTCTGATCCCCGTGTTCGAGAACGTGTTCAAGCAGTTCGGCGGCAACCTGCCGACGATGACCAAGGTCATGGTCGGCTTCTCGCACCTGCTCACGCGGCAGTGGTACGTGCTGATCGTCGCGTTGGTCGCCGTCATCGGCAGCATCCTCTACGTCAAGCGCTCCAAGTGGGGCCGCCCGCACTGGGACGCATTCAAGCTGCGGGTGCCGATGAAGATCGGGGACGTCGTCCAGAAGGTGGCACTGGCCCGCTGGTCGCGGACCCTGGCCTCGCTCGTCTCGGCCGGCGTGCCCATCATTCAGGCGCTCGAGATCACCGGCAAGACCTCCGGCAATGCGGTTGTGGAGAACGCGATGTCCACAGCGATCACCTCGGTCAAGGGCGGCGGCACGATCGCCGCTCCCCTGCGCGAGTCCCCGGTGTTCCCGTCCATGGTCTCCCAGATGATCGGCGTCGGCGAGGAGACGGGCGCCCTGGACACGATGCTCACCAAGATCGCCGAGTTCTACGAGGACGAGGTCGCGGCCGCCGTCAAGGCCCTCACATCGATCATGGAGCCGGCGATGATCATCCTCGTCGGCGGCATCGTCGGCGTGATCGTGATCTCGATGTACCTGCCGCTGTTCAAGGTCTACGACCAGATCAAGTAGGGGCGGAGCTCACGCCCCGCGCCCTGGCGACCGCGCCGGCTTGGACCCGCGGCCGCTGCCGCGCTTCTTGAACGCCTTCTGATACGCCTCGAGCAGGAACGGCAGCATCTCCGCGTCGGGCATCGGTGTGCCCGCGGCCTGGCGTCGGAGCATCTCGCTGCAGAGCTGGATGTAGGCCTCCCCGAGCGCCGCGGTGAGCGCGGCGGCGACGGAGGCGTTGATCAGGTTGACCCCGGGGACCACTTTGAGGAGGGTCGCCGCGATCTGTCGGCCGGCGACCGCCATGCCGCCGCTGCCGACGAGGCCGCGGATGAGCTTGACGGCTCCCTCGTTGCTCATGTCGATGCCGAAGACGGCGGTGATGCCGGCGAGCATCCCGAGCTGAACGGGCATGAGCACGGCAGCGTCGGGGACGGGGATCGGCGCGGCGCCGACACCGGCCGCGGCGATGCTGGATGCGCCGGCGATCGCCCGAGCCTGGTTGGCCTTGAGCCGGATCACTACACCCTGGGCGTTTACGAACGCCCGTCTCACCGCCTCGGGGAGGATCTCGTTGGTGCGCTCCACGAGCTCCTCCAAGCCCCTGGGCGGAATCGTCTGCCCCGCCAGCGGGCGCTCCCGGGCGAGCGTGCGAATTGGCGCTCCCGCGATCGGCAGACGCTCCTGCGCGACGACAGCCTCGAGCGCAGCGGCGCGCTCATCGTCGATGCACTGCGTGAGGACGAGCACGACGGGCACCTCGTCCGCGAGCGCGCGGACGATCTCGACGTCGTAGTCCTGGATCCGCGTCTGGCCGGCGTCAACGCAATACCAGGCGACATGGATGACGTCGGCCGGAGACCCCCGGCGAGAGGCCGTGATCGTCTTGTGGTATTCGCGAATGACGTCGTTCTTCGCGTGTCCGAGCTCGATGCCCGGCGTATCGAAGATGGTCACCGGGACGCCGGGTACGTCGTGGCGCTGCACGTGGGCCGTGACTGGCCTTCCGGTGCCCTCCGCGGCCAGGCGCACGCGGAACACGGCGTTGATGAGGGTGCTCTTGCCCACCCCGGTCTGTCCGCTGATGAGAATGTTCGCGTGGCCGAGCCGGTCCGCCTGGCGCGCTCGCTCGGCGCTGAAGAAGGCGGCCGGGTCGGCCGCGACGTCCACCGCGCTCGGCTCGCCTGTCGATGTCGAGCCGGCGGGCGTATCGCCAGTGCCGCGGCGTGCGCGGTCGGCCATGTCCTGCACGCCGCGAGTGACGGCGTCGCCGACGTCCTTGGCGCCGCGCTCGAGCCACGAGCGGCTCTGTCTCACAGCTTGGGCGATGCGCTCTCGCCTGTCGCTCCCCTCCGGCAACCGCGCTATCCGTCCGCCGCGAGCTCGGCGATCAGCTGATCGAGCTCGGGCACCTCGGCGCGCAGGCTGGGCAGGTTGACCACGATGCCCTCCTGGGTGCTGCGCGCGAGCACGACGACGACCTCCTCGTCGGGCGAGGGGTTCTCCTCGCGATGGGGCACGTAGGGCGGCACGTACACATAGTCCCCGGGCGTCGTCTGGACGCGCCGCTCGGCGCCGTCCTCGAGGAACACGAACACGGGATGTCCGCGCACGACGTAGATGCCGGTCTCGGCCTCGCCATGATGGTGATCGCCTGAGACCATGCCCGGTGCGACATGGCTCTCGCCCATCCAGATCTTGCGGGAGCCGTTGCGGGTGCCGGAGATCGCCTCGTAGCGGCGCATCCCGGGCGTCTGCGCGGTCTCCTGGCTCAGCTGATCGTGGCCGGTGTGATGGAGCCGGCGGTGCCACGCGGCGGTCCCGGCTGCGCGCTCGGACTCTGCCTCACCCATGGCCCGTCACGATACGGCCGACCCGGCGGCGTCAGGCCCCAGCGGGGCTGATCGGCGGCCCGCCGCCGTCGCCGTCCTTGGTCGCGCGCATCGCCAGGCCGAGCACCGACAGGCTGATGCCGTTGAGGATGAATGCGAAGCCGACCAGCAGCGCAAGGGTCGCAAGGCCGATGCCGGGGCTCGCGATGATCACGATGCCGGCGATCAGCTCGACGCAGGCGACGAGGAGGCGCCACGTGCGATGGCCCTCGTATTCGAAGGCCTGCACGAATCGGACCGCACCCAACGCGAGCAGCCAGATCCCGAGCAGGATCGCGATCACGGTCACACCCTTGATCGGGTGGCGGATCAGGATCACGCCGATGACCAGGTCGAGCGTCCCGATCACGGCGACCAGCCCGCGGTTCTCGGTGTGGCTCGAGAGGGACGCACCGAGCTCGACGATCCCGTTCAGGAGGACGAAGATCCCGGCCACCACCGCGAGCGTGGCGAGGCTGTTATCGGGCTTGGCAAGCACGATCACTCCGGCGACGATGCTGAGCGCCCCGAGCGACAGCGGGAGCCACCACAAGCGGGAGATCTCTCGCAGTTGCTCGCGCGACATGGGTCCTACAGACATGGCTACGAACCTCCTCGATCAGGCGCCGCCGGAGCATCAGGGAACCGCGCGGAGCCCATCGTCGGCGCTGCCGGTCACTCTCTCATCAGGGGATCCTACGGGCGGCGATCCGTGGGAACACGCAGGTGATGGGCGAGGCCCGGGTAAGGTGCCGGGCATGATCGTCACCGAAGCCATCAGGTCCCACCTGGCCACGCTGCGCCCCGAGCCCGACCCGATCGTCGGCGTCGCATCGTGAGCGAGCCCGAGGATCCCCGCGCACGTTGCTCCCCCTGCCGCGGAACCGGCTCGGTGACCTCTGGGCTCGGGGGCACGCCGCACGAGGTCACGTGTCCCTGGTGCGGAGGAAGCGGGAGCTTCCAGCCCGGCCGTGACGCACAGAGCGCCGGGTCGGAGGATCCGGACGCGATCCCGCCAGCCGCGTAGGGCTCAACCAAACGTCCACGTTGTTCAGCGCGCGCCGCGCCGCGTGTCGATATCACAAGGGCCAGAGTCGTCAGGTGCCAAGGGCAAGCCACCCGGGAGGGTGGGACGCAAAGCCACGGACCTCCGGATGAGGTAGCCGGGCTGCCACCAGGGCTCAACGCTGTCGTAGCCGTGATGGCGGGACCGATGGATCTGGCCCATAGGCCCAATCACCGATCCCAGGAGGATCAATGCTGCACAAACTGCGTCGCCGTGGCGAATCCGAGCAGGGCTTCACGCTGATCGAGCTTCTGGTCGTGATCTTGATCATCGGCATTCTGGCCGCGATCGCGATCCCGTCGTTCCTCAATCAGAAGGGGAAGGCGAATGACGCGTCGGCGAAGGAGCTGGCGCGCACGGCCCAGACGACGATGGAGACGATCGCCACCGACAACAACGGCAGTTATTCGAGCGTGACGGGACCGGCGCAACTGGTCGCGGTCGAGAAGTCGATCAACACCTCGACCACGAACAACCAGGCGTACCTGAGCACCGCCACCGGCAGCGCCAGCGGGTACACCGTGGTCGCGACCGCTGCGGTGACCGGTGACGCGTACACGATCGTCAACGCCAACGGCGCGGTCACCCGGACCTGCTCCAGCCCTGGAACGGGCAGCGGCGACCCTGGCGGGTGCGCCGCCGGCACCTGGTAGTCAACAGCTGCATTTCGGTGCTGACGCGAGGCGGCCTCCGGGCCGCCTCGCTTGCGTTCCGGCCTCCGCGCCGCCCGTGCGTTCCCGGCGGATCCGGCGTAAAGGCGCTGACGCCGATTGCCGATACCACGACCGTGCGGCGACGGCTGTCCATCATATGCGTGGTGATGGTGGCGAGCCTGGCGGGAGCGAGCCAGGCGAGCGCAGCCACGGGCGGGTCGGGCATCCCGGCCTACGCGCAGGAGAGCATCGGAATACCGATGTATGAGGCGACCGACCTCGCGCTCACACCGAGCGGCTTCGCGGTCTCGCCGGCCCAGGCGGTGCTGATCGCCGAGCACTCGCCGACCGCGCTGGCGATTCATCGCACCCACCACCCCCTCAGGTACGGTGTGTGGGTCTGGGGGCAGAGCCATTACGAGGTCAACTTCGCCTACCACGGCAAGACGCTCGTCGATGTCATCGTCGAGCGCAACGGCGCGCTGGGACCGTCCTATACCGGTCCGCTGATCACCGCCGTCTACGCCCGCGGCGCGTATGACACGCTGTTCGACGCTCCCTGGGTGTTCCTGCCCTTCGGGCTTCTGTTCCTGCTTCCGCTGATCACCCGCCGGCCGGGCCTCGGCCATCTCGACGCGGCGATGGTGCTCAGCTTCGGCGTCTCCTACGCCCTGTTCAACTCGCGTCACACCGAAGCTGCGGTGTGGCTGGCCTACCCGCCGTTGCTCTACTTCCTCGGCCGGATGCTGTGGCGCGGTCGCAGCTCCGCTGCGCCCAGCGGACGGCCGCTGCGCACGGCCCTGCCCACGTACGCGCTCGCCGGCGGGCTGTTCCTGCTGGCCGCCGCGCGGGTCTTCCTCACCCTTGACGAGCCGCACGTGGTCGACGTTGGGTACGCGTCGGTCATCGGCGCCACGCGGATCCTGCACGGGCACAGCCCGTACTTCCTCAACGTCGCGCATCCCGATACATACGGGCCGGTGACCTACCTCGCGTACGTCCCGTTCACCGCGCTGTGGCCGAACTCCTGGGTCGCGCTCCCCGCGGCCCGTGCCGCCACGATCACCTTTGACCTGCTGACGATCGCCGGGCTGCTGCTCGTCGGCCGGCGGCTGCGTCACGGGCGTGAGGGGCTTCGTCTCGGTCTGCTCCTGGGGTGGCTGTGGGCCGCCTGCCCGTTCACCCTGCTCGCCGTGATGAAGAGCACCAACGACGGCCTCGTCGCGCTCCTCATGGTCGCGTTGATGCTCGTGCTCAGCTCGCCGGTCCGGCGTGGCGTCGTCCTCGGCCTCGCGACCGCCGCGAAGTTCTTCCCGGCGATCCTGCTGCCGCTTCTGATCGTCGGCGGCCGAGCGGGTGAGGGGCGCCGCGCCGGCCGCAAGGTGCTTGCCGCCTTCGTGATCACTTTCGGCGTGACCGTCGCCGTGCTGCTGCCCGCGGGCGGCCTTCAGGAGATGTATGACCGTACGATCGGCTTCCAGCTCGGTCGCCCGGACGTGTTCTCGCCCTGGGCGCTCCACCCGTCGCTCTGGCCCGTGAAGGTCGCGGTTGAGATCGCGGTCGTCGGGCTCGCGCTGCTGCTCGCCATCCGGCCGCGGGGCGCGCGCAGCCTCACTCAGGTGAGCGCCCTGTCGGCCGCGCTGGTCATCGCGGTGCAGCTCCCGGGCACCCACTGGTTCTACTTCTATATCGCATGGTTCCTGCCGCTCGTTCTCGTCGCGCTGTCCGCCGCTGCCGGTGAGCCCGCTGCGGGCGAGCCGGATCCCGACAGCGGTTCGGAGATCGGCGCCGGGGTCGAGCCCGCGCTCGAGCTCGCCGGACGCTAGCGGGCGGATCTTCAATGTCGAGCGGCGCGATCACAGCACCGATCCAGGGCGCGGCCGCCCGGCGAGCCTTTGCCGGCGTTCGGTCGGCCGGCGCACTGAGCGTCAGTCTGCTGACGATGCTGGTCGCGTGGGCGGTGCTGGTCGCCACCCACCAATCGCCACCGCCGTTGCCGCTCGCGCGCAGCGCGGTCGTCGCCGATCTCCGCGCCGATCCGGTGGTCGCGCCGTCGCTGCGGAACCTGCGCTGGGATCGGATCGAGCTCTCCAGCGTCGACCCCAACCACGAGGCCGTCTGGCTGTCGGAGGGGTCGAGGCTCGTGTTCGCAGCGATCGTCACGCGCAGGGGCCAGGTGCTCTATCACGTCGTCTCATCACGGGCCTCGTATGCGTATGGCAGCAATATCGCCAACGACACTCGCATGCTCGCATTGCTGGCGCTCGTGTTCCTGTCGATGACGGCGGTCTGGCCGCTGCGGCGGATCCGCAACCTCGACGCGCTGGCCGCGACGGGCACGATGGCGGCGGTCGTCCTGCTCGACGGCGGGCTCGTCGCACGGATGGTCGCCGTCAGCTACCCACTGATGATCTACCTGGCCGCCCGCTGCGCCTGGCGCGCGTTCGTCCCGGCCCGCCCGGCGGCGCCCGCGCGCCCGCTGTTCGACGTGATCGCCTCGCGCTGGTCGGCGGAGCAGCGCCTGCGCCTGTTGCGGATCTTCGCCGTCGCGGTGGTCGCGGTCGTGGTGATGGTCGGGATCAGCTCCCGCGGAGTCGTCGACGTCGGCTATGCCGTGATGGAGGGCGCGACCCAGATCGCGCACGGGCTGCTGCCCTACGGCCACATCCCGAACGTCCTGCACGGCGACACGTACCCGATCGGCTCATACCTGCTGTACGTGCCGCTCGCGGCGCTATCCCCGGTCTACAGCTTCTGGGACAGCGCCGATGCGACGCTCACGGTCGCGGTCCTCGCCGCGCTCGTGGGGGCCGTCGCGGTCTCGATCAGCGCGCGGTCGAGCTCGAGCGGCCGTGAGCGCGCGCCGGGGGACTACGCCTCCCGCGCCGCGCCGCTGCGGGCTGCGATCGCGTTCCTCTGCTTCCCGCCGATGCTCGTGACGATCTCGACCGGAACGACCGACATCGTCCTCTGCGCGACCTTCGCGCTGGCTATCGCGTTCTGGCGCAGGCCCGGTCTCTCGACCTCGTTGCTCGCCGCCGGCGCCTGGTTCAAGCTCGCCCCGGCGGTGCTGCTGCCGCTGTGGCTCGCGCCTCGTCGAGGCAGCGAGATGACACGCGCGATCGCCGGGGTTGTGCTCGTCAGCGTCGGGGCGCTCGCGGCTCTCGTCGCGATCGGTGGCCCAGGGGCGGTGGGCGCGATGCTCCACGCGGTCGGCTACCAGGGGTCGCGAGACTCGCCGGACAGCCTGTGGTACCAGATCGGAAGCGTGCCCTTTCAGCAGTTGGCGCAGGCGGCGACGCTGGCGCTCGTCGTCGGCGGCGCGCTCGCGCTGCGGCGCGATCGCGCGTTCGCGGCCGACCGCTCACGGGTCGCCGCGCTATCGGGAGCGATCATCCTCGCCGTTCAGCTCTCAGCCGGCTACTGGACGTTCATGTACCTGACCTGGGCGCTGCCGTTCATCGTCCTCTCGATCCTCGCCCAGGCACCGGTCCCGTCGACCGGCACAGTCGCGACGCGCGGGCAGGGCTGACCGGTGTCCACTGCAGAGCTCGCGATCCTCGCCGGACTGTTCGGAGCGATCTACGGGTCGTTCTGCAATGTCGTCGCTTATCGCCTTCCGCGCGGTGAGTCGCTCAGCCGTCCAGGGTCGCGCTGCCCGACATGCGGGACGCCGATCCGGCCATACGACAACATCCCGATCCTGGGCTGGCTGCTCCTGCGCGGGCGCTGTCGCGCCTGCGGCGAACCGATCTCGCCGCGCTACCCGATCGTCGAGGCGCTGACGGCCGCGCTCGCGGTCGGCGTCGTGCTGGCGCGACACTCGACGCTCGAGCGCGCGCTGGGGCTCGCGCTCGTGGCTGCGCTCGTCCCGATCTCGCTGATCGATCTCGACCACCGGATCATCCCGAACAAGATCACCGGGCCGGCCTCGATCGTCGCGATCGCGATCGGCCTGATCCTGCGGCCGGCCTACGTGCCCGAGCAGCTCATCAGCGCCGCCGCCGCCGGCGGCTTCCTGCTGATCTTCGCGATCGCATACCCCCGCGGCCTCGGCATGGGCGACGTCAAGCTCGCCGGGATGATGGGCCTGTTCCTCGGACGGTCGATCGCCGTCGCGCTGTTCGCTGGGCTCCTGTCGGGCGTCGTCCTCGGCGCGGTCGTGATGGCCCGCGTCGGCGTGGCCCAGGGACGCAAGACAGCGGTCCCGTTCGGCCCCTTCCTCGCGCTCGGCGGCGTGGTCGCGCTGTTGGTCGGCCCGCAGATCGTGCATTGGTACCTGCACGCGATGGTCTGACCGGGTTGACCGTGCGCCGCAATCCAGCCCTTCGCGGAGTCCAGACGCCCTGTCTGGTGCCCGGAGCGTCGTGGTGAGCGCCGCGTCGACGCACCGCCTGGTCGGCTTCGATGGGCTCCGGGCGCTCGCCGCTGTCCTGGTGATTGCCTACCACGCCGGCAGCCTGTCGCACGCGTCGCTGTCGGGGCGGCTCGCTCCCGTGGTCGCTGAGTTGAAGGGCGGCGTCGTCGTGTTCTTCGTCGTCTCGGGCTTCCTGCTCTATCTGCCCTTTGCACGCGCGATCCGGGACGGCCGCGGCCTGCCGCGCTGGCAGGAGTTTGCCGGCCGGCGCGCGGTCCGGATCCTTCCGGCCTATTGGGTCGCCCTGGCGCTCCTCGCCGGGGTCGGACTCGTGCACGGCGTTCTGACCCAGAGCTGGTGGCGATACTTCGGTCTGGCCCAGATCTACGCGCCGTCGAGCCTGCACCATGGGCTCGACGTCGCCTGGAGCCTGTGCACGGAGATCACGCTTCTACGCGCTGTTGCCGGTGCTGGCTTGGACCCTGGCGCGGATGACCCGCTCTGGGGCCGGCGCGGGCTCGCCGGCAGCTGTGGGCGCTCGCCGGCGTGGTGTTTGCCTCGCTGATCCTGCGGGCGTTCATGGCGCGATCGCTGCTGGCGCCGGTGCCCGATGCACGGATCGTCATCGCCACGTCGCTTCCGGGCCTGATCGACTGGTTCGCGCTCGGCATGGCGATGGCCGTGCTGCGCGCCGATTGGGATCACGGCGCCCAATTCGGTCCGGCGATGGCCGCATTGGCCAGGCGGCCGGGGCGCTGCTGGCTGGCTGCGGCGCTGCTGTTCGTGGTCGGCGTGCCCGCGCAGCAGGGCGAGTTCTTCCTGCCGAGCTGGGGCGTGACAGCGCACCTCGCGATCGGGCTCGCGGCGGCGCTATTCGTGTTGCCGGCCGCGCTGCCGGCTCGGGCCGGCGCGCGCGACGGGACGGTCTCATTGTTGTGCAGCCGCCCGCTGGCCTGGCTCGGCGTCATCTCGTACGGGATCTACCTGTGGCATCAGCCGCTGATGCAGATGCTCGACCGAGCGGTCGGCCGCCCCCGCGGTGCCGGCGCGTTCGCGGGGTTGTTCGCCGCCACGGTGGCGGCGGCGATCCTGCTTGGCGCGGCGAGCTGGTACCTGGTCGAGCGACCCGTCCAGCGTTGGTGGCGCGGGCGGGGCACCCGAAACACGGCGAGCATCCGTACCCCGCGGGTCGACGCGGTCGACCGCCCACACATCGCCACACCCACGGCCGAGAATCGAATCGTCGCGGTAACCGCGCCGGGAAGGGAGACCCGATGAGAAGCACCGTGATTGAAGCCGAGCGGACCGAGCAGCCGGGGCGCGAGTCCTCGCCGGCGTCGGGCGCGAGCCGGGCCCTCGGCGCCCACCGGGCGATCTCGCTCGTGGCCGCGATGGGACTGTTCTGGCCGCTGTTGGGCGCCTGGAGCGAGATCGTCACGGTGCCGTCGGCTGGCATCGCGGTGATCGCGCTGTGCGGAGGGACCCTGTGGCTGACCTGCGCGATCGCGAGCGCCAAGGACGGGGCGACGCTCGAGCGTCTGGATCTGGCTCTGCTCGCCCTGGCCGTGCTGGTGCTGATGTCCTACAGCGCCGCCAAGCTGTACGGCAGCTCGGGCTACGGCACCGACGAAGCAGCCTTCGAGCAGGGGGCGGCGCAGATGCTCCTGCATGGGCACAACCCCTACGGCGTCAATCTGCTCGGCACGCTCAGCGCCTTCGGCGTGCCGGCCAAATACGCCACGTACACGATGAGCGGAGGGATGGTCTCGACCCTGGGCTACCCGGCCTTTCCGGTGCTCGTGGCGGCCGCGTTCGTGAAGCTGACCGGCGGCGGTCAGGCCGTTCCGATTGCCGATGTCGCCGCGCTGATCGTGGCCACCGTGCTCGTGTTCCGGGCGCTCGCGCCGGGCTGGCGCGGCCTGGCCGTCGTCGTCTGCGTCGGCTTCCCGATCCTCACCAACTTCGCCTTGGCCGGGATGAGCGCGATCATCATGATGGCAGCGCTGGTTGTGGTCGCGACGCGATGGACGAGCGTCGGTGAGACGGGCGCTCTCAGCCGCGCCGACCGGCTCAGCGGGTTCGCGCTCGGGCTCGCGCTGGCCAGCAACCAGCTCGCGTGGTTCATCGCCCCCTTCCTGCTCACCGGGATCTACCTCGTGCGCCGCGGTCAGCTCGGACCGCGCGCCGCGGTACGGCTGACCGCCTGCTACCTCGGCTGGGCGATCGCCACATTCGCTGCCGTCAACCTGCCGTTCCTGCTCTGGGATCCGGGGGCCTGGCTGGCGGGCGTGCTCGCACCGCTGACCCAGCATGCGATCCCCTACGGGCAGGGAATCGTGGGGCTGACCCTGTTCTTGCGGATCGGCGGCGGCGCCCTCGAGGCGCTCACCTATGCCGCCGGATGCGTCTACCTCGCCCTCCTCGTCCTCTACGCGGTGCACTTCCGCCGCCTTGCCCGGGCGTGCTTCGTGCTCCCCACGGTCGCGCTGTTCATGTCACCACGATCGCTCTCCGGGTATTGGATGATGCTGATCGCGGTGATCCTCGTCAGCGTCGTGACGAGCGATGAGGCCGCGGTGCGCGGTGCCTGGCAACTCGGGCAGGGAGCGCGCCGGAGCTGGCTCCGGCGCCCGCCCAGGATCGCCGTCGCGGCCCTGTTCCTACCGGCCGCGGTCTGTCTGGCCGTCGCCTTCGGGACGCCGCAGCCGCTGCGCATTACCGTGCTCAGCGCGCGCAGCGACACCACGCTCGAGCGCGTCGAGCAGATCACCATTGCGGTGCGCAACCGCACCGGCGCCGCCCTGCGGCCCCACTTCGCGACCAACTCGACCGGCCAGACGACGCCGTTCTGGTCGATCGCGAGCGGGCCGGCGGTGCTCGCACCGCACGCCAGTGCCTCATATCGTCTCACCGCGCCGGATGTCGACGCGATGCAGCCGAACGACACGTCGTTTCTCGTCGTCGCGGTGAGCGACGCCCCGCGGACGATCAGTTCCACGGTCCCGTTCGCGCAGCGGGGCCCGGCCCCCGGCAACTGGTGATCCGCGGGCAAACCCGCGCCCCCGGCGGTGACCCGTCATCGGCCGGGAACCGTCCAGAGGCGTCTGGACGCCCTCAACTCGCACCACGAAAAGGCCGATTGAGTGTCTAGGCCAATGGGAACTTCAGCTGGTAAGACCGTTGTCGGGCTCGATATCGAGCCTGGCTACGTCGCCGCCGTGGAGGCGCGCGCCGGCCGCGTCGCCGTCGAGCGCGCCGCGACGGCACAACTCGCTCACGGGGTCGTCCGCGACGGCGAGGTCGTCGATGTCGACGCCCTGGCCGCGGTGTTGCGCAGCCTCTTCGCCGAGCACAAGCTCGGTCGCCGCGTCCGGCTCGGTGTGGCCAACCAGCGGATCGTCATGCGCATGCTCGACCTGCCGCCGCTCGAGGATCCGAAGGAGATCGCATCGGCCGTGCGCTTCCAGGCTCAGGACCACATCCCGATGCCGCTCGATCAGGCGGTGCTCGAGCACCAGTCGCTGGGAATCGTCGAGACGGCGGAGGGCGCCCGTACCCGGGTCGTCCTGGTGGCCGCCCGGCGCGACATGATCGAGCGCCTGGTCGAAGCGACGCAGCGCGCAGGGCTGCGACCGCACGGAATCGACCTGTCGGCGTTCGCGATGATCCGCGCCCTGCACCAGCCGGGCAGCACCGAAGCGACCCTTTACATCAACGTCGGCGGCATGACCAACCTGGCCGTCGCCGTCGGCACCGCGTGCGTGTTCACGCGTGTCGTCGTGACCGGCATGGAGTCGATCGCCGGCGAGCTCGCCGAGCGTCGCGGCCTGACCCTCGAGCATGCCCACGGCTGGCTCAAGCACGTTGGCTTGGTCCTGCCCGCCGACGAGGTTGACGGCGATCAGGAGATCGTCGCCGAGGCTCGCGGCGTGCTCAGCGAGGGCGTCCACAAGATCGCCGACGATGTGCGCAACTCACTTGACTTCCACACGATGCAGGACGGCGCCGTCGACGTCGAGCGCGCGATCCTGACCGGCCCTGCGGTGGCGATCCCCGGCTTCGCCGACAAGCTCCGCGAAGAGATCGGGATTCCGCTCGAGGTCGGGGTCGTGGCGGAGGGTCGGCCCGGCGCATTCGGCGGGGCCGACGCCGGCATGCTCGCGGTGGCCGCCGGGCTGACCGTCGAGCAGGTGGCGGCATGAGAGCCGTCAACCTGATCCCGAACGACGCCAAGCGCGGCGGCGGCACGGGCCTGCCGGTAAAGATGCCCGGTCCCGGCGCGCTCGTGATCGCGGCGCTCGCGGTCGCGGTCCTGTTCGTGACCATCTACGTGCTGACCGGAAACACGATCTCGGAGCGCACGGCGAAGGTGGCCACATTGCAGGCTCAGGCCAACCAGGCCCAGCAGGAGGCCGCGCGGCTCGCTCCCTATACGCAATTCGCCCAGCTGGCCCAGACCCGCGCCGAGACGGTACGTGAGATCGCCGCGACCCGCTTCGACTGGCACGCCGCCCTCGCCGACCTCTCGCGGGTTGTCCCCGCCAACACCTCGCTCGTGACGCTGTTCGGCAGCGTCGCCCCTGGCGCGAGCGTCGCCGGCTCCTCCGGCTCCGGTGGCACCGCAACGTTGCGGGCCGACATCGCCGCGCCGGCCTTCGAGATGAGCGGGTGCACGCAGACCCAGGACGACGTGGCGCGCCTGATGTCGCGCCTGCGGCTGATCAACGGGGTGACCCGCGTGACCCTGGCCGACGCGACCAAGCCCGATTCGGCCGGCGCCGGCGGCTCGAGCGCGGCGGGCGGCAGCGGCTCGAGCTGCGGCAGCGGTCCCGGCTTCGACCTGGTCGTATTCTTCTCACCGCTGCCGGGTGCGGGCCCGTCGGGTGTGACCTCGCTGTCGACTCAGAACGTGAGCGCCATGACACCGGGAGCCACGAAATGACCCGACGCGACCGTATGGTGATCGCCATCGTCGTGGCCGTGGCCGCAGTGGTCGGATCCTGGATGCTCGTCATCCAGCCGCGGCGCGATCAGGCGGCCAAGCTCGGTGATCAGATCACCGCCGCGCAGGCGCAGCTCGCGGGCGCCCAGACCCAGGTGGCCCAGGCGCGCGCGGCGCAAGCCAGCTTCGCGCGCAACTACACCGCCGTCGCGGGGCTCGGCGAGGCCGTCCCGCCCGACGACAACGTGCCCTCGCTGATCTACCAGCTCCAGAACGCCGCCAGCGGGGCGCAGGTCGACTTCCGGTCCCTGACACTCAACCCCGGTTCCGCGGCGAGCCCGGCGCCGACGACGCCCCCGGCCGGGGCGACCGCCGGCAAGTCTGCGGTCACGACGCCCGGGGTGGGCGCCACCCAGGCCGCGACCTCGACGCTGCCGCCCGGCGCCGCCGTCGGCCCGGCCGGGTTTCCGACCGAGCCGTTCACATTCACCTTCCACGGCGACTTCTTCCATCTGGCCGACTTCTTCAAGCGCCTCGACGATTTCGTGATCGCCAGCAACCAGCGCGTGCTGGTCAGCGGCCGCCTGATGACCCTGAACGCGATCAGCCTGACGGCCGGCAAGCTGGGCTTCCCGCAGATCAACGCCTCGATCTCCGCCACCACCTACCTCGTGCCGGCCGGCCAGGGCCTGATGAACGGCGCCACGCCGACCGGGCCGTCTCCCACATCCACCCAGAACGCGTCCGCGCCGACCTCGTCGGCCCCGGTCGGCGCCGCCGTGGTGACCTCCCCGATTCGATGAGCACCGTCAACAACCTCATGAGCACCGTCAACAACCTCATCTCCGATCTGCGCGAGAAGCGGCTGTTGCCGGTGGCGGCGGCGCTCGTGGTGGCCCTGGTCGCGGTTCCGCTACTGCTCTCGACGTCGGCGACCTCGACCCCGGCCACCCCGGCCGTGCTCGGCGCGGTCGTGACCGCGCCCGGCAGCGCCGTGCCCGCGGTCAGCGTCAGCACCAGCGCTCAGGTGTCGCGGCTGAACGGCAGGGCCCGGGATCCGTTTACGCCGCAGGTCGCGCCGGCGGCGACGTTGGCCCCGTCCGGCCCCGCGAGCATCTCGCCGACCGGAGGAGCCCCAGCTGGGTCCGCGGGCGCGACGGGCTCCACGGGCGCGACCGGGCAGGCGGGGTCGACGGGCGCGCCAGGGTCGATCCCGTCGACGGCGTCCACGGGATCGAGCGGGGGCGGCGCCGCCCCACCGATCCTGCCGAGCACACCGCCCAAGCCCGCCGTGCCCGGGCTGAGCCCGACCGAGTCCTACCACGTCGCGGTGTCGATCACCAACGCCTCTGGCGGTTTCGACCGGATCGACCCGCTCGAGCGCCTGAGCGTGCTGCCGAGCCAGCAGCACCCGCTGCTGATCGAGCTCGGTGTGCTGAAGGGTGGGCACCGCGTGCTGTTCGCGGTCGAGCCCGGTGCCGTCCTCACCGGACCCGGGACGTGCACGCCGGGACCGATCGACTGCGAGATCCTGTCGCTGGGCCTGGACCAGATCGAGGGCGTCGCGATGCACTCGCCGACCGGGGCGATCCCGTTGGCCCAGTTCGCCGTCACGACGATCGGCGCCGATCAGCACTCGTCGGTGGCCGCTGCCAACAAGGCCCGCGGCCAGGTGTCCGCGACCGGTCGCACGCTCCTCGGCAAGCTGTCGCTCCCCGCCCTGTCCCTGTTCTCGTACGAACCGAGCGTCGGCGCGGTCGTCGACCTGCGCGACCTGACGGTTGGAGGTGGCTGATGCGTCGCCGCTCACTCATCGCTGTCGCAGTGACGTTCGCCGTCTCGCTGGTCGTCGGGGCGAGCGGGGCGCAGGCGGTCGTGGTCAACATGGGCGCTGCAGGGAAGACTGGCGTCGCGCTGGTGCCGGGCACGCCGCTGACCAGTCTCCCGATCGCCACCTCCAGCACGCCGTGCTCGGATCCCTGGCTCTCTCCGGACCTGGTGCTGCCCGCAAACGGACTGTGCTGGCAGGGCGGCACGACCGGGGCCGTGATGCACGGCAACGAGACGTTCGCGCTCACCTGGGATCCCAACCGAAGCTACTGGGCGGGGACGAGACAGTACGTCGAGCAGTTCCTCCGAGACGTCGCCGACGGCAGTGGCACGCTGAAGTCGCCATACGCTGTGACGACGCAGTACAACGACCCGGGCGGACGGGCGGCCAACGCCTCGCTGTACGGCGGCGGATGCATCGACTTCGGTGATCCCGGCGGTGCGACGTGCGTCTTCAACCACGCCGTCGACAGCACGAAGGGCAACCTCTATCCGGGTTGTCCCAACGGGGAGCACCCCTGCAACCCCATCCTCACCGATACCGATCTTCAGGCGCAGATGAAGAGGACGATCGCCGCAATGGGGTTGGTGGGACGCGTGCAGCCGGGTTTCACGCCCCTGCTCGTGATGCTGACGCCTCCGCAACGTCGAGGTCTGCCTCGATTCGGCCCACACGCTCTGTTCGGCCAACGGCAACTCAAGCGCACAGTTCTGCTCCTACCACTCCTGGTTCACGGTCCCGGACGGCACCCCGGCCGGCACCAGGTTCGCGTATGTCGTGCAGCCGTGGACGGCCTACACCTCGTGCGATGACCCCAACATTCCCGCGCCGGGCAACGCTCCCGAGACCCCGACCGACGCCGGCAGCCGGCTCGTGAGCCCGCTCAGCCAGGGGCAGATCGCGGCCATCGTCAACCCGTGGCTCACCGGCTGGTCCGCCGGCGACGGCTCCGAGATCAACGACAACCTGGGCTGCGGGCCGGAGACGGGTAACGCGGCTAACAACGACGCCGCCACCGTCGGCAGCAGCAGCCAGAACCCTACATCCTGCAGCCCGAGTTCAGCAACGCCGGAGTTCTCGAGAATGAACCGAACGCGCCCATGTGCGCGCTCGGCGTGGCGCTCTCGCCCAGCTTCGTCGTCCCGAGCCCGATCGACCAGGGCGATCTGGTCGCGTTCGACGGCTCGGTGACGAACTCGTCGCTGATGGTCCCAGCGGCGAAGTACGCCTGGAGCTTCGGTGACGGGAAGACCGACGTGGGCCCCAGCGTGGTGCACAGCTATGCCAACGGCGGCACCTACACGGTGACGCTCACGGTGACCGACCGCGGTGGCAACACGGCCAAGCTGAGCCAGTCGATCGTCGTGCTCGGCCCGAACGGGCAGCCCGTGTCGCCTCCGGCGCAGGCGAGTCCCGGCCTCCACGTGCAGATGCAGATCTTGCCGCAGAGCATGCGGGCGATGCTGCGCTCCGGCGTGGTCCTCAGCCTGAGCTGCAACCAGGCGGCTGACGCGATCGCGACCCTGTCGATCTCCCGCGGCGCCGCGCGGCGCGCGCACATCGGGTCGGTGCGCGGATCGTCAGTCGTGATCGGACGCGGAACCGTGACCGGGATCAAGAGCGGGAAGATGAGGCTCAACCTCGGCCTCTCGCGAGCCACGGCCGCGAAGCTGAAGCGCCTCGGGCACGTGACACTCACGGTCCGCCTGACGCTCGTCGGCGCCGATGGTAGTCGCGCCGCGATTGTCGCCGCCGGGCGCTACTGACCCGCCCGCCGGTCCTGAGCCGCCGGGCGGCCGTCGGATCGGGCCCGCCAATAACCTGTAGCGCCGGATGGCGCTCAGACTGACAACCGCCGGCGAGTCGCACGGCCCCGGCCTCACGTGCATCGTCGAGGGCATGCCGGCCGGGCTGACGCTCGAGCTGGAGGCGCTGAACCGGGATCTCGCGCGCCGGCAGCTCGGCCATGGCCGCGGAGGGCGGATGAAGATCGAGCGCGACCAGGTCGAGGTCACCGCCGGCGTCCGCCACGGGCGCACGCTCGGCGGCCCGATCGCGCTCCAGGTCCGCAACCGCGACTACGCCAACTGGGAGGAGCGGATGAATCCGTGGCCCGTCGAGGCGGAGCTGCCGGAGGTGCATCTGCCGCGCCCGGGTCACGCCGATCTCGTCGGCACGCAGAAGTACGGACTGAGCGACGTGCGCGACATCCTCGAGCGGGCCAGCGCGCGCGAGACGGCGGCTCGGGTGGCGGGCGGTGCCGTGGCCAAGGCGTTCCTGGCCGCGCTCGGCGTGCGGGTGTTCTCGCACGTGATCCAGATCACCGGCGTGCAGGCGCCCCACCGTGACGACCTGCGTCCGGAGGACTTCGCGGCCGTGGATGAGTCGCCCGTCCGGTGCCTGGACCCCGAGGCCTCGAAGGCGATGGTGGCCGAGATCGACAAGCTCCGCCGGGAGAACGAGTCGCTCGGCGGCGTGTTCGAGGTCCGCGCCTTCGGGCTCGTTCCGGGGCTCGGCTCGCACGTCTCCTGGGAGGAGCGGCTGGACGGGCGCCTCGGGCAGGCGATCCTCTCGATCCAGGCCATCAAGGCCGTCTCGATCGGCGATGGGTTCGAGGTCGCGGGCGTCCCCGGCTCCCGCGCCCACGACGAGATCTTCTACGACGAGGATCAGGGCTATCACCGGCCGACCAACCGGGCCGGCGGGGTGGAGGGCGGCATGACGACGGGCGCGCCGCTCGTCGTGCGCGGCTCGATGAAGCCGCTGCCGACCCTGACCAAGCCGCTGCGCTCGGTGGACATCGCCACCCATGAGCCCGCTCAGGCGCTGCGCGAACGGACCGACTCGTGCACCGTCCCGGCGGCCGGCGTGGTCGGCGAGGCAATGGTCGCGTTCGTGCTCGCGGACGCCTACCGGGCCAAGTTCGGCGGCGACCACATCGACGACGTTCACGCCGCGGTGCACCATTACGAGTGCCGCATCGGCAGGCGCAAGGCGGCCGATTAGTGGACGGGTCCGGGAGGCCCCCCCACGGCCGTGCGCTGGCCTTCATCGGTTTCATGGGGGCGGGCAAGAGCACGGCGGCGCGGAGTGCGGCCGAGCTGCTCGGGCTCGAGGCGGTCGACGTCGACGCGGTGCTGGAGAGTCGGCTCGGCAAGCCGATCGAGCGCGTGTTCGCCGAGGACGGCGAGGCGGTCTTCCGGGCCGAGGAGGAGCGGGTCACGACCGAGCTGCTCGACGCCGAACAGCCCCGGGCGGTGGCGCTCGGCGGTGGCGCGACCCGCTCCGAGGCCGTGCGGGCGGCCCTGGCCGAGCACTTCGTCGTCTGGATCGACGTGCCGGTCGACGTGGCCTGGGCCCGCGCGCGTGGCACCGGGCGCCCGCTGGCCGCCGATCGCGGGCGCTTCGAGCGCCTATACGCCGAGCGCGAGCCGAGCTACCGCCGCCTGGCCGATGCGATCGTCCCGGCCGAGCGCTCGCATGCGATGGCGCAGGTGCTGCCGGCGCTCGAGGGATTGCCGCCCCGGGCGAAGCTGCTGTGGGCGGCGAGCGCGTCGGGCGACTATCCCGTCTTCATCGGCCCGCGGCTGCTGGAGCGCGACGGGTTCTGGCCGGCGACGGTCGCCGGCCGCCGGTTCCTGGTCACCGACGGCCGCGTGGCCCGCCTCTACGGCGATGCGGTGGAGCCGCTCTCCGGTCGCGTCTCGGTGATGCCCGGCGAGCAGTCCAAGACGATCGCTCACGCCGAGATCGTCTGGACCGAGCTGGCGCGGGCGGGCATGACCCGCGAGGATGTCGTGGTCGCGCTCGGCGGGGGCGTTGTCGGCGACCTGGCCGGCTTCTGCGCCGCGACCTACCAGCGCGGTGTGCGCTATCTGCAGGTGCCGACCACGCTGGTCGCCCAGGTCGACTCGGCCTACGGCGGCAAGACGGGGGTCGATCTGCCCGAGGCCAAGAACTATGTCGGCGCCTTTCACCTGCCCGTGGCCGTGGTCGCCGACACGACCGTGCTCCAGACGCTTCCTGCCGAGGAGGTGGCCGCCGGCTACGCCGAGATGGTCAAGACCGCGCTGATCGCCGGCGGCGAGCTGTGGGATCGCGTGCGCGCCGGCGAGGACCCGCTGTCACCGGCGGTGATCGCCGCCTGCGTGCGGACCAAGCTGCGGATCGTGGCTCGCGACGAGCGCGACGCCGGGCTGCGCCAGGTGCTCAATCTCGGTCACACCGTCGCCCACGCGATCGAGACGACGACCGGTTACGCGCGCTACCGGCACGGCGAAGCGGTGGCGCTGGGGCTGTTGGCCGCGTTGCGGCTCTCAGGCCAGCAGGATCTGCGCCAGGAGGTCCGGGAACTGCTCGCCGCCCGGGGCCTGCCGGTCACACTCAGCGGCGCCGACCCCGAGGCGATCGTGCAGGCGACGTGGCGGGACAAGAAGCGTGTGGGGGAGGGCCCGGTCCCGTTCGTCCTGCTCGAGGCGCCGGGCGCACCGCGGCCGGGGTGCACGGTGGCGGCCGACGACGTCATTGCGGCCGTGCAAGAGTTGATGGTGTGAACCGCAACCGGATCGAGATCATGCACGGGGTCAACCTCGACCAGCTCGGGCGCCGCGACCCGACGCTCTACGGTGGGCTCACGCTGACCGAGCTCGAGTTCCGGATCGCCAATGACGCGCACGAGCTCGGCCTCGAGACTCGCTTCTTCCAGACCAACCACGAGGGCGACTTCGTCGAGCATCTGCACCGCATCGAGGGGCTGGCGGACGCGATCGTGCTCAACCCCGGAGCCTGGACCCATTACGCGTGGGCGATCCGCGATGCGCTCGAGATCGCGGCGCTGCCCGCCGTCGAGGTCCACCTGTCCGACATCTACCAGCGCGAGGAGTGGCGACGGCATTCCGTGATCCGCGACCTGTGCGTGGCGCAGGTGTCCGGGCGGGGCCCGGCGGGGTACCGTGACGCGCTCGAGCGCGTGCGAGAGGAGCTGCTCTCATGAGAGGCCGCGCCGAGCGCCAGATTGAAGCGATCGAGGCGGCGGGCATCGACGTTCTGTTGGTGACCGACCTGGTCAACGTCGGCTATCTGACCGGCTTCAGCGGCAGCAACGGGATCGCCGTGATCGGGCCCCGCACCCGCGCCTTCGTCACCGACTTCCGCTACGTCGAGCAGGCGGCCGAGGAGGTGCATCCCTCGTTCGCGCGGCTGCGCGCCGCGCTGGATCTGCTCGACTCACTGAGTGAGGCGCTCCCCGACGGGACGCTCCGGCTTGGGTTCGAGGAGGCGCACATGAGCGTCCGCCAGCACCGCCGGTTGCGCGAGCTGCTGCCCGAACGGGTGGAGCTGATCGGCACGGCCGGGATCGTCGAGGGCCTGCGCGCGGTCAAGGAGCCGGAGGAGATCGAGCGCATCCGCGCCGCGACCGTGCTCGCCGACGCCGCCTTCGAGCGCCTGATCCGCGACGGGCTCGTCGGGCGCACCGAGCGGGAGCTGGTCATGGCGCTGGAGTACGACATGCGCGAGCGCGGCGCGCAGCGGCCCAGCTTCGAGACGATCGTCGCCGCGGGCCCCCACGGCGCGCTGCCGCACGCCCAGCCGCGCGAGGTGCCGATCAAGACCGGCCAGCTCGTCGTGATCGACTGGGGAGCCGAGCTCGACGGCTACTGCTCGGACTGCACCCGAACGGTCGCCGCCGGGGACCCGGGCAGCGAGGCGCGCGAGATCTACGAGCTCGTGCTCGCAGCCCAGCTCGCGGCGGTGGCCGCCGTCCGGGCGGACGAGGCCGGTCGCGCCGTGGACGCCGTCGCCCGGGAGATCATCACCGCGGCGGGGCACGGCGAGCACTTCGGACACGGGCTCGGTCACGGCGTCGGCCGCGATGTGCACGAGGCCCCCCGGCTCTCGCAGCGCTCCGAGGATGAGCTGCGGGCCGGCAACATCGTCACCGTCGAGCCGGGCGTCTACCTCCCGGGTCAGTTCGGTGTGCGGATCGAGGATCTGGTCGCGGTCACCGACGACGGGTGCGAGATCCTGACTGCCGTTCCCAAGCGGCTGATCACGACCGACTGATCGGCTCGCGCCGCCCCTCTCTACACTGGCGGCCGAATCATGATCAGCACCAATCAATTCAAGAACGGCAATCACATCGACGTCGACGGCGTCGTATTCAAGATCCTCGAGTTCCAGCACGTCAAACCCGGCAAGGGCGGCGCCTTCGTGCGCACGAAGCTGCGGCGCGCCAGCGACGGCGCGGTGATCGACCGGACCTTCCGAGCCGGCGAGAAGTTCCGCCCCGTCCGGACCGAGGTGCGCCGTATGCAGTTCCTCTACCGTGACGGCGCCGACGCCCACTTCATGGACTCCGAGAGCTATGAGCAGCTCGCGATCCCGGAGAGCGCGATCGCCGAGTCGCTCCGGTTCATGAAGGACAGCGAGGAGTTCGATCTGCTCTACATCGACGACTCCCCGGCCGACGTGCAGCTGCCGAGCGCGATCGATCTGACCGTCGAGCAGACCGAGCCCGGCGTGCGCGGAGACACGGCCTCGGGCGGCGGCACCAAGCCGGCCGTGCTCGAGACCGGCGCCAAGATCAACGTCCCGCTGTTCGTCAACATCGGGGACGCGGTGCGGGTCGACACGCGCTCCGGCGAATACATGTCGCGTGCGTAGGAGCGAGCAGCGCCGGGCGGCGGTCTGGGCCCTCTATCAGAGCGATCTCCTGGGCGTGGCGCTCGACGAGACGCTGCCCCGCGACAGCCACGCGTTCACGCGCGCGTTGGCCCACGCCACACGCGACCACCAGCCCGAGCTCGACGAGCTGATCTCGCGCCATGCGACCGGCTGGTCGCTGCAGCGGATCGCTCCGGTCGAGCGCTCGATCCTCCGGGTCGGCATGCTCGAGCTGCTGCACCCCGAGGCCGCTCCGGGTGACGCGCCGATTCCCCCCGAGGGCGCGATCGACGAGGCGGTCGAGACCGCCAAGCGGTTCTGCGGCGCCGACGCGCCGGCCTTCGTCAACGGCATCCTGGCCGCGGTCCTGCGCGAGCAGCGCGAGGGGACGCCGGCGACCGGCGACCCCGGCAGCCGGTAAGGAGAACGTAGGAATCGGGCGCGAAGTCCGCCGGGGCGGCGACAATGAGGGCATGAGACTGCTCGTCGTCGACGATGACCGTGCCCTGCGGGACGTGCTGCGGCGGGCGCTGACGCTGGCGGGATACGAGGTGCGCCTGGCCGACAGCGGCGCCGGTGCGCTGGGCGAGATCGCGGCGAGCGTGCCCGATGCGGTCGTGCTCGACGTGGGGCTGCCCGACATCGACGGGCTCGAGGTGTGCCGGCTGCTGCGACGCGAGCGCAACCGCGTGCCGATCCTGATGCTGACCGCCCGCGACACCGTCTCGGACCGGATCGACGGCCTCGACGCGGGCGCGGACGACTATCTGGTCAAGCCGTTCGACATCGACGAGCTCAAGGCCCGGCTGCGGGCCCTGCTGCGCCGCGCCGGTGGCGAGGGTGGCGGCGACGGCCTGACCTTCGCCGAGCTGACGCTTGATCCCGACCGCCACGGCGTCACCGTGGGCGAGAACTTCGTCGAGCTGACCCGGACCGAGTACCAGCTGCTCGAGCTGTTGCTGCTCAATCCCCGCCGCGTCCTTCCCCACAGCCTCATCTATGACCGCGTGTGGGGCTACGACTTCGGTCCGACCTCGAACGCGCTGCGCGTCTACGTGGGCTATCTGCGACGCAAGCTCGAGGACGCCGGCGCGCGGCCGCTGATCCACACGGTGCGCGGCGTGGGGTACTCGCTGCGCGAGCCCGACGGCAGCGCAGGCGGCACGGAATGAGCCTGCGGGCGCGGATGGGGCTCGCCTCTGGGGTCGCCGTCGCGCTCGCGGTGATCGCGGTCGCGGTGACGGCCTATGTCGGCACCCGCTCGGAGCTGACCGGGCAGGTCGACAACTCGCTGCGCACGCTGGCCACGCCGATCCTCGAGAACGCCGGTGTGATTCCGCGGCCGCCCGGCCCGGGGGGTGGCGCGGGCGGAGCACCGGGCGCGGGCGGAGCACCGGGCGCAGCCGGCGGCCAGGGCACCGCCGGCGGGCAGGGCGCAACCGGCGGGCAGGGCACCGCCGGCGGGTCGCTGGTCGGCGCCGGCGGGCAGCCGAGCACCACAGCGCTCGGCCCCGTGGACTGTGATGGAGGGCTCGGACTCGACGTCGGTCGCGGCGGCTCCTTCGGCGGGGCTCAGGGCCTGCGCCAGCTTGTCTCCTCCACGGGCGCGGTGTGCCTGGCCGCCGGGCAGAGCTCGAAGATCCCGGTTGACGCGGCGACCACAGCGCTGGCCAAGACGGGGTCCGGGGTGTACACCACCGACGCGCAGGTCGGCTCCACGCATCTGCGCGTCGCCGTCTACGGCGTCGGCTCACACGGCGCGCTGATGGTGGCGCTGCCGCTGACCGACGTCGACAAGGCGCTGCACAACCAGCTGCTGCTGATGGCGATCATCGCGGCGTCCGGGATTGCGCTCGCCGCGCTGTTCGGGTTCCTCGTCGCCCGGACCGCGCTGGCCCCGATCGCGCGGTTCACCCGGCGCACGGAGTCGATCGCCACCGCGCCCGATCCGTCCCAGCGGCTCGAGGTGGTCGGCAGCGACGAGCTGGCGCGCCTGGCCACCTCGTTCAACGCGACCCTCGACTCGCTCGAGGCCGCGGTCGACTCCCAGCGCAACCTCGTCGCCGACGCATCGCACGAGCTGCGCACGCCGATCGCCAGCCTGCGAGCCAACCTGCAGCTGATGCGCGACGAGAGCCGGCTCGCACCCGAGGACCGCCGGGCACTGCGTGAGGACATGATCCTGGAGCTCGACGAGCTCACCGGCCTCGTCGGCGACGTCGTCGAGCTGGCCCGGGGCAGCAAGCCGAGCGGCGCGATGGGCGACGTGCGGCTCGACGCGATCGTCACCGACCTGGCCGAGCGTACGCAGCGCCGCGCGCCGGAGCTGATCGTGAGCACCGAGATCGAGCCCACGCTCGTGCGGGGCGAACCCGACCGGATTGCGCGGGCGGTGGCCAACCTGCTCGACAACGCGCGCAAGTGGAGCCCGCCGGGCGGGAAGATCGCGGTCACGCTGAAGAACGGGACGGTGACGGTCCGCGACCACGGCCCCGGCTTCCACGCCGAGGATCTGCCGTTCGTGTTCGACCGCTTCCACCGCGCCAAGGATGCGCGTTCCAAGCCGGGCTCCGGACTCGGCCTGGCGATCGTGCGTCAGGCGGCCGAGGCCCACGGGGGGCACGTCGAGGCCGGCAACGCTCCCGGCGGCGGCGCGGTGCTCACCGTGTCGTTCGGTCGCACGCTCGAGATCGAGCAGGCCGCTCCCGAGACGCCGGTCAGCGCGAGCTGACCGGCCCCGCATCGGTCTGCGGGGCCGGTGATCGTGTCTAATAGATGACCGCGCAACCCGCGTTCATCGCGTTGTCGACGTCGTTGTCGAGCAGGGCCTGGGCGGCCTGGTTCGCGAGGCCGGTCGTGTTGTCCACGGCGCCCTGCTGGCGCTGCAGCAGCTGCGTGTAGGCGCCGCAGGTCGCCTCGCTGCCGCTGCCCTGGCCGCCGGTCGGGAATGCCGAGATGTCGGCGACCACGGTGCGGGTGACGACCTGCGCCGGAGCCGGATTCATGGTGATCCGAGTGGCGGCGGAGGCGCCCACGGCGCCGGTGGCCAGGAGCGCCGCCGTGGCCGAGAACGCGGCGGCTGACTTGATGAACCTCATGACTTCTCCCTGTGTTGATGGATGGCTTGCGCGTCCATCATCAGGGCGGGGCGGCGCGCGCACCAGCCACCCAAGGGCTGGTCGTGGCGCCCCCTGCGGGCGGTCGGCGGGCGTCGGCCGTGGTCATGCGGACCGGGAGCGCAGCGGCACCGATTTGCTGCGGCCTCGGTACAGCACGCCCCACCATCGTGTCGCTCAGGGCAGGCCGTGGTGCCCGCAGGTCAGACGGCCTGCGGGCACCACTGGTCGGTGCGCCTGAGCTTCGATGCGTGGGCGCAGCCCTGCGGGTTTACAGCTTGGCTGCGAACACGCCGGCGATCGTCTTGTAGCCGAGCGTCGTGGCGTGGATGTTCGGACCGCGCGGGGGCGACGTGCACTCCCACGTATAGGTGCAGATGTCGACGACCGCGAGCGGCTCGGTCTTGCCGCGCAGCTTGCCGGTGGTCGTGAACGGGGTGTAGGTCTTGAACGCGGTCGCCACGTCGGCGACCCTGACGCTCTTGGCCTTGAACGCGTCCGCGAGCGCGCCGTTGACGGTCCGGGAAAGTGCGACCGACTCGCTCGCGAGCGGCTGTCCGCCGGCGACCAGGTAGTCGGCGAGGAACGGGTCGTAGTACGTCATCCCGGCGATCTTCACCTTCGAGCCGGCCGCCTCGCGCAACGCGACGAGGATCTTGGGCGCGTTGGCCTTGATCGTCTGCACACCGCTCAGGACGCAGGCGATATTCGGGCTGATGCCGCTGACGCAGCGGTCGACGTCGTTGGCGCCGATGTCGAGCGTGATCAGCGCGACCTTGTGGGTCTTGATGAACTTCACCGCGTCGCCGAGCTGGGTGCCCTTGTAGGGACAGAACGGGCCGCCGTTGATCATCGAGCTGGTGCTCTCGCCGAGGCAGCCGAGCTTCTCGAGCTTCAGCCCCGGGATCTTCGCCTTCTCGGTCCTGTACAGGAAATCGGCGTAGCCGTGGTCCGTGGCCAGTGTCGTGCCGGCGGCGTTCGGCTGCGCACCCGCGGCCAGCGAGTCGCCCAGCGACAGGTAATACGTCGTGGCCGGCTTGGCCTTGGCGAGTGCGCTCGCGGGAGCGGCGCAGATCGCCAGGCAGGCCGTGGCGAGCACGGCTGTCTTGAGTCGCATGTGGTGGTTCTCTCCTAGGAGAAAGTCGGTGCCGGCCGCAAATGGCCGGGTCAGCGTCTCAACACACGACTGAAGTGAACGACTCGGAGACTCAACGAATGTATGAGCGCGCGCGCCGCTGCGGCGGCCTGACGACGCGGGCTCGACGCCGCCGCAGGAGGGCCCTGATCGCGAAGCCGGCGGCCAGCGCCAGCACGATCAGACCCTCCAGGATGGCCACGACACCGAGGCCCGGCGTGGCGATCAGGACGGCGAGGAACAGCAGCAGCCCGGCGACCCCGTCCTGGAGCAGGTCGCGGCGCCGGGCGCGCAGGTGAAGCTCGCGGCGGCGGCGCTCGCGGGCGGCAGGGTCCTGACTGGGTCGCGGTCGTGCGGGCCGGTCATCCCGTCGCGGGCGCGGGGCCGGTTCCGTCCACGTGGGTCGTGCGGGGCGGCTGTCCGGCCGGGTCGGGGCGCGCGACTCGTGCGGTCGCTGCCGGGCCGGCTGTGCTGCACGCGATGCGGGCACGCGACAAGATTCACCGCCGGGCCGCGATTGCCTGCCGGCGGTCTCATGAGACTGCGTTTAACCCGCCCGCACAGGTAGGAACACCGGCGCGGGGGTCGAACGGGAATCCAGCCGCCGTGACAGCGCGCTCCGTCTCATGCCTGCGAACCATTCCGCCGCCCTCGCCTCGCCCCGGCGTCACCCGCGCCCGCTGCCGCCGCGGCTCACCCCGTGGCGCCGGGCCAAGCGGATCGCGGTCATCGCGCTCGTCCTGTGCGCGCTGCCGACGACGATCTCGTTCGTGACCACGATGACGAGCCCGTCGAACTCGAGCTTCACGATCCGCTCGTTCGAGTGGCTGCGCGACCACGGCGCGGCGGGGATCGCCTCGAGCATCGAGGGCTTCTACTACACGTTGACGGCGCCCTCGACCGGCGGCAGCCCGCTCAAGGCCCTGCCGCTCAAGGTCCACGCACCCGTGGTCCCCGCGGTTCACCCGCCGAACGTTGTCCCGGCGATCGCGCCGTCGCTGCCCGGCGAGGGTGTATGGTCGCCCACCGAAAGCTGGACCGCGGCGGGCTCGCCGGTGCTGATCACGCAGTTCCGCAGCGACCCGAGCTACCCGCAGATGGTCGCCGGTGTGGCCTGGATCAACACGCAGAGCGCCCGGATCGCCTGGATCCCCGGCCGCCAGGAGCCGTCGGTGTCGATGCCCCGGGGCAGCATGGATGTCCCCACCGACACGCGGGCCCGGCTGCTGGCGACGTTCAACAGCGCCTTCAAGCTGTCGGACTCGGGCGGCGGCGGGATCGCGCTGGGCGGCCAGACCTACGCGCCGTTGCGCCCCGGCCTGGCCACGTTCGTGGGCTACAGCGACGGGCGGGTCGACATCCAATCCTGGGCCGGAGGCGGTGTCGCCCCGAGCAACGTCGTCTTCGCCCGCCAGAACCTGCCGCTGATCGTCGAGGGTGGACAGCCCAACCCGAACCTCAGCGACGGGCCCGAGTGGGGCGCGACGCTCGGTAACGCCGTTCGCGTCTGGCGCTCGGGCATCGGCGTCGACGCCCGCGGCAACCTGATCTACGCCGCCGCCAACGACCAGACCGTCGGCTCGCTGGCCGCGATCCTGATCCGCGCCGGCGCCGTGCGGGCGATGGAGCTCGACATCAACTCCTACTGGGTCACCTTCATCAGCTACGGCCAGCAGTTCGCCGGAAACCCGAGCAGTCTGTTGCCCGGAATGACCCGGGGCACGGGGCGCTACCTGACGCCCGACGACCGGGACTTCTTCGCCGTGTACGCGAAGTGATGGGCCGTGGGTGGGTTCCCGGGGCCGGCCCCGGCGCGCGCCGCTACCGCACCGCGAAGTCGGCGTGCCGGACCAGCCCGATCGCGTATTGGGGCCAGTAGACGCCGGCCGGGGGCGCGCCCGGCACGCACGCGCCGCCGGACTCGCCGGGGTTGCTCGTCCAGGCGAAGGCGTCGACGCGGGGGAAGCCCGTATTGGTGGTCGGCCGCGGTCCGAGGCCACGATTGGGCGGGTTGCACAGGACCTCGTTGCCGTGGCGCACCCGGTCGCGGGGGATCACCGGACCCCGCCCGTTCTCGCCGGTGTTGACGACGAAGTGCTTCCCGCCGGTGAGCCGCGAGATGCGCTCGCCGAAGCGGATCTCCTTGGAGGTCCAGTCGAAGTGTGTGGAGTTGAGGAAGAAGCCCTGGATCAGACCGACGCCGGCACGCTTGAGCAGGCGTGCGGCCCGCGTGGCCGGGATGGCGTCGGCGGCGCCGGCGTCGAGGTAGATCACGACGTGGGGGCAGAACGACAGGATGGCGATCGCGTCGTGCAGCTCGTGGATACGCAGAGTCACGCCACGCGGGCTCACGCAGCCGATCGTGATCAGCGAGTCCATCTCCAGGAACAGAACCGCTCGCCGGCCGCCGATCCCGCGCGCGAAGCCGGCGATCCAGCGGTCGTAGGCGGCCAGCTCGGAGGGCGGAGGGGTGTAGTTGCCGCAATGGCCGTTGACGACGCGGTAGGTCGAGATCATCGGGATCGTGCCCGGCTCCTCGCGCGCGGCCCGGGCGAGATAATCGGTGACGTCACGCTGGGGGTCGGGGCCGTTCCAGCTGCCGAAGCGCTGCGTCCCCGGCTGGCCGGCGATCACGTCCAGCAGCCGGGCCCACGCGCGGTGCCTCGAGCGCCAGCGCGCAGCTTGCTGCGCGGCCGCGCCGTCGGCGTGATCGACGAAGAAGCTCGCGCCGGCAAGCGGATTGCCCCCGGGGGGCACGGCCCGGATCCCGAGCGGATTCTCGTGAATCGGGAGGCGGGGCTGGGCGGCCGCGCTCGCCGTCGCGGCCCCGGAGATCCCGGCCCCCACGACCGCCGCGAGGACAGTGTCGACACCAGCAGCGCGACGGCGGCCGCCGGCGTGACCGAGCGCCGCGCGCTTGCGAGCAGGCGGTTCAGGGCGCGGTGAGACGCGCCGGCGGGCACGCGCGGGCATGCGCGGCGCGCTGGTGTTTCCGGGGGGCGACGGAGCATCAGCAGGGGCCGTTGTACCCACTCGGACACTTTCAACGCATAAAAGTCACGCTCGCGTGCTCAGCAGCGCGGCGAATCCCCCGCACTTTGCGCTCGGTGCCGGGTGGCGGCGTGCTGCGGCGCGGGACGGGCGCGGCGGGCGCCGCGCGGGGTGGCGGGGTGCTCCGGCGCGGCGGGACGGGCGCGGCGGGACGATCGCGGCGGGCGCCGGTCCCGCGCCGGAGCATGAATCACTTGGGGGAATCGAAGGTCCTGCGTCGGGCGAGGCCTTGGGTCCCCACCCGACGCTCAGCCCGGATATCGGTGCCGACCCGCTGCCCACCTCGGGAGCGGCGGCGATGTGGACGGATGGGGGAGGGGGCGCGGCGACGCTACGCCGCGATCTCGGCCCGCGCCCGGGGGCGCAGCGACGCTACGCCGCGATCTCGGCCCGCGCCCGGGCCGCCTTGGCGGCCTTCTTGAGCGTGTCGATGTCGTAGGCGCCGTAATGCCGCCGGCCGTTGATGAAGAAGCTCGGGGTGCCCGTCACGCCGCTCATGTCGGCGGAGTCGACGTCCTCGGCGATCCGTCCCGCGCCGACGTGGCGGCGCATGGCGTCGCGGAACCGGTCGACATCGAGGCCGAGCTCCCGCGCGTGCCGGGTGAGCTCGGTCGGACGCAGGGCGTCCTGGTGGTCGAGCAGCCGGTCATGCATCTCCCAGAACGCCCCCTGCTCGGCCGCGGCCTCGGACGCCTCGGCAGCCAGCTGCGCGCGCGGATGCACGTCGTTGAGGGGCAGGTGGCGCCACACGTAGCTCACGTCCCCCAGGTCGGAGAGCAGCTCCCGCATCACCGGTTCGGCCTGGCCGCAGTACGGGCACTCGAAGTCGCCGTATTCGACCACGGTGACCGGAGCGTCAACCGGGCCGCGGATGTGGTCCCGGTCCGGATCGACCGGCGTGTCGAGATCGAGGATCAGGTCGGCAGTGCCGAACAGGGCGCGGATCCGCGCCCGCTTCGGCAGCAGCGCGGTCGCCCGGGCGACGCTCCAGGTCACCAGGGACGCGACCAGGGCCGCGCTCAGCACCCCGAGCTTGGCCTCCTCGAGCTCGGGGCCGGTGAACGCCAGGGTCGAGATGAGCAGCGACACCGTGAACCCGATCCCGGCGATGGCGCCCGCCCCCGTCACCGCCGCCCAACCCACGGGCGGGCGCAACCTGCTGCGACTCAGGCGCGTGGTGAGCCACGCCGACCCGACGATCCCCACCGGCTTGCCGACCACGTAGCCGATCATGATCCCGAGTGTGATCGAGGAGCCGTAGGCCTTCGACAGGAAGCTCCCGCTGATCACGATGCCGGCGTTGGCGAGCGCGAACAGCGGCACGATCACGTAGCTCGTCCAGGGGTGAAAACGCTGCTGCAGACGCTCGTTGGGTGAGAGCGCCGACCACAGACCGCCGCGGGCGGACTGGGCGAGCTCGGGTGTCGGCTGCTCGCGGAAGGACCGGAACAGGTCGGTGGCGCGCTCGAGCTGGTTGCGGTCGGCCGGGTAGGCGTAGGTCATCAGGCCGATCGCCAGCCCGATCACGACCGGATCCACGCCGGACTTGAACATCGCCACCCAGGCCGCTGCGCCGAGCAGCGCATACACCGCGCCGAAGCGAATCCGCGCGGCGCGGACGGCGAGCATCACGGCCAGGATCGCCACCGAGATGAGCAGCGCCCGCATCGCCACATGCGCGCTGTAGGCCACCGCGATCACGACCAGCGCGAGGACGTCGTCGACGACCGAGATCGTGAGCATGAACGCGCGCAGGCGACCGGGGAAGCGCCGGCCGACGAGCGCCAGCATCCCGAGCGCGAAGGCGGTGTCGGTCGACATCGCGGCACCCCAGCCGTGGGCCGACGAGCGGCCCGCGTTGATCGCCAGGTAGATCGCCACGGGGACCACCATCCCGCCGAGGCCGGCGAGCAGCGGCAGCGTCACACGCCGACGCTCGCGCAGCTCGCCCATGTCGAACTCGCGCCGGGCCTCGAGACCGACGACGAGGAAGAAGAACGTCATCAGGCCGCTGTTGACCCAGCCGCGCAGGTCCTGCGAGAGCCCCGATCCCCCGATCCGGATCGACAGCGTCGTGTTCCACACCTTGGCGTAGGAGGACGCGTCGATGTTCACCCACAGGAGCGCGGCGATCGTCGCGCCGAGCAGCACCGCCGCGCTTCCGGTCTGCGTGCGCAGGAATTGGCGCAGCGGGGTCTCGAGGTTGCGCGCCCACGCCGTCCGCTCGGAGAAGCCGCGACTGGCGCTCGCGGACTCGGTTTGGTCGGTGGCCTCGGCGCCGTCGGTGGTGCCGTCCCCATCGGGGATCAGGCCGAGCGGATCGCGCCCCGGCGTGATCTCGGCTTCCTCCATTCGCGAATTGTCGCGTGAGGCGAGGTCCGCGGGAAGGGGAGGCTAACTCGCGCGGCCCGGCACCCAGCCGGCGGGATAGGCGCCACCGGGGATCTGGCCTCCGTAATCGGGGAACCAGTGGCGCGCGATGCGCTCCGCGGCGCGCCCCTCGAGCAGCGGGACCAGGTCGCCGACGGTGAGCAGCACCCGCAGCGTCGAGCCGATCTGCAGATCGGCGGCGGTCGGGGATTCGCCCCCGACGATCCCCTGCTCGGCGAGCCCCTCGACGTGATCGAGCTTCGCGGGCAGGCCGGCGAGGTCGTCGTACAGTCGTGCTGCGCTGATCTTGTGGTAGCGCCACGACGCGTGCACGTACTTGATCGCAAAGTCGGTTCCGGGGCCGTCGAGCGGCTCGCCGCCCCCGAACGTGTCCAGCGACGCGGGCCGGAAGTGCAGCGCGCCCCACGGGAGCCGGCGACCCAGGTCCTGGAGCTCCTCGTCCCCCCAACGCTCGGCTTCGCGCACCGCATCGGCGATCGGGACGGGATAGAGCGCCGGCTCGGGCACCATCTGCTCCAGCCGGGCGAGGATCGGCCGCGAGCCGTGCAGCGGCTCACCGTCGATCAGCAGTCCGGGCACGGTCGAGTGGCCCTCGCCGTAGATCCGCTGCATCTCCTCGACGTGCGGGCCGGGGGTGAGGGCGATGCGCTCGTACTCGAGTCCCTTGCGGCGGAGCGCCGCCTCGACGGTCATGCATGGATGCGACGGCGGCAGCACGTGCAGCGTCAGCTCCGGGGGCGGCATGCCGGGGACTCTACCCGGGCCCCGTAGCCTTGGCGGCCATGTTCCTCGAACGGTGGGTGTTGCGGTGGCTGGTCGCGGTGTGCGCGGCAGCGGGCGTGTGGCTGGCCGGGTGCGCGGTCGCGTCTGCGCACGTGGTCCTGGGTGCGCGGCAGATCGTGGTCGTCGGCCGCGGCGCGAGCGCGACGATCGAGCGCCGCCCGTTTCGGCTGGCGATCCGCGGCGCGTCCGGGGTCGCGGCGCTGAGCGAGATCGCCAACCGCGGCGCGACACCGAAGCCGATCGCCCCGACCGTCTACCCGCCGGCCCTCGGCGCCCGCCCGGCGCCCGACGGAACCGGCTACGCGCCGCTCACCTTCCTGGTCGGGACCGCGACGAGCACCCAGTGGGCCCAGGCCTTCTGGCAGGGCGACCAGCTCTCCGGGCTCCAGATGGGGATCCAGTACTCGGCGCAGGACGTGATCGCCGCGCGGCCGGCCGGCGCCGGGGTGAAGCTCACCCTGTCCACCGACGATCCATCCGGGCGGCGGCTGCTGGTCACGGTTGCGCCGGGACCCGGAGCGACGATGCGCGTGCAGGCGGCGGCGAGCCCGAGCCGCGGTGTGGCCCTGATCTCGGACGCCTTCAGCTCCGACGGGCAGGAGGCGTTCCACGGCTTCGGCGGACGCCACAACGCAATCGACCAGCACGGCCACGACTTCTACTCGTGGATCGAGCAGGAGAACATCCTGCCGCCGGCCGGCACCACGGCGGCCGCCGGCGCGGGGGTCGCGGGCGCGGGGGTCGCCGGTGCGGGGGTCGCCGGTGCGGGGGTCGCCGGGCGCGGGGGCTGCCGGCGCGGGGTCTGCCGGCGCGGCGGCGGGTGCGCCCAATGACCTCTTCCCGAACGGCCCCACGGCGGCCTACCAGGCCCAGGCGCTGTTCTACTCCTCGCGGCCGTACGGCTTCCTGTTCGATCAGCCCGAGCTCGCCCGCTGGCGCATGGACTCCGACCGCCCCGACGCCTGGCGCGTGGACGTGTACGGGTCGCGCCTGAGCTACGTCGTCGCGCCGGGTCCGGCCGACCGCGCGATCGGGTCGTTGACCGCGATCACGGGACGCCAGCGCGTGCCACCGGCGTGGTCGCTCGGGACTCTGATCGATCGCGTCGTGCGCGCGACGACGCCCGAGACACCGGCCCAGGTGGTGGCCGAGGTCCGCGGCGACATCGCCAACTTCGACCGCTACCGCGTGCACGTGGACGGCTATCGCTTCGAGGGCTGGGCGATGCTGACGGCGCCCGTGCTGAGGTCGCTGTTCGGCGCGCTGCGCCGGCGCGGCATCCATCCCCTCGTCTACTTCCGCGCCTTTGTGGCCGATCCCACCGGAGGCTTCGAGCCCGCGACCGACCTGCAGTACGCGATCTCTCACCACTACGTGCCGACCAACGCCGACGGCACGCCGGCGACGTTCATCTCGCCGTTCGGGAACGGAACCGCCGCGCTGATCGACTTCTCCAACCCGGCCGCCGTGCGCTGGTGGCAGTCGCGGATCCGCGCGGCCCTGGACGCAGGCGCCGACGGCTTCATGCAGGACTTCGGCGAGGAGACCGCGGTTGGCTGGCACTTCCACGACGGCGAGACGGGCGCGACGATGCACAACCGCTACCCGATCCTCTACGCGCAGGCGACGCGCCGCCTGATCGACGCCTACGAGCGCCGGCATCCCGGTCGTCACATCTTCTTCTTCACGCGCGCTGGCTACAGCGGCGATCCCGGCTCCTACGCCTATGACAGCGCGAACTTCCTCGGCGACAACACGACCTCCTACGACCATGCCTCGGGGCTGGCCTCGGTCGCGCCCGACATGCTCAACCGCGGGGTCGGCGGTGCGTTCGGGCCGACCACCGACATCGGCGGCTACGAGGACCTGACCACCGGCAAGACCACCAAGGAGCTGCTCCTGCGCTGGGCCGAGCTGGCCGCCCTGACCCCGTTCTACCGCCTGCACAACTCGGGCAACGCGGGCACCCAGATGCCGTGGGCGTTCGATCCGCAGACGGTGGCCGTGTACAAGCGCTACGCCGCCCTGCACCGATCCGCGCAGGGGCTGATCACGCGACTGTGGCACACCGCAGACGCCACCGGCATCCCGATCATGCGCCCGCTGTGGCTGGCCGATCCCGGTGACGCCGCCGCCGCTCGCCAGGACGAGGAGTGGCTGCTCGGGCCCGACGTGCTCGTCGCCCCGGTCGTGAACCAGGGGGCGCGCTCGCGCAGCGTCTACTTCCCTCCGGGATGCTGGCGGGCCGGTGGGACGGGCCGGCGCTACGGCGGCCGGCGCTACCGCGGCCCGCTCACCGCCACCGTCGCCGCGCCGCTCGACGCGCTGCCGTACTACGAGCGGTGCGGGCGTACGCCGCTGGCATGAGGGCCGGCGCGAGCCGGCGCACGCGGACCGGCCCGGTCCGCGGTGGGCGCCTGCACGCCGGCGCGATCCGGTGGGGGCGCGCCTGTACGCCGGCGCGAGCGGGTGGGGACGCGCCTGTACGCAGGTACCAGCGGGTGGCGGGCGCGGTTGGCGGACCTGTAGGCCGGCGCCACCGGGTGGTGGGCGCGGTGGGGGCCTGTAGGCCGGATGGGGGCCGCCAGCATGCGCATCTTCGTCGCGGTCGGGGTCCAGGCCGATTTCTGGGGAAGGGAGTCGGTTCGGCACGGCCTGCCACAGCCATTTCGTGGTATCTGGGCCCGACTGAACCCGGTTAGGGAACGAAATGGCTGCAGGACAGCCCTTTCGTTCCGCGGCGAGATGCGGCCGGGTCGAGATGCCACGAAATGGTTGTTCTCGCGCGAATACCCCACGCGGGGGCCACAGCGATGACTCCGTCGCGCTCGTCCGCGCATTCGCCGGCCTGCACACGGCGGGCGTGACCCCGGGCACATGACCGCCGAGACGATCGCCGACGGCGTCTGCGAGGTCGGGCTCAGCCAGTCCATCGCAAGCTCCCGGCTGCTCGACATGCGCTGGGCCGTCGCCGGCGCTGACCGGCTCCGTCTTGTCGCTCAACGTTGGGGCGCCGTCGGTCGATAACGCAGACAATGAGCGCGCAGCGTCAAGTCGGCCTTGCCCCGGTGACGCGTCGGCTTGCCCTGCCGGGCGTGCCGGCCGGCACGCGCTCCGTGGAGCGCGCCGAGCGGCAGGTGTTCCTCGACGCCTCCGTGGCGGGCTGGAGCATCGGTGCCGGATTCGGGCTGCTGCTGTTCGGAAGCCTCGCGCTCCTGCGTACGATGATCAGCCCGACGGTCCCGGCCGCCGCCAAGCTGCTGATCCTCCTCGTCGGTCTCCCCATCCCCTTGTTCTTTCTCCTGCGACTTGCCCGTGGCGGCGTCGTCTGCGATCGCGACGGGGTGGTGATCCGCAACCCCCTGGGTCACGTGCGCCTGCGCTGGGGCGAGATCGACCATTTCGGGATGGGCGCCGGGATTGACAGGCGGGTGCGGGCGTACACGACGGACGGCGCGAGCGTCCACATCTACGGCCTCGTGCGTCAGATGTCGCGCGGGCCCGCTGCGGAGGCCGAGCCCGTGATCGCGGCGCTCAACCGGCGGCTGAGGTGGGCGCGGGCGCTGGGGTAGGGCCGGTCCGGCGCGGCCGCGGCCGTTTGACATCCCTCATCCCGGTCGCGCTGCGCGTGCTCGCGCCGGCGGATCGGTAACGCGGAATACCCATCGAGCTCTCGGGGTTAGTGTTGTGCGCTGGTGGGTACACCGTGCCCGCCGATGTCACTGAACCGGATGCAGCAGGTCTGGTTGCGCGGCCTCGATGCTCAAATGCGCTCTGCGCACGCCCACGAGCTCGCGGCGGCGCTGTCCGCCCGGATGCGCGAGTCGGTCCGCGCGGCGGTTGCGCTGGAGCGGGCGGCAGCTGAGCGGAGCGCTCACGCTGCGGCGTGTCGCGCCCATCCGGAATGGGCCCCCGAACTGACCTTGAGGCGGGACTGATCGCGCGGAGCAGGCGCTCGGAGCGGGTGGGGCGGTCGGAGGCCGCGCTGGCCTGAGGGCCAGGGCAGCGCTCCGTACGTCTCTCGATGATCTGGCGTGCGTCCAGACGCACGCAGACTGCGTGCGAGTTATCGAATCAGGAGGCTAGATTGGGTGCGTGCCTCTGCGCAACCGGGTCACGCCGATGGGGGAATTGATCGCTGTCCCGGAGCGCGGGCTCGTGTATGGCAATCGCGGGTGCATGCACGACGCCGGCGGTGAGATTCGGCGAAGCTGGGCCGTCAAGCGGTGGATCGCGTGCCGGCTGCAGTTCCGCGGCTGGCATCGCGGGCCGCTGATGCAGCCCGGCCGGTTCACCGAGCTGTTCTTCCTCGACGAGGCGACCGCGTTCGCGGCCGGGCATCGTCCGTGCGCGCTGTGCCGGCGGGCGGACTACGACCGGTTCACGGCGGTGTGGGCGCAGCTGCATCCGGGCGAGGGTGGGGCGGATGCTGTGGACGCTCGGTTACATGCTGAGCGGGTGTCTTCTGGTGGGAAGCGGGTGCTGCACGAGGCACGGGTGGGCGGACTGCCCGACGGCGTCTTCCTGCTGCGCGACGGGGCGCCGTGGCTGGTGGTGGGCCCGGAGCTGTTGCGGTGGACGCCCGGCGGTTACGTGGATCGGGTGCGGCGTCCGGTGGCGGAGCCGGCGGCGGTCGTGACGCCTCGATCTCTCGTGGGGGTGCTGGCGAGCGGATGGGAGCCCGTGGTGGCGCTGCTGCACCCGTCGGCGGCCGGCGCTCGTCGGTAGTCTCGCGTGCCATGGCACGGTTCGAGTTCCAGTTTGACCCCAGCTACGAGCGGTTGTCGAAGCTGTTCGGCGTCACGCCGCAGAACACCTGGGTGGAGGTCGGTGACGAGCGCTTCGAGGCCCATTTCGGCCGCTGGCGCGTCCGCACGCCGCTCACGAACATCACCGCCGTCGAGGTGACCGGGCCGTACCGGTTCTGGAAGACTGCCGGGCCGGCGCGGCTCGGCGTCACCGACCTCGGGCTCACGTTCGCCACCAATGGCGACCGCGGGGTGCTGGTCACGTTCCGGGAGAAGGTGCCGGGGGTGGAACCGACGGGCCGGATGAAGCATCCGGAGCTGACCGTCACGGTGGCGGACGTCGACGGGCTGGCGGCGTTGCTGCGGGAGCGGCTCTCGGCGTAGCGGGCCCGCGTCGTCGAGCGCCGGCCGAGCGCACCCGGCAAGATTGCGGCATGGACGTCGACGAGCTCTACGGCCTCCCACTCGAGCGCTTTGTGCCCGAGCGGACCGCGCTCGCGCGTGCGCTTCGGGCCGGCGGGCAGCGCGACGAGGCCGCCGATGTGGCCGCCCTGCGCAAGCCGTCGGTGGCCGCTTGGGCGGTGAATCAACTCGTGCGCACCCAGCGGCGGGCGCTCGATGACCTGTTCGGCGCCGGCGACGCGCTCCGCGAGACCCAGTCGGAGCTGCTGGCCGGGCGCGGCGACGCTCGCGCACTGCGCAGCGCCGGCGAACGGGAGCGGGACGCGGTCGATGTGCTGATGCAGGCGGCACAGGGGTTGCTCAGCTCCGACGGGCACGGCCTCAGCCCCGCGACGCTGGAGCTCGTGGCGGGAACCCTGCGCGCCGCCGCGCTCGATGACGACGCGCGCGAGCAGGTGCGCGCGGGGCGGCTGGAGCGCGAGCTGACCCACGTGGGGTTTGGGGACGGGCTGTCCGGGGGCGGGTCGGCGCCGGCGCGTCGGGGCGCGGGTCGGGCTGCAGATCAGGCTGCGGGCCGCCGGTCGCCCACGGCCAGGAAGCGGAGCACGAAGCCGGACGAAAAGGCGGCGAAGCGCGCCGAGGCCGAGCGGCGTGCCGACACCAAGCGGGCCGAGCGCGAGCGCAAGGCGGCTCTCAAGGCCGCCAGCGCGGCGGAGGCCGAGGCTCGACGGACCGCCGGCAGCGCCGATCGCGCCCTCCGCGTCGCCGAGAAGCGCCGCGACCAGGCCGCAGCCGCGCTGACGGCGGCCGACGACGAGCTGGCGCAGGCGCGCGCCGAGGCCGAGGCTGCGCGCGCGGCGCATGCGCAGACCGAAGCGGCGCTGAACGACCTGTAGCCGCGGGCTACGGCTGCAGCCGGATCGCGTTGCGGTCGTGCTCGACCACGTGGTCGGCGTCCGCGATCAGCTGCTCGATGTCGTCGTGCTCTGCGTGGAGGTAGCGGCCCACCAGCCGATCGGCGCGCCCGGACACGAGCACGCGGATGAGGCGCGGCGCCAGCTCGGGCGGCGTCCACGGAGCGCCGTCGCCGAATCCCTCGGTCATGGCGGTGCGGACGAGCCCCGGGCTGATCGTGAACACGGCCACGCCCTGCGGGGCGGCCTGCTGGGCGAGCACCTCGCCGAAGCGGCCGACTGCGGCCTTGCTCGGTCCGTATGCCGTGCTGGCGATGCCGATGGGCGATGGCGGCAGATAGGAGGCGCCGCTGCCCGTGTTGACGATCCGCCCCCGACCTCGCTCGACCATTCCGCGCATCACCGCGCGACAGCACAGGTAGGTGCCCAGGACGTTGATCTCGAACACCCGCCACCACTCGGCCGGGTCCTCGTTCCAGATCGGCGGCGGTTGCGACTGGCCCCCGACGCCGGCGTTGTTGACCAGCGCGTCGATCGGCCCGAGCTCGTTCTCCGTCGCCTGCACCATGCGCGCGACGGAGGCCTCGTCCGAGACGTCGACCTCGAGCGCGAGCCCGCCGATCTCGGCGGCCACCGCCTCGACCTGCTCCCGTGTCCGCGCCGCGACAGCCACGCGCATGCCGGCGTCGGCCAGCTCACGGGCGACATTCGCCCCGATCCCACGGCCGCCGCCGGTGATGAGCGCCACCTGTCCCGAGAGGTCGTCGACCGCCATCGGCCGCTCAGAACCCCGGGAACGGATGGAGCTCGGTGACGTCGGCAGCGATCAGCTCGGCGGCGATCAGAGGCAGCGACGCGATCGCCTCATCGACCGACGCGCGCTCGCCCTCGAAGATCAGCACCGCCCCCGGACCGCCGGGCGAGTACGCCTCCAGCAGGCCACCCGCCGCCTTCAGCGATTGCAGCGCCGCCATCTCCTCGGGTCCGTGCGGCGCGATCTGCTCACGGGTGACGCCGGGCCTGGGGCGGCAGACGACGAGGAATCGCACGCGCCCTACGTCTCCGTGACCGCGAGCGTCGGCGCCGTCACCGGGAGCGGCTCCAGAACGTCCTCGAGCGTGTCGGCGCCGTACAGCGCGTGATGCCATTCGGCATGCATCATCGCGCGCAGGGTGAGCAGGAGCGCGAGGTTGAGCAGGAGCCCGAACACGGCGCCGAACTGGTCCTCGAGGAACGCGAACACCTCGGTGAAGAACACCTGGAGCAACAGCGCATGGTCAAACCAGCGGTAGGCCTCCATCCGTGAGTCGCGCAGACGGGTCAGCCCGATCACGATCATCGCGCTGGCCGCGAGCGACGAGGCAAGGCCCACGAGCGAGATCACGTGCAGCGTCTGGTGGCCGTTGGCCACGTGGACGATGGCGAGGGCGAGCTGCACCAGGGTGAGCGCCGCCAGCGTGGCGAACACGGCGACCAGGAGCGTCGAGAACCACGGCTCCTCCATCACGCTGAAGTACCAGGCTCGCAGCCGTCGGCCGGCGCTGACGAGCCGCCCCGGCGGCGGCACCGGCCGGCACTCGAGCCGATCGAGCAGCTGGGTCAGCGGTCCGACGAGCGGCTCCTCGCGGGGTGAGTGCTCGAGCAGCCGTCGCACGAGCACGCGGTCGCGCTCGGTGAGGTCGCGGTGAGCGGATTCCGACAGCAGCACCAGCGCGTTGGCCAGGCACTCCTGCGCAGTGAAGCGGTGACGCCACCCCAGCGAGCGGATGGCGAGGAACAGCGCGATGAAGACCACGTAGATGATCCCCGCCGCCGGCCGGAAGAAGTAGTCGTTGTCCGTGGTGATGAACTTGCCGAGCTCATCGATGAAGAACCCGAACCCGACGCCGCCGAGCACCGCCGCCGCGTGTCGTCTGCCGCGGCCCACGAACGACAGCAGCACCACGACGGCCACCAGCATCGCGAGGCCACCCCACAGCAGGTGGGCGATATGCAGCCTCCCGCCCCCGAGCTTCGGATAGTGCGTCGCCCACAGCTGCAGCCGGATGATCAGGATCGTCGCCACCGCCGACACGAACAGCGTGTCGAGCAGCGACCGGATCTCGATGTTGCGAGCGGGATGGCGGCGATGAAACATGGGGCCCCGGCTGCGTGATAGCGGATCAGGAGGGCCGCCGCAACTCGTCGGCGACGAGAACGCCGCCCGGATACGCGATCGCGCCATCGAGCGTCGCCGCCGCCGGCACCTCGGTTGCGGGCCAGATCACCGAGCGGACAAGGCGGGCGCCGGCGCCGATCCGCGCCGCCGAGCCAATGACCACGTCGGGCCCGATCGCGCAGTCCGGGGCGAGGATCGCGTCCCCGGCGATCAGGACCGGCGGCGTGATGTCGGCGTGCGCGTTTCGGGTCGCCCGGGGCGGTGGGCGGTGATCGGCCCGGGCCGCCGCGATGTTCGCCCGGGGCGGTGGGCGTTGATCGGCCCGGGCCGCCGCGATGTTCGCCCGGAGCAGACCGGCGGGCGAGCCGACGTCGAACCACGGGGCGTCCCGGTCCTCGTAGGCGACGATCAGTCCGCCCGATCGGCTCAGCGGCGCATACCCATCGACGAAGATCGAGCCCGTGGGCTGCAGGTGCTCGAAGATGACCGGCGTGAGGACGTGGATCCCGGCGAAGTCGACCGGTTCGCCGGCCGGCGCCCCGAGTCCGGGCACATAGACCACGCGACCGGTGTCATCGACACCGAGAGCCGAGGGAAAGCGGGCGCCGGTCCGTCGGATCACCGCGACCGCGTCGGCACCTGACGCCCGGCGCCGGGCGGCGATCGCCCGCAGGTCATAGCCATGGACGACGTCGGCGTTGACGACGAGGAACTCCTCCTCGTCCTGCAGCCACGGGCGCGCGCGAGCGATCCCGCCACCGGTCCCCGCCGGCTCGCGCTCGGGTGAGACGATCACCTCCAGGCCCCAGTCGGACCCGCTCCCGACGAACCGCTCGATCTGCGCGGCGAGGTGGCTGGCGTTGACGACCACACGCTGCACACCGACTGCGGCGAGCGCGTCGAGATGGCGCCCGAGGACGGGCACGTTGCCGACCGGGCAGAGCGGCTTGGGCACCTGATCGGTGATCGGGCGCAGCCGCGTGCCGAGACCGGCGGCGAGGATCATCGCGGCGCGCACGCGACCAGCGTATGCGGCCGGAGCACGGGCGGGCCCGGCGCCGGGGCAAAGGGAGGTTGAGTCAGGCTCTAACCTGCAGCCGATGGACAGGGAGACGCTGCTCGCCCGCGGCCAGGTCCCGGCGCTCGAACGGGCGACGATCCAGCCCTATGTCGACGCGAAGCCGGGGCCGACGTTCTACCAGCGCGCGGCGCATCCGGTCGGGCTCGAGGCCGAGCGGCTCCTCGGCGAGCTCGAGGGAGGGCACGCGGTCCTGTTCGCCTCCGGCACCGGCGCCGTGACCAGCCTGCTGCTCGCCGTGCTGGCGCCGGGAGCCACGGTGGCGATCGCCGACGGCGGCTATTACGGGACGGTCGGGCTCGTGCGCGACGAGCTGTGTCGCTGGGGCCTGGAGCTCGTGACGTTCGACCAGACCGGGCCGCCGCCGCCGGCGGACCTCGTCTGGTTCGAGCCGTGCTCGAACCCGATGATGACCTTCCCCGACCTCGGCGCATCGATCGCCAAGGCCCATGCCGACGGTGCGCTCGTCGTGGTCGACAACACCGTGCTCAGTCCACTGCTGCTCCGTCCGCTCGAGCACGGTGCCGACTTCGTGCTCCACAGCGGGACCAAGATCCTCGCCGGTCACCACGACGCGCTCATCGGCGTGGTCACCTGCGCACGACCGGAGAGCGCCGCCCGCCTCGTCGCGTTCCGGACCACCACGGGAATCGTCGCCGCGCCCGATCCGACGTGGCTCCTGCTGCGGGGACTGAAGACACTCGCGCTGCGAGTCGAGCGCCAGTCGGCGAGCGCGCTCGAGCTCGCCCAGCGGCTCGTCGAGCACCCACGCGTCGAGCACGTGCGCTATCCCGGGCTCGGGGATCCGGTCGCCGCGCGCTACGTGTCGGCCTTCGGCCCGCTGCTCTCCTTCGACGTCGCCGACCCCGAGCGCATGGAGCGCGCGCTGGGCCTGATCGAGAACGCCACCAGCCTCGGCGGCGTCGCCTCGACGCTCGAGGCGCGGGCCCGCTGGGAGGGTGACCGGGTACCGCCGGGCCTGCTCCGGCTCAGCGTCGGCCTCGAGGAGGTCGACGATCTCTGGGCGGATCTGGCGCAGGCGCTGGACGCGTAGTCGTCCCCCGGCTCAGCGTCCCGTCACCCGGGTCGAGTACAAAGGGTGTTCATGGCTCGTCGTCGCTCGAGCTCGTCCTCGCCCCGTCCCCGCGCCGGCTCGGTGCTGCAGGCCAGCAGCCGGTCGCGTCACCGGCGGCGGCGGTCCGGTCCTCGCCGGCGGCGGGTGGGCGGCGGCCGCGGGTTCGGCGGCGTCCTGCGGGTCCTGGTCGTGCTGGTCATCCTGGCGGCCGTCGTGCTGGGCGGAGTGCTGTTGTACCGCGCGCTGACGGGCAATACCGCGGGCCGGCGCGAGGCCGCGCAGCGCTACACGACCGCGTGGGCGGGGGCCCAGTGGGCGACGATGTGGCAGGCGCTGACGCCGAGTGCGCGCGCGGCCTACCCCCAGGCCCGGTTCACGGCCGCGTACCGCAGCGCCTATCGGGCCGCCGGAGTGCGCACGGTGCGCATCGTCAAGCTCGGCAAGGAGAACGGCGGCAGCATCCCGGTCGCGGTGAGCGTCGACACGCCGGACTTCGGGACGCTGGCCGGGACGATCGTGCTGCCGGTCTCGGGGAGCGGGAGCACCGCGGGCGTGGACTGGAACCCGTCTCTGCGTCTGCCCGGCCTGCGCCCGGGCGAGGTGGTGCGCAGGCTCTCCGGCCCGCAGCCCCAGCGCGCGTCGATCCTGGCCGCGGACGGGTCGCCGCTCGACGCCACGGCGCTCGGCGCCGGGATCTCGGGCGTGGCCGGTCCCAAGCCGACCGGGCTCGAGCGCATCTACGATCGTCGGCTGGCCGGTCATCCTGCCGAAAAGCTGGTGTACGGCAGGCGAATCATCGCCAGCGTCCCCGAGGTGGCCGGCCAGTCGCTGACCACGACGATCAAGCCCCGGCTGATGACGGCGGCAGCGAACGCGCTCGGCTCGCAGCTCGGCGGCGTGGCGGTGATGCGACCGAGCGACGGCGCCGTGCTCGCCACCGCCGGCCTCGCGGTGTCCGCCCCCCAGCCGCCGGGATCCACCTTCAAGATCATCACCGTCTCGACAGCACTGCAGGATCACGTCGCGACGCCGTCGACGACGTTCCCCGACGCCTCAGCCGCGACGCTCTCGGGCGTACAGCTGCGCAACGCCGGCGGGGAGGTCTGCGGCGGGACGCTGACGCAGGCGTTCATCGTCTCCTGCAACTCGGTGTTCGCGCCGCTCGGCGCCAAGCTCGGCGCTCAGCGCCTCGTCGCCGGCGCCCGCGCGTTCGGGTTCGACGAGCAGCCCCGCATCCCGGCCGCCAAGCCGAGCACGATCTCGCCGCCGTCTCAGCTCAAGGACGATCTCGCCGTCGGCGCCGCGGCCATCGGCCAGGATCGCGACCTGGCCACGCCGCTGGAGATGGTCAGTGCCGGGGCGACGATCGCCAACGACGGCCGGCGCGTTCGGCCCCGGATCACGACCATCGACCCGATCGTCTCGCGCCAGGTCGTCTCTCCCGAGGTCGCGCACGAGGTCCGCTCGATGATGATCGGCGTCGTCGAGTCGGGCACCGGCACCGCGGCCGCCATCCCCGGCGTGACGGTCGCCGGGAAGACCGGAACGGCCGAGCTGGTCCCGAACTCGAGCAATCCCAAGGACTCCGATGCATGGTTCGTGGCCTTCGCTCCGGCCCTGAACCCGAAGGTCGCCGTCGGGGTGATGCTCGTGGGGGCCGGATTCGGTGGCGCGACCGCGGCGCCGATCGCACGGCAGGTGCTGGAGGCGGCGCTGGCTGGGGGGTGAGTGGCGGGAGGGCTCGACCGGGCGGGCTCGACCGGGTCGGCGGGCGGGCCGGCCCGGGACGGTCTCCGAGTCAGCGCTTGGGCTGCCAGAGCGCGATCTCGCCCGCGGCGGCGGTGGCGACGACGCTGCGCCAGCCCGTCGGCCCCTCGCGGGGCTCGAGCAGGACAGCGGCGCCGAGCCGGCGGGCGCGATCGGTCATCGAGACGATCTGCGTGACTTCGACGTAGGGCAACCACAGTGGGTGCGCGGTCGGGCACTGCACGATGCCGCCCCCGAGGTGGTGGCCGAGCTCGAGCGCGAGGTATGGGGTGTGGGGGGTCTCGATCTCGTCGGTGCGCCAACCGCACAGCGCCGCGTAGAACGCACGAGCACGCGCCAGGTCGCCGGTGTGCAGCTCCAGGTGGACCACGGGCGTCGCGGGGACCGGCCTCATCTCGTGTGATGGGACCGGGCCGAGCCCCGGAAATAATCGGTCGGCGATGAGTTTCGGGTGGGTCGGCGGTCTAGTCTCTCGATGCGGATGATGGGCAGTTCGACAGGCGCGATGACGCGCGAGCCCGAGGAGCTGGCGGCGGCCCGCGCGGGCGACGAGGGGGCATTCACCCGTCTCGTGGGGCCCTATCGCCGGGAGCTGCACGCGCACTGCTACCGGATGCTCGGCTCGGTGTACGACGCCGAGGATGCCCTGCAGGAGGCCATGCTGCGCGCGTGGCGCGGGATCGCGCGCTTCCAGGGCCGCAGCTCGTTGCGCTCGTGGCTGTACACGATCGCCACGAACACCTGCCTCGATCAGATTGCCCGGCGCCCCAAGCGGGTTCTGCCGATCGATTACGGACCACCCACGGATCCGCACGTCGCACCGGCCGAGCCGGTGGTCGAGTCGATCTGGCTCGAGCCGTACCCGGATGAGATGCTGGAGCTCGAGGACGGCTACGCCGCGCCGGCGGCCCGCTATGAGCAGCGTGAGGGCGTCGAGCTGGCGTTCATCGCCGCGCTGCAGCACCTGGCGCCCAACCAGCGCGCGGTGCTGATCGTGCGCGACGTGCTCGGCTACTCGGCCAAGGAGACGGCGGAGATGCTCGACACCACGGTCGCATCGGTCAACAGCGCTCTGCAGCGCGCCCGAGTCGCCGTCGAGGAGCGCGTCCCCGAGCAGAGCCAGCAGCAGACCCTGCGCCAGCTCGGCGACGCGGACCTGAGAGAGCTCGTGGGCCGCTATGTCGACGCCTGGGAGCGCTGCGATGTCGAGGCGTTCGCGTCGATGCTGAGCGAGGACGCCACGTTCACGATGCCGCCTTTGAGGACGTGGTACGAGGGCCGCCACGGGATCAGGACGTGGGCACGCCTATCGCCGATGTCGGGCGAGTGGCGCTGGCGCACGGTGGAGGTCCGGGCGAACGGGCAGCCCGCACTCGGGTTCTACGCCTGGGACGAGGCCGAGGAGGCGTATCTGCCCTTCGCGCTCAACGTGCTGACGCTGCGTGGGCGCGAGATCCGCGACGTGACGGCGTTCATCGTCCGCTCGACGGAGGCGACCGAGCCCGAGGCCTACGTGCGTTATCCCGAGCAGTCGGCCGATCCCGAGCGGTTGGCCGGCGCGTTCGGGCGGTTCGGGCTGCCCGAGCGGCTGACCTGATCCTGCTCGGGCCCCCGCCCAAGCGCACGCTCACCACGTATGCGAGCTGGCTGGCGGCGTTTGATGCCGGTCGCTCGTCCTCGATGAGTTTCGCGCGGCACACCGGTCTTGGTTGTTGAACGCTTCGGCCCACTCGGGAACCAGGAGGAGGACACGATCATGCGCACACCTTCCGAGATCGCGGTCCGCGAGCTCGATCGCCGGACCGGTGACGGCTTCGACGTGAGGCTGCTCTGGCATCCGCAGACAAACCGCGTGTCGGTCGCGGTCGAGGACGAGCTCTTCGGCGGGCTGTTCGCGCTCGAGGTCGACCCCGCCGATGCGCTGGCGGCGTTCCGGGACCCGTTCGGGTACGCCAGCGGGCGGTTGACGTCTCACGCGCTCGCGGCCTGAGCGGCGGCGGGCCGTGGCGCTCGCGCGGGTCGGGTCGGTGGGCCCGCCGGGGCCGGTGGCGCTCGCGCCGGCCGGGGCCGGTGCCGGGCTTTCGTACGCTTGTAGCAAGCCGATGTCGAGTCCCGTCCGCACGCCCACCGACCCACCGTTCACGGGCATGCCGCTCGACCGGGCGACGGAGGAGCGCAAGGATCCGGCTCGGGTGGCGCAGCTGCTGGCCGATTCGCGGGCGCGGATGGTGCTGGCAGGGAGCGAGGGTGTGGTCGTTGGCGGTGCGGATCCCCCATCGCTGCTGCGCACGGCCCGGGCCCTGCCGGGGTCCGTTGACGACGCGATTCTGTTGGGGCTCGAGGACGGCGCGCCGCTGTTTGCCGGCGATCTCGAGGCGCTCTCGGCCGGCGAGCGTGCCGGTCTGGTGGAGGAAGGTTCCGGGCGGCTGATCTCTCTGCGCGAGGCCGGCGCGCTCCTCTCGCATGGTGAGGCCGGGCTCGCTGCGTATCTGACGGCGCTGCTCAACTGGCACCGCCGGCATCGCTTCTGCGCCAATTGCGGCGCGGCCACGGCGATCGCCGAGGCGGGCTACTCGCGCCACTGTCCGCGCTGCGGGGCGAGTCACTTCCCCCGCACGGATCCGTGCGTGATCATGTCCGTGGAGCATGAGGGCCGCCTGCTGATGGGGCGCCGCGCCGGCTGGCCGGCCGGGCGCCTGTCTGTCCTCGCCGGCTTTGTCTCACCCGGCGAATCGGCCGAGGAGGCGGTCGTGCGCGAGGTCTACGAGGAGTCCGGCATCGTGGCTCATGACCCGGCGTTCATCGGCTCGCAACCGTGGCCGTTCCCGGCATCCCTGATGCTCGGCTTCCATGCCGAGGCGGACGGGGGCGAGCCGGAGTTGCGCGACGGTGAGCTCGAGGAGGTGCGGTGGTTCTCGGTCGACGCCGTCCGTGACGGGCTGAACGGCTGTCATCCGGAGTTGCTGCTGCCCCCGGGCGTGTCGATCGCGCGGCTGTTGATCGAGCGCTGGGTGGCGCTGCGCGGGCACTAGCCGTCCCCCGCGCAGCGCTCCAGCGCCGATTTCTCAGGTGGCGATGTAGGACCCGTACACCGTGCAGACGTTCGTCCGGTTGAGCGTCGTGGCGTTGTCGAACGCATAGTTGACCGTCACGACCCGACCGTCCGCCTGCTCGAACAGCACCGTTGCCGTGGAGTCGTAGTCCCCGGTGCTCGGATACAGGGCAACGCCCCTGCTCGTCCTGGTGAAGGCACTGTTCTTGATGATGTGAATCCGGCCCTGCCCGTCGAAGATGCGCCCGAACAGATCGGCGCTGGTCGCGCCCGAGAAGGCGAAGATGATCGGGCTGCCGTTGGCGCTGCACCGCGCGTTGATCAACAGCCCATTGATGTTGACCACCGTCATCGTCCTCGAGTTCGGCTTCCCGATGAACGAGAACGTCCTCGTCACCGCGCTCGACACGAGCACGGTGCCTCGCGCCGTTGTCGTCACGTGCGCCCGCGGCGCCGCTGCGCCCGATGTCCCGGCTGCCATCAGCACCAGCGCGATGACCGACACAACCAGCGCAGCCAGGCTGCGCGTCCTGTTGGTTCGCTTCATGTGTGAAACCTCTCTCAGTGGCTTTGGCGCCACGAATCGCCGTGCGCGCCCCGGGCGGATGGTAGACGCGTGACCGGCTTCCCGGTTCTCGGCGCGGGCGCTTGACGGGTCGGTGTAGCTGGAGGACACTAACGCTGCCCTGACGATGGAGACTCAGGGCGTGGGCAGCAACACCGGGGAAGACGGCATGCAGAACCATCGCCCGTCGGGGGCGTCGATGGTCGTTGCGCGGATCGCGCTCGTCGCGGCGATCAGGCTGCGCGCACGTCGCTCGGAATTTCTCACTTCAATCCAAAGGGTTAGGGGGTTGCGATCATGCGGCGCAAGCTGCTTGCAGGCATCACGACCGTAGTTCTCGTCGCCGGGGGGAGCGCCATCGCTGTGGCTGCCACCGGAGCGGCGCCCAAGCACACCACGATCAACGCCGTGACGTCGACCGTCGTGAAGATCAACCGCTACATCCAGGACGGGACCCGCTGGCAGAACGACGTCTACAAGGTCCGGTCCGGCGGAACGATCACGATCGTCAACCTCGCCGCCTCGGATGGGCCGCACACGTTCAGCGTCGTGCGGAAGAGCGATCTGCCGCGGACGGTGGATCAGATCAACAACTGCTCAGATCTGCAACACGATTGGCCAAGAGCATGGTGCCAACCCGCAGTCGCAGGCGCCGCCCGAGTTCTTTTTCGTCGTACACGGGAAAGGCAGTCATACGCCGCCGAACATCGACGGGCCGGGCAACTCGGCCTTCATCGCGCCGGTCCAGCATGCCAAGGTGACCCTGACGGTCACCGCGAAGCCGGGCACGACGCTCTATTTCATGTGCGTGATCCATCCCTGGATGCAGGCGAAGATCATCGTCGGCCACTGACCGAGGTCACGCGTCCGGCAGGCGCCGAGGGCCCGGCATGTGCCGGGCCCTTTGCGTTGCCCGCAGCCGACGGTGAAGATCGGGACGCGGCATGCTCTGGGGGATGGGATATGACTCACCCATGAGGCTGGTTCTGAGTGCTCCACGTCCATAGGGCCGAACGCGCCGATCTGCTGGCCGACGGCCTCGCGCAGACGCTTCTCACCCCGCTCGATGACCCGTTCGCCTCGGAAGTGCTCGCCGTCCCGACCCGGGGCATCGAGCGATGGCTGAGCCAACGGCTCTCGACGCGGCTCGGCGCCACCGCCGACCGCTTCGACGGGGTGTGCGCCAACATCGCGTTCCCGTTCCCGGGCCGACTCGTCCTCGGCGCCCTGGCCAGCGCCACCGGGCTCGATCCCGAGGACGATCCGTGGCCGGCCGAGAGATCGGTGTGGCCGCTGCTCGAGGTCGTCGACGAGTGCCTGGAGCAGCCGTGGCTGGCGACGCTCGCGGCCCACCTGGAGGGCGCGCGCGGCGATCCCGATGATCCGACGCGTCGGTTCGGGGTCGTCCGCCGGATCGCCGACCTGTTCGATCGCTACGGCGTGCATCGGCCGGAGATGCTCCGCGGCTGGGCGCAGCGCGAAGGCGCCGAACGACCCGAGGTCGCCTGGCAGGCTGAGCTGTGGTGGCGGCTGCGAGAGCGGATCGGCCGGCCGAGTCCGGCGGAGCGGCTCGACGTCGCGTGCCGGCGGATCCGTGAGGACCCGCGGCTGCTCGATCTCCCCGCGCGCGTGTCGCTGTTCGGGCTGACCCGGCTCCCGCGCAGCTACCTCGATGTGCTCGCCGCGATCGCCGGCGCGCGCGATGTGCACCTGTTCGTCCTGCACCCGTCACCGATCCTGTGGGAGCAGGTGCGGGAAATGCTGCAGGCCGGAGCACCGGTCGTCCACCGCCGTGAGGATCGGACGGCTCTGTTGCCGGTCAATCGGCTGCTCGCGTCATGGGGCCGCGACGCGCGCGAGCTCCAGCTCGTCCTCGCGGCCGCGGGCGAGAGCAACGATCATCATTATCCGCTCGCGGGTCAGCCGAGGACGCTGCTCGAGCTGATCCAGTCCGACGTCCGCGGGGACCGCCGGCCACCCGGGCCGCCGCTGCCCGGCCGGCCGGACGCGCGCCCTCCGCTCGACCCATCTGACCGAAGCGTCCAGGTGCACGCCTGCCACGGCCGCGAGCGCCAGGTCGAGGTGCTGCGCGATGCCGTCCTGCACCTGCTCGAGGAGGACCCGACGCTCGAGCCGCGCGACGTGATCGTCATGTGCCCGGACATCGATGCGTTCGCTCCGCTGATCCAGGCGACCTTCGGCGCCGGCCGGGTCGAGGGGCCGGTCGATGAGGAGGACCGCGCGCTCGAGGGCAAGCGCATGCCCGACCTGCGAGTCAGGCTCGCCGATCGCTCGCTGCGCCAGACCAATCCGGTGCTCGGCGTGATCTCCCAGCTGCTCGAACTGGCCGATCAGCGCGCGACCGCGTCCCAGCTGCTCGACCTCGCTGACCGCGAGCCGGTCCGCCGCCGCTTTGGGTTCGACGACGACGACGTGGCGCGGATGCAGGACTGGGTCGTGGCGAGCGGGATCCGCTGGGGGCTCGACGCCCCGCATCGGGAGCCGTTCAAGCTCGACGTGCTGCCCAACGGCACGTGGCGGGCCGGGCTCGACCGCGTCCTGCTCGGGGTGGCGATGACGGAGGAGGACCGTCGCTTGGTCGGGGGCGTGCTCCCGCTGGACGACGTGGAGAGTGGCGCGATCGATCTCGCCGGGCGCTTCGCCGAATACGTCGACCGGGTGCAGACGGCGCTCGACGCGCTGGCCGGCGCCAAGCCGATCGATCGGTGGGCCGCGGCGATCGCCGGTGCCGCCGACGCGCTCGCCGCGACGAGCGAGCGCGACTCCTGGCAGCGCCGCGAGCTTCAGCGTGTCCTCGACGATGTGCTCTCCGCGGCGAGCCAGGAGTCCCGGGTCAGCGACGCGTCGCTCGAGCTGGCCGATGTCCGAGCGCTGCTGGCCGATCGGTTGCGCGGTCGCCCGACGCGGGCGAACTTCCGCACCGGCCATCTGACGATCTGCACGCTCGTGCCGATGCGCTCGGTCCCGCACCGGATCGTCTGCGTTCTCGGCCTCGACGACGGCCAGTTCCCGCGCCGGGCTCCCCGCGACGGCGATGACCTGATGCTCACCGACCCACACGTCGGGGATCGCGATCCGCGCAGCGAGGATCGGCAGATGCTGCTCGACGCGCTGCTCGCCGCCACCGAGCGCCTGATCATCACCTACACGGGCAGTGATGAGCGCACCAACCTTCCGCGGCCTCCGGCGGTTCCGGTCGGGGAGCTGCTCGACGCGGTCGATGGCACGGTCAGCCACTCACCCGGGCCGGCTCGCGATCAGGTGCTCGTGCATCACCCGCTCCAGCCCTTCGATCCTCGGAACTTCACCGACGGGCTGCTCGTACCCGGAACGCCGTGGAGCTTCGATCCCGTGGCGCTCGACGGTGCCCGCGCACTGACCGGAGCGCGCACAGAGCCCGCTCGCTTCCTGTCGGGACCGCTGCCACCGACGGGCACGGCGTTGATCGAGCTCGAAGACCTGGTGCGGTTCGTCGAGCACCCGGCGCGCGCGTTCCTGCGCGGACGGCTCGGGATCAGCGTCCGCGAGTTCGCCGACGAGGTCGAGGATGAGCTGCCCGTCGAGCTGGACGGTCTCGGCAAGTGGGGGGTGGGCCAACGGCTGCTCGACGGCGTCCTCGCCGGTGCGACGCTCGAGGATTGCGTCCAGGCCGAGCTCGCCCGCGGGTCGCTGCCGCCGGGAATGCTCGCTGAACCGGTGCTTGCGCAGGTGCGCCCGATCGTGCAACAGATCGCCGCCGCGGCGCGGACGCTCGGTGAGGGCGAGTGGCGCTCGCTTGACGTCAACCTGCGGCTCACCGACGGGCGCACGCTCGCCGGGACAGTGCCCGGCGTGTGCGGCGGGACGATCCGCAAGATCTCCTACGCGCGCGTGAAGCCGCGCGACCGGCTGGCGGCATGGGTGAGGCTGCTCGCACTCACCGCTTCGCGCCCGGAGCAGCCGTTCGATTCGGCCGTGGTGGGACGTGCGCGCGCGGAGGCGTGGCGAGATGAGGTGACGATCGCGCGGATCGCCCCGCTCGCGGACGATCCCGCCGCGCGCCGCGACACCGCACTCGCCGAGCTCGCCGTGCTCGTCGATCTCTATGACCGCGGGATGCGCGAGCCGCTGCCGCTGGCCTGCGAGGCATCGGCCGCCTACGCGCGGGCCGCGGTCGCCGGCGGTCAGGCCGATGCCGCCGCCCGGCGCGTGTGGGAGAGCGGATACAACTTCGACCGCGAGGACCGAGACCCCGAACACCTCGTCGTCTTCGGCGCGGTCACCACGCTGGCGGAACTGCTCGACCAGGCTCCCGGCGCCGATGAGATGGGGGAGGGCTGGAACCGCTCCGAGCCGACGCGGTTCGGCCGCTATGCCCGGCGGCTGTGGGACGGCCTGCTCGCCCGCGAGGTCCTCAGCGACCAATGAGCGCTGTCGCGACCTACGCCGAGTTCGACCTCTGCGGTCCGCTTCCGTCGGGAGTGACGGTGCTCGAGGCCAGTGCCGGCACGGGCAAGACGTACGCGATCGCGGCGCTGGCGGCGCGCTACGTCGCCGCAGGCACACCGCTCGAGCGGCTGCTCCTGATCACCTTCACGCGGATGGCGACCGGTGAGCTGCGTGATCGCGTCCGGGAGCGGTTGGTCGGCTGCGAGCAGGAGCTCTCACGGATCCTGGCCGGCGCACCCGACGGCGGCGCGGACCCGGTCGTGAGCCTGCTGGCCACCGGCAGCGTCGGGAAGGTGCAGCTGCGGCGTGATCGGCTGGCGCGCGCCGTGGCCGATTTCGATGCCGCGACGATCGCCACGACCCACGGCTTCTGCCAGGAGATGCTGGCCGAGCTCGGCACCGTCGGCGACCTCGAGCCGGGAACGGCGTTCGTCGAGAACGTCACCGATCTGGTCGAGGAGGTGCTGGACGATCTCTACGTCCGGCGCTTTCAGGGCCGTGGCGGCGCGCCGTTCGGTCGCGCCGAGGCGCTCGAGATCGCACGGGCGGCCGTCTTCAACCCGACCGCGGCGCTCGAGCCGACCAGGGCGCACCCGGACAGCACCGCGGCGATGCGCTTCCGGCTCGCCGGGGCAGTTCGCGACGAGCTCGATCGGCGCAAGCGCCGGATGGCGATCATGACCTACGACGACCTCCTCACGCGACTGAACGACACGCTCGGAGGGGCCAGTGGCGAGGCGGCGACCGAGCGGCTGCGCTCCCGCTACGGCGTGGTGCTCGTGGACGAGTTCCAGGACACCGATCCGGTGCAGTGGCAGATCCTGCACCGCGCGTTCGGGACGGCGGGCGTGACGCTCGTGCTCGTCGCCGATCCGAAGCAGGCGATCTACGCGTTCCGCGGCGCCGATGTGTACGCGTACCTCGTTGCCGCCGCGACGGCGTCGACGCGGGCCACGCTGCAGGTCAACCGCCGCAGCGACCAGCCGTTGCTCAATGCCTACGACGCCCTGTTCGGCAACGCGCGGCTCGGGCATCCGGGGATCGTCTATCGCCGGGTCATCGCGGCTCCCGGGCATCAGACTCCACGGCTGATCGGCGCTCCGAGCACGGCGGCACTGCGCGTGCGCGTCGCTCACCGCGATGAACCGACGATCGAGCTGACGGCGAAGGGCTTCGCCCAGGCCGGCTCCGCGCGCGAGCACGTCGCGCGTGATCTGGCGGCGGACATCGCCGCATTGCTGTCATCGGGCGTCCGCATCGAGCACCGCACGCCGAGCGGACAGCCGGATGGGGAGGAGCCGATCGAGCCGGGACACATCGCCGTGCTGGTCCGCACGAACAAGAACGCCGAGCTGATCCGTGCCGAACTGCACGCCGCCCGCGTCCCGGCGGTGATCAACGGCGCAGGCAGCGTGTTCGCCACCCCCTCCGCGCGAGATTGGCTGCGACTGCTCGAGGCGATCGAGCGGCCCGCCTCCACGCTCCGCGCGCGCACGGCCGCGCTGACGCCGTTCCTCGGGTGGGATGCCGAGCGCATCGCCTCCGCGCCCGAGCCGGACTGGGAGGAGGTGCACCGTCGCCTTCACCATTGGAGCCGGGTGCTGCGCGAGAGTGGCGTCGCCGCGCTGGTCGAGACGATCATGCTCGGAGAGGATCTTCCGCGCCGCATGCTCGCCTGCACCGACGGCGAGCGGCGGCTGACCGACATTCGCCATCTCGCGCAGCTGCTGTTCCGCGTGGCCAGCGCAGAGCGGCTCGGCGTCACGGCGTTGCGGGGCTGGCTCGCTCAACGGATCTCCGCGGCCGAGCGCGAGGATACGGAGGACGAGCGCGCCCGCCGGCTCGAGTCAGACGCCGATGCGGTCCAGGTCCTCACGATCCACCGCAGCAAGGGCCTCGAGTTCCCCGTCGTGTACTGCCCGTTCCTGTACGAGCCCGGCTACATCCCGCGCGAGGCGCACCCGGTGTCCTTCCATGACCCGGCGGCCGGTGACCGGCTCACGATCGACGTCGGACTCGACAGCCCCGGCTTCAGCGCGCACGACAAGCAGCATCGCGTCGAGCTGCGCGGCGAGGATCTCCGGCTCGCCTACGTCGCCCTCACCCGCGCCAAGCATCAGGCGGTGATCTGGTGGGCCGGATCCTACGACTGCGGGCAATCACCGCTCGGGCGACTCCTGTTCGCCACCGATGCGGATGGGAACGTCGCACCGGACGGGACCGCCACGCCGACCGATGCGGCCGCCGGCGAGCGCTTCCGGCAGCTGGCCGCGCGGGCGCCCGGCTGCATCAGCGTCGAGCGCTCCACCCTTGGCCTCGGAGCCACGTGGTCCCCGCCGGCTCACCCTCCGGTCGATCTGCTCGCCGCCCGGTTCGATCGCCATCTGGACCTGCGCTGGCGACGCACGTCGTACAGCGACATCACCGCCGGAGCGCACGAGCTGCTCGTCGCGACCGAGCCGGAGGAGCCGGCGCTCAGCGATGAGCCCGAGACGCCGACACCGACGCCGCCGGCGGTGGGCGGCTCCGGCGGGGACGCGCTGCCTGCGCCGGGGCTCGAGCGGCCGTCATTGTTGGGCGGCATGCCCGTCGGCGTGGAGTTCGGGACGCTCGTGCACCGCGTGTTCGAGGCAACCGACTTCGCCGCCGCCGATCTCGACGCTGAGCTCGGCTCGCATGTCGCCGCCGCCCAGGCCTGGCGGTCGGTTGACCTCGGCGACCCGGGGGAGCTGGTCGGCGGACTGAGGGCGGCGATCGAGACGCCGCTGGGGCCGCTCGTCGACGGCATGCGGCTGCGGGACGTCGGGCGTCGGGACCGGCTGGACGAGCTCGAGTTCGAGCTGCCGCTGGTCGGCGGCGATGACCCGACCGGTCGGCTGACGCTGGGGGCGATCGCCGGGGCGCTGCGTGCGCATCTCCCGGCAGACGATCCGATGGCCTTGTATGCCGCGCGCCTGGAGGATCCGATGCTCCGCTCGAGCATGCGCGGATTTCTTACCGGCAGCATCGATCTCGTGATCCGGCTCGACGGGCCGCGGTTCGCTCTGGCGGATTACAAGACCAACTGGCTCGGGACGTTCGACGAGCCTCTCTTCCTGGGCTCGTATCGCCCTCGTGCGCTGGTCGCGGAGATGAGTCGTGCCCATTACGGGCTGCAGGCCCTGCTGTACACCGTCGCGCTGCACCGCTACCTGCGCTGGCGCCAGCCGGGGTACGACGCTGCGCGTCACCTCGCCGGCGTCCTCTACCTGTTCCTGCGCGGCATGGCCGGTGCGGACACGCCGACGGTGGGCGGCTCTCCGTGTGGCGTGTTCGCCTGGCGGCCGCCGGGGGCGCTGGTGCAGGCGCTCAGCGACGTGCTGGATCGGGGAACGGCGTCGTGAGCTCCGGCGTCACGATTGCCTCCGGCGAGCCGTTCGACGCGCGTCGTGTGGCGCGCGCGGCAGGGCTCCTGCGCACGTTCAACGAGATCGGGCTGCTCTCGCCCGCCGATGTGCATGTCGCGGTGCGGATTGCGGGGCTGGTCGGAGAGGAGAGCGAGGCGGTGCTGCTCGCGGCCGCCCTCGCCGTCCGCGGCCCGCGGCTCGGCCACGTGTTCGTCGACCTGGCCACGATCCGGGACACCGCGAGCGTCGAGTCCGACGAGCCCGTCGATCTGTCCGTGTTGCCCTGGCCGGTGGCGGGGGAGTGGATCGGCGCGGTGGCGGCGAGTGGGTTGGTCGCGGTTGGCGAGGAGGACGCGGGCGGCGGCGGAGAGGGCGCGCGCGGCGACCGACCGTTGCGGCTCCTCGACACGCGGCTGTACCTCGATCGGTACTGGCGGGAGGAGCGCCGGGTGGCGGCAGACCTGGAGGCCCTGAGCGGTCCGGATGTTGCGGGCGTTTCGATGGACACGCTCAGCGCGGGTCTGGGTCGCCTGTTCACCGGGGATGTGGACCAGCGGCAACGTCTGGCCGCCGCCGCCGCGATCGTCCGTCGGTTCGCCGTCGTCGCCGGCGGGCCCGGCACGGGCAAGACGACGACGGTCGCGCGCATCGTCGCGCTGTTGGCCGAGCAGGCGGCGGCCGCCGGGTCCCGTCCCCCTCTCGTCGCGCTCGCGGCGCCGACCGGCAAGGCGGCGGCGCGGCTGCAGGAGGCGGTGCACCATGAGGCGGCTCGGCTCGCGGTCAGCGATGAGGTCAGAGCACTGCTCCTGGGGCTGCGCGCCTCGACGCTGCACCGGTTGCTCGGCTGGCGGCCGCGTAGCCACAGCCGGTTCGCCCATGATCGTGAGAACCGCCTGCCGCACGACGTGGTGATCGTCGACGAGACGTCGATGGTGTCGTTGTCACTGATGGCCCGGCTCGTCGAGGCCGTCCGGGTGGACGCGCGGTTGATCCTGGTGGGCGACCCCGCGCAGCTGACCTCGATCGAGGCCGGGGTCGTTCTCGGTGACATCGTGGGTCCTGCGACCACGGGGCTCCGGATGAGCCCGGCGACCCGTGCTCGGCTGGCGGCCGCGACGGGGTCTGAGGTCCCTGCGTCGGACCCGCCGCCCGGGGTCACGATCGGAGACGGGATCGTCGTCCTCGACCGCGTGTACCGATATGGCGGGGCGATCGGGGCGCTGGCCGAGGCGATCGGCCGCGGCGATGCCGACGGGGCTGTGGCCGCGCTCAGCGGTGCAGACGGGCAGATCAGCTGGCTGCCGGTGGACGTTGAGGAGGTGGGAGCGGACGCGGACCTGGACGTCGTTCGAGACCTGGCGGTGGCGTCGGGGCGCGCCGTGGTTGACGCGGCACGCGCAGGGATGGCCATGGACGCGCTCACGGCGCTCGGTCGGTTCCGGCTGCTGTGCGCGCACCGCCGCGGTCCGCACGGCGTAAGCGCGTGGACGTCGCGTTTCCAGGCGTGGCTGGCCGAGGAGGTGCACGACCTCGATCTCGAGTTGCGCGATTACGTCGGCCGCCCACTGCTCGTCACCGAGAACGACTACGAGCTCGGGCTGTACAACGGCGATACGGGTGTGATCGCGCAGGGCGCGTCCGGGGCCGGGGTCGCCGTCTTCGAGCGTGGGGGAGAGCTGCTGAGCTTCAGCCCGCTGCGGCTGGGCGCGGTCGAGACGGTGTACGCGATGACGATCCACAAGAGCCAGGGCTCGCAGTTCGACACGGCCGCGATCCTGCTCCCGCCGCCGAGCTCGCGGATCCTCACACGCGAGCTGCTCTACACCGCTGTGACCCGAGCGCGGGAGAGGCTCGTCGTGGTGGGCACGGAGGAGAGTGTGCGGGTTGCGGTGGGCCGGCCGGTGGCGCGGGCGTCTGGGTTGCGGGGGAGGGTGTGGGGGGTTTCAGAGTCAAGAGGCAATTAGCGCCCTTGTTGTGCGCGCGCCGCACAGATAATCGAAACCCCCTCGAACCCTCACATCTTGTGCAGCTCACAAGCGGGATTCCGGATCCAATCCGGCGGAACGGAATCCTCCTCGCGCCGAGACTCACAGGCGGTCCGATCTCGCCAAGTCCGGCATCTGACCGAGCACCCGTGATCCTGCTGATCCAGTGTGACTCGGCCGACCGGTTGACTCTCGATGTCCGGGGCCGTCTGCCTTCGGCTAGGCTCAGAAGACGACGGTGGTGCCGGACGTTCGGCGCGCCGCGGCGATGCCGGGTCGATGAAGGGCGTGCAGCGATGGCGTTGAGGGCGGAGGAGGCCGAAGCAGCGCTCCTTCGACCCGTCTGTAGCCACCTGCGCGATCATGTCGCACCCGAGCTGGTCGGCCAGTGCGAGGCGTTCGTGCGGCAGTTCTACCACTGGGTGCCACCAGAGGATCTGACGGGGCGCAGCCCCCGTGACCTCTGTGGAGCGGCAATGGCGATCTGGGACTTCGCTCGCGAACGCACGCCCGGCTGCACCGCCGTGCGGGCCTATAACCCCGGGCTCAGAGAGGATGGCTGGCAGTCGACGAACACGATCGTCGAGATCGTCGCCGATGACACGCCGTTCCTCGTGGACTCCGTCGGCATGGAGCTCTCCCGTCGCGGTCACGGGATCCAGCTTTCGATCGTTCCGGTCATCGACGTGGTCCGTGACGTGGACGGTCACCTCGCCGAGGTCTTCCCACCGTGCGCAGAAATGACCGGCGCGGTGACCGAATCGCTGATGCAGTTCGAAATCGATCGCGAGACCGCGCCCGAGCGGCTCGAGGCGCTCGTCGGTGGCATCCGCCGGGTTCTCAGCGACGTCAGGGCGGCGGTTGAGGATTGGCCGCTGATGCGCCAGCGGTTACGCGAGATCGTGGCTGGGTTCGCGTCGGTTGCGCCGCCGCTCGATCCAAGCGAGCTGGCCGAGGTCGACGCATTCCTCGAATGGATCGATGGGGGGAACTTCATCTTCCTGGGCTACCGCGAGTACGACCTCGTCAGGGAGGCGGGGGAAGACTCTCTGCGCGCCGTCGGTGGCTCGGGTCTCGGCGTCCTCAGACACGGGAGCGCCATCGCGTCGACGAGCTTCGCGAGGGTGCCCGCCGAAGTCCGGGCAATGGCGCGGTCACCTCAGCCGCTGATCCTGACCAAAGCGAACTCGCGCTCAACGGTGCATCGCCCGCTGTACCTCGATTACATCGGTGTGAAGCGCTTCGAGGCGGGCGAGGTGGATGGCGAACGTCGTTTCCTCGGCTTGTACACCACGGCTGCCGAGGAGGCGAGCCCGCGCAAGGTCCCGATCCTGCGCGACAAGGTCGAGCGCGTCATATGCCGGGCGGCGTTCACCCCCGCGAGCCATAAAGCGAAGGCGCTGGCCAAGACGCTCGAGAGCTTCCCGCGGGACGAGCTGTTCCAGATCTCGGAGGATGAGCTGTTCGCGATCTCGATGGGAATCGTCGCGCTAGGCGAGCGTCAGCGTGTGCGCCTCTTTGTGCGCAGGGATCCGTACCAGCGGTTTGTGTCATGTCTGGTGTTCGTGCCCCGCGATCGCTTCAACACCGATAACCGCGAGCGCATCGCCTCGGTCCTGAGCGAGGCGTTCGGCGCTACCGGAATCGACTGGGCGCTGCGCCTATCGGACTCGATGCTCGCGCGCATCCACTACGTCGTGCGCTGCAGCACGGTCGGTGTGGACCACGACGTCGCTCGGATCGAGCGCCGGATCGCCGAGGTGACGCGCCCCTGGACAGGTGAGCTCGCAGATGCTCTGAGAGAGGTGCATGGCGAGGAGCGGGGCAACGCCCTATTCCGCGGCTACATGGCCGCGTTCCCGATTTCCTATCGCGCCGACTGGGGGGCTCGTGCGGCAGTCGAGGACATTGACCGTGCCGAAGCTCTCGCCGCCGGCAATGGGCTCATCATGAGCGTCTATCAGGCCGGAGAGGCCGACCGCGCCTCGTTGCGGTTCAAGCTCGTGAGCCCGGGCGAGCGGATCGCGCTGTCGGATGTCTTGCCGATCCTCGAGAACATGGGCTTGCGGGTCGGCGACGAGCGCCCGTACGAGATCAAGCCAGAGGGTCGGCGCTCCACTTGGATCTACGACATCGGCGTCGTGTGCGGCTTTGACGTTGACCTGCGGCCCGAGGCGGTACGGTCCGCCTTCCAAGACGCCTTCACGGGGGTCTGGAGCGGTGAGTTCGAGAACGACCGGCTCGGTGCGCTGGTTCTACGGGCTGGTTTGATCGGTCGCGAGGTTGCACTACTGCGCGCAATCGTGAAATACCTGCGCCAGGCCGGCACGACCTTCAGCGACCGCTATCTGCAGCAGGCGCTGACCGCTAATCCCGCTGTGGCGGGACTGCTCGTCGACCTTTTCGGGGCGCGGCTTGACCCTGACCGGCACCAGCCGGCAGCCGCCGACCAGCTCGAGGCCGATACCGAGCGAGCGATCGACGATATCGCCAGCCTCGATCAGCGCCGAATTCTGCGCAACTGTCTCGCGGTCGTCCGCGCCACCGTCCGAACCAACTACTTCCAGCGTTCCCCAGCAGGGCAGAGCAAGCCCCAACTCTCGCTCAAGCTCGATCCCTCGCTGATGCCCTTTCTCCCGTTTCCCCGTCCCCGGCTCGAGATCTTCGTCTACTCGCCACGTGTGGAGGGCGTGTACTTGCGCGCCGGTAGGGTCGCCCGCGGCGGGATCCGCTGGTCGGACCGCCGTGAGGACTTCCGCACGGAGGTCCTTGGGTCGATGAGAGCACAAATGGTCAAGAACGCCGTCATCGTGCCGGTTGGTGCGAACGGCGGGTTCGTGACCAAGCGCCCACCGTCCCAGGGCGCACCCCAGGGGTTGCGCGAGGAGGCCGCTGACTGCTACCGGCTGTTCGTGTCGGGCCTGCTCGATCTGACGGACAACATCGTCGGCGGGAAGGTCGTGCCTCCACCGGCCGTCATCCGCCACGATGACGACGACGTCTATCTCGTAGTGGCCGCCGACGCCGAGACCGTCTCACGGTCGGAGCTTGCAAACGGAATCGCGGCCGAATATGGCTTCTGGCTCGGAGACTCATTCGCCTCGGGCGGATCCCACGGCGACGACCACAAGACGACGGGTATCGCTGCTCGCGGGGCGTGGGAGTCGGTCAGGCGCCATTTCCGCGGTCTCGGAGTCGCAGTCCAGTCGGAGGACTTCACCGTTGTCGCTATCGGCGACATCTCGGAAGGGATGCTGCTCATGCCGCACATCAAGCTCGTGGGCGCGTTCAACCACGATCACATCTTCCTCGATCCCCGCCCCGATCCCACTGCGAGCCTCGCCGAACGGCGCCGGTTGTTCGTTCTGCCAGGCTCGTCCTGGCGTGACTACGACCCGGCGGCCATCTCCTTGGGCGGCGGTGTCTTTCCTCGGTCCGCCAAGCAGATTCCGCTGTCGGCACAGGTGCGTGACGAGCTCGAAGTCGAGGCCGAGGCGCTGACCCCGGATGAGCTCGTTCGGGCTCTTCTGCGTGCGTCGGTCCACCTCCTCTGGAACGGCGGCGTCGGTACCTTCGTCAAGGCAGGGTCGGAGCGCAACGCCGAGATCGGCGACAAGGCAAATGACGGCGTGCGGATCGACGGAAGCGAGCTCCGCTGTCGGGTGGTCGCCGAAGGCGCTGATGGCGGCTTCACTCAGAAAGGCCGGATCGAGTATGCCCTCGCCGGCGGCCGGATCAACACCGACGCGATCGACAACGTGGCGGGGATCAACTGCTCCGACCACGAGGTGAATCTACGGATCCTGCTGGACGCGATGGTCGACGACGGCGAGCTGACAACCGCGCATCGCAACGAGCTCCGGGCCGCACTGACAGACGCTGTCGTCGAGCACGTGCTCGACGAGAGCTACGCGCAGGCCCTCGCGCTGAGCCTCGAGCGCGGACAGGCTTCCGACCTGCTCGACCTCCATGCGCGCCTCATCGACGGCCTCGAGAGGCGCCGCCAGCTCGATCGCGAGCTCGAGGAGCTCCCGGGCCACGAACGCATTCGGAATCGGAAGGCCGCGAACGAAGGCCTGACCGGCCCCGAGCTCTCGGTCCTGCTCGCCCACGCAAAGATCAGCCTCCACGCCGACCTGCTCGAGTCCGACCTCCCCGAGGATGAGTATCTCGGCAGTGAGCTCGTGGACTTCTTGCCAACCTCGCTGCGCGAGCGCCTCCGGCCCCATATCCGGCGGCATCGCCTCCGTCGAGAGATCATCACCACCGACCTCGCCAACAGCATCGTCGACCGCGCGGGCACGACATTCGTGTCTCGGTTGGCCGAGGAGACCGGTGCCGACACCGCACACATCGCGCGCGCCTATGCCGTCGCGACTGAAGTGTTCGAGATGCGCGGATTCTGGCGCGAGGTGGAGGCGCTCGACGACATCGTCGATGAGCAGACGCAGTTCAAGATGCTGCTGCAGGGACGCAGGCTCGTCACGCGCGCGGCACGCTGGTTGGTCCGCAACCAGCGATCAGCGCTCGACATCGCCGCCGCGGTCTCGGACTACCGCCCCGGGGCGGCCACGCTGCGCGAGGCGCTGCCGGAACTGCTGAGCGGCCTTGACGGCGACGCATGGCATGCGCGCGTAGCGGTCTTCTCCGATCCCGGCGTCCCGAGCCTGCTCGCATCGCACGTTGCTGCCCTCGATGCCCTGTTCTTCACCTTCGACATCGTCGAGAGCGTCCGAGGAACCGAAGAACCCGTGCGCCGCGCGGCCGGCATCCACTTCGGGCTCGACCGCCGCCTACAGTTGGCCTGGCTCCGCGATCGCATCCTCGAGCTGCCCCGCGCCGACATCTGGCAAACGCTCGCGCGTTCCGCCCTGCGCGACGACCTGTACGAGGCGCACCGGGCGCTCACGGCAACAGTCCTCGAGGCATCTTCGGCCTCTATCGACGGCGACGCGGCGATTAACGCATGGGTGAAGGCCAGCGCCGCAACGATCGGGCCTTACCTCGGGACGCTCGGAGACATCCGAGCAGCGAACGGAAACGACTTCACGACCCTCTTGGTCGCGGTCCGCGCGCTCGCCAACCTGATTCCCTCCAGCTCTGGCTCGCGGCGGCTCGCGGTGCAGCGACGGCTCGAGCGGCGAGGCGCTGCGCTCGCATAACGACCTAGGCCCATCGGAAACGCCGGGGAAGGTCAGCACATTGTTGATCTGATTCGGGTAGTCCGACCGGCCGGTGGCCATGATCGCGACATCGTCGCCGACGGCCTCCGCCCGTACCTCGGGCTCCGGATCGGCCATCGCGAAGACCAAGGGCCTCGCCGCCATTGACCGCTCGAGCTCGTTGCGGGCGAGGTCGGCCACCCGGCCCAGTGCTCTGCCTGCATGGTCGAGGTGTCGATCGCCCCCTTGGGCTCGTGATCGAGGTGACGGTACCCTCCATGCCACTCACGCCGTAGAGGCGCGATCCTCATCGGCGTGCTGCTGGTGACGTCAGCGCCGGCGAGCAGCAGTGCGCAAACGCGGCGGCAATGCCGACTTATGACGGATCGTTCGGGTCGTGTGCGTTAGCCAAGCTTCCGCCGCTCCCTCCGACGGCGACCTCAAGACCTGCCACGGCTGCGACGGCTCCGGCTGTGAGAGGGAGTCCTTCTCGCTTCGACTTCGCTTCCAACAGCGCGCTATCAGCGGCCGCAAGCAGCTCGTGAGCGGTCCAGCCGGGTCGCCATTGCGCCACACCGATCGACGCGTCGAGACGGACGCAGGTGTCGCTCAGTGTCACGGTGGAGATCATTGAGCGAAGTCGCTCACCGAGCGCGTGCGCCGCAGCCTGATCGGTGTCGGGCAGCAGTACGACGAACTGGTCGCCGCCGTAGCGGCCGACCCTGTCACCTGTCCGGACGCCGTCTTGCAGCATTCGGGCGACCGCAGCGAGGATCCGGCTTCCGTGCGCGTGGCCGAAACGGGCGTTGATGCGCTTGAAACCGTCGAATTCGATCAAGCCACAGGACATGGTTCCGCCATGACCGACGCAGCGTCCGATCTCGCGGCGAAGTTCCCCGCGGATCGCCGCATAAGTCAAACAGCCGGTAGGGCCATCGAAAGCGGCCGCGAGCACCCGTTCCGCCAGAACAGAAGGTGGATCCTGCTCGACAGCACGAGTTCTACGAACCGTTGACAACCACACGGGCCGCATCAGCTCCACTCACACACCCACCCTACGCTCCAAAGCACCACCTGTGACCGAGGTGTCTTCTCCCTGACGTCAGCCAACAGGTGGCCAAGGCATGAGCCATGAGCAATCGGTGCGGGACCACCCACCTGACGGCGGCCATGGACGTTTCCCCACTGGCGGCGATCAAACCCCATTGATGGCCACTGATTCTCCCCATGGGCGGCCACCGGATCTCCCCACGCTTTTGTTCTCATCTGTCGGTTAAACACGACCGCCGACCGACTGCTGCACCACACGCACGTCCTAATCACCGAAGGCCAAGACAGCTACCGGCTCGCTCAAGCGACCGCCGGCAAGGGGGTCAAGCCCCGGGCCTAACCCACCTCAAAGCCTCTGCGGGCGCCTCGTGAGATCGTGTTCTAAGCCGAAGCTCTAAGCCTTGAGGTCGCGACGTGCCTACGTCAACCGATGTAGTCCATGATGTTGGCCACAGCTCGCTCGATCGTCAGGTACGGCTTGGTGTCGTACTCGATCCACTCCGAGTAGTTCAGGAGGTTCCGATAGGCCTCCTCCAAATCATCGGCTTCCGAGATCACCAAGCCCTGGCTGCCATCGGCGGCCACGTAATGCGCTCGTACGGTGGACGGCACACCCTTTTCGGCAAAGACGCCCATCAGCTTCTTGGTCTCGTCCCTGCTGAGCTGCTTGATCCTGTACGTCGTGATGAAGATCACGGTGCCCTCTCCTCGCTGGCTTGATCGCCTGGCAACTCTCGCGTGTTCCGCCTCCAGCCGTCATCCGGGACAACTACCGAACCGCTGTCAAGTCGCGTCACCGGCAACTTCGTTCTTGCGCACCGACTCATCAGGGACTGTCCGCCCCGCGGCCCTCGCCGCAGCCGCGTCCAGGCCGGGATGGTCCGGCGGGACACCTCTGCAGGAACGGGGGCGAATCGTGAGCGTCCGAAGGTTGTCAAGAAGGTCCTTCCTCCCAAGCACGTCTGTGGCCCGGGGTTTGCACGCGCGAGATGCCTGGCTACAGGATCGGCACGGCACCGCATCTCTTCAGCGGGCTGACTCCCCGCGGAGTGGCGGATCGTGCAAGATCGCGTAGTTCTCCGCAATGCGACCGTGGCAGACAGCCGATGGCCGACCTGTCTGCGCGCGTAACGTAGTCTGGCAACGGAGAACGGTGCCGCTGTGATCGCGACGACTGTCGCCGCCGGGCGAGACGTTGAGAGCCTGCTGTTCACGCGCTGCGTGAGGTTGGTCTTTATCACCGATGAGCACGCGCTTCGGGCGCCCTCGGGGCGGAGGGGGGACTCGGGATCCTCGTAGCAGATCTCGCGGACGTTGGGACGGCGGGGCGTGGCACGGCTGCTGAGGACACTCTCTGGGGCACGCCGGGGTGGAGCGGTTCCTGGACGCACTGGTTCGCTGAGCATCATGGGTGACGGAGAGACGTACGCCGCGAGCGACTTCCTGCTCGTGTACGACGGGTTCGATCCGAGCCAGGAGGGGCTGCGGGAGGTGTTGACCTCGACGGGCAACGGCTACTTCTGCATTCGCGGCGCCGCGGAGTGGGAGGATGCCGACGACGTGCATTACCCGGGCGTCTATGCGCACGGTGTCTACAACCGCCAGACGACGATCCTGGGCGGGCATCCGGTCCCCAACGAGGATTTGGTCAATCTCCCGAGCTGTTCCTCGCTTCAGCTCCGTGTCGAGGGCGAGGAGCCGGTACGGCTGGCGAACGTCGAGCTGTTGTCATACCGCCACGCCTACGATGTCCGTCATGCGCTTTTGACCCGCGAGTTGCGGTTTCGGGATCGAGCCGGCCGCGAGACGAGCCTGAGGAGCCGGCGGTTTGTCAGCATGGGCAGGATGCACCTCTCGGCGGTTGCCTGGGAGCTGGTGGCCGAGAACTGGTCGGGGCGAGTGGAGGTGATTTCGGCGCTCGATGGGCGGGTCGTCAACCAGGGCGTGGCTCGTTACCGGGAGCTCGAGGGTCGCCACCACGATCCGCAGGGCCCTCGTATCTATGCCCGCGATGTGATCGCGCTCAAGACGCGCACGCGACAATCGAGGATCGAGGTCGCGGAGGCTGCGCGAACGCGCGTCTATGACGGGGAGGAGGAGCTCGCCGTCGCTCGCGCTATTCACCAGATGGAGGACTACGTCCACCAAGTTCTGGCGTTCGAGCTGCAGCAGGGCGCCCCGGTCCGCGTTGAGAAGATGGTCGCGCTGTACACATCGCGCGATCGGGCGGTCAGCGAGCCACTGGCCAATGCGGGCAAGAGCGCCGGTCGTTATCCGGCGTTCGCCAAAGCGCTGGAGGGCCACACGCAGGCGTGGGACGAGCTGTGGGAGGTCTGCGACGTTCAACTGCCGCGCGAACGGCGGGTGCAGTTCCTGCTTCGCCTACACATCTCGCACGTGCTGCAGACATGCTCGCGCCTCACCCCGCATCACGACGCTGGCGTGCCGGCCCGCGGCCTCAATGGCGAGGCGTATCGCGGGCACGTGTTCTGGGATGAGCTCTACGTGTACCCGTACCTGAACTATCGGCTGCCTGAGATCACGCGCGGGCTGTTGATGTATCGGTATCGGCGCATCGGCGAGGCCCGCGCGGCCGCCGAGGCCGCCGGCTATCGGGGCGCGATGTATCCGTGGCAGAGCGGGAGCGATGGCGAGGAGGAGACGCAGGTCACCCACCTGAATCCGCTGTCGGGACGATGGGAGCCGGACCTCAGCCACAACCAGCGCCACGTGGGCGCGGCGATCTTCTTCAACGTCTGGCACTACTACCAGGTCACCCACGACCTCGCCTTCCTGCGCGACCACGGCGCCGAAATGATGCTCGAGATCGCCCGCTTCTGGTCCTCGATCGCGCAGTTCAACCCGGACCGCGACCGGTGGGAGATCCACGGCGTCATGGGCCCTGACGAGTTCCACGAGAAGTACCCGGGCGCGACCGACGGCGGACTGCGCAACAACGCCTACACCAACGTGATGGTGGCCTGGATCTGCCAGACCGCGAAAACTGTCCTCGACCTCCTTCCTGCGAGCCGGCGCAGTGTGCTGCGGGCACGGATGGGCCTGAGCGACGAGGAGATATGGCGGTGGCAGGAGATGAGCCACAAGATGTTCGTCCCGTTCCACGCTGGGGGCATCATCAGCCAGTTCGAGGGCTATGAGGACCTGGAGGAGCTCGATTGGGAGGCCTACCGCTCCAAGTACGGCAACATCCAGCGCCTCGACCGGATTCTGCGGGCAGAGGGGGAGGATCCTGACCGCTACAAGCTGACCAAGCAGGCGGACACGGTGATGCTGTTCTTCCTGTTCACCGCGGATGAGCTGCGCCGGCTGTTCGAGCGGCTCGGCTACGAGTACGCCGACGACACCGCCCGCCGGACGATCGCCTATTACGACCAGCGGACATCGCACGGATCGACGCTCAGCTTCATCACGCATGCCGGCGTTCTGGCGGCGATCGACCCGGAGAGCTCGTGGCAGCGATTCCTCGTCGCGCTGGAGAGCGACATCGGCGACATCCAGGGCGGGACGACCCGCGAGGGCATCCACTTGGGCGTGATGGGGGGCACCCTGGACCTCGTCCAGCGCGCCTACCTAGGGACCGACATTCGCGACGGCGTGCTCTATTTCAATCCCATGCCCACCGATCGGCTGGATGGGCTGTCGCTGCCGATGCAGGTGCGCCACACGTCTATCACCGTCTCACTCAACGGCGCCGAGCTCACCGTTGCCGCCCACGCCGACGGCTACAGCGGGCCGATCAAGGTCGGCGTCGGCGACGTCGTCCGCGAGATTCACGGCGGTCAGCAGGCCACGTTCGCGGTCACCCGCCAGACAGCGTCGCGCGACGCAGGCCGCAGGTCCACAGCGCGGACAGCGCGCACGACGTTCGGGGGCGCGATCTTCGATGTCGACGGCTTGCTCGTCGACTCGCCACACGAGATCGCCTGGCGCGAAACGCTGCGCGAACTGATGGAGACATCCTGGAGCGGCATCCGTGCCAACACGACCTGGGCTCCCGAGCGGTTCACGCCTCAGGTCTACCAGCAGATCGTGGCGGGCAAACCGCGCTCGAGTGGCGCCCGCGCAGCGCTTGAATACTTCGGGCTGACTAATGCCGAGAACCTCGTCGAGGAGTACGCCGAGCGCAAGCAGCGCATGGTCATCGCGCTGATCGAGGCCGACCAGTTCACCGCATTCCCGGACGCGCTGCGATTCCTGCTCGCCGTGCGGGGTGCTGGGATCCTCGTGGCTGCGGCGTCGTCGTCGAAGAACGCCGGGCTGCTGCTGAGCAGAGTCCGCCTCGACACGTGCGCCCAGGAGTACGACCTCGACTCCGATGTCGTCCGACCAGGCCAGACGCTGCTGGACGTCCTCGACGCCGACATCTCCGGTCGGACATTCAAGCAGGGCAAGCCCCACCCGGAGATCTTCCTCACCGCAGCCCGCGAGCTACGCGTCCCTCCGCCGGCGTGCTTCGTCATCGAGGACGCCCCCTCTGGGGTCATGGCCGCCAGGGCGGCTGGGATGGCCGCTCTGGGCGTCGCCCGAGCCGGCGACGAGCAGCTCCTGACCGACGCCGGCGCCGACCTCGTCGTCACGACGCTGGACGATGTCGACCGAGGTCCGCTTCTCCAAGGGCGCCTCGTCTCTGGTGCGGGACGTCCTGACCCAGCACGGCCGGGTTGAGCCACGGCCGATCGAAGCCGTCCGTGTCGTCGGCGTCGTCGGCGTCACGCGCGATCAGCACGCGGACAGGCGCGCCGACCTGACCGAGCCACGGCTGGCGTCCCGGAGGTCGATTCATCGCCCCGCCGTCGATTTCGCCGCTCGTCAAGCTCCTCACACCGGAGCGGCGGCCCTGAAGCCGCCGGCTGGGGGAAAAGGCACCACGCGAGGCTACGCGAGCGCGTGATCGAGCTACGAGCCCAAGGGCACCACCGACTGGCGATACGGACGACGCGCGTGGCGCCTCAGCTCGCCGTGCGCGACGCGTGCCAGAGGCTCGCGAAGGCTGCTTCCCCGCAGTCCGGCGTCCCATCAGAGACTCGATTGGGGCCCAGCAAGTGTCGGTTTCGATGCGCAGCAGCAGAGGCCGCGTGCTACTGGGACTCCAGGGCGCCACGGAGCGGTACGGTGTTCACGATGGCCTATGTGTTTCTCGAGCACCCCACGTCGCTTGAGCACGACACCGCGGCGTATCCCGGGCAGGCGGCCATCACGATGCATCCCGAGCAGCCCAGCCGGATCGTCGCGATCCAGCGGGAACTCTCGGCGCGCGGCTGGCTGGGGTTTGAGCGGGTGCGGGCTCCCGCGGTCGATCGGTCTGTGCTGAGCGCCGTTCATCCCGAGCGCTATGTGACATCAATCGAGCGAGTGTGCGCGTTCGGAGGGGCGCAGCTCGACGCGGACACAGTGGTCAGCGAGCGTTCGTTCGAGGCGGCACTGCATGCGGCCGGCGGGGCGGTGCGGATGGTCGACCTGCTGATGGACGGGGATGCATCGGCGGCGTTCAGCTCGCACCGGCCCCCCGGTCACCATGCCCTGCCGGTCCAGGCGATGGGGTTCTGCGTGTTCAACAACATCGCCGTCGCCGCGCGGTACGCGCTCGACACGCGCCACCTCGAGCGGGTGATGATCCTCGACTGGGACGTGCACCACGGCAACAGCACGAATCAGGTCTTCCACGCAAGCAACCAGGTGCTGTTCGTCTCGATCCATCAATCGCCGCTGTTCCCCGGGACCGGGCCGGCCCACGACGTCGGGGAGGGCGAGGGCAAAGGCTTCACGGTCAACCTGCCGGTGCCTCCGGGATCCGGGGACGAGGTCTGGGTGTCGCTCGTCGAGCACGTCGTCGTACCGCTCGCCCGCGCGTTCGAGCCACAACTCGTGCTGGTCTCCGCGGGATACGACGCGCATCGCGACGATCTGCTCGCGGATTGCACCGTAACCGAAGAGGGTTTCGCGGCGATGGCGCATGCTGTGTCTGGAGCGTGCAACTCGTTGGCGGCGCCAGTCGGCGGCGTGTTGGAGGGCGGATATGCACTCGAGGCGCTGGGACGTTCGGTGGCGGCAACGCTTCAGGCGTTTTCGGCGCCGGTTGGAGTCGCCGGTTCCGCACGAGCTCCGGAGGTCGGCGTAGCGCCGATCGCGCGCGAGGCGCGCGATCGGCTCGCTGAATGGTGGCCTCAGCTCGGGCGGCGAAACACTCGCCACGGCTAGGCGCCGGCGGCTCGACCGGTCGCCGAGTTCGACGAGGAGGAGCCTCTGCGCCTCGCGCTCACGGGACCACTCCTTCGCTCGATGGCTGCCGAACAAAGCCGTGACGACCGAACGACCGAGACCGGTCACTGATCAGGGAAAGCGGCGACGTGCGGGGGTGGAGCCGTCCGTGGCGCCATGTCAGGCCCCGATGGCGGCGAGTCGATGCTCGGACTCGATTCGTCGATCGCCACGTTGGAGCGCGGCCTGTTCGACGCCACCGACTTCACGTCTCGTTGGCCCCCGACGTAGAGGGCGGGCTCAGCGACATCGACGACGATGTCGCCTTCACCGGCCACGTCCGCTCGCCCGCCGCTCCACGGCCCAGCATCCGTGGAGACAACGGTGGCCCTGCGCGCGGTCCGCACCGATGTGCGCGCGGCGGACCCAAGCTGATACCGCGGGTGAGTGGAGGGAGCGGTCTTGCTCGGGTCTACACACAAGGGTTGGAAGCACCGCGTGGAGGCGGAGACCCGCCAGCGCCGCAAGCGCGACATTCGCGGCGTCGGTGTCGCGCGGTAGCGGCGGACGCACATGGTCGACAGGTCTAGGGTGGAGCCGCCGAGGGTTCATACAGGGCTACACCGCACAAGCGGTCGCGACCGAAGGCCTTTGAACGGGGTGGCGCTGCCGCCGGGTCCGGCTTTCGGCTGGCGCGGCTGCCTGGATGAGTGCGATCAGAGCGTGTAGTCGATCAGCTTCTGGCGTGGGGTGCGCCCGAGCCGGAGGATCATTTCGGTGAAGCCGACGGCTTGCGTGCGGATGCGCTGGAAGTCGAGCTTGTCGGTGGTCTTGATGCCCCAGTTGAGGAGGTAGGTCGGGCCGGTTATGTAGTTGGCGTCAGCGAGCCCGTCTCGGGCGAAGAGGTACTCCCCCTCGCCAGGCCAGGTCGGCGTGGTGGTGCCGTTGGCCGTCGGGTCGAGAGGTTTGAGCACGGCGCCGGGATGGTTGTTGGCGGCCTTGAGCATCGTGTCGGCAGCATCGACGAGCGCTGTGGAGCCGGGGGCAAAGATGCCGGCGGCTTCGTAGCCGCCGGTGAGGCCCATGCGGCCGGGCGCGATCTCGTTCCATTCGCGGGTGCCGAGGTGCTCGATCGTGATCACCGCGTTGGTGCGCTTGACGAGGTCGTCAGCGTGCTGACGGCGGAATGCGCGCGAGCCGTTGCCGCCGTGGAAGTGACCGGTGGTGAGCAGGACCATGATCGTGCGGGGCAGCGCATGGGTCGGCAGGCGGGCGAGGTACTGGCTGATCGCGACGATCGCCGCAGGACCGTTGTCCTCGATCGCATTGCTGCCATCGGTGTGGCAGTGCAGCGCCACCAGCTCGCTCGAGCGGCCCGGAATGAAGCCGATCAAGTTGCGGCTGCTCATCTTCTTGACGGTGGCGGGAACGGTCAGACGCGCGCGGACGCCCGCCTTCGCCTGCTGCTTGAGGCTGGCGCCCGTGTCGCGGTCGACGTACACGCCGGGCACGCCGAAGATGATCCCGTCGTAGGGCAGGTAGGTGCCTCGAGCGGCCGCAAACGGGTAGTCGATCACGCCCACCATCGCGGCCGCGCCAGCAGTCTTGGCCGCCTGGATCCCCTCGGTGGCATTGCTGAGGTACGGCCGCTTGTACAGCTCGGTCGGGGAGAACTCGTGGTGCGGGTCATACGTCGCGCCCGGGTACGCCAGGCCGGTGAAGAAGCTCAGCGGTACAACCTGCGGCGTGACGTCGAACACGGCGATCTTGCCCACCAGCGACCCCGGAGCGGGCGGGTTGGCGACATCGAGGAACACAAGAGGGGCGCTCACGCCGTGCGCCGGCGTCTGGCCGGAGTACGGGATGTAGGAGGCTGTCCTGACCGGACCGGCGCTTGGGCCTCCGAGCAGATCCAGCGACCAATGCGCGGTCGTCCAGCGCGTCATCGGGACCGGGTCGAAATGCACGTGCTTGACCCCCGCCCGCTGCAGAAGATGATGCAACTCGTCGATATATCCCTCGTGCGCCGGGCTACCGGTGGCGCGAAGCCCCTTCTGATTGGAGGGACCCAGCCGGTCGAGCTCGTCGTTCCACGCCCGGAACTGTTCCACCGGCATGAACTGGCTGCGCTTCACCTGGATCGCATCCGGCGCGGTGAGATGACCGTTCGGCCAGCGGGTGCCAGCCAGCGCCGAGAGCGGATCGATCCAACGGCCGACCGTCCCGGCAGCGGCGATCGTGCCGCCCATGGCAAGGAACTTCCTGCGCGAGACTTCGCGCTCAGCGTTTATCAGGTCCGACATCACTCGTCTCCCTCGGCTCGCGCCCCGGTGTGAACGGCTGCGTTTGTGAACGGCCAGGCAAGGCATCCTCACTGTTTCCCGATGCCGCGTCATCGGGGGCGGGTACGGATTGCTGGGGTGGCCGGCCGGGTTCAGCGCAGAAAACGCGGCGGCCAAACCGCTCGCCACCCTCCTGGTCCTGGCGAACAGGAGGGACTCCGCGACCGGTGCGGCGTGCGTCCTGCTCTCGCCTCGGCACGGGTGCTGCACGCCGCCCAACGACGATGCTGGTCCCGCTGGCACCATCAGCCGGGACATGCCCATGAGCCTGACCGCCCCACCGGTCGGGAAGTTCCCGAGCCGAGCGCCACGTGGGCACCCTGCGGAGTGAGCTGACGACCATTCGGGAGAAGACCCGTGACGGCCGTCCGGGCGAAGGAGGCTCGCGCCGCGCTTGTGCGGCCACGAAGCCGTGGCGCGCTCTTGTCGTTCAACGCGAGCCGTGAGTCATTTCTTGGCACTTGTGCGAGGTCGTCGTGAGGGCGGGTCGCAGTCTTCGGCGTTGGCGTGTGCCTTGGTCTATCGCCGGTTGGCGAGGGCGGATGCGGCGATGACGAGGGAGACCGCGGCGAGTGCGCCGAGTGCGCCGAGTGCGCCGACCCAGTTGATGCCGGTGCTCTGGCGGACGAGGTCGGCGTAGGCGACGAACCCGATGGGATCGCGATGGAGAGGGCGAGGAGGGTGGCGCGGAGGATCTCGCGCTTGCCGTGCCCGCGGTCCTCCCGCTGCTTGGCGGCGGCGATCGCGGCCCGTGCGCTGTCGGCGTCGCCGTCGTAGAACAGCAGTGCGCGTTGCCCGAGCCGCCGGGCGTGGGTTTCGCAGCCCCAGGCCATGGCGACCATGAAAGTGGCGGGCAGCACCCACGTGGTCACCCGGATCACGGCGCCGATCAGGAACCCGACCGGCGCGTTGACCACCGTGCACGCGGCCCCACCGCCCGCCATCGACGATCTCAAGCAGGCGTGAGCGTCGCAACATCCCCGGCTGAACCCGGGGCAGCGCAACCTTCGACTCGATCACCCCGACCAAACGACCCGGCTGCGTCGGCTGTGGGCTCATAACAGTAGCTGTAGTGGGCGATTCAATCACCCGGGTGAACATCAGACGAAGCCGATCACACACCCGACAGCCAGAGCGACCATACCTCGGTCAATGAATCGCAGCATCCGCGGAAATCCGACATCCGCTCCCACACCTGCGGGTCCGGCAGTCGCGCCGACGTCGATGACCCCGGCCGAACGGCTCCGCCGTGATGGCTCGTGGACGCCGGAGTTCGGATTGGTCACAGAGCCTGCCGAACACGCGGGCGGCGCTCGCCTACGCGGAGCGGCAGCATGCAGGCCAGCGGCGCGCAGCGGACGGCGCCCCCTTCATCGTTCACCCACTCGAGGTCGCCCACCTGCTCTACCACGCGGGCGCGCCCGACCACGTGATCGCCGCTCGCATCGTTGGGTGCGGCGCTCGTCTGATGTGCGTGTCGGCGAACCGGCCTGCAACGCGCGGACAGGAGGTCCAGCCGGTGCGTCCGCACGTGCGTGCTGACCTCGTCGGAAACGCCAATTGGGCGAGGTAGCGTTGATCCGGTGTGACGTGCAAGGCGTCAACCGCGGGAACGGACCGGTTCCCGAGCGGCGGCGGGCGGCCGCTCTAGCACACCATTATCGCGAGTTCGAGGGCCTCTCGATCCGGCAGATCGCCGACCGTCTTGGACGCTCGCCGGCGACGAGTACGGCGTCGAGTCCGCCGCGATCCCGGATCGGCTCAGCGATCATAACGGCAGGCTCGGCTCCCGCGGGATCGGCTGACGGAGAGTGACTTGAGCACGTGGGCGGCTGGCGCGCGCCTCGCTGCGTCGATCGAGGAACCCCGGGCTGACATGCGGGTGTGTACGGATGCTTGTCGGTGCGGTGGGGCGTACGTTTTGCGTTGCTGTGATAAGGGCGAGTTGATGTTGACGCGTTTTGAGATTGAGTTCGCGTCGATCTCTGATGGTGTCGGCGGTCCCGGCTCGCCCACGGACATCGAGCCGGTGCTTTTGCGAGACGGTTCGAGCGTGGTGATCCGGCCGCTGGCCTCGGGTGATGAAGCTGCGATCGCGAGCTGGTTCTCGGGGCTGGGCGTCGAGACCCGTCACGCGCGCTTCCTCGGGTCGCTTGACCGGCTCGATCGCCGGATGCTGTCCGAGCTGGCGGGTGTGGACCATCTCGACCGCGAGGCGATCGCGGCGATCGCCAGTGACGGAACGACGGTCGGAATCGCTCGCTACATCCGGATCAAGCCGAGGAGGGCCGAGGTCGCGGTTGCGGTGGGCGATGAGTGGCGGGGGAGGGGCATCGCGAGCATGCTGCTCGAACGGGTCACTGCCAGGGCGCGGTCCGCGGGGATCGAGCAGTTCACCGCGATCTGTCTTGCTAGCAACCACACGGTGATCCGGCTGCTGTGCCGGCTGGGACCGACGACGATCGGGCCGTCAGACGCCGGGGTGGTGGAACTCCGGATCGACCTGACGAGAGCGCGCTTCGATCGCTTCCCTCCCGGCTCGGCGGGCGGCGGACGGCACGACGAGCGAAGGAGCTGCGATGTCTGAGGAATTGTCGAACGTACCTGTCCCGCGGCTGCCCTCAGCCTCCTACAGCTTCACGATGCGTTTGCATATGCCACAGCCTGGCGGCGCCTTTGCCCGGATCGCTCGCGCGATCGCCGATGCGGAAGCGATGCTCGGAGCGATCGATCTCGTGCGGGTGGAATCCCAGGAGGTTGTTCGCGATGTCACGGTCGCGTGCGTTGACTCCGCTCACGCGGAGGCGGTCGTGCGGGCGGTGCGTGACGTGGAGGGTGTCCGTGTCGACAGTGTCTCTGACCGCACGTTTCTGATGCACAAGGGGGGCAAGATCGAAGTCAACCCAAAGGTGTCGATCAAGACCCGCGACGATCTCTCGATGGCCTACACGCCCGGGGTTGCGCGCGTCTCGATGGCGATTCATGAGGATCCTGCCAAGGCTTGGGCACTGACGATCAAGAGCAACACGGTCGCGATCGTCTCCGACGGCACCGCGGTCCTCGGGCTCGGGGACATCGGCCCCGAGGCGGCGATGCCGGTGATGGAGGGCAAGGCGATGCTGTTTAAGGAGTTCGCCGGCGTCGACGCTTTCCCGCTGTGCATTGACACCAAGGACGTTGAGGAGATCGTGGCGTTCGTGAAGGCGGCAGCACCCACGTTCGGCGGGGTCAACCTTGAGGACATCTCCGCGCCGCGCTGTTTTGAGATCGAGCGGCGCCTACGCTCCGAGCTCGACATTCCGGTCTTCCACGACGACCAGCACGGCACGGCCATCGTGGTGCTCGCGGCGCTGCTGAACGCGCTGAAAGTCGTCGACAAGCGCGCCGCAAGACATCACCGTGGTGGTTGTCGGGGCGGGCGCAGCCGGCCTTGCATGTGCCGACATGATGCTCGCCCACGGCGTCCGCGAGGTGATCGTATGCAACCGCGCCGGCACGCTGTACGCCGGCGCTGAGCAGCTCGACCCCGACCGGGCGGCCTTGGCAGTGCGCACGAACAAGCGCGGGCTCCGGGGCATGGCCGACGACGCGCTCCGGGGCGCCGATGTGCTGGTCGGCGTTTCCGGGCCGCGCGCGGTGTCAGCCGCCGCGGTGCGCCGGATGGCTCCTGGCGCGATCGTGTTCGCGATGGCCAACCCGGTGCCCGAGGTACCGCCCGAAGAGGTCCGCGACGACGTCGCGATCATCGCCACCGGGCGCTCTGACTATCCAAACCAGATCAACAACGTGCTCGCATTCCCTGGCGTCTTCAAAGGCGCGCTCGAGGTGCGCGCCCGCACGATCAACGAGGAAATGAAGCTCGCCGCCGCCAACGCGATCGCGCGCGTGATCCCCGAGGATGAGCTCGACACCGACTACATCATCCCCAGCGTCTTCAACCGCCACGTCGCCCAAGCGGTCGCCCAAGCGGTCGCCGACGCCGCCGTCACCAGCGGCGTCGCCCGCCGCGAACGGAGCGTTCGCCCGCTACGACCCGCTGACCCCACCCGAGGGGATCCGCTGAGTCACACCCACGCCGACCGAGGACCATCGACGCCCCGCAAGAATCCCGGCAAGTGGAAAGGTCAATCGAGGACTCACAAACACCTCCCAGTTCGGACGCCAGGAGACGCCCGATCTGGACGGCCGCCCACTTCTGCAATGCCCGTATAGCGGCCACCCAGTTGTCTCGGGAGACGCCCGCTTCTTGTGCGGAGCGGTAACGACTTCGCCGTGGCGGCTTGAGGCGTGGAGGAGCGACGCGCCTAGGTCGACGTCGCGCGACCTCTACCGCGAGAAGGAGCAGCTCTCGGGCGCGCCGACGGCGGAGCTTGTGCAACCTCTGGGGGGAGCGCCCAGAACGCACCCCTCGCACAACCGTCGTGTTCTCAGGGGCGGCGCGCCGGCGAGCGCATCGTCGACGATCGGATGACCGGATCGGCCGGCTCGCCTGCAGCTTCGGATCGGCTCCGCGAATCTCGAGTTTGACGACGAGCGGGTGCCTCGGCACGCACGGGCCGGGACCCGCTTACTTGTCCAGCCGTTGGGTGTCAAGAGTGGGGGTCGCTTCAGGTTCGTCGTTCGGGGGGCCGGTTTGGGTGTTGGGTGTGCGCGCGGGCGCCCGGGCTTACTTCGGTCCGCGACCCGGGGTTGGCTCCCGGGACGGCGACGTGATGTGTGATGGGGGAAAGCGCCGGGCTAAACCGGCATGGAGAAGGAGATGAGAGTTCTCTACATCGAAGGGGTAGCGATCCACGGTGGCCCCGAGTCATGCGTCGGCCGTCTGCGAGGGCGGCGGCGAAGCGTTGACAGGGGGCGTGTGGGCGGGGCTATTGAGCCGCGAAATCTCATAGAAGTTCGGGGTGCTGACGTCCTCCTCATCGGCGGAAGGCAACACCGCCAGCGGCGTTTTCGCGAGTCGTTGGTGGACCCTGCGCGGTCAGAGATCCCAGGCACGCACGCAAGTCTCCATGCGCGAGAACCGGGAGATCCCGCGGTCGCCCGCGGTGCCGACAGGTGCCTCGTCCTTCGGGTTCGCGGGGTGGTGGTGCGGTGCTTGGCGGGCCGTGAGGGGAACGCTGAGGCGGTAATCCCTTGATGCACGATCGCGGGAAGTCAGACAGGCCCGTAGTACCGGCGAAGCTGCCGAACAATCCCGCGCAGGCGGGAGCGGAGGTGGTGGAGGGAAGGGGCCTGCCCGAGGGGAACACGGCCGGTGAAACACGCCCCGGACTCAGTGCCGGGTTGGGCGTGTCCAGTGAGCTGGATCGTGTGCGCCAGGTGGCGCGGAAGGACAGGGATGTGCGGTTCACTGCGCTCCTTCATCACGTCGATGTCGATCGTTTGCGGGAGGCGTATCGGGCGATTAGCCCGACCGCTGCCCCGGGAGCGGATGGCGTGACGTGGCGGGACTACGGGCTGGACTTGGAGGCCAACCTTCAGGATCTGCACGCCCGGGTTCATCGGGGTGCGTATCGAGCGATGCCGTCTCGCAGGGTGTTCATACCGAAGCCGGACGGGCGGTTGCGGCCGCTCGGTGTCGCCGCGGTGGAGGACAAGATCCTTCAGCGGGCGGTGGTCGAGGTGCTGAACGCGGTCTACGAGCAGGACTTCCTCGGTTTCTCCTACGGGTTTCGGCCCGGGCGTCGTCAGCATGATGCGTTGGACGCGCTTGCGGTCGCGATCGAGCGGAGGAAGGTGAACTGGGTGCTCGACGCTGACATCAGCGACTTCTTCACCGGCCTTGACCAGTCGTGGCTGGTGAAGTTCCTCGAGCACAGGATCGCGGACAGGAGGGTCCTGCGGCTGATCCAGAAATGGCTCAGGGCAGGAGTCATCGAGGACGGGGAATGGTCAAGCACGGAGGCGGGAACGGCGCAAGGGGCTTCGGTATCGCCGTTGCTCTCAAACGTCTACCTGCATTACGTCTTTGACCTGTGGGCCGACCAGCGGCGCCGGCGCAACGCGCGAGGGGACGTGATCGTCTCGCGGTTCGCCGACGACTATGTGGCGGGCTTTGAGCATCGTGACGACGCTGAGCGGTTCCTCGCCGACCTCCGCGAGCGGTTCGCGGAGTTTGGCCTGGAGCTGCATCTGGGGAAGACGCGGCTGATCGAGTTCGGACGGTTCGCCGCCCGAGACCGATCGCGCCGCGGCGACTCCAAGCCTGAGACGTTCGAGTTCCTAGGCTTCACGCACATCTGCGGGAAGGACAGGCGCGGGCGGTTCAAGCTCAAGCGGGTCACGAGCAAGAAGAAGATGCGCGCCAAACTGCACGCGGTCAACACCGAGATGCGTAGGCGGATGCATCACCCGATCCCCGAACAAGGACGCTGGCTCGCCCGCGTCCTGGCCGGGCACTACAACTACTACGCAGTGCCCGATAACAGCAAGGCGCTCCGCGCGTTCCGCTTCCGGGTCATCTGGCACTGGCGGCAGGCGCTCCGGCTCCGCAGCCAGAAAAGCCAGATCACCTGGGAACGCGTACGACGCCTCGCCGATCGATGGCTACCCCAACCCCGCGTTCTCCATCCCTGGCCGAGCGTGCGCTTCGACGCCAGAACCCAAGGGAAGAGCCCAGTGCGCTAGACGCGCACGCTGGGATCTGTGCGGGGGGCCGTCGGCAGCGGCGGTCCCTACCGCGATTGATGGTCCCGCTGGGGGAGTGCGGTGCGGCCGCTCGGTCTTTCCGGGCCGTCCACGCGAGCGTGGCGGCAGCAGGCTGTCGGGAGCTGGCCGCAGTGCATCTGTTGAGTGAGGAGCGTGGCGCGCACGGTGATGTTCATGCGGGCTGGAGCGCCTCCTCGCCGAGTTCGCGTAGCGTGTGGTAGCTGCGCTTGAGCAGCTTGCGCGCGATCGATAGGCACGCGCGGTTGCCGCCGATCCGCTCGGCCGCCTGCAGGTAGTACTCGCGGTCGGGGCTGCGCCGGTGCGGCGGCGACCTGCGCGGCCTCATACAGCGCCCAGCGCAGCGCCGGCGGCCCTTGGCGGCTGAGGTGCCCAGGCGAGCGGCGCTGATCGGACTGGTAGACGGTGATGTCCAGGCCGGCGTAGCGGACCGCGTGGCGGGAGGAGGAGAACCGGCGGGAGTCGCCGAGCTCGGCGAGGATCGTGACCGCGGTCAGCTCTCCGATCCCGTAGTGCGCCATCAGCGCCTTGCAGCCTGGCTGTCTGCGCGCGTACGCTCGCAGCTCGCGGTCAAGCGGGGCGAGCTGCAGGTCGAGCGCGTCGATCATCTGCAGGCGCGATCGTGACCTGCTCGCGCGGCGCGGTCGGGAACGGCGCCGCGCAAGCCATGCGCGCCTCTCGCGGTCAGTACCACAGCTTGCGCGGTTGCGGATACCCGTGGTGGTAGAGCACCGCCTGGATCCGCTGCTGCCACTCGCCGCTGATCGTGAAGCGTGTGCCGCAACCGGACCCGGGCACGAAGGTCAAGGATGTGCTCCGGCGGGATCCAGCACTCCGGCAGCCGGCCGATCAACAACAGCTCGCGCAGATGCCGGGCGTCGGCAACCACCGAACTCGGCAAAGAACTCTCCCGCAAGCGACAAACAGCGATCGAGCCGGTGTTCGGGCACACAAAACACAACCGGCAGATCTACCCGTTCAACTACCGCGGCAGACAGGCAGTCAGAACCGAGGCGGTTAGTGCTGATGAGCCACAAGCTGACCAAGCTGCATCGCCACCAACTCGCTACCGCCGGGCGCTGACGCCGAGCACGGCGATCGGCGCCCCC